>JANSYS010000036.1 GCA_024742275.1 Alphaproteobacteria bacterium | reverse complement strand
TTCGCAACTATCATACGGCCCGATAACGGCGGTACCATGCCGGGCAAAAAGCGGTCCTTTACCACGCGCGTCGATCCTGTTTCGCCCCCATGAAACGTCCCGATCATTCCTTTACCGGAAGTCGCGAGAATTATGGTGGAGGCGCCGGGTACTGCCCCCGGGTCCGCAACGCTTATTCCGAGCGCCGTTTATCGCCATAGTCGACCGAAGCCGACAGACGGAGATATAAGCCTTCGTTAACCGGTATTAAAGGGTATTGTGCGTATGAGTGGCGCAGCACGGTGATATCTATCTCCAAATACGGGCCGAAGCGTCGTGGCGGAAGCAGTGTCTGAATCTGTCGATCCCCTCCAGGAAGCCGAAAAGCTCGCAGCGTCGGGCAACGCCAAAGCCGCGCTGGACCGGTTCAAGGCGGCCATCGACGGCGCACCGATCACCGCAAGGGCTCGGGCCGCCGACATGGCGCTCGAACTCGGCGACGCGGATCAGGCCTTTGTTCTCGCCGAGGAGGCCTGGCGCATCGCCCCGAGCGCCCCAGAAGCGCTGTTGCTCATGGGGCGCATCGCCTGGCGGGTCGGCGCAATCGACGATTCCCTTGCTTGCCTCGACCGGATCCGTCGCGGCGATCCGCTCTGGTCCCAGGCCCAGGCGGAGCGGGCCGAGGCCCTGATGGCCGGCAATAAGCCGGTTGAAGCCTACAACGATCTCCGCTTCGCCCTGCGTTCCGATCCCCGGGAACCTTCGCTCTGGCTCGCTTTAGGCCATGTCCTGATGTCCCTCGACCGGCTCGATGAGGCGGAGGATGCCTACCGAAACACGACGGATCTCGACCCGGCCTCCGTGCGCGCTCTTGCCGGGGTTGCCGATGTCTGTCTGAAGCTTGGTCGACCCTCGGAGGCTGTCGAGGCCGGCGAGAAGGCGGTGGCGATTTCCAACAACGATCCGGTCGCGCGTACCATTCTCGCTCTGGCGATGTTGGCGATCGGCCGAGACGGCGAGGGCTGGGCAGGTTACGAGGCGCGCTTCGACGCGAACAATGTCGACCGCCGTATCGGCGCAAAAGGCCGCGATTTCGATATGCCGCTTTGGGACGGCGGATCCTTGAAGGACAAGTCCCTGCTGGTCTGGGGCGAGGGATCGCCGGCGGATGAGATCCGATACGCGGCGATGCTGCCGGAGATGATCCGGCGCGACCCAAGTCCGTTGATCCTGGAATGCGACCCGCGGATGCAGACCCTGTTTGCCCGCTCCTTCGATAGCGTGACCGTCGTTCCCAGGGCTTCGCCTCCCGATCAGGCGATCACCGAAGGGTTGCTCCACTATCAGTCGGCGATCGGCAGTCTCGCCCTGCACACCAAGATCCATAAGGACGACTACCAGTCCCTGGCTCGGGCCTATCTCGAGGCGGATCAGGCGAAAGTGTCCTCGTGGCGCGATCGCTGGAGCCAGGATGGAGGCCGGATTATCGGGCTCGCCTGGCGCCATCCGGATCCGGAAGCGGCCCGGCGGTCGATTCCTCTGGAGGCGGTGCTCGACGCCGTGGCGATTCCAGGCCGGATGGTCGTGTCACTCCAGCGGGGGATGACCTCCGAGGAGCGCGATATGGCGGCGGATAAGTTGCTGCTGGAGGCCGACCCTGATCCCACCGATCTCGATGCGATGGCGGCGCGGGTCGCCGCCTGCGATGTGGTTGTGACGATCGATTCCCTGGTCGCCCATCTGGCGGCTGCGCTGGGGATCGACACCCGCATCCTGTTGGACAACGGAGCCGATGCGCGCTGGGGGCTCGGCAAGGCTCGAACGTCTTGGTATCCGACAGCAAAGCTCTATTGGCAGGATCACGAGGGCAGTTGGCAGAGGGCCGTAACCCAGATGAGGCGAGCCCTGGACGGCTCCTGAGCGGTCACCCCGCTCCCAGAAGACCGGCGCGGAGCCCTTCCAGCGCGCGCCGCATCGCTTGTTCCCAATCGCCGGGCGTGTCGGGAAAGGCGGCGACAATCGGGCCGAGCCAAGCATCCCGGCGTCCAATGAGCGGTACCCAGGTTCGTTCCGGCGTCACTTCGACCGTAAGCGTCCCCACCGCGGCGGCCATGGCGGTGACCGAACTTGAAACCCCTACGAAAGCGTCCACGGCGCCGGCGAGGCACGCCGCGGCCGATAGGTCGTTGCGCTTGTCCACCCCGTCGGTCCCGATGATCTCCACGCCGGTGAGGCGCTCCAACGCAGTCCTCTCGTCGACCGAGTCGGTGTATTGCAGATCGACGAAGACGGCATCGCATCCCGAGAGCAGCGGGAGCCAGGCCGCCAAAGCCGGATAATACCGTTGACGCGCACCCTGTGAGGCGCCGCTGCCCCAGCAGAACCCGATCAGCGGGCGATCCGCCGCTTCGGCCTTGAGCCGGGCCCGCATCAGCGCCGTCCGGACGGCGTCGGGCGCGAGGTAGCCCGTCTCGGTCATCGGTGTGCCTGCAGGCAGGCGCATCAGATGCGGGAGGCTGCCGGCCTCGATCCAGGCTGCCGGAGGAACGGGGATGCGGTCGCCGAGAGAGGCGTAGTCGAAGACGGGTCGCTGGCCGTCCCGGCGACGATCGAAGGCGACGACCTGCGCGCCCGGCAGACTTTCGGAGAAGAGTTCGACCAATCGTGGATCGCACTCCATGATCACGTCGAGCCCCCGGGCGATCAGCAGGGGCACGGCGGACGCGAACCGGATTTCGTCGCCGAGGCCCTGTTCTGCAACGACCAGGAGCGGCCCGTCCAACGGGTACCGTCCATCCCAGCGTGGCGCATCGAGCATGAGGCGGACCGCCGCTTGAGCCAGACGCGGGTCCAGACGGGCTTCGTAGTCGGTGAAACCGGCCTCGAAATCGCCAAGGGCAAGGCGACTGAAGCCGCGGTTGCGAACGATGTCCGGATTGCCGGGGTCCAGGCGGGCGGCGACGTCCAGCGCTTCGATGGCGTCCCGGTGACGGCCGAGACGGGCGAGGGCCTCGCC
Organism: Alphaproteobacteria bacterium; assembly: GCA_024742275.1. Lineage (GTDB taxonomy): Bacteria > Pseudomonadota > Alphaproteobacteria > Thalassobaculales > Thalassobaculaceae > Thalassobaculum. Next base: position 22,792 of record JANSYS010000036.1, on the reverse strand, counting down.
GCGATTGGCGTGGACCGGCGGGTAGTCCGGGTAACGTCGTGCCAGTCCTTCGTACGCGGACAGGGCCTCGGAGATCCGGTCTGCCGCGAACAGCGCGTCAGCCATGGAGATGTCGACGATGGGATTGCCGCTGACGACCGATTGCACGTTGCGCAGGATGGCGATCGCCGTGTCCGTCTGTCCCTTCGCCGTGAGGACGTTGGCCAGGTTCGTCGCGGCCTCGATCGAGCCTGGGTGGGTCTCCAGCACCTTGCGATACGCCGCTTCGGCCTGATCGTACAGACCGGCTGCCTTGGTCAGGTTACCCATCTCGAAGATTGCCGGAGCCGGGTCCGGGATCTCGCTGGCCAGGCGCTCCAGCTCCCGTATCGCCGCCTGCAGATCGCCACGTCTTGCGAGTTCGCGGGCGCTTGCGATCCTCGCCGGCATGTCCGCGCCGCTCTGCGTTCCCGATGTCATGGCCCGATCTTGCCCCATCCGCTCGAACGGTGCCACGGTGACAGCGGACAATGAGACTTCGGAACTTGGAATGGTGACCCTCACGCTAATCGCCGCCGTCGCCGACAACCGTGTCATCGGTCATGGAGAACGCGGGCTGCCCTGGTCGCTCCCAGCCGATCTCGCGCATTTCAAGCGGCGGACGTGGGGTCACAGTATGATCATGGGGCGGCGAACCTGGGACGCGATCGGCCGCCCTCTACCGGGCCGACGGTCGCTCGTGGTCACCCGCGATACCGGATGGTCGGCGCACGGTGCGGAGCGGGCGCCGTGCCTCGACGCCGCGCTCATCGCCTGCCGTCAGGAAACGGAAGTCTTCGTCATCGGCGGGGCGGAGATCTTCGCGCTGGCGCTGCCGAAAGCCGATCGGATGGCCCTTACCTTCGTGCATATGCAGGCGGAGGGAGAGGTCCTGTTCCCCGACATCGACTGGTCGGCCTGGCGCGAGACCTGGCGCGAAGAGCACCCATCCGAAGCCGGACACCCCGCCTTCACCTTCGCCGATTTTGCGCGGGCGTGAGAACGAGCGCTCCCATCGACCCGGCCCGCCTCCGGACCGGCTACTCGAACACGATGCTGGGAGCCGCTTTGCGCTGAGACGATCCGGAAATCGCGGCGGCCACCTTTCCGGCGATACCGGCGAAGGCTTCCGCGTGCGGTCCGGTCGGATCTGCGGCCACGATCGGCGTCCCGCCGTCGCCGGCCATGCGGATGTCGAGATGCAGCGGCACTTCGCCTAGGAACGGAACGCCAAGTTTCTCGGCCTCGTGGCGAGCGCCGCCATGACCGAAGATCTCGCTGCGTTCGCCGCACTGCGGACACAGGAAGTAGCTCATGTTCTCGATGATGCCGAGCACCGGCACGTCAACCCGACGGAACATGTTCAGGCCCTTGCGCGCGTCCAGCAGGGCGATGTCCTGAGGCGTGGAGACGATCACGGCACCGGCCAGCGGCACGCGCTGGGCCATCGTAAGCTGGGCGTCGCCGGTCCCCGGCGGCATGTCGACCACAAGAACGTCCAACGCGCCCCACTCCACATCCCGCAGCATCTGTTCCAGCGCGCTCATGACCATTGGGCCGCGCCAGATCGTCGGCGTGTCCTCGGCCACGAGAAAGCCGATCGACATGCACTTGATGTTGTGATTCTCAAGCGGAATCAGGGTCTTGCCGTCCCTGCTCTCGGGCTTGCGGTCGATACCCATCATCCGGGGCAGGGACGGGCCGTACACGTCGGCGTCGAGCAGGCCGACCGCGAGACCCTGCCCGGCGAGGGCCAGGGCAAGGTTAGTTGCGACGGTCGATTTGCCGACACCCCCCTTGCCGGACGCCACGGCGACGATCGACTTGATGCCCGGCAACTCCGGTCGGGTCGGCATGCGGCCCTGCTGCGGCGGCGCGGAGCGTTGAGGCGGCTGACCCCCGCCCGCCCGGTGCGCCGTCAGAACGGCGGTGACCGAGGTCACGCCCTCGAGTTTCAGCACGGCGTCCTCGGAGGCTTTGCGCAGGTCCTCGAGCCCGGGCGCACGGGCAGGGTCGACCTCCAGAGAGAACCCGACATTGCCGTTTTTGATCACCAAACCGGACACTTGCGCGGCCTCCGATAAGGCCGCGCCGGAGGCCGGATCGGTCACCTTTGCCAAGGCGTCGTGAACAGACTGCTCGGAAACCGTCGTCATCGCTTGAAATCCCCGCGATTTCGCCAACATACCGGGAGCTACAAAAGACTTCCCGTTCGCAGGCGGGACATAGAGTGCTGGGGCCGGCTTTGCAACGCGCCGGTGCCATGCTAGGTCCCCCGCGGCACTGAACAGAGAGGACGATCCATGCCTTGGAGCGATCAAGGGGGACGTGGGCAGGGCCCATGGGGCGGCGGTAACGGCGGCGGCAATGGCGGCGGCCGGGGCAATTCCCCGTGGGGACGCCCACGCGGCGGCGGCGGCGGCGGTGGCGGCGGCCAGGGGCCGAGCCCGAAAGACATTGAGGAGATGCTGCGGCGCCAGCAACAGCGCTTCCGGGGCATGATCCCGCGCGGATTCGGCGGGCCGAAGATCATCATTCTCGTGGTCATCGTGCTGGCGGCTCTTTGGGCAGTGACGGGCTTCTACCGCGTTCAGCCGAACCAGCAGGGTATTGCGCTGGTCCTCGGCAAGTATGACGGCATTCCCAAGGAGCCGGGTCTCCAGTGGAACTGGCCGGCGCCGATCGGCGAGGTCTTCCGCCCGGACGTGACCCGCGAAAACCGGATCGAGGTCGGCTTCCGCTCCGGCGCCGACTCCCGCGGGGGTACCGGTCGTGATGTACCCGAAGAAAGCCAGATGATCACCGGCGATGAGAACATCATCGATATCGACTTCGTGGTGTTCTGGCGGATTCGGAATGCGGGCGACTTCCTGTTCAACCTGCAGAACCCGGAGCAGACCGTTAAGGTGTCGGCCGAAGCTGTGATGCGCGACATCATCGGAAACACCCGCATCCAGGATGCGCTGACCGAACGCCGTGGACAGATTCAGGTTGCGGCGCAGGAGCAGCTTCAGGCTCTGGTCGACGAGTATGGCGCGGGGATTGAGATTCGGTCGGTCCAGTTGGATCAGGTCGATCCGCCGGCGCAGGTTATCGACGCGTTCAACGAAGTGACGCGTGCCCGTCAGGATCAGGAGCGGTTGAAGAACGAGGCCGAAGCCTACCGCAACGACGTCGTGCCGAGGGCACGAGGCGAGGCGGCGCAGCTTGTCGAGAGCGCCGACGCCTATCGTCAGGAGGTGGTCAACCGGGCCCAGGGTGACGCGAACCGCTTCAACTCGGTCTACGAGGCCTATGTCCAGGCCAAGGACGTCACCACAAAGCGGATCTACCTGGAGACGCTGGAAGGCATCCTGGCCAACGTCAACAAAGTGATCATCGACGACAGTGCAGGCGGATCGGGTGTGGTCCCGTACCTGCCGCTGCCTGAAGTGCAAAATCGCATGAACAACGGCGCCAATCGCTCGACGGGCAACGCCGGCACCCAGAGGGGGGCAAACTGATGAACCGGACCCTTGCTATCCTCGGCGCGATCGTCGTTGCCGCCGGTATCGTCCTCGCCCAGTCATTCTTTATCGTCGACGAGACCGAACAGGCGCTGGTCGTGCGGTTCGGTGAGCCGGTGCGGGAACTCCGCGAACCGGGCCTCTACTTCAAGATCCCGGTCGCGGAAAACACGATCTACTACGAGCGTCGCGCGCTCGACGTCGACCCGCCGCGTCAGCAGGTGATCCTGTCGGACCAGAAGCGTCTCGATGTGGACAGCTACGCCCGGTACAAGATCGTCGATCCGCTGCAGTTCTTCCGGGCGGTGCGGACCGAGCGCGAGGCGTCCTCGCGACTCTCTGTGGTCATCAACTCCTCGCTGCGTCAGGTGCTCGGCAACCAGACCCTCATCGAGGTGCTGTCGGACAAGCGCGCTGGCATCATGACCGACATCCGGGCCGAGGTGAACGAAAGCGCCAAGCGGTTCGGCATGGAGTTGATCGAGGTGCGTATCCGTCGGGCCGACTACCCCGACGCCACGCGTCAGAACATCTTCGACCGCATGAGTTCCGAGCGTGAGCGCGAGGCGCGAGAGTTCCGCGCCCAGGGCAACGAGCAGGCCCAGAAGATCCGGGCGGACGCGGACAAGCAGCGCACGGTTATCGTTGCCGAGGCGCAGAAGGAAGCCGAGACCCTGCGCGGTGAAGGCGACGGACGGGCAATCAAGATCTACGCCGATGCGTTCGGCCGCGATCCGGAGTTCTTCGACTTCTACCGCACGATGCAAGCCTATCGGACGGTGATGGGCGATCAGAACAGTAACGGGGACACCACGATGGTGCTCTCGCCGAACGGAGACTTCTTCAAGTATTTCAACTCGATGTCCGGGTCCTCCCCGGCGCCGAGCGGAGGCGTCTCCATTCCCAACCAGTAACATCGTGGGGCGGCGAGCAGGGTCATGCAGGACTTCCTCGCCGCCCTCGCCCTTGTTCTCGTCATCGAAGGATTGCTCTATGCCGCCGCTCCCGACGCCCTGCGCCGGGCCATGGCGGTCATATTGACGCAGACCCCGGGCGCCATGCGCGTCGCCGGGCTCTCGGCGGCCGTCGTGGGTCTGTTCCTCCTCTGGCTGATCCGCGGCTGATCCGTCCCCGCCCTGGCACTCCTGCCGAGGCGCTCCGGCTCCGTTCATCCGTTTCGTAGCCGGCGACCGCACCATCGCCAGCAACCATCTCGGCCAGTGGGTAGACCAGACGGGTTGTCCGACAAGACGTTGACTGTCGGCTCGGAGAGCCCACCTGTTGTCTCACGGCACGATAGTCGCGATGCTGTCTTCCGAGCCGGTTCGAGAAGAGAGGAACGATAAAGAGATGGGCGTGAAAACCTCTGCAACCGCCGTGCGCGTTCGGGCGTGGGACGGCCGGGCGGAAACCGCCGCGTACCTGGGACGCACGGCGCTTGCCGCCGCGCTTGCCGCGATGCTGGCATTCGGCGTGGCGATGTCCAACGCCGCGCACGCCAAGGCGCCTCCCGAGAGTTTCGCGGACCTTGCCGAGCGTCTCTTGCCTGCCGTGGTGAACATCGCCACGACGCAGACCGTGGACACGTCGCGCATGCCGGACATGCCGCAATTCCCGCCGGGGTCGCCGTTCGAGGAATTCTTCAAGGACTTCTTCGAGCGCAACCAGGGCCAGCGGCCGTCCAGGCCGCGTTCCGCGCAGTCGCTCGGCTCCGGGTTCATCGTCGATCCGGCGGGCATCGTGGTCACCAACAACCACGTGATCGCCGATGCCGACGAGATCAAAGTTAGGCTCCAGGACGACACGGAGTACGAGGCGACGCTGATCGGAAAAGATCCCAAGACGGACGTCGCGGTGCTGTCGATCGACCCGGGCCAGCGCGAACTCCCGTTCGTCGAGTTCGGCGATTCCGGATCGCTGCGGGTGGGTGACTGGGTGGTCGCCATCGGCAATCCGTTCGGCCTCGGCGGAACGGTGACTGCCGGTATCGTCTCGGCGCGCGGTCGCGACATCGGCCAGGGTCCGTATGACGATTTCATTCAGACCGACGCATCGATCAACCGGGGTAACTCCGGCGGTCCGTTGTTCAACCTCGAGGGGAAGGTCGTCGGGATCAACACGGCGATCTTCTCGCAGACCGGCGGATCCGTCGGGATCGGCTTCGCCATCGCCTCTGATTTGGCGACGGGGGTTGTCGATCAGCTTCGCGAGTTCGGCCGTACCCGCCGGGGTTGGTTGGGCGTTCGAATCCAGCAGGTCAGCCCTGAAATCGCCGACTCGCTGGGTCTCGACAGTGCCAGAGGCGCGCTGGTCGCCGACGTGACGGCGAATGGTCCGGCGGAAGCGGCCGGGATCCAGCCCGGTGACATCATCACCGGGTTCAACGATCGGCCGGTCGACGAGATGCGCACTTTGCCGCGGATCGTCGCCGAGACCAGAGTCGGGCGCGAAGTGCCGGTTGAGATCTGGCGCGACGGCGCGGCGATGACGGTGACGGCGACGCTGGGCGAGCTGGAGCAGGCCGAGGAAGCCCGTCTGCTGAACACGTCGGTCACGCCGGAGCAGGGCGACGAGGGTCGGGTTGACTCACTTGGTCTCGGTCTCGCCACTCTGACGCCGCAATTGCGTGACCAGTATGGGGTCGCTGAAGACGTCACGGGCGTCGTCGTGACGGAGGTGGACGACACGGTCGACGCCGCCGACAAGGGATTGCGCGAGGGCGATGTGATCGTCGAAGTCGCCCAGGACGAGGTCAACTCGCTGGAGGACGTCCGAAGACTTGTCGATGACCACCGTGCCAACGGGAAGAAAACCATTCTGCTCCTGGTCAATAGACAGGGTGAGCAGCGGTTCATCCCGCTCCGTATAGACAAGGGCTGATCCCCCCGCCCCCCAGGCCCTTATCGCGGAGCGAGGAGGCGGCGCCGGTTCCCACAGGAGCCGGCGCCGTTCCTGTTTCTGCGCTACGATACTGGAGGCGCCGGAACGCATGCCGCCTGCGAACCGGGATGGATCCTCATCCGAAGATTTTATGCTGTGCCGCCGAGGGAATCGGTTAGGCTCATGCCATGTTCGTCAGACAGCATTTTCCCGTCCTGATCGCCGTCTGCGTTTTGCTGTTCGGTGGGTTCGTCGCCGCCAAGGCCCTGACCCCCGGTGGCGGCAGGCTGGCGGCGCCCGAGGCCCATGCCATGGCGACGCGCGGCGAGATCCGCATCCTCGATGTCCGGGCCGAGCGCGAGTGGCGGGAGACTGGATTGCCCGAGGGGGCGGTGGGGGCCAGCATCCATCATCCTCAGGGTCGAGACGGCTTCGTCGCGGCGGCCCTTGCAGCCGTCGGTGGCGATCGCGACCGGGCGATCGCGACTATCGCAACGACCGGCGTCCGCTCCACCCGCGCCCAGGCTTGGCTGATCGAGGCCGGCTTCACGCGGGTCTACAACGTCAAGGAAGGCATGTTCGGCCGCTACGACGAGACCGGAGCCGAGCCGGGCTGGCTCAATAGAGGATTGCCGGTTCAGCACTACCCCAAGTGAGGGCCGGACGTTCCGTTGGACGCACTAGGTGATTGGCGGCGCGGCGAACTCCGTCGCCTCGATACCCTGGAGATAGAGCAGGCCGCGCAGATCCGCATGTTCGATACGGAAGCCGGCGGCGTCGCGTACGGCCGGCTTGGCGCGAAAGGCCACGCCCATGCCGGCGGCTTCCAGCATCGCAAGATCGTTTGCGCCGTCCCCGACGGTCACCGCCGAGTCCAGCGGCAGCCTCCTGGTGGTGCAGAGCTCCCTGAGCGTTGCGAGCTTGGCGTCGCGGCCGAGAATCGGCTCGCCGACCGTCCCGGTCAGAGCGCCATCTTCCACGATCAGGGTATTGGCGCGGTCTTCGTCGAAGCCGACGCGCTGGCGGATGGCCCCGGTCATCGGCGTGAACCCTCCAGATACGAGCGCGCAATAGGCGCCCATCGCCTTCATCGTCGCGACCAGGACATCGGCCCCCGGCGTGAGCTGCAATCCATCGATCACCGCGTCGATGGTCGTCGCGGGCAGGCCCCGGAGCATCCCGACACGCTCCCGCAGCGCGCTTTCGAAATCAAGCTCCCCGCGCATCGCCCGGGCGGTGATCGCGGCGATCCGGTCGCGGATTCCGGCATGGTCGGCCAACTCGTCGAGCGACTCGCCAATGATGATGGTGCTGTCCATATCGGCGATCAGCAGTCGCTTGCGCCGCCCTTCTTGCGGACCGGCGTTGACATCGACGGGAAAATTGCTGAGTCCGGCACGCAGGCGGGCGAGGACGTCGCCGGGGCGTTCCGCATCGAAGCCGATGTCGACGGCTTCCTGATGCGCGAGCCAGTGCGGCTCTCCAATCCGAGCGCAGGACTCGGTCAGGAGCTCGGTGGCCTTGGTGACGAAATCCGTCGTGAGAGCGCCTGGCGCGGCGCAAAGCGTCAGAACCTGTTGCATGGCGCGGACTTATCGCGTAGCGCCGACCAATGTCCAGCATCGCTGCATCTCCGGCCGACAAAACCGTGCTCGTCATCGCCGGGCCGACGGCCAGCGGCAAGACCGCGTTGGCCCTCGACCTCGCGGAAGAGATGGGCGGAACGGTCATCAACGCGGATAGCATGCAGGTCTACCGCGACCTGCGGATTCTGACCGACCGCCCGTCCGAGACCGAGGAGGCCAGGGTGCCTCACCGACTGTTCGGCGTGCTGTCCGCCGGCGAGCGCGGTTCGGTCGCCTGGTGGCGTGACGCCGCGTCGGCGGAAATCGACTCCGCCTTGGACGCTGGCCGCGTGCCGATCCTGTGCGGCGGCACCGGGCTTTATCTGAATGCCTTGATGCACGGCATCGCCGAGGTGCCGCCGGTGCCCTCGGCGATGGTGGACGAGGCGATCGCCCGCTATGGCGCGATCGGCGGTGCGGCTTTCAAGGAAGAGGTCCGGGCGATGGATCCGGTGCTCGGTACCCGGCTGGAGCCTGGGGATTCCCAGCGGCTGCAACGGGCCTGGGCTGTGGCGCGAGCCACCGGGCGGGCGCTGTCCGACTGGCAGGCGGCGCCGACCGGTGGGCGGGAAGATCTGCGCTATTGTCGGGTGCTGCTGTTCCCGCCGCGGCCGGTCTCGGCCGAGGCCGTGGAAAGCAGATTCCGTTCTATGATCGAGGCGGGCGCAGTGGAGGAGGTGCGGCGGCTCGCCGCACTGACGCTTGATCGGTCACTGCCGGCGATGCGAGCGATCGGGGTTCCGCAACTTATTGATTATCTTGATAACAAGGTCTCGCTGGACGATGCGGTGACAGCGTCGGTCGTGGCCACACGCCAGTATGCGAAACGTCAACGGACCTGGTTTCGACATCAGTTCGTGTCCGATATGAGGATAGATGCGCAATTTTCGAAAAGTGACTTTCGAAAAATCTTTTCGGAAATTCGCAGCTTGATGTTGACGCCCCGATTCTGAGCGACTAGGTTCCGGCCCGTCGGCGCGGGAGCATACCCGCGCCGCAAGTGTCTTTATCAACCCGGATCCTGTTCGGCGGTCCCCGGAATCGGGCGCCGATAGCGAGATCGCAACAGTGAAGGAGCGGAACGGTGGCAAAACCCCGCACGACGTCCCCCCGTACTCCGTCGTCTACCAAGGCGGCCAAACCCGAGATCATGTCGGGCGCCGCCGTTATCCTGCGCGCGTTGAAGGATCAGGGTGTAGAGGTCGTATTCGGCTACCCCGGCGGGGCGGTACTGCCGATCTACGACGAGATCTTCAAGCAGAACGCCATTCGTCACATCCTCGTGCGGCACGAACAGGCGGCGGTTCATGCCGCAGAGGGCTATGCCCGCTCCACCGGGAAGGTCGGCTGCGTGCTCGTAACGTCGGGTCCCGGCGCGACCAATGCGGTGACCGGTCTGACCGACGCTCTCATGGACTCGATTCCGATCGTCTGTCTTACCGGCCAGGTGGCGACGCACCTGATCGGAAACGACGCTTTCCAGGAAGCCGATACGACCGGCATCACCCGGCCCTGCACCAAGCACAACTATCTGGTCAAGGATCCGGAGAAGTTGGCGGAGGTGATGCACGAGGCGTTCTACGTCGCGCGCAGTGGTCGTCCGGGTCCGGTGGTGATCGACCTGCCCAAGGACATCCAGTTCGCGGATTGCCCCTACACCAACGCGAAGGACAAGGAGCCGAAGAGCTACCGCCCGCAGGTGGCCGGCGACGACAGCGCCATCGAAAAGGCGGTGGAACTGATCGCCAAGGCGAAGCGTCCGATCTTCTACGGCGGCGGCGGCCTCATCAACGCCGGCCCGAAGGCGTCGAAGCTGTTCGGCGAGTTCGTTCGCAAGACCGGCTATCCGGCTACCCTGACGCTGATGGGCCTCGGCGCCTATCCGGCTTCGGACCGTCAGTTTCTTGGCATGCTGGGGATGCACGGAACCTACGAGGCTAACCTGGCGATGCACGATTGCGACGTCATGGTCTGCATCGGCGCCCGTTTCGACGACCGGGTGACCGGCGCGCTGTCCGGCTTTTCGCCGAATTCCAAGAAGATTCACGTCGATATCGATCCGTCATCGATCAATAAGAACGTCGCCGTGGATGTCCCGATCGTCGGCGACGCGGCTACCGTGCTCGAGCAGATGCTGGCGGTGTGGAAGGCCAAGTCCTACAAGCCGGACGAGAAGGCGCTCGCCGCTTGGTGGCGTCAGATCGACGGTTGGCGGTCCCGCAAGTGCCTGGCGTTCACGCCAAGCGTCAAGGAGATCAAGCCGCAGCAGGCGATTCAGCGCCTGTTCGAGAAGACTCGCGGGATGGATTGCTACATCACCACCGAAGTCGGGCAGCATCAGATGTGGGCGGCCCAGTACTTCGGGTTCGACGAGCCGAACCGATGGATGACCTCGGGCGGCCTCGGCACGATGGGGTACGGTTTCCCGTCGGCCATGGGCGTGCAGATCGCCCATCCGGACGCGCTGGTTATCGACATCTCGGGCGAGGCCAGTTTCCTAATGAACATGCAGGAAATGTCGACAATGCGGCAGTACGGCCTGCCGGTTAAGGCCTTCATCATCAACAACCAGTGGATGGGCATGGTCCGCCAGTGGCAGGAGCTGATTCACGGCAAGCGGTACTCCGAGAGCTACTCGGAGGCATTGCCGGACTTCGTCAAGCTTGCCGAGGCGTTTGGCGGTGTCGGCCTGCGCGCGACAAGGGCGGACGAGTTGGACGATCTGATCGACGAGATGATCGCCACGCCGCATCCCGTGCTCGCCGATATCTGCGTGACCAAGGAAGAGAACTGCTTCCCGATGATCCCGTCGGGCCGGGCCCATAATGAGATGATCCTGAGCCCGAGCGATCAGGAGCAGCAGACCGTGACGGACAAGGGCATGGCCCTCGTATGACGGTATCGGTGGCCGCCGGCTCTGTCCGGCGGCCTGTCCGCCCGCCGTTCCTGCCATTTCCCTATCGGCCGCCGGCCGCCGCAGAGCCCGCCCGCCGCCGTCCGCCTTTCGGAGACCCGACGTGACAACGACCGACCAACCGATCGCCCGGCATACCATCGCCGTGCTCGTGGCCAATGAACCGGGCGTTCTTGCCCGTGTCATCGGCCTTTTTTCCGGCCGCGGCTACAACATCGAGAGCCTGACCGTTTCCGAGGTAGACGAAGTCAACGCCCGGTCGCGGATCACCATCGTGACATCCGGGACGCCGATGGTGATCGAGCAGATCAAGGCCCAGCTCGCACGGCTGGTGCCCGTCTACGACGTCCATGATCTGACCATGGAAGGCCCGCATGTGGGCCGCGAGATGGCGCTGGTGAAGATCCGGAACACCGGGGACAAGCGGATCGAATCCCTTCGGATCGCCGACACGTTCCGCGCCAGGGCGATCGACAGCACCCTGGAAAGCTTCGTGTTCGAGCTCACCGGCGACACGGGCAAGATCGACGCTTTCATCGACCTGATGGTCTCGCTCGGCGAGGTCGAGGTGTCGCGGACCGGTGTCGTTGCCATCGCCCGCGGCGAGCACGTGCATATGCCACTTGTCCGTAAGGCGAAGGCCAAGCGCCGTGCCAAAAAAGGTGCGGACGAGTGACCCGAGACTGATCGCAGACAGACCAATCATCTGGACCGGAGGCGGCCGCACGGCTAAACCGTCGCCGACTCCATAGAAAACATCGAAAACCCGATCTTAGAACCGTAAGACCCGAAGGAGGGAGAGACCCATGCGCGTGTATTACGACCGCGACGCCGACGTGAACCTGATCAAGACCAAGAAGGTCGTGATCGTCGGCTATGGCAGCCAGGGCCATGCCCATGCCAACAACCTGAAGGACAGCGGCGTCAAGGACGTGGTCGTCGCGCTGAAGGAAGGCTCTCGCTCCCGCGCGAAGGCCGAAGCCGCCGGCTTCAAGTGCATGACGCCGGCCGAGGCCGCCGCCTGGGGCGACGTTCTCATGATGCTGACCCCGGACGAGCTGCAGGGCGACATCTATAACGAGGACCTGAAGCCGAACATGCGCTCGGGCGCAGCGATCGCGTTCGCCCATGGCTTCAACGTCCACTTCAACTTCATCGAGCCGCGCGACGATATCGATGTGTTCATGATCGCGCCGAAGGGGCCGGGCCACACGGTGCGTTCCGAATATCTGCGTGGCGGCGGCGTCCCGTGCCTGGTCGCGGTCGATCAGGACTCCTCGGGCAACGCCCTTGAGGTCGCGCTGAGCTATTCGTCGGCCATTGGCGGCGGCCGCGCCGGCACCATCGAGACCACCTTCAAGGAAGAGTGCGAGACCGACCTGTTCGGCGAGCAGGTGGTCCTCTGTGGCGGTCTGTGCGAGCTGATCAAGGCCGGTTACGAGACCCTGTGCGAGGCCGGTTACGCCCCGGAAATGGCCTACTTCGAGTGCCTGCACGAGGTGAAGCTGATCGTCGACCTCATCTACGAGGGCGGCATCGCCAACATGAACTACTCGATCTCCAATACCGCTGAGTATGGCGAGTACGTCTCCGGTCCGCGCATCGTGACCGAAGAGACCAAGGCGGAGATGAAGCGAGTCCTCGCCGATATCCAGTCCGGCACCTTCGCCCGCAACTGGATGCTGGAGAACAAGGTTAACCAGTCCTCGTTCAAGGCCATGCGCCGCCGTGCGGCCGAGCACTCGATCGAGCAGGTCGGTGAGAAGCTGCGCGCCATGATGCCGTGGATCGCGGAGAACAAACTGGTCGACCAGACCAAGAACTAAGCCCGCTTCGCGGGCGAGGGTACGATGCGGCGCCTGGCTTCCCGGCGCCGCATCGTCGTATCAGCGGGTCGGCTGCCGATTGGGGGCCATCCGTCGGAGGAGGTGGAGCCGATGCCCGGCCAGCACGCGCATCGGCTTACCGAATCAGCTGGAACTCTTTGACGACTCTCGGTGAAGAGCGCTTTGTAACCGACTGCGAATCCTGATATTGTACTAGGTATAGCGTATCGGAGCGGCGCGAAGCGCACTGGGGCGACGCACACGCGGGCGACTGTGATGTCGTGGCGTCGAAACGCAGAACACGAGCCGGGCCGTCGGCCCGTCCAGGTCGGGAACCCGGGCGGCGGCTCTGACGGGATTCGATCGGTCGGTCCGTGGGGCCATGGACACGGCCGCAACATCGACGGGACTGAGAAACGATGTTCTTCGCCAATCTCCTCGGAATGCTGTCTGCCGATATGGCAATTGACCTCGGCACGGCCAATACGCTGGTCTACGTGAAGGGACGAGGTATCGTCCTGAACGAGCCCTCGGTGGTCGCGATCGCTACCGTGCGCGGCAAGAAGCAGGTGCTCGCCGTCGGCGACGAGGCCAAGCAGATGCTTGGCCGTACCCCAGGCAACATTCAGGCGATCCGGCCGCTTCGCGACGGCGTCATCGCCGACTTCGAAGTCGCCGAGGAGATGATCAAGCACTTCATCCGCAAGGTCCACAACCGGCGGTCCTTCGCCAGCCCGCAGGTGATCGTCTGCGTCCCGTCGGGCTCCACCGCGGTTGAGCGCCGGGCGATCCAGGAAAGCGCCGAGAGCGCAGGGGCGCGCCGCGTGTTCCTGATCGAGGAGCCCATGGCGGCTGCGATCGGCGCCAATCTGCCGGTGACGGAGCCGACCGGGTCGATGGTCGTCGACATCGGCGGCGGAACCACCGAGGTCGCGGTCCTGTCGCTTGGCGGTATCGTCTATTCCCGCTCGGTCCGCGTCGGCGGCGACAAGATGGACGAGGCGATCATCGCGTATATCCGCCGCAACCATAACCTCCTGGTGGGCGAGGGCAGTGCGGAACGGATCAAGAAGGAGATCGGCTCCGCCTATCCGCCCGAGGACGGTGCCGGCAAAGGCCTGCAGATCAAGGGGCGCGATCTGATGCACGGCGTCCCGAAGGAAATCATCATCGACCAATCGCAGATCGCTGATAGCCTCGCGGAGCCGGTCAGTCAGATCGTCGAGGCTGTGAAGGTTGCGCTGGAACAGACGCCTCCCGAACTGGCTGCCGACATCGTCGACAAGGGTATCGTGCTGACGGGCGGCGGCGCGTTGCTGGGCAATCTCGACTTCGTGCTGCGCCATGCCACCGGCCTGCCGGTTATGATCGCGGACGATCCGCTTTCCTGCGTGGCTTTGGGCACCGGACGATGTCTGGAAGAGATGAAGGTGCTGCGCAACGTTCTGATCGGCGCTTACTGAGCGAGGTCCTCCCGGGCCAATCCGAAAACACCGTCGACCCGACTAGGTGACCGACGACGATGGCAAAACGACCCGGATCGTTCAGCAGCGTGGCGCAACCCGTGCGTTCTCTGTGGAGCCGGTTCGCCTTCGCCACGCTGATAGCCGCCGCCTTCGCCCTGATGCTGCTCGGCAAGGCGGACGTCCTGATGGTTGAACGGGCCAGAGTCGTCGTGCTCGATGCCCTCGCTCCGGTGATCGAGGTCGCGTCGCGCCCGGCCGAGGCGGTGACCGACATGCTGAACAACGTTCGCGATCTTCGCTATTTGCGGGCCGAAAACGCCCGGCTCACGGTGGAGAACGACCGGCTCGATCGGTGGCAGCATGTCGCTCGGCGCCTCGAGGCGGAAAACCGGGCGCTCAAGGCGCTGACCAACTTCGTTCCTCCCCGGGACCTCGACTTCGTCAGCGCGCGGGTGATCGCCGACGGCGGCGGCGCCTTCGTGCGCAGCGTCGTGATCACGGCCGGCCGTAGGCACGGCGTCACTCTCGGAAATGCCGCCGTCAGCGGCGAAGGGCTTGTCGGCGGCGTCGTCGAGGTCGGCGAGAACTACAGCCGCGTGCTGCTCATTACCGATCTGAACTCGCAGATTCCCGTGGTGGTCGAACGGACGCGCGACCCGGCTGTCCTGACCGGCGACAATACCCGCGCGCCTCGGCTCGTATACCTGCCGCAGAACGCCCAGGTGGTCCCCGGGGACCGTGTTATCACCTCCGGACATGGCGGCGTGTTTCCGCCGGGATTGGCCGTGGGCATGGTGACGGCGATCACCGACGGGGTCATTCGGATCACGCCCTTCGTGGATTGGGAGCGGCTGGAATACGTCCGCCTGCTGCAAACCGGCGCCGATGGAGTGGTGCAACCGGAGAGTGCTCACATTCCGCCGTTTTCCGTCATGGGACAGGAGACCGAGACCCGGTCACGCGGCGTTCTGCCATGATGCGTCCGACGGCAAGCCAGCGACTGGATCTATGGGTTCGCCAGTCGGCGCCAATGGCGCTGACGGCGGTCCTGGCCGTACTGTCCGTGATCACCGTCGGCATCCCCGGCTACGCGGCTGTCGTGCCAGGGTATACGGCGATGGCGACATTCTACTGGGCGGTTTTCCGGCCCGATCTCCAGCCGGCCTCGGCCCTCTTCCTGATCGGAATCCTGCAGGATGCCCTGACCGGGATGCCGCTCGGTTTGACGGCCGTCAGTCTGCTTCTGCTTCACGCGCTTGCCCTTTCCCAGCGCCCGGCGTTGGTCACGAAACCGTTCCTCCTGACCTGGCTCGGTTTCGTCGTGATCCAGTTGCCGATCTCGATCTTCGCCTGGTTGATGATGTCCGCCCTGCAGTTCCAAGTGATCGGCCCGGAACCGGTCCTGTTTCAATACCTTGTTACCGTGCTTGGGTTTCCGGTCGTGGCCTGGATCTTCGTGCGCATCCATCGCTACGTGGTGCGGTAGGCCGCGATGCTTAAATCGAGCGAGCAGGACGTCCAGAAAGTCTTCACCCGTCGCGCGCTTGTGCTCGCCGGCGGCAAGCTTGCCCTGATCGGCGCGCTCGGCGCGCGGCTCTACTATCTTCAGGTGGTGGAGGCCGACCGCTACGAACTGATGTCTCGGGACAACCAGTTCAACCTGGAGCTTCTCCAGCCAATCCGCGGGCGAATCCTCGATAGGAACGGCGTCGCGCTGGCGGACAATCAGGACAATTTCCGCGTGGAGATCGTGCGCGAACAGACGGATGACGTGGCCGCGACCCTGTCGGCCCTGCGCTCGATCATCGAAGTGCCGGACTGGGACGTTCGCCGGGTCCTGAAGGACGTAAAGCGCAAGCGGGCCTTCGTGCCGGTAACGGTGGTGGAGAATCTGACCCGCGACGAGATCGCCCGGGTCGCGGTAAACGCCCCCTACCTCCCAGGGATCCGTATCGAGGTCGGCCGTTCCAGGCGCTATCCCTTCGCCGATACCGCCGTTCACATCACCGGCTATGTCGCCGCGGTTTCCGAAAGCGAGTTGACCGGCGATCCGGTGTTGGAGCTTCCGGATTTCCGCATCGGCAAGAGCGGTATCGAGAGGCTGCACGATCTTGAGATGCGCGGCACCGCAGGGCGGCGTCAGGTCGAGGTCAATGCGTTGGGCCGCATCATCCGCAAGCTACCCGGCGAGGATGGGGAGCCGGGGCGCGACATCCAGCTGACGCTCGACATCAATCTCCAACGCTATGCGACCGAGCGGCTGGCCCGCGGCACCGCGGAGCGTCTCCCGACCGAAGATCCGCGGGCGCAGCTTGCGCTTGCCCAGGCGGACCCGGCCCTGCGCGAGGCCTATGCCGATCGGCAAACGGTGCTGATCAACGCGGACGGCAAGGTCGTCGAGGCGGAAAGTGGATCCGTGGTGGTGATGGACGTGCATACCGGGGATCTGCGGGCGCTCGCGTCGGCTCCCGGTTACGATCCGAACCCGTTCAACCGTGGGCTCTCCGCGAAGGACTGGGAGGAATTGCAGGCTAATCCGCGCGGGCCGTTCACCAACAAATCGGTCGCGGGTCAGTATCCGCCGGGCTCCACGTTCAAGATGTTGGTGATGCTGGCGGCCCTGGAATCCGGCCTCGCGGGGGAGGACACCAAGTTCTACTGTCCGGGTCATCTGACCCTCGGCGACACCCGGTTCCATTGCTGGTTGAAGCATGGCCATGGCTGGCTCGACATGAAGCAGTCGGTCGCTCAGAGCTGCGATGTCTACTACTACGAGCTGGCCAAGCGTGTCGGCATCGATCGGATTTCCGCCATGGCTCGGCGGTTCGGTCTTGGCGAGGTGACCGGCGTCGACCTTCCGGGCGAGCGTCAGGGGCTGATCCCCACGCGGGAATGGAAACTGGCTACCCGCGGCGTGCCGTGGCAGCAGGGCGAGACTCTGGTCTCCTCGATCGGCCAGGGGTTCATGCTGACCACCCCGCTTCAGCTCGCGGTGATGACGGCCCGGCTGGTCAACGGCGGCAAGGCCGTCACCCCGCATCTCGAGATCCGAAACGGTACGCCGGAACCGGTGCCGGATATGGCGGTCGACAGCCGTCATCTCGAAGCGGTGCGCCAAGCAATGTCGGAGGTCGTGAACGGACCCCGAGGGACCGCGCGTGCGGTCAAGGGAGGCGAGGGTGAGGTGAAGATCGGCGGCAAGACGGGAACGGCCCAGGTCCGCCGCATCACCATGGCCGACCGTCTGTCGGGCGCGTACAAGGAAGAGAAGCCCTGGCGCTTTCGCGACCACGCCCTGTTCGTGGGCTTCGGCCCGCTGGAGGCACCGCGCTACGCGGTTTCGGTTGTGGTCGAACATGGCGGCGGCGGGTCATCGATGGCGGCCCCGATCGCCGCCGATGTGCTGCGCGAGGCGCTTCGGATCGATCCGATCGCACCCCCGGGGCCCACCGCGTCCCGCGACGGCGGAAAGGCGTCCCCGGACACGCGAGAGAAGCGAGGCGGTTGATGGCGATCTCCTTCCGCTCCGACGGTCTGAACCCGCCCGAGTTGACGATCGGCCAGAAGCTGGCCTCCCTGAACTGGCTGCTGGTTATGCTGATCATCACGATCGCGGGTGTCGGCTGCCTGATGCTGTACTCGGCGGCCAATGGCGACTGGATGCCTTGGGCATATCGCCACGCGCTGCGTTTCGGTGTTGGCCTCAGCGTCATGCTGACGATCGCGTTGGTCGATATCCGGTTCTGGATGCGAACCGCCTATCTCGGATACATGGTCGCGCTCGTTCTCCTCGGGCTCGTCGAGGTCATGGGCGAGATCGGGATGGGTGCCCAACGATGGATCGATCTTGGCGTGTTCCAGCTCCAGCCGTCGGAGGTCATGAAAATCGCCCTGGTGCTGGCGCTCGCCCGGTATTTCAACGGTCTGACCTATGAAGAGGTCGGCAACCCTCTCAATCTGATCATCCCGCTGATCATGGTGTTTCTGCCAGCTCTCCTGGTCCTGAAGCAGCCGGACTTGGGTACGGCGCTGATGATGATCGCCGGATCCGGCGCGATCTTCTTCCTGGCGGGCGTCAGAATCTGGAAATTCCTGGCAGTGATCGTCGCCGGGTTGGCCGCCGTTCCCGTCGTTTGGCAGTTTCTGCGGGAGTATCAGCAGAAACGGATCCTGACGTTCCTCAACCCGGAAAGCGATCCGCTAGGGTCCGGGTACCACATCCTGCAATCCAAGATCGCTCTCGGGTCGGGTGGCATTTTCGGCAAGGGCTTTCTGAAAGGGAGCCAGAGCCATCTCAATTTCCTGCCGGAAAAGCAGACGGACTTCATTTTCACGATGCTGGCGGAAGAATTCGGGATGGTCGGGGCGTCCTGTCTCATCGGACTTTACGTCCTGGTGTTGGCCTACGGCTTCGCCATCGCCATCCGATCGCGGAGTCAGTTCGGTCGGCTGGTGGCGCTCGGAGTGACAACGACGCTCTTCCTGTACTTGTTCATCAACGTCGCCATGGTGATGGGATTGATCCCGGTGGTCGGCGTACCGCTGCCGATGATCAGCTACGGCGGTACCGCCATGCTGACCATGATGATCGGACTCGGACTGCTTCTTGGCGTGTCGGTTCATCGGGACGTGCGGATCGCAAGGGCCGGCGTCGAGGAGGATTGACGGTTTTCCATCTCGAACGCGGCCCATCCCGTCGTCCGGCAAATCCTTTGCGGCGCTAGGGTGATCGGGCGCAGCGGAAGCCGATATAGACGACGGCTGTGTCGGCCGGTTTCGATGCCAGATGCGCCCGGCTCATCTGTGACGCTCCGTACCACCAGGAGCCGCCGCGGGTGATCTTGCGATCGCCGTCTCCACCGTCGACCCACTCCCAGACATTGGCGCCCATGTCGTGCAGCCCGTTGATCCCGGCCATGGTCGCACCGACAGGGGCATGGCCGTTGCCACGCGTCAGGACGTCCGAGTAGTCGATGGCCGGTGTCGTCCCGCAGTCGCCGAGGCAATTGGCGCCGTCGGGCGTTTCGCCGGTTGGATAGGGGTATGTGGTCCCGGTTCGGTACGGGGCGGGGGGATCGGTGCGCCGTTCGGTGTAGGCAGCTTCCATCCATTCCGCGTCCGTCGGCAGCCGTTTGCCCCGCCAGATGCAGTAGGCTTGCGCTTCGGCGAAGGTGACGTGGACGGCGGGCTCGTTGTCGCTTGCGGATCGACCGTAGGGGGTCTGCCAGGTCCAGCCGGGTTTCCGGACCCAACCTGCTTCGTAGACCTCGCCCCCGCCGGCCCGTTCGGCAGCGGTGACGGTCCCCGTCGCTTCCACGAATTCCCGGAAGTCCCGCACCGAGACTTCGGTCCGGTCGATCTCAAAACCGCCGACCCGATTCATGTCCTGGGCGAGGACTGGCTGGACCAGAAGGCATGCGGTCGCGGCGATGGTCAGGACTTTCATGGCACCCGCCTGTGTCTACCTGAACCGAGAGATGGATCCCGACGACGCCGGGTCAACGAGAGCGATGTCTGTCCCGCGCCCAAGATGCCGGGCGGGTTCCGGTGAACCCGCGAAGGTCCCACACCCAGCCTTCGCGGGCGTTGTTCACCCGAGACTGGCACCCATACGCCAAATGTCCGCTATGATAACGCTATGTCACCCGGACCCCTTTACCGTCCGCCGGCGCCGCGCGCCCTCCCTCCTGTGCGAGCGCTCCTGCGTAGTGCCTTCAGCGGGTCCCGCGATCTTCTCTCCCTGCTCCCCGAAGAGGCGTACCGAACCTGGATCGCGCCGCTGGGTGTCTCGCGGCGCGGCATTCTGCTGGTCAACGAACCTGACATGGTGCGTCGTATCTTCGGCTCCGACGTCGCCACCTACCCGAAGAACGACCTATTCGTCGGAGCACTGCGGCCGCTGATCGGTGACGGCGTCTTCGTTTCCGACGGGGATGTCTGGAAACGCCAGCGCCAGATGATCGAGCCGTCCTTCGGCCACATGCAGGTCGGCAGGGCGTTCGCCGCCATGGAAGCTGCGACGGGCGCGGTGCAACCTATCTTGGACGCCCGGGCGGCTGACGGAGAGGTGCTGTCGCTGGATGCGGCTGTGAGTCACCTGACCGCCGACATCATCTGTCGCGCAGTGTTCTCGACAACGCTCGAGAGCGATGCGGCGCGCCGGATTTTCGAGGATTTCGCCGTGTTCCAGGAGACGGTGGCAAACGTTCGAATCGCCAGGCTTCTGTGGGGGCGCCCCTGGGCCGAGGTCTCGCAACCCGCGCCCGCGCGCGCGGCTTGTGAACGGATCCGCCGGCAGATCGCGGGGCTGATCGCGGCGCGAACGGACAAGTCCGGCGAGGGGGCCAGGGATATTGCGGGAGATATCATCTCCGCCCGAGATCCGGCGACCGGTATTGGATTCTCCCAGCAGGAACTAGTCGACCAGATCGGAGTGTTCTTTCTGGCCGGTCACGAAACGTCGGCGACCGCCGTCCTTTGGGCGCTCTTCGTCCTGTCTCAGAATCCGGATCTTGCCGCAAGGGTACGCGCCGAGATCGACGCCGAAGCGGGTGACGGCCCGATCGGGCTGGAGTCGGTGAAGCGTCTGGCTCTGACCCGGGCGGTTTTGCGGGAGACGCTCAGGCTCTATCCGCCCGGCCCGTTTCTGCCGCGCGTTGCCGCCCGGGAGACAGAGATCGGCGGATATCGCCTGCGCCGGGGAGCGATGGTGATGGTCTCTCCATGGATCATTCACCGGCATAGCGGGCTTTGGCGAAATCCCGACCTGTTCGACGAGTCCCGGTTCCTCAGCGGAAGCGACGCGGCCGTTCCGGCCGGCGCTTACCTGCCTTTTGGTTTGGGTCCGCGAGTCTGTATCGGCGCCGCCTTCGCGACAGTGGAAAGCACGTTTCTGATCGCGCACCTGATCCGGCGTTACGACATCGAAGTCTGCGCGCCCGAAGCCGTCAGACCGGTAGCGCGGCTGACGACGCGGCCGGCCCGCGACATCCGGGTGCGTCTAAGTCGGCGATAGCTCCGCAGTCACCGCTGACCTGCTTCTGCATGTCGGACTGGTCGGTTGCGTGCCCCGGCGCAGCAGTCTCGCTAGGATCGCTCTCTATCGTCAGTTGTCGCTTCGTCCGGATCTGATCCGGCGTCATCCGTTAGGAGTTACTTAATAATTAGACTGTATGTAAAATTTTACAGGATGCCGTAGCTAAAGCTGAGATATAAAGCTGGTTCCAGCGATACTGATATCGTCGATCGTCGTGGCGGGCGGACTTGCACTCAGCTACATCATCGACCGATCCGATTTTGAGCGCCGATTGTCGATTCAAACCGATGATCTGCGTAAGGACGTCGATTTGCTGGCTGGTCGACTAGAGCAGTCGCTGAACCACCAGCTTCAATTGACCTGCGGACTGGCGGCGTTCGTCAGATCCGATCCCTATTTTGACGAGAGAGACTTCGATGCGTTCGCGGATGCTCTGGTTGACGGGCAAAAAGGAATCAGAAGTCTCCAGCTTGCGCCGGACGCGGTCGTTCGTTTCATTACGAATAAGAAAGACAATATCAAGGCACTGGGGCACGACCTTTTCGCGGATCCGAAGCGTAGGCCACTTGTCGAAAAGGCAATTCGCGAACGCAAGTACGTGATTGCCGGTCCGATTGACCTTATCCAGGGCGGAAAAGCAATCATTGCTCGATTGCCGGTGTTTCTCTCCGAGCAGTCTTCCGGCGAGGAGTTTTGGGGGTTTGCGACGATTCTTATCGACCCAATCGTCTTGATCGGGGACGCGGGAATTGCCGACGGTCTTCCGGGAGTCGAACTGGCATAGAGAGGGAAGGACGGTCTGGGCAAAGACGGCGCGATCATCTACGGGGATCCAGCGGTTTTCGATGAACCTCTGGTGGAAATTCCAGTGACCTTGCCGGCGGGGTCCTGGTTGTTGGCCGCTTCCGCGGGTACGGCGGCCGGCGCCACGAAATGGACCTTTCACCTCGGTTGGATGTTCGTCTTCGGATCGATTTTGTCGTTGGTCGTCGGTCTGGCCACGTTCTCGTCGCTCAGAAGCCCGGAAAAACTAAGACAAAAGATCGATGAGGCGACGATCGATCTCGAAAAGAAGACGGTCGAACTCTCGATACTGGCGGAGAAAGAGGCATCCCTGCGAGTTGTCGCCGAAACAGCGGAGAAGTCGAAATCAAAGTTTCTCGCATCGATGAGTCACGAGATACGAACGCCGCTCGGCGGCATGATTGGTCTTACCGATCTCATCCTGGAAGACCCCAGTTCACCAAGAACAGCCGAGTACGCCCGCCGTCTCAAGGAAGCAGGGCGACACCTCCTGAGCGTCGTCAACGACATCCTGGATTTCACCAAGGTGACGGCCGGTCGGGTCGAATTGGTTCATGCCCCCTTGATCCTCCCCCAATGAATTGGTCCATCCTGAAGTTTTGGAAGGAGGACCTGATATGGCGATGAAGCGGTACAAACCTGAGGAGATCGTCGGCAAGCTGCGGCAGGCGGAGGTTCTGCACAGCCAGGGCCTGTCGATGGCGGACGCGATCCGAC
>JANSYS010000056.1 GCA_024742275.1 Alphaproteobacteria bacterium | reverse complement strand
CTCGCCAAGATCTGCAGCCCTCAGACCCTGGTGCCGGCAACCTGACGGTCGGGACGCCTTTGCGCCCAAGCCCGGGGAGCATCGCCATGCCTCAACGGCGATCCAACCGCCGACTTCTTCAACAGTATCGACCCAAAGCCGTCATTGGATGTCTATGAGCCGCTCGCCCCAAAACGGTCGCTGGAGATCTATTTGCAGATCGACGCAAAGCGGAAGTTCGCCGCCCCTTCCCGTCACTGCGACGCTTCGACCATTTCCCGGCACATTTCGGTCTCTGGATTGAATATTCGTTTTGCTGGCCACACCAATCGCGATTCGGAAACAGACATCGCAATGGTGTCCGTTAGTATCCTTGTATGCATATCTCAAAGATCCTGCGAGACTGGGCCTATGGTTTCGAGTTGGCCGCGGTACCGGCCCCGGTCGTCGCCGATGCCCGAATGCGCCTGCTCGACATTCTCGGTCTCTGCATTGCGGCCGCTCCGACGCCGCTTGGTCGGGCCGTTCGGGATGGAGGCGCGGCTCTGGCTGGCGGGAGCGCCGGTCCTTCCAGCGTGATCGGAGACGGATCCCAAATGCCGCCGGCCTGCGCGGCGATGGTCAATGCGACTCTCGCCCACGCGATGGATTTCGACGACACGCACCTGCCGTCGCTGATGCATCCAAGTGCGCCCATGGCGTCGACCGCCCTGGCATTGGCGCAGGATCTGGGCAGTTCGGGTGCGGATGTCCTGAGCGCGATCATCATCGGCAACGAGATTGCCTGCCGGTTGTGTATGGTCGCGCCCGGCGCTTTCCACGGTAAGGGTCTGCACCCGACGGGGGTGCTCTCCCCGCCCGTGGTTGCGCTGATCGCCGCGAAGATGATGGGGCTCGACGGCGACCGGGCGCTGAACGCCATGGGCATCGCCTGCAGCCAGGGATCGGGGCTGCTGGAAGCCTATCAGGACGGGAGTTGGGTGAAGACGCTGCATCCGGGTTGGGGCGCCCATGGGGGCATCGCCGCCGCCTATCTGGCCCGGGTGGGATTCACGGGCCCCGCCTCGGGCCTGGACGGCAGATTCGGTCTTCTGCGGGCCATGCTGGACGGTCCCGGCACAGAGCTCGACACCGGGAGCGTCACCGACCGGCTCGGCACCCACTGGGAATCCCAGTCCAGTTTCTACAAGCTCTATCCCAACGCCCAGGTGCTTCTGCCTTTTGTCGACATGGCCCGGGAGATTCGAAATGCGAGCGGCGGGTCGAAGGCCCTGGCCGGTATCCGGGTGGAGATCGCCCCGCGCTATATCCCGGTGGTCTGTGAACCGAGAGACGCGAAGATCGCTCCCCGCACCAACACCCATGCCCGTGCCAGCCTCGCCTATGCCGTCGCGGTCGCCCTCGTGCGCGGCAGCGCCGGCATCGACGACTATTCCGACGACGCGATTGGCGATCCGGAAGTCCTGCGGGTCGCCGCCCTTGTGGAGCACGCGCCCCTCGACCCGGTGCCGCCGGGAAACGGGTTCGCCGGAGCCCTGACCGTGGCATGGGCCGACGGAACCTCTAAGCGTCTGGTGCAGGTCTCGCGTCGGGGCCATCCGCAGGAACCCGACACGCCCGGCTCGGTCGCCGCCAAGTTCCGCGACAATGCCGGTCGGGTGCTGCCGCCACAGACCGTCGAGAAGCTCTACGCGGCGGCGATGGCCGTCGATACCCACTCGGATATCGCGCCGCTGATGGCGTTGACGGTGCCGACGGGCGCTAGACGACAGTAACGGAACGTGCCGAAGCGTCCGCGCGGATTTCAACGACAGGACGCACGGCTTCGACAGGAGACTTTTCACAACAGGAGACTTGCGATGAAGACGATACGGAAGACCTTGGCGGCAGCGGTGGTCCTGGCGGCCGGGCTGGCGATCGGAAACGGCGGGGTTGCCGAGGCGAAGCCGCAGAACCTCTCCGTGGTCACCGGGAACACCGGCGGCACCTTCTATCCCGTCGGTGTCGGCCTCGCGAAGCTGCTGTCTGATGCCGGCATGCAGGCCGCAGCGGATGTCGGCGGCGGCAACTCCAACATCATTGCGATCTCAAAAGGATCGGCGGATATCGGCTTCACCTTCAGCCCGACGGCGGTCTTCGCCGCCAATGGCGACGAACCGTTCAAGGAGAAATTCACCAACCTGAAGGGCATCGCCACGCTTTACACCAACGTCACCCATATCGCGGTGACGACGGACAGCGGCGTGACAAGCGTGAAGGAGCTGAAAGGCAAATCCTTCGCCTCGCAGCCGCTGAGCGCAGGATCCGCGACCTTCTTCCGCATGATTCTGGAGGCCAACGGACTGACCGAGGACGATCTGGAGATCGCCGTGCGCGGCGGCCCGGCCCAGGGCGCCCAGGCGGTCCGCGACCGGCGCGCCATCGGATTCCAGGCGACCGCCGGTTATCCGAACGGGTCCTTCTCCGAGGCATTCCTGTCGGTACCGATGGCTCTTCTCGATATCGAGGACGACACCTTCCAGTCGATCAACGGCAAGAACCCGGGGTTGGTCCGCGCGGAGATCCCCGCCGGCACCTACAAGGGCGTGGACAAGCCGGTAAAGTCCATCGGCGCGAGCACCATCCTGATCGTCAATGCCGACATGCCGGAGGAAGACGTCTACGAGATCGTCAAGGCGATGATCGAGAACCTGGACAGCCTGAAGGCGGTTCATGGATCGGTGCGCGGCACCACCGTGGAAAGCATGTCGAAGATCGCCGGAGTCGAGATGCATCCGGGCGCGGTGCGGGCCTACAAGGAAGCGGGCTACTGAACCGCCTGACCGACCCGACGACGATCTGAAAGACGGGCGGAGAGGCGCGATCTCCGCCCGCATCCCTTTCCTGGAGATCTGACATGGATGCGGCGCTCGACCGGGTGGCCCGGCTGTTCATTCTGCCGTTCGGAATAGCCACGGCCCTCGGCATGTCCGCGTATCACCTGTGGACCGCCTATGCCGGCACGCCCCAGGCGATGTTCCACTATCCGGTTCATGTCATGTTCGCCTTGGCCGTACTGTTTCTCTACAGTGCGCACAAGACGCGGGGCCCCTACCGGGCGCTGCGCATGGCCATCGACCTCGGTCTGGTCGCGGTGGTGATCTGGGCCACCGGATATCTGTTCATGAATGCCGACTATCTCGCGAACCGCTTCGTCTATGTGGAGCCGTTGACGCCGGTGGAGATGTTCCTCGGGATCGCGCTGATGGGGATCATTCTGGAAGCCGCTAGGCGGACCATCGGCTGGGTGCTGGTGTGGCTGACCCTGGCCTTCATCGTCTTCGCCCTGTTTGGCAATTACCTGCCCGAGCCGTTCTATCACCGCGGTTTCACGGTGGAGCGGATCGTCGAGCAGAGCTACATGACGCCCGACGGCATCTGGAACGTGCCGATCGCCGTCACGGCGAACTTCATTTTTCTCTTCGTCCTGCTGGGCGCCTTCCTGCTGTCATCGGGTGCGGGCAGCTTCTTCACCGACCTGGCGCGGGCGCTTACCGGCCGTCTGACCGGCGGCCCGGCGAAGACAGCGGTGGTGGCCAGCGGGTTCATGGGCATGCTGTCGGGTTCCTCCCCGGCCAATGTGGTGACCACCGGCTCCTTCACGATCCCGGCCATGCGCAAGGCGGGCTACGACAAGAACTTCGCCGCCGGGGTGGAGGCTGTGGCGTCTTCCGGCGGGCAGATCACGCCGCCGATCATGGGGTCGGCCGCCTTCCTGATGATCGAATTCGTCGGCATTCCCTATTTCGAGATCATGAGCGTGGCGATCATTCCGGCGATCCTGTTCTTCATCGGGATCCTCGCCATGACGGACCTGGAGGCGCGCCGCCTGAACCTGCGGTCGGAGGCCAGCGCCGACGTGCCGCGCGTATGGCCGATCCTGCGGGCCCGGGCCTATCTTCTGGGGCCGATCATCGTCATGGTCTGGCTGCTCATGGAGGGCTACACCCCGACCAGCACCGGCTTCTATTCGATCGTCAGCCTGGCGGTGCTGCTGGTGATCTTCGATCCGGTCAACCGCCGACGGATCCTGTCGGTGCTGCGCGAGGCGATGATCGAGGCTCCCCGCATCATGGGACCGGTCACCGTGGCCTCGGCGATCGGCGGCGTGCTCGCCGGCATCATCCTGATGACGGGCCTCGGCATCAAGATGAGCGAGATCATTCTCGACGCCTCCCAGGGCATTCTGATCGTCGCCCTGCTGCTGACCATGGTGGTGGCCGTGGTGCTGGGCATGGGGATGCCCACCGCGAGCGCCTACATCATCCTGGCGATCCTGCTCGCTCCCGGGCTCGAGCAGATGGGCGTGCCGCTCGTGGCGGCCCACCTGTTCATCGTCTTCTGCGCGGCAAAATCGTCGATCACGCCACCGGTTGCGGTGTCGTCCTACGCGGCGGCGGCGATCGCCGGGTCGGACCCGTGGCGAACCAGCCTCGTCGCCTTCAAACTCGGGATCTCCGGTTTCATCATTCCGTTCATGTTCGTGTACAGCCCCGAGCTGTTGGGCCAGGGAACCTGGTATGGGGTCGCCTGGGCCCTGGCGACGGCGTCTGTCGGCGTGATCATGGTCTCAGCGGCGGCGATCGGGTGGCTACATGTGCCCCTTCGCGCCTACGAACGGGTGATCGCGATTGCCATTGCATTGATGCTCATGGTTTCCGATTGGCGCACCGACCTTGCCGGCCTCGCCCTGCTCGGAGCACTCGCCGTTGCGCTGTGGCTGAGACAACGCCAGGCCAAGCTTGATTAAGCCCGCATTGCCCAGGTGAGAACGCGATTGTCCGTGGGCCGGGAGCGATTCATAGTTTCATATCATGATGTTGTGGCGATTGACGCGGGGTTTTAATGGCGCACCCGGAAGGTGACTCGTCGACTGGACCTCTTCGGGTG
>JANSYS010000043.1 GCA_024742275.1 Alphaproteobacteria bacterium | reverse complement strand
TCGAAGGCCGTGCGGACGTCCGCTCCGGCGAGCAATTGATCAAGAACGGCATCGGCAATCACAGGCGCTTTGCGTCGGGGCATGGGGGATCTCCTTCATTCCCATCATGCTCCCCCGCACACGAAATTTCTGACAGTCCCTTCTGCATAGTCTGATGGAGTAAAAAATGGGTTAAGATCCGGTCCTATGAGAGTTCGCGCGGTTCCGCGGTCCGCCCGCAATGGCCAGGGCATGAAACCTAACGCCGCCGCTACAACGGAGCCCCATCACTGTTGAAGCGACGACGCTCCTCGTATCCGCCGAAACGAAGCGGGCGACCCGTTCCAGGCCGCCCGCTTGCTTGTTCGTTCGGTCTCGGCAAGGACGTCAGGCGGCCCTGACGTCGTTGAGAAAGGCCCTCACACGGGTCTTCAGACCTTCCGCCTGGCCCGACAGGGTCCGCGCCGTGGTCAGAACCTTGCTCGAGGAGTTTTCAGTTTCGCTCGCGGCCTCACGCACGCCTGAGATGTTCTCGTTGACCTCGTTTGCGGCCGTGGCAACCTCCTCGACGTTTCGCGAGATCTCCTTGGTCGCGGAGTCCTGCTCTTCGACCGCGGCGGCAACCGCTGCAGCCACCTCCTGCACTTCATTGACGCGCGTCACGATCTTCGAGATCGCGGCGACAGCCGTTTTCGTGCGGTCCTGTACGGACTGAATCTGCGCGGCAATCTCCTCAGTCGCCTTTCCGGTCTGACCGGCCAGGTTCTTCACTTCGGAGGCGACGACGGCGAACCCTTTGCCCGCATCTCCGGCCCGCGCCGATTCGATCGTGGCGTTGAGGGCGAGGAGATTGGTCTGCTCGGCGATTTCCTGAATAAGGGTAACCACCGTTCCGATCCGCTGAACCGCTTCGTCCAGCGCGCGGACCTCGCCCTCCGTCGACTGCGCGTCGTTGCGGGCTTCGCTCGCCAAATGGTTGGCGTTCGACACCTGCTGCGAGATCTCGCTGATCGATGCCGACAGCTCGGTACTCGCCGTCGCCACAGTGTGAACGTTCGCCGACGTCTCCTCCGACGCCGTGGCGACGACGGTTGCGCGTTTGGTCGACTGATCGGCGATCTGGTTCAGCGCCTGGGCGGTACCCTCCAACTCCGACGCCGCCGACGCGACCGCCTCGGTCATCGACTGGGCCTCAACTTCGAACGCCTGGGTGATATCGCGAAGCGCCTGCGCCCGACCCAACTCGGCCTTCTGCTTCTCAGCGGCCTCAGCCTGCAGCCGTTCGTTCTCGACCATGTTCTGGCGAAACACCTCGACCGCCTCCGACATCTGACCGACCTCGTCGCCGCGACCGGCGCCCGGAACGGTCACGCCATGATTTCCCTTCGCCATCTCACCCATGACCGCGGTCATCGCCAGGATCGGTGTGGCAATGCCTTTGGTGAGCGTAAGGTATGCGAGAAACGCGATGATCACGCCCAGCACGGCCGAACCCGCAGCGAAAATCTCGACCGTCGCGAAGCTACTGTCTTGCTGCGCGTTGGCCTGACGCACGATTTCCGTTCCGACCGCTTTCAGATCCTCGAACTTCTCCGTCAGATCGACGATATAGGTCCGACCGACACCGTTCGTCTCGAGCTGGCGGGCCTCATCGACGGTGAACGGTTGACGCATCAGCGCAATCTGTCGCTCTGCAACCTCGCGCCACGTGTGGTTGACCGCGATGTAGTCTTGGAGAAGAGCCAAGCTATTGGGGCTTCCGGCGAGCGCCGCAGACATCGACTCGGCGGATTGGTCGAAGCTGCCCGCCGCCGCGCGGAACCGTTCGATCGCGGTACGGTCGCCGCTCAAGAGAAGTTCTTTGATGGCACCGGACTGGTCGATGGCGCGGGTCTGCATGTAGCCAAGCGTATCGAGCAACGATGTAACCCGGCCGACTTCCTTGGCCGCGTCGTTGGCGCGGCTGAGCTGATAGAACGTGGCCGCGCCCGACGTCACCATGATGGCGACAAGGATCGTGAAGGCGGCGGCG
Source organism: Alphaproteobacteria bacterium (assembly GCA_024742275.1). Classification (GTDB taxonomy): domain Bacteria; phylum Pseudomonadota; class Alphaproteobacteria; order Thalassobaculales; family Thalassobaculaceae; genus Thalassobaculum. The sequence continues at coordinate 12,721 of JANSYS010000043.1, read as the reverse complement.
AATTTTTGCCCGAACCGGAGATTGTTCAAGAAAGACATGGTTCCCTCCTCACGCTCCGAGGCCGGCAAGGCGCCGACGCTCGAGTTCCGTCAGATTGACTTCGACCGTGATGGCGCCGGCAGCTTTGCCATTCTCATCGTCAATGGTCAGGTTGATCTGCGCCCGCCACGTGTGAGTGCCCTCGTGGTATTCGGCCTCATCAACAAAGACCTCACCGGGGCCGACGCCCGCAGTCTTCTGGAACTTCGCCTCATCGCCTTGCCAATAGTCGGACGTGATCGCGCTTTGACCGACATTCAGGCCGTTCTGATCCATGACGAAGACTTCGGTGAACAAGCCGACCGAACTTGCTTGAACACGGTAGAGGAACGAAGACAACGGGTTCGCGAGAACTGAGGTAATCAGAGGCTGATCATCGTTCTTCGTTTCAGCGCGCCATTGCTTGTCCAGAGCATCGATTTCGCTCTGATCCAGTTGCCCGGCGCCTGCATTGCGGCTCCGGAGGGCCGAAAGCACCACCGGTGCCGTCGCCCATTCGCGGATTTCAGCAATGAACGGATCCGTCACAAGCTCTTGTACCGTCAGTGTCAGCGCTTTCGGTTCTGCACTGACTTGACCGGATTGCCCGATCAGCATGGCGATACCGACGGCAGTACCGGCCATCACGGTTTTAACGTGTCGCCAATCACCGACCAAAATTCGATTCATGGTTTCCTCCACCAGAACGGCAACTGTTTCTCGCGAAAAATCGCTCTGGGGGCACAAAACCATCTAAGGGATAATTATTCGTTAAAATGCGGATTTCACTTTGATGAAATAAGGATCTATATTTACCTAAGATTGATTATTTATAATGCTATTAAATCTAGAGGGCTTTAAACGACCGATTGTCGTCCGGCTGAAGGCTACCGGCCCAGCAACGCGCGCTACGATGTCTCTCAACTCAATCGACACCGGCGTGTATCCCGCCCATTACCGTCCGGGCGCCACGTCAAACGCCATCAGGCAAGCACCGAACCGGTGGAGACCGCCCATCCCTGGAGAGTACTCTCGTCAATATGGGATATATTTTGGGCAGCATCAGGCGGACAACGATACACCATGCGAGTAAAATAGACCGTCCGATTACTTTTAGGTGGAATAAATAATACTTAATTTCTAGGGATAATCGATGTTTGAAACCGCCGCGGAGCTATAACTCTAGCGGGACGGCGCCGAGCTTTGGTATTCGCCAATCCCTAGAGTGATGCGGTGAGTTCGCTATGTGCTGAGAGGTGGGGATACCGCCGGATCAATGACGTTGCGAGCGGGGGTAAGGGCGTTGTCCGACATGGATCGGGGGCCGCGTAAGGAACGGCGGCATCTGACGGTGATGTTCGTCGACCTGGTCGGATCGACCGGGCTTGTTGACGCATTGGATCCGGAAGATGCCCAGGACGTGTTCGACGCGTTCTCGGGGACCTGCGCCGATCTGGTGGTATCCTATGGCGGCTACGTCGCCCGCATCGAAGGCGATGGGATACTCGCCTATTTCGGCTTTCCGACGGCCCGCGAGGATGCGGGCGAACAGGCCGTGCGCAGCGGGTTGGCGATCGCGGAGGCGGTCGGCGCGATCAAGACACCCCTCGGGTCCACCCTCGCCTGCCGCACCGGCATCGCCTCCGGCTCGGTGCTGGTCGGCGAAGCCCGCACCACAAGCGGCTCGGTGTTCTACGAGGTGGTCGGACGGGCGCCGCATGTGGCCCGCCGGCTTCAAGAACAGGTCGCTCCCGGCGAAGTCGCAATCTCAGACGCGGTCTATCGCAAGGCCGGAGGCTTCTTCGTCTGCACACCGAATCCTCCAATCCGGCTAAAGGGCTTTCGCACGCCCGAGATGTTCTGGCGGGTGCGGAGCCAGCGCGAGCTTCCGCTGCGTTTTCTAGCCCGAGACGCCCACCAGCGCAGCACCTTCGTCGGCCGCATCGAAGAGCTTGGCGTCCTGCATCGGCACTGGGATTCGGCCCTGAGCGGACAGGGGTCGGCCATCGGCATCGTCGGCCCGGCCGGGATCGGAAAATCCCGCCTCGTCTACGAATTCGTCCGCACGACCTCGGAGGACGCGCCGCAGCTGGTGTTGATGCAGGCGAACACCCACCTACGCGACAGTCCGTGGCAGCCGCTGCGTCAGGAACTCGCCCGCCATCTCGACACGGCGGGCGGTTCCCGACTTGAGACGCTGACGCGTGAACTCTCGACCGCTGGTGACGGGGATGCGCGGGAGGACGCCCTCGCAATCCTCCGGATTCTCGACAACGCGCCCGCCACCGTCGGCGCGGCACGCCCGGCCGAGGAACGTGCGCGCGTGGTTTCCGCGCTGGTACGACGGCTCGAGCGGCTGGCTCGGAATTCTCCCGTCGTCGTCGTCGTGGAGGACATTCACTGGCTGGACGAGTCCACGCTGGAATGGCTTCAGGCCCTGACGCAGACGGTCGAGCGGCATCCGATCCTGGTCGTTCTCACCAGCCGCGATCCGCTGACGACCCGGTCCATGCTGACTGTGAGCGAGACCGAACTGTCGGGGCTTCCGGCCGACGAGGCACATGCCATGGTCGACCAACTCATGGCGGAAACGCCGTTCGCCGGCGTCGAGCCGCAGGCTATCCTGGCGAAAGTCGGCGGCATCCCCCTCTTCATCGAGGAGTACGTCACCCACCAGATCGATCGACTGGTCGCGCGCACCGGCGACGATGGCGCGGCGGCGGTCGATGCGGACGACGCGCCGACCACCCTGATGGACCTGCTGAACGAGCGCATCGACGAACTCGGACCCGGCAAGAGGTTCATCCAGACCTGCGCCGTGTGCGGCAACGTGTTCGACCTCCGTCTCGTCGCCAGGGTGGTCGGCATGGATGTCGACCGGGCGATCGCGGTCCTGTCCGATTTCGAGTCCCGGGGCATCCTGACCGGCAGCGCGGCGGTCGGGGACGAGTTCCGGTTCCGTCACGCCCTCCTCCGCGACGCCGGGTATTCAAGCCTGCTCAAGGCGGACCGCATCGACCTGCACGCGCGGATCGCCGAGGCGATGGTTGTCCATGCCGAGTCCGATGGGTTCGACGCGACGCCCGAGGTCATGGCCTGGCACTTCGCCGAGGCGGGCAATATCGAGAAGAGTCTGTCCTACCGGCTTTCCGCGGCGGAGCGGTTCAAGGGCCAGTTCGCGGCGACGGAAGCGATCCGCCAGCTCGACCTCGCCGCCGCCGCGGCCGAAACCCTGCCGGACGCGGGCCCGCGCCGGGAATGGCTGGTCAGGATCTACAATCAGATCGGCGCCACCCGCAGCGTCTTCTACGGATGGGGCGATCCGGCGGGTCAGGAAGTGTTCGAGAAAGCGCTTTCCCTCTCGGAGACGGGCGACGATACGCGCTCGACCTTCGACGCGGTGCGAGGACTCTGGAACGCAAACATGATCCAGGGCAACTTCCCTATGGTGGCTGTCCTCGCCCGACAATTGACGACCATTGCCGAGCGTACGGACGATCCGGCCATGAGGATCATGGCGTCCAACTGCACTGGAGCCTACAGACTTTGGTCAGGCGACTTTCTGGAAGCCCGTGTAAGTCTGCAGGAGTCTATCAGGCTCTACGACGCCGCAACGAGCAGAAAACCGATTCAGGCGCCGACGACCGATCCCGGCGTGGTTGCCCTCTGCCTTTGCGCCTGGAACCATTGGTTCCTGGGCGACCGCGATGCCGCATTCGAAGCGATCGAAAGCGCCAAGCAGCGCGCCACGAAGATGAGGAATTTCTTCGGACTGGCATACTCCCACAGTATTTCCGCGTCGATCTGGCAATGCGAACGGGACCATCAACAGGCACTTCGAGAAGCCCATCGCTCTAGTCTGATCGCGAGCGAACACAGCTCCAGCATGCGCTATTGGATCGATCGAGGAGACATTCTGCTCGGCTGGGCGATGGCAACATCTGGGGATCAAGAAGGCGGAATTGCCCGAATCCGTGAGGCGATCACCTCTTATAAGAGCAGCGGTGGCGGCCAACTGCTGCCCTACGCTAGAACGCTTCTGGCCGAGTCTCTGCTTTCTTCCGGACACCTCAAAGAGGCCGAGGCTGAACTGCGCAAGGCCGAGACCGATCTCCCTTTCCCACACCCGTACTACTACGATTCCGAACGGATGCGTTTGCTTGGGGAGATTCTGATTCGACGCGGGTATGAGTCCGAAGGAAGTTCTGCTCTTGCAGCCGCGATGGAGCGGGCCCGGTCGTGCCAGTCTCCTCCGCTTCAACAAGCGGTACTAGAGACCCAGGCACAGCTTGCTAGGCGCTAGAGACAGTTACGGTGAACCGAGGCTGCCCTGGCGGTCGGCCCAGGCGATGAAGACCTGCCACGCCGACGTATCGTTGAACGTGTAGCGAACCGTCTTCGGCTCCGAGAACTCCGGCGCCCGATCCCGCATCGTTGTCAGAAGCAACTCCGCATCATCGGTCTTCGCATCGACCAGAGCCTCGGCGAGATGGGCAGACAGAGCGGCCACGTCTCCGCCTTGGACACCCCTTTGCAGAGCGCATGCGGAGATCTGCGGAACCGTCCGGTCGCGGTAGCCTAGGGCCTTGGCGGCGTCGCGATAGAGCGCCAGGCTGCCGACATCCTCCAACTGATCGACGGGAAAGGCCGCGAGCGTCTCCCGGATGCTGACCATCGCCAAAGTCAGCGGGCGATGTCCGAGTTCCGGCGGTCCATGGGTGACCGCCACCTCGTCGTCGTCCTCCAGAACGCCGTCCCGAAACGCCTCGTAGACCCGCCCCACCCCTTCCATGCCGTAGCTGTCGAGCTCGGCGGCACGCAAGGCGCCGATACTGGAGGCGCCGAGAATATGAACGCCCCGGTGCATGGCCCACAGAACTTCCTTATGCCAGACCGAGGGCACGGCATCGAAGAAACCGTCGATGATGCCGATGGCCGTGGGCTCCTCCCGGAGGGCCAGATAGACGTCGCCCTGACGGGCGGGGTCGTGAAAGGAAAGTTCCGGGAACCGTTCCCGTGCGCCCTTTGGCAGGGACGGGCCGCCGAAAACGATCATGGTCATGACGGCGTGTTCCCTTGACCGGGATCGATCCCAACGGCCCGAAGCACGCGCTGCCCCGGCCTGTACAGATGGGCGTTCGGGTTGCCTTCCAGGCCGGGCACGACGACCCGGGCGACGGGAACGTTGAACTCGGGGCGCGTCAGGTCGACGACGATCACCTGGTCGAGGCCGGCGGCTTTGAGTCGGTCGAGCATCCCGTCGATCAGCGCCCTGGAACTGTTGCCCATTAGGCTCCGCATCCGCCCGAAGCCATGGGTCGGTGGATCCCCGGCATCGGCCTCCGGATCCGCCGCAGGCGCCGGGTCGGAACGCTTGTCGTAGTAGGCCGGGTCGATATCGTCGCGCACGCCGGCGATCATGGTAAGGCGTCCCTGGGCCGCTTCCGTCAAGGCACGCGACAAGGCGATGGAGGCGAACGGGTGGCAACCGTGCCCATGAAACCCGTTCACCGAGAACGGCGCCGCGGCAGGCGCCGTGGGTATCCACACGCAGCAGACGGGCACGCCGACGTCGGATGTCAGATCCCATGCCCGCACCGGAACGCCGGCCGATGCGTAGAGGTCGAGCAATGCGCGGCAATGGGGATCGGTCACGGTCGACAGATCCACCTCCCGGCGGTCGCGTTCCTCCTTCGACTTCAATCGCCAGAGCGCAACACTGTCCCTCTCGATCACCTCGCAGAGACCATGGCAGATCGCCTCGTCGAGCGTGTTTCCGGATGCGAGGCCGTTCGAGGTGCAGAGGAAGTAGCCACTGCCTTCGGGAAAAGGCTTTCGATAATCCGTATGGACCGCCTCGTAGGGCAGCCAGACCGGTGCGTCCGATGCGAGGTCGTGGCCCTGTATCCAGAGGAACCTCGCCGTCGCCGTCAGGTTTCTGCGCGTCGACAGCGCTATCGATGCGACGTCCGCCACGCTCTCCCGAAACCGCAACTCGTTGAAGGACCCGAGAAGCAGCGGCGCCAGGATGTGCTCGGCGTGGTGAATCTCGATCGCCTCCATCAGACCGGAGGCTTTGGCCGCGTCGAGGGTTGCCCCTTTTCCCTGGGAGACCGACACCGAACGGGCGTTCGGCCGGGTCACCATCACCACCGGGATGCCGATCGTGTCGAGGCCGGTCACATTGGCGACGCGTGTGATGCCGAAGACCGGGAGCAACGGCATCACACGCTCTATCGTTTCCCGAGGTGAACAGGCACGCGTGGTGCCGTCGACCTCCGCGAATGCGATCGGAACGCTATCGTTCAACGCTCCCTCCGGAGACAGTGCGCGAGGGAGCCTGCATGCCTAAGCTTCGCAGATACCTTCCAGTGTCGGAGTTCCAGAGGCGATCACCACCTAACCGAGTCATGACCGCCTCCAGAATGCGATATCTACTAAGGTCAGGAGCCGTCGGTGCCTTCGCCAAGAGATATTCCGTCGGTCCCTTCACCCACGGTGATTCCCTCGGTCCCCTCTCCGACGATAACGATATCGCCACCGACTGCGGAACCGTCTTTCTTCAGCACAAAAGGCTTGTTCGGAAACTCCGCGCCGGCCTTGGCCAGCGCGTCCTGCAACGCCGGATCGCCCTCAAGCCTCTCCGCCACGTTGGTTTTCTTGATCTCGTACCATTGCCCGTCGTCGGCCTGATAAAAAATGCCAACTCTCTTTGCGTCGTCGGACATATCCCCTCCTGGATTTTCGAGTCATACGGTTAAAGACACTATCATTAATCGGGCTATTTGCACCTCTCTGAAAGCGATGTGAGAAAACCCACAGACTGCGCGGAGCGGATCGCGTCGAATGCCGATCAGGCAGACGTTGAACGGGCTACGTCCATGCATATCGCATCGATCACCGCCAAGCTTCTCCGGCGCCACCGGGATCAGGCGCGCCGGAGCGTGACGCAGGATTGCGCCGGCGGTATCGAGGCGCCGCGTCAGAGACTGGAAATCATCGACCGAAGCCGTTCTATATCCAGCACCGCGAGGACCTGTCGGGATTTTTTGATCACCCCCCCGCTCTCCAGATACGCCAACTCGCGCGATACCGCTTCGCGATGGGTGCTGATGCGATTGGCGATCTCTAGGTGGGTCGGCGGATCTTTGATTCGCCTGATGCCGTCCGTGTCTGGAGGAACCGCGCTCGCCATCCGAACGAGTTCGGCATGAATCCGACTGTTCACGGCAAGCGTGCTGAACTCGAACACCCGATCGCTCAGACTGCGGACCTGCTGTACCAGCTCCCGGATGAACCTCATCGCGACACCGGGATACTCTTGGATCAGCGCCAGAAACTCGGCCTGACCCAGAACCGCCGTTTCACAGTCCGTCAACGCGACGATCGTCGCCGACCGAGGCCGGGCGTCGATCGCCGAATACTCGCCGAAAATCGCCCCTTCTTCGAGATCCCGGTATGAAACCTCCTTCCCGCCGGTGGAGAAGCGTTTCGCCCTCACCCGGCCGGCGGTCAGTATGTAGACAACGTTCGTCAGATCCTGCTCGCCGACGATCTGACGGCCTTTCTTGTAGCGGCGCCAGTCGCAGAGTTCGCCGATACGCCCTAGTGCCTCATCGTCTACATCGCTGAACAGATAAACCCTCTTCAGTTTAGCCTCGCGTGTGCTCATCCCCCCGCCTACTTCCGTTTTCCTGGCTCCCGGCCTGTCCCCGCAAGTCGGTACCGGTATGGCGGCCAAAGCAACCACGGATTCCCGCCCCCGGAGGATCGCGGTGCCCGGCGCCGTATGTCCGCAACCTATCGTGCAACAAACAATACAACTTTGAACAGATAATCCGAGGCCATCTCCCGTCGATCGGGCGCAACACCCTCCGTCCGGTGCAGCTTGATCTCGACGATGCCACCCCGGCGGTTTCAATTTTCGACAGAGCGGGAATGACCTCGCTTCGGCCGCCAGCCTCCTTGGGAAGACGCTGTCGGGCCGCGAATCGGCTTCGGGCGCTTAGCCTCGTGCAGCGTCTTTCCGGCGATGCCGGCGGCCAATCGCGACGCAGAGTTCTGCCGACGATCGTGTAGGGCGAGGGTGTCGGCGCATATCGAAGCTGTAGGGTCGGCGATCGTCTGGTACATTCACGCAAAACACCGCGGTTGCTGAATGCTTACGCGACGACAGATCCTGGCTTCGATGACCCTAGCCGCCCTCGCCGGCCACAGCCCGGCAACTGCGGCCAGAGCGCGGAACGACCAGGCCCCTCGCAGATGGGCCGTGCTCTATGCCGCAGACGCAGCGTTCGAGGCGCTTGAACCGTTCGATCTCCTTGTTTTCGATCGGCTCGCCCATCCGGCGATCGAACCGCTGCAAGATGCGGGCAAGGAGGTGTTCGGCTATATCAGCCTCGGCGAAATGAACCGGCAGCGGGCCGAGTTCGCGCGGCTGGACGCCTGGGGTATCCTCGGCGAGGAAAACCCGAACTAGCCGGGCAGCCATTTCGTGGACGTTCGGGACACACGGTGGGTCGCCCTGGTTATCGAGGAGATGGTTCCGGCCATTCTGCGCCGCGGCTTTAACGGCCTTTTCCTGGATACCCTCGACAATCCGCCGGAACTGGAGCGGCGCGATCCGGTGGGCAATGCCGGGATGACGCAGGCCGCCGCGCGCTTGGTTAAAGCGCTCAAGCTGCACTGGCCGCAGGTCCCCATCATCCTCAACCGTGGCTATGAACTGCTGGACTCCGTCGCGCGCGACATCGATCACGTTCTCGGCGAGTCGGTCTACGCGGACTACGATTTTGAAACGAAGACCTACGGCAAGGTTCCAGAGCCTCTGTACAAATGGCAGGTCGAAACCCTGCAGCGGGCGCAGATGAGCAATCCGGCCCTCAGCGTTCTCACTTTGGATTACTAGGACCCAGCCGATCGCGCGACGATCGCCGAGATCTATCGCGAACAGTCGGCCAACGGTTTTTCCCCCTACGTCGCGACCATCGATCTCGACCGCATCGTCCCGCCACCCGTCGGCTGATGACACGTTATCTCGGCCTCGCGCTGCTGTGCCTTGGGCTTGGGCTTCAAACCACACCGGTTTCCGCTCAGGACGCCGTCCCGCTGCCGCGCACGATCATCGCGGTCGTGGAAGGGGGAACCAACTTTCGGCTGCGTGACAGCCGCGCCCATCAGCTTGCGACCATGCCACTGGAACAGCTCGGCCTCGTCGTGGAGTATCATCGGGTCGACCGGCCGTTACCGAGTCTGGACAACCGTGAAGATGTGCGTGGCGTGCTGTCATGGCTGTCCTCTCCCTCCCGACCCGACGCGCTTGGGCTCCTGGAATGGTTCGAGCGCGCGCTGGACCTCGAGAAGAAGCTCGTCTTTCTCGGCGAACTCGGCATTACATCCGACCCCGAGACCGGCCCAGTGCCGGAGCACCGAATAAACAGACTACTCGCTCGGATAGGCGTGCGCCGGAATGGACGGTACGTCTCCTACACGGCCGGCGCTCGGGTCGCCATGAGAAACCCTGGGATTTGGGGTTTCGAATATACGCCTCCCCTGCCCCCGCCCTTTCAGGAACAGGCCGTTGTCGACCCGGCGGCGATCTCCCACCTCGCAGTTGAGATCGACGGGACCGAACCGGCCCGGGCTGACCTGGTCGTGACCGGTCCGGCCGGCGGCCTCATCGCACCTTTCTATGCCGTTCAGGTCGATCCGGGATCCAACATCAGGCAATGGATCGTTGGTCCATTCGACTTCTTCCGCCAAGCCTTTTCGACCGACGACCTGCCCAAACCGGATACCACCACCCTGGTCGGTCGACGTCTATTCTACAGCCATGTTGACGGAGACGGTTGGCGCAGCGTTTCCGAGGTGAAGCTGGACGGCCAAGCCGCCAGCGCCGCCCGAGTGATGCTGGAACGGGTCACCAGGCGCTTCCCGGAGCTTCCGGTCACCATCGCCCCGATTGCGGCGGAACTCGACCCGGACTGGATCGACGACGCCGAAGCCCGCGACGTCGCACGGGAACTGTTCGACCTGCCGCATGTCGAAGCCGGCTCCCATACCTACAGCCATCCGTTCAACTGGTCCTATTTCGAGACCTACGATCCGGCCGAAGAACGGGAAACGGTTCTGCGCGTGGGGACGGACCACGACATCCACCAAGGGTATGCCGATCTCGTCGAGGCGCCGGAAGCCGGTGCCGACGGCAAACCCAAAGCCGATCTCGGCGCGTACACCCTGCCGCGGGCGTTCTTCACCGAACCCTACGACCTTGATCGCGAGATACGGGGATCGCTTGGGCGGATCGCCGATGTCGGCGGCAAACCCGTTCGAATCCTGCAATGGACGGGCGATACGAGCCCCTACGAGGCCGCGGTCGCGGCCACACGCGAGATCGGTATTCCAAATATCAACGGCGGCGACACCCGCTTCGACAGCGACTACCGATCCTACGGCTTCGTCGCTCCGATCAGCGTGCCGGTCGGCAGCGAACGGCAGATTTACGCCTCGATGAGCAACGAGAACACCTACACCGATCTGTGGAGCGACCGCTTCTTCGGCTACCGGCACGTGCTGCAGACGATCCGGCGCACCGAGATGCCGATCCGGGTGAAGCCGATCAATCTGTACTACCACAGCTATTCGGCGGAGAAGGTGGCGGCGGCGAACGCCTTGATCCAAGTGCATGAGGCGGTTCGCGACCAGGAGATCGCGCCTATCTTCACCTCAGAGTTCGCCGCAATCGCGACCGGATTCTACAGCACGCGGCTGATACCGCTTGGGGACCGGCGGTGGCGGGTGGAGGATCGGGGTGCCCTCCAGACCCTCCGGTTCGATCGCGCGAGTCTGGTCGCCGTCGACTTCGCACGGTCCAGCGGGGTTCTAGGCGCGCGTCCAACCCATGGCAGCCTCTACGTCGCCCTCGATCCTGCCGTGCAGGCTCCTGTCGTCGCGCTTACCGATCGAAAGCACCCGCTCGACCCCGACCCAGCCACCCGACCGTATCTTCTGCACAGCCGCTGGCCGGCAAGAGACCTGCGTATCGCGGACGGCCAACTGACCGTCGCAGTGGCCGGGTTTGGGGCTTTGGCGATGACCTGGATCGTGCCCGACGCCGGGACTTGGCGCGTTCGCGTCGATCAGGACGGCCGCACCGTCTGGGAGGACGAGATTCCGGTGGGGACGGACCGCCGACTTGCCTTCAGAATCGACGATGCCATCCAGGCTCGGGTCGACAGTCTTGTCAGCATCGACCGGATCGGCGACTGATGCGGCAGTTCGCGGCCATCACGGTTCTCGTCGTCTGCGTCGCGCTGGGTCTCAGCTTCCTTCTCCTGCCGAGCGAGAAGGAGTTGGGTACGATGCTGCTTCGCGATCGGGAATACGAGGAGTCCCGAAGGTATTTCGAAGAACAGATCGCCGCCGGCGACACGTCCCCCCAGGTGATCACCGGTCTGCTCGAAATCTACATACGCGACGGCGACGTGGATCGGGCCATCGCCCTCGTCGACGGTTACGAAATGACGGTCGGATCCGAACCCGCCATCCTTGAACGTCTCGCATTGCTCTACCGCCAGGACCGTCGCTTCGGCTTGTACCTTCGCACGCTAGAGGAGCTGGCCTCGATCGACCCGACCCAGGCGCGCGTCGAACAGCTCGCGGACGCATACTACAAGGCTGGCAAGGCGGAAAAACGCGTCGCCGCGCTCGAATGGCTCCGGACGTTCGACACCGTTTCGCCCGAACGGCAGGTCGAATTGGCCGAGTTGCAGGTGCAGATCGGCCGCTATGAGTCGGCGATCGATACACTGGAAGGTCTGCTGAAGACTGTTCCGAGCGCCCTCGACGCATCCTATCGACTGCAGCTTTTCGACCTCACGCTGCACCAAGGCGACCAAGAGCGTGCGGCACGGATCGCGGACAGTATTCTCGCCTTGGACCAAACTGACGGTTCGGTGATCGCGCTTGCCGACGTCGCCGTCTACCGGCGGGCTCCGCAGTTGGCTCTGGATCTGCTCAGCCGACGCGACGACCTGGAAGCATCGAGCGGCGGGTGGCGCCGGATCCTCGCCGGCGCTCTCCGTGCAACGGGCCGGAACGACGAGGCGTTCGACAAGCTTACGGCCTGGTGGCGCTCCGATAGCCTGCCCCCGGAGAGCGCCGCAAGCCTCCTCGACCTGGCCGTCCAACGCAATGACCTGGAACTCGCCCTCGACCTCTTTTCCCGATACGGTCTGGACCGAATCGAGACGAGCGCCGTGATCTCGCTCATCGGCGAACTTCATCGCGCCGGAAAGACCGAAGCCGTCGACGCGCTTCTGGCAGAGATCGGCAACGATTCCCTGAACGAGCAACCCGTGCTCGGCGCCGAGATCATGGTCGCCCGAAACGACCTCGAGGCCGCGAACCGGTTCGCCGACAGGGCCCTGGCGACAGGCACCGTCAATTCGGCCACCAGCCTTGCGCTGGCCAGTGTCCTCGCACAACTCGACCGGCACGACGATGCGTTCGCACTCCTGCACCCCTACATCTCATCACCCGACCTCCCCGTCGAGGCGGCCCTTGTCTGACGTCAGCGTTCGTGGGACAAATTGAGGTGTATTTGTAAGGGAGGATTTCTGGCTCATCGTAGTGACCGAAGGGAACGCAGATGAGACAGAAATCAGACGCCTTGAAGGCCGGGGCAGAGCAGACGGTTCGGGAT
>JANSYS010000024.1 GCA_024742275.1 Alphaproteobacteria bacterium | reverse complement strand
GCCGGAAATCCTGGCTCTTCGCGGGCTCAGAGCGTGGCGGCCAGCGCGCGGCGGCGATGTACACCCTGATCGGAACGGCCAAGCTCAACGACATCGACCCGCAGGCGTGGCTCGCCGACGTCATCGCCCGGATCTCCGACACACCCGTCTCACGCCTGCACGAGTTGCTCCCGTGGAACTGGAAGCCGGCAGACCAAACCAAGGGCTCCGTCAAGGCCGCATAGCTGCGGTACCCGCCGTATGCTTACTTCTGAGGTCGGGGTCGGCATGGCGCTCTCCTGATGTCGTTACATGTAACAAGCCGCGCTAGAAACCTCAAGTATCCTCAGCCCGGTGAATAACGTGGGATAAATGAAAACAAAATTCGAAAAGAATTGCATAAATTTATATTTTTAATGATACAAGGGAAAAAGTCTGCTCAATTTCTCCCTGACTTCACGAACATTGGAAAAGTGCGGTAGCACCTCTTTGGTATTTTGGCTCTGCAATTCCATGAACCACTCGAGCTGATACTGAACCTTTTGACGATCAATTCCAACAAAATCAGCAATCATCATAGCAGTTTTCTCTTTTTCAGTATTTTTCGTATACAAATCTTCAAATAACACCCACAAGTAGGGTGAATTATGGTTTCTGAGGAGTGTCAAAATTAACCCAATGTTACGGGTGGTGACGTTGGCAGTTCGCAACAAATAAGAAATATCTATACTTCTAACTTGGCCACTTCCCAGAACGATTGAGGGGTATTTTTCGCTTGCCGCTTTCTTTGTCCAGACACCAGTTGCCTTTGCTGCCCCAAGAGACAATAGACGGGCTACCTCATCTTTACGGGTTAAAATGACGATGCGGTAATTTCTTTTTATCGCCGCACTCAACAAAGCTTGAGTTACTTCTGCTGGAACAGTGTCAAAGCAGTGCTTAATATTGATCTTTTGATCCAGAACTTCGACTATAGCAGAGTTCAAGGAGTGTATATCTCTGGATGAGATAAATTGGTCTGTTATTTCTCCATACTTTCGTCCGGAGTTAAAAGGCTCGTGCTGAATAGTCCGAAACGAAGATAAACGATTCATGAAAGTAGCCAAGTTGGTCCCGCCAGTTCGACGAACCGTTACCAGAATCCATGGCTTTTCAGCTTCATTAAGAAATTTTTGCATTTGCCCTTCAAAAAAGTTGTTACTGAAAAATGACATTTTTTGAATCAATTAACTGAAAAGACTTTTCCAAAAAACTTTTGGCTCAACCTGTGGATTTGTATTCAGTTGATCTACCAGCAAAGAGTTCATTCTCCGTTCAGATTCCAGCGTCTCGCGCAGTTGTGATAGCTGGTCGTCGGCTGATCGCTTCTGTCCCTCCAGGAGCCGCTCCAACATCTCAATCTTAACTTCCAAAGCTTGTTTCATCCCACTGTTTACAAGAGGTTTTGACCGTTTACTTTTCGTTGCTGTCCGTCGTCAGACACCGCCATGGATCGCGACCTTCGGTGTCGCGTCAGGACACGTCCGGTTACAGCCGCGGGCGGTCAATCATGTCTTTCAGTTGCGCCAAAAGCTCGGCGTCGCTCTCATTCGCATAACCGCCCATCCATGTATCGAACGCAACGCGCATCGAACACCGGGGCAAAGCCCGACCGGGTCCCGGCAATCTCATGGGGATCTGGTCACGCAGGTAGCGTGCATTGATCTGGTCGACCTCTTCGGTGAAGGCATGACACAGATGGTCGACCAGCTGCGGAGCGTCGTTCAGCGAGAGTTTGCCGGAGGCAAAGGAAGCAGCCATCAGCCGGATTTCGGCAATGATGTCCTTGCGTCGCTTAAGCCACCCCGCGCTGCGCGTGAGGGCCATCGCCTCGCGTCGGTCGTTTTCCTGTAACAGGGCATGGGTGACGCTCGCCGGAAGGCTTTCATTTGCCTTCCCTGCATCGGTCATCATGACCGGTCTGCCGACGATCCGCGACAGGACATGGGCAAAATCGCTGGACGGCGAGCCACCGTGACGGTTTGCAGGATCAAAATTCCTGACGATCAGAAAGGACGCGCCGAAAGCTTCCTCGTATCGGAGCAGCTTGTGAAGAACAGGGGGGACCAGAGCGCGACGAGCGAGGCAGTGGTCGCTCGATCGGCCCTCGCGCACCCATTGATCTATGGAAGAGGGAAACCGGGAGATCGGATCGCGGACATAGGCGACGATGAAGACGCGATCGAAGATCCTGTAGAGCAACTTGGCCAGTTCATGCGGGGCCTTGATGCGCATCAGGGCTTCTTCCGACAGCACCGTGATTGGCTCCGGCTGCCCGAGCACGGTGCGGGCCAGCTTTTTCCAGGTGTCGCGGCTGGCTGCCTCGGCCTCGGCGAGAGAGGTGTAGCCCGACTTGACCGGAGGAAGCGCTCGGCGACGCAGGCCGAGTGACAAGAGCTGCACCCGACGGTTGTAATCGTTGAAATACCGTATGCCCTGCGCAAGCAGCTGCTCTTGAGAGTGACGCAAGGAAGACTGGATTGACGTGGAACCTGTCTTGTGCGCTCCGATATGCACGATCGCCGTCTTCATGAGACAGGCCTTGCGCCGGTCGACGGCGCGGTCTCAGTCAGACATGGCATAACCGAACCTCTCGAAATCCCCACGATAGAGGCGGTTGATGCGGTCGCGCGTGTCGCGGGTCACCTCCTGGATGGACAGCGGTGGCGGGCCGCTCGCGTTCTTTCGTGGAATCGTCCGATCCGTCTGCAGTCCGATCCGCGACAGCACGAACCGAAGATCACGCGAAAGCGTCTCGGTCCTGCCGATGAAGTCCACCCCGGACGGGACCAGAAGGGATTGCGGACGGAAGTGGATGTTGATCGCGGATGGATCCTGGTTCGACAGCCATGCGACGAACTGATCGAAATCCAGCAACCGCTCGCGTAACTCGACGGTCTTCAGACCACCGCCGGGCGCGGCGTTGACCACCTTGTCCGTCCAGCCTGAAATCAGGCGGGCATAGGGGTTGCGCACGAAAGTGAAGCTGAAGTGATGCACATAGTCGGAGCGCGATACAGGCCGGTCAAAGCCCTGTTCGATGTCGAAACGGACGCCAGCGACCCGCAGCACGTTCAGGACGGTGCGGGTGCCTGTTTTCGCCACACGGAACCACAGGAACGGCGAGGGGTGGTGCCCTGTCGTGATGTTGTAGTGTGCCGGGTCAGCCATGTGCGCCATCCCAGTGGATCGGGCTCATCAGGCCTGCGGCCACGAGGTCATCGGGCGCACGGTAGGCGCGAACATCCGACATCGCACCTCCGATCAACTGCGCCAGGTCCGGAGCGTCGCGATACATGGCATATCGCGCGCGGCAATGCGGGCTGCGCGACTGGTTCTGCAACACGCGGGCGGCCTCTTCGGCGAGGCCCTCGGTCATCTTGTAGTGCAGGAGCACACCGGTCACGTCGGACACGCGCGCGGGCGTGACGGTATGGCTGCTCTGCAGGAAGTCGATCTGCGCGGCGGATTTCACGAGGGGCGTCTTGGTCAATTCCTCGCCCGTCCCGAAGAGGGACCGCACACCGCCGCGGATCTGGACATACGGGCAGAGCGGCTTTGGCGTGCGCTCGAACTGCGGCAGGTAAAGTGGATAGCGCGTGATGTAATCCACCTCGGGCCCCTTGCCGGTTCCAGCCTGATCGACGGTCGAGAACATGTCGAGCATGAAAGCGGTAAAGGCCTCATGACCCGCCATATCCAGCATCTCGGCAAGATCCGCGACCGACCTTCGCTCGCACCCCTGATAGACCAGCGCCTCGTCGACATCGGCGTAAAGCACCCAGGCTGCGGGGCTGAGGCTCCGTTTCAGATGGTTGATCCATACCATCCCGGAGAAGGCACCGTGATAGCTGTCCTCGGTCCTGAACACCGTGGTGCCCGACCTCGACAACAGATACTCGGTGCTGCCGTCGGTGGAGCCGTTGTCGATGACGACAAAATTCTCCACGCCAAGCCGGCGGTAATGATCAAGGAACCATGGCAGACGGTCCCGTTCATCGCGGATACAGGTGTAGAGCGCCAGCGCATCTTCGGGCGGCAGGGGATTTTCGTCGAGGCGCTGGAGGTTCGCGAAACCTCCGCCATGAATCTGGGGAATGTAGTGAATGAGCTTGCGCTTCTTCCAAAGCGCGCGGGCTGCGTCATGCTCTGCATCCATCGCGTGGCGCCACATCCGCAGTTTCAGGACGATGTCCCGGTTCGAGGCTGGTAAGCCGTCTACCATCGCCACGGCTTGCGTGGTTGCACCTGCCCGGATCAGGGCATCCGCAAGTTTGGTCTTCAGGATCAGACTGTCGGGCTGGAGCGCGAGGGCCCGACGCGCACAGGAAATCTGGGCCTCGCGAGCCGCGAGTTTCAGGCTTCGCTCGGCGGTCAGAAGGTGGACCTGAGCGAGCTCGCTCCAGAGGGTTGCAAGCGTCGCGCAGGAGGCCCGCCCCGCGAGATCGTCGAGGAGCTCCCGCAGGGTCGCCTCGGCGCCGGGCAGATCGCCCTCGACGCTGAGGGCGCGGGCGCGCAGGCGGTCGATCTCGGCGCGGGGGTGATGGACCTGCGCCATGTCCAGCAGGTCCGCCACCGCACCGAAATCGGCCTGATCCAGAAGCACATTGACAAGGCCCTGCACCACGATGAGTTGCTCCGGCCGGTCGCGGTGCAGGGCGCGCCAGCGCCGCACGGCCAGGTCTTGCCAGCGGGCTGAAGTCGCGTTGCGCGCCAGTTCGAGGTCGATCCAGCTTTCTTCGGGAAAGAAGTCACGGAAGCTTGCAAGCTCGGCCTCGACGCGGCGATGTTCGCCAGTTCCGATGAAGGCGCGCGTCTGCAGGTGGAACAGCTCGGCCGAGCGGATGCCCCAGGCCTGCGACAAGCCATCAAGAACCTCGGAATAGCGGTGTTCGTTCAACAGCACGTTGATGCGATGTTTCAGCACCACATGGGCCGGAAGGTCGTCGCGCGCGGCTTCGACATGGGCATGGGCCTTTTCCGTCTCTCCCATGCCGAGAAGGCAGCGATAGACGATGATCCACCGGCGCGGCGCGGGCAGGAGGTCGGCGATCTCGTCCAATCTCGACAATGCACGGGAGAAGCTTCCTGCCGCACATGCGCCAAGCACGAAACGCTCGAGCGCACGCGGATCTGCCTTCGGACCCTTGTCTTCGAAAGCCCAGAGAGCATCGGCTTCATCGCCGTCACCCGCCCGAAGCAATGCCTCGTCCAGCAGGATCCGCAACAGCGTCCGGCCGAGCCGGTCGACACAGGAGGTCAGCCCCGAACGCAGATGCAAGACCGCGTCGAATGGCCGATCGCCGGACAGAGCCGTCTGCGCGGCCGTCAGCGCCGCCTGTCCATTCGCGATCCGTCCGTCGTGGGTCATGCAGGTCTCAAACAATCGGGCATCCGGGGGGTGCGTTCTGTACTGCCCGTCATGCGCGCCTGTCGCGCCAGGCGTTTTCGAACATCTGCCGGATCTCGGGACGTTCCGGGTCGTAGCTGTGGGGAATGGACATCACGGCGTCGACCCTGTCTGGGGCGAACTCGGCGCCAAGAAAACCGAAGAGGTTCCGCAACCTTTCGGTCCGGGCGACAAGATCCGCATAGGTGAGCGTATAGCAGTTGCTGCGCGCGCGCGCGAATTCACCGGCTTGGCGCTCGACCGCCTCGAGGGTGGCCGCGGCCTTGACCCGGTCCGTCTGCTTCCACCAGCCGCTGCGCAGCACTTCGGCATGGTCGCGCCAGAGGAACACGAAGGCCGGGGAGTCGAACATCTCCTCGAGGAAGCCCAGATACTCCGCGAGCTGGTCAGGATGATCGATGTAGCGCACATCCTTGAAGCCGATGCAGTCAGGTCCGTGTTCCTCTCTGGCGGGGGCGAAATAGGCGTCGACCGCTGCGCGGGCGGCCTGTTTCGCCGTGGCCGGGTCGAGCGCGCCTGCGCCGAAGAACGGCGAGTTTGGCAGGTCGGTATCGGTCCGGCGGGACAGACGCTCGATGGTTCGGACATAGCTGAACAGATGGAAGAACGCGCCTTCGTTCTCGCCCAGAAAGCGCATTCCGTCGATCGTGTTGAGCACGCCTTGCAGGAGCGTGGAGCCGGTGCGCCCGTATGTCACCATCACGACGCTCCGGAAGGCGAGTGCGCGCCTTGCAACGGGGCGATCCGCAATCAGCTCTGCGTAACCCGCTCGCAAAGCGGGGTTCGAGGACATGATGCCGCCTGCGCGCGCCGCGTAGCCGCCGCCCTTGGCAGGCTGCGATATGGCACCATCCCCTCCCCCGGCCGCGGCGATGCGCCGGAGAAGGCCCAGTTTGCGCCCATTGTCTATATGGTCGTTGCGCACGGCACGCAGCAATGTCTTCGCCCCTTCAAACTCGCCCAATTCGATCAGGCAGGCGGCGTGGTTCAGCGCGTTTTCGCCGGCATGCGCGTCGGGCATGTGGCGCTCGAGATGCGCCCACTGGCGGGCCGCCTCCACATGACGACCGAGGCGATCGAGGCAAAGGGCCAATCCGGCCACGATCTCGGGATCACCGGCCTTGCGAAGGGAAGCCGAAAGAAACAGGCGATGGGCCTCCTGAACGTCTCCGGCCTTCAGGAGTTCCCGTGCCTGTTCAACAGGGGTGGCCTTGGGGTCATTGCCGGGAATTGGGCGTTCCATCATGGTATCGCGGAGATGTCCCACGAGGGCTCGGCGTTCCGCTCAAGCCGTGCCGCTTGTCAACCATACGCAGACCGCGCAACCGTCGGCGATCTGCGGGCCCGGCCCAGGGCGAACGGGTTCGCTCCGGGCCGAACAGGCATCGTCATCTCAAGTAATCGATGACCTCGGGCGTGTCGGGGTCGGTCAGATCGGCCCAGCCGAGACCGATCTGCGCACGGCTGTTCACGAAGTCATACGAGAACGTCATGGGCGTATTGGAGAAGGTGTAGCCGAAGCCAACGTCGACGCCGAATTCGCCAGAGCCGGGGTAATAGGTGCCACCGATGGAACCTACCCACTCGTCACGCTTGTCGTCGCTGAGAATGCGCCCGGAGATGCCAAGTTGCCCGGCTTGTCCGCCGGCACCAAAAGCCCAGGACAAGCCAATCATCACGGTCGGATCGGCGAGTGCGGGTGTTGCTGCAAGGCTGCCTACGATTGCCGTGCTCATCAGGAACTTTTTCACGGGGCGTTACCTCTTGCAAATTATTGGTCGGCCTCGTGTGTATCACGCTGCGGTCACCCGTTTCCATGATGTTCGCGTGCCCTGTCACTTCATGCGAAGCTGTGTCCATAATGCATCAATGCGGACGGGGCGTGTGTGGCGCTCGAAGACCTCGGTCGACCCCGCGCGTAAGACAAGGAGCGTGTCATATGCGTTTCGCTTAGCCTGCCAGCCCTAAAAACAGGGCCAGCGAGCGGTTCACGCTGATCATGATCGCGTCATCAAGGCGGCCGAAGGGAGCGCCCATCTTGTCGGTTTTGACCGTCATGGGCTTGTCCAACATGATCTGAGAAGGGCCGCGCAGCCCGTTGTCGGGGAAGGGGGTTACAGGCAAGCGAAGGAGTGGCGCATCGACCAGGTGCGAGGTGAGCGGCAGGATCACGACGGACCCCAGATCGGCAAATTGATCCGCTTGAACGATGAGTGCAGGCCGAGGTTTGCCGTAGTCGCCTTGAAGCGCCACGGTCACCAGATCACCCCGCCTCACTGCCAATTATCCAGATCGGAAAGCGCGGCATCCATGAACTCGGAGAGCTCGGTGTCCTGTTGATCCGCAGCCGCTATCAGCGCCGCCTGGCGGCGGCATTCAGCGGCAAAGCCGGGGCGCCGGGTGTCCGGCACCCAGATTTGAACGGGTCGCAGCCCTGCGGCACGCAGGGCGTCCCGGCGCTTCTGGACGCGTTCTGAGGTCGGGGTCGGCATGGCGCTCTCCTGATGTCGTTACATGTAACAAGCCGCGCTAGAAACCTCAAGTATCCCCAAGGGTACCTTGGGGAAGGAGTAGCGTGCGACACATCACATGTGGGCCGACACCTCTTGAAAAAACCCAACGACGCCATCGGACCACGGTCCAGCGCACCATCGACTGGATGGAGGACCGGGACCTGCCCCGGGACGTCACGGGGCAGGGGCGATACCGGATGTGGAGGAGCGTCGAGCCCCCGCACAGCTGATACCAGGTTGATGCGCGACAGGCAGGAAGCGCTGCAGACCCCGCCCTGGCGATCCTCGGCTTTCCCCGTCAGGCGTCCGCGTCGCGCAGCTCTCGCAGGGCAGCCAGGTAGCGGTTCATGCGGCGCATGTCTTTTTCTGTCAGGCTCGACAGTCGCGACGCGTTCAAATTGTCGAGGATGTCGGCCGTCTTGACCCGACGCGCGATCTTGTTGTCTTTCGACCGGCGCGCGAAGGCGACGTAGACGGCTTCGCTGTCCCCCTCATCCTCGGGTCGTTTCGTGATGAGGCGCAAGGCGTCGATAACAGTGGGCGAGAACCCTTCCTCCTCCAGCCGCTCGAAGCTCCAGCCCGGGCCGTCTTCGACCACGTCATGCAGGACACCCACGATCCGTTCGTCGTCAGTCTCTAACGACATCATCACCCGGAGCGGGTGCAGCAGATATGGCGCGCCAGCCTTGTCGGTTTGATCCCGATGGGCTTCCGCAGCGATCTCGATAGCGCGTTGAAGGTTCAAGAGCGTCTCCCGGGTGTGAGGGTGGTTGTGGGTCGCGCGACGTCGCTGGGGGCGGGTCGGCGTTCGAGATCAAGGTGCGGCCGTCGAACCGGTGCCCCTTGCCCTTGGTGGCCGTCGCGGTCAGTGCAGGGTGGGTCCGCTGTCCTCATACATGAACCTCTCCGCTCCGGCGGTCCGGATCACCTTCTGGGCCTCCACCATGGCGGCGAAGTCGGACGCGAAGGTCGCATTCCAGATATGGGAGGTGCCCTCCTCGTCAATGACCTCCAAGGTCCAGGCGGTCTCCTCCTCGAGCCTGTAGATGCAGACCTCGAAGAGGTAGCCGTCAACCTCCATCTCCTGCGACAGGCCGGAGTCAATCACAACCGGTTCATCATCCAACGTCATCGGTCCCCCACCATGTAACGCGCGGTCCGAGCGGCAGGGTAAGCCGGGACGATGCGCGTCACAACGGGCACCGGTGATCCCGCAGCCCGACAAGCGGAACCGGGGCTCGTGCCGCCCCGTGAAGTGGTGCCCGCGCCGGGATTTGAACCCGGACGCCCGAAGGCCACGGATTTTAAGTCCGATGTGTCTACCGTTCCACCACGCGGGCCAGGTGGTGCGCCTGGAGGGATTTGAACCCCCGACCTATCCGTTATGAGCGGACAGCTCTAACCGCTGAGCTACAAGCGCGAGCGTTTATCCATAGCCTGACTCATGGTCGTACGCCACCATGTCCCCTGCTATGCTCGGCCTGTTGCACAGGGCGGGATCCGCCTGGTCCTGCACGTGATGGTGCCTGCTCAGCTTTTGTGACCTCAAGCCGCGGCAGGGGCAGGCCCGACGCTCAGAAGGAAGGACCGGATGCGCATCACAGACCCTCAGCCCCGCAGAGCAGCGCTCCAGATGGTTGGGGACGGCCCGTGACAGGGTCAGCGCTCGACCGGGCCTTGGGGGCCCTGTTCGGCCTGGCGGTCGGGGACGCGCTCGGCGCTCCCGTGGAGTTCTGCAGCCGGGGCTCCTTTGAGCCCGTCACCGGGATGCGATCTGGCGGCGTCTTCAAGCTGCCGGCCGGGGCATGGACTGACGACACGGCGATGGCGCTCTGCCTCGCAGACAGCCTGCTCGCTGCGCCCGAGTTGGACCATAAGGACCTCCTCGACCGGTTCTGTGACTGGGCCGCGAACGGTGCCAACACGAGCACTGGCGTGTGCGTGGGCATCGGCCAGAACACCCTACGCGTTCTGGGGAACTATCATCGGACCGGGGCTCTGTGCGCCCCCGAAACCCGTCAGAAGTCAGACGGTAATGGCGCGCTCATGCGCTTGGCACCTGTCCCGGTGCGGCATTGGCGCGACCTCGAGGTTGTCCGCCGCGTGGCCGTGGAGCAGAGCCGGACCACGCATTATTCAGACATCTCGGCGGGTGCGTGCGAGCTGACCGCCGCGATCCTCGCGGGCCTGATCGCGGGCCGCAGATGGCGCGAGGCGCTGCTGGTGCCTCAGGACCCAAGCTGGCCCGACATCGTGAAGGGTCTCGATCCCGCTGCGGACTGGCAGGCCCGGCCCCGTGACAGCATCAGCTCGTCTGGGTTCGTGATCCACACGCTGGAGTCCGCCCTCTGGGCGGTGGACACCACCTCGAGTTTTGAGGAAGCCGTCCTGCGGGCGGTGAATTTAGGGGATGACGCCGACAGCGTCGGCGCGGTGGCCGGTCAACTCGCAGGCGCGCGCTACGGCTTGAGCGCGATCCCGGCGGGCTGGCGGCAGGAGCTCGTCGGCGCAGAGAACATCGAGAAAGTCGGACGCGCCCTCTTCGCCGCCGGTCACGGATGATACGCGCTCGAGGTGCCTCGCACCCAGCCCTCCGTCACCCGCGATCCTCTCCGGGCTCACAACAGGTCCGGCGGTGGTATCCCATCGTTGGGTGCCCCATGTACCAACCACAATGCTTGGACTCTCTGTAGATTTGCCGCTCTCCATCCGTGCAAATCGATAGAGAGGCTTGAATATCAACAAATCAATGTGTGTTGACGGTATAGGTTGGGTGCGTCTGACCACGCCAATCTATGAGGGTACACGACCTGCCAGCCTAAACAAAAATTATTATAGCCGATCATTACGTCAAAAACCATACCATCATAACTTTCGAGGGTCGCATGCCCCAAGCCGATCCTGACATCGCACTCTTCATAATGCTCTAGTACACCATATTGCGCCCCTGCCTGATCCTCAGTGCGAAATTCCACATCGGGGTTTTCATTTAATATCGAAATTACTTCTGACTTGTGTGGCTCATCGAGAGTAATATTTGCACAAACTGTTGAACGATCCTGTCCCGCCAAAGGTATATTAGAAAAAGAATTTTTATTGGTCGTCTGGTGTTGCATGCCAAGAGGGTTAAGCGTCAAAAACAACTCAACAAGCGCCCAATAACTTACATCTGATACTTCAGCTTGGTTCACGTCGCTCGCTATGAGCCACTCCCGCAAGGCGAAAATAGTTTTAGCTTCCCTAGAAAGGGGTGGCTCATTACCATGAGTAAAGCCAACGCCAACCTTAACCGCGCCATATGCCGTGGAAAGTGCCACAAGCGACACGCACGCCAATGTAATGTGGTTGGTTTGTTTTAACACCTTTGTTTCTCCAAGATCGTCAAGCGGACTGATTTTTGCCCTCATCATCGACCGCGCGTACCAAATGCGATATCCTACAGCGCTGGCAGCTCCCTGACAAAGCGCGACCGGACCTGATTTCTTTATCATAAACCTTCAAAAAAATGGATGACGTCAGCCTATTGTCTACAAGTCCGTCCTTAACGAGGAAGTAGACGTCGCCAGGTGGGATAGGGATCCCGAAGCGCAAGATCGCAGGATCGATCCCCATGTCGATCAGGTACTCGAAGGCGGGGCAATCGCATATGGCTGATGCCGTCGCTAAGTCGTTGAGAACGTTGCAGAGGAAGCCGTCGTCCCAACCTGCTCGCTGGAGCTTGATGGAGAGAGAACCCTTCTGCGTATCCCTGCGCATAACATCGAGCGCGCGGCGGTGCAGGATGGCGATGTTGGCCGGGCCGTTATCCCGCCCAATACCAACTTTCGGACATACCTCTTAGGTGCCCAAAAGCGCATCAGGGACCGACTGGTAGCACACTGGACGCAACCACCGGTCGATTGCCATCGTCCCAACCGAAGTTGCTCGGCTATCGGTCGATGCTGGATAAGGTCCGCCATGCATCATCGCGGGAGCGACCTCTACACCGGTGGGAAACCCGTTGCACAGGATCCGTCCGGCCCGTTCGGTCAGCACTGGCATGAGGCGTTGGGCGATCTGTGTATCGTCGGGCATGTCAAGCTGGAGGGTCGCGGTCAATTGCCCCTCCAGCGCCTCGGCTACGGCCAACATCTGGTCGGCATCGGCGCAGGCCACGACGATCCCCGCCGCACCGAAGACCTCGTGGTGCAGTTCAGGCGTGACGAGGAAACTAGCGCCATCCGTGCGGAAGGCGATGGGCCGCCCTGCGCGGCCCTCGGCCACCGGGCCGGTTTCGCCAAGCACCTCGAGCCGGTCGCGCAGCGCCGCGACGCCCGCGCCATAGGCCTCGCAGATACGCGGGGTCAGCATGGTCTGCGCCCCGGCCCCTGCCAGCGCCTCGGCGGCGGCGGCGGCCATGCGGTCGAAATCGGGGCCTGCGATCCCGAGGATCACACCGGGGTTGGTGCAGAACTGCCCCGCGCCCATCGTGAGCGAGGCGACCCAGCCCTGCCCGATGGCCTCGGCCCGCGCGGCGAGCGCCGCGGGCAGGCAGAAGACCGGGTTGATCGAGCCCAACTCGCCGTAGAAGGGGATCGGCACGGGCCGTGCCGCGCAGAGATCGAAGAGCGCGCGGCCTGCGCCGAGCGAGCCGGTGAAGCCGACGGCGGCAACCTCGGGATGGGTGACGAGGCCCGCGCCGACGGCGGGCGCGGCCCCGTGCACCATCTGGAAGGTCGCGGGCGGCATCCCCACCCGCACGACGGCGGCGGCGATGGCCTGTGCCACCAATTCCGTCGTGCCGGGATGGGCCGGGTGGCCCTTGACGATCACCGGACAGCCCGCCGCCAGCGCCGAGGCCGTGTCGCCCCCCGCCGTGGAGAAGGCGAGCGGGAAATTCGACGCGCCGAAGACGACGACCGGCCCGAGCGGATGCTTGGTCAGCTTCAGGTCGGGCCGCGGCAGGGGCTGGCGGTCGGGCAGCGCCGGGTCGTGGCGATTACCGAGATAGCCGGGGTCGCGGATCAGCTCGGCGAACATGCGCAGCTGGCCCGTGGTGCGCCCGCGCTCGCCCACCACCCGCGCCTCAGGCAGGCCGGTCTCGGCCACGCCGGTCGCGGTGATCGCGTCGCCACGGGCGTCGATCTCTTCGGCGATGGCATCGAGCAGTGCCACCCGCGTCGACGCCGGTGTCGCGGCCACGGCGCGGAAATCGCGGCGCGCGGCGCGGGCGACCGCGTCGATCTCGGCCTCGGTCGCCTGCGCGACGCTTAGTCCCTCGACCTCCGCCTCGGCGCGGCCCGTGTCGGCTCCGCTCCATGCCCCGTCGATCAGGTGTTGCCCGGTGAAAGTCATGCCTCTGCCCCCTCGGCCTGTGCTGTGCGTTCCGCGCGATGTGTGTCTGCCATGCGCAGCAGCAGGTCAAAGGCCGCCCGCGTGGCGCCCGGGTTGGCCACCCCCTGCCCCGCGATGTCGAAGGCGGTGCCATGCGCCGGTGTCGCCACCGGGATCGGCAGGCCGCCCGCGACGGTCACCCCGCGTTCGAAGCCGAGGAGCTTGATCGCGATCTGACCCTGGTCGTGGTACATCGTGACCACCGCGTCGACCTCGCCTCGCTTGGCTTTGAGAAAGACCGTGTCCGACGGCCAGGGCCCCGTCACCTGCATCTGCCGCGCCTGTAGCGACGCGACCACGGGTTCGAGGATGTCGATCTCCTCGCGACCGAACTTGCCATTGTCGCCCGCATGCGGGTTCAGCGCGGCGACGGCCACATGGGGCCGGGCCTTGCCAGCCTTTTTCAGCGCGTCATGGGCCAGCATCACCGCGCGCTCAACCCCCTCGGGCGTGATCGCGGCGGCGACCTCCTTCAATCCGATATGGCTGGTCACGCGCGTCGTCATCAGCTCGTCCAACACGTTGATCTCGCTGTGATACCCGGCAAACCCCAGGTAGCGCGCCATGTAGCGGTGTTCATCCTCGGCGTTCAGCCCGGCGGCGGTCATCGCCGCCTTGTTGAAGGGCGCAAACAGGATGCCGTCGACCAGCCCCGCCTGCGCGAGGTCAAGCGCCCGGTCGAGGCAGCGCAGCGTCGAGCGGCCGCTTTCGACCGTTACCTCGGCTACGCGCACATCCGCCGACGCGATGGTGTTGAGCGGCAGGTGACGCAGGCCGGTGAAGCCCGCCACCTCCCCCTCCTCCAGCGGGTCGAGCGGCACATCGCAGCCCGCCTGCGCCGCGCCCTGTTCGAACAGGTGCGCATCGCCGACCAGCAGCAGCTCGGCGGCATCGCGCACGCCCTCCTGCGCCAGCAGGCGCGCCACCAGTTCCGGGCCGATGCCCGACGGATCGCCGGGGATGATCGCAAGCCGTGGTTTCGTCATCGTCTCACCCCTCCGCCATCGCGCGGCGCTCGGCCATCGCCTGCGCGATATTGGCCTCGGCGGTCTTCAGGTGCTGCTTCAGCGCGGCCGAGGCCGCCGCCCCGTCGCGTGCCGCCAGCGCCGAGACGATGGCCGCGTGCTCGGCCCGCGTGCTGTCGAGGCTGACCTTGCGCTGCGAGGACATGAAGCGCGCCCGCCAGAGCCGCGCATTGTATTTCTGGTGCGTGTCGATCAGCGCATCGTTGCCCGCCGCGCGCACGATCGCCTCGTGAAACTCCATGTCGGCCCAGAAGGCAGCAAGCCGCCCGTCGTCCTCATCGGCCGCGGCCTCGGCGATGGACCGGTTCAGGCGGTCAATCTCGCGCAGCTCGGCGTCGCTTGCGTGGGCGCAGGCCAACTCGCCCGCCAGCGCCTCGAGCGCGCCCTGCACGCGCAGGTAATCGCAGATCTCTTCGAGCGAGGGATCGGCCACGTAGGGCCTGCGCGAAGCGGTATATTGCACCAGCCCCTCTGCCGCGAGAAGGCGGATCGCCTCGCGCATCGGCGTGCGCGAGACACCCAGCGCCTCGGCCAGGTCGCGCTCGGGCAGCGCAGTGCCAGGCGGCAATTTCTCCAGTAGGATCATGCCGCGGATCGTCTGCGCCGCATCCTCGGCCAGCGAGAGCGAGCGGGTTACGCCGCCGCCCTCGGAAAGAACTGTCTTAAGGTCAGCCATGCCCGACATGTCAGCGGCCCCAGTTCAGAACGACAGGATTGAGCGGGCGCAACAGCTCCAACAGCTGCGTGCGCGTCTCGGGGTGAAGCGGCGGGATCGGATGGCGGCAGGCGTCCGAGGCGATCACGCCCCCCTCGACCATCGCCGCCTTGGCGGCGCGGAAGCCGCATTGCCGGTTCTCGAAATTCACCGCCGGAAGGATCGTGGCATAGGCCGCCTGCGCGCCCGCGCGGTCGCCTGCGGCGTGACGCTCGACCACCGGCCTGATCCGGTCGGGGATCATGGCCGAGGTCATCGTGCCGGTCGCGCCCGCGTCTAGATCGGCCATCAGGGTAATCGCCTCCTCCCCGTCGAAGGGCCCCTCGATCGCCTCTCCCCCCTCGGCCACCAGCGCGCGCAGCTTGGCGGCGGCCTGGGGGCATTCGATCTTGAAGAGCTTCACCATCTCGATCTCGCGCGCCATCCGCACCAGGAGCGGTACCGGCAACTCGACACCCGAGAGCGGCGCATCCTGCACCATGATCGGCAGGCCCACCTCGCCCACGCGGGCGAATTGTTCGTAGGTCTGCTCGGCCGTGCCCTTCAGGAGCGCGCCGTGATAAGGCGGCATCATCATCACCATGGTGGCCCCATGGTCGCGCGCATGCTCGGCGCGGGCCACCACGATGGGCGTGGCGTAATGGCTGATCGTGACGATCACCGGCACCCGGCCCGCGACATGGGCGAGGCAGCGCTCGGTCAGCACCTGGCGTTCCTCATCCGAGATCAGGAACTGTTCCGAGAAATTGGCGAGGATGCAGATACCGTCGACCCCCTGGTCGACCATGCAGTCGATCACCCGGTCCATGCCGGGCAGGTCGAGGCTGCCATCGGGGTGAAAGGGGGTCGGCGCGACCGGCCAGATACCGCTGTAACGGGCCATGGGGTTCACTCCTCGATCTCGAAATCGGCAAGATGCCGGTCGGAAATCGTCAGGCCGAGGCCGGGCAGGTCGTCGTCGAGCTGCAGCACCCCGTTCTCGGCCGCCGGATCGCCGTCGAAGACGTAATAGAACAACTCGTTGCCGACCTCCACGTCATGGACGGGGAAATACTCGGACATGGGGCAGTTATAGTTGGCCATGGTCAGGTGGTAATTGTGCATCTGCCCCGCATGCGGGATCACCGGCACCTGGTAGGCCTCGGCCAGCGCGTTGATCTTCTGCGCCGCGGTGATGCCGCCGACGCGGTTGGTGTCGTACTGGATGACGCTGACCGCCTTCATGTCCAGCAGTTGGCGAAAGCCCATCAGCGTGAACTCATGCTCGCCGCCCGAAATGGGGATCGGCCCGCGGTTCAGCTCGGCATAGCCGTGAATGTCGTCGGCAATCACAGGCTCCTCAAGCCAGCGCGGCTCGAACCGTTCGAGCTTCGGCAGCATGCGGCGCGTGTAGTCGAGGTTCCAGCCCATGTAGCACTCGAGCATCAGGTCGGCGTCCCAGCCGATCACCTCGCGCACGGCCTCCACCCGCTTGAGGTTCTCGCGCATCCCCGCAGGCCCGTCCTTGGGCCCGTAGCCGAAACGCATCTTGTAGCCGGTATAGCCCGCGGCTTTCGCCGTCTCGGCCTCGGCCTGCATCTCGGCGACGGGGCCCGCGTAGAGCTTGGAGTAATAGACCGGGATCGCCTCTTTGGTGCGCCCCCCAAGCAGCTTGAACACCGGCTTGCCGGTCAGTTTTCCCATCAGGTCCCAGATCGCGATATCGACCGCCGAGATCGCCGTCATCCCCACGCCCTTGCGGCCCCAGGCGTGAGTCTTGCGATACATCTTTTCCCAAAGGTAGGCGTAGTCGAACGGGTCCTCGCCGATCACCATGGGCGCGAAATACTGGTCGATGGCCGATTTCACCAGCCGCGGCGCAAGGGCGGCGTTGCCGATGCCGACGGTGCCGTCCTCGCACTCGACCTCGCAGGTCAGCCACTGGTGGAAGCGGAAGCTGCCCATCGCGTCGCCCCGGTCGTAAAGCGCGTCGGACGCGTTGGTGCAGAAATGGCCCGCAGGGGGCACGGTCTTGCCCGTCCAGTTCCAGACGCGGGTGCGGACCCTTGTTATCCTGGTCATTGGTGTCATTCCCCCATGGACTTGAGCGGATCACGCTGCGTGAAGACCCGGCGCCACAGAAGCGGCCCGAACAGCGCGAGGAAGGTGAGTGCGAAGAACAGAAGGCTGAGCGGCCGGGTGAACATCAGCCACCACTGGTCGTCCAGCATGATGAGCGACTGGCCCAGCCGCTTCTCGACCATGCCGCCGAGGATCAGGCCGATGGCCAGCGGCACGACCGAGTAGCCGAAGCGGCGCATGAAATAGCCCAGGATGCCCGAGCCGATGGCGATCCAGACATCGAGGAAGGACTGATCGAGCGCATAGGCCCCCACGATCGAGAAGGTGAAGACGATGGGCCACAGTATCTGCACCGGCACGAAGGTGATGCGCGCGAAAAGCTTGGCACCGAAGAGGCCGATGAAGATGAACAGGATATTGACGAAGAGCATCGCCCAGAAGATGGCAAAGGCGAACTCGGCCTGTTCGGTGAACATCGTCGGCCCCGGCTGAAGCCCGTGGATCATCAGCCCCGCAAGGATCACCGCCGCCGTCGGGCTACCGGGGATGCCGAGCGCCAGCGTAGGCACCATCGCACCGCCCGTGGCCGAGTTGTTGGCGGCCTCCGAGCCCGCGATCCCCTCGATCGCGCCCTTGCCGAATTCCTCGGGCGTCTTCGACCAGCGCCGCGCCTCGTTGTAGCCGATCATCGAGGCGACGGTCGCGCCCTCGGCAGGCAGGATGCCGATGAAGGTGCCGATCCCCGAGGAGCGCAAGATCGTCTTCCAGACCTTGCTATAATCCTCGCGCGAAGGAAGCTTGACGGTCTTCATGATGACCTGTCGCCGTTCCACGGTCAGGCGGTCGGCCTGCACCAGCAGTTCCGAGATGCCGAAGAGGCCGATCATCACCGGCACGAAGCCGATCCCCTCCGTCAGCTCGCTCATCCCGAAGGTAAAGCGCTCGACCGTGGTTAGCAGGTCCTTGCCCACAGAGGCTGCCAGCACGCCGAGCGCGCCTGCAATCAGGTTTTTGACTGGGCTGCCGTCACCGATTGTAGCCAGCATCGACAGGCCAAAGACCGTCAGCGCGAAATACTCGGGCGGGGCGAAGTTGTAAGCCGCCCGCGCCATCAGGGGCGCGGCCGCCATCAGGCATACGACCGAGATGATGCCGCCGAAGGTCGAGGAGACCGTCGCCATGCCTAGAGCGCGCCCCGCCTCGCCTCGCTGCGCCAAGGGGTAGCCGTCGAGGCAGGTCGTGGCGCTTGCCGACGTGCCCGGCGTGTTGATCAGGATCGCGGTGATCGCGCCCGCGAAGGTCGCCGCGCAATAGATCGTCGTCAGGATCGCAATGGCCGGGATCGGGTCCATCGTGATGGTGAAGGGCAAGAGCAGCGCCGCCCCCGTGGTGGCGTTCAGCCCCGGCAGCGCGCCGATGATGACGCCCGCCAGCGTGGCCGCGAAGATCAGCACCAGGAGCTGCGGGTCGGCCAGGGCCATCAGGCCCCCGATAAACGGTTCCATCGGCTTATCCGTACCAGAGGTTGGTCAACAGGCCGCGCGGGAAGCGCACCTCGAAGACCTCGTCGAAAAGGAAGAAGACACAGGCCGGCGCCACCAGGGCGACCACCGCCAGCATCACGATCCGCCGCTCGCCCCACAGGAACGCAAGGCAGCCCGCGAAAACACCCAGCCCCAGGAACAGGTCGACCGGGGCGAGGGCCGCAAACACGAGGAACAGCCCCATCGTCTTCCAGACATTGCCGGTCATCGGCTCGGGGTCCGCGCCCGGGTCGCCACCGTCGGCCTCGACGCCGCGGGCAAGCCAGGCCTGCACGATCAGCACCAGCGACAGCACGACGACCAGGAGAAGCACCATCTGCGGGAAATCCGCAGGCTGCATGCCGCGCAGCAGGATCGGCGGCACGCGGTCGAATTGCGTGGTCTGCCAATAGGCCAGCGCGCAGAAGCCGATCAGGCAAATGGGAACGGCGAACCGTGTCATGGGATGTCCTTGGTGAAGACGGGGCGGATGGGCGGCGCGCCAATTGTCCCGGCGCGCCGCGGTCTGTCGCGGTGGCTTACTCGATGAAGCCCAGCTCGCGCAGGGCGGCGTCCATGTCACCCAGCATCGAGGTGATCTGGTTGCCCCAGACCTCGGAGCCCGCAACGGAGGTGGAATCGAGGCCCGCCGACACCAGGAACGACTGGAACACGCTGTGGTTCATGGCCTCGAGCAGCGCCTCCTCGATCTCGGCCGCCACATCGTCGGGCGTGTCCGCATGCACGACGAAGCCGCGCACGGTCGAGAAGTTGGCGTTGATGCCCAGCTCCTGCGCCGTCGAGGTGTCGGGCAGCGCCGCCATCCGCTCGGGTGCCAGCACCACGATCGGGCAGACATCGCCCGCGTCGATCTGCGAGCTGGCCTCGGCCAGGTTCAGGACCGCCACGTCGACCGCGCCTGCGACCAGCTGCGTAGCCAGTTCGCCGCCGCCCTCGAAGGGCAGGATGTTCGGCGTCGCAAGGTCGCCGTTGCGCGCGAACATGAAGGCCGACACGTCGTCGATGCCGCCCAGGTGCGTCGTGCCGTAGGTCAGAGGCTCTTCGCGCTGTGCCTCGACAAAGGCCTCGGCCGAGTCATAGACGCCGCAGCGCACCATCAGGATTTGTGGGTCATCGGTGGCACGTGCGATGGGGCGGATGTCGTCCAGCGTCATCTCGGTGTTGCCGAGCGCCATGGTGGCCGCGTGACCGATCGTGTAGGTCAGGATCGCGTGACCATCGGCGGGAAGTGTGAGGTAGTAATCCATCGCAGTCGCGCCACCACCGCCGCGGCGGTTTACGACAACCATGTCGGTGTCAAGCGCGCGGCGGCCACGGATCATCATCATCCGCGCGGTTACGTCAGTGCCTCCACCGTTACCGGCGTGTGTCACCACCTCAATAGTACGGTTGGGAAATTCTTGTGCCATTGCAGGCACCGTTGCCGCCCCCACAAGGGCACCAACACAGGCGATGGTCCGCATGAGCGGATGTCCGAAGTGCTTCATTTATTCCTCCCTAGCAGCATGAGCCAATGAAACGGCAAGCTGTTTGACATTTTGGTATACCAAAACACCATCGTCGTACTTAAGCGGATAGCCCTCGTCAAGACCAAACACCTGCAAACGAGGCCGAAGGGGCTTTGATGAACTGACCGCCCCCGACGGCATCGATGTGCCAAAGTGGATCTGCGAGGATCCACATAGGAGGGCGGTCATGTTTGAAATCACCACGGTCGCGCCCGACCTTGCGAAGAATGTATTTCAGGCGCATGGCGCTGATGTCTCGGGGCGAGCAGTTCTGCGCAAAAGCTGAGACGGGATTAGGATCTGACCTTCTTCAGTCAGCTGCAACCCCGCGTCGTTGCCATGGAAGGTCATGTTCTGCGTGAAAGATCAGGGGGCGCCCAAGGGGTTGCTTGATGTATTTATGTGTAGTATGATACATAATACAACATGACACACTGCGAGGCGCAGATGCCCACCAACGGTCTTTCAGATGAACAAATCTTCGCCGCCGCAGATGCGCTCGCAGCGCGCGGTCAGAGACCCACGCAAACCAGTGTGCGCGAAGAGCTGGGAAGCGGCAGCTTCTCTACCATAGGTCCGGCACTCAAGCGCTGGTGGGCGGCACAAAAGGAGGCGGCAGACCTGGCAGAGGTCGATCTCCCGGACAGCGTACAGACCAAGGGGCGCGAGCTGCTCGCCCTGGTTTGGCGTGAAGCGTCAACCCGGGCCCGGACCGGACATGACGCCCTCCAAGCCGCGGTGGCCGAGCTCGAAAGGGCACTCGAGGAGGCCGAAGCTGAAGGGGCGCGGGCGATCGAGACGCTCGAACGCGAACTGGAGGAAGAGCGCGAAGCGCGCGCCGAGCTCACCCGCCAGGTCCGGACCCTCGAGCTCGACAGCGCAGGACTGCGGGCCGAGGCGGCACGGGTCGAGAAGGCGGAAGCCCGGGCTGAGCGCGCTGAGCAGCGCGCCGAGAAGCTCGAGACCGCGAAGGATCAGGCGCTCGCTGAGCTCGCCACCGCACGGGCGGAGCTGGCGGCCGCGCGCGCCGAACGGGCGGCCTCTGAAGAGCGGCTGAGCGGGTCAGGGGCGACCTGAGGGCTGCGCGGCCTTCCTCGCGCCACCACGTGATCTTTGAGAGCGTCTCCCATATCGGGGGGGGCTACGCGGCCAGGGCCTGACCCCAGCCGCCGATCTGGTCCGGGCCGTCCGGTCATGACCCAGGTCACCGCACACCAGCCAGACCGACGCACGAGGAGCGTGGCCGCGGTGGGGGTGTTCCCAGGGCCTTCTCAGCGCGCTGGCTCTCGGGGCGATGATGACGATCCATGACTAGGGGGGCAGGCCCGTGATGCCGCCATGCGCGTCAGGGGCCTCCCCAAGGTCAGTTTCGAGCCGTGTGGCGTACACGCTACCGGTTTCGGGATGGCGACCCGGATCAGCTGGAAGCGTCAGCCTCTGTGCCGGTCAGCGGAGGTGGCGAGCCGGATCCATCCGGCCATGAAGGATGCGCAGGACGCGAATTCCCAACGGAACAGGGCGGTAGTAGATCGCATGGGACACGGACTCGTACCTGCGAACGCCCTCAACAACGAAACCGTAATCCGCCCCGAAATCCGGATGCTCCGCCGCCATCTCGATCTTGGCGTTGAGCATCTTCGCGTATCGCTCGGCCTGCGCCGGGCCGAAATGCGCGATGCCGTGAAGGAAGATGTCGATCAGGTCCTGTTCAGCATCGAGCGTGAGCTCAATGTTCGTCACGCAGCAGACCCTTCTGTCGGGCCTCCCGGCGCGCCGCCTCCAAGATGTCCGAGAACGCGCGATCGGAAATCCCACGCGCCTCGGCGCGTTCCAGCATGGTGCGGAGTTCGGCCACGGCGGCCTCCCTGCGCTCTTGGTCGCGCCGCACCAGGTCACGGAAGTACTCACTGACGTTCCCGTAGCGGCCGGCGGCGATCTGCGCCTCGACCCACTCGTTCATCTGGTCAGGCATGGAGATGGTCAGTCTGGACATAAGGAGCCCCCCTCACAACAGTTCATAGCTGTTCATACGCAACGAACTCAAGAGCCTCACCAGCTACCATGTGCTGGCTTCCCACTGGTCAAGCTCCGCTGGGAGCAGTGGGTCCTCGGAGTCAACCATCGCAAACTCGTCTAGTGTGCGGTCTGGCATGCCCTGTTCTGGGCGGTGGACACCACCTCGAGTTTTGAGGAGGCCGTCCTGCGGGCCGTCAATCTGGGCGATGACGCCGACAGCGTCGGCGCGGTGGCCGGCCAACTCGCCGGCGCGCGCTACGGGATGGGCGCCATCCCTGCGGGCTGGCGGCAGGAGCTCGTCGGCGCAGAGAACATCGAGAAGGTCGGACGCGCGCTCTTCTCCGCCGGTCACGGATGACACGCGCTCGAGGTGTGTCGCACCCGGCCCTCCGTCACCCGCGATCCTCTCCGGGCTCACAACAGGTCCGGCACGGACGTCTCGGGGCCTCTGGTCCTGTGGGCCGGCGCCGATCGCGGCGCCCAGCCCCGCGGCTGTCCAAGTGTCAGCGCCGGTTCGGACCGGCGCGCAACCGCTTCGCGGTATCCATAGAAGAAGGAGGGGCGGGGGGCGGGGGCCTGACCGGATCCTGCGGGAAGCAGGATGCTCGAGGATCACCCTATCTTTCTCATCGAGAAAGATACTAAGACTCTGAGAGGTATATATATTTTTGTGTACGCGAAGAGTCTTAAGGGGGTTACAGCGGGGGTTACAAGGTTACAGGCTGTAACCGTGTTTGTAACCGGATAAGACTCTGATTCATAACGGAAATACGCCCTCAGTTACACGGTTACAAAAAACCGCCAGATTTATGTGTTGAGGCTTGCCGTATTTGAGGGAGGGTTTTCCGCTTGGGCCTTGGACACATGGACAGGGCTGATTTCATTGAAATAATCGGGGCGTTGGGCGCTCGTGTCCAAGTAGAGGCTCAGAACACGGCCCGGGCCTCATCCGCCGCGACAGGTATGGGGCGCGGCCGGGGCCTGAGACCCAAGGCCTCCGCGCTCCGCGTCATCGCGGGGGTAGGGGGGCTACACCCCCTAGTCGGCGAGGAGGGTGTCGAGGTCCTCCTGCGCAGCCCGGTACGCCCGTATCAGGTCGGCCATGCGCCTGTCTGCTTCGACGATCTGGTCCTCAGACCCACCGCTGCGCTACGAACTCGCTCCCGCAGCGGTGAGTGAGTGAGGGGCGAGGAAACCAGATCCGGCCTGCTCGGCCCCGGTCATTGGTCGGGTGCGCCGACTCGCTGTCGAGCCAGGTCATGTTCGCTTGGGTCTACCTCAAGAAAGAATGGATGACGCCAGCCCACTGTCTACGAGTTCGTCCTCGACGAGGATGTAGATGTCGTCAGGTGGGGTAGAGAGCCCGAAGCGCATGACTCCAGGATCGATCCCCATCTCGATCAGGTACTCCATGGTCCGGGCCTGATTGTGCTGGATGTCCTCGACGGCGAACAGGACCGGCATGTAACCCGGCGCGTCGTAGTAGTGCTGATGAAGTCCCACCAAACCACGCAGCGACACGCGACGCTCGGCCCCTCCTGCGAGGATGTAGGGGCATGCGGACATGCAGGCCGTGCCGGGCAGAATCATCGTCGTCATCTCTCGCGCCCGGAGTGCCCGTCCAATTTGCAGGGCCTCATCGACCAGACCGCCGGGACTGTGCAGGGCGATCTGGGCCGGGACATCCGACAGGCCGGCGATGAAGGCCTCGAAACGTGCGGCATCCCCGGCAACCAGCGGACCGTGCAGAAGCAGGACCGGCCCATACTCACGAGCCTGTTCCACTGTGAATGTCAGCCGAACCGGAAGCTCATCCGGCAAAGGGATCCCGGGCGGCCCTCCTGGGTCTGCGTAACGTGGCATCACACGGGTAGGCTCATGCCGCCTCACCTGATCACCGGGCGTGACCGGGCCGGTCGGTTGGGGTGTGGCGAGGTCGATCGTGCGATCGAGGCCCCAGCGCTGATCAACATCCGCTAGAACCACCATCACGGCGATGACCACCTGCGCGAGCAGGGCCCCTTTCAGGCCCCATCGGGTCTTCGCGCCCGCCGAGGGCGCTGGCTGCTCACCCAGGTCCATGTCACCCTGCACGCGAACCCTCCTCGTTATCGGACGGCTCCCGGTCGCCCTGCATCCGCTTGAGGATCGCGCTATCAGCGCTCCCCATCGTCGCCTCGACGTCCTGCATGGCATTCATGGCGGCCTTGAGGTCGGCCAGCGTCAGGGTCTCCTCGATACTGAGCCCATCGCGTCCGTTCCGGATCGCCGCCTGCGTCACGGCCAGCACGAAGACCAGGACCCCGGGCAGCAGGTCGATCGCGATGGCGCCCGCCCAGGAGGGCACGAAGCTGCCGGCGTACCGGATCACCGCATCCGCGCTGGAGATCGGGTTGTAGGCGGTCTCCTGGGGCGGCTGCATCTCCAGCACCTCATTCGCGGCCTCTGTGAGGCTCCCGCTCAGGCTCTCCACAGAGGTGATGACGGCCTGCATGCTGTCGGACTGCGTCGCGCGCATGGTCGGCGTACTTCCATCGAGTTCAGGCAGGATGATGCTCGCGGGAAGATCTCCTGCAGCGCGCGCCACGAGCGGAGCCACGGAATACTGGTTCAGGCTGGCGATCACCCCTGCGAGGCGGACACTCTCTTCCGAGAAGGCGACTGATCGCTGCTCGACAGGCCCCGGCGCAACCGTGAGGGCGCGCATCTGGCCGAGCAGGCGATTACCTTCATCGTAGGCGTCCTCGATCAGCGGCTCCTGCGCCTCGATGATCTCTTCAAGGCCGCGCAACCGGTCCGCGGTCTGCGCCAGAAGTCGTGACACGGCGCCCTCTCCCGCGACCCCTGTCGTCCCACCCTCGCGCGCCTCACGGTCCGAGAGTTCCTCGAAGGTACGACGCGTGCGCTCGACATCACGCCCCAGTGCCTGTCCAGTCAGCGCGATGTCATGGGCCTGCTCAAGCGCAGCCTGGTAGTCCTGGACCGTCTTCGCGAGGTGCTGCTCGACCGCGGCCGAACCGGCCAAGGCGGCCGCGTTCAGCCAGCTAGACATCGCGATGATCGCGAGCGACCCGACAAGCATAGATAGGGTCAGCCCCAGAAAGCCGCTCGTGCTGCGCATGGAGGGCAGCAGCCGCAGGATATAGCTCCAGAACACGAAGATGCCGACCGAGACGGCGACCGAGTAGGCGACCGCCGCGAAGAAGCTCATCGCCCCTGTGTCCTCCAGGAGCGAGGAGACCCCGAGATAAGTGTAGATCCCGGAAGCCACCGCGAGCACACCCAGAGCGGCCGGTGTGATCGTGTCGAGCCAGGCGAGGTGGCCCTCAAGTTCCCGGGCGGTCCGGAGCCCCTTACTCTCGGAAGCTGTCAGGCGACGATTATGGCTGGCCATGCGGTGGGGTCCCATTTTTCAGTGTTGTAAGTGGCGCACATGTGCCGCGCCGATCTACCAAGTATGCCACAGACAGCTCCCTACTCAGCTAACCGCGTCCAGTTCAATTTGGCACAAAATCCAAAACGACATGTACCCTGATCCAAGGAAACCGCACATAGCGGTGACGTGCTGAACAGCACGCATGATGGCTACCACCGTAATGGAATCAAAAGTTACATCCACCTCTTTGCAGCCCATGCACGTCATGCACCTATTCCTGCCTACTTTCGAAGACCTTCCCGGTGTCTCCGCCTAGAATAGTCGATATGACATCGGAGATCTGCTCGTCGCCGAGTTCGTATCGGTGCTTAGCGGCATCACCTCATGCACCAAGATGCCCACCTTCAAAGGCACCAAAAATTTTTCAGTGGCTTTCTCAAGCAAAAGTACGCAGTGCCGTCGCATGACACCTTCACGATCGCGCAATCTAATTTTCGAGTTAATCCATTATGAAACTTTCAAGCAAACCCTCATATTCTTGAGCTGACCTTATATTACATATATTGCCACCACATCGCATCCGGAATATTAATGCCATTACCCTCAAATCGAAAATCTCGCCCCGCAAGCCAAACCATTTCCCATCGCTCATCCCAATGCGACCACTATGGGTCAATTGAAAAAGGTCTGATGCTATTTCGCACGACCAATCGGCACCAGAAAACACCACGCAATCTCTAAAATCATAAACCGCTCCACCTGGGATTGCACTAGAAATACCTATCCGCATAAGGTTTTCTGCGAAAAAATCATCATAATTAACACCCTCGCGAAACACTTCGGCCGGGAGCGAAATATTGGGTTGCAATAAGCGACCCAAAACCCTTTGGTTCTCAGCATCTACCCTTATCTCCACTTCGTGCAGTGCCGTTACTATATTATCTTCTATTTCATAGTTTTGCTGAACAGCCAACCTATGAAAGCTTTGCCCCTTGAAGGGCTCCCACTCCCAAAAAATCCAAGAAATTAAAAAAATCGAAGCAAGAGCTCGCCCCACCCAAAACACGACAGGCAAAATATTTTCAATAAAATCAAATATTCTATTAATCTTTAGGCCAATCTTTTTTTTAAATTCCGCCATTTTCAAATCATTTGCCAGCGCTTACCCTGCCTCATTTAGAGAAGGCGGCACCCCATATATTTCTCTGCTCTTCTTTCACATGCTCGTTACATGTTCATGAACACCGATAAGCCTTGCAAGATGGCAATGGAGAAAAACCGGTAACTTGAGGCGAAAAGGTGTTTACAAATACCTCATGCCGAGGTGGCGGCATGATAGCCTATAGCTGCGCAAAGACACCCAGAGACAGCTGGGCGGAGGCTATAGCAGGACTCACCGTTAATCTAGGACAATAGCATATAGTTTATGATCCCACCAAGACATGAAAAACATTTTGAAGGAAGTCGTTGGACCAACCAGCGCGCTGAGCTTGATTGAGAAACACCCTTCGCCCGCCCCCCTGGAGCAATCATCTTATTTCGCCGCCCTGTGCAGTATATGCCCATAAAATCGTACAGCGATAGATGTCTTGGGTTTGTTTCATACATCATCCAGAGGGCGGGGCTCGACGCAGACAGATTAGGTCGTTTTGGACCGGACCACCCCACCACCCTGTCAGATCTCAACGCGTTGACCGGGACAAAACCCCATGACAAAACCGGATGGGTTATGGGAGGGTTTTGCCCATGATACTCGGGTATGCGCGGGTCTCGACCCGGGACCAGAACCTCGACGGCCAGCGCGACGCCCTCGCCGCCGCCGGAGCGGAACGGCTTTTCGCGGACACGAGCACCGGGACAGCCCGGGCCCGGCCTGAGCTGGACCGGCTCCTTGCCGAGCTCCGGGAAGGAGACGTGGTCGTCGTCACGAAATACGACCGGCTCGCCCGGAGCCTGAAGGACCTGCTCGAGATCGTCGACCTGATCCAGTCCCGGGGTGCCGGGTTCCGGTCTCTTGGAGAGGATATCGACACTACGACCCCCGCGGGACAGCTGATATTTCACGTTTTCGCATCGATCGCCCAGTTTGAGAGGGAGCGGATCGTCGAGCGGACGAAGGAGGGGCTCGAGGCGGCCCGGAAACGGGGCAGGGTCGGAGGTAGGCCCCCTGCCCTATCGCCCGCCCAGAAGATCGAAGTGAAGCGCATGCGCGACGAGGAGCGCTGTCCCATCCCGGACATCGCCGCGCTGTTCAAAGTCAGCGAGAAAACCATCCGGCGCGTGGTGTGAGCGGTGACCGGCGCTGGACCTGACAACACGACCGAGGTCCTCGCCGGGCTCGTGGAACGGGTCACCTTCCACAGCGAGGAGAGCGGGTTCTGCGTCCTGCGGGTCAAGGCACGGGGGCACCGGGACCTGGTGACCACCGTCGGACACGCCGCGATGATCTCCGCCGGGGAGTGGGTCACCGCATCGGGGACCTGGGTCAACGACCGGACCCACGGGCTCCAATTCAAGGCCCACTTCCTGAAGACCTCCGCCCCCTCCAGCCTCGACGGGATCGAGAAGTACCTCGGCTCGGGCATGATCAAAGGGATCGGGCCGGTCTACGCCAAGCGACTGGTGAAGATGTTCGGCAAGGACGTCTTCGACATCATCGAGGCGGACCCGGATCGCCTGCGCGAGGTGGACGGGATCGGGCCCAAGCGGGCCGACAAGATCACCTCCGGGTGGGCCGACCAGAAGGTGATCCGGGAGATCATGGTGTTCCTGCACCAGCACGGGGTTGGCACGGCCCGGGCCGTGCGGATCTTCAAGACCTATGGGACAGACGCGGTCCAGGTGATGAGCGAGAACCCCTACCGGCTCGCCAAAGACATTCGGGGGATCGGGTTCCGAACCGGTGACCTGATCGCCGAGAAGCTCGGGATCGAGAAGACCGCGATGATCCGGGTCCGGGCTGGGATCTCATTCGCGCTGACCGAGGCGATGGGGGACGGGCATTGCGGCCTGCCGCGAAAGGACCTGATAAGCCTCGCCGAAAAGCTCCTGGAGGTCCCGCCCCCGCTCATCGAGGGGGCCCTGGCCGAGGAGATCGCGGAGGAAACGGTCACCCCGGACCGAGTGGGGGAGACGGACTGCGTCTTCCTGACCGGGCTCTACCTCGCCGAGCGCGGGATCGCGGAGCAGACCCAGAGGATCCGGTCCGGCCCTCTCCCCTGGCCCGAGATCGAC
Organism: Alphaproteobacteria bacterium; assembly: GCA_024742275.1. Lineage (GTDB taxonomy): Bacteria > Pseudomonadota > Alphaproteobacteria > Thalassobaculales > Thalassobaculaceae > Thalassobaculum. Next base: position 29,327 of record JANSYS010000024.1, on the reverse strand, counting down.
GCCGACAAGGCCCTGCCCTGGATCGAGCAGAAGACCGGCCTCAGCCTCGCGGAGAGCCAGGCCGAGGCGATCCGGCTCGCGCTCCGATCCAAGCTCACCGTCATCACGGGCGGGCCGGACGTCGGCAAGACGACCATCGTCAACTCGATCCTGCGCATCCTCGCAGCGAAGGGGGTCAACCTGCTCCTCTGCGCGCCCACAGGCCGGGCCGCCAAGCGGATGACGGAGGCGACCGAGCGCGAGGCCAAGACGATCCACCGGCTCCTCGAGTTCGACCCGAAGTCCTTCGGGTTCAAGAGGGACCGGGAGACCCCGCTCGACTGCGACCTGCTCGTCGTGGACGAGAGCTCTATGGTGGACGTCCTCCTGATGCAGTCCCTGCTGAAGGCGGTCCCGGATCACGCCGCCCTTCTCATCGTCGGCGATATCGACCAGCTCCCCTCCGTGGGGCCGGGACAGGTTCTGGCCGACATCATCGGCTCAGGGGCCGTCCCGGTGGTCCGACTGACCGAGGTGTTCCGGCAAGCCGCCGAGAGCAGGATCATCACCTCCGCCCACGCGATCAACGCCGGGCGCATGCCGGACCTCACCCCGCCCGACGGGGAGACGGATTTCTACTTTGTGCCGGCCGCCGACCCGGAGCAGGCGGTATCCCGGATCGTCGAGCTGGTCTCCCGGCGCATCCCGCACCGGTTCGGCTTCGACCCGATCCGGGACGTCCAGGTCCTGTGTCCGATGAACCGGGGTGGGGTGGGCGCGCGGTCCCTGAACGTTTATCTCCAGGCGGCCCTGAACCCGGCGGGCGAGAAGAAGGTCGAGCGGTTCGGCTGGACCTTCGCCCCAGGCGACAAGGTGATGCAGATCGAGAACGACTACGACAAGGAGGTCTACAACGGGGACATCGGGCTGATCGAGGAGATCGACAAGGAGGAGGGGGAGCTCGCTGTGACCTTCGACGGCCGCATCGTCACCTATGTCTTCGGGGAGCTCGACGCTCTGGTGCCCGCCTATGCGGCGACGATCCACAAGAGCCAGGGGTCTGAATACCCCGCGGTGGTCATCCCGGTGCTCACCCAGCACTATGCGATGCTCCAGCGGAACCTGATCTACACCGGGGTGACACGCGGCAAGAAGCTGGTGGTGCTGGTCGGTCAGAAGAAGGCCGTCGCGATCGCGGTTCGGAACGTCTCCGGACGACGGCGGTGGTCAAAGCTCGATGAATGGTTAAGAGACCCCGCCCCGGCACTAGCGGCGCCGGGGGTCCAGGTGAACGGCTGAGGAGGGAACAGGATGGACGGTCTGGAGAGGTTCCTGTTCGCACAGAAGGGGGTCTACGGCACAGCCCTCGCGGAGCTGCACGCGGGGCAGAAGCAGAGCCACTGGATGTGGTTCATCTTCCCCCAGCTGCGCGGCCTCGGCAGGTCGCCCATGGCGCACCGCTACGGGATCCTCTCCCAGAAGGAGGCACGCGCATACCTCAGGCACCCGGTTCTGGGCGCGCGGCTGAGGGAGTGCGTAGATGCGATCATGCCGCTGCAGGACCGCACCCTGCATGAGATCTTCGGCTCTCCTGATGATCTCAAGTTCCGGTCCTCGATGACCCTTTTCCTGGAGGCGAGCCGAGGGGACTCCCTGTTCCAGGCCGCCCTTGACCGGTGGTGCGACGGAGGACCGGACCCGGCGACCCTGTCCCTGCTCGGATCACACCCGGAAGCCCCTGTTCCGCCGAGCCTCGATCCGAACCCGCGTAACGCGCGGTGATCCCGGTCAAATAGGGCAGACCGACGCCTTGGCCGAGAGGGTCGGAGCGCTGTGTCTCCACGACATGCAGGGACCGGCAGTCCCCCGGCCCTCAGACCTTCGGTTACAAACTGGTCCCGTTACAGCCCGGTTACGGGGTGGTTACGACCCTTGTAACCCCCATAAGTCTTTGAGATTAAATGTAAATATATATATCTATCTATGAAAGTTACAAAGAAAAAGATAAAGGTATACACGTACACACACATACGCGCACACGCACACGCGCGCATGTGAGACACATTCATCCCAGAAATCCCGTAATTTTGTTATGTCATTGAGCTTTATGGGTTTTTTTGGTTACATGCACTGTAACATATCCGGTTTGTAACCGATTTGCCCCCCTCACGCCGTCAAATTGACCCTCATACCCGGGTGAACCGGCACGATTTCCCCGACGCCGGGCTAAGAGGACGAGGGCGAGATGATCAGAGCGGACGACATGCAGGTCAGATGGGCCGTACCCGTTCGTCACTCTGCTCGGGAAACAGTCCGGGCATCCATCGCCCCGCAGACTTGGCCGAGACCGCCAGCTTGAGCGGCGCGCAGGGCGTCCGGAGGTAGACCAGATGCTGTGGTCACGACAGGTCGGTCGCGATCGGCAGTGTCGCGATGATCGACGAGGCCTTGGGGTGCGCGGTGTCCTCGATCAATCCACGGATATGTGCGGCCCAGGCGGGATGCGCGCGCGCGAGCTGGCCGAGCTGAATGACCGCATCCTCATCGGCAAACAGGGCCAGGGCATCCAGGCCTCTCTCTGAGGGCCGCGCCTTCAAAGAGAGGACGAGCGACCCACGCGCATCCGGATCCCCCATCTCCGCAAGGACGATCGCCGCCAGATCTCGCACGGCGCTCACCTGGTCGGTCAGGAATGGACGGAGCTCAAGCGGCTCCACCCCGGACGCGATGGCGATCCTCACCGCAGCCTCGCGCAGCTCTTGGTCCCGGGCATGCAGTCCGGACCGGACCACATCCGCCGGAAGCGGATGCTCGCATGCAGCCGCCGCTCGCAAGAGGTCGCCGTTCGCCCCTTGAGGAACCGCGCCTCGCCGTAGGAGCTCCTGCAAGACGGATCGCCCCCGCAGATCGCGAACGAGCCCCAGAACGGCGCGGTGCTCGGGTCCGGCGTGCCCGAACCCGAAGACCCGGTTCCACACATACAGGGCGGCGCTCTGCCAGCCCGCAGGGCACCGGAGGGCGATCGCATCCGCCAGACGCTGGGTGTCGGTGAGCCTTGAGCCCCGAAACGCCTCCAGGAGGGCCGCGTCATCAAGGGTGTCCGGATCAACCGGTGCGACCGGATCATTGCGCTCCACATCCGCAGATGGTGGCGGGCGCACGGGGGGCACCGGGGTTTTGAACAGATCGAGTTGTCGTGGGTCCGGGCGGGGCATGGCGCGTCCTCAGGCTCGGTGCACAGAAGAACACAACCGGAACATATATGTCTACCTTGCACCCTTCCAGATCAGCCTTGATGCTCTCCGAGAGGACTTGAATACCGGCCGGCCTCAGCGCGCGAGGCCGAGGCCGGACAGGATCAGGGAGAACACGCCCGTGACGACCTTCGAAAAGATCTGGCGCGACCAGTGCGCGGCGACCGTCACGATCCGGTCCCGGCACGGGGAGCGCGCCGCACTCGAGTATCTGGTCAGCGAGAAGCTGCTGCACTTCGCCTCAACAGCCCGGACGCGACCGGAATTCGCCGCACAGCTGCCCGCGTTTGTCGCGGAGGTGCGGGCGATGTTCCCCCGGGAGACCCTGCTGACCTACCTGACTGAGTTGGAGGCGGCGCTCACCGAGAAGAGCCACGAGGTGGACCCGGAGGACACCTACCTCGGGTCCGCTGCGATCAGCGACCTGACCAGCCTGAAGCAGATCGAGGCGTTCCTGCGCGCCGACCGGCTCGGGACCGCCTGATCCCGCCCGATACCGGCCCTCTGCCAGGATCAGGCGGAGCCTGACGTCACCGCTCCCTCCGTCGCCGATGTCGATTGTTGTGGATTGGCGGATCTTTCCGCTCGCTATGTGGGGGTGGCCTGCACAGATTATGGGGTGACCTTCCTGTTGATGAGCCCACCCCATGTCGATGCACACACCCATCCGATCTGCGAAAAACTCAAACCTTTTGGAATTTCTCGAGCAGCAGCCGGCGCACCTGCGCGCGTTCTACGCTGCGATCGCCGAAGCTCTCCCGCCCCAGTATCGACTGTCGAGCAGTGGGATCGCGCACCGGGCCCCTATGGGATCAAGGGCGCTTCCGTTCTGTTCACCGTTCCGCGTGAAAGCCCTGGTCGAGGAGCCGAAGTCCAAGACCTGGTCTCGGGTCATCGAACTCCTGAACCCCCGCGGCGAGCTCGTCGAGTGCCTTCTCACGGAAGGCACCCTCACCGGGAGGCCGAGGGATGCGATCGCCAAGCTGTCGGACCGCGGGCTGCAGGTATCTAACGACTATCAGATCAAAACGATCCTGGAGCTCATCCGGACCTGGCCGGTCCCGACTGAGGCCTATCGCACCCTGATCACCAAGGTCGGCTGGTCGCCGGCCCGGGATGCGTTCACGCTCACGAGTGGGCGCATCCTCACCCGCAAGGGTGCGGCGGCGGCGTATCAGTTCGGCGGAGATCCCGTCGGTGAGGAAATCGGGTCCCTCGAGACGTGGCGCGCCCATATCGCTGCGCTGGCCACCGGCAACACGAACCTCGTGTTCGCCATATGCCTTGGGCTTTCCACCCCCCTGCTGGCGTCCACAGATCTTGGCACGCTGATCTACCACTTCTTCGGCAAGACCAGCAGAGGTAAAACGCGATTACTCCAGACCGCCATGACCGTCTGGCCCAAGTTGTGGGGGAAGGAAAAAACCTGGGCGGGCACCATCAACGGGCTGGAGGGCGAAATCGCCAAGTCGCACAGCATCTTGTTGGGGCTCGACGAGCTTCGCAGCGATGGGACCCCGGATCTGCAAGCCGTGATATATCGCTTCGCGAACGGCACGTCGAAGGCGAAGGGAAGAAAAGAAGGGGGCGCGCTGGACCGGGAGGACTGGTGTACTGCGGTCATCTCCAACGGCGAAGACCCCTTTGTGGACGTCTTGAGCCAGCTCGGCGGCATACCGACCGGAGGACAGGGCGTCCGCATGCTCGATATCCCGGCAACCGGTCGGTGGGGGATCTTTGACAATCTTCATGGGGCTGAGACCAGCGACGACTTCGTTGATCACCTCGACAGGGCGATCAAGAAAAGCTGGGGGGCCGCAGGCGCAGCCTTCGTCGAACGCCTCCTCGAACGGGACGTGGAGACCCTCGAGGAGGAGGTCGCCGCTGATATGCGGCGCCATCGGAAAGCCCTGCAGGCGCATCTGGACATAAGAGACGGAGACGAGGCCACCACGGAGATCCGCCGTGTGCTGCGCTCGTTCGCGCTGGTGGCGACAGCGGGAGAGTGGGCGACAGACTGGGGCCTGACCGGCTGGGACACCGGAGAGGCCTATGCGGCCGTGCAGACCATCGCGGAGCGCTGGGTAAAGGGCCGCGGACGCCTTCCCTTCGATCAGATCCAGACCCTCAAGAAGGTGCGCCGGTACCTGGAGAAAAACGAACACCGGTTCACCCCCCTGAGCACAGTGCAGCGCAAAGGGGGGGGTGGGTATGGAGATCAGACGGAATTCCGCGACGACACCTCCTTCTACCTGCGCCCCGCTGCCCTCACCACCATGGCGGAGGACCTCGGGATTTCGAAGACCAGCCAGATCCTGGAGGCCCTGAGCGCGGGCGGATATCTCGAAAGCGGTGGCGAAAAAAACAGTCAACAGTTCAAGATGCCCCTGATCGGATCAGAGCGGCCTCGCGCCTATCGTATTCGGCGCACCATTCTCACCTATGACGGGGACGACGACACGTCCCCTACTCACCCCAAAGACCCGGAGGAATAAACGATGAGTGATTTCACGGTCGAAGAGCTCGATGCCATCCTGAAGCGCGACATGGATGACGAAATCAACGAGGCCGCCTTGTCCGCGAAGGAAGCCATCGCGGCGCTGGATCAGGAAGATGATCTGGATAAGCAGCGGAAGCTGACGGAGAGCATTTTGGACGACTTCGCACTTCTCAAGCACCTTCTGGACGAGTGGTCTCGCGGCGGCGAGGACTTCATCAACGACGGTGTCTTTCACGCACAGCGCTAAAGGGACACCTCTGTCAGGCACCGCCTGTGACCCGTGAGTTGGATGGCGAGAATCATAACGCAATAGTCGGTTTTATTGCGTTTCACGGGTCGATACTTTCATGAGTGAGGATGTTTCGTTTTTTCAGGGCACCGCGATACCCTCGATGTAACCGGAATACCAAAGAGGAGTTTATCGCGATGCCCGAGCTGAGCTTCGTCCATTGTCAGACCTATTCCCGCAAACCGAACCGGGCGGGGCAGTGCGTCGCCCAGGTCATCGCCGAGGGGCTTCGGTCCGGGCAGTACCACGCCCATGTCACGGACCCGAAACCCCCGGTGGTGCTCTTTGGCGACCCGTCGACCTTCCAACAGGTCCACGACGACCATGTCGCGCAGCGCAAGACCCGTGTTGCGAAAAACGGAAAAACCATCGAACGGGCGATCCGGCGCGATCGCCACACCTTGTTTACGATCGTTGCCTCCTTCCCCGTACCGACCGCCACTGTCGAGGCCTCCTCCCGGGAGCAAGCGCGGTTCAAGAACTGGGCCCACCTCACCCTCGAGTGGGTCCAGAGGTACTATGGGTCTCAGCTCAAAACCGCCTTCGCCCATGTCGATGAGGAGTACCCCCACCTCCATTTCTGGCTGCTGCCAGACTACCACGACGGGGATGCGACGCACCTGCACTTCGGGAAGCGGATCAAGCGCGCGACTGTGGCGAGCCTGAAAGCGGACGGGGTTCCCCCGCGGGAGGCCGTCGCGGCTGGCAACGCGGCCCTCAAGAGGACCATGAGGAGCTGGCAGGACAGCTATCACGAGGACGTCGGGATCCGGCTCGGCATGCATCGCTATGGGCCGCGGCGCCGCCGCCTGAGCAGGGCACAGTGGGCCGCCGAGAAGTCCATGGTCGCCCACCGTCGCAGGCTCGAGGAGGATCGCGAAAGGCTCGAGGCGCATGTCGCCGCGCTGGAGGCCGCCATCTCCGTCATGGGCGATCAGAAGCGCGACCTGGAAACGAAAGCGAAGATCTTCGTGGACCGGGCCGAACAGCATTACAAGCGGATGAAAACCGAGGCCGCACAGGTGGCGGCGGTCGAGCCGATGCTGGACGCGCTGGTGGCCGAGCTCGAGGACGGGACCCTCGGCTTCGACCCGGACCACGGCTGGCGCATGGAGAACCCGCGGCCGTTCCAAGCCGCGGGGAAAATCTGGAGCAAGCTGGAGCCCGCCATGCAGCGCTTCGTCGGGATGGTGCAGGCCGCCGAGGAGGGGCGGTGGAGCGCCGGGTCGGTCGACCCCGCGGCCGCGCCTCCCCGGCGCCCTGACCCGGCCCCGTCCGAGGCCGGACCGTCCATGTGACCCCGGTGATCCGGGTTCGAATGATGATGCGGATCACCGACCCGCCACAGGTCCCGGGGCCGAGCCCAGGGGGCCGGCACAGACCGCCTCCGGCGCCCCTAGTGAAGCCGGGGCCCGGTTACGGCGCGGCGGACCCGTGTGCACATGGCATCGACCTGGCGGAGTGTCATGACCCTCCCGGCCCAAGCCTCCGCGATCACATCGGCCGCATGGTCCACCAGATCCTCGTCGAGGTCACCGAGCTGCCGACGCACGAGCACCGCGACCTGCGCGGGGGTTGGTTTCGGGACCTGTACGGTCCGGACCCGCGACAGGAGCGCCGGGTCGATCGTGTCGCTGCGGTTGGCGGTCAGGAACCACGTCACGCGCGACAGGTCGAAATCGACCCGGAGAGCAGGACAGCGCCAGCGCCGGCACGACCCCCGGTCAAGAAGGGCGAGGAGCGCGTCGGAGAGCGACGTCCGGCTCCCCTGTGAGGAGCTCAAACCGGATCCTGCACGGCACAGTTCATTGACAATCAGGACGGGGTTGGCGACGCGGGCGCGCAGGATGTGTTCGACGAGCAGGCCCGGCTCCGACGACCCCCAGCCTTTCTCGACACCCGCGAGCTGGAAAGCGGCCGTCCCGGACCCCGCATCGACCTCGACCAGCGGTGCCCCGAGCGCCGCCGCCAGCATTCGCCCCAAGGTCGTCTTGCCGGTCCCGGGCGGACCGGTCAGGAGCAGCGGTGGGCACCAGGCACCGCGCCCCTCACCGACCTCATGCCGCATCGCGCGCCACGCCTCGACCGACGCCTCCTGCAGCCAAGGCGCGCCTGCGTGAATACCGGACCAGAGTGTGTCGACCCCATCCACATCTGTCGGTCCCAGGAGGGGCAGCTCACCAGTCGCGGCTTCGACCAAGGCCCGGTCCCCCTCCTTGAGCCGGTACACCGGCCCCTGACGGCGCTGCTCGACGTGGCGAGCGAGGATCCTTTTCCGCTCGCGCTCCGTATACGCATCCGTCAGCTCGCCCCCATACCGGTCAAGCGCGGCCCGGAGAGAGCCGAGATAGTCGCCCTGGAACTCCGCGGCCGGCGCCACACGCGTCAGCAGGCGGGAGAGCTCAGCGACAACCGTCTCCGGAAGCTGATCGAGCACGTCCGGCGCCTCCGCCAGGACCCGAACCTGGCGGCCCTCGACAAGAAACCGCACCCCCGCCCCCGGAACAGTCTCATCGAGCGCGAGATTGACCCGGTCAACGATGTCCGACAGGAACCGGGGCATCACCCGGTCCAGCTCAGCATCTACGTCGAGTCTGGGGGCGTCAGGCAGCAGGACGACCCTGTGCCGGGGCCCACCCGACACAGGCGGGTCCTCTCGGGGTCCCTCGTCCCCGCCCAGTAGCGCGTTGAGATGGGACAGGTCATCATCATCCTTCGCGTCGCTCACAGCAGCACCCCCATGACCAACTCGACCGCCGTCATCACCGCGTCATAGAGGTCGCTGGAATAGATGAGCCCCTGCGCAGCGCAGGCGGCTCCCCATTGCAGATTCTCGCGCATGCCCCTCACCTCCGGTCGTCCTGAGACCTGTATCAAATACAGATGGTATGCGAAAACCTTTTTCGCAAGTCCAGTCAGCCGTAGTCCGGCGCCCCCGTGTCTTTACGGGAACACCCTATCGGCGAAGAGGACCGGCCCCGCGTTTGGGATTTTCACGGCGCGCGAGGATACTGAGCTCGTCACATAAAGGCGGAGCGTCACCCCATGTCCGACACCCCCATCACCCCACACAAAGCTTGGCTGGAGCTCTTCCTCGCCTCTTGCGAGTTGAAGATCTTGAAGCAGCAATGCGATCCGGACCGCCAAGAGGCTCATGAACACGATCCTTTCGGCCAGACGATGGCCGAACGCATCTCGAGCATCGAGGCCTCCCTGGCGATCAGCCGCGACTTCATCGCCCAACAGGATCCGGATGTGCGTGCGCGTTAATCTGAGAAATTCTCGCAAGTGGGCCAGCGCCCCCTTCCCGACCTGTATCCATCACAAGGGCACGGGCTCACACAAGCATCAAGCTCCCCGGTGTGCGCAGCGACGACGAAACGGGATCGCGAGACCCACCTTCACCCGTTTCAGGAGATCAGGTCTTCGAGGGTGATGGGGAGGTCATACTGCGCGAGTATCGCGCTCGCCCGCTCCTTCGCGGAAACGCTCTCCTCTGGTCGGAGCGCGAGCTGCGTCCGGAGCTCAGCCAGATACACGATGTCGGCCGGGTCATAGGGGAAGCCGTGCTGCTGGATGATTTCGACGAGCGCCAGAGATGGCAGAGGGGCGGTCCCCAGCAACGCCTCTATCAGTCTGGCCCGGTCCACGAAGGGCGTGACCGCGGCGCGGAAGTCGTCGCTGTCCTTCTCCCATATCCAAAATGTGCGTGTGACCAGACCGTGCTCGCGTCTCACGGCGGAGCGTGCTCGCTGGTACTGGCGCATCTCAGCCTTACGCGCGTCATCGACCATTCAGAGCCCTCACCCTCTTCGCCCATGTACGCTGTATCAGAGATAGGTGTCCGGGTCTTGCAGGAACAGATCGACCATCAAGCGCAGATCGCACAGGAGCTGGGAGATTTAACCTCAGCCCGTATCCTGTTGAGTCTGTGGTTGTTCCGGGTCCTACGCCCCAATGGGCATCCCGCGCCTTCAACCCTGTCACCTGCCCGGCATCGCCGCGCGAACCTGTTCGAGGGTGTCGAGGGCATCCTCGATGGTTCTCACCGCGCCGAATTTTTCACGCGTGGTCAGATGCGGGTTACGCTGCATGACCTCAATCCCGTCCGCCAGCGCCTGCTGCAGGACAGCCCCGTTGTCTTTCGACACCAGCACGAGCTGGCTCAGCAGGATCTGGACCAGCATGCCTTGCGCGACGAGCTGACCGGCGATCACCTCGATCTGATCCTCAAGCGTGTCCATCTTCGACGCCCCCTTCACCTGGGTTGAGACGGTCTCGGAGACCCTTGCCTGCCTTGAACCAAGGGACGTGCTTGGTCTCGATCTCCACAGGCTCGCCTGTACGGGGGTTACGCCCGGTCCTGGCTTTCCGAACATTGATATCGAAGCTCCCGAAGCCACGCAGCTCGACACGGCCGCCTCGGGCCAAGGTCGCAACGATCTCCTCAAAGATCGTGTCGACCACGCGCGTCACCTCCCGCTGAGTGAGATCTGGGCGCTCCTCAGCGAGCCGCGCGATAAGCTCAGACCGAACCATGCATGTTCTCCCAAGTGTCGTCGAAGACGTTTCCCGTGGCCGCGAGGAACAACCCACTCACCCCCGCCGTCAAGGAAGATCATCCACTGTCACGTGGAGCCCATATTGCCGGATAATGTCCGCTGCGCGACGGCGCGTCTGGCCTTGCTCCATCGGCTTCAGACGCGACGCCGTGCTGGTCAGCAGTATCCAGCTCGCCGGATCCGGGACCGGCCCGCGGGTGTCTCAAGGTCCCGGTACCGACCGCCGGAATAACGCCGACAGTCGAGCGCGTGCCCGCTCGCGACCGCAATCGCGGCGATGTCCTGCCCGTCCAAGAAACAAATCCCGACCCACCAGTCGTAGGTCCGGTCCCCGTTGAGGCGGACCGGAGTGCTGGCCACGACGATCGCATCCACGTCTCGGACAACCGTGACCCTGCTCTCGATCACCCGGTTAGCGAGCGCAGGCCCCGCGGAGAAACTCAGAATAAGTGCCTGTATCCAGAGTATCATGGGCATGTCCCACCTATCCAGAGGTCGTGTCCGCACAGCCGCCATCATTTCTGGAAACCCCGCACATGTAACGTGCCGCTTCATTATCAGTATCGGTTTACCTTGCGTCTAAGCCGGGTCACAGCCTTCCTCCCGGAAGATCTCCTCACCCTGACGCCACAACTCCTGATCACTCCGTCGATCTTCACTTCAGTCGCCTTCAGTTGCGGCGTGCAGATGTGCACATTGACCTGCCCCGCCTGATCTTTGGTGAGTGTGAAGCTGGAGCCTTCGACTACTCTTGTGAGAGTTGGTGCCGATGGGTGTGTTATAAATGAGTTAGAATCTGTGTTACGTCGTGGAAAATATACCATAAGATATTGAATTTATTATACAATCTGGGATGCTTAGTTCCTAATACCCCGAACTTGGGTTCCTGATACCCCGAATCCCGGTTCCTGTTCTCCGCGGTTGCGGTAAAAGTTGTCCACAGGCTTGGTGGTTCCTGATACCCCGAATCTTGACAGGCGGTTCCTAATACCCCGAATATGGGTTCATGGTTCCTGATACCCCGAATGTCATCGATAAGCTCCTGCCGGATCGCCACCCGCAACCGGACTTCTTCATCTGTGATGTCGCGGATGCGGTGCTGAAGGATTTGATGCCAGCGATGGAGCATCCCTTCTATGCGCTCTCGAAAAAGCCCGAGAAGGAGGTGCGCCGCTACGAGCATAACGGGCACTGGCTCGAAGTCGTGCCGAGCGTGAAGGGTCAGGCGACGATCTACGACAAGGACATCCTGATCTACGCGGTGTCCCAGATCATGCACAAACTGAACCAAGGTGAAGCGGTTGATCGTCGTCTGCGCTTCAGCCCGCGTGAGCTGCTGATCTTTGTGAACCGGGGCACCGGCGGCAAGGACTATGAAGCCTTCGTTGAAGCCCTCGAACGACTCATGGGCACTGTGATCAAAACCAACATCACGACTCATAGCGAGGGCTCGGCCATCGCGCTTGGGGAAGAGGAAGGGATCGGCCTCTTCCACCTGGTCGAGAACGCCTATGTGCGCCGCAAGAACAACGATCCAGACGGTCGCATCCTCTGGGCTGAAATCCAGATTTCAGAGTGGGTGTTCAACAGTATCCGGCGCAACAAGGTACTCACGCTGCATCGGGATTATTTTCGTCTCAGGAAGCCGATCGAACGGCGCGTCTATGAGATCGCGCGCAAGTTCTGCGGGGCGCAAGCCTCGCACAAGGTCGGCCTGGAGAACCTCCTGAAGAAGACCGGCGCTCGGATGCCGTTGAAGCGGTTCCGCCATGTGATCCGTGATTTGGCACGCCATGACCACCTGCCGGACTATAGCGTTACCTTCGAGGAAGAAGGCGATCATGTGATCTTCCTCAATCGCGGCTCTATGCCTGCCGTGATCGAGGCGCAACCGGACCCCGCTGTCGCGTCGATCCGCCTTCATGGCGACACCTACATCAAGGCGCGGGAAGCGGCTCCGGGATGGGATGTCTACGTATTGGAACAGGAATGGCGGGATTGGATGACGGAAGCCCCGCGCAACCCTGATGCGGCGTTCATCGGCTTTTGTCGCAAGGTCTTTGAGCGTCGCGGGCGTCCGTAAGGGCGATCACTTTCCCCTGCCCTGCTCGCGCTCAAGAAGATATTCGAGCCCCTGCCAGAGAGTTAGATTGCGCGTCCGGCAGAAATTCCGGAACTCATCGACGATACGCTTTGGACCAGGGATCGAGACCTTGTCCTGCGGCTCTGTACGCTTGGGGCCGGGTTTCAGTCGGGTTAATGGTTCCCGAGAGACAAAGCCGAGCTCTGAGCCTGCTTGTACGGCCTTCTCGACGCTCTCTACTGCCACCTTCGGGCGAGGCCTGGCTGGCGCACTGGTCTTGGGAAGCTCGATGCCACCACTTCCAAATCCGTACTTGCTCATGCCGCCCTCTCTTTCGTGAGGGTATGGATCACGGCCTGAGCGTAGGCGCGGGCATTGTCGATCGCGCTTGCCACCTGTTTCAGGGCCTTGTCCTTCACGGACGCAGTCTTCCCCTCATGCTCCGCTTCAACGAGGTCAGGAAGCTCTGCCAGCAAGACGCCGTCGCGGAAAATGCGCGTGTAGGGCGCACGCTTGGCGATGCGCACCGGCAAGGTCGGGATGGCGTTGAACGCCATTTCTTGCCGGACATCGCGTTCATCGGTCGTCTGAAAGGCCGCATTGGTGCGGGTGAAGAGCAACGTATAGTCGATGGGCGTGCGGATCATGTTTGATGTGGTTTGGACAAGGCGCACAGCTGTCGCGGCCTGCCGGGCTTCCATCGGCGACCCGTCGAGCGGAATGACGCAAAGATCGGTACGCGAAAGGGCGAAAGTCACGATCTGGTCCTTCGAGCCTTCCAGGTCGATGATCAGGTAATCGGTACTCTCGGACAGTCCGTCGATCAGCTCGACCGTCTCTTCGGCCTGTGGGCGGGCATGAACGGTGAAGGGAACCTCGCGCCCTTCTTCGGTCCGCGCCTGCGACCAGGCCAGGATATTGGCGTTCGGATCGAGATCAAGAATGGCGACACGACCGCCTGACAAGGCGATCTGTTCGGCCAGCAACATGGCGGAGGTGGTTTTGCCGGACCCGCCTTTCGGATTTGCGAAGGTGATTACGTACATGCACCTAGAATGCCCAAGAAAACTCTAGTGTCAACAATATCATTGTATTTATATTTAACGTTAAAGTTGTTTATAACTACATCATTAACTCTAACTCTAGAGTTAATTCTATGATCGTCTCCCTAGAACGGTTCGTCAAATAAGGAATTATCAAGCCCCCATTACCCGCGCGACCACAGCCGCCCTGACCCGCTGGGCCAGGGGGTCATGAGATACTCCCAAGGGGCATCCATGATGTCGTTCGTCCGACAGCCAGCCGTCACACCACCGCCACTGTTCATAGAAAGCCCAGTCCAGCTGACGATCCCGCAGGACCGTCTCTTTATGTGATGCGTAAACGGATCTTATCCGGTCCCGGACATCGTTCGGTATGTCAGCGACGACCAGATCCACCTGCGCGGAAAATTCTTGCTCTGTGGGCGGCCCCACTTCCTCCGGTGCCGTGCGCCACAGGACCGGAACCGCTGCGTCCGTCCACTCCCCAGAGAAAACGAGCCCGAGGAGGTTCAGGAGGTCAGCCGTTTCAAGGTCCACAGAACCGGCCCCTGTCTCGTCGTCCGGCCCGGACCAGAAGTGCCTAAGCCGGATCCGGCACATTTGTTCCGCAATGGACAGCGCGACGCTACAAGTGTCGTCCCAGCGTGGAAATACATCAGGGCGGACGAGGCTGGGGAGAAGCCGGGCTCCACGCGGCGCTTCGGTCGCGTAACCGAGTGAGATCAGTGTGTCGCACGCCATGCCCCAAGCGGGCTCACACCCGTGTTCGAGATAACCGGATGAGGATACGGGCCCATTCGTAAGGAGATAGGTGGCGACAGCGATCGCCTGCGTTTCAGTCAGCATAGGCGCCCCCGGAGGTTGGCGTCGGGCTGATCAAACTCACACCCGTCATATACATCGCGCAACGGGACCGCGGCCCCAACCTCGGGGATATCCATGATCTGATCCGGGCCGGCGTAGAGGCGGTTACGCCCACCGGCACCGTCTCGCTGGTGCAGAATGGCGCGTGGGTCATCAGGGTCGATCAGGAGGATGCAGGCGATGTCCGGGTCGGCTCTGTATTCGAGTATTCGTAGGTGTGTGTCGAACGGATCGCGCGCGGGTGACAGGATCCCTATCACGAGGGCCGGGACGATCGCGCACATCGCCTGATCTACTCGCGGTCCGCAGTCCACGACCAAGTCTGGGTGCCGGATCGTCGTTTCTCCGGTCCGGACACCCGTCCGCGCACAGGTCGGTCGCTATCCGGTCCCGCGCAGCTGCACGTGGAGGGCTGCCAGGACGTTGGCGATGATGTTCGCGTGTCTCTGGGTCGTGGGCGCCATCATCACCGGCTCGCCACCGATCAGCTCCCACCGCTCCTCACGCCCGATGAGCGCGAAGAAGGCGGGCTCGGTTGGGGTACTCCGGGTGATCTGGGACATTGCAGACCTCCGGTGTTGCGCGCGCAGCCATCTCGCTTCAGGGTCAGTTTAACACTATTGGTAATAGTGTTAACCCGCCGGCCCGCCGCCAGTGGCCCGGACCTGCAGATCGGAAGGGCAGGGGGCGCTTTCGGGATTCCCCGTTTAACGAAATTCAAGTATTCCGTTAAATATGTCCGAAATGCGCCTCCACGACCCCTCCGGAAACCGGCTCTACCTCAACGCCGAAGAGCGCGCCGCCTTCCTCGCCGCCGCCCGGCGCCAGCCCGCCCGGGACCGCACCCTGTGCGAAACCCTGCACTGGACAGGGTGCCGCCCCTCGGAGCTTCTGGAGATCACCCCGGCCCGCGTTGACCTCTCCGGCGGCTCCATCACGATCCGGTCCCTCAAGAAGCGCAAGGACGTCTCCGGTCAGCAGAAGATCATCTTCCGCTCCGTCCCGGTCCCGGCCGAGTTCCTCGACACGCTCGACATCGCCCACGGCATCCGCGAGGCGCAACGCTCCCGCCGCAAGGCAGCCACCCCGATCTGGGACCTCAGCCGGGTTCGGGTCTGGCAGATCGTGAAGCGCGTCATGATCGAGGCCGGCATCCCGGATGCGCCGCACCGCTCACCCAAAGGGCTCCGGCACGGCTTTGGCGTCCACGCGACGGTCCAGGGCGTCCCCCTGCACATGCTCCAGCGCTGGCTCGGCCACGCGCAGCTGTCGACGACCGCGATCTACGCCGATGCGGTCGGGAAAGAGGAACAACACATAGCAGCCCGGATGTGGGGATCGACATGGACCTGATGAGGATCGACGCCTCGGACAACACCTATCGCTACTACCGGATGGAGATCATGCCAGGCCTCTTCGGGGACTGGTCCCTCGTCCGGGAATGGGGCAGGATCGGTCAGCCCGGGCAGGTCCGGGTCGACTGGTACTCCTCGGAACGCGAGGCGAAAAACGCCCGGTTCGACATCCAGATGCAGAAGGCGAAGCGGGGCTACGAGTAGCCCTGCTGTCGGTCGCCGCCTCTGCCCGAATTCCTCACACATGAGCCGCGCCGTTCGTGCCGACCGGACCGGCTTCTCCGCCGCCACCATGACGGCGACGTTGGGCGCGACGGCGGCGTTCCCGCTAGGGGGGCTTCCCCGGCTTAGTAGCAGCGATATTCGGGTCTGCGCATGAATGTTTCTATTACGTGCATTCATCTGATATTATGCACGTATGAATGGGCGGCCTCCTGTAGACTTGGACGATGACTGGGTGCCTCTGGACGACGGGGAGGCGGCCGAAGGGCCAGATGATGCCGATCTGTGGTTCATGCCCGGCCCGCCCGAGGAAGACCCCGATCTCCTCCCTCCGGGTCCGCAGCCCGAGACCACGGAACCCGAGGTTGTCGAGGCCTGGCGCGCAGCCGAGGCCGGGCAGGCGGCCCAGCTCGCCCATGTCGCGGCCCGTCTGGGGATCCTCGATGAGCGGCTGCGTCGGGGACCGGTGGGATGGCGCCACCGGCTCGCTCTGATCGAGGCGTCGGAGCTAGGTTGGCTCACGCAGGACCGGATCGGTCTGGATCGCCTGTCGCTCTACATGGCGCTGCGGGTCTCCACCGCGACGGATGACGCCCAGGCGCTCTACCGGATGGGCTGGACCGTGCGGCGCCTGACGGGGGGGCCTGGGCCGCTGGGTGCCGGGCTTGGTGTTGCTGATCTCGAGGCCTTCCTCGATCGACGCGACCGACCGGGGCAGGGGGAGAGCTTGAAGAATACGGGCGCTCCGATCCGTATGCAGGAGATGGAAGATCGCGAGGCCTTCGAGAACCGCGCGGCAAGCTGGCTCGCGATGATGCGCCAGGCGACGGACCTACACCCGGTGACGCGCGCCTGTATGGGGTTTCATCTTTGGCATGTCGCCGAGCTCTCCTCGATAGACGATCCACTCGAAGCCGCCGTAACCGTGGCGCGGCTGGCGGTGGATGACCTGGCGACAACGCTTGACCGGCCGGGTGTGGTATTCGCGCCGATCGCCATGGGCGGGGGAGGGGGAGTTCGGACGATCGGGGAACCGGCCACCCGCCTTGCGCGCTGGCTGAACGCGACGGAGAGCGCGGTGTTCGCGGCGCTACGGCGCCTCGAGGAGATCGAGGTCTGGGCCGCGACCGCGGAGCGGGCGATGGCACCGCTCTCGGGCAAGACCCCACCGATGCTGCGCACCGTCTTCACAAGCTGGCCACTGGTCTCGGCCCAGATGGGCGAGAAGCTGACCGGTAGCCACCGGGCCACGGTCCAGCGCAACCTCGACTGGATGGAGAAACGGGGCCTGATCCGGGAAGTCACGGGGCAGGGGCGATACCGCATGTGGAAGATCGTCGAGAAGCGCGGGGTTGAGGGCCGCTGATCCTCAGCGGACATCGATGACGACGCATGACGATCTGACTGAGAGTTTTGGAGACAGCCGGTACTGACGATGGAACACATGCAGGCATGTCAGCCGGTCGTATCGTATAGTCAGGCGTTTGGGGCTGAAGCGGCCCTGGAAGTTGTGTGCTTATCAGCGGGGTCGGCGATCGTAGAAATGCTGGCGGACTACACTGTGATGCGGGAGCAGGCCCGCGCGTGGTTGAACCCAACCTGGTCCCCAAGTTCATCCTTAAGGATGAATAGACGCCTGCGGTCTCCCGCAGGCGCATTTTCTCACTCGCTACGAACGAGCTTGCTGTAGGTGCCGCGCAGCTGCAGAGTGACGGCCACGTTGGAATCGTCGCGGTTGCGCCAGAACCAGCCGTGTTCGCCGGGGAACGGCGCTTCGATGCTGCCTGCGCCGTCGGTCGCGCCGCGGCCGCGGTCGTAGTCCACCGACTGACCGTCGCCATGCGCGTGCAGGTCAAAGTTGATCCGGCCGCCGTCCGCGACCCACACGTATTCCGCGATATCCCCTTCACCCATTACGAGCTTGATTTCGGCAGAGGCGTCCGGGGCCAGCGTGAAGGTCACCGTATCAGTCCAGGCTTCCTGCGCGTGTGCCGCTCCGACGAAGAGGCCGAAGATGTCGTCCATCAGGCTCGAGGACTGATCCCGGTTGCCGTGGACCGCCTCATCCTCCGCTGCCTCGCGGGCGAGCTGCCGCTTGATCTCGCCCATCTCGGTGAGGCCGAGGATATTGCCCACGCCGGTCGGGTCGATCCCGTATTCGGCCGGCAGGTAGACGCCGACACCGATGAAGGCCGCGCCGATGACAGCGGCGATGGTCGAGCGCCGCAGTTGTTTCGGCGTCGGCAGGAGCGCCGGATTGGGCTTCTCTGCGGTCAGTTGCATCGTTTCGCACATTCTCTCAATGAGTTGCATAGCCAATTCTCCTTATGCCGCCGTGAGGAAGCCGTTGATCTGGCAGGCGGTGAGCCAGATGCCGAGGCCCACCATGATGACGTTGGCGACGACGACTTGGCTCATGAACCGCTCGGACCGGCGCCAGTAGCCCATCACGACGAGGATCGCGAAGAGAGCGAGGATCTGGCCGAGCTCGACGCCCACGTTGAACGCCAGCAGGTTCCACAAGAGGCCATCCTCGGAGATGTCGTATTCGATGATCTTCGAGGCGAGGCCGGTGCCGTGGAACAGGCCGAAGATCAGCGTCGCGGCCTTGGTGTTGGGCTGGAAGTCGAACCATTTCTGGTAGGCGCCGAGGTTGTCGAGCGCCTTGTAGACCACGCTGAGGCCGATGATCGCGTCGATGATGTAGGAATTGATGCCCGATCCCCACCAGACGCCGGCCAGCATCGTCACCGAGTGGCCCACGGCGAAGGCCACCAGCAGGTAGACGACCACGCAGATCGCGATGGAGATGACGATGGCGCGACCAACATTGCGGTGCGGGTCCGTGATCTCGGCACCGGAATTCGTGATCGTCGTGAAGCCCTTGAACGCGAGGATCGCGAGGGCGAGCGATGCGACGAAACCGGCGGCGCCCGTTTCCTTGTCGCCCGTCGCCTCGAAGGAGATGCCACCCGCCCAAGGCGCCGCGATGCCGAAGAGCGCGATCCCTCCGACCTTGAGGACCGCCATGACCTGCGACAGGAGCCCCACCGATCTGTTGCCGGAGGCATTCACGAGGTAGGCGAAGACGATGAGGCCGACACCAATCGCCGGGACGAGCCAGCCGCCCGGCTCCATCCCCAGACCGCGCATCAGGTAAGTGGCGAAGGTCCGTGCGACGAGGCTTTCATTGATGACCATCGAAAGGGCCATCAGGAGCGCCGCGCCAGCGGCAACCGTCGTCGGCCCGTAGGCCTTCTTCAAGATCATGCCGATGCCGCCGGCGGACGGCCAGGCATTCGACATCTTGATGTAGGTGTAGGCGCTGAATGCGGTCACGACGGCGCCCGCGACGAAAGCCAAGGGGAACAACGGGCCCGCCAGTTCGGCGATCTGCCCGGTCAGGGCAAGGATGCCGGCGCCGATCATCACGCCCGTTCCCATCGCCACAGCGTCGGGCAGGCTGAGGCTGTTCTGCTGGTAGTCGGAACTCATGATCGACTGTCCTCTGTAACGTTCTTCTCGGGGCCGTCTTTTCTCGAGGCGGCTCCACGCCGAAGCGCAACCAGCAGTAGGGGAAGGCCCGTCATGAGGCCCAGTCCAAGGGCGATCCATTCCGCGCTGCCGAAGGTGCCGTCCATCGCAGCGCTGCCGAAATGCGCGAGCACGAAACTCGCGGGCAGGATGCCGGCCATCGTGGCGAGGGCGAAGCGCCAGAATTGGAGGCGACTGAGCCCAGCCGCGTAGCTCATCGCGTCGAAAGAGACGAAGGGCAGGAGACGGCTTACGAAAACCGTCAGCGTCAGTGCGTTCTGCGAGTCTAGCAGACCATAGTCGGCCTTTTCGCCGAGAAGGCGCTCGACCGGTCCATGCCCCAAACCTCGGGCGATGAGGAAGGCCACCAGCGCACCGATCTCGGATCCGAGGGCGACATAGAGAGTACCGGCGTAGTGGCCATAAGCGGCCCCCGAGGCCAGGGCGACCGGCGCGCTCGGAATGGGGCTGGCAACGACCGCGACCGTCATGAGAAATACGACTGCGAGCGGCCCAAAAGGTCCGGCGCGAGCGACCCACGTCTCGACTGTCACCCGGTCCAGGTCGAACGACCACCATCCGGCTGCCCAGCTCAAAAGACCCAGGCCGAGGGCGGCGCCGACGAGTAGGACAGCGCTCTTGCCTAGGGGCCGTGACGACGTTCTTTGTGCGTCGCTCTCTTGGGACACGTCAGGCAAGGTCCTCCGGCATTGAGGCCAGCGCTGCGTCCACCGGGACCACGGGCAGGCCGGCAGCAAGCCAGCCGGGGCCCCGGCGAGACCCCAGCATTCCCTCGGAGATGTCCACGTAGCCATCGTAGCGAGCCCGACGGAGCGCACGGAGCAGGGACGCCGAACGCCCCCCGGTCGCGCAGATCAGGCCGACGTCTCGGGGTCCGGCCAGCGCTTTCGCCGCGAAGAGACGATCCGGAAAACGGTCCTCGTGCATGCTGATCGGCCAGACCCCGGCCCCGACGCCGGTTTCCAGCCATTCCTCGCGCGACCTCACATCAATCACACGCGCACTGTCTGCGAGAAGGGCGTCGTAGGCCTCGGCTGCCGACCAGATTGTCCGGACCTGTGCGGTCAGGGGAGACGTGATGAGGGTGACAGGCGCTGCCGCAAGCCCAAGAACGAAGACGCGCCGACCGTGTGCCATTGTCATCGGTGGTCTCCTTCAGGCCGCATCCACAGCGCGCATGAGCATGTCGCGGACCTGACCGGCAACATTGTGCAGGTCGGGGTTTTCCACGGCTGACATGGAGGCAACGGGGTCGATAGCGCTGACCTCGGTCCCGCCATCGACGCTGCGAAGGATGACGTTGCACGGCAGCATCGCTCCGATCCGTGGCTCGAGGTCGATGGCCTCCCAGGCCATTTTCGGGTTGCAGGCGCCGAGGATCACATAGCCGTCCATATCGGCATCGATCTTTTTCTTCATGGTGGCCTTCACGTCGATCTCGGTCAGAACGCCGAAGCCTTCGGCCGTGAGCGCCTCGCGCACGCGCCGATCCGCTTCCTTTATGCTGGTGTCGGCGAGCAAGCGATCATGAGTGTAGGGCATATCGGGGTTCATCCTTTTTCTTCAGTGGGTACAGGCCGGAGGTTCGCTCCGGCCCTCATTCTCGACAACGCGTGAAGAGACCGTCAGTTGCCCTGCATGCGAGGGCCGCCTTCATCCATCATGCGTCCCTGACCGGGCATCATCTGGCCCGGAGCATATCCGCCTTCGTCCATCATCCGCTCTCGCAGAGCTTGCATGCGTTGCATCTGCGCGGCAGGTGCCTGCATCTCTTCTACGGTGATCCGGCCGTCACCGTCCGCGTCGAGATGCTGGAACCGATCGACCATCGTCTCGCGGATGAGCGCGCTGTGCAGCGTCTCGAACTCTGCGATGGAGAGTGTGCCATCTCTGTCCGCATCGTACTCCGACAGAAGACTGCCGAGCCCGGTGCGCGCCTCCTCAGGCGTCACGACACCGTCGCCATCCGCATCGAGATCCGACATCATGCCTATGCCGGGCAAAGCTGTCATGCCGGCTATCATCGGTCCGCCGGGGCCCATCATGCCCATGCCGCCTGGGACGCCCATCATCCCCATGCCCATCTGACCGCCCATCATCATGCCGTGCATGCGTGTCATCATCTCCATCATGTCGTGCTCGCCGGCCATGCCCGCGCCGCCAGCATCCCCATGATGCGCCCCGCTGTCCGCCATTGCCGCTCCTGCCGCCAACAGGACTGCTGCCGCGGAGGCTGCCATCTTTCCACGTAACGTCATTCGAATATCCTCCGTTTTGCCTTGCACGCCTCATGTCGGTAGTCACAGCGCAAATCGGAACGGGCGTCATTCATGGATTTGTATCCGCGTGTCGCAAGCAGCCGATCTGATACAAATGGAGACAAAACAGCCTCTGACCGTGGAAAGCCGGTTCGGTAAAAAAGAAAATGATGTCCAGCAGCCCTCATATCCTGGTCGTGGATGACCACAGGCAGATCCGGGAGTCGGTCACCCGGTTCCTGGAAAAAAACGGCATGCGCGCAACCGCGGCCAAGGACGCGGTCGAAATGGACGCCCAGTTGGCCTCTGGCCATTACGATCTGCTGGTGCTGGATGTGATGATGCCGGGCGAGGACGGTCTTTCCGTCTGCCGAAGGCTTGCAAGGCAATCGAGTCTCCCTATCATAATGTTGACCGCACTCGGCAAGGAAACGGACCGGATTGTAGGCCTGGAACTGGGTGCGGACGACTACCTGCCGAAGCCGTTCAACCCCCGTGAGCTGCTGGCGCGTATCAAAGCCGTGTTGCGCAGGAGTTCATCCGCCGAGAACCACGCCGGGGAACTCGCAGGAAAACGCGTTCGCTTCGCCGGCATGACGCTCGACACGGATGGACAGGCTATCGAGACGCCCGGCGGGGAACGTCTGCTGCTGACGACTGCGGACTATCGTCTGCTGACAGTCCTTCTGGAACGCCCCCGGAAGGTCCTGAGCCGGGATCAGTTGCTCGACCTGACCTCGGGCCGGGCTGCGGGCCCCATGGACCGGACCATCGACAACCAGATCAGCAGGCTCAGGCGAAAGATCGAGCCCGACGCCCTGCGCCCGAGGATCATCACGACGGTCCGAAACGGTGGCTACTGCCTCGCAACGGATGTCGAGGTCGTCGAATGAGACGGTCGTTTCGAAGCTTGCGCGCTCAACTCGTCATTCTGATCGTCGCCGCACTCGTCGTCGCGCAGGCCATCAGCCTGTGGCTTTTCGTGGACGAGCGCAGCCTGGCCATCCGTGCGGCGCTTGGGTTCGAGGCCGCCGGCCGGGCCGCTAACGTCGCCAGGCTTCTGGAAGAAGCGCCGCCCGACCTTCAGGCATCGATCCTGCGTGCCGCGAACTCGCCGCTCGTGCGTTTCGAATTATCCGACGCACCGAGCGTAACGGAGCCTGACCATCACCATGCGACGCCCGTGGAAGCCCGCGTGCGGGCCCTTCTTGGCGACAGCTACAGCCGCGATATCCGTGTCCAACTCGATGATATCGAGACGCCGGTCCTGCCGCTGCCCAACCTCTCGCCAGAGATGGCGGAAATGCACCGCTCGATGATGCGGGGCGAAATGGCGGCGCTGGAGATGACGCTGTCCATTGCGCTCGCCGGAGGGCAGTGGCTGAACGTCGGGACCCGATTCGAGCGGCCGCCGCTGCAATGGCCCTTGTTCTCTACCTTCACCTTCGCGACGACGGCTGCGCTCATCCTCGTCGCGGTGTGCTGGTTTCTAGTCACGCGCCTCACCGGGCCATTGCAAAAGCTGGCAGGCGCGGCCGAGCGACTTGGGCGAGGTGAAGACGCGGTCCCGTTGCCTCTGATCGGTCCCGCGGAGGTCGAGGACCTGACGCGGGCGTTCAACCTTATGCAGGAACGCCTGACCAGATTCGTCGCCGACCGGACGCGTGTTCTTGCCGCCGTCGGCCATGACCTGCGCTCGCCACTCACAGCGCTCAGGGTGCGCGCCGAAATGGTGGACGACAATGAGACCCGAGAAAGCCTGATCGAGTCGATCGAGGAAATGCAGACCATGGCGGAGGCGACGTTGAGCTTCGCCGAGGACCTGACCGGCAGAGAAGAGCCGCGAGAGCTCGATGTCAGTATGTTTCTTCACGATCTGGCAGCCGACATGTCGGATCCGCCGAAAATCGTCGGTGGACCTGACGTCCAAGTTCGCCTGCGCCCGGTCTCGTTTCGCCGCGCTGTGCGAAACGTCGCCGAGAACGCGCTCCGCTACGGGGGGAGCGCCGAGATCGCCTGGCGGTCCGAGGACGATACCCTCTTTATCGAGATACGGGACGGAGGTCCGGGTATCCCGTCCGACAAGCTCGAGCAGGTCTTCGATCCGTTCTTCCGGCTCGAAGGCTCGCGTTCGCTTGAGACCGGCGGGCATGGTCTGGGGCTTTCCATTGCTCGATCGATCATCCGTGCGCATGGCGGCGAGATCTATCTCACGAACCGGAGGGACGGCGGAGTCGTGGCGACCATGGTCGTCCCGCACGTGGGCGGGCGGACTCACAACACGTCATTGGCGAAAGAGGAGTGGGAAAATGCTGAGATGGTTAGCGACACTGGCGCTGTTCGTAATGCTTCCGACGGCGGTGACCGGCGATCCTCCGGCGGATTGGCAGGCGAGGTATGATTACATGATGTGGGGTAGCGGCTACGGCATGGTGGGTGGCCTGATGATGCTTCTTTTCTGGGGCGTCGTCATCGTCTTGGTTGTACTGGCGGTGAGATGGTTTGCCGACAACCGGTCCGGAGAAAATCGCGGAAAGCGCGACGCAATCGACATCCTGCGCGAACGCTTCGCCGCAGGTGAGATCGACGAAGAGGAATTCGAAAACCGGAAGAAGGTGCTTGAGGGCTGAGGTTGCGCCACGTCGGGGTGACGAGCTCCTATAGCCTACGTAGGAGGTTACACATGGTTACAAAAATGGGGAAGCTGGCGGGTTGAGCAGACGGTCGCTACCGTTAAAAAACGTCAGCCAGAGCAGCCAGGATGCTAAATTCAAAATGAATGCAACGAAAACAGCAATTGCAATAGGGCCTATTTTCGCCATCGCGGCGATTGGTTGGTGGTATTCTACGACGAGAGACGACAGCTCGGTGTCGTCTGCCGCGATTGAAGGCATTCCAATGGTGGAAGTGCGTCTTCCTGAATCCTTGTCTACTCAGGCGCAGTTGGGCGAAATCGGCTTCGACGCTTTGTGCGTCGAGTGTCATGGCGAGAACGCCGCCGGTCGCAACGGCGTGGCACCACCGCTGGTTCACCGCATTTACGAGCCAAGCCACCACGGGGATGCCGCGTTCCTCCTGGCCGCCCAGAATGGTGTAAGGGCGCATCACTGGAATTTCGGAAATATGCCGCCGGTCGAAGGTGTTACGCGTGCCGATGTCATGGCCATCACGGCGTATGTCCGTGAACTTCAACGTGCGAACGGGATCAATTGATGGGAACCGGGCATCACACCTCGGCCAAAGCCCTTCCTGTCGTCTGCGTCATGCTGTCGATGGCCTTTTCGATTTTGCCCGACACAGCTAAGGCTACGGGTGGAGTATTCGAGCAAGTGAATTTGCATGGCCATGCGGACCTTCATCGAAGCCATGCTGAGGATGAAAGAGCAGGGGTGGACCCGCATTGTCATCCGGGTCTCGATTGCAAGACCGTATCCGCATTTCTGAATAATCCCCGGTTCGAAATCCAAATTGCGGAATTCAGCCATCGCTTTGCTTTGGCCAGAAGCGATGGCCAAAGCGTGACTATATCTTTTGATCTACCACCTCCCCGAAATGGGTCGTGCGATTCTCACAAATCTCGACCACCAATAAGAGGAGAAACCCCATGAACATCAGATTGACGAGCATTGCTCTTGCCAGTGTCATCGCCGGTGCGGCGGCGCTGGCGCACACGGGTGCCACCGGCGTCGTCCTGGAGCGCATGGAAGGCATGAAGGCCATGGGCGATGCGGTGCAAGCCGTCGCACCCATGATGCGCGGCGAACTCGAGTACGATGGAGACGCCTTGAGGCGCGCGGCGGAAACCATCGAGGCGCATTCCGGCAGCACAATGACGGACTTGTTCCCCGAAGGTAGCAACGGCGATCCCTCCGAGGCCCGTGATCTTATCTGGGAGGAGTGGGACAGGTTCGCCGCCCTCGCTGAGCAGATGCAGGTGGCCGCACGCGGTCTCGCCCTCGCCGCAGACAACGGCCTCGCTCATGAGCAAGGCGGGATGTCTACCGGCACCATGATGGGCGGCGGCAGCATGATGGGTGGAAACGTCAGCGGCATGATGGGCGGTGGCATGATGAGTGGCATGACAGCCGCAGATATCGGTGCCATGCCCGCCGATGCGGCCTTCGCGATGGCAAGCCAGGTCTGTTCGGCCTGCCACACCCGGTTTCGCGCCGAGGACGAGTGACGATGCGCCCGGTCCTGAAATTTGGCGCAGCGACTGCGGTGCTTGGTGTCGCCACCGTCGCTGCGCTGGCCGCATGGCAGGTCGGCGTGGAGCCGGAACCGATCGAGTTGGTCGGAGATATCGCGCGTGGGGCCTATCTGGCCCGCGCAAGCGGCTGTATTGCCTGTCACACCAACTTCGAGGACGGAGGCGCGCCGCTCGCCGGCGGTGCCCCGCTTCCCACCGACTTCGGCACGTTCTATCCGCCGAACCTCACCACTGACCCCGACTTTGGCATCGGAGCGTGGACTGTCGAGGACTTTGCCCGTGCGGTGCGGCAAGGCATCGGTCCGGATGGCGCGCCCTACTATCCGACATTCACTTATCCGTTTTACGCCGATTTCTCCGACCAGGACATTGCCGACCTGTGGGCCGCATTCCAGACCGTACCTCCGGTGGCCGAGGGTGTCCCGCCGCATGAGGTGGAGTTTCCTTTCGATCAGCGCTGGGGCCTGAAGCTCTGGCGGGTGGCCTATCTCGATAATCCTGAGACGGAGCCGGTCGATGGGCAGAGTGAGATGTGGAACCGCGGGCGGGAACTGGTTCGGGGCGCGACGCATTGCGGCGCCTGCCATACAGAGCGGAACCTTGCGGGTGCGCGCGTGCTCGACGCCGTGTTCGCTGGCAACGATGCGCTTCCCGGCGGCAACGACGCTCCGTCGATCAGATCCCCCGACCTGATTGCGGGCGGCTGGACCGTCTCCAACCTCGCCTACGCTCTCAAAACGGGCATCACGCCCTCCGGCGACGCTTTCGGAGGCTCGATGGGAGAGGTCGTCATGTATGGGACGGGCTTCCTGACACAAGCGGATCTCGAAGCGATGGCGACATACCTGCTCGACAGCGATGTCGCCGGGATCGAGATGGCAGGTGTGCATGCGACGGAAAGCGAGGCCGACTGACAAGGCGCGATCCGATCCTGGCGCGCGCCCTCGAGGAAGATGACATGACCTACTCAAGACGCGATATCCTGAAGATCGGGACGGCCGCGGGGCTCGCCTCGGCTGCGCCGTCCCATCTGCTTGCACAGAGCAACTCGGGCGTGGCGCTGACGGCACGGGAAGCCAGCCTGCAACTGGTGCCCCCGGACTACCCCCAGACGGCCATCTGGGGCTATGACGGCTCCATGCCGGGGCCGGTGATCCGGGTCCGGCAGGGCGGCCGCGTCACGCGCCGTCTGGTCAATGAACTGCCTCAGGCCACGTCGCTCCACTGGCATGGCGTCCGGATCGACAACGCGATGGACGGTGTCGCGGGCCTGACGCAGGAAGCCGTCGCCCCCGGCGCGTCCTTCGATATCGATTTCACAGCACCCGATGCCGGCACCTACTGGTACCACGCCCACAACCGATCCGTGGAACAGGTCGCGCGCGGTCTCTACGGCGCGTTCGTGGTCGAAGAGCCGGAGGGGCCCGACGTGGATCGCGACGAGGTCCTGATCCTCGATGACTGGCTCCTGAACCCTGACACTGCGCAGATCGATCCAGACTTCACCTCGCGCCACGATCGCAGCCACGCGGGCCGGCTCGGGAACTTCATCGCGACGAACGGGCAGTACGGGCACAGCCTCGATGTGCGCCGCCATGAGCGGCTGCGGCTTCGCCTCGTGAACGCGGCAAATGCCCGGATCTTCGAACTGGCACTGGTCGGCCTCGAAGGCTGGGTGATGGCGCTCGACGGCATGCCGCTGGAGGCGCCGCAGCCCGTGTCTGAGACGGTTTTGCTCGGGCCGGGGCAGCGGGCCGACCTCCTTGTGGACGTCGTGGCAGACCAAGGTGAGACGGCCTATCTGGTTCGTGTCGACAATGGCGAGGGGTTCGTTCAGTCGGCCTTCCCGGTGGTCGCGGCATCGTCCGCCGCGCGCAGGGATGCCCCGCAGGCCTTGCCCCCGAACCCCAACATGGCTCGTCCGGATCTCTCACAAGCCCGGCGTGTGCGCCTTCACATGGGTGGAGGCGCGATGGGCCGCCTGCAGTCGGCCCAATTCAACGGCGAGCGGAGAACCTTTCGCCAACTGGTGGATGCCAACCAGTTCTGGGCCTTCAATGACGTCATCGGTATGACGGATGACCCACTGGCCGATCTGGCACGCGATGAGCCGGTCCGTCTTGAAATCGTCAATGACACCTCCTTTCCACATGCCATGCACCTCCACGGCATGCACTTCCGCGAGATCGCGGTAAACGGCACGCTGGGACCGCTTCGGGATACCGTCCTGACATTCGGTGGCGAGACACGCGAGATCGCGTTCTCGGCGCATAATTCCGGCGACTGGCTGTTTCACTGCCACATGCTTTCCCATGCCGCATCAGGGATGATGACTTGGCTTAGGGTGACCTGATGCGGAGGAGTGTCGTCGCTGTAGCTGCTGCCGCCATAGTCTCCGTCGCGCTGGTTGCTTTCTGGTGGACGGGCAGAGGTTCAGAGTTGGCCGCTGCCACGGCCATCATTATGGCAGCCTAACCAGCGCAGAGCGCTGTCTCATAACCGTGCCCCAGTACACATATGAGTTCCGCTTAGCCTGCCAGCCCTAAAAACAGGGCCAGCGAGCGGTTCACGCTGATCATGGTCGTGTCATCAAGGCGGCCGAAGGGGGCGCCCATCTTGTCGGTTTTGACCGTCATGGGCTTGTCCAACATGATCTGAGAAGGGCCGCGCAGCCCGTTGTCGGGCGAGGGGGTTACAGGCAAGCGAAGGAGTGGCGCATCGACCAGGTGCGAGGTGAGCGGCAGGATCACGACGAACCCCAGATCGGCAAATTGATCCGCTTGCACGATGAGCGCAGGCCGAGGTTTGCCGTAGTCGCCTTGAAGCGCCACGGTCACCAGATCACCCCGCCTCACTGCCAATGATCCAGATCGGAAAGCGCGGCATCCATGAACTCGGAGAGCTCGGTGTCCTGTTGATCCGCAGCCGCTATCAGTGCCGCCTGGCGGCGGCATTCAGCGGCAAAGCCGGGGCGCCGGGTGTCCGGCACCCAGATCTGCACGGGTCGCAGCCCTGCGGCACGCAGGGCGTCCCGGCGCTTCTGGACGCGTTCTGAGGGTATGCTTCCGGCGAGGGCCGTCTGATCGCAGCTAAGCTGCGATGGTAAGTCCGACCTTATGTCCGACTTTATCCACCGCCCGCAAATCGAAGTTC
>JANSYS010000087.1 GCA_024742275.1 Alphaproteobacteria bacterium | reverse complement strand
TGCACCCGGCACGCATCGTGCGATGTCGGTCTGCATGTCGTCTACGCCCTTCCTGCGCCGCCCACCTCACTGCCCCAACCCCGACTGTGATTTCCATGCAAATCCAGCCGGTTGGCGATTTCAGAAGAAGGGCTTCTACGAACGCGAGGCCCGGCCGCGCCGGATCCAGCGGTACCGCTGTACCCACTGCGGCCGCTACTTCAGTTCACAGACCTTCTCTCCGTCCTACTGGCTGAGACGCGGCGATCTCCTCGAGGACGTGTTTCACCTCCTGGTGAGCTGTGCGGGCTTCCGCCAGATCGCCCGGGCCAAGCGCGTCTCGCACTCGACCGTTCGACGGCTCAGCGATCGGCTCGGCCGACACTGCCTTCTGTTCCACGAATCCATGAGGCCGAAGACGTGCCCGAACGAGCCCCTCGTTCTGGACGGCTTCCGGACCTTCGAGCACAGCCAGTACTGGCCGATGGACCTGAACCTGGTCGTGGGAAGAAGCCTCTTCGTCTACGGCTTCAACGAGGCCGAGCTCAGACGAAGCGGCACGATGAGGCCCTCTCAGGCCGTGAAACGGCAGATCCTGGAGAAGAGATACGGCCGCCCGGATCCGCAGGCGACGCGGAAGCGGGTGGAGGAGCTGCTTCGCCGCGTCGTCCCGCCAAGAGGCGTGGTCGAACTCCGAAGCGATGAGCACCAGGCCTATCCGAGGGCGATCGCGCGTCTCACGGATCGGATGTTCGTTCATGGCCAGACGAGTTCGAAGGAGGCGAGGACGCCCGAGAATCCGCTCTTCCCGGTGAATTTGTCGGACCTGCTGATCCGCCACGCAAGCGCGAACCACAAGCGAGAGACGATCGCGTTCTCGAAGCGGCGGCAGTCAGCGCTGTACCGAATGGCAATCTGGGTGGTGTGGCGGAACTACCTGAAGGATCGGTCGGAGAACCGGAAGAGAGGGACGCCGGCGCAGGCGCTTGGGATCACGGAGCGGGCGCTCGACCTTGGGGACGTGCTGTGTGAGCGACAGTTCGCGGGGCGGATCCCGTCGATACGAGGGTGGCTAGCG
>JANSYS010000054.1 GCA_024742275.1 Alphaproteobacteria bacterium | reverse complement strand
GGTGTCTGAAGGCGTGCTCGGGCGCCCATCACTGAGCGCAGGGACTCGCTGCTCTGGGTCCGAGATATGCCCGATGCAGGCGCCATGCGTGAAGCCGCCCTGTCGTGTTCCGAGATATCAGCGCCATATCAATCTCTTAACCACGAACGGATCAGTTCCCCTCCTGCATCGAGAAAAATATTGTAATTCAGTATAGAATGTTGCGATATAATACTTTACGATCTAATCTGACCGGTGCACGAACGGCGCCTAGTGCTTCGTTTCGAGCCGTAGGAGGCTGCAATAAGCATCGGGGGCATCACTCAGTCGCACCTGGACGTGCCCCGGAAACAATGGTGCACCGACCGTGTGCACACAACGCAAGGCGATGAAAAGTATGAGCTTTCTTTCGAGAGAGGTTTTCGACTACAGGCGCAGGTTGCTGAACGGCCTGATGGATCAAGCTGGCCTCGACGGGTTTGTCGTGTTCGAGGCGGATTTTTTCCAGTTCTTCTCGAATTTTCACGTCGACGTGCAGACATGGGAGCGCCCGATCGCGCTGGTCCTGCCCCGAAACGGAGAGCCTGTTGCCATCATGAACGCCCTGTCCACCGGCCATGTCGGCTTTGCGAAGGAGCGGGGCAGTCTCTGGATCGAGGATGTGCGCATCTATTGTGAGTTCCCGCTCGATCCGCGCGATACCCGCACTTCGGCAACCTTTCTCGACCTCCTTATCGACGCGGTGGCCGATTGCGGCCTGTCCGATGCGCGGCTTGGGATGGATTCCCGCTCGCTCTGGCCGGGCGATATCGCAGCGTCCTTTCCCTCTGCCAGCTTCCGGGCGATGGTTCCCGAGGTGCGTGCATTGCGCTGGGTGAAGCACGACGAGGAAATCTCGATCATGAAAGAGCTCTGCGCGCTCAGCGACTGGGTGCAGGAGCTGTATTTCGAAGAGGTCCGGCCCGGACGGCTGATCCATGAACTGGACTATTTCATCGCTAAGCGCTTGTTCGAGAAAGCGGCTGAACTCTACCCTGGCGAGAATCTGGAATATCGCTTCTACACCCTTAGCGGGCCTTCCTCGGCATCGCCGCACGGCGACGGCGGCCAGGTGGGAAAGCGGCTGGAACGGGGCCATGGGCTGGTCAACATCATCATTCCCCGGCTGAACGGCGTCACCATTGAGAACGAACGCACCCTCTTTGTCGGAGAGCCATCGGACCTTCAGAAACGCGCCTATGACGCCGCGATGCGTGCCAACCGAGCTGCCGTGGAACAGATGGTCGCCGGCAACGAGGTTCAAGCGATCGACGCCGCCGCGCGGCGCGTCATCTGCGATGCCGGGTTCCATGAGAACCTGCTGCATCGGACTGGGCATGGCATGGGCCTTGTGGGGCACGAGTTCCCCGCCGACATGGCCTACAACACCCGTCCCCTGTTGGAAAACGAGGTCTATTCGGCCGAGCCCGGAATCTTCATAAAGGGTGTCGGCGGGTTCCGTGTGGACGATACTGTCGTCATCGGTACCAATGCCCCTATGGTCCTGACCAGCACGCCCCGAGCGCTGGAGGATGTCATTCTGTGCGTCTAGCGGGACTGGCCTGGACGACCTGTTCAGCCCTTCGTTGAGTACAGCAGGTCGCCCGCTACCGCACCCGAAGGCTTCGGCCAAGACCAGATGGAGACTGCGCCCGTGAATCACCTCGGCACGTTTCTGATCCGCATGGGTAACGCGGCGGTGCTGCTTGGATCGGTTCTGGTGCTGAACTTCTTGCTGATCCACATGGCACCCGGGGACGTGGCGGACACGATCGCGCAATCTATGGGAGGTGCCGACGCCGAGGTCATGGCGCAGATCCGCGCGGAGTATCGTCTCGACGATCCGTTTCTGGTGCAATTGACACGATATATCGGGAACGTGCTGCGCTTCGATCTCGGGCATTCCTATTTCTATAACGAGCCAGTGACCGACCTGATCCTGCGCCGCCTTCCCGCAACACTTCTACTGGTGGTCACCGCGCAAGTTCTCGCCCTGCTGGTCGGTATTATTCTGGGCGTCTACTCGTCCCGTAATCCGAGAGGTATCTTCAGCCACCTGATCACAGCGCTGTCGTTGTTCGGCTTCTCGGCGCCAGTGTTCTGGACCGGGCTTCTGCTGCTGATTGCCTTGTCGCTCAGGTTGCCTCTGTTCCCGGTAGCAGGAATGGTGGATCCGACGCTGGACGGAGGCGTGTGGGTCCGCGCGCTGGACATTGCGCATCATATGGTGCTGCCGGTGCTGGCGCTCAGCTCGATCTTCCTTGCGCTCTACTCGCGCCTCAGCCGCGCCTCGATGATGGAGGTGCTGGAATCCGACTACATCAGGACGGCAGAGGCCAAGGGACTTGGCAATACCAAGGTCGTATACAAGCATGCCCTCAAGAACGCGGTCTCCCCGGTGATCACGCTGGCAGGCCTGCAATTCTCTGCGGTGGTCTCGGGCGCGGTCGTGGTCGAGACGGTGTTCAGCTGGCCGGGCCTCGGGACACTGGCGTTCGAAGCGATCCTTGCGCGGGACACGCCCACGATCCTGGGTATCCTGTTCTTTTCCTCGCTGGTCGTCATCGTCGGAAACCTTCTGACCGATGCTGCACACCGGCTTGTCGACCCCAGGCTGAGGAGGCGCGGATGACCGACATGGCCAACCACGACGCGACCACGACGCCTCGGCCGCGCCATCCCGCGGTCGAGGCGTTCGAGATGTTCACCCGCAACCTGTCGGCCATCGTCGGCTTGGTGCTGCTGATGCTCATCATTCTCGGTGCCTTCCTTGGGCCGATGCTTTATCCCACCGACCCGTTCGAGATGGTCTGGGCCCCCTTCACCCCGCCCGGGCAAGAAGGCTTCCTGCTGGGGACCGACTACCTGGGCCGCGACCTTCTGGCGGCGCTTCTGAATGGGGCGCGGGTGACGCTTCTGGTGGGGGCCTCGGCTGCGCTTCTGTCGGTCTGCATCGGCGTCACCGTCGGGGCGCTTTCGGGCTATTACTCCGGCTTTGTCGAAGAGGCGCTGATGCGCGTCACCGAGTTCTTCCAGGTCCTGCCGACCCTGCTGTTCTGCATGGTGATCGTCGCGCTCTTCGGCACCTCGCTGCACATGATCGTTCTGGCCATCGGCGTCGTCAGCTGGACAGGAGTTGCGCGCATCGCCCGCTCCGAGGTCATGCGCATCAAGCAGCTGGAATACGTGCTTGCGGCGCGCGCCTCCGGGGCGACGCATTCCCAGATCATCCTCTTCACGATCCTGCCGAACGCGATGCCGCCGATAATCGTACAGGCCACCCTGATGGTTGGCTCTGCCATCCTGTTCGAAGCCAGCCTCAGCTTTCTGGGCCTGACCGATCCCAATGTGGTCAGCTGGGGGCAAGTCATCGGCGCGAACCGGCAATACATCCTCGATTCCAGCTTTGCGGTTACCATCCCCGGCCTTGCGATCTTCGTGACCGTGCTTGCCATCTCGCTGATCGGCGACGGGCTGAACGACGCGCTCAATCCGAAGCTGAGGCGCCGATGACCGACCCGGTGCTTCGGATAGAGAACCTCACGGTCGAGATCAGGACCCGCACGGGCGTCGCGCCCGTGATCGACGACCTGTCCTTCCGCGTGGACACCGGCAGGACGCTGGCGCTTGTCGGCGAAAGCGGCTGTGGCAAGTCAATGACCGCGCTGGCCATCATGGGGCTCTTGCCTCGCGGGATTGGCCGGATCGTTCGCGGCTCCATCCTGCTTGGCGCCGAGGACCTGGCGACGACAAGCCCCGCGCGCATGCGCAGCATTCGCGGCAACGAGATAGGAATGATCTTTCAGGAACCGATGACCTCCCTGAACCCGGTCTATAGCGTCGGCGAACAGATCTCGGAGGTTCTGCGCGCTCACCAGGGAATGGGGCGCAAGGCCGCATGGAGCATGGCAATCGAACTTCTGGACGCGGTGCATATTCCGAACCCCTCGCTTCGGGTCTCGGACTATCCCTTCCAGATGTCCGGTGGGCAGCGCCAGCGGGTCATGATCGCCATCGCGCTGGCCTGTCGTCCCCGGGTCCTGATCGCGGACGAACCGACGACTGCGCTTGACGTGACCGTACAAGCGCAGATCTTCGATCTGCTCAAGGACCTTCAAAGGGACACCGGGACCGCGATCATCCTCATCACCCACGACATGGGTGCGGTCACAGAAATGGCAGACGAGATGATTGTCATGTACGCCGGGCGGATGGCCGAGGCCGGCCCCGTCGAAGCGGTAATCAGCCGTCCCCGCCATCCCTACACGCGCGGCTTGATTTCCTGCGTGCCCCATCTCGGCGCGATCGTCGATGACGACCGGCCGCTGTTGACGGAGATCCCCGGCATCGTGCCGGGCCTTGGCCAGTTCGGGCAGGACCGCTGCCTCTTCGCGTCGCGCTGCGAGCTGTCCGACAGTCACTGCCGCTCGGCCCGCCCCGCTGCTTATGCGATCACCGACGGGCATTCCGCAGCCTGCTGGCAAGCAGGGGGCGCGGCATGACAGGGCCGGAGTGTCGCGACGTGCTGCTGGGCGTGCGCAATCTCAGCGTTCATTTCCGGCTGCGCCGCGGCGGCCTTTTCGGGTCGCGCGTCACCCTGCGCGCCGTCGACGACATTTCTTTCGACGTGCGCCGTGGCAGCACGCTGGCGATTGTTGGCGAAAGCGGTTCGGGAAAGACGACGACCGCGCTTGCCGTCGCCCGGTTGATCGAGCCGAGTGCGGGCCAGGTGATGTTGGCCGGGCACGATCTTTCCACGCTGGACGATGCAGGCCTGCGGCGCTGCCGCGCCGAGATGCAATTCATCTTCCAGGACCCGTATTCGAGCCTCAATCCGAGGCTTCGGGCGGAAGACATCGTTCGGGAACCCCTGCGCAACCTTGCCGCCAACCGTCAGGACCGTACTGGCGAGGGCGTAGAATCCCTGTTCCAGGCGGTCGGCCTGCGGCCCGAGCAAAGGCGCCTGTTCCCGCACCAATTCTCCGGCGGTCAGCGGCAGAGGATCGGCATCGCCCGGGCGCTTGCCTCGAATCCCAGCCTGATTATCTGCGACGAGCCGGTGTCGGCGCTTGACGTGGCGGTACAGGCCCAGATCCTCAACCTGCTGCGCCGGTTGCAGGCGGAACGCGATCTCACGTTCCTTTTCATCAGCCATGATCTCGGCGTGGTTCAGTACATGTGCGACGACGTCGCCGTGATGTACATGGGCAAGATCGTGGAGCTTGCGGCCCGGCGCGACTTGTTCGAAAGCCCGCGCCATCCCTATACCCAGTCGCTGCTGTCCGCCGTGCCCGCGGTGGATCCATCGCGCCGTGGCCTTGCACGCAGGGCCCTCGTTCAGGGGGACCCGTCCGATCCGGTCAACCCGCCGCGCGGCTGCCGTTTCGCCTCGCGCTGCCCCATGGTGCGCGACATCTGCCGGACGGCCGAACCGCGCCTGACAGAGGTGTCCCCCGGTCATAAGGTGTCCTGTTTCGCCGTCGCGCCCGGCAGCGAAGCTGTCACCGCGTGCAGCCCGGCGTGACACGGAGCGGCCGTCCGCCAACCCCTCGGGAGCGCCCCCCACAAAAGGACCGATCCCCCGTCGTCGACTCCCGACGCGATCCGCCGTCGGGCCGATACCCTGCTGGGTCCCTGAAGCCGATGTGCGTAAGTATCGTAAAAAAATACTTTCTATCTTATTGCAATTCTTATGGGCGGAGACTAGCCTTTCCCAATCTGAGATTGCCGAAGTGGCGGTCTCGTATAGGCACGCACAGGAGGTATGCTGTGGCAAAGCACGGAACGTTCGGTTCGTCGGCTTGGGCGCGGGGGTTTCTCGGCCAAGCAATGCGACGCACAACGCCGCTGGTGGCAGGGCTTCTGGCGACCGCGTCGATCACGGCTAGCGCGATCCCGGTGCAGGCGCAGGAAGCCGTCCAGGGCGGCAGCCTTGTGTGGACGGTCACCAGCAAGCCCCGCCACTTCAACCCTGCGGTCCAGTCGGGCAGTGGCACTTGCCAGCCCGGCACGCAGATATTTGCTTCGCCGCTGCGCTATGACGAAGGCTGGACTCCACAGCCCTACCTGGCGGAATCATGGTCGGTCGCAGATGACGGGCTCAGCGTGACGCTGAACCTGGTCAAGGATGCCAAGTTCCATGACGGGGAAGCGGTCACATCGAAGGACGTTGCGTTCTCGATCGACGTGATCCAGAAGAACCACCCGTTCCAGGCAATGTTCGCACCGGTCACGGGTGTCGACACGCCGGACGATCACACGGTCGTCATTCGCTTGTCCCAGCCGCATCCCGCGATTCTTCTGGCGATGTCGCCGGCGCTTTTGCCGGTCATCCCCGAGCACATTTTCGGCGACGGGCAGGACATGAAGTCCCACCCGCGCAATCTCGACCGGCCGATCGGCTCCGGCCCCTTCCGGTTCAAGGAATACGTGGAGGGCCAGTACCTGGTGCTGGAGCGCAACCCCGACTATTTCGTCGAGGGCCTGCCCTATCTCGACGAGATCGTGGTGCGCATCATCGGTGACGGCTCTGCCCGCGCGATCGGGCTGGAGAACGGCGAGCTTCACCTTAGCGCCTTCGAACAGAACGTGCGGGACATCAAGCGGATGTCCGAGAACGATGGCCTTGTCGTGTCACCCGAAGGCTATGCCGGGTTCGGGTCCATCGACTGGCTGGCGTTCAACACCAAGAAGGGACCGCTGGCAGACACTCGGGTGCGGCAGGCCATCGCCTATGCAATCGACCGCGACTTCCTGACCAGGGCCCTCTATCTGGGCCTGGCGTCCGAGGCGCTGACCGGCGTGCACCCGGGCAGCCCGTTCTACAACCCGGACGTGGCCCGCTATGACCTGGACCTGGACAAGGCGAACGCGCTTCTTGACGAGGCGGGATATCCCCGGGGCAGCGACGGCATCCGCTTTCCGCTCGTGATCGATTTCGGCTGGGGCGCGATGAAGCCCATGGCGGAATACATGAAGCCGCAGTTGAAGAAGGTGGGAATCGAGGTCACCGTCCAGCAATCGCCCGACTTCGCAACCTGGTCCCGTCGCGTATCGACCTGGGAATTCGACATGACCATGGACGGCGTCTTCAACTGGGGCGACCCGGTGATCGGCGTGCACCGGACCTATCTTTCCACGAACATCAAGAACGGCGTGATCTGGTCGAACACCCAGCAGTACGAGAACGCACGGGTCGATGAGTTGCTGGATGCGGCGGGCCGGGAAATGGACCCGGAGCGGCGCAAGGCGCTCTACGCAGAGTTCCAGCAGATCGTGGCCGAGGACGTGCCGCTCTATCCCCTGTACTCGGCGCCTTACCATACGATCACATCGGCCAAGCTCGAGAACCCGCCGCGCGGTATCTGGGCGACATGCTCGCCGCTGGACAGGGTGTCGATGAAGGCGGACTGAAACTTT
>JANSYS010000084.1 GCA_024742275.1 Alphaproteobacteria bacterium | reverse complement strand
TACTCGATGACCTCGGAGACGACTCCGGATCCGACGGTTCGTCCACCTTCGCGGATCGCGAACCGGAGCTCCTTGTCCATCGCGATCGGCGTGATCAGCTCCACCGTCATCTCGACGTTGTCGCCCGGCATCACCATCTCCGTTCCGTCCGGAAGGTTCGCGACACCCGTCACGTCCGTCGTCCGGAAGTAGAACTGCGGCCGGTAGCCGTTGAAGAACGGCGTGTGACGACCGCCCTCGTCCTTCGTCAGGATGTACGCCTGAGCCTTGAACTTCGTGTGCGGCGTGATCGAACCCGGCTTCGCCAGAACCTGACCCCGCTCCACGTCGTCCTTGCCCGTTCCGCGCAGAAGACAGCCCACGTTGTCGCCCGCGCGACCCTCGTCCAGCAGCTTCCGGAACATCTCCACGCCCGTCACCGTCGTCTTCGTCGTGTCCTTGATGCCCACGATCTCGACCTCGTCCGCAGGGTGGATCGTCCCCGCCTCGACGCGGCCCGTCACCACCGTCCCACGACCCGTGATCGAGAACACGTCCTCGATCGGCATCAGGAAGTCCTTGTCCGTGTCCCGCTCCGGCTCCGGGATCGAAGCGTCCAGCGCGTCCATCAGCTCGTCGATGCAGGCGTTCGCCGCGTCGTCGGCCGAGTTCTCGCCCGCGTTCAGCGCCGAACCCTTGATGATCGGGATGTCGTCGCCCGGGAAGTCGTAGTTCGACAGCAGCTCGCGGATCTCCATCTCGACCAGCTCGAGCAGCTCCTCGTCGTCCACCTGGTCCACCTTGTTCAGGAACACCACGATGTGCGGAACGTTCACCTGCCGAGCGAGAAGAACGTGCTCGCGCGTCTGGGGCATCGGGCCGTCCGCCGCAGACACGACCAGGAT
Source organism: Alphaproteobacteria bacterium (assembly GCA_024742275.1). GTDB lineage: Bacteria > Pseudomonadota > Alphaproteobacteria > Thalassobaculales > Thalassobaculaceae > Thalassobaculum. The sequence continues at coordinate 307 of JANSYS010000084.1, read as the reverse complement.
CGCGCCGTCCATCTGAGCAGCGCCCGTGATCATGTTCTTCACGTAGTCCGCGTGGCCGGGGCAGTCGACGTGAGCGTAGTGACGACCTTCCGACTCGTACTCCACGTGCGCAGTCGCGATCGTGATGCCGCGCTCGCGCTCTTCCGGAGCCTTGTCGATGTTCGCGAAGTCCATCTTCTCGGCCAGACCCTTGTGCGCCTGGCGGGAAGTGATCGCAGCCGTCAGCGTCGTCTTCCCGTGGTCGACGTGACCGATCGTGCCCACGTTCACGTGGGGCTTCGTCCGCTCGAACTTTTCCTTGGACATG
>JANSYS010000016.1 GCA_024742275.1 Alphaproteobacteria bacterium | reverse complement strand
GGGCACGATCATGACCACGGGCACGATCATGACCACGGGCACGATCATGACCACGGGCACGATCATGACCACGGGCACGATCATGACCACGGGCACGATCATGACCACGGGCACGATCACGACCATGGGAGTGGGGCTGACGCCGAGCCGGACGATGCGAAGCTCAGCGATGAGGACCGTGCCGAGTACCGGTCGATCGCCGAACGCCGCGTGCGGCTTGGTTTGCTGCTTTCCGAAGTGGGTCGTCAGAACAACATCCAGGTCACCGACCAGGAAGTCACCATGGCGATTCAGCAGCAGGCCGCCCGTTTCCCCGGTCAGGAGCGATTTGTCTTCGACTACTATCAGCAGAACCCTCAAGCGTTGGCCCAGGTCCGCGCGCCCTTGTTCGAGGATAAGGTCGTCGACTTCGTGGTCGAGATGGCCAAGGTCACAGACAAGACCGTGAGCGCCGAGGAGTTGTTCCGGGACCCGGATGCCGATGACTCGGGTGAGGCGGCGGCCGACACTACCGAGAAGAAACCGGCCAAGAAGAAGGCCGCTCCCAAGGCCAAGGCTGGCACGACGAAGGCCAAGACGACGTCGAAGCCGAAGAAGAAGGCCGCCGAATCCGACGCCGAGGCGGACGGAGCATCCTGATCCAAAAGGCGTCGGTAACCGACGGGCTGGTGCCGGCGCCTTTGAGGAACCATATTGAAGGGGTCGGGCAACGGCCCGCGACCAACCGGACGAAGGAAGAGGCACGATGGCCAACCCGGCCGATATGTATATGAACTCTCTGGTGCCGATGGTGGTCGAACAGACCAACCGCGGCGAGCGGGCCTATGACATCTATTCGCGCCTCCTGAAGGAGCGGATCATCTTCGTGATGGGACCGGTCAACGACGCCGTAGCCAGTGTCGTGTGCGCCCAGCTGCTGTTCCTCGAGGCGGAGAACCCGACCAAGGACATCTCCATGTACATCAACTCGCCGGGCGGCGTGGTGACCTCGGGCTTGGCGATGTACGACACCATGGAGTACATCCGGCCGGATGTGTCGACCGTGTGCATCGGTCAGGCGGCGTCCATGGGGTCGTTGCTGCTGACGGCCGGTGCTCCCGGCAAGCGCTATGCGCTGCCGAACGCCCGGATCATGGTTCATCAGCCCTCAGGCGGGTTCCAGGGCCAGGCGACGGACATCGAGATCCACGCGCGCGAGATTCTGGCCGTGCGGGCTCGGCTAAACGAGATCTACGTGAAGCATACCGGGCAGAAACTCGACGATATCGAGAAGGCCATGGAGCGCGACAACTTCATGACGCCGGAAGCGGCAAAGGGCTTCGGGATCATCGACGAGGTGATCGAGAAGCGCCCGGCGCCGGTCGAAGACGACGCGGGCTGACGGTCGGGTTTGACCGACCGTCGCACATGGCCGTATCCGGTTTCCCGCGCAAGTTCGCTGGTAAAGGGTTGTTTACTAGTGATGTGGGATATTTCGCATTGTGACTATGCGAGCCGGTTGGCTAACATAGACCTGATGGAACAGATCAACAGGGCCGAGAACCATGAGCAAATCTGGTAGCGGCAGCGGCTCCAGCGAGTCCAAGAACACCCTCTACTGCTCGTTCTGCGGAAAGAGCCAGCATGAGGTCCGCAAGCTTATCGCGGGCCCGACGGTGTTCATTTGCGACGAATGCGTCGAGCTGTGCATGGACATCATCCGCGAGGAGCACAAGACGACGCTGGTGAAGTCCCGCGATGGCGTGCCGACGCCCCAGGATATCTGCCAGGTGTTGGACGATTACGTCATCGGCCAATATGTGGCGAAGCGCATACTTTCGGTAGCGGTGCACAACCACTACAAGCGCTTGGCCCACGGGCAGAAGAACAACGATGTGGAGCTGGCTAAGTCCAACATTCTGCTAGTCGGTCCGACCGGTTGCGGAAAGACCCTGTTGGCGCAGACGCTCGCCCGCATAATTGATGTTCCCTTCACGATGGCGGACGCGACCACGCTCACGGAAGCGGGGTATGTCGGCGAGGATGTCGAAAACATCATCCTCAAACTGCTGCAGGCGGCCGACTACAATGTCGAGCGGGCCCAGCGGGGCATCGTCTATATCGACGAGGTCGATAAGATCAGCCGTAAGTCGGACAATCCCTCGATCACGCGCGACGTGTCGGGCGAGGGCGTCCAGCAGGCACTGCTGAAGATCATGGAGGGGACCGTCGCCTCCGTCCCGCCACAGGGTGGGCGCAAGCATCCGCAGCAGGAATTCCTGCAGGTCGACACCACGAACATTCTCTTCATCTGCGGCGGCGCCTTCGCCGGCCTCGAGAAGATCATCTCGAACCGTTCCAAGGGCTCCTCGATCGGTTTCGGCGCCGATGTGCGTGCGCCGGACGATAGACGCACCGGCGAGATCCTGCGCGGGGTCGAGCCCGAGGATCTTCTGAAATTTGGGTTGATTCCCGAGTTCGTCGGCCGCCTGCCGGTGATCGCGACACTCGAGGATCTGGACGAGGAAGCATTGATCGAGATCCTCACCCAGCCGAAGAACGCCCTGGTGAAGCAGTACCAGCGGCTGTTCGAGATGGAGGACGTGAAGCTCGAGTTCCGCGAGGACGCGCTGTCTGCCATTGCCAAGAAGGCGATTGAGCGGAAGACCGGCGCCCGGGGGCTGCGGTCGATCATGGAGAGCATTCTGCTCGATCCGATGTACGACCTTCCCGGAGCAGAGGACGTGGAGGAGATCATCATCAACGGCGATGTGGTCTCCGCCGGCGCCAAGCCGATCTTCGTTCATGGCGAGCGCCGCGAGGACGTCAACGCAGGCGCGTGACGCCCAATGCCTTGATCCTCGGGGGTCCGCGCGCCACTTAAGGATCTTGTGCGCAGGGTTCATCCCCCGCCCTGTGTGACGACAATCGACTTCCGTCGCGGGGGAGGCGCTTATTTCGAGGCCAATTGACGTGACCGCAGGAAACGAGGTCTATCCCGTCCTTCCGCTCCGGGACATCGTGGTGTTCCCGCACATGATCGTGCCGCTCTTCGTGGGGCGCGATAAGTCCGTGCGAGCGCTTGAGGACGTCATGCAGGACGACAAGAAGATCCTGCTCGTAACTCAGCGCAATGCCGCTGACGACGATCCGTCCCCAGACGACATCTATGACATCGGCACCATCGGGACCGTTTTGCAGCTTTTGAAGTTGCCGGACGGTACTGTGAAGGTGCTTGTCGAGGGTGGCGAGCGTGCCCGGATCAATAGCTACACCTCCACTGTCGCTTTCTTCGAAGCCGAGGCCGAGGTCATCGCCGAGCAGGATGGCGATGAACAGGAGGTCGAGGCATTGTCGAGGGCCGTGGTCGGCCAATTCGAGCAGTACATCAAGCTGAATAAGAAGATTCCGCCGGAAGTGCTTGTTTCGGTTAACCAAATAGAAGAGCCAGCCAAGCTCGCCGATACCATCGCCTCGCATCTGGCGCTCAAGATTTCGGACAAGCAGGAACTGCTAGAGACCGCCGGCGTCATGGAGCGCTTGGAGCGTGTCTATGGGTTCATGGAAGGCGAGATCGGTGTGCTCCAGGTCGAGAAGCGCATCCGCTCGCGAGTCAAGCGTCAGATGGAGAAGACTCAGCGTGAGTACTATCTGAACGAGCAGATGAAGGCCATTCAGAAGGAACTCGGCGAGACCGACGAGGGCCGCGACGATCTGGCCGATCTCGAGGAACAGATCAACAAGACCAAGCTCACGAAGGAGGCGCGCGAGAAGGCGCTCCAGGAATTCAAGAAGCTTCGCAACATGAGCCCGATGTCGGCCGAGGCGACGGTGGTGCGGAACTACCTCGACTGGCTGGTCAGCATCCCTTGGAAGAAGCGGTCCAAGATCAAGAAAGACATCTCCCATGCCGAGACGGTGTTGGACGCCGATCACTACGGTTTGGAGAAGGTCAAAGAGCGGATCCTGGAATATCTCGCGGTACAGGCACGCGTGGGCAAGGTGAAGGTCCCAATCCTGTGCCTCGTCGGCCCGCCGGGCGTCGGCAAGACGTCTCTCGGCAAGTCGATCGCCAAGGCGACCGGACGGAACTTCGTCCGGATGTCGCTCGGCGGTGTGCGGGATGAAGCGGAGATCCGCGGGCACCGGCGGACCTATATCGGCGCGTTGCCGGGCAAGGTCATCCAGGGCATGAAGAAGGCCAAGACCTCCAATCCGCTGTTCCTGCTCGACGAGATCGACAAGCTGGGGCAGGACTATCGGGGCGACCCGTCATCGGCCCTGCTCGAAGTGCTGGATCCGGAACAGAACAACAGTTTCCAGGACCACTATCTCGAGGTGGACTACGATCTGTCGGACGTCATGTTCGTGACCACGGCGAACACGTTGCGTATGCCGCAGCCGCTGCTCGACCGCATGGAGATCATCCGGCTCTCGGGCTATACCGAGGACGAGAAGGTCCAGATCGCCCGCCGGCATCTGATCGAGAAGCAGATCGCCGATCATGGCCTGCGCAAGGGCGAATGGACGATCTCGGATGACGCTCTCTATGACCTGATCCGCTACTACACCCGCGAGGCCGGCGTTCGGAATCTCGAACGCGAGTTGGCGAACCTGGCTCGAAAGGCGGTCAAGGAGATCGTCCAGAACGGCAAGAAGCGGGTTTCGGTCACGCCCAAGAACCTCGATAAGTTCGCCGGCGTTCGCCGCTACCGGTACGGCGAGGTCGAGGAAAAGGATCTGGTCGGTGTTACGACCGGGTTGGCTTGGACCGAGGTTGGCGGCGAGTTGCTGTCGATCGAGGCGCTGACGTTGCCGGGCAAGGGGAAGGTGACGTCGACGGGTAAGCTCGGCGACGTTATGAAGGAGTCGGTTCAGGCGGCCGAGTCGTTCGTCAAATCGCGCTCTCTGACCTTCGGAATCCAGCCGACGGTCATCAGTTCCCGAGATATCCACGTCCATGTGCCGGAAGGGGCGACGCCAAAAGACGGACCGTCGGCCGGTGTTGCAATGGTGACCTCCATCGTCTCGGTGCTTACCGGGATTCCGGTGCGCCGGGATGTCGCCATGACTGGAGAGATCACGTTGCGCGGTCGGGTGCTGCCGATCGGTGGCCTGAAGGAGAAGCTGCTTGCCGCTCTGCGCGGCGGTCTGAAGACCGTGCTGATCCCGAAGGACAACGAGAAGGACCTGTCCGAGATTCCCGATAACGTCAAGAAAGGCATGAAGATTTTGCCGGTCTCGACGGTAGAGGAAGTGATCGGCCACGCGTTGATCTCGCAACCGGTACCGATCGACCCGGCATCGCTTGATCCGGATGGCACGGCCATCGATCCCGTGGGGAAGCCGGCCAAGCCGGAAGGTGTCGAGGGTTTGGTGACTCACTGATCCTTTCGTTTTTTTCTCAAATGACGGACCGGCCGCTCCGATTATGGAGCGGCCGGTTTGCGTTTTTGGTGGTGGCGAAGCGGTTTGGCCTTGAAGTCAAGCTCGAAAACCGCAGAAAACCTTGAATTCTGCTCCTCAGGAAAGTTGACGGACGCGGAATGTGCGGCATAGAGTCTGCCCCGCATGCGTTGCTAGGACGACGCGCCGCTTATGATTTACCCAGCCACATTGGGGGGCTCTTAACGTGAACAAGAATGATCTTATTGCTCAGGTCGCTGAGGCGGCCGACCTCTCCAAGTCCGATGCGGCCAAAGCTGTTGACGCGGTGTTTGATTCGATCACCGGTGTTCTGAAGTCGGGCGGCGATGTCCGTCTCGTCGGTTTTGGTACCTTCTCCGTCGCTGCGCGCGCCGCCAGCGAGGGCCGCAACCCGCGGACCGGCGAAAAGATCAACATTCCGGCTTCCAAGCTGCCGAAGTTCAAGCCGGGCAAAGGACTGAAGGACGCCGTCAACTAAGACGGTTTCCTGGTCTTTGAGACGCCAGCCTTCTCAGGGAGGCTGGCGTTTTCATTTTCGGCGCTGCCGCGGCTGTGCCAAAGTGCAGCCTGTTCTGGGGGGCGGTTAGCTCAGCTGGGAGAGCGAGCGGTTTACACCCGCTAGGTCGGCGGTTCGAACCCGTCACCGCCCACCACAGACTCCGCTATCGTTTCAGGGACTCCTGGGCTGCGGACGCTTCCGCAGCCTGTCCGTTAGACCTGTCCGCGATTGCTGGAAAGGTCTGCGGCTCCTCTCTCTGTCAGCCGGTAGACACCGCGTTTCTCGCGAGCGAACCATCCGTAGTAGTTCCTCTGCAGGATTGCGGCGGCACGTTCGACCTGCGATTCGCTGCGGATCTCGGCGACAGGCCGGGGACCCGATTCCAGGCAAGCGGCGCAGCGAAGCGCCTCCTGACGATAGGCCGTTATGATCGTTCGCCGGGAGATCCCGCCGATGTTGGGATCTCCGTCGCGGCGCGTGAATTCGGTCGTCAGACGATGCCTGGCTTTCCGATCCGGGCGTGGCCTGTAGGGGTCCGGCTCGACCAAGACGTCAACCGCGCGTGCCGCATCGGCTTGGCTCGGGGTGACCAGCATCAAACCGAGTTCCAGCCGGCGGCAGAGACGAATGACCGCGCGACGACGGCTTCGCCAGTTGCGCCGTTTGGCGACGGTGTCCGGGGCGGGAACCGCGATGTAGACGTCGTCCGCCATCCGTTGCCGGTCTATGCCCTGGAGTATGAGATCGAGCGAGAAGACGGTCTTCAGTTCGACAATCAGGGGCGGGGAGTCGGGATCGGGCAGGCGGGCCACCACATCGCAGCCCCTTATCTCCGCCTTGACGTCGAAACCCCGCGCTTCGAGGAAGCGTTTCACCGGCGCGTAGAGATCTGACTCCTTCATCTGATTCGTCTCGGCGTCCGGTCAGATATATGTGCGGCGGAGAATGGCGTAGTTGTACATAGTCTGCAGTTCGCCTCGGACCTCCGGACTGATTCTCCCGTTCCGGACGGCGTCGGCATGACGTCTGATATCGCGCTTGGTCTCGGTCGAGACATGACCGCTGGCCATGAGGAAGTCGTACATCTGTTGCGGCGTCGCCTGGCCGAGCGGTGGAGGACCGATATCTTCCGAAGCAGGCGCGTCCGCCGCCACATCGGCATCCTCCGGGGCGTTCGCCCGCACCGGCAGCAGTTTTCGTGGGAGTAGGATGTCGCTCCAGGCGAGCCCGTGGGCGTTCAACAGCCGATTGATCGCGCCGGCAGCGTTCACCACCTCGCCGTCGCTGTCGCTGCCGAGCATATTGATCAGCTTGAGAAGGCGCTCGTAGTCGCCGGGTGTCATCTGGTCCAAACTTGCCCCCGCGAGGCTGGCGTAACGTCACGCGTTCAGTCTAACCCGATTTGCTCCGGTTGAGGATGCGGGGAAAAGGGGGGCGGTCAGGTATGGCCACAAGCGAAAATGGGGTTCCGGAAAAAACCGCTTTCAGGGTTGTTGACAGCCCCAGGGGGAGCGCGTACACAACGCGCCTCGACGCGCCGGACCGCTTGGTTCTCTCAGCGGCTCGGTCGTCGCCCGGAGGGGGTGTAGCTCAGTCGGTTAGAGCGCTGGCCTGTCACGCCAGAGGCCGCGGGTTCGAGTCCCGTCACTCCCGCCATCCTCCGACAACCCTTTGTTTCGGACCGGTCCAGGATCGGGCGCGTTTCCGTTGCGCCCCGTCCGGATCCGCGCGTTTTGGCCGCGCCCGGATTTTGACCAACGGCCTTCCGAAACGGGTTGCACCGCACTATAGTCCGCCGCATTGTGCGGAGCGGGTTTCGACCGTTTTGACGGACCGCAGGAAACGGCGCTAAAGCCGTAGAGACAAAAGGGGACTTCCCCATGGACGCCATGCTGACCGAATACCTGCCTATCCTGGTATTCCTTATGATCGCCGTCGGCCTTGCCGTCGTCATCGTCGTGGCGTCGCTGATCGTCGGTACGCAGCGACCCGATTCGGAGAAGCTCTCCGCCTACGAGTGCGGTTTCGAGGCATTCGACGATTCGCGTCGGCAGTTCGACGTCCGGTTCTATCTGGTCGCGATCCTCTTCATCATTTTCGACCTCGAGGTGGCCTTCCTGTTCCCGTGGGCGGTGTCCCTTGGCGATATCGGGTTGTTCGGCTTCTGGTCGATGATGGCGTTCCTCGGGGTTCTGACGATCGGCTTCGTCTACGAGTGGAAGAAGGGAGCCCTGGAATGGGAGTGATGCAGTCCGACCGCCCGCTGCCGCAGGGCAGCGACCAGGATGCGGTTCTCTCGGCCGTCGGTGACGAGCTTCAGGAGAAGGGATTCGTCATCGCCCAGGCGGACAAGCTCTTCAATTGGGCCCGCACCGGTTCGCTATGGCCGATGACCTTTGGCCTTGCCTGCTGCGCTGTCGAAATGATGCACACAGCGGCCAGCCGCTACGATCTCGACAGGTTCGGGCTGATCTTCCGCCCGAGCCCGCGCCAGTCGGATGTTATGATCGTCGCCGGCACGCTGACGAACAAGATGGCGCCCGCCCTGCGCAAGGTCTACGACCAGATGGCCGAGCCGAGATGGGTGATTTCCATGGGGTCCTGCGCCAATGGCGGCGGCTACTACCACTACTCCTATTCGGTGGTGCGGGGGTGCGACCGTATCGTGCCCGTCGACATCTACGTACCCGGGTGCCCGCCGACCGCAGAAGCTTTGCTCTATGGAGTGATGCAGCTTCAGCGGAAGATCCGCCGGACCGCGACGATCGCCCGCTGATCGCGGGCTCTAGAAGGATGCAGGCGGGTTCCCGCCGCTAAACAGCAAGGACGAGGCGAGCGACGACATGGAGACGGCGACGCCAAACGAGACGACATCCGCGCTCAAGGATCTGGCCGGATACATCGAGACGCAGCTCGGCGATGACGTCAGCGACGTGACGGTCGGCAACGGCGAGCTGGCGCTGCGCTGCGCATCGAACAACCTGATCAAGGTCCTGACGTTCCTCAGGGATGACAACCAGTGCCAATTCAAGGCGCTGATGGATGTCTGCGGCGTCGATTTTCCGGAGCGAGAGCCGCGGTTCGACGTCGTCTACAATCTCCTCTCCATCAGTCAGAACACGCGCATCCGCCTGAAGACGGCGACCGACGAGAACACGCCCGTTCCGTCGGCGACGGCTGTCTTCAGTTCGGCCAATTGGTGGGAGCGCGAGACCTGGGACCTCTTCGGCATCTTCTTTTCCGAACATCCGGACCTGCGCCGAATCCTGACCGACTACGGGTTCGAGGGGCATCCGATGCGGAAAGACTTCCCGCTGACCGGCTACGTAGAAGTCCGCTACGACGACGAGCAGAAGCGGGTGGTCTACGAGCCGGTGAAGCTGGTGCAGGAATTCCGCAATTTCGATTTCCTGAGTCCGTGGGAAGGCGCGCGGTCGCTGCTGCCGGGCGATGAGAAGGCCGACGAGAAGACCGGGGAAGAGGCGGCAAGCTGATGGCCGAATCGCAGATCAAACCGCTCACCATGAACTTCGGGCCCCAGCATCCGGCGGCCCACGGAGTTCTGCGTCTCGTGCTGGAGATGGACGGGGAGGTCGTGGAGCGGGCCGATCCGCATATCGGTTTGCTGCACCGCGGCACCGAGAAGCTGATCGAGCACAAGACCTACCTCCAGGCGGTGCCCTATTTCGATCGGCTCGACTATGTCGCGCCGATGAATCAGGAACATGCCTACGCGCTCGCGGTGGAGAAGCTGCTCGGACTGGAGGTGCCGAAGCGCGGCCAGTACATCCGTGTTCTGTACGCTGAGATCGGCCGCATCCTGAACCATCTGCTGAACATCACGACTTTTGCACTCGACGTCGGCGCCATGACGCCGCTTCTGTGGGGCTTCGAGGAGCGAGAGAAGCTCATGGAGTTCTACGAGCGGGCGTCCGGGGCGCGTCTGCATGCGGCGTATTTCCGCCCGGGCGGCGTGCATCAGGACCTGCCGGCGGGGCTGCTCGAAGATATCAAGACCTGGGCCGATAACTTCCCGAAGTTCATCGACGACCTGGAAAGCCTTCTGACCAATAACCGAATCTTCAAGCAGCGCACTGTCGACATCGGCGTCGTGACGCGCGAGGAGGCCCTCGATCTGGGATTCTCAGGGCCGGTGCTCCGCGGGTCGGGCGCGGCCTGGGATCTACGGACTGCCCAGCCGTACGATTCGTATGACGAGTTCGACTTCGATATTCCGATCGGCAAGACCGGCGACTGTTATGCTCGGTATCTGGTCCGGGTGGAGGAGATGCGCCAGTCGCTCAAGATCATCGTCCAATGCATCGAGACGATGCCGGACGGGCCGGTGAAGGCGACTGACAAGAAGGTCACGCCGCCGAAACGCGGCGAGATGAAACGCTCGATGGAAGCGCTCATCCACCATTTCAAGCTCTACACAGAGGGCTACCACGTGCCCGAGGGCGACACCTACACCGCCGTCGAGGCGCCGAAAGGCGAGTTCGGCGTGTACCTGGTTTCAGACGGCTCGAACAAACCATACCGCTGCAAGATCCGCGCGCCTGGGTTCGCATTCCTGGCCGCGATGGACTTTTTGGGGCGCGGGCACATGCTGGCGGACACGGTGGCGATCATCGGTTCGCTCGACATCGTGTTCGGGGAGATCGACCGATGAGTACCAAACCGATCGCCGAGGCTCATCAGCAGCCGGACAGCTTCGCCTGGACGGATGACAGCAAGGCCAAGATCGCGACCATCGTCGCGAAATATCCGGAAGGCCGTCAGGCGAGCGCCGTGATTCCGCTGCTCGATCTGGCGCAGCGGCAACACGACAACTGGATCCCGTTGAAGGCGATCGATGCGATTGCCGAAACGCTGGACATGCCGCGCATCCGGGTGCTCGAGGTTGCGACCTTCTACACGATGTTCAATCTCGCGCCGGTGGGTAAGTGGTTCCTCCAGGCCTGCACCACGACGCCGTGCTGGCTGCGGGGATCTGACGACGTGATGCGCTGCATCAAGGACAAACTCGGCCTGTCGAAGAACTTCACCTCCACGGCGGATGGTCAGTTCACCTTGCTCGAAGTGGAGTGCCTCGGCGTCTGTGCCAACGCGCCTGTCGTGCAGGTGAACGATGACGTTTACGAGGATCTTGACTACGACCTGACGGCGAAGCTGATCGACGACCTGAAGGCCGGCAACGTGCCGGCCGTCGGATCGATGGCGGGGCGTCGCGGCTCCATGTCCAAGGATGGCCCGACCTCGCTGGTTTCCCTGAAGGACAGTGACGGCGTTCCGCCCTGGTTCGCCGAGAAACAGGCATCTGCCGGCGGAGACGACTGAGATGCTGAAGGACGAAGATCGTATCTTCACGAACCTCTATGGTTGGTTCGACCCGAGCCTCGCCGGCGCGCGCAAGCGGGGCGATTGGTCCAACACCAAGGAGATCCTGGCGATGTCCCCGGAGGACATCGTCGAGGTGATCAAGGCGTCTGGCCTGCGCGGCCGTGGCGGCGCCGGTTTTCCGACCGGCCTGAAATGGTCCTTCATGCCGAAGGAAGTGAAGGACAAACCGCACTACCTCGTGGTCAACGCCGACGAGTCCGAACCCGGGACCTGCAAGGACCGGGAGATCATGCGCCACGATCCGCACAAGCTGATCGAAGGCTGCGTGGTCGGCGGCTACGCGATGCGCGCTTCCGCCGCCTATATCTACATCCGGGGCGAGTTCTACAACGAGGCCGCCGCCCTTCAGCGGGCGATCGACGAGGCCTATGACGCCGGCCTCATCGGCAAGAACGCCTGCGGGTCGGGGTACGACTTCGACGTCTTCCTGCATCGTGGCGCGGGCGCCTACATCTGCGGCGAGGAGACTGCGCTGCTGGAGTCGCTGGAAGGCAAAAAGGGGCAACCTCGCCTGAAGCCGCCGTTCCCGGCCGGTGTCGGCCTGTACGGTTGCCCGACCACGGTGAACAACGTCGAGTCGATCGCGGTGACGCCGACGATCATGCGCCGGGGGGCCGAGTGGTTCGCCGGTATCGGTCGGCCGAAGAATTCCGGTCCGAAGATCTTCTCGATCTCCGGCCATGTGAACAATCCCTGCAATGTCGAGGAAGAACTCGGCATCCCGCTCAAGGAACTGATCGAGAAGCATGCCGGCGGCGTTATCGGCGGCTGGGACAACCTGCTCGCAGTGATTCCGGGCGGATCCTCGGTCCCGCTCATGCCGAAGTCGACCTGTGACGACATCCTTATGGACTTCGATTCGCTGCGCGAGGTTCGCTCCGGGCTCGGCACGGCGGCGGTCATCGTCATGAACAAGCAGACCGACGTGGTCAAGGCGATCGCGCGGCTCAGCGCCTTCTACAAGCATGAGAGCTGCGGCCAATGCACCCCGTGCCGAGAGGGGACGGGGTGGATGTATCGGGTGATGCAGCGCATGGTGCGGGGCGAGGCGGATGTAGAGGAGATCGACACGCTGGAAGAGGTGACCCGCCAGGTCGAGGGGCATACGATCTGCGCGCTTGGCGACGCCGCAGCGTGGCCGATCCAGGGACTGATCCGGCATTTCCGGCCGGAGATGGAGCGCCGGATCGCGGCCCATAAAGCGGGCGAACCGGTCACCACGACCGCCCAGGCGGCGGAATAACGGCCAGGACAGGTCGGGAGAGAGCACGATGCCGAAGCTGACAGTCGACGGAGTTGAGGTCGAGGTCCCCGCCGGATCGACGGTACTGCAGGCTTGTGAAGCTGCGGGCGCCGAAGTGCCGCGGTTCTGCTTCCACGACCGCTTGTCGATCGCGGGCAACTGCCGCATGTGCCTGGTCGAGATGGAAAAGGCGCCGAAGCCGATCGCGTCCTGCGCCTTCCCGGCGGGCGACGGCATGGTGATCCACACCAAGTCGGAAGTCGCACGAAAAGCCCAGAAGGGCACGATGGAGTTCCTGCTGATCAACCACCCGCTGGATTGCCCGATCTGCGACCAGGGCGGCGAATGCGATCTGCAGGACCAGGCCATGGGGTACGGTTTCCACTCGTCGCGCTACGACGAGAACAAGCGGGCGGTCACGGACAAGCACATGGGCCCGCTGGTCAAGACGATCATGACCCGCTGCATCCACTGCACCCGCTGCGTCCGGTTCTCTACCGAGATCGCCGGCGTGACCGATATGGGGATGCTGAACCGGGGCGAGGATGCCGAGATCACCACGTATCTCGAGAAGGCGATCGACAGCGAGCTCTCGGCAAACGTGATCGATCTGTGCCCCGTCGGCGCGTTGACGTCCAAGCCTTACGCCTTCGTCGCCCGTCCCTGGGAGCTGAAGAAGACGGAGACGGTCGACGTGATGGACGCGGTCGGCTCCAACATCCGGGTGGACGCCCGGGGATCCGAGGTCCTGCGCGTCCTGCCCCGCCTGCATGAGGACGTGAACGAGGAATGGATCTCCGACAAGACGCGCTACGCCTGCGACGGGCTCAAGCGCCAGCGTCTTGATCGGCCCTATGTCCGCAAGGACGGTAAGCTTCAGCCCGCGTCCTGGCCGGAGGCGTTTGCCGCCGTGGCCGGTGCGATGAAAGGGGTGTCCGGCGGCCAAATGGCGGCCATCGCAGGAGACACGGTCGACGCCGAATCGATGTACGCGCTGAAGCGGCTGATGGGCGCTCTCGGGTCCGGCAACATCGACTGCCGGCAGGACGGCGCAAAGATCGGCGGCGGTCCGCGCGCCGGCTACGTGTTCAATACGACAATCGCCGGTATCGAACGGGCCGATGCGCTTCTGCTGATCGGGACGAACCCGCGCTGGGAGGCGTCGCTGGTCAACGCCCGCATCCGCAAGCGGTGGCTCCAGGGTCCGATCTCGATCGGGATGATCGGCGCCCCCGTCGACCTGACCTACGACGTCGAGCATCTGGGCGCGGGGCCGAAGACCCTGGCCGAGGTCGCGGACGGCAGCCACGCCTTCGCCAAGGTCCTGAAGGACGCCAAGCGGCCGATGCTCATCGTCGGCATGGGCGCGCTGGCCCGGGAGGACGGCGCCGCCGTTCTCGCCGCCGCGCGCAAGATCGCCGACGACACCGGCATGATCGTCGCGGCGTCGCAGGACGAGGAGGGCAACGAGGTTCCCGGCTGGAACGGCTTCAATGTCCTGCACACGGCCGCCTCCCGCGTGGCCGGCCTGGATATGGGCTTCCTGCCGGGCGAGGGTGGCCGCGACGTGGCGGGAATCGTCGCCGGTGCGAAGTCCGGGGACGTGAAACTGGTCTATCTGCTCGGCGCGGACGAGGTCGACGGCGATTTCGGCGACGCCTTCGTGGTCTATCAGGGGCACCACGGCGACCGCGGCGCCCATGGCGCCGACGTGATCCTGCCCGGCGCCGCCTATACCGAGAAGGACGGGCTCTACGTCAACACGGAAGGCCGGGTGCAGATGGGCGTTTCCGCCGCGTTCCCGCCGGGCGAGGCGCGCGAGGACTGGAAGATCGTTCGCGCCCTGTCCGAGGCGGTCGGCAAGACACTTCCGTTCACGACGCTGGACGACGTTCGGGCGGCGCTGCGGCAGGACCATCCGACCTTCGCGGCGATCGATACGATCGAAGCCGCCGAATGGGGCGACTTCGGTAAGGCCGGCAGCATGGACGGCGCACCGTTTGCCTATCCGGTCGATAACTTCTACATGACCGACCCGATCAGCCGGGCGTCCAAGACGATGGCCGAGTGTACGGAGGCCTTCGTGCTTCCGAAGCGCCCTGGCGATGGGACTGGCGCCGCGGCGACCGGGACGGACGGATAAGCGGCGGGGCAGGGCGCGGGCAATGGAGTTTGTCGACACATACGTGATCCCGGGGGCGATCATCGTCGCCCAGATCCTGGCGGTCGTGGTTCCGCTTCTGGTGGCGGTCGCGTACCTCACCTATTTCGAGCGCAAGGTCATCGGCGCGATCCAGTTGCGCAAGGGGCCGAACGTGGTCGGTCCGTTCGGCCTGTTTCAGCCGTTCGCCGACGCGCTGAAACTGCTCTCCAAGGAGACGATCCTTCCGGCGGGCGCGAACAAGATCATCTTCCTGCTGGCGCCGATGCTGACCTTCGTGCTCAGCCTGATCGCCTGGGCGGTTATTCCGTTCGGCGAGGGCATGGTGCTGGCCGATATCAATGTCGGCGTTCTGTATCTCTTCGCGATCAGTTCGCTCGGCGTCTACGGCGTGATCATGTCCGGTTGGGCGTCGAACTCTAAATACGCGTTCCTGGGTGCGCTCCGCTCGGCGGCGCAGATGGTGTCTTACGAGGTTTCCATCGGCTTCGTGATCATCACCGTTCTGCTCTGCGTGGGCTCGCTGAATCTGACGGCGATCGTCGAGGCGCAGCGCACCGTTTGGTTCGCCATTCCGCTGCTGCCGATGTTCGTCGTGTTCTTCATATCGGCGCTGGCCGAGACGAACCGCGCACCGTTCGACCTGCCGGAGGGCGAGTCGGAGCTGGTCGCCGGCTACTTCGTCGAATACTCGTCGATGAGTTTCGCGCTGTTCTTCCTCGGCGAGTACGCGAACATGATCCTGATGAGCGGCATCACGGTGGTGCTGTTCCTCGGGGGGTGGCTGCCGCCGTTCGATATCGCTCCGTTCAATTGGGTTCCGGGTCCGATCTGGTTCATGCTGAAGATCTCCCTGATCCTGTTCGTGTTCCTTTGGGTCCGCGCGACGTTCCCGCGCTATCGCTACGATCAGCTCATGCGTCTCGGCTGGAAGGTCTTCCTGCCGCTCTCGCTGCTGTGGGTGGTGATCACCGCTGGCGTGCTCGTGGCCTTCGACTGGGTTCCGTGAGGAAAGGAAGAGGCTAAGCCATGGCTTCCGTGCAATACCGCGCCAAGAGCATGCTGCTGGCCGAGCTGGTCAGCGGAATGGCGTTGACGCTGAAGTACTTCTTCCGCCCGAAGGTGACGCTGAACTACCCCTACGAAAAGGGACCGCTCAGCCCGCGTTTCCGGGGCGAACACGCGCTTCGCCGCTATCCGAACGGCGAGGAACGCTGCATCGCCTGCAAGCTCTGCGAGGCGATCTGCCCGGCGCAGGCGATCACGATCGAGGCGGAACCGCGGGAAGACGGCTCGCGCCGGACGACGCGATACGACATCGATATGACGAAGTGCATCTATTGCGGTTTCTGCCAGGAGGCCTGCCCGGTGGATGCCATCGTCGAGGGACCGAACTTCGAGTTCGCGACCGAAACGCGGGAAGAGCTGTTCTACAACAAGGACAAGCTCCTCTCGAACGGCGACCGGTGGGAGGTCGAAATCAGCCGCAACCTGACGGCAGACGCGCCGTATCGCTGAGGTCGGGTTGGAATAACGGGTTTGGAATGCGGGATAACCGGTCGGCGTGAGACCGGTATCGGGTCGAAAGACCGGGGAAAGGGATCGGCATGGCTCTACAGGCCTTAGTCTTCTACCTGTTCGCCTTCGTGGCGGTCGCATCGGGCGTGATGGTGGTCACATCGCGCAATCCGGTGCATTCGGTGCTGTTCCTGATCCTGGCATTCTTCAATGCTGCCGGCCTTTTCGTCCTGATGGGCGCTGAGTTCCTGGCGATGATCCTGGTTGTGGTCTATGTCGGCGCCGTCGCGGTTCTGTTCCTGTTCGTCGTCATGATGCTCGACATCAACTTCGTCGAGCTTCGTCAGGGCTTCGCCCGCTATCTGCCGGTTGGGGGGCTGATCGGTCTCGTACTGCTCGCCGAACTGGTCCTGGTGGCCGGCGTTTGGACGTTCTCGCCCGAGGTAACCGCCTCCGGCGCCGCGCCGATCCCGGAGGGAGTGACCAACACCGAGGCACTCGGCCAGGTTATCTATACCCAGTATGTCCTGGCGTTCCAGGCGGCCGGTCTGGTGCTTCTGGTGGCGATGATCGGGGCGATCGTGCTTACCCTGCGTAGCCGTCCGGGCGTGAAGCGGCAGTCGATCGACGAGCAGAACCTGCGCCGCCCCGAGGACGTGGTCGAAGTCGTCAAGGTGACCCGCGGGGGAGGGGTCTGATGATGGAAATCGCTCTTGGCCACTATCTGACGGTCGCCGCGATCCTGTTCACCCTCGGGATCTTCGGCATTTTCCTGAACCGGAAGAACGTGATCATCATCCTGATGTCGGTCGAGCTCATGCTGCTGGCCGTCAACATCAACTTCGTCGCTTTCTCGACCGAACTGGGCGATCTGGTCGGTCAGGTGTTCGCGGTGTTCGTGCTGACCGTCGCCGCCGCGGAGGCGGCGATCGGGCTCGCGATCCTGGTGGTGTTCTTCCGCAACCGCGGCTCGATCGCGGTCGACGACATCAATCTGATGAAGGGCTGAGCGCATGTACGCCGCGATCGTCTTCCTTCCGCTCATCGCCGCGCTCATCGCCGGATTCGGAAACAAGAAGCTTGGGGACCGGGGCGCGCAGATCGTCACCTGCGGCGCCATGCTGATCTCGGCCGGCCTCGCGGTCGTCGCGTTCTGGGAAGTTGCGATCCAGGGTCAGTCCCGGACAGTCGAGCTCTTTACCTGGATCGACAGCGGCAGCTTCGAGGCGAGCTGGGCGTTGCGCTGGGACACGCTGACCGCCGTGATGGTGGTCGTGGTCACCGTCGTTTCGTCCTGCGTCCACGTCTACTCGGTCGGCTACATGAGCCATGACGCGTCGATCCCGCGGTTCATGGCGTATCTGTCGTTTTTTACCTTCGCCATGCTGATGCTGGTGACCGCTGACAACCTGATTCAGCTGTTTTTCGGTTGGGAGGGCGTGGGCGTCGCCTCCTACCTGCTGATCGGCTTCTGGTATGACCGGCCCTCCGCGAATGCCGCGGCGATCAAGGCCTTCGTGGTCAACCGGGTCGGCGACTTCGGGTTTGCGCTCGGTATCTTCGGCTGTTTCCTGCTGTTCGATGCGGTGAGTTTCGATGCGATCTTCGCCGCCGCGCCGGAGATGGCCGGGACCACCTTCGGGTTCCTGTGGTGGGATCAGGTGGACGCGCTGACCGTGATCGCCATCCTGTTGTTCATCGGCGCCATGGGTAAATCGGCCCAGCTCGGTCTGCACACCTGGTTGCCGGATGCCATGGAAGGCCCGACTCCGGTTTCGGCGCTCATCCACGCCGCGACCATGGTGACCGCCGGTGTGTTCCTGGTGGCGCGCATGTCGCCGCTGTTCGAGTACGCGCCGACAGCCTTGGTCGTGGTGACGGTGGTCGGTGCGGCGACGGCGTTCTTCGCCGCCACCGTCGGCACAACTCAGAACGATATCAAGCGGGTCATCGCCTATTCGACCTGCTCGCAGCTCGGCTACATGTTCTTCGCCCTCGGTGTCTCGGCGTATCCGGCGGCGATTTTCCACCTCATGACTCACGCCTTCTTCAAGGCGCTGCTGTTCTTGTCCGCCGGTTCCGTCATCCATGCGCTGCATGACGAGCAGGATATGCGCAACATGGGTGGGATCTGGCGCAAGGTGCCTTGGACCTACGCCATGTTCTGGATAGGGTCTTTGGCGCTGGCGGGTATCCCGTTCTTTGCCGGCTACTACTCCAAGGACATGATCCTGGAGTCGGCGTTCGCCGCGCATACCGGGGCCGGCACCTTTGCCTTTTGGTGCGGCATCGCCGCGGCCCTGCTGACGGCTTTCTATTCCTGGCGCCTCCTGTTCATGACCTTCCACGGCAAGCCGAGGATGGACAAGCACACCTTCGACCATGCCCACGAGTCGCCGCCGGTCATGCTGGCGCCGCTGATCGTGCTGGCGATCGGGGCGGTGATCAGCGGGTTCGTCGGCTACGAGTATTTCGTCGGCCACCACATGGACGCCTTCTGGGGCTCGGCCATCAAGATCCTGGAAGAGAACAACGCCATCGAGGCGGCGCACCATGTCCCGACCTGGGTCAAGCTGTTGCCTCTCGTGGTCGGCGTGATCGGCATCGGCGCGGCGTACTTCGCCTACATCATGAAGCCGGAGATTCCGGGAAAGGTGACGGCGGCGATCCGTCCCGTGTACCTGTTCCTGCTGAACAAGTGGTACTTCGACGAGCTGTACGACTGGTTGTTCGTGAAGCGTTCCTGGCAGGCGGGTCTTGCCTTCTGGAAGACCGGCGATGGAACCATCATCAACGGTTTCGGGCCGGACGGCGTGAGCGCCATGGCCCGGTGGTGCGCCGGGCAGGTGGCCCGGCTGCAGACCGGCTATCTCTACCACTACGCATTCGCCATGCTGATCGGCGTCGTCGCGCTGATCTCCTGGTACCTGGCCTTCGGGGGTTGAGCCGATGCTCGAACAATGGCTTCTGACGATCGTGACGTTCGGCCCCCTGCTTGGGGTGGCGTTCATCCTCACGGTCCGGGGTACCCCTGAGCAGGTCGCGAGTTCCTCGCGCTGGTTGGCGCTTGTCGCTTCCGGATCGGTGTTCCTGATCTCGCTGCTGATCCTGACCTATTTCGACCCGAATTCGGCCGAGTTCCAACTCGTCCAGAAGGTCGAGTGGATCCCCGGATCCTCGATCGCCTACCACATGGGCGTCGACGGCATTTCGGTCTGGTTCGTGCTGCTGTCCACGCTGCTGACGCCGATCTGCATCCTGGCGAGTTGGGAGGCGGTGCAGAATCGGGTGCGTGAGTACATGATCGCCTTCCTGGTCCTCGAGACCATGATGGTCGGGATGTTCTGCGCTCTCGACATCTTCCTCTTCTACATCTTCTTCGAGGCCGTCCTGATCCCGATGTTCCTGATCATCGGCGTCTGGGGCGGAGCGCGCCGGGTCTATGCGGCGTTCAAGTTCTTTCTGTACACCCTGGCCGGATCCGTCCTGATGATGCTGGCGATCCTGGCGATGTACTGGCAGGCGGGGACGACCGATATTCCGACCTTGATGGAGACCCGCTTCCTGTCGGACGTCCAGATGTGGTTGTGGCTGGCCTTCTTCGCGTCCTTCGCGGTGAAGGTGCCGATGTGGCCGGTGCATACCTGGCTGCCGGATGCCCATGTCGAGGCGCCGACCGCCGGGTCGGTGATCCTGGCTGGCGTGCTTCTGAAAATGGGCGGTTACGGCTTTCTGCGGTTCTCGATCCCGATGTTCCCGGAGGCGTCCGACGCCTTCGCGCCGCTGGTCTACACGCTGAGCGTGGTCGCGGTGATCTACACCTCGCTGGTGGCGCTGGTGCAGAACGACATGAAGAAGCTGATCGCCTATTCGTCGGTTGCCCATATGGGCTTCGTGACGATCGGAATGTTTACGATGACGACTCAGGGCGTCGAGGGATCGATCTTCCAGATGCTCTCCCACGGTATCGTCTCCGGCGCTCTCTTCCTCTGCGTCGGCGTCGTCTACGACCGAATGCACACCCGCGAAATCGACGCCTATGGCGGCCTGGCGGAGAACATGCCGCGCTACGCGCTCATCTTCATGCTGTTCATGATGGCCTCGGTCGGCCTGCCGGGCACCTCGGGCTTCGTCGGCGAATTGCTGATCCTGGCTGGAGCGTTCCAGGTCAACACCTGGCTTGCCGCCTTCACGGCGACCGGTCTGATCCTCGGCGCGGCGTACATGCTGTACCTCTATCGCCGGGTCATCTTCGGCAAGTTGGAGAAGGAACAGCTCAAGGCGCTGCTCGACCTCAGTCCTCGGGAGATTGCGGTGTTCGCGCCGCTCGTCATCCTGGTGCTTTGGATGGGCATCTACCCCTCGACCTTCACCGATCTCATGTCGGCCTCGGTCGATAACCTGATCACGAATTACAAGGTGGCGCTCGGCGAAGCCGGCACCGCCGTGGCGGCCCGCTAAGGCGGCCGGGAGCACGGATATGGACGCGGCAACGACCCTTCCGATCATGGCGCCGGCTTCGGCGGAAATCTTCCTGGCGGTCGCTGGACTGATCCTGCTCATGGCGGGCGTGTTCCGGGGCGAGAACAGTCTCAAACCGCTTTCCTGGGCGGTCATCGCGGCGTTTGCCGTGGCGGCGGCCCTCGTTGTCCTGCGGGGCGGCGACGCCGTGGCGTTCAACGGGCTGTTCATCACCGACGGGTTCGCCCAGTTCGCCAAGATCCTCATCCTGATCGGATCGAGCTTCGCGATCGTCCTGTCGCTCGGCTATCTCGAGCGGGAACAGGCGGGACGCTTTGAGTTTCCCGTTCTGATCCTGTTCGCCACCCTCGGTATGCTGCTGATGGTCTCGGCGAACGATCTGATCATGCTCTACATGGGCATGGAGCTGCAGAGCCTCGCGCTCTACGTGGTCGCCTCGATCCGCCGAGACACCCTGAAATCGACCGAAGCCGGACTGAAGTACTTCGTTCTCGGCGCGTTGAGCTCAGGCATGCTGCTGTATGGCTGCTCGATGATCTACGGCTTTACCGGAACGACCAACTTCGACGGCCTGGCCACGGTGTTGAACGGCGAAAGCGCGCCGTCGACCGGTCTGGTCATCGGCCTCGTCTTCCTCGTCACCGGGCTCGCCTTCAAGGTGTCCGCCGTACCGTTCCATATGTGGACGCCGGACGTGTACGAGGGCGCTCCGACGCCCGTGACGGCCCTGTTCGCGGTCGCGCCGAAGGTTGCCGCAATCGCCCTGTTCCTGCGGGTCATGATCGATCCGTTCGGCGACCAAGTGGCGTCCTGGCAGCAGGTCGTGGTGTTCGTGTCGCTCGCATCGATGGTGGTCGGTGCTTTGGCCGCGATCATGCAGACCAATATCAAGCGCCTGATGGCCTACAGTTCGATCGGGCACATGGGCTTCGCCCTCGTCGGCATAGCCGCTGGGACAGAGGCCGGGGCCACCGGCGTCCTGATCTACATGGCGACCTACATTTTCATGAATATCGGCGCGTTCGCGGTGATCCTCGGTATGCGTCGGGATGGCCGTCTGGTGGAGAGCCTCTCCGATCTGGCGGGCCTGTCGCGCACCCATCCGATGATGGCGCTTGCTCTGATGATCTTCATGTTCTCCATGGCCGGTATTCCCCCGCTCGCCGGTTTCTTCGGCAAGTGGTACGTGTTCATGGCGGCGATCGACGCCGGTCTCTACGGTCTCGCCATCGTCGGCGTTCTGGCCAGTGTTGTTGGAGCGTTCTACTATCTGCGAATCGTCAAGATCATGTATTTCGACGAGGCGGAGCAGCCGCTCGATGGCGCGGTGGCCGGGGATCTGCGGGTGATCCTGTATGGGGCGGCAGCGATCACGGTGCTGTTTTTCGTCATCCTGTCGCCGATCTACGACACAGCCGCCGCCGCCGCCGCCAGTCTGATCGGCGCCTGATCGCCGCCGGTCTGGCCGGGGCGACAGGGTCAGGGAAGAGCCGATGCTGCTGGTGATCGACTGCGGCAACACCAACACGGTGTTCGCCGTCTACGAGGAGGAGCGCGACGAGGCTGTCGGGTCGTGGCGCACTTCGACCAATCCCGACCGGACGGCTGACGAATACGCGGTGTGGCTGACCCAGCTCATGGCGCTCAACGACTTGAACACGGCCGCCGTATCCAGCGTGATCATGGCGACCGTTGTGCCGTCGACCCTGTTCAATCTGAAGACACTGTGTCGCAAGCACTTCGGCATCGACCCCATGGTGGTCGGCGAAAGACCGACGGAACTTGGGATCGAGGTTCGAATAGAGCGGCCGGAGGAAGTCGGCGCCGACCGGGTTGTAAACGCCGTCGCGGCGCACAAATTGTACGGCGGGCCGCTGATCGTCGTCGATTTCGGCACGGCGACGACCTTCGATGTGGTCGAGGGGGACGGCGCCTATGCCGGCGGAGTCATCTGCCCGGGGATCAACCTGTCGCTCGACGCGCTCTACATGGCCGCCGCCCAGCTTCCGCGCGTCGCCATTCGCCCACCGGAGCGCGAGCCGGGCGACAACGACCCGGTCCGAGTGATCGGAAAGAACACCCGCTCGGCGATGCATTCCGGGATCTTCTGGGGCTACATCGCAATGATCGAAGGGTTGGTCGGTCGGATCCGCACGGAGTACGGCGAGCCGATGAAAGTGGTCGGCACGGGTGGACTGGCGGCGCTTTTCGCGGACTGGACCGATGCGATCGAGATCGTCGATGACGACCTGACACTGATGGGATTACGCATGATACATGATCGCAACCGGTCGATATCGGGCACTGCATGAGCCTCCACCTGGACCCGAACGACGACGATCTCTATTTCCTGCCGCTCGGTGGATCCGACGAGATCGGCATGAATGTCAATCTGTACGGCTATGCCGGGCAGTGGCTTATGGTCGATCTCGGCATCACGTTCGGCGACGACACGACGCCCGGCGTGGATGTGATCCTGCCGGATATCTCGTCGATCGAGGAGCATCGCGACAAGCTCTGCGGACTGCTGCTCACCCACGGGCATGAGGACCATATTGGCGCGGTTCCGTACTTGTGGGAACGGCTCGGATGCCCGATCTACTGCACGCCGTTTACCGCTTCGCTGCTGCGGCGCAAGCTCGTGGACGCGGGGCTGCTGGAGAGGGTCGAACTGATCGAGATTCCGGTCGCCGGTTCCGCGGTGATCGGTCCGTTCGAGATCGAGATGATCCGGGTTACCCACTCCATTCCCGAGCCCAACATGATCGTTTTGCGGACCGGTGCCGGGACGGTCGTCCATAGCGGCGACTGGAAGTTCGATCCCACCCCCTTTGTCGGCAAGGCCACCGATTTCGACGCCATTCGCGCCGTCGGGGAAGAGGGGGTGTTGGCCCTGATGGGCGACAGCACCAACGTGTTCGTTCCGGGCCGCACCGGATCCGAAGCCGAAGTGCGGATGGCATTAACGGAACTGTTCGCCCAGTACGACGGCAAAGGACGGATTGCCGTCGCCTGTTTCGCCTCCAATGTCGCCCGTCTGGAGAGCGTCGCGATCGCGGCGGCTGCCAACGACCGGCAGACCGCCCTTGTCGGACGCTCGCTGTGGCGCATGCATGACGCCGCTAAGGAGAACGGCTATCTCGCTGATGCGCCGACCTTCGTGAAGGAGGACGAAGCCGGCTACTTCCCGGAGGACAAGATCGTTCTGATTTGTACCGGTAGCCAGGGTGAACCGAGAGCCGCCTTGTCCCGGATCTCCGATGGCGCTCATCCGCACGTCACCCTAAACGATGGGGATATCTGCATCTTTTCTTCCCGGCAGATTCCGGGGAACGAGCGGGCGATTGGCCGGGTGCAGAACCGTTTGGCGGCACGCGGCGTTGAGATCATCACCACGGAAGATCAGCCGGGAATTCACGTTTCCGGCCACCCGGCGCGGGAGGAATTGGCGGAGATGTATCAGATGCTCCGTCCGAAGATTGCCGTTCCGGTGCATGGCGATGCCCGTCATCTTCGGGAGCACGCCCGGTTGGCCAAGGCCTGCCAGGTGCCGGAGACCATCGTGCCGTCGAACGGTAGCCTTATCCGGCTGGCCTCGGGCCGCGCCGAAATCGTCGAGTGGGTGGAAGGCGAGGGAGCGTTGGTCGTGGATGACGGCCAGATCCTCGGTCTGCAATCGGAGACTTTGCGCGATCGGCGGCGCATGCTGCACAACGGGGCCGCGACAGTCACTTTGGTCCTCGACTCCGGCGGCACGCTTCAGGCCGATCCTGTGGTCAGCCTGGTGGGCATCGCTGATCCGGAGGACGCGGATGATGTTGCGCTGGATGCCGCCGACGCCGTGCGGGATGGTCTGCGGAAGGTGTCCGCCAAAGATCGGCGGGACGATGAGGCCATCCGCGAAGCGGCCCGGCGGATGGTGCGTCGGATCGTGCGGAACGAATTCAACAAGCGTCCGGTGACGGACGTACACATCGTGAGGATCTGACGGAGACCGAGACCATGATCGGCAGACTGAACCATGTCGCCATCGCCGTTCCCGATCTGCAGGCGGCGACCGGGGTTTATCGCGATACCCTTGGAGCTGCCGTGTCGGCGCCCCAGGATCTGCCCGAACATGGCGTGACCGTTGTTTTCGTCGACCTGCCAAACACCAAGATCGAGCTTCTACATCCGTTCGGTGCGGAGTCTCCTATTGCCGGTTTTCTGGACAAGAATCCGTCCGGCGGAATCCACCACGTCTGCTACGAGGTGGACGACATTCTCGCCGCACGCGATCGACTGAAAGATCAGGGCGCCCGGGTCCTGGGGGATGGGGAACCCAAGACCGGTGCCCACGGCAAGCCGGTGCTGTTTCTTCACCCGAAGGATTTCGCGGGCACCCTGGTCGAACTTGAGCAGGTTTGAGAGAGCCAATGGATCTGGTGTCCGGAATCGTCGTCTACGTGATCCTGTGGTGGTGGATCCTGTTCATGGTTCTGCCTGTCGGCGTGAACCGGGAAGAAGATGTCCAGCTCGGCAATGACGCCGGCGCGCCCCAGAAACCCAACCTCGTTCCGAAACTGGTCGCAACGACGGTGATCGCTGCGGTTGTCTGGATCGGGGTAGACCAGTTCATTCGCGCCGACATCATCTCTTTCCGCGAAATGGTGAAGGACTGGATGTAGCGTGGGCGCGCCGGCCTGGCGAGACGCCGCGGCAGCGCTCTATGTTGCACCAGATATCTGCTTCAAAAATCGCCAACTGCATAAATAGTATACAGTCTTTATGCGGATGCCAAAAAAAAGAGCGGCTGAGGCGATAAAGCCTTGCCACTCCCTTTGCCGAGTCCTATTTTCTTACTCGTGATCTTTGGCGATCACATACGCCTGATGGCGTTTCCTCCCTAAACTCGGGCCGTGCCGGCTATGCCGGTGCGGTCTTTTCTTTGCCCGCGAAATATAGGGTAACGGGCCTGCGCCGTCGACCCAAAAAATCGCTCTGCCGACAATTTTTGAACATGATCGCATCCGAACAAGTTTTTTTGTATCCTGCTGTTAGGAGGAATGGTCATGAGCGTGCGCGGGTTTCAGAACCGAAGGTCGGCTACGGTCCGTTCAGCGCTCGTGATGCGGACCGTGATCGCTGCTGCGCTTGCGACTGGAGGTCTGTTCGTTTCCGAGTCCGGGGTTCAGGCTGCGACGGTGACAGTTGCCGCGAGCGATTGCCAACGCCTGGTCCGCCATCAGCCCAACGCGGACGTCGCCTACAAGCCGGGCGTAGATGCGACGGGGAAACCGGTGGTCCCGGCGGACCTGCCGGGGTCGGTGAAGATCAAGACGCCGACCGAAGTGACGTTCGACGTCACGTATGACCTTCTGTCGAACTACGGGGCGGGAGCGGACAGCGTCCTGGCTCCCCGCGGCGAAGCATCGGTGGGGAAGGTGAAATACGACCTGCTATCGGGCGCGCTGACCTTCAACGGGGAGCGGCTCGACGATGCCGAGATGGCGGCTCTGTCCGATCTGTGCAAGGCGGCGGCAACGCCTTAGACGGTGCGGGACGCGTCGGCGAACAGAATGGGGTTGCGCGCGTCAGCCAAAGAAAAATCCCGGGCCGAAGCCCGGGACTAGAGGTCTGTTCTTGTCAATGCGGGTCGGTTTTGCCCGCCCGTCACGTCAAGCGGTGAACGCCTGCAGGCCTGTCTGCGCGCGACCGAGGATCAGCGCGTGAACGTCGTGGGTACCCTCGTAGGTGTTCACGGCTTCCAAGTTCAGCACATGACGGATGACCCCGTACTCGTCTGAAATACCGTTGCCGCCGTGCATGTCGCGTGCGGTGCGGGCGATGTCCAGGGCCTTGCCGCAGGAATTGCGCTTGGCGAGCGAAATCGCTTCCGGCGCGCCGCGGCCTTCATCGAGAAGTCTACCGAGTCGCAGACATGTCTGAAGACCGATGGTGATCTCTGTCTGCATGTCCGCCAGCTTCTTCTGAATGAGCTGATTGGCGGCGAGGGGGCGTCCGAACTGGCTCCGCTCCATCGTGTAGCTTCGAGCGGCATGCCAGCAGAACTCGGCTGCGCCCAGAGCGCCCCAGGAGATGCCGTAGCGTGCCTTGTTCAGGCAACCGAACGGGCCGCCGAGACCGGAAACGTTCGGCAGCAGGTTTTCTTCCGGCACGAAGACGTCGTCCATGACGATCTCGCCGGTGATCGAGGCGCGCAGGCTGAACTTGCCCTCGATCTTGGGGGCCGACAGCCCTTCCATTCCTTTCTCAAGGATGAAGCCGCGGATCTTGCCGTCTTCCGTCTTGCCCCAGACAACGAAAACGTCCGCGATCGGCGAGTTGGAGATCCACATCTTTGCGCCCGACAGTTTGTATCCGCCGTCGACAGCCACCGCGCGGGTCTTCATGCCGCCCGGGTCGGAGCCATGATCCGGCTCGGTGAGGCCGAAGCAGCCGACCCACTCGCCGCTGGCGAGCTTCGGCAGGTACTTCTTGCGCTGCTCCTCAGATCCATAGGCGTTGATCGGATGCATGACCAGGCTGGATTGCACGCTCATCGCGGACCTGTAGCCGGAATCGACGCGTTCGACCTCGCGGGCGATCAGGCCGTAGCAAACATGGTTCACGCCGGCGCCGCCGTACTCTTCGGGGATCGTCGCGCCAAGCAGGCCGAGCGCGCCCATCTCCGTCATGATGTCGCGGTCGAAAACCTCGTGACGGAAGCCCTCATGCACCCGCGGGAGCAGCTTGTCCTGGCAGTAGTCGCGCGCCGCGTCTCGGATCATCCGCTCTTCTTCGGTGAGCTGGTCGTCCAGCAGCAGCGGATCATCCCAGACGAACGCGGCGCGCTTCTTCGATTCGGGAGCTGGCTTCTCAGCCAGGGCGGCGACGGGCGGGGCCATATCGATCTACCTCGTAATCTTGTGTCGTTCGTTCTTATATACTGCGGTGAGAGCCTTCGTCCAAACATCCAGAGACGAGAATGCCGCCAAAACACGACCACCGAGTGATTCTGGAGTTCATTCCGCGGGGCGCCTACGTGAAAGTGAGCGCCATCGATCCGGCGACGGGGACGGAAGTGTCTATCGTCGGTGACCCCATGCGCGGCGAAGCCGCGTTGCGGCAATTGGCGATCCGGAAGCTCGAATACGTGATGAACAAGCAAAAGAAAGACGGCCGCCGGTAAACCGACGGCCGTCCGCTTGTTGGCTCCGACACGCGCGCCGGAGACGGTCTTGCGCGATCAGGCGCTCTTACGGCGGCCGCCGCGGCGCGAGGTCTGTCGGCCGAGGCCGATCTTCTTCGCGAACTCGGAGCGCTGAGCGGCGTAGTTCGGCGCGACCATCGGATAATCGGCCGGCAGCCCCCACTTGGCGCGGTAGTCTTCGGGCGTCATGTCGTAGGTCGTCCGGAGGTGACGCTTCAGCATCTTGAGCTGCTTGCCATCCTCCAAGCAAACGATGTAGTCGGGCGTGATCGACTTCTTGATCGGAACGGCTGGCTTCAGCGGCTCGGGCTCGGGCTCGCCGCCACCCTCCGTCAGGTTGTTCAGCGCGTCATGGACGGTATTGATCACCTCGGCAATTTGATTGGAGGCGACCGAGTTGTTGCTGAGATAGGCCGCTACAACCTGGGTGGTCATCTCGATCATCGATTTGCCGACGGCCGATTCAGTCTTGCTGTCTTCGCTCATTGAAAAGCTCAGTTTTGTGGAGAACGTATCGGAATACATCGCTGACACAGAGGGCAAGATAAGTCAATGGCGTCTTCAAATATTTCTATTGCTGATTACAAGTAAGGCCAATCGCTTATTGAATGGGTTTTGAAACAATTGATCGTTCTTTGGGGCAGATCGGCGTGATACGCGAAGAAGGACGTGATTTGCGGATATCCGGAACGGGCCGGTAGGAGAGGGCATTTTCGTTGCACACGTGTGCCAGCTTTTGTGGCATCCCCTCGGCTTGTTAGCTTATATAGGGGCGAACTCGTTCCGGAGCCATAGCCTATGTCCTCTGCCGTGATCGCAATCGCGTCCGATCATGCCGGTTTCCCGCTAAAGTCCGACTTGGCCGTGCGGCTGCGGACGTCTGGGTATGAGGTCGTCGATCTGGGCACCGATGGGACGGCTTCCGTGGACTATCCGGATTTCGCCGTTGCGATGGCCGCGGCGTTGAGGGATGGCCGGGCGCAGCGCGGTATCCTGATTTGTGGAACGGGCCTTGGGATCAGCATCGCGGCGAACAGATATCCGTGGGTCCGGGCGGCGTTGTGCCATGACGTGACCACGGCGCGGCTTTCGCGCGAGCACAACGATGCCAACGTCATCGTCCTTGGTGGACGTTTGATCGGCGTCGAACTCGCCTGGGAATGCGTCGACGCTTTTCTCGCGACCGATTTTGGCGGTGACCGCCACAGCCGCCGCGTGGCCAAACTGACGACCCCGCCCGAATTGGCGGATGCCGCAATACGGACGACCGACGGCTGACCCCAGCCGCTTCAACAGACCCCTGACTGAGGTCCTAAGGAGACCGATCTCTTCATGACCCTCGCCACCGACTTTCACACCGACGCCGGCTCATTTTTCGGCGCCAGCCTCGCAGAGACCGATCCCGAGCTGCTCGGCTCGATCGATAAGGAAATGCACCGTCAGCAGTCGCAGATCGAGCTGATCGCGTCGGAGAACATCGTGTCCCGGGCTGTGCTGGAAGCGCAGGGCTCGGTGCTGACCAACAAGTACGCAGAAGGCTATCCAGGGCGCCGATACTACGGCGGCTGCGAGTTTGTCGATATCGCCGAGAAGTTGGCGATCGACAGGGCCAAGGCGCTGTTCAACTGCGCCTACGCCAATGTGCAGCCCCATTGCGGTGCCAGCGCCAACCAAGCCGTGTTCCTGGCGCTGCTCAAACCCGGCGACACCATCCTGGGTATGTCGCTCGATGCCGGCGGGCATTTGACGCACGGTGCGAAGCCGAATCTGTCCGGCAAGTGGTTCAATGCCATCGGCTACGGCGTGACCAAGGACGAAGGCCGGATCGACTATGATCAGGTCGAGGCTTTGGCCAAGGAACACAAGCCGGCCCTCATCATCGCCGGCGGTTCCGCCTATCCGCGCGAGATTGACTTCGCACGGTTCCGGTCGATCGCCGACGGTGTAGGCGCCTTGTTCCTGGTCGATATGGCTCACTTCGCCGGCCTGGTGGCCGGTGGCGTCTATCCGAGTCCGCTACCCCATGCCGACGTGGTGACCACAACCACGCACAAGACCCTGCGGGGCCCGCGCGGCGGCATGATCCTCTCGCGTGACGAGGAGATCGGGAAAAAGATCAACTCAGCCGTTTTCCCGGGCCTTCAGGGCGGGCCGTTGATGCATGTGATCGCCGCCAAGGCGGTGGCTTTCGGCGAAGCGCTCCGGCCCGAGTTCAAGGCCTATTCCAAGGCCGTTGTCGACAACGCCCGGGCCTTGTCGGAAGTGCTCAAGAATCGCGGTCTCGATATCGTGTCCGGCGGCACCGACAGCCACCTGATGCTTGTCGACCTGAGACCGAAGGGCCTGACCGGCCGTGACACGGAGCACGCGCTGGAGCGCGCCGGCATCACCTGCAACAAGAACGGCGTGCCGTTCGACCCGCAGAAACCGATGGTCACCTCCGGCGTGCGTCTCGGCACTCCGGCGGGCACCACTCGCGGATTTGGGGTCACCGAGTTCCGTCTGGTCGGTGAACTGATCGGCGATGTGGTGGACGGTCTGGCACGAAATCCGGAAGGCGACGGCCAGGTAGAGGCCCAGGTCCGCGCCAAGGTCGAGGAACTCTGCAAGCGATTCCCGATCTACCCGGAAGCGGCTTGATCGAACGAAAGGGTAAAGGCATGCGCTGTCCGTTTTGCGGTAACGAAGACACTCAGGTGAAGGATTCCCGTCCCACCGAGGACAACACCGCTATCAGGCGGCGCCGGTTCTGTCCTGAATGCAGCGCCCGCTTCACGACATTCGAGCGGGTGCAGCTGAGAGAACTGACCGTGATCAAGAAGACGAGCAAGCGCGTCCCGTTCGACCGGGACAAACTTGCACGCTCTATCCAGATCGCGTTGCGCAAGAGGCCGGTCGACCCGGAGCGGATCGAGCGGCTGGTAACGGGTATCGTGCGTCGTCTCGAAAGCATGGGCGAGAGCGAGATCCCGTCAGACGTGATCGGCGAGATGGTCATGGACGCATTGGCCAATGTCGATCCGGTCGCCTATGTCCGGTTCGCGTCGGTCTACAAGAATTTCCGGGAGGCGAAGGATTTCGAGAACTTCGTCGAGGAGATTCAGAGCGGCGGCAACTTCATCGACGACTGAGGGGCCGAACGGGCGAATGACCTCGGCGCACGCTTCAGCCACCGCTGACCGTTCCTTCATGACGGTAGCTTTGCGATTGGCCCGCCGAGGCATCGGCCGCACAGGCGAGAATCCCTCGGTCGGCTGCGTGCTTGTGCGCGACGGGGAGATCGTGGCCACCGCGAGAACCGCCGATGGCGGACGCCCCCACGCCGAGGCGCAGGCGCTCGCTGTCGCCGGCGACAGGGCTCGAGGCGCGACCGCCTACGTTACCCTTGAACCCTGTGCCCATTGGGGACGAACGCCGCCCTGTGCGGAAGGTCTGATCCAGGCGGGCATCGCCCGCGTCGTCGTTGCCGTCGAGGATCCGGATCCTCGGGTCGATGGCGGTGGTCTGGCCATGCTGCGGAAAGCTGGGATCGAGGTGCTTACCGATGTCGACAGGGTCGCCGCCGAAGCGGTTCTATCGGGCTACCTGAAAAGACGACTCGCGGGACGCCCCGAGGTGACCCTCAAGCTGGCGACCTCGCTCGACGGACGGATCGCCACCGCCACGGGAAGCAGCCGATGGATCACGGGCGCCGAAGCTCGCGCCCGCGGCCACATGATGCGGGCGCGCCATGACGCGATTCTTGTCGGCGCTGGCACAGTGAGGGCCGACGATCCTGATCTGACCTGCCGTCTGCCCGGACTTGAAGGACAGTCGCCGGTTCGGGTGGTGATGGATGGTGAATTGCGCATGGATCAGGGCTGCCGTCTTGTGATGACGGCGTCCGAAACGCCGACCTGGTTGGTGTGCCGGGAGAATGTCCCCGAAGAGCGGCAAACGCTCTATAGGAGGCGCGACGTCACCGTGCTGCCGGTGGCCGGTGGAGCAAGCGGAGTCGTCGATCCCGATGCAACACTGGCAGCCCTTGCCGGCCGCGGAATCAATCGGGTGCTGATTGAAGGCGGAGCCCGGATCGCCGCCGCTTTCCTCAAGGCGGACCTGATTGATCA
Organism: Alphaproteobacteria bacterium; assembly: GCA_024742275.1. GTDB lineage: Bacteria > Pseudomonadota > Alphaproteobacteria > Thalassobaculales > Thalassobaculaceae > Thalassobaculum. The sequence goes on along the minus strand of JANSYS010000016.1, from coordinate 74,912 downwards.
GATCGCCCTGTTCCGGGCGCCGATCGCCATCGGTGGCGACGGTCGGGCGTCGCTCGACGGCCTCGACGTGGTGAAACCGGATGCTGCGCCGCGCTTCGAGACCGTCGCGCTTGAGCGGATTGGTACGGATACGCTGGAAACATTGCGGCGTCGGACATAGGTTGTGGCCATGTTTACGGGAATCATCACGGATATCGGCCGCGTGCGGTCGGTCGAGCAACGCGGCGACACGCGTTTCATCATCGGCACAGCGTTCGATATGGCGACGGTCGATATCGGCGCGTCCATTGCCTGTGGCGGAGCATGTCTGACCGTCGTCGAGAAGACACGGGACAGCTTCACCGTGGATGTCTCCGCCGAAACCCTATCCAAGACCACCTTGGGTCAGTGGAGCGAGGGAACGCCGGTGAACCTGGAGCGATCCCTGACCCTGGGGTCCGAGTTGGGCGGCCATCTGGTGACGGGCCATGTGGATGGGCTCGCGACCTTGACGGCGGCCGAACGGGACGGTGACAGCCATCGCCTGTCCGTGGAGGCGCCCGAGGGTCTGGAGGGGTTCGTCGCGACCAAGGGATCGGTGTGCCTCGACGGCGTATCCCTTACCGTAAACGCAGTCGCCGGGCGGCGTTTCGAGTTGAACCTGATCCCCCATACCTGGGATCACACCACCTTTCGCGACCGGAGCGTCGGCGACAAATTGAACATGGAAGTGGATCTGCTGGCGCGTTACGTTGCGCGCCTCGCCGAGACCGGGACGGTGCCGGTCTCGTCGCTGATCAGCCGACCGATTGGATCGTGATGTCCGAGCAGCAACCGCAAGCCTTGTCGGAAGTCTACACCGGCGCGCTGTCTTCGATTGAGGAAGTCGTCGAGGAGGCGCGGTCAGGGCGCATGTTCATCCTGGTCGACGACGAGAACCGGGAGAACGAGGGCGACATCTGCGTGGTCGGGCAGATGGCGACGCCGGAAGTGATCAACTTCATGGCCAAACACGCCCGAGGTCTGATTTGCCTGTCGATGACCCGGGACCGGATCGAAAAGCTCGGCCTCCCGCTCATGTCGTCCCGTAACGAGACCCGTCACGAGACGGCCTTCACCGTCTCCATCGAAGCGCGCGATGGGGTGACCACCGGCATTTCGGCGCATGATCGGGCGCATACCATCCAGGTGGCCATCGATCCGCAACGCGGCCGCGAGGACATCGTGACGCCGGGGCACGTGTTTCCGCTTATGGCGCGCGAGGGAGGCACGCTGGTCCGCGCCGGTCATACCGAAGCGGTGGTCGACATCGCCCGCATGGCCGGCCTCAATCCTTCCGGCGTCATCTGCGAGATCATGAATGACGACGGCACCATGGCGCGGTTACCCGACCTGGTCCAATTCGCCCAGTTCCACAATCTCAAGATCGCCACGATCGCCGATCTGATCGCCTACCGCCGCCGCACGGAAAGCGTTGTGGAGCGCGCGGTCGAGACGTCGCTGCGGAGCAGATTCGGCGGCGATTGGCGGATGATCGTCTATACCAACAAAGTGACCTACGCCGAGCATGTGGTCCTGGTGAAAGGCGACATCACCACCAAAGCCCCGGTAATGGTCCGCATGCATGCGCTGAACGTTCTGGACGACGTCTTGGGCGACGTAGGCGGCAAGCGCGGCGGCACACTCGGGGCGGCGATGTCGCTGATTGGAGAGACGGGACGGGGCGTTGTGGTTCTGATCCGCGAGCCGAGCCCGACGTCGCTCTCCGATCGTGTCCGCGACAAGCTGAGGGCCGAGGCCGAGGGGCGGGCGCCGCAGGCGGAGTTGCGCGACTACGGCGTTGGTGCCCAGATACTGCTCGACCTCGGCATTCACGAGATGGTGCTGCTGTCGAATAACCGGAAGACGATCATCGGCCTGGACGGCTATGGCCTGAGCGTCGTCGACCAGCGCCCGATTCCCGTCGACGAGTGAGAAGAGATCGACCCATGTCCCGCGTTCTGATCGTTGAAGCCCGTTTCTACGAGGACATCGCCGACGAACTCGTCCGCGGCGCAGTCCAGCACTTGGAGGCCGCCGGCGTCGAGTACGACCGCGTCACGGTGCCAGGCGCCTTCGAGGTGCCGGCCGCCATCTCATTCGCGCACCAGGGATCGACGAAGGGGGGCGTCGCCTATGACGGCTATATCGCGCTCGGCTGTGTGATACGCGGCGAAACGTCCCATTACGACTATGTCTGCGGCGAGAGCGCCCGAGGTCTGCAGGATCTCGCCATCCGCGAGAATCTGGCGATCGGCTACGGAATCCTGACGGTAGAAACCGGCGAGCAGGCCTGGGCCCGGGCCGGCATCGAGACCGGAAAGAACAAGGGCAAGGACGCCGCCGAGGCGTGCCTCGCCATGGTCTCCCTGCGCCATCAATTCGCCCTGACATGAGCACTCCCACCAAGACTCCCAAGCCCCGAGGCAAGGGCCGCTCCGTCGCCCGGACACTAGCGCGGCTCGCCGCCGCGCAGGCTCTCTACGAGATCGAGGTCGCATCCGCTTCCCCGCATGAGGTGGTGCCGGCCTTCGTCTCCAGCGGCTTCCGGGGCATCGTCGAAGACACCGAGTCCGGTCCGGTGGACGCGTTGTTCTTCGAGAAGCTGGTGCTGGGGACTGTTGGCGATCTGCCGACCATTGATCCGATGCTGACGACGGCGCTTGAGCCGGACTTCAAGCTAGGCAGACTGGAGGTTCTGCTGAGGGCGATTATGCGCTTGGGGGCCTATGAACTTCTGGCGTTCGGCGACGTTCCGGCCAAAGTCGTCATCACCGAGTATGTCGAGCTTGGTCACGACTTCTTCGCGGGCCGCGAGCCGGGCCTGGTGAATGCCGTGCTCGACCGCCTCGCGCGCCTGCTGCGCGAGGAAGAGATCGCCGACAGGGCGTGACCGCAGAGGGCGCGACCCACGATGAACAACGCCAATGACCGGTGACCAAGGCCATATAGGCGAGTTTGACCGGATCGCTCGCTTTTTCGCCCCGCTTGCGGAAGGCGCGCCCGGCGCCTTCGGACTGACCGACGACGCTGCCGTCTTGCCGCCCGCGTCGGATGGGTTGGAATGGGTTGTGACCGTCGATGCCTTGGTCGCGGGCGTCCACTTCCTGCCGGACGATCCCGCCGATCTGGTGGCGCGGAAGGCGCTGCGGGTGAATCTGTCCGACCTGGCCGCGATGGGAGCTTCGCCTCGGGGGTATACTCTGGCGCTGGCGCTCCCGAAGACCCTTCCGGCCACCGCGGACTGGCTTGAGGCGTTCTCCCGTGGACTGGGCGAGGATCAGGCCGAGTTCGGCGTTCATCTCCTGGGCGGCGACAGCGTGTCGACCCCCGGACCGGTCACCCTGTCCATCACCGCGTTCGGTCTGGTCGAGCGCGAAAAGCTGCTTCGTCGGTCCGGCGCGTCGGTGGGCGACGATCTGTGGGTCAGCGGGACTATCGGCGACGGCGCCCTTGGCCTCGAGGTGGCGCGGGGGCGGCTCTTCGGCGCCTACTCGGACCTCGCCGACAGATATCGTCTGCCGAGGCCGCGCACCACTCTCGGGCCGCGTCTCGCGGGGCTTGCGTCAGCGGCGCTGGACGTGTCGGACGGCTTGCTTCAGGACGCCGGGCACATCGCGGCGCGTTCGGGGTGTCGACTGGTGATCGAGGCTCCGGCCGTGCCTCTTTCGGAGTCCGCGGCCGCCGCGATCAGCGACGACCCGGACCTCTTCGCCCGGGCTTTGCAGGGGGGCGACGACTACGAGTTGCTGTTCACCGCGCCCGTCGAATGTCGCTCGGCGATCGACGCGTCGGGGCGCGACGTCGGCGTATCCGTGACCCGCATCGGTCGGGTAGAGTCCGGGACCGGTATCGAGCTTCTCGACCGTAACGGTGTTCCGCTCGAGGGTCTGTCGGAACAGGGCTGGCGTCACTTCTGACGGAGCCGCAGCAGGAGGGTAAGCCCGACCGATGAAGATCGTTATTATCCTCGTCGTTCTGCTCGTGCTCGCCGGCGGCGGCCTGTTCGGTGTCGCTTCCTTCGCCCCCGGTCTTCTCCCGCCGCCTCTTCAGGCATTGATGGGGATCGAGGTTGCGGAAACCGAAGAACCGGCGGAGGCGGTTCGCCCCGAGAACACGAGCCTGATCGACATCGACCCGCTGACCATTCCGATCTTCGAGGATGGTGGCGTATCGAGTTTCCTTGTAATGGATCTGCTGCTCGAGGTCGAAGTCGGGGAAAAGCAGGCTTACGTGAATCTGCAGATGCCGCGGATTGTCGATGCTATCATTACCCATGTCCATGCCTTGGCTGCGCTGGACATCGCGCCGGGCATCTCCGACAGGCGGTTCCTGAAGGACCGTCTCCTAGCGAAAATCGATGAGACAATAGGTGAAGGATACGTCGTAGATATCCTGTTTCAAAACCTTTTTGAGAGGCCTCTGGGTTAGACTCGGCTGCCTTGAGAAAACTTCTTCAAACTTGTTTCGTAGGGAAGCTGGTCGATGGGCAGATCCTCATGCGGAATCGAAGTCTTCCTGACCGCGCCAGTTACCGGGTCGATCTGGGTGAAGTGGTAGCCTTCGCGGGTCTCGGGTGGAAGCGGCCCATCGGTGCGCAGGGGTGCCGTCGTGCTAACCGATAGCGTGCCCAGGATTTGAACGCAGCCATCGCGGGAGACCGGGAGCAGGACCCGCTCGAACTCTGCATTGCTCCAGGGAGAGATAATGACTTTTCCTTTGAAGATGCAAACCGCACCTCTGAGAACGTCGCGGTAGAACGGCTCGACCGTTGTGATGAGGGCGGCCGCAATGACCTCGTCGATATACTTGCCGCCATGATTGGATCCGAACAGGTCGTTCACGGCCTCGCCCGAAACCCGGTAGCGCAGCCGCCCGCCGTCATTCTCCAGAAGATAGACGTGGGAGAGCATGCTGGGGGCGTCGAGCGGATCGAAGCCTGGAAATCGATTCTCCGGCTCTGATTCCAATCTTAAGATCCATCCGCCTAGAATATCGACCGACGGCTTGAACCGAAGGGCCTCGCGCGAGAGGGTTCGGATACTATCGACCGCCGCCTTGGAAAGGTTGCCACTAGCACTGGTCATGCAAGCACCACGGTTAGAGGACGTCCGTACCTCCATTAGCCGGGAAATATTAAAAAAGTCGAAATTTATCCGGAATTTGTTCGTCTACTGATTTCTCGAAGGGGTGGACGGCAGCCGCGCGCGGGAGTAGGGGATTTGTCCCCTCTGCCGCATGGTCAAGGCGACCGATCCCCGCGGTCCGACACTCGCCAGGAGCTTCTAGATGCCCGTGCGTGATCCCACGGTGAAGAACGTTGTCCTCTTGGCGATCTGCCAGGCACTCTCGATGTCCGGCATGATCATGAACATGACGGTTACCGCGCTCGCTGGGGAAACCCTTGCGCCGGATCCCGCCTACGCGACGCTCCCTCTGGCGTTCCAATTCACCGCGACGATGCTGTCGACGATGCCGGCGGCTTTGTACATGCGTCATGTCGGGCGGCGACTTGGCTTCATGACCGGCGTGCTGATTGGCGTCACCGGAGCGTTCATCGGCGTGTCGGCGATCTTCTCCGGCAATTTCTATCTGTTCTGTCTCGCGTCGATGCTGATCGGGTCGTTTCAGGGCTTCGCGGTCCTGTATCGATACGCCGCTGCCGATACGGCGTCGGACAGCTTCCGGCCCAAGGCGATCTCGCTCGTTCTCGCGGGCGGTGTCGTCGCGGCATTGCTGGGGCCGGAACTTGCGAAGGCGTCCTACGATTGGTTCGCTCCGGCCATGTTCGCCGGCAGTTTCGTCGTGATCGCGCTTGTCCAGGCCGCCAGCCTTATCTTTCTGGCTTTCGTGCAGATTCCCACTCCCAGTGCCGAGAGCAGGGCCGAAAGCGGCCGACCGCTTGTGGAGATCATCCGCCAGCCCACCTTCCTGGTCGCGGCCCTCGGCGCGATGGTCGGCTACGGCAGTATGACTTTCGTAATGACCGCGACGCCGCTTGCCATGGAAGACTGCGGCTTCGTTTTCCACGATTCCGCCTTTGTGATTCAGTGGCACGCGGTGGGAATGTTCCTACCGTCGTTCTTCACCGGATCGCTGATCAATCGTTTTGGCGTGATCCGGATCATGCTTACCGGCGTGGTCGCATACCTTCTCTGCATCGCCATCAATTTTTCTGGCATCGAGTTGCTTCAGTTCTTCTCGGCGTTGGTTCTGCTCGGGATCGGTTGGAATTTTCTCTTCATCGGAGGCACGACGCTGCTCACCGAGTCGTATCGGCCTGCGGAACGAGCCAAGGTTCAAGGGTTTGGTGATTTCTTGGTTTTCTCGGCATCGACTGTTGCGGCGTTTTCATCCGGATACGTGAACCACAATTTCGGCTGGCAGGCGGTGAATCTGGGGATTCTGCCGCTTGCGGTGGCGGTTGGGGTCATTCTCCTGTGGTACGGCAGCAGAAGAACCGCGACGGCGGCCTAAGGCCGTACAAACATCGGGGCCAGTTGAATGGGCAGTAATATTTGTTATTGTCCAATCGCTTTTGAACCGGGGGGCAAAAGCGCTCTGATGGATTCCTCCGGCTTTTTTTATTTGAGCTCCGTAAGCCGTCCTCGAAGATCGGCAACGGAAGCTCCTTAGTGGGATGGAAGGGCTTCCAAAGATGGATGAAATGCTTCTATTCGTAGTGGTGTGCGGTGCGGCCGCACTCATCTACGGTTGGTGGGCGAGTAGGTCGATCCTGTCTGCAAGCGCCGGTACCGAGCGCATGCAGGAGATCGCAGGCGCTATTCAGGAAGGGGCGAGCGCCTACCTGAACCGCCAGTACACCACGATCGCGATCGTCGGTGCGGTGGTGACGGTCATACTGCTGGTTACCTTGGGCCTGACGGTGGCGCTGGGCTTCGTTATCGGCGCCGTCCTGTCGGGCGTAGCCGGTTATATCGGCATGAACGTCTCGGTGCGCGCCAACGTCCGCACGACCCAGGCGGCGACGAATTCGATGGTCGCGGCGCTCGATGTGGCGTTCAAATCTGGCGCGGTGACCGGCATGCTGGTGGTGGGGCTCGGCCTGCTCGGCGTCTCGGTCTACTACCTGATCCTCCAGTCGATCTACGACGCCGGCGATCCGGTTGGCCTACGCCATATTCTCGAGGCCCTGGTGGCGCTCAGCTTCGGAGCTTCCCTCATCTCCATCTTCGCCCGGCTGGGCGGCGGCATTTTCACCAAGGGAGCCGATGTCGGCGCCGACTTGGTGGGTAAAGTCGAGGCGGGTATTCCGGAAGACGATCCCCGCAACCCCGCGGTGATCGCCGACAACGTTGGCGACAATGTCGGCGACTGCGCCGGCATGGCGGCCGACCTGTTCGAGACCTATGCGGTGACGGTCGTCGCCACCATGCTTCTGGCGGCGATCTTCTTCACCGGCGCCGACGTTGCGCTGATGATGAGCTATCCGCTTCTGATCTGCGCGGTATGCATCGTCGCCTCTGTGGTGGGTACGTTCTTCGTCAAGCTCGGCTCGAGCCAGAAGATCATGGCTGCGCTCTACAAGGGCTTCATCGTCTCCGCCGTGCTCTCGGCGGTGCTGATCGCCGCCGTGACGTTCTACCTGTTCGGTACGAGCGAGGCGATCGTGATGGGCGATACGACGGTCAACGGGCGCTACCTGTTCTACTGCGCGCTGACCGGCCTGGTGGTGACCGGCCTGCTGATCTGGGTCACGGAGTACTACACGTCGACCGAGTACCGACCGGTGCGCTCCATCGCCAAGTCTTCAGAAACCGGCCACGGTACGAACGTCATTCAGGGCCTGGCGGTCTCCATGGAAGCCTGCGCGCTTCCGGCGATCATCATTGCCGGCGGGATCATCGTATCCTACCTCTGCGCCGGCGTGTTTGGCATCGGTGTGGCGGCGACCACGATGTTGGCCCTGGCCGGCATGGTCGTGGCACTCGATGCGTACGGCCCGGTCACCGACAACGCGGGCGGCATCGCCGAGATGGCCGAGTTGCCGGAGGAAGTCCGGAACGTCACCGATGCTTTGGACGCGGTCGGCAACACCACCAAGGCGGTGACCAAGGGCTATGCCATCGGCTCGGCCGGTCTGGCGGCTCTGGTTCTGTTCGCGGCCTATACCGAAGATCTGAAGCACTATTTCCCGGACTTGTCGGTGGAATTCCGTCTGCAGGATCCGTTCGTGGTGGTCGGGCTCTTCATCGGCGGCATGCTGCCCTATCTGTTCGGTGCGCTCGGCATGCAGTCGGTCGGCCGCGCGGGTGGGGCGGTGGTGGAGGAAGTCCGCCGCCAGTTCCGCGAGAAGCCGGGCATCATGCAGGGCACGGACAAGCCGGAATACGGGACCTGTGTCGACATGCTGACCAAGGCGGCGATCAAGGAAATGATCGTGCCGTCGCTGCTTCCGGTGCTCGCACCGCCGGTCGTGTACTTCGTTGTGCTGTGGATCGCCGGCCAGGCGGCTGCGTTCACCGCGCTGGGAGCGATGCTGCTGGGCACCATCGTCACCGGGATCTTCGTGGCGATCTCCATGACCGCCGGTGGCGGCGCTTGGGATAACGCGAAGAAGTATATCGAGGACGGCAACCACGGCGGCAAGGGATCCGAGGCTCACAAGGCCGCGGTGACCGGCGATACTGTCGGCGACCCCTACAAGGATACGGCCGGCCCTGCCATCAACCCGATGATCAAGATCATCAACATTGTTGCGATCCTGCTGCTGGCGGCGCTGGCAGCCTGATCCCCGATCCGATCAACACGAAAGGCCCCGGCTTCGCTCCGGGGCCTTTTTCTTTGGTACCGACGCTTTCGCGAGACGGACTCGTTAGCGGCTACTCAGTCGGAGTGAAGCGTCCGATGTTGCCGATGAGCTGCCTTAGAAGCGTGATGCGCTGGCCGGCTGTCGGGGTCTCGCGATCGACGAAAGCGATCTTCTTACCGTCGTCCATGTCCAAGCTGCCGATTGACATCACGGTTCCATCGGGTTCGAAGTCGATATAGACCACACGCCGTTCGATCGTTTCCGGTCGATAGAACGCTTGGCGCTCCGTGAGTTGACCGATGTAGTACCAGGTGGGCTCGCCGAAATTGCCCTGACTGGAAGGTGATCCAAGCAGCGCCAGAACCGTAGATTGGTCAGTGCGTCCCGGTTCGATCTTGGCGAGGGCGTCCACGTCCACCATGTTCCCATGGGTAACGATCTGTGGAGAGCAGGCGGCAACCGCCGCGGCGAGGGCCATTCCGGCTAGACCGGCTCTGAAACGGAAGAACGTGACGGGCGGGCGCATCGCGGATCCTGGTATAAGTGTATCCCGCATCAGGCGGGGCGGCGGAGTGTCCGCCGTCGAAGTAACGGAGAACAGAGATTTTCGCACGGTTTTTCAAGAGGGACGAGACCCGCCTGGCGGTAGAGCGCCTGTACGGCGCGGTCGTCGATCAAGCGCGTTCCCCGGTCTTCTATCGTGACCTCGGCGTTGCCGACCACCTGGAAGGTCGTTTCGATCTACTGGTCCTGCACCTCCATTTGGTCATCAGGCGGCTGTCGGTTTCGGGCGACAAGCGTGCCGGCGACATGTCTCAGATGCTGTTCGACACGTTCTTCCACGATATGGACCGTAGCCTTCGGGCTATCGGCGTGGGTGATATGAGCGTCGGCAAGAAGATTAAGGACATGGTGCGCGCCTACTACGGCCGATGCGCGGTCTACGAAGATGCGTTGGCGGGGCAAGGCGATTTGGCCGAGGCGATCGCGCGAAACGTCTATGGTGGCGCTGCCGAAGCGCCCCATGCCTCGGAGTTGTCCGGCTATGTCGAGCGGGCCCGGGAGAAGATCGATGCCATGCCGATCGAGGAGTTGATCTGCGGCGACGTCGCGTTCCCGCCTGTCCGGGAGGGCGCATGACGGATCCAGCAACGCCTGTGTCGATCGAACCGATCCCGCTGGAGCGGATCGGCGCGACCGTCATCGCCATCTCCTTTGAGGCCGACGAGGCTGCCTGCGCGACGCTGGCGGAGAGGTTCGGACTTATCGAACTGTCCGAGTTTCGCGCGGAGGCCCGCCTTCGACGTCGAAAAGATACGGGATGGATCGAGCTCAAGGGAACGCTGACCGCCACAGTCGTGCAGGAATGCGTGGTCATCCTGGAACCGGTTACCAATCACGTGGACGGCGAGATCGACGAACTGTTCGAGGATGGTCCCGGAGAGGAGCGGCACGGAAAAGACCGCGTCGAGGTGGACCTGGACCCTGTCGCCGACGATCCGGAGCCACTCGAAGGCGATGTCCTTGATGTCGGAGAGATCATCGCCCAGGTGCTGTCGCTGTCGATCGATCCATATCCGCGGGCGCCCGGCGTTCCGCAGGTCGGCGTAGCCGACGGAGCGGGCGGGTCCAGTCAGCAGGGTACCGGCGCGGCATCGCCGTTCGCCTCACTCGCCTTGCTGAAGGACAGAGATGTCAAGAAACGGTAACGTGGTTGTCCGCTGGGTGCGTTCTGACGTACAAGACGCGCCCGGATCGCTGCAGGACGTCGCGCTTACCCCGGTTGGGCGGCGGTCGACGCAGGTCGGGACGAAGGCTAGAGTCCGCATGATCGAAACCTTCGGTCTGGCGATCTAAGGGACCGTGGGAGAGGCGATGATGAGGGTCGACGAGTGTCGGACGGTCTGACGATCGCGCTGGACGCCATGGGCGGAGATCAGGCCCCGGATATGGTTGTCCGCGGGGCGGATATCGCGCTGGAGCGCAGCCCTGAGCTGAAGTTTATCTTTGTCGGGGACGAGGCGCGGATCGCGCCGCTTGTCGCGAAGACAAAGCGCCTGCGGAACCAGTCGCCGGAAATCGTACATACGGACAAGAAGATCAGCGCCGAAGACAAACCGTCGGTGGCTCTGCGGCAGGGCAAGCATTCCAGCATGCGGATGGCCATCGACCTTGTGAGCCAGGGCAGGGCCGACTGCGTGGTTTCTGCCGGTAATACGGGCGCCCTGATGGCCATGTCCAAACTGGTGCTGCGTCCGATCCCCGGTATCGACCGGCCGGCCATTGCCGGTTTCTTCCCGACCAGGCGCGGCGAGAGCGCGATGCTCGATCTCGGCGCCAACGTGGTCTGCGATGCCACAAATCTGGTTCAGTTCGCCATCATGGGGCAGATTTTCGTGCGCACCGTTCTCGGTGTGGAACGGCCGGTGGTCGGCATTCTCAACGTCGGCAGCGAGGAGCAGAAGGGGCATGAATCGGTGCGCGAGGCGGCGACCATCCTTCGCTCCATGACCGATATGCCTTTCGAGTTTCACGGGTTCGTGGAAGGTGACGACATTCCTGCCGGCACCGTAGACGTGGTGGTGACGGACGGATTCTCTGGAAACATCGCTTTGAAGACGGCGGAGGGGACTTCGCGCCTGATCGGGCAATTCTTGCGTGATGCGTTCCGAAACTCCTTGCTTTCCAAGCTCGGATATCTGCTAGCGCGCGGCGCCGTCGGCCAGTTGCGGCAACGCATGGATCCGCGGCGGTATAATGGGGCCATGTTCCTCGGTCTCAATGGCATTGCGGTGAAGAGCCATGGCGGGACGGACGCTCTGGGCTTCGCCAACGCCATCGGCGTGGCGGCCGACATGAAACGCTATGGGTTTCTTGAGAAGGTCCGCGAGGAGCTGACCAACGGCGGCCTCGATCGGCCGGAAGAGCAACCAACTGCGGTGGCAACGGCATGATGAGACGCTCTCTGATGATCGCGACCGGGTCCTATCTTCCCGAACGCGTGGTCAGCAATGAGGAACTGTCGACCTGGGTCGACACGTCGGATGAATGGATCCGCCAGCGCACGGGCATCACCCAACGCCATCTTGCGGGCGAGGGCGAACTGACGAGCGATCTCGCGATCAAGGCGGCACGCAACGCGCTGGACATGGCCGGCCTCGAAGGTGAGGACATCGATCTGATCGTCGTGGCCACGACCACGCCCGACGATACCTTCCCGGCGACGGCGACAAAGGTTCAGAAGGCCCTCGGCGCGTTCAACGGAGCGGCCTTCGACGTGCAGGCGGTTTGCGCTGGTTTCGTCTATGCCCTGGCCGTCGCCGACAATTTCCTCAAGGCCGGACAGGCCCGCACCGCGCTTGTCATCGGGGCCGAGACGTTTTCCCGTCTTCTGGACTGGGAGGACCGTAGCACCTGCGTCCTGTTTGGCGACGGCGCCGGCGCGGTGCTGCTGCGGTCGACCGATGGCGGCACGGGGAATGGCTGGGGCGTACTCTCGACCCACCTGCATTCCGACGGCCGCGAGCGCGACATCCTCTATGTCGATGGCGGCCCGTCGACGACCCGGACGGTCGGCCATGTGAGAATGAACGGCAAGGAGGTTTTCCGGCACGCGGTCTCCAAGCTCTCCAGCGTTATCGACGAGTCGCTGGATGCCAATGGCCTCAAAGCGGCAGACGTCGACTGGTTGATCCCGCATCAGGCGAACCGGCGTATCATCGACGCCATGGCGAACCGGATGAAGCTTCCGGCGGAGAAGGTGGTTGTGTCGATCGAGCGCCACGCCAATACATCGGCCGCTTCGGTTCCGTTGGCGTTGGACGAGGCGGTGCGAGACGGTCGCGTTCGGTCGGGTGATCTTTTGCTCCTTGAGGCAATCGGCGGCGGTCTCGCCTGGGGCGCAGGATTGGTCCGTTTCGGCGTTCCCGCGCTGTCGGACCGGGCGGGGAGCGAGACGGCACGCGAGGAAGTCGCGCCAATCGCCTGAAATCACCGAATTAATTGACGCTACGATTCGTTCGGGGTACCGTGTTCTTACACAACGGGGGTGCGTATGGCCGGCGAAACGATCACCCGCGCTCATCTGAGCGAGGCCGTCTACCAGGAAGTTGGGCTTTCCCGGAACGAATCGGCGGATCTCGTCGAGTCGGTTCTTGATGAAATGATTGGCGCGCTTGTACGGGGAGAGATGGTGAAGATCTCCTCGTTCGGCAGCTTCTCGGTCCGGCAGAAGGGCAAGAGAATCGGACGGAATCCGAAGACCGGAGAAGAGGTCCCCATCCTGCCGCGTCGCGTGCTGGTTTTCCGTCCTTCGCACGTTTTGAAGAATCGGATCAACCGAGACTCGGGGGACTAACCCCTCGGGGGTAGCGTGCGATGGTCGATACGCAGACAAGCTCATCAACTGCGCCGCGCCGCAACGGCAAGTCGGCGGCGGCCTTTCGCACGATTAGCGAGGTTGCCGACGATCTCGACGTACCGCCGCACGTCCTACGTTTCTGGGAGACGAAGTTCAGCCAGGTCCGACCGCTGAAGCGCGGTGGTGGACGCCGGTACTATCGCCCCGAGGATATCGCTCTGCTACGCCGCATTCGCGAGCTGCTGTACCGCGAGGGATATACCATCAAGGGCGTTCAGAAGCTGTTGCGGGAGGGCGCGGTTCGGATGCCGACTGCGGGCGAGACCGCCCGGGCGGTGCAGACGGGCGACGCGCCGACGGAACCGCCGGTCACCACGCCGCCGCCCAGCAACGGCAACGGTGCCACCTTGGCGTCTCCGCCGTCGGCGGAAGTCGAGGCGACATCCGTCGTCATGGACCGTACCAAGGTCGAGGCACTCGTCGCCGAATTTGAGGCATTGAAGAAGTTGCTGGCTGACGCGCGGAACTGAGGCCGTCGCCGGAACGAATTTACGGAATCTTGGCTGATATTATAGGGTGCAGCGTGTTGTAGCTCCCCGACGGATCGCATATAGTCCGCCGCGTCGGAGCGTAGCGCAGCCTGGTAGCGCACCACACTGGGGGTGTGGGGGTCGTGGGTTCGAATCCCGCCGCTCCGACCATCCGATCTAACCCGGCCCGTTTACCCCCGTCGCCCACAGCCGATCCGCGTTCGGATGGCTGCCGATGGAGGTCCCCATGTCTCTTGCCGCCGTATCTCCGACCGACAGTCTCGACGTTCGCGCCAGAACGCGGATTGAGCTGGCCGCAGCCCTCCGTTGGGCGGTTCGCATGGGCATGCACGAAGGAATCTGCAATCATTTCTCGGCCGTGATCCCCGGAGAGGACGACCGTTTCCTCATCAACCCGCATGGCTATCACTGGTCGGAGGTGCGGGCGAGCGACCTGGTAGAGGTCGACGCGGAAGGCAATGCAGTCGACGGGAAGGAGCCGCCGGAACCAACTGCGTTCTTCATCCACTACCATATCCATCGTCTAGTTCCGGATGCCAAGGTGGTGCTGCACACGCATATGCCTTACGCCACGGCGATAACGATGCTGGAGGCGGGCCGGCTGGAGCCCGTGCTGCAAACGGCGCTAAAGTTCTATGATCAGATCGCATACGATGATCTGTATAACGGGTTGGCTCTAGACGACTCCGAGGGGGAGCGGATCGCCGCGGCCCTTCAAGGGGGCAAGCGGGTCGCGTTCCTGGCCAATCACGGTGTAGTCGTCACCGGCCGCAACGTCGCCGAGGCTTTCGACGATCTGTACTATCTGGAGCGCGCAGCCCAGGCTCAGGTCATCGCCATGTCGACCCACGCTCCTCTGCGCCGCGTTCCCCAGGATGTCGCCCGCATGACTGCGGATCAGATGGCCTCGAGTTCCGAGCGTGCTCAGGCCCATCGGCATTTCGCGGCATTGATGCGGCTGCTAGATCGGGATGAGCCGGACTACAAAGACTGAGGAGATCGGATCGGTCTAGTTCATAAGATCGCCGAAGAAAACCAGGCAATCCTCTGTTTTAAAACGAGGTTATAGAGAAATTCAGGGCCAAGCCTCGTCAACGACCTGCATCCCGACCCTCTTGAAATATGAATCGAAGCTTGTTTCCGGACCGACGAGTTGGTGGACCAACTTGGCGATTTCAAACCGACGCTTCGGAACCCGGAAGACGGGTCCGGCGTCGTCGATGGGCTGCGGCATGATACAGCGCCAGCCGTCGACGGCGACCAGCATGTCTCGATAGACCAGCGCGCCGTTGAACATGAAATCGATCAGCACGCCCTGCGCCCGCTTGTTGGGTAGCTTCTCGATCCAGGGCTCGGCGTAGTTCTTATCGCCGATGAGCCCCCAGGCCATGCCGAACCGGATGTCGCGGACGAAGGTGAGAGTAGTTGAGTGTTCGTGGACCTCGAAGTCTACGGTCGATCCCCCCGCCGCCCGGATGGGTACGACGCGGAATAGGAATGTCGGCAGGACTGTTGCGCGCCAGTCCCCGGGTTTGCTGGCGGCAATGACGGTCAGGTAGTCGTCTAGTGTCATTCAATTCCCTCGACGGCTGTCGAAATCATCGCCGGACAGACCATCGCTGTCCAGCGACCCGCAGCTCCGGTGCAATTCAGGCACCGGCAATTTCTCGGCCGGCGGGCGTCAACTTGCAGACCAACCAGTCGGGTTTGAGCGGGTTTTCGAACCAAGGCTCGGCCCATCCGCGCTCCATGCAGGCCCGGACCATCCGAGCATTGACGCGCTGCCCATGCTGGTCGAACAGCGGAAGCTTGCCGCCGGGTTGATCCAGTCCGCGGCGCAGCCAGTCCCGTTGTGGCCCGGTGGGGCCGGCCCGGTTCGTCTTGCGTGCCGGTTTTCTTGATGATTGTGCCGCCCCCGCCATAGCGGTGACTGTAGAAAGCGGGAGCGCCGAGGGCAAGGACATGAAACCGATTGTCGACGTCGGTTCTGCTGTTCTTGCGAGGTCGGCCAGATGCGTCTGGCGCTTGTCCGTGGTCTCCGGACCGTGGGATAGTCCGTTGGAGAGGAATGCCATGTCCCTGTCCATCTCGTCCCGCCTGGCGCTGGGTTTCTCCTGCGTCGGCCACACGTTCTCGCACTTGCTGATGCTGCTGTATCCCACGGTCGTCCTGTCCCTCGAAGGGGCATGGAACATGTCGTTCGGCGACCTGATCGCGCTGATGCTTGCCGGCCAGATCCTGTTCGGTGCCGCTGCGGTTCCTGCAGGGTGGCTCGCCGATCGTTGGAGCGCGCCGGGCATGATGGCGCTGTTCTTCCTCGGGACCGGGGGCATGTGCGTGGCGACCGGCTTTGCGGAGGGGCCCGTGGAGATGGCGATCGGCCTCGGCGGCATAGGTCTCTTTGCCTCGATCTATCATCCGGTTGGCATCGCCTGGGTCACGCGGGATCCGGCGACTCGGGGACGAGCGCTTGGAATCAATGGCGTTTTCGGTTCGTTGGGCACCGCCGGGGGGGCGGCGGTGGCGGGAACTCTGGCCGCCGCATTCGGTTGGCAATGGGCGTTCTACGTACCGGGAGCGGTCTGTGTCGTTGTCGGTCTCGCTCTGGTGGCATCCATCCTGCTCGGGCTAGTCGGGGACAATCGGGCTGTCCACCATGCTGCGGCCAGCGAGGCGAGCCGGGGCGACATGCTTCGCGGCGCATTGGTCCTTATGGTGACCATCGCCTTCTCCGGTCTGATCTACCAGTCGACCTCCTTCGCCATGCCGAAGCTGTTCGACCAGCGGCTCGGCGGGCTCGTCGACACCACCGCAGGGGTGGGGCTGCTGGTCTCGTTGATCTACGGCGTGTCCGCACTGGCGCAAATGCTGGGCGGCTGGATGGCTGATCGGTTCGATCTCAAGCGGGTCTACATCGCCTGCTGGGCGCTCCAGATTCCGTTTCTCGCAGCTGCCGCGACCATCGCCGGGCCGTTGCTGCTTCCTGTGGCGGCGATGATGGTTCTGGTCAACACGGCCTTCGTTCCGGCGGAGAACAGCCTGTTCGCCAAATTTTCGCCGCCGGCCTGGCGGGGAACAGCCTTCGGCGTGAAATTCCTCGTATCTCTCGGCGTCTCGGCAATCAGTGTGCCGCTTGTCGGCCAGCTCTATGACATGGCCGGCGATTTCGAGCCGCTGCTGATCCTGCTCGCGCTGTTCGCCGGCGCCGGAGCCATCGCCGGACTTTTGCTGCCGTCGTCCCGTCGGTCTCGCCCGGTGGCTCAACCCGCGGAGTAGCCGCTCCATAGGCCCCTCCGCATGCGTCGGTCCACCGGCTCGTGGCGGGCGGATCGAGGATGCAGGCCTAGGATCGCTTGGCCGCGAACCGCACGGCTTCCTCGGCCGCGCGGATCAGGGCACGGGCCTTGTTTTGGGTCTCCTGCCACTCGGCTTCGGGGTCGCTGTCGGCAACCACGCCGCCGCCGGCCTGGACGTACATCGTGCCGTCCTTCACCAGAGCGGTGCGCAGGGCGATACAGGTGTCCATCGCGTTGGCCGACAGATAGCCGACGGCGCCAGCGTAGACGCCGCGTCTTGAAACCTCGAGCTCGTCGATGATCTCCATCGCCCGAACCTTCGGGGCACCGGAGACCGTTCCCGCCGGGAAGCCGGCGAACAGCGCCTCAAGGACGTCCTTATCGGCGTCGAGCTTGCCGTCGACATGGCTGGCGATATGCATGACGTGGCTGTAGCGCTCGATGGTGAACTGGTCCTTCACCTCCACCGTGCCGATCTCCGCCACCCGACCGACGTCATTGCGGCCGAGGTCCAACAGCATCAAGTGCTCGGCCCGTTCCTTCGGGTCGGCGAGCAATTCCTCGGCAAGCGCCTTGTCCTCTTCGGGCGTTTCGCCGCGCTTGCGGGTCCCGGCGAGCGGGCGGATCGTCACCACGCCGTCTCGCAGCCGCACCAGGATCTCGGGGCTTGAACCGACGATGGCATAGGCGCCGAAGTCGAAGAAAAACAGGAAGGGCGAGGGATTCAGGCGACGCAAGGATCTGTAGAGCGCGAAAGGCGGCAGGCTGAACGGTACGGACATGCGGTGGGACGGAACCACCTGGAACGCGTCGCCCGCGTTGATGTAGTCGACCGTCCGCCGGACCATCTCGTGATAGCGTTCGCGACCGGTGTTCGACACCGGCTCCGGCAGCGCATCTATGTTTCGCGCGTTCTCCCGGCGGTAGGGCAGGGAACGTTCGAAGTCCGACACCACGTCAGCCAAGCGCTCCGAGGCGGCGGAGTAGGCGGCGCTCGCCGACATTTCCTCGCTCGGATAGACCGGCGTGATGATGGTCACCATGTCGTCGATATTGTCGAATACGCAGACGATCGTCGGCCGCAGCATGATGCCGTCCTGGATGCCGAGCGTGTCCGGATTGTCGTCGGGAATGTCCTCGAACAGCCGGATCGCGTCGTAGCCCATGTAGCCGAAAAGGCCGGCCGCCATCGGCGGCACCTCGGTCGGGAGGTCGATCTTGCTCTCGCCGATCAGCTTGCGCAAAGAGGCCAAAGGCGGTTCGTCGACCGGCTCGAAGGCGTCCGCGTCGATCCGGGCCTGGCGGTTGATCTCGGCCTTGGCCTTGTAAAAGCGCCAGATCACGTCGGGTTTCAGACCGATGATCGAGTAGCGGCCTCGCACCGCCCCACCTTCAACGGACTCCAGGAGGAAGGCGTTGGCGCGACCGTCGGCGAGCTTGAGCATCGCCGAAACCGGGGTCTCCAGATCGGCGACGAGCGTGGTCCAGACGACCTGCGCCCGTCCCGCCTCGTAGTCGCGGCGGAACGCGTCGAAGTCCGGACTGTTGCTCATTGCGCTTCTTCGCTGAGGGTGAACAGCTGCCGGACCACGGCCGGATTGACGTGAACCTCGTGACGTTGCTCGAGATCGGCGATCAGCAGTTCGATCACGTCCGACGAGAGGGCCCCTGTAAGTTCCTGGCGAACCCGTTCCTCGGGAGCGGCCATATCGCCGCCACCCTTGATAACCTCCACCACACTGACGACAGCCGCACCGCTCCCGCTGCTGACGGCGCTGGCGCCACCGGTCTCCAGAGCAAAGAGAGCGCCGGCAACGGCCGGGGGCCAGCCATCGGGCAGGCCTGCGCCGCGGCGGGTGATGGCCGGCAGACGCTCGACCTGAAGGCCGCGCTCGGCGGCCACGGTTTCGAGAGAACGTCCTTCTTCGACGGCGGCGACGATGGAATCGGCCGTATCCTCGGCCGCCTCCAAACGCTGTTCCAGAATCCAGTCGGCGATAACTTTCGGGCGGATTTGACCGAGTTCGGGAATACGCGGTGGTTCGACACCGTCGACACGCAGGATGAAGAAGGTGCCGTCGCGGGTCTCGTCCAACTGGCTTACCTCGCCGGTCTGGATGTCGAACGCGGTGGCCAGGAATGGTTCGCCGGGCACGGTGGTCACGATACCGCCGGCAGGCTGGCTGCCGTCGCGTGCGATGAAGGGGATCTGGTTGACCGGGAGGCCGAGAGCCTGGGCCGCCTCTTCCAGGGTCGATCCGCCGGCCAGTTCGTCCTCCAGAGCGTTCGAGCGTTCGAACACCGCGTCGTACGCCCGGTCCAGTGCCAGGTCGCGTCTGAGGTCGTCGCGGACGTTCTCGAAAGTCGCGGGCTCGCCGACCTCGGCATCGCGTATGCGGAACAGATGCCAGCCGAAGTCGCTCTCCAGAGGTTCGGTCACCCCTCCCGGTTCGGTCACGGCGAACACGCCGTCGGCCGTTCCCTCGGGCAGGTCGACCCGCGAGACGGTGCCCAAGTCGAGCTCGGCGGCCGTCATGCCGGTCATGTCTTCCGCCACCGCCGCGAAATCCTCGCCCGCCAGGATACGGTCGTAGGCGGCTCGGGCCGCCTCCCGGTCGGGGAGAAGAACCTGGTCTACCGTCCGCGAGCCGCGCGTGCCGTAGCTGTCGCGTCGTTCCTCGAAGGCTGCCCGCAGTTCTTCCTCGGGGATCTCGATGGTCTCGGCCACGGATTGAGGCGAGATCTCGATCCAACTGACCCCACGGTACTCCGGCGTCTCGTAGCTCTCTTTGTTCGCGTCGAAGTAGGCGCGGAGCGCCGCGTCGTCGGGCAGCGCAGGCGCGGGCAGGGCGCTCGCGTCGATCCGCACGGCGTCGGCGACCCGGCGTTCCTCGCGATAATCGTGAAGGGTGCGGACCAAGACCTCCGGAACGGTGTTCTCGCCGACTGTTGCCACGGCGCCGATCAACTGGTTCCGCGCCAGATCGCGCCGGGCGCGGGCGACGAAGTCCTCTTCCGTCCAACCGTTGGACGCGAGGTAGGTCTGATAAGCCGTGCGATCGAACTGACCAAGGCTGTCGCGAAACTGCTGGCGGATAAGCTCGACCACTTGACCGTCGCTGGCGGAGAGACCCAAGCGGTTCGTCGCCGCGACCATCAGGCTTTCCACCGTAAGGTTCTGCAGGGTCTGATCCAGCAGGCCGAGCTGAATCGCCTGATCGACGGTCAACGGTACCCCGAGCCGCCGACGGGCGCGATCGAACTCGCCCGCCGCCTCAACAGCGGTCACGCGCACGTCGTCGTCAACTTCGACGGCCGCCCGGCCCGCGGGATTGCCGAAGATCGTGTCGCCAATCCCCCAGACCGCGAAGCTTGCGATCAGAAGGACGAACAGGATCTTCACGAAGATCGAGGTGACTTTGGAGCGGATGAACTGAAGCATGATCTGGCGGCCTGATGCAGCGGGTCGCGGGTACTCTTCGGATGAGGGTTGTAGGCTCCGTAGGCGTTGGAAAGCAAGGCTTCGGGCGAGGGAAGGGCAGGACGCCCGGGTCGGCGGTTGGCGCCGGGCGCCGGGCCGTGGTAGAGCACGCCTTGAATCCGATCCATCGAGCGACGACCGAGGAGGAGACCGCCGTGGCCCCGCGCGCGCTGATCGCAGGCAATTGGAAGATGAACTTGGACCGCAAGACCGCCGAGATGCTCGCATCCGCTTTGGTCGACGGCGCGCGCGACGCGGGCGTCGACCTGGCCGTCTGTCCGCCGTCGGTCTATCTCGCGCCGGTCGGCGCCGTCCTTGCGTCCAGCGGGATCGAGCTCGGCGCTCAGGACTGCCACACCGCGCAGAGTGGCGCCCATACGGGCGACGTCGCGCCGGAGATGCTCGCCGATCTTGGGTGCAGGTATGTGATCGTCGGTCATTCAGAACGTCGAGCCGACCACGGCGAAGACGATGCCACCGTGCGCGCGAAGGCGCAGGCCGCTCGGCGGGCCGGCCTTGTACCGATCGTTTGCGTCGGCGAGACCGAGGCGGAGCGCGATGCAGGCGCCGCCCCCGATGTCGTGGAGCGCCAGCTCCGGGGCTCCGTCCCGGACGGTCTCGATGGCGGGTCGCTGGTCATCGCATACGAGCCCGTCTGGGCGATCGGAACTGGACGCACGCCGACCGCGGATGACGTGGCCGCCGTCCACGCCCATATCCGTGCGGTCCTGTCGGAAATCACAGGCGACGCGGACAGCGTCAGGGTGCTGTACGGCGGATCCGTGAAACCGGGCAACGCCGCCGAACTGATGGCGGTCGAGAATGTGAATGGTGCGCTCGTCGGCGGCGCCTCTCTGAAGGCCGAGGATTTTCTCGGCATTGCCAGGGCGACGCCCTGACCGCGACCGCGCCGCCCGTCAGCGCGTGCGGTCGCAACTTGGCGTGAGTAAACGACGGACTGGCCAACGACCGACGGAAGCGGTACAAACCGCGCCGACCGAAGACCGGGGTTCGACATGGAACTGATTATTCTCACCGTACATCTCATGATCGCGCTCGCGCTGATCGTCACCGTGCTGCTGCAACGTAGCGAGGGCGGGGGGCTCGGCATCGGCGGCGGCGGCGGCGGCGGTGGTGGCCTTGGGTCTTTCATGTCGGCGCGCGGGACAGCTAATTTGCTGACGCGGACCACGGCGATTCTCGCTGCGTGCTTTATGACGACCAGCCTCGTGTTGGCGATTCTCGCGTCGCAGACGACCACATCGTCGATCGTCGACCGGGCTCCGGCCGTCGAGCAATCAGACGAGCCGACCGCTCCGGCAGCGCCTCTCTCACAGTAACATCTTGATATAGCGGGAAATTCCCGCCCGTTCTCGGCCGGCACCGCATTCGTGGCGCCGGATTGTCACAACGCGTGCTTGGATCGCGCCCGATGATGTATAAGGAACGCCCATGACGCGGTTTATCTTCATTACCGGCGGCGTGGTCTCCTCCCTTGGAAAAGGTCTCGCCTCCGCAGCCTTGGGCGCGTTGCTGCAAGCACGCGGCTACAAGGTTCGTCTGCGCAAGCTGGACCCCTATCTGAACGTGGATCCGGGCACCATGAGTCCGTATCAGCACGGTGAGGTCTACGTCACCGATGATGGGGCGGAGACGGATCTGGATCTTGGCCACTACGAGCGTTTCACTGGCGTCGCGGCGCGCAAGAGCGACAACGTGACCACCGGCCAGATATACATGGACGTGATCACGCGGGAGCGTCGCGGCGACTATCTCGGCGCCACCATTCAAGTCATTCCGCACGTCACCGACGCCATCAAGGAGTTCGCCAAGGGCGACATCACGGACGAGGACTTCGTTCTGTGCGAGATCGGCGGGACGGTGGGCGATATCGAAGGCCTGCCGTTTCTCGAGGCGATTCGTCAGCTCGGCAACGAACTCGGCCACGAGCGGTCGCTGTTCCTGCATCTCACGCTGGTTCCCTACATCCCGTCTGCTGGCGAGCTAAAGACCAAGCCGACCCAGCACTCGGTCAAGGAGCTGCAGAGCGTCGGTATCCAGCCGGACATCCTGTTGTGCCGCTGTGACAGGGATATCCCGAGCGACCAGCGCCGCAAGATCGGTCAGTTCTGTAACATCCGTCCCGAAGCGGTCATTCCGGCCCTGGACGCGTCGTCGATCTACGCGGTGCCGCTGCGCTATCACGAGGACGGACTGGATACCGAAGTGCTCCGCCATTTCGGATTGCTGCAGGACGAGAGCGAGCCGAATCTGGAACGCTGGACCGGGATCATGGACCGGGTCGACAATCCGGAGGGCAGGGTCAAGATCGCGGTCGTCGGCAAATACACGAGCCTGCTGGATAGCTATAAGTCTCTAGCCGAAGCGCTGACCCATGGCGGCATCGCCAACAATGTGAAGGTCGAGCTCGACTGGATCGACAGCGAGATCTTCGAGACCGAGAGCGAAGCGGTCATGCGCCTCGAGGATGTCCACGGCATCCTGGTGCCAGGTGGGTTCGGTGAGCGAGGATCGGAGGGCAAGATCGCCGCCGTGACCTTTGCGCGCGAGCGCAAGATCCCGTATTTCGGAATCTGCTTCGGCATGCAGATGGCCTGTATCGAGGCGGCCCGCTCTGGCGGGGGCGTCCCGAATGCCGGCTCCACCGAGTTCGGTCCCTGCGATGAGCCGGTCGTCGGCCTGCTCACCGAATGGACCCGGGGGAATGTGACGGAGACCCGCGATTCGGAGAGCGACTATGGCGGCACCATGCGTCTCGGGGCCTATGAGTGTCGGCTGGAAGACGGTAGCCGGGTGCGCGACATCTACGGCGACGGCCTGATTCACGAGCGTCATCGGCACCGCTACGAGGTCAACATCAACTACAAGCCGGCCCTGGAAGAGGCGGGATTGCGGTTCTCCGGGATGTCGCCGGACGGGGTGCTGCCGGAGATCGTCGAGCGGCCGGACCATCCTTGGTTCGTAGGCGTGCAGTTTCATCCGGAGCTGAAGTCAAAGCCGTTCGATCCGCATCCGCTGTTCACCAGCTTCATCGCCGCGGCGGTGGAGCAGTCGCGTCTGGTCTGATCCGGAAAGGACCCCGCTATGCCTGCCGCCCGCACCGTGCGTATCGGCGACGTTGCCGTCGCCAACGACCGCCCGTTCTCCCTGATCGCCGGGCCATGTCAGATCGAAAGCCGGGAGCATGCGCTGGAGGTTGCCGAGGAGCTCGTCGCGATCACGGCCGCTGCCGGGGTCCCGCTGATCTTCAAGGCGTCCTACGATAAGGCGAACCGCACCAGCCTGAACGCCGGACGCGGCGTCGGCATCGACCGGGGACTGTCGATCCTGTCCGAGATCCGCGAGAAGTTCGGTTGCCCGGTGCTGACCGACGTTCACGAACCTGCCCAATGCGCGATCGCCGCCCAAGCCGTCGACGTGCTTCAGATCCCGGCGTTCCTGTGCCGACAGACGGATCTTGTCGTGGCCGCAGGGGAGACGGGCAAGGCCGTCAATGTGAAGAAAGGGCAGTTTCTGGCCCCCTGGGATGTCGCAAACATCGCCGCCAAGGTGGCCGCGACAGGCAACATGAACATTCTGCTCACCGACCGCGGCACCAGCTTCGGCTACAACACCCTGGTCTCCGACATGCGCGGTCTGCCGGAAATGGCCCGCGACGGGTATCCGGTGGTGATCGACGCGACCCATTCCGTCCAGCAGCCGGGCGGCAAGGGCAACTCTTCCGGTGGTCAGCGCGAGTTCGTGCCGGTGATCGCGCGCGCCGCTCTGGCGGTCGGCGTCGCGGCGGTTTTCATGGAGTGCCATCCCGAGCCCGACAGCGCGCCGTCCGACGGCCCGAACATGGTTCCGCTTGATCAGGTCGCCGGCCTGTTGGCCACATTCAGGGCCTTCGATAGCATTGCCAAAGCGAATCCGATCACGCTCGATTGAGGGCGGAAAAGGAGCGTCATGGCGATCCAGGAAGGCCGCTACGGCCTAACCTACACCACAGCTCGGCCGGATGCCGTGATGGCGTTCGATCGCATGGTTTCTTCCTACCTCGGGTTCGGCCGGGATATCGGCAACGAATTGAAACAGGTTCTTGCGGCCGACCCGGACATGCCCATGGGCCATGTCGCAAAAGGGTATCTCTTCAAACTCTTTGGAAGCGGGGCCATGGCCGAGCGGGCCAAGAGCGCGCTGGCCGCAGCGCGATCCAAGGCCGACGCGGCCGGCATGAACGATCGGGAGGCGCAGCATCTTGCGGCGCTGGAGGCTTGGTGCGCTGAGGACATCGACGAGACGACCCGCTGCTGGGAACGGATCGTCGTCGACCATCCGAAGGATGTTCTTGCCTTGCGCCTCGCCCATTTCAATCATTTCTATGCCGGCGAAGGACGGATGATGCGGGACAGCACAGCCCGAGTCCTGCCGGAATGGAGTGCCGACGACCCCGACTACGGCTTTCTGCTCGGCATGCACGCCTTCGGTCTCGAGGAAGCGGGCGAGTATGCTCAAGCCGAGGCGGTCGGACGAGAGGCCGTGGAGCGCAATCCCGGCGATGCCTGGGCCGTGCATGCGGTCGCCCATGTCCTCGAGATGCAGGGTCGCCACCGGGAAGGGGTGGACTGGGTGAAAGGGCTGGAGCCGTCCTGGTCGTCGACCAACAACTTCCGCTTCCACCTCTATTGGCATCAGGCGTTGTTTCATCTCGAACGCCACGAGTTCGATGCCGTACTGGCGCTCTATGATCGGCAGATCGCCTCCGATCTGGACGCCGACATGTATCTTGACGTCTGCAACGGCGCTTCGCTTCTGTGGCGCTTGGAGATGTACGGGGTCGACGTCGGCGCCCGGTGGAAGGATCTCGCACGCATCTCGATGAGGCATGTGGAGGACCATGAACTGGTCTTCGTGTCGCTCCATTACCTGATGGCGTTGATCAAAGGCGGAGAACCGGAAGCTGCGGCGGCACTGGCCGGGCATTTGGAGCGCTATGCCAGTGCATCGACTACGCAGGGCCGCGTTGCCGCCCGCGTCGGGACGGCGACGGCGGCGGCGATGGCGGCATTGGCGAAAGGCGACGCGGTAGGAACGGTCGAGGCGCTGCATTCGATCCGCTACGACCTGTACTGTATTGGCGGCAGCCACGCCCAGCGGGATGTCTTCGAGGAAATGCTTGTCAGCGCTGCCGTCGAGGCCGACGCGCGGCTGGCGCGGGCGCTTCTGGCAGAACGGACTGCCGCGAAACCGACTTCCGCTTGGAGTTGGCGAAAATACGCCGAAGCCCTCAATGCGATCGGTCGACAGGAAGCGGCCGATGGGGCTCGTGCAAGAGCCGAGGCTCTCTTGGCGAGGGATTGACGGTCATCAGCCGACTTTCTTGATGATCGATCCGTCGCTCCGGCGAACGAAGAACTCCTTTCCATCGATCCAACGCACGGCCATGTCCACATCCGGATAGTCGACTTCGTCGCCGGCGGTACGGTCGCCGATCTCCAAATACGTGGCTTCGGTTGCGGATCTGTTGACAAGCGCGTGGCCGTCGGCGCGACCGGCGGGGAAGGCGGCGCAGTCTCCGGCGCCGAGCGTTTGTTCTCCCGAGTTGGTCAGGAGGATCAGTTCACCGCTCAACACCATGACGAACTCGTCCTGCCGCGTATGCCAGTGGCGCAGCGCGGACTGGCACCCCACCGGCAAGGTGACATGGTTCACGCCGTAGTTGTTGAGGCCGCCATACACGCCGAGCCGGCGCTTGATCCGCCCGGCGGATGCGTCCGCCAGATCGCCGGGATAGTCGTTTCCCAGTTCGGCCGGAGCGGAGAGCGCGCTGAACGCGGGGCTGTTGAGCGTATCGGACATGGCACACCGGGCGAACTAGGAGAAAGCAGGAGACGCGTGAGCCTCCGCGAAACATGGTGTCCGGTAGATCCTCTCCCGGACGCAAACGGCGGCCCTGGGGCCGCCGCGAAGTGTATCCGTAATGGTCGCCGGGACTAAACCAGGAGCGAAACGCCCCGCGTATCGGTCGACCCGTTCGCTAAGCCGGCCGTCGTGCCCGGCGCAAGAGAGTTTGTGCTGTTCCCGGCGACGGCCTGCTGCTGGCGCGTCTCGTCGGCGGCTAGCGATTCCGCGTCGCTGTCGTCCTGGGCCTGTGAGTCGTTCTGTTCCTGCGTCGCCTGGATCAGCGTGCTGAGCGACTGGCTGTCGAGTGTCGTCGCCGGCGTTCCGAAGCCGAAGCGATCCGCGACGTCCTCGTTGACGCCCGACCGGGCCGCGACGCTTTCCGTCTCCGTGGCACCGCTGGAGATGAACCTGGCATCCTGCACTTCCTGCTGGGCGCGGGTATCTTCTGTCCGGGCCGTCTGTGTGTTCCGCAGCGTGGACAGCTGAGCGGTGGACTGCGTCTCGACGCCGCCGATGGCCATGTCGAACTCCCTGATCATGCGCCGAACGTTAATTCTGAACGGCTTCCACTATTTAATACCAAAAGGCGCTCTTTTCAAACGTCGCGGTGTTTACACCCTGCCCTTCAACCTCACGTCTTGTTGAACTTGTCGTGTTGAACGCGGCGGGGAGCGGGGCTATTCAGTGCGCGCTCGACTGACGCGTACACGTTCGCCCCAACCCTTCTTGCACAGAGGACAGCTATGAGCGCCATCATCGACATCATCGCCCGCGAAGTCCTGGACAGCCGTGGCAATCCGACGGTCGAGGTGGACGTCACCCTGGAAACGGGCGCCGTCGGCCGGGCCGCGGTGCCGTCCGGCGCGTCTACCGGCGCCTATGAGGCGGTTGAGAAGCGAGACGGCGATGCCAAGCGGTACGGCGGCAAGGGCGTGCGCGCCGCCGTCGACGCCGTGAACGGCGAAATCTTCGAGGCGTTGTCAGGTCGGGAAGCGTCGGAACAGCTCCTGATCGACCGTACGATGATCGATCTCGATGGAACCGAGAACAAGGGACGGCTTGGCGCCAACGCGCTGCTTGGCGTGTCCATGGCGGTCGCCAAAGCGCAGGCCGCCGAGATGGAGCAGCCGCTCTGGCGTTATCTGGGCGGAGCCTACGCACATGTGCTGCCGACACCGATGATGAACATCGTCAATGGCGGCGCCCATGCGGATAACCCGATCGACTTCCAGGAATTCATGATCATGCCGGTCGCGGCGCCGACCTTCGCCGAGGCGCTGCGCTGCGGTGCCGAGGTCTTCCAAGCCCTCAAGAAGCGGCTGGTGGCAGACGGCCACAATACCAATGTGGGCGATGAAGGCGGTTTCGCGCCGAACCTGTCGACCGCCGACGAGGCGCTTGGCGCGATCATGAAGTCGATCGAGGCGGCAGGCTACAAGCCCGGCGAGGACGTGATGATAGCCCTCGATCCGGCCTCTACCGAATTCTTCAAGGACGGGAAATATGTGCTGGGCGGGGAGGGCAAGACCCTCGACACCGACGGCATGATCAGGCTCTACACCGATCTCTGCTCCCGTTACCCGATCGTCTCGATCGAGGATGCTCTCTCCGAAGACGACTGGGACGGCTTCAAAGCCCTGACCGCCGAGATCGGCAAGAAGGTGCAGATCGTCGGCGACGATCTGTACGTCACTAACCCGAAACGCTTGAAGCGGGGCATCGCCGAGGACAGCGGCAATGCGATCCTGGTGAAGGTCAACCAGATCGGCACCCTGTCGGAAACCCTGGAGACCATCCACACAGCCCAGGGCGCGCGGTTCGGTACGGTGATCTCCCATCGCTCGGGAGAAACCGAGGACACCACCATCGCCGACATCGCCGTCGCGACGAACGCTGGTCAGATCAAGACCGGCTCGTTGTCGCGCTCTGACCGGATCGCCAAGTACAACCAGCTTCTTCGCATCGAGGAAGCGCTCGGCCCGGCCGCCGTTTATGCCGGTCGGCAATCGTTGGCGCCGCTGGCCGGCTGACTGATCGGTCGGAATGCGCAACAATCCCGAAACGGCGAGACCGTCCGGCGACGGCCTCCGGGCGTCGAAGCCTCGCTCGGACAAGCCCCGAACGCATCCATCCAGGCTCGGCGACAGTGACACCCTGAAGCTGCCCGGATGGCGGCGGGGCGTGTTCCCGTTTGCCTGTGCCGTGGTTGCGGCGACAGGCGGAGCGCTCGTCGTCGGAGACGAACCACGGCCCGAAACCGGCTGGGCCATGATCGCCATCGGCTTCATCGCGGGCGGATTGTTTCTCGCCGCGACCAACCTTCTGAACCGACTGCAGGTCCGTCTCGACCGCGACGGGATGACAGTTGCGCGGCTCTGGTCGGTTCGCCGGTATCGTTGGGATGAGGTCTCGGAATTCTCCATGGCCGGACGCGGTACCGGGCGCAATCCGAAGCTCGCCTATGTCGTGTTCGACGCCGATCGGGGATTTGCCGTCATGCGGGCGCTGAACCGATTTCTGACCGGTCACAGCCAGATCTTGCCGGTTGGGTTGGTGTTCGAGGACGGGTCCGGCGACGCGATCATCATCGCCGACGTGCTCAATGCGTGGCGCGAAAGGGCGTTGAAGCACACGCGCAGGGCCTGACGCCGCCCGGCGCGTCGGCTGAGTCATTTCTGCAACACGTTCCCCGGATTCGCGCCCTGCAGCCCTTCGATTCGCGTTCTGTTCACGGTGACCCTTGATTCCGCTCATGATTCAATGCGGACGATTCGTGATCAGGAGGGCGTGATGTCCTTGTCGACGGAACTGAAGCGTCGCGTTCCAAAGGTTCTCGGGCCCTTGATGGCCTCCCTGCTGATGGCTTATTTCGTGTTTCATGCGGTTGAAGGCGATCGTGGCCTGCGGGCCTGGCAGCGTCTTGACGTGGAGATCGCCGATGCCGGCGCCGTGCTGGCCGGTGTCGCGGCCGAACGCCGCGCGCTCGAGGACCGGGTCGTTCGCCTTCATCCGGGCAGCCTGGACACGGATCTGCTGGAAGAACGGGCGCGTTTGGTTCTCGGGTATGTTCCAGCGGATTCCGTCGTCATCGGCAACGGGCTCATTCCGACCGGGGACCTGGTCTTAAACGTCGCTGTTCGCTGAGTGATTTCGAGCGCTTAACCGGAAAACAGTTAAAATACATTTTTGCGTTGCAACACAAGATGTTACGCATCTTGAAAATGTGACGTGTTTCCCTTAGTTCTGTTTGCACCGGGTTGGCGCGGACCAAAAGCGCCCCGGCCACGAACAGGGGGAGACCCATGGCCCGTGCAGCCACGACGAAGTCGGCCTCGAATAATTCGGGCGCCACGAAAAAACCTGCTGCCAAACGCACGTCCCGTACTGCCAGATCCGCAACCGCGACGAAAGCGATGCCGTCCAAGGACGAGCTCATCGGCTACTATCGCGGCATGCTGGTGATCCGCCGCTTCGAGGAGAAGGCGGGGCAACTCTATGGCATGGGCCTGATCGGCGGCTTCTGTCACCTCTACATTGGACAGGAGGCGGTGGTCGTCGGGATGCAGGCGGCGATCGGGGAGGGCGATACGGTCGTGACCTCCTATCGCGATCATGGCCACATGCTGGCCTGCGGAATGGAAGCCCGTGGCGTCATGGCGGAACTGACCGGACGCATAGGCGGATACTCCAAGGGTAAGGGCGGCTCGATGCACATGTTCAGCCGCGAGAAGAACTTCTATGGCGGCCATGGGATCGTCGGCGCGCAGGTGCCGATCGGTACCGGCCTCGGCTTCAATCACCGTTACCGGAAAACCGATCGGGTTTCCTTGACCTATCTCGGCGACGGTGCGGTGAACCAGGGCCAGGTCTATGAGAGCTTCAACATGGCCGCCCTTTGGAAGCTCCCGGTGATCTTCATCATCGAGAACAACAAGTACGCCATGGGCACGTCCCAGCATCGTGCGGCCGCCGGCCCCTCCCTGGCTCAGCGCGGCCACGCCTACGGCATTCCCGGCGAAGAGGTGGACGGCATGGACGTCCTGGCCGTCAAGGCGGCGGGCGAAAAGGCGGTCAAGCACTGTCGAGAGGGCAAGGGTCCGTTCATCCTGGAAATGAAGACCTACCGCTACCGCGGTCACTCCATGTCCGATCCGGCCAAGTACCGGACCAAGGAGGAGGTCAACAAGATGCGCCAGGAGCACGACCCGATCGATACTCTGCGCCGTCTTGTCCTGGATCAGGGGGTGGACGAGGACACTCTGAAGAAGGTGGATCGGGAGGTGAAGGATCTCATCACCGACGCCGCCGACTTCGCTCAGCAGAGTCCGGAGCCGGATGTCGAGGAACTCTGGACGGACGTGCTGGTCGAGGCGCACTGACCGTCCGGCCGGTTGACCGGACGCGAACGCTCGCCAGCGAACCAATCGCGCGGCCTGCCCGGAGGGCGACATGGCCGCTGCACCCGAGAGGGGGGACACCGAATGCCTACTCCCATTCTGATGCCGGCCCTGTCGCCGACCATGACCGAGGGCAACCTCGCGAAATGGATGGTGAAGGAGGGCGACACCGTCTCCGCCGGTGACGTCATCGCCGAGATCGAGACCGACAAGGCGACCATGGAGGTCGAAGCCGTCGACGAGGGGACCGTCGGCAAGATCGTCGTCTCGGAAGGCTCCGAAGGGGTCCAGGTCAACGCTGTGATCGCCTACCTCCTGGAGGAGGGCGAAAGTGCCGGCGACATCCCGTCGGATCGCGGCGACGCGCCAGCCGCTCAGGTCGAGCCCCAACCGACCGCGAGTGCCGCGTCTCCGGCGCCGGCCGCATCCGCCGATCCCGGCTCGCCGCTCGCGACGGCGACGAAGGTCCCTGAGGACATCGACGAGGATAGATTCTTCAAGGAGACGACGCGGCAGACCGTGCGCGAGGCGTTGCGCGACGCCATGGCCGAGGAGATGCGGGGCGACGAGGAAGTCTTCCTGATGGGCGAGGAGGTGGCCGAGTATCAGGGCGCCTACAAGGTGACCCAGGGGCTGCTCGACGAGTTCGGTGCAGACCGCGTCATCGACACGCCGATCACCGAGCACGGATTTGCCGGGCTGGCGGTTGGCGCGGCATTCGGCAAGCTGAAGCCGATCGTCGAGTTCATGACCTTCAACTTCGCCATGCAGGCGATCGATCAGATCATCAACTCGGCCGCCAAGACGCTCTACATGTCCGGCGGCCAGATGGGCTGCCCGATCGTGTTCCGCGGCCCGAACGGAGCGGCGGCCCGTGTCGCGGCTCAGCACTCCCAGTGCTACGCGAGCTGGTACGCCCACTGCCCGGGACTGAAGGTCATCGCCCCGTGGTCTGCGGCCGACGCCAAGGGCCTGCTCAAGGCGGCGATCCGCGATCCGAACCCGGTTATCTTCCTGGAGAACGAGGTTCTGTACGGCCAGTCCTTCGACGTGCCGACCGACCCGGACTTCGTGCTGCCGATCGGCAAGGCAAAGGTGGTGCGCGCCGGCAAGGACGTTACCATCACCGCCTTCTCGATCATGGTCGGCAAGGCGCTCGAGGCGGCCGACAAGCTGGCCGAGGAGGGGATCGAGGCCGAGGTCATAGATCTGCGGACGATCCGGCCGCTCGACATCCAGACCATCGTGCGGTCGGTCGAGAAGACCAACCGTCTCGTGACCGTCGAGGAGGGGTGGGCCTACTCCGGTATCGGGTCGGAGATCGCGAGCCAGGTGATGGAGATCGCGTTCGACCATCTCGACGCGCCGGTGGGCCGTGTCGCCGGTGCCGATGTGCCGATGCCCTATGCCGCCAATCTCGAGAAGCTGGCCCTGCCGCAGGTGGAGAACATCGCCGCCGCGGCCAAAGCCGCCTGCTATCGCGCCTGAGGGGGGACCGAGCGATGCCTACTCCCATTCTGATGCCGGCGCTGTCGCCGACCATGACCGAGGGCAACCTCGCCAAGTGGATGGTCAAGGAGGGCGACACCGTCTCTCCGGGCGACGTGATCGCCGAGATCGAGACCGACAAGGCGACCATGGAGGTCGAGGCCGTCGACGAAGGGACGATCGGCAAGATCGTCGTGTCGGACGGCACCGAGGGCGTAGCCGTCAATGCGGTCATCGCCTACCTGCTGGAAGAGGGCGAGAGCGCGGCCGACATTCCCGCCGATGGCGGATCCGCCCCGGCAGGCCCGGCCCCAGCGACCTCTGCCCCGAAGGCGGAAGAGCCCGCGAAGGAAGCGCCTGCGCCCGCGCCGAGCTCCGCACCGGCGGCACCCGCTCCCGCCAAGTCCGGCGGCCGCGTGTTCGCCAGCCCCCTGGCGAAGCGCATGGCCGAGCAGGCGGGACTTGATCTGAGCGGTGTTGCCGGTTCGGGACCGAACGGTCGGATCGTCAAAGCGGATATCCTGAAGGCGATGGCCGGCGGCGCGCCGAAGACGGCCGCCGCTCCGCAGGCCGCCGCGGCTCCCGCTGCGGCCCCGGCGGCCGCCGCGCAGGCGCCGTCGCCTGACGTACCGGGCCTGCCGAGCTACCAGGAGATCCCGAACTCCAACATGCGCAAGGTGATCGCCAAGCGCCTGGCGGAGTCGAAGCAGTTCGCCCCGCATTTCTACCTGACCATCGACTGCGAGATCGACGAGCTGCTCAAGGTCCGCAAGGACCTGAACGCCAAGTCCGACGCCTACAAACTATCGGTCAACGATCTGGTGATCCGCGCCTCGGCCATAGCGCTGAAGCAGGTGCCGGCGGCGAACGCCACCTGGTCCGAGAAGGCGATCCGGATCTACGACCAGGTCGACATCGCCGTCGCCGTGGCCATCGAGGGCGGCCTGATCACGCCGGTGATCCGGGATGCCGGCTCGAAGGGTCTGAAGGAGATTTCGGCCTCGATGAAGGATCTCGCCACGCGGGCCCGGGACGGCAAGCTGTCGCCGGAGGAGTATCAGGGCGGCACCTTCTCGATCTCCAATCTGGGCATGTTCGGCATCAAGGACTTCGCCGCCGTCATCAACCCGCCCCAGGGCGCGATCCTGGCGGTTGGTGCGGGCGAGCAGCGGGCGGTGGTGAAGGACGGCGCGCTGGCCGTCGCCACGGTGATGAGCTGCACCCTGTCGGTCGATCACCGGGTGGTGGACGGTGCCGTCGGGGCCGAGTTCTTGGCCGCGTTCAAGAAGCTGATCGAAGATCCGCTGACCATGTTGCTGTAAGGGGAGGCGAGATATGGCCGATACCCAATTCGACGTCATCGTGGTTGGTGGCGGGCCCGGCGGCTATGTCGCCGCGATCCGTGCCGCCCAACTCGGCATGAAGGCGGCTGTGGTCGAGCGCGAGCATCTCGGCGGAATCTGCCTGAACTGGGGCTGCATCCCGACCAAGGCGCTTCTGCGCTCCTCCGAGGTCGGGCACATCCTGCACAACCTCGACGGCTATGGCTTTTCCGCCAAGGACATATCGTTCGATCTTAAGAAGGTGGTTAAGCGGTCTCGCGACGTGGCGAAGCAGCTCTCGTCGGGCGTCGCCCATCTGCTGAAGAAGAACAAGGTCACCGTCATCGACGGCGCGGGCAAACTGGCCGGCGCGTCGGGCGGCCTGCGCAAGGTGGAGGTGAGCAAGGACGGTAAGGCCGCCGGAACCTACAGCGCCAAGCACGTGATCCTGGCCACCGGCGCCCGCGCCCGCACCCTTCCGGGCATGGAGCCGAACGGCAAGACCATCGTGACCTACAAGGAAGCGATGGTGCCCGAGACCATGCCGAAGAAGCTGCTGGTCATCGGCTCCGGCGCCATCGGCATGGAGTTCGCCAGTTTCCACCACGACATGGGCGCCGAGGTGACCGTGGTCGAGGTGGTCGACCGGATCCTGCCGGCCGAGGACGCGGAGATCTCCGCCTTCGCCCTCAAGCAGTTCACCAAGCAGGGCATGAAGGTCCACACCGGCGCCAAGGTCCACAAGCTGGAGGCGACCTCCAAGGGCGCCAAGGCCGAGATCGAGGTGAAGGGCAAGAAGGAGACCCTGGAGGTCGACCGGGTGATCCTCGCCGTCGGCATCGTCGGCAACGTGGAGAACATCGGCCTCGAGGGTACCAAGGTGAAGGTCGAGAAGACCCACGTGGTGACCAACGAGTGGATGGAGACCGGCGAGCCGGGTGTCTACGCCATCGGCGACCTTACCGGACCGCCCTGGCTTGCCCACAAGGCCAGCCACGAGGGGGTCCTCTGCGTCGAGAGGATCGCCGGCGTGAAGGGCCTGCACCCGATCAACACGGACCTGGTGCCGGGCTGCACCTACTGCCGCCCGCAGATCGCCAGCGTCGGCCTGACCGAGGCGCAGGCCAAGGAGAGGGGCCACGAGCTGAAGGTCGGCCGTTTCCCGTTCATCGGCAACGGCAAGGCGATCGCGCTGGGCGAGCCCGAGGGCATGGTGAAGACGATCTTCGATGCCAAGACCGGCGAGATGCTGGGTGCCCACATGATCGGCGCCGAGGTCACCGAGCTGATCCAGGGCTATGGGGTCGCCATGACCCTGGAGACCACGGAGGCGGAGCTGATGCACACCATCTTCCCGCATCCGACCCTCAGCGAGATGATGCACGAGTCCGTCCTTGACGCCTACGGCCGGGCCATCCACTTCTGAGGTTCGCAATCCTGCAGGGATCTAGCCGGTAAAGGACCGAGCGATGACAGAGGCGACCATTTCTGCCGACAAGGCGCGGGTCCGCCATCCCGAGAAGGCGCATAAGCCGGACAACCCGGTGCAGAAGCGCAAGCCGGACTGGATCCGGGTCAAGGCGCCGACCTCGGCCACCTATCACGAGACGCGCAAGATCATGCGCGACCATAACCTCCATACCGTGTGCGAGGAGGCCGCGTGCCCGAATATCGGCGAGTGCTGGTCGAAGAAGCACGCGACGATGATGATCCTGGGCTCGGTCTGCACCCGTGCCTGCGCTTTCTGCAACATCGCCACCGGGCGCCCGGACCTGCTCGATCCGCACGAGCCGGAGAATGTCGGCAAGTCCGTCGCCAAGCTCGGCCTGAACCACGTGGTCATCACCTCGGTGGACCGCGACGACCTGCCCGACGGCGGCGCCGGTCACTTCGCCGAGACCATCCTGCAGATTCGCAAGCACTCGCCGGGAACGACTGTCGAGGTGCTGACACCCGACTTCCGGCGCAAGAAAGACGCGCTGGCCATCGTCGTCGCGGCCAAGCCGGACGTCTTCAACCACAATCTTGAGACCGTGCCGCGGCTCTATGGCACCGTGCGGCCGGGCGCGCGCTATTTCGGCTCGCTGCATCTGCTGCATCAGGTCAAGGAGATGGACCCGTCGATCTTCACCAAGTCCGGCATCATGGTCGGCTTGGGCGAGGGCGGCGAGGAAGTGCTCCAGGTGATGGACGATCTGCGGTCTGCCGAGGTCGACTTCATGACCATCGGCCAGTACCTGCAGCCGACGCCGAAGCATCATCCGGTCGACCGCTTCGTCGAACCGAGGGAGTTCGATACCTACAAATCCCGCGCCTTCAACAAGGGGTTCCTTATGGTGTCGGCCTCGCCCCTGACCCGGTCGTCCTACTTCGCCGGCGACGATTTCGCGAAGCTGCGTGCCGCGCGCGACGCCCGGCTTGCCGGCAAACCGGTACGTGAGGCGGACGTGCTCGCCCAACTTGCCGAGAGTCAGCCTGTCGCATCCTCCGCAGCGCCTCCCGTCGCGCCTGCCGCCGAATAACCGGACCAGATCAGACCCGGATGCCAACACACGCCGAAAAGCGCGTCGTTCCCTATTCGCCGGACCAGATGTACGCGCTCGTCGCCGATGTCGACCGCTACCCCGAATTTCTGCCCTGGTGCGTCGGCGCGCGGATCAAGAAGCGCGAAGGAGCGGTGTTCTTCGCCGACCTGATGATCGGCTACAAGATGATCCGTGAGCGGTTCACGTCGAGGGTGGAACTGCACCATGACGATCGCCGGATCGACGTCACCTACACCGATGGACCGTTCCGCTACCTGAACAACCACTGGGTCTTCCGGGAGCGGGATGGCGGCTGCCTGATCGACTTCTACGTTGATTTCGAATTCAAGAACTTGGTGCTGCAGCGGATCATGGGCCTGTTCTTCAATGAGGCGGTCCGCCGGATGGTCCAGGCCTTCGAGGATCGCGCCAAAGCGCTCTACGGCTGACTACAACCGCTCCCGCAACATCTCCAGCGCGGTCCTGACCGTTTCCCGCCGCACGTCCGAGCGGTCGCCATCGAAGATCACCTTTCGATGCACCGTCTTCCCATCGCGTAGCGCGCAGCCGAAATGCACCAGCCCGACCGGCTTCTCCGCTGAGCCGCCGCCGGGTCCGGCCACGCCCGTGACGGCAACCGTCAGGTCTGCGGCAGACCGGGTCAACGCGCCTTCGGCCATGGCCCGGGCCACCTCTTCGGAGACGGCGCCCACGGCTGCTATCGTCTCCGCCGGCACGCCGAGCATCTCGATCTTCGCCTCGTTCGAATAGGTAACGAACCCGCGGTCGACGACCGCCGATGAGCCGGCGATTTCGGTTAGACAGCCCGCGATAAGGCCGCCGGTGCAGGATTCCGCCGTAGCGATCATAACGCCGCGCGCCTTTGCCCGATCGAGCACCTGGGCGGAGAGGTCGAGGAGAACGTCGGGGAGCATGGTGAGCCTCCGTTGCGGAGAAGTCACGGGGTGGGCCACAGCAAGGCGGCGGCTATCCAGACCAGCAGGGCGGCGTAGGCGCCGGCCACCAGGTCATCCAGCATAACCCCGAACGGCGTGTGCATGTTGCCGTCGACCCAGCTTGCCGGCCAGGGCTTGGAGATGTCGGCGAGCCGGAAGGCGGCGAAGGCGAAAGCCCACCAGAGCGGGTGCATGGGGCAGAGCGCGAGGGTGAGCCATTGCCCGGCAAACTCATCGATGACCACCGCGCCTGGATCCTGGGTGCCCGTGCGTTCGATATAGATCCGCGTTGCCCAGGTGCCCGCCAGCGTCGCCAGTACCGCACCCAGCAGAAGCGCTGGCGGGCCGCCCGCCTGGGCCATCGGCCAGGCCAGCAACGCTGCCGCCAGGGATCCCCAGGTGCCCGGCGCCTTGGGTAGGTAGCCGGTGCCGAAGCCGGTGGCGATCAGGATTGCCGGCGACGCGAGGGAGGGCCTGGCACTGTTCACGGCTGGTCCCGAAACGGTAGGGCGATGGTGGCGGCGGCTTGGGCGGCGATGCCTTCGCCGCGGCCTGGGAACCCCAGGCGTTCGGTCGTTGTCGCCTTGACGGAGACTCGCTCTACGGAAACCCCACAGATCTCGGCAATGCGCGCGCGCATCGGCTCCCGATACGGGCCGACCTTCGGCCGTTCGCAGATTATGGTCAGGTCCAGATGCCGGATCGCCCCTCCGGCATCCCGCACCCGCCGGCAGGCATCGGCCAGGAACCGGTCGGAGGCGGCGCCTTTCCACTGCGGGTCGCTCGGCGGGAAATGGGCGCCGATATCCCCGTCTCCGAGCGCGCCCAATAGGGCGTCGGTCAGCGCGTGGAGCCCCACATCCGCGTCGGAATGGCCGAGGAGCGCTCGGTCATGGGGAATGACGATGCCGCCCAGGGCGACCCCGTCGATCCCCCCGGGCTCCTTCTCGCCCAGACGATGAACGTCGAACCCGGTACCGACCCGGGTCTCCGTCGCGCCGGCGATCAGTCGCTCTGCCATGGCGAAATCCTCAGCGGTGGTGATTTTCATCGCGTCCTCGGCGCCGGTGACCAGGGCAACGGCGTGTCCGGCCCACTCCATGAGTGCGGCGTCGTCGGTGACCGCGATCCCCTCAGCGGAGGCTCGTCGATGGGCGTCCAGGATGGCCGAAAAAGCCATGCCCTGGGGAGTCTGCGCCCGCCAGAGTCCGTCCCGACTCACCGTTCCGGCGGCAACCCCGTCGGCGCCCCGTCTGAGGGTGTCGGCGACGGCAAGGACTGGCAACGCCGCGGGAGCACCGTCCAGCGCATCGAGTACCCGGTTGATCACTGCGGCGGGGACCAAGGGCCTCGCTGCGTCATGGATCAGCACCCGGTCGGGTGCAGCATCGCTCAGACTTTCGAGGCCGTTCAGGACGGATGCCTGTCGCTCCGTTCCACCAATGACCGGCGGTCCCACGTCGAGGCCGGCCGTTGCGGTCTCATAGAGCGACGCGTGTTCCTCGGCGATCATCACCCGCACCGCATCGACGCGCGGATGCCCCAGGAAAACGTCGATCGCCCGCCGCAGAACCGGAATGCCGGCAAGAGGCCGGTACTGTTTCGGGAGTCCTCCGCCGGCGCGTTCGCCCCTGCCGGCGGCGACGATCAGGGCGACGGTGGTCATGAGGGTAGGGTCCGGGGAGGCATGGCTTGGATACAGCGCTATGTTGATCGTGGAGTGGGGGCGGATCTTAGTGTAGGCATCGGGTCATGTCTCTGTTCGGCAACTCTTTGCTGGTCAATCTCTCGGCGGTGGTTTCGATTCTGCCGATGGCGCTTCTTGCCTGGCGACCCCATCCGACTCGAGACCGTCGGTTTTGGGCGGCGGTCGCGGTGGCCGCGATCGGTGCCATGGGTTGGACGCTGATCCGCTTCGGAGATCGTTGGGATGGCGGTCTTGGGGCGGCGCTCTGGGTGTCGGCAGCGACGACGGTCGGGCTGTTTGCGGCGATCAGCGCCGCGTCCGGGACGATGGCTCGAATGGCAGGGCTCCTCGGCCCGTATCTGCTGATCGTGGCTTTGCTCGCCAGCGTGCTGGATGCGCCGCATGCGGGAGGCGTCGTTGGTATGCCGGAGGGATGGGTCGTCCTCCATATCATGATGTCTCTGGCCACTTACGCACTCGCTACGCTGGCGGCGGTGGCGGGGGTCGGAGTGTTCCTGAAGGAACGCGCCTTGAAGGCCAAGAAACCCTTCGGGATCAGCGCGGCGCTTCCGGCGGTGACCGACGCCGAAACCCTGCTTTTCCGACTGCTGACGGCGGCCGAAGTGGTGCTGGGGGCCGGTATTCTCTCGGGAATTGCCCTGAACGTGACGGCGGGCCACGCCTTCATCAGCAGCGACCACAAATCGATCTTGTCTCTGGTGGCGTTCCTCGTGGTGGGTGCTGTACTCATCGCGCATTCCCGCCTCGGGTTGCGGGGACGCCGCGCGGCGCGGGGGGTTCTCGCGGTCTATCTGCTTCTCACACTGGCCTATCCTGGCGTGAAAGCGGTTCATGCGCTGTTGGGGACCTAGCGCGTCGCAAGGGTCGGCAATGAACCCTTTGCGATCCATCGAAACCCGGCTATCTTGCCTAAAGTTTGATCACAACCTTCGGATGCTCAATTAATGTGCATTCAACTCGGCCCGCACACGCTGTCGGCCCCAGTCGTCGTTGCCCCGATGTCCGGGGTGACGGACCGGCCGTTCCGGCGTCTCGCCCGACGTCTGGGCGCGCCTCTGGTCGTGACCGAAATGATCGCCAGCCATGCCGTTTTGCGCGACGTCCGCGAGGAGACGCGCAAGGCTGAAATCGACGCCGAGGATACGCCGTCCGTCGTCCAGATCGCCGGTTGGGAGCCGGAGGTGATGGCCGAAGCCGCGCGGATGATGGTTGATCGGGGCGCGGACGCAATCGATATCAATATGGGTTGCCCGGCCAAGAAGGTGGTGAACAAGTACGCCGGTTCGGCCCTCATGCGGGACGAGGTTTTGGCGGGACGGATCATGGAGGCGGTCGTGAAGGCCGTCGACGTTCCGGTAAGCCTGAAGATGCGTCTTGGTTGGGACTCCGACAACCGAAACGCGCCCCGGCTCGCGTGCATCGCCGAGAACGCCGGCATTCGCCTGATCACGGTCCACGGCCGCACCCGTTGCCAGATGTATACGGGGACAGCGGACTGGACCGGAATCCGCGCCGTGGTGGACAGCGTTTCCCTCCCGGTGGTCGCCAACGGAGACGTCGTGTCGATCGAGACGGCGCGCGCCTGCCTCGAAAAGTCCGGTGCCCAAGGAGTGATGATCGGTCGCGGGTGTTACGGGCGGCCCTGGTTTCCGGCGCAGGTTGCCGCTGCCCTGTCCGGCGGCGTCGTTCGCCCTGACCCCGACGCGAAGGAGCGCCGCGCGATCCTGACCGAGCACCTGGACGCGATGCTCGGTCACTACGGGACCCATGCCGGCATCCGGAATGCCCGCAAGCACATCGGCTGGTACACGGACGGTCTGCCGGGGTCCGCCGCATTCCGCCAACGCGTCAACAACACGATGGATCCCGAGACCGTTTTCGCAGAGATCGACGGTTTCTTCTCCGCGCTCGGGGACTCCGACAGCATCGGAAGGATCGCGGCATGACGGCCGTGGCGACACTCGGACGGGGGCAGCTTTCGTCCCAAATGGACGGCAACACCGTCCTGAACGCTTTGCCCTGGGCGGTGATAGTCCTCGACGGCGAGAACTGCGTCGCGTCCCTGAACATCGCTGCCGAGAACCTACTCGCTTCCAGTGTGGCGGCGGCCGCCGGCCGTCAGCTTACGGATTGGGTTCCCCAGGATAGCCCGCTGCTCGGCATGATCGCCCAAGCCCGCTCGTCCCAATCCGGCCTCAGCGACTACGATCTTGAGATCGAATCCCCGCGCATCGGCCAGATCGTCGTCAACGTACAGATCGCCCCGATCCCGGAAGCGCCCGGCGCGGTTGCGGTAAATCTGCAAGAACGCACAATCGCCTCCAAGATGCATCGCCAGCTCTCGTACCGCGGTGCTGCCCGGTCGGTGAGTGCCATGGCGGCAATGCTCGCGCATGAGGTCAAGAACCCGCTCTCGGGAATCCGAGGCGCGGCCCAGCTCCTGGAGCAGTCGGTCCACGGCGACGAGCAGGTTTTGACCCGATTGATCTGCGACGAGACGGACCGGATCTGCGCGCTGGTCGACCGAATGGAGGTGTTCAGCGACGAGCGCCCGATCGAGCGAACCGCCGTCAACATCCACGAGGTCTTGGAGCGCTGCCGCCGTGTCGCGCAGAACGGCTTCGGCCGGACGGTTACGTTCATCGAGCGCTACGATCCGTCGCTGCCGGCCGTTCTTGGAAATCACGATCTGCTCGTTCAGGTCTTCCTGAATCTGATTAAGAACGCGAGCGAGGCGGTTCCGTACGAAGGCGGCGAGATCACGCTCACCACGAGCTACCGCCACGGCATGCGGGTCGCCGTCTCCGGATCGCGCGAAAGGGTCCATCTACCGCTCCAGGTCACTGTCCAGGACAACGGCCCCGGTATCCCCGAGGAGCTCCAGGCAAACCTGTTCGAGCCTTTCGTCACCACCAAGACCAACGGCTCTGGCCTCGGTCTGGCCTTCGTCGCAAAGGCGGTGGCCGACCACGGCGGGGTGATCGAGGTGGACTCAGTCCCGCGTCGCACGATCTTCAGGCTCACCTTGCCGATCGTTGACGCTCCGAAGCCCCGCCGGGTACGGCGGCGGCGTGATCAGAGCGCTGGGAGCGATACCCCATGAGCCAACGGGCTGCGTCGATCCTCATCGCCGACGACGACCGGGCCATCCGAACGGTCCTCGGCCATGCGTTGACCCGCCTCGGCCACTCTGTCCGCAGTACGGGAACCGCCGCCGGTCTCTGGCGATGGATCGAGGACGGCGAGGGCGACCTGGTGATCACCGACGTCGTGATGCCGGACGATAACGGACTCGATCTGCTGCCGCGGATTCGCAAGATCCGCCCGGACCTTCGCGTGATCGTCATGAGTGCCCAGAACACGCTGCTGACGGCGGTGAAGGCGAGCGAACGGGGCGCGTTCGAATATCTGCCGAAGCCGTTCGACCTGAACGAACTCGTGGCGACCGTCGGCAAGGCTCTGGCAGCGCCGGCCCCCGGGGTGAAAGAGGCCGAGGGCGAGGTCCACGAGATCCCGGAACGCGCCGACGATGCCTTGCCGTTGATCGGCCGATCGCCGGCGATGCAGGAGATCTACCGTGTCCTGGCGCGTCTGATGGGAACGGATTTGACGGTGATGATCACCGGAGAGTCCGGTACCGGCAAGGAGCTGGTGGCCCGCGCGCTGCACGACTACGGCAAGCGCTCCACCGGGCCGTTCGTTGCCATCAACATGGCGGCAATCCCCCGCGAACTGATCGAGTCGGAGCTGTTCGGCCACGAGAAGGGTGCGTTCACCGGCGCGACGGTGCGCGCCACAGGCCGTTTCGAACAGGCCCAGGGCGGCACCCTGTTCCTCGACGAGATCGGCGACATGCCGCTTGAGGCCCAGACCCGCCTGCTCCGGGTGTTGCAGGAGGGGGAATACACGACAGTCGGCGGTCGCACGCCGATCCAGGCGAACGTTCGCATCGTCGCCGCCACCCACCGCGATCTCCGCCTGCTCATTCGCCAGGGCTTGTTCCGCGAGGATCTGTTCTACCGTCTGAACGTCGTGCCGATCCGCCTGCCGGCCCTCCGGGAACGGCGGGAGGACGTGGCCGACCTGGCGCGTCATTTCCTCGCGCAGATGCCGGCGGAGGGATTGCCGAGCAAACATCTGGACGCGGGCGCGATCACCCGGCTGCAGGCGTATTCCTGGCCGGGCAACGTCCGCGAACTCGAGAACCTCTGTCGGCGGCTCGCGGCGCTTTATGTCGAGGAGACGATCGCGGCCGAGGCCATCGAGGCGGAACTCGCGGAGCCGCCAGCGAGCGAGACGGACGGGGCCTCATCGGCGGCGGACGACGAGAACCTGTCTGGGGCCGTGGAACGGCATCTTGCCGCGTATTTCGACGCGCATAAGGATGATCTGCCAGCCTCGGGTCTGCACGAGCGGGTCTTGCGCGAAGTCGAGCGGCCGCTGATCTCGCTCAGTCTCAGGGCGACTCGCGGCAACCAGATCCGCGCCGCCGAACTGCTCGGTCTCAACCGCAACACCTTGCGCAAGAAAATCCGGGAATTGGACATTCCGGTGATCCGGAGCGTACGATCCGAGCCATGATCGCCGCCGGTCCGGGACACGGCATCCGCCCCGGGCGGCGATCCATGTGACCCCCGCGACGGCACCATGACCGGACACTCAACGTTTAGCGACGCACCTTCGGAGACGCCGCGACTGACCTTGTGGCAGATGTTCCGCCGCTGGGCACGGCGTGTCGCGCTCGAGCGGAAATTGGCGGTCGCCTTCAGCCTTTTGGCGATCCTGTCGGGCGCCGGCACTGCGATCGTGATTACCCGTTCGGGACCTCTCGGCCCGGATCTCGATCTGGTTCTGCTCTGCGTTTACCTGAACATCGCTTTCCTGCTCGGACTTGGCGCGCTGGTTGTGCGTCAACTCATTCGAATCTGGATCGAGCGACGCCGAGGCCTGGCGGGCGCCCGTCTGCATCTTCGTCTCGCGCTGTTGTTCGCTCTGATCGCGGTCACCCCGACCCTGATCGTGTCGGTGTTCTCCGCGGTTTTCTTCGATCTCGGAGTCCGTGGT
This sequence comes from Alphaproteobacteria bacterium, assembly GCA_024742275.1. Lineage (GTDB taxonomy): Bacteria > Pseudomonadota > Alphaproteobacteria > Thalassobaculales > Thalassobaculaceae > Thalassobaculum. Next base: position 31,066 of record JANSYS010000016.1, on the reverse strand, counting down.
TGGTTCAGCGAACGGGTTTCGACCGCCGTGACCCAATCTGCCGCCGTCGCCGAAGCCTATCTGGAGGAACACCGCCAGACCATTCGCGGCGACGTCTGGGCGATGGCGAACGACCTCAATCGGGAGGCGCCGTTCCTGCTGTCCGACAGCCGGCGGTTCGAGCAGGTGATCACCGCCCAGGCGGCTGTCCGCAATCTGACCGAGGCGGTGGTGTTCGACGGCGCGGGCCGCGTCTACGCCCGCACGGGGTTGTCCTTCGCCTTCGATTTCGAACCATTGCCGGAACAGGCGATGGAGCGGGCGCGGCGCGGCGAGGTGGTCATCATCACATCCGAGGACGACGATCGGATGCGGGCGCTGGTGGCGCTTAACCAAATCGTCGACACGTTCCTCTTCGTCGGCCGTTTCGTCGATCCGGCACTGCTGGCGCGGGTCGAGGACACTCAGCAGGCAGTCTCCCAGTACGAAGCCCTGGAAGGCCGCCGGCTCGACTTCCAGCTTACCTTCGCCATCGTCTTCGCCTTGGTGGCGCTGCTGATCCTGCTCGCCGCGATCTGGGTGGGGTTGCTGCTCGCCGACCGGCTTGTGCGCCCGGTGAGTTCGCTGATCGACGGAGCGGAGAGGGTGCGCCACGGCGACCTGTCCGTCCGTGTGCCGCTCGGTGTCGGTCTAGACGAGATCGCGAGCCTGACGCGGGCTTTCAACAGGATGACCGCGCAGCTCGAATCCCAACACGAGGAACTGGTCGACGCCAACACCCAGCTCGATGAACGTCGGCGCTTCACAGAGACGGTTCTAGGCGGTGTCTCCTCCGGCGTGGTCGGTCTCGACGATGACGGGCGAATCAATCTTCCGAACCGCGCCGCCAGCCGGCTGCTCGCCCTCGACCTCGAACAGATGCTGGGCATGACCTTCGCCGAGACCCTGCCGGAGTTCGAGCCGCTGATGGTCGAGGTGGCGCAGCGTCCATGGCGCGAAGCCTCAGATCAGATCGCCATGACTCTGGAGAACGGGGAGAACCGTACCTTCCATGCCCGGCTATCCGCGGAGATTTCCGAAGGCTTGGTCACCGGATACGTCCTGACCTTCGATGACGTGACCGAGCTTCTGTCCGCCCAGCGCAAGGCGGCCTGGGCGGATGTGGCGCGACGCATTGCCCACGAGATAAAGAACCCGCTTACGCCGATCCAGCTGTCGGCCGAGCGTCTCCGGCGGAAGTATCTGAAGGAGATCGTCACCGAGCCCGAGACCTTTACCCGGATGATCGAGACCATCGTGCGGCAGGTCGAGGATATCGGTCGGATGGTGGACGAGTTCTCATCCTTTGCCCGCATGCCGACACCTCAGATGCGCGACGAGGACCTGCGCGAGGTCGTTATCGCCGCCGTAGACCTGCAGCGCAGCGGTCGGGTGGATGTGGATGTAACCGTCGATGTCGGCGAAGAGGTGGCGCTCTTGCGCTGCGATTCGCGACAGATCCGCCAGGCACTCACCAATCTGTTGCAGAACGCCGTGGACGCCGTCGAGGCGCGTCGGGTCCAGGAGGGACCGGGGGGCGGGCCCGGCCGTATCGACGTCAAGCTTGAGCGTCGCGAAGGCGCGCTTGGCGTCGCCGTCGCCGACAATGGCCGCGGATTGCCTGACACCGAGCGGGATCGGCTGACCGAGCCCTACGTGACGACCCGTGAAAAAGGGACCGGACTCGGGCTGGCCATCGTCAAGAAAATCATGGAAGATCACCACGGTTCGATCGAACTCCGGGACCGTCCGGAAGGCGGCGCGATCGTTACTCTGCTATTCTCACTGGCGCCCGCGGTCCTAAACGAAACCAACCCGGCTCTGGCATCCCATGGCCAATGACATCCTCATCGTTGATGACGAAGCCGATATCAGAATGCTGATCGGCGATATCCTCGAGGACGAAGGTTACGACAGCCGCCAAGCGGCAAACTCGACGGAAGCGCTGGACGGCATTCGCCGGCGTATGCCGTCGCTTGTGATCCTCGATATCTGGCTACAGAACAGCGAACTGGACGGCCTCGGAATTCTGAGTGCCATTCAGCGCGATCATCCGGGTCTGCCCGTGATCATGATCAGCGGCCACGGCACGATCGAGACTGCCGTCACCGCGATCAAGAAGGGCGCTTACGATTTCATCGAGAAGCCTTTCAAGGCAGACCGCCTGCTTTTCATGGTGCAACGGGCGATCGAGGCGGCGCGGTTGCGGCGCGAGAACGACGATCTGAAGCGCCGCACCGGGACCGGAACCGATCTGGTCGGACTGTCCGGCGGTATCAATACTGTACGCGCCTCGATCGAGAAGGTGGCGCCTACGGGTAGCCGCGTCCTGATCACCGGCCCGGCCGGCGTCGGCAAGGAGATCGTCGCGCGCCGTATTCACGAGCGTTCCCGGCGCGTGGAGGGGCCGTTCGTCGTGCTCAACTGCGCGACACTCACCCCCGACCGTCTGGAGACCGAACTGTTCGGCACGGAGCCGGGTGGGTCTGAGCCGCGGACGGTCGGCACGCTGGAACTGGCGCACAAAGGAACGCTTCTGCTCGACGAGGTCGCGGATATGCCGCTGGAAACCCAGGGCAAGATCCTGCGCGTTCTCCAGGAGCAATCGTTCCGCCGTGTCGGCGGCGACACCGAGGTCGAGGTAGACGTCCGCGTAATCGCAGCCACCAACCGCGATCTTCAGCAGGAGATGAGCGCCAGCCGGTTCCGTGAGGACCTGTTCTACAGGCTGAACGTGGTGCCGATCCGGGTCCCACCCTTGCGGGAGCGTCGCGAGGATGTTCCGCTTCTCGCCCGGCACTTCGTGACCCAGTCGGCGGAGGCGAGCGGCATGGCCGCCCGCCCTCTCGGCGAAGACGCGGTGGCCGCGCTCCAGGCGTATGAATGGCCTGGCAACGTGCGCCAGCTCCGCAACGTCGTCGACTGGATGCTGATCATGGCCGGCGGTGGTGCTCGCGACCCGATCCGCGCCGACCAGTTGCCGCCTGAAATCGGTTCCGCCACCCCGGCGGCGCTGCGATGGGAGAAGGGCAGCGAGATCATGGGGCTGAGCCTGCGCGAGGCGCGGGAGACATTCGAACGTGAATATCTTCTGGCACAGGTAAACAGGTTCGGAGGCAATATTTCCCGAACCGCCTCCTTCGTCGGCATGGAGCGGTCGGCCCTCCACCGCAAGCTCAAGTCTCTCGGTCTGCAGCAGGCGGAGAAGCCGGTCCGTCCGACCGGCTGACGCCCTCATGAAAGCCCCTACACGATGAAAGTCGTCATCTGCGGCGCCGGCCAGGTCGGCACCAGCATCGCCCGCCACCTCGCGGGCGAGAACAACGACGTCACCGTCCTCGATCAATCGCCTGAGCTGATTCAGAAGCTCAGCGATACCCTGGATGTCCGAGCGATCTCTGGTTTTGCCTCATACCCAAGCGTGTTGGAGCAGGCCGGGCTCCGGGATGCGGACATGCTGATCGCCGTGACCTACAGCGACGAGGTCAACATGGTCGCCTGCCAGGTCGGCCACTCGATCTTCAACGTCCCGACCAAGATCGCCCGCGTTCGCAATCAGGATTACCTTCTGCCGATCTGGGCCGATCTGTTCTCGCGCGAGCACATGCCGATCGACGTGATCATTTCGCCGGAGCGCGAAGTGGCGCGCGCCATCGGGCGCCGCCTCCAGGTGCCGGGTGCGCTCGACGTCGTTCCGATGGCGGACGGCAAGGTGCGTGTCGTGGGTGTGCGATGCGAGGAAAGCACCCCGATCATCCAGACCCCGCTGCGACAACTGACGTCGCTGTTCACCGACCTCGCGGTGGTGATCGTCGGTATTCTGCGCGAAGGCCGGGCGATCGTGCCGAAGGCGGAAGATCAAATGCTGCCCGGCGACGAGGTGTACTTCATCTGTGACAGTCGGCACCTGTCGCGGGCGCTGGCCAGTTTCGGACATGAGGAACCGGAGGCGCGCAGCGTTATCATCGCGGGAGGCGGTAACATCGGGCTGACGCTTGCCGAGGAGATCGAACGCGAACATCACGGCGTGAACGCGAAGGTCATCGAGTTCAACCGGGCTCGGGCCCGATCGGTTGCCCAATCGCTTCAGCGGACGATGGTGCTCAACGGGGACGTGCTGGATCCGGAAATCCTGGAAGAGGCGAATATCAGCCAGACCGAGACCTTCGTCGCCGTGTCCAATGACGACGAGGTCAATATCCTGAGTTCGCTGCTGGCCAAGAGATCGGGCTGCGCGCGGACAGTGGCGCTCATCAACGCCTCGACCTATGCGCCGCTGATCACCCAACTCGGCATAGACGCCGTCGTCAATCCGCGGGCCATCACGGTATCGACCATCCTGCAACACGTCCGTCGCGGCCGCATCCGCAGCGTCTATTCGCTGCGCGAGGATTTCGGCGAGGTCATCGAGGCCGAAGCCCTGGAGACATCGATACTGGTTGGCCGTCCCTTGAAGGACGCCAAGCTTCCCAACGGGGTGATCGTCGGCGCCATCGTGCGTGGCGAGGAAGTGATCGTGCCGCGGGCCGACACCGTCATACAAGCCCGTGATCGGGTGGTCGTCTTCGCGACCTACGAGGCGGTCAAGAAAGTCGAGAAACTGTTCGCCGTTCGGCTCGATTTCTTCTAGATACCCACTACGTCCATCCACGATCCTTATCCCGTCCAGCCGGAGGTTCCATGTCCAGGATCGCCTACGTCAACGGCCGTTTCGTTCCCCATTCCCATGCCGAAGTGCATGTCGAGGACCGCGGCTACCAGTTCGCCGACGGGGTTTACGAAGTGGTGCTTGTGCAGAATGGAGTGATGGTCGACGAGATCCCCCATCTCGAGCGTCTCGACCGATCGCTCGACGAGCTTCGCATTCCGCATCCGATGAGCCGGGGAGCTTTGCGGGCGCAGATGCGCGAGTTGGTCCGGCAGAACCGTATCCGGAACGGTCTGGTCTACATGCAGGTAACGCGCGGGGTTGCCAAGCGCGATCACCCGTTTCCGAAAAATGCGAAGCCGAGCATCGTTATGACCGCAAAACGGATCGCCATGGCCACCCCCGAGGCGGTGGAGAACGGCGTTAAGGTCATCACGATCAAGGACATCCGGTGGGAGCGATGCGATATCAAATCGATCGCACTGCTGCCTAACGTGCTCGGTAAGCAGCAGGCCCGGGAGAACGGCGCTTTCGAGGCGTGGCAGGTCGATGAGGACGGCAAGGTAACCGAGGGCACGTCGAGCAATGCCTGGATCGTCACTCAGGACGGCGAGTTGGTCACACGGCCGGCGACCAACGACATCCTGAACGGCATCACCCGTATGTCGATCTTGAAGCTGGCCGACCGGCAAGGACTGAAGTTCGTCGAGCGGCCGTTCTCGGTCGAGGAGGCGAAGTCCGCTCGGGAAGCGTTCGTCTCGTCCGCCACTGCCTTCGTTACGCCGGTCACGCAGATCGACGACACCGTCATCGGCAACGGAAAGGCCGGATCGCTGTCGCGCGGACTCAGGGACTCCTACATGGATTATGCCGCCGGGGAGGGGGCCACGGCGTGAATCCGCTTCCGCGCCCGAACGCGGTCCTGTTCGACTGGGATTCGACTCTTGTCGACAATTGGGGTGGCATCGCTCGGGCCATGGCGATCACGTTCGCCGCGTATGGCCTCGAGCCCTGGAGCGAGGACGAATGCAGGGCGAACGCCAAGCTCTCCATGCGGGAACGTTTTCCGACCCTGTTCGGCGATCGTTGGGAAGATGCTTCGAAATTGTTCTACGACAGTTTCGCCGAGATCCATCTGCAAACGCTGAAACCGTTGCCGGGATCGGTCGAACTGCTCCAAGCACTGGCGGAAGCAGGCGTCCCTGCCGGCGTGGTCAGCAACAAGACCGGCATGTATCTGCGCGCCGAAGCGGCCCATCTCGGGTGGGACGGATACTTCCATAAACTGGTCGGCGCGACCGACGCCCCACGTGACAAACCCGCACCTGATCCCATCCACCTAGCGCTCGACGGGACGGGCGTTCCCGCTGGCCCGAGGGTCTGGTTTGTCGGCGACAGCGCGGTCGATCTGGAATGCGCTCATGGTGCCGGATGCACTCCAATCCTGCTGCACCCCGATAATCCGCCGCCCGAGGACATGACGGCCTTTCCGCCCGCCGCGCATCTTTTTGGATGCAATGCGCTTCTCGAGGTCCTAGGCGGTTGAGTCGCAAGGATTTCGCGGTATATCTTTCAGAATGATCTCGCATCTGCGAAAAGGGCGGTGCCGCCGCCATCGCGGACGAGCCGATTGAGGAGCGAAGGAAAAAAACAATGGCCGCAGAAAAGAGCCAGAGCGTCCAGGATGTCTTTCTCAACAAGATTCGTAAGGATAAGACGCCCGTCACGGTGTTCCTCGTCAACGGCGTGAAACTTCAGGGCATAGTTACGTGGTTCGACAACTTCTGTCTGCTGTTGCGCCGCGACGCCCACTCGCAGCTTGTCTATAAGCACGCTGTGTCGACGATCATGCCGCAGCATCCGGTTAGCCTGTTCGAGCCGGGCGAGGACAGCGATAGCTGACCCAAATGTCCCCGGATGGGATAAGCTGCCGGGCATGACTGGACCGACGTATGGGTAAGAGCCGCGCGATTGTCTTGCATCCGCGCCTGCCATCGAAGGACGACGACGCCCCTGGCGTGCGCGATCCGGAAGCGCGTCTTGAGGAGGCCGTGGGTCTGACCGCGGCGATCGATCTTGAGAACGCCCATTCCGAAGTCGTCACGGTGAACAGACCGCGGCCCGGAACTCTGCTGGGAGGTGGGCAGATCGAGCGGTTCGCCGCCCTCGCGGAGGCGATGGAGGTCGATGTCGTCGTCGTCGATCATGCGCTGACCCCGGTCCAGCAGCGAAATCTGGAGAAAGAGCTGAACGTGAAGGTCATCGACCGCACGCAGCTCATTCTGGAGATCTTCGGAGCACGCGCGCGGACTCACGAAGGTCGTCTTCAGGTCGAACTCGCTTCCCTCACTTTTCAGAGATCCCGCCTCGTCCGGTCATGGACACACCTGGAACGCCAGCGGGGCGGCGCCGGGTTTCTCGGCGGCCCCGGCGAACGCCAACTCGAACTCGACAGGCGGCTCATCGGCGACCGCATCACCCGGATCAAGCGCGAGCTCGAGGAGGTCAAGCGGACCCGCGAACTGCATCGGGAGGCAAGGCGTCGTGTGCCGTTCCCGATCGTCGCCTTGGTCGGCTATACGAACGCCGGCAAGTCCACGCTCTTCAACCGGCTGTCCGGCGCTTCGGTGATGGCCCAGGATCTACTGTTCGCAACCCTCGATCCGACCATGCGTCGGATCGATCTTCCTGGCGGTCGAACGGTCATCGTGTCCGACACGGTCGGCTTCATATCCGACTTGCCGACCCATCTGGTCGCGGCGTTCCGGGCGACCCTCGAAGAAGTCACCGAAGCCGATATCGTCCTGCATGTCCGCGACATCTCCCATCCGGATACCGAGGCTCAGAAGCGCGACGTGTTGACGGTGCTTGAGGATCTCGGTGTCGATGAGACAACGCGGCCGGGGCGGATGTTGGATGTCCTGAACAAGATCGACCGGCTTCCCGAGGAACGCCGGATCACCTTGCGGAACGAGGTTGCGCGGCGGAACGATGAGACGGTTTGTGTCTCCGCCGTCACGGGCGAGGGCATCCCCGATCTGGTGGCGGCGATCGACAAGGTACTCTCGGCCGATCATCGCGTCGTTACGTTGCTCGTCGACTACGCCGACGGCGAGATCGCAGCCTGGCTCCACAGTCACGGCGACATCATCGATCGTGTCGACGACGAGACCGGTTCACGGATCACCGTCGGTCTTGACCCGAGTGCTCTCGCACGAGCGGAAAAGCGGTTCGGCGACCGGTTTCAACGCGTCGACTGAGGGCGCCCGGTTGACATCAGGGGGTTGAACCCCCATACCCCTGGCACTCAATCACGGTGAGTGCTAAGGCCCGCCGCTTCCAGAACCCAGCATGGAGGAGACCCCATGAAATTCCGTCCGCTGCACGACCGCGTGGTCATCGAGCCGCTGCAGGCCGATACGAAGACCGCCGGCGGGATCATCATCCCCGACACCGCCAAGGAAAAGCCGATGCAGGGCAAGGTCGTTGCCGCCGGTCCGGGCGCACGCGACGAAAACGGGAAGGTTCAGCCGCTGGACGTGAAGAAGGGCGACACCGTGCTGTACGGCAAATGGTCGGGCACCGAGGTCAAGATCGACGGCCAGGAACTCCTCATCATGAAGGAGTCCGACATCATGGGTGTGGTCGGCTAAGGCCGCATTCCGGACCTTCAAGACACGCGGAAAGACTACGGAGACTGGAAAATGGCTGCCAAGGACGTGAAATTCGACGTCGACGCCCGTGACCGCCTGCTCAAGGGCGTGGATACGCTGGCGAACGCCGTCAAGGTGACGCTCGGGCCCAAAGGCCGCAACGTGGTGCTGGACAAGTCGTTCGGTGCGCCGCGCATCACCAAGGACGGCGTGACCGTCGCGAAGGATATCGAACTCAAGGACAAGTTCGAGAACATGGGCGCGCAGATGGTGCGCGAAGTGGCCTCGAAGACCTCCGACCTTGCCGGTGACGGCACCACCACCGCGACGGTGCTGGCCCAGGCCATTGTGCGCGAAGGCGTGCGTGCCGTGGCCGCCGGCCTGAACCCGATGGACCTGAAGCGCGGCATCGATCTCGCGGTTACCGCCGTGGTGAAGGACGTCGAGAGCAAGTCGAAGAAGATCAAGTCCTCGAGTGAGGTCGCCCAGGTTGGCACGATCTCGGCGAACGGCGATGCCGATGTCGGCAAGCTCATCGCCGAGGCGATGGAGCGGGTTGGCCGCGAGGGCGTGATCACAGTCGAAGAGGCCAAGTCGCTGCATACCGAACTCGATGTTGTCGAGGGCATGCAGTTCGACCGCGGGTACCTCTCGCCGTATTTCGTGACCAACGCCGACAAGATGGTCTGCGAACTCGACAACCCGCTGATCCTGATCCACGAAAAGAAGCTGTCGAGCCTGCAGCCGATGCTGCCGCTGCTGGAGCAGGTGGCGCGTTCCTCGCGGCCGTTCCTGATCATCGCCGAGGACGTCGAGGGCGAGGCCTTGGCGACGCTGGTGGTCAACAAGTTGCGTGGCGGTCTGAAAGTCGCCGCCGTCAAGGCGCCGGGCTTCGGCGACCGCCGCAAGGCGATGCTGGAAGACATTGCTGTCCTGACCGGTGGCACCGTGGTCTCCGAAGATGTCGGCATCAACCTCGAGACCGTCGACATTAAGATGCTGGGTACCGCCAAGAGCGTGACCCTGACGAAGGACGAGACCACGGTTGTCGACGGCGCCGGCAAGAAGAAGGACATTCAGGCCCGCGTTGCCCAGATCAAGGCGCAGGTCGAGGAAACCACGTCCGACTACGATCGCGAGAAGCTGCAGGAGCGGCTGGCGAAGCTGGTCGGCGGCGTCGCCGTCCTGCGCGTCGGCGGAGCGACCGAGATCGAGGTGAAGGAGCGCAAGGATCGCGTCGACGATGCGATGCACGCCACCCGCGCCGCGGTTGAAGAGGGCATCGTCGCCGGCGGCGGCACCGCGCTGCTCTACGGCACCAAGGTCCTGGACAAGGTCAAATTCGCCAATGACGACCAGCGCATGGGCATCGATATTGTGCGCCGCGCTCTGCAGGCTCCGTGCCGCCAGATCGCGACGAACGCTGGAGCGGACGGATCCGTCGTCATCGGCAAGCTGATGGAGCAGAAGTCGGTGACCTTCGGCTACAACGCCGCTACCGACACCTATGAGGACCTCATCAAGGCCGGCGTCATCGACCCGACCAAGGTTGTCCGCACGGCCCTCCAGGACGCGGCCTCGATCGCCGGCCTCCTGATCACCACCGAGGCCATGGTCGCCGAGAAGCCGGAGCCCGCCGGCGCGGGCGGCGGCATGCCTGACATGGACGGCATGGGCGGAATGGGCGGCATGGGTGGAATGGGCGGCATGGGCTTCTGAGCCTGCCGCACGCATGCTAGGGAAGGGGCCGGGCCGCGCGTCCGGCCCTTTTCGTTTGTCTGGGATTGTCCAGTATTGATCCGTTGCCAGTTCCTGTTCCGGAGCGTTCCGCCATGACGTCCGTCGATCTCGACCGGTTGGCCGCCACCCTCGACGCCGTGGCGGAAGCGGAGATCCTGCCGCGCTGGCGCAACCTGGACGACGGCGATATCCGTGAGAAGACCGGTCCGAACGATCTGGTCACGGTCGCCGACGAGGCGGCCGAGCGCCTCCTGGCCGAAGAGCTCCCAGCGCTCTATCCGGGATCCGTCGTCATCGGTGAGGAGTCCGTCGAACGGGACCGCTCCCTGCTGAAGAAGATCGAGGGCGAGGCGCCGGTCTGGATCGTCGATCCGGTCGACGGCACCAAAAATTTTGCCGAGGGCAAGGATCGGTTCTGCGTCATGGTAGCGCTCACCCACCGGGGCGAGACCATCGCCGCGGCCATCCATCAGCCAGTGGACAAGCGCACCGCCGTTGCCGCCAAGGGCGAGGGGGCCTGGATGCTGCAGCAGGGAAACCGACACCGGTTGGAGGTCGCCCCGGCCGCTGCCCTCGACGCGGTCGAGGGCTCGTTCAACTTCCGCTTCTTTCCCGAGACCGTAAGGTCGGGCATCCGGCAACGCGCAAACGAGGTTCTCGGCGACCGGCACTACCGACGGGGCTGCGCGGGTTACGACTACATCCAACTCGCCACCGGACGCTGGCACTACGCGGTGTACTGGAAGAACATGCCTTGGGATCACGCGCCGGGCCTCTTGATCCATGCCGAAGCCGGGGGCTACGCCGCCCGCATCGATGGCCGCCCGTATCGTCCGGCGGAACTTCACGGTGGAATTATCGCCGCCGCCGACGAACACGGCTGGCAGCAGATTCGCGAGCGTGTGATCGGCGATATGACGGATACCTAGGCATTCTGGGGCACCGCGCCCCAGTGAAGTGTTACCGCTTCGTGCTCAGTCCGCCGGCGGGGAGCTTCTCCGTTTGTCGGCCCAGGCTCGCGCGCGTTCGGCAAACGCGGCGCGCTGTTCCGGCGTCATGGCGGACACCACATCGACTACCGCACCGTGGATCGCCGCCTGCATCCGGCCCATGGACTCGCGCATAGCGGCCAAGGCCGACTCATAATCAGCGCGCACAAACGGTTTTGCCGCCAGCGCGTCGGCTACGGCCGACCGTGCCGCGTCCGCCTCGACGCGTAGCGGTTCGATGATCGGCGCATGCTGTCCCCAGACCGAGCGAACGGTCTCGATGCCCTCTTCTCCCGCCATCCGACGCAACCAACGCGGGGCGGAGCCTTCCGGTGGAGGGCCTGCGTGACGATGCGGTCCGTCACGCCATCCCCATCCATGATCGACCCATCGGCCGACGGCGAGGCCGCCGATGAACAGGTTCACGGCGAGGGAAGCGAGCAGGGCGAGGATCAGCCAGCGGGTGCGCGTCATATCGGGTCTCGGCTCAGATCAGGCTTGCGGAACTCAGAACGTATCCTGGGGGGCGAAGCCCACCGCTGAGGCGGCGGCGAGCGAGTAGGTGTCGGTGTCGGCCGTCTCGACGGATTGCACGGAAACGGTCTCCGTCCCGAAGCCGGGCAATGGCAGGCTGGGATCGGCTATACCGATAAGGACGCCCAGCGCGGCGGCAGTCGCCAGCCCGGCAGCCGGGCGCCAAAGGCCGATCCAGCCGGCGACCAGATCTAGCAGGCCGCTTCCACTTTCCGGAATGTCCTTCAGGCGGACCCTAAGCGTCGGGCTCGGATGCGGCATGGGCAGAGCATCCAGCGCCAGATCGAGCGCTCGGGCCTCGTCGGCGGCCCGTGCAAGCTCGGGGTCTCCTGACAGTCGCGCCACCGCGGCCTCGCGCTCCGCCCCGGGCCAACGGGCGGGATCGCCGCCATAGGCGTGGATCAGGTTCAGAACCCGGTCGCGTGTGATGTCGGTCATCGGGAGTCTCCCAGAAGTTCGAGGCGACGGTCGGCCAACGCCTGACGGAGGGCGCGACGGCCGCGCGCCAACAGCGATTCAAGAGCCTCGACCGAGATATCGAGGGCGGCGGAGGCCTCCGCGCCGGAAAGACCTTCGTAGTGTACCAGCACGATCGCCGCGCGCTGACGTTCAGGCAGGGCATTGAGGGCCGCCCGCACGCCGTCGGCCGTCGCCGCGTCGTCGAGCCGGCGGTCGGGAGCGGGGCCGGGGTCGATCAAACCGGCGTCCTCCGGATCGACCGTGGGCCTGACCCGTCGCAGGCGATCCAGAGCGGCGTTGCGCGCCACCCGGTACAGCCAAGTCGAGACGCGGGCCTGTGGTGCCCAATCCCCGGCCTTCCGCCACAGGGACAGATAGGTGTCCTGAACCACGTCCTCGGCGGTCGCGCGATCGCCCAGCATGCGCTGGGCGAAGGCGAGGAGGCGGTCGGCGTGACGGTCGACCAGCGCCCGGAAGGCGGCGGCGTCGCCATCCGCGATCCGGGGCATGAGGGCCGCATCGGGATCCTCCTGGGATCGATCGGTCAAGCCGACGCCTCCTCGCGCGGGTGGTCAGTGCTTCGGGCCGTGACGGCCCTTGGCCGCCTTCATCTCTTCAAGAGAGACAGCGCCGTCGCCGTCCTTGTCCAGCTTCATCAGGCGGTCGCCGCGCTTCGGCATCTCCGCGGCGCTTAGTTGTCCGTCGCCGTCCTTGTCGAGACGGGCGATCATACGGCCAAACCTCTCCTTGCGCTGCTCGGACCGGGCGGCCTGCATTTCCTCGACGCTCAGCTTGCCGTCGCCGTTGGCGTCCGCTGCGGCGAAGCGGGCGGCGCGAAAGGCGTCGATTTCCGCACCGGTGATTTTACCGTCCTTGTCCGTGTCGATCTCCTGAAAGCGTCGCTCCATATGCTCGGCACGCTCTCCGGCGCGGAGGCCGTGGGCGTCCTTGTCGCCATGGGCAGTGGCGAGGGAGGGGACGAGCACGGCTGAACCGAGGGCCGCGACGAGGGCGAGAGCTTTGATACGGGTGGTCATCTGTCTGGTCTCCGTTGGGGGGTGATACTCGGTCAGGTGGCCACCTGTACCGTCCTCAACGGGCACCGAACGGAATTCCGTCGCGCCAATCGTCGCGGCACGGATTTCAGGGTCTTTGATCGTCGGAGGCGAGCCGCTACCGTAGCGCCCGAAACAAGAAGTCGGTCAGACGGAGGAAGCCATGGCGGCGAAGCAGAACAAGGTAATCATCACGTGTGCGGTCACCGGGTCGATCCACACCCCGACCATGAGCCCGCACCTGCCGATCACCGCCGACGAGGTGGCCCAGCAGGCGATCGACGCGGCCGAGGCCGGTGCCTCGATCCTGCACCTGCACGCGCGCAATCCCGACGGAAGCCCGACCCCCGATCCCAAAGCCTTCATGGAGTTCCTGCCGCGCATCAAGCAGAACTCCGACGCGGTGGTGAACATCACCACCGGCGGCGGTCACGGCATGACCCTGGAGGAACGTCTGGCGGCGGCGGTGGCGGCCAGCCCGGAGATGACCTCGCTTAACATGGGCTCGATGAATTTCGGTCTGTTCCCGATCCTGGACAAGATGAAGGACTTCCAGCACGAGTGGGAGCCCAAGTTCCTGGAGAACAGCCGGGATTTCATTTTCCGGAATACCTTCAAGGACATCGAGTACGTTCTTAAGGAGCTGGGCGAAGGCCACGGCGTGAAGTTCGAGTACGAGTGCTATGATGTCGGCCACCTCTACAACCTGGCCCATTTCCTCGACCGCGGGCTCGTGAAGCCGCCGCTCTTCGTTCAGACGATCTTCGGCATCCTGGGCGGCATCGGCGCCGATCCCGAGAACCTGATGTTCATGAAACGCACCGCCGACAAGCTGTTCGGCGACCAGTACAACTGGTCGGTCCTGGCGGCCGGGCGGCATCAGATGAACTTCACCACCATGGCCGCGATCAACGGCGGCAACGTCCGCGTCGGCCTGGAGGACAGCCTCTACATCGGCAAGGGCGAGTTGGCGAAGTCGAACGCCGAGCAGGTCGCCAAGATCCGCCGCATCATCGAGGAGTTGAGCCTCGAAGTCGCCACCCCGAAAGAAGCTCGCGAGATGCTGGCCCTCAAGGGCGGCGACATGGTGAAGTTCTAGAGCGGCGCCCGATCAGATGCCGACCCTTAACATCACCGGCAAGACCGCCGTCTACGGCATTCTTGCCCATCCGACCGACCATGTACGCGCACCCCAGGTGTTCAACGCGGCCTATGAGGCGGCGGGGATCGACTCGGTGCTGGTGCCGCTCGATGTTAAGCCGGAGGACCTGGCGGCGGTCGTCGCCGGGCTGAAGGCGACCCGCAACTTTCACGGCCTGACCGTCACGGTACCGCACAAGGTGGCGATGGCCGAACTGTGCGACGAACTCGCCCCCGGCGGCGCGCGGGTCGGCTCGGTGAACGCCATCCGCTTTACCGAGGACGGCCGCATGCTGGGCGACAACTTCGACGGCAAGGGCTACGTCACCGGCATGGAGAAGGCCGGATACGACTTCACCGGCAAAAAGGTGCTGCAGCTCGGCGCCGGCGGGGCAGGGATGTCGATCGCCTTCTCCGTGGCCGAGGCGGGGGCGGCGGAGATCGCCATCGCCAACCGAACGGTGGCCAAGGCCGAGGCTCTCGGACAACGGGTGCAGGCGGCGTTTCCGGGTTCGAAACTTTGCGGGGTTCCGGCTGACGCCGATCCGGCGGACTACGACGTGGTGATCAACACCACCTCGCTCGGCCTGCACGACGGCGACGCGCTGCCGGTCGACGTGGACCGGCTCAGCCCCGGCACGGCGGTCAGCGAAATCATCATGACTCCGGTTCACACCGAGCTGCTGAAACGGGCCGAGGCCAAGGGCCACCCGATCTATTTCGGCAAGCCGATGCTGGACGAGCAGATCAAGCTGATCGGCGCCTTCATGGGCTGTCCGCTGCCGGACTAGTGCATCGGCAGGACCTGCATTTTTATTAACGCCTCTGCGGCATTAAACCGCTTCCACCCCGTCCGGTTCCTCCCTGTTGCGGCATCGCGGCACCGTCCCATCTCCATGCGAGCGTTAGACAGGTGTCGACACGAGGGAAGGGACCGCGATGACTGATCAGCCGATCCATGTGATCCACGAGAATCCGGAATGGCTTCCACCCTTCGCGCGCGCTTTCGAGGCACGCGGCGAGGCTTTCGTTGATCTCGATCTCTCGGACGGCGCCATCGACCTCGCCGCCGAGCCTCCGGCGGGCCTGTTCTACAACCGGATGAGCGCGTCGGCCCACACCCGCGGTCATCGCTACTCGCCGGAATACGCAGCCGCCGTCATCGCCTGGCTGGAAGCCCATGGTCGTCCGGTGATCAACGGTGCCGGCGCGATCTCCCTCGAGGTCAACAAGGCTGCCCAGCTTGCGGGTCTGAAGCGCGCCGGCGTTCCCGTCCCGCGTACCGTCGCGGCCCTGGGCGATGCCAAGGTCGCCGAAGCGGCCAAGCTCTGGGGGAGCGGGCCTGTGATCGTGAAGCCGAACCGGGGCGGGAAGGGGCTCGGCATACAGCTGTTCGAAGACGCCCGGGAGGTTGTGGAGCGCGCCGCCGCCGGTACCCTGCAAGGATCGATCGACGGGATCACCCTGCTTCAGGACTATGTTGCCACCGCCGACGGCAGCGTCACCCGGGCCGAGTTCATCGGCGGCAAGCTGTTCTACGCCGTGCGCATCGACACCGGCGGCACGTTCGAGCTCTGCCCGGCCGACGTTTGCGCGCCGGACGAGGCTGAAGAGACCGGCGGTCCGGTCTTTACCGTGGTCAACAACGCGCTTGAGCCAAGCCTGGAGGCCGCGATCGAGCGGTTCCTTGCGGCGTCGGGGATCGACATCGCCGGGGTCGAGTTCGCCCGCGACGCGGAGGGGCGGCCCTTCGTCTACGACGTCAACACGAACACCAACTACAACCCGGACGCCGAAGCCGCCGCCGGCGTCTCGGCTCCCCAGGCCCTGGTCGACTATCTGATCCGCGAACGGAACCGCCGGCTCGCGGCACCGAAAGTGGCGGTGGGCCTCGGCTGACCGGCGCGCCGGGCCCGGCTCTCATCGGAATATTCGGCCTGTGGGTCTCCGCTCGCCGGAACCAAGTAACCGGACGATTCAGGAATCGAAAAGGGAGATTCGGCCGGCGATTCCCGAATCCGGTCCGGTTGGGGCGACGCCCGGCTCCATCGCGAGTCGCGGCGAATCAACAACTTCTTGTGTTATCCACAACATTCTATGCGAGATGTGGCTATGGCGCTTGTGGCGCCACCCCACATCCCGTAGCCTCTTGATCGTTAGCCACTAAATATGGGTGCGGCGAGTCGGGTCGACCGGTGCGCCCCGATCCGGCCGGCAAGGAGGCAAGAATGGGCGACAATTCGCAGAGCGTTTGGGACGAAGAGCGTTTGGAGCAACTGAAGGCGCTCTGGGGCGAAGGGCTGTCGATCACGCAGATCGGGCTTAAGCTCGGCGTTTCGCGCAACGCGGTGGTCGGCAAGGTCCACCGCATGGGTTTGCCGAAGCGCCAGTCGCCGATCGTGCGCAGCGCCAACCCGAAGCGCGACGAACGGCCGATCCAGCGCCGCCGCGCCGTGCCCCTGACCCTGGAGCAATGGGACCGCAACACCTGCTCCTGGCCGATCGGCGATCCGAAGACCGACAACTTCAGCTTCTGCGGCTCGACCGTGGAACCGGGACGCCCTTACTGCTCCCAGCACTGCGCCGTGGCCTATACGACATCGCGAGAGCGCGATACCAGCGCCGCCTGAGCTCCCGCCACCTGAGCGAGCGCCGTCAAGACGAAGGCGCGGAATGCAAACGGTCGGGCCCCGTTCCGTGGGGCCCCGCCGGCCTAAGGACGGACGAAAACCAGAAAGAACACCGTCGCAGAGGCCATGTGCAGCGGCTGCAGCATTAGGACAGGGTAGGGCAGGCGTCCGGTCAGACGCCGCAACGGAGCGATGCCGTAGAACACCGCTGCCGACACGGCCGACACCGCTATGGCGATGATCGGGAACCCGAGCAGATAGACCACCAGGTAACCGAGCGCGGACGGGCCGCCGAAACTTCCGTCCATGAAGATCGGTAGAAGCCGTCCCAGCATCAGCAGCAGTAAAATGGCCAGGAAAACAACCAGCGACCGCCAGAAGGCGGCGTAGATCGGATCCTGGCCGTCGTTGACCCACACGTTTCCGGCTCTCGGAAGCGGACCGACGCTCAGGCGGCCGCCGCCACCTCGATCCCCGCATCTTCCGGCATGCCGAGCAATAGATTGAGATTTTGCACGGCCGCCCCCGACGCACCCTTGCCAAGATTGTCGAGCCGGGCGGTGACCACGGCCCGTCCGGTCGCGTCGTCCGCGAAGACGAAAATCTCCAGCATATTGGTCCCGTTCAGCGCCTGCGGATCCAACTCCTTCATGCCATCGGACTCGCCGAGCGGCACCACGCGCACGAAGCGCGATCCGCTGTACTGAGCGGCCAGTGTCTCATGGATCGCAGCCGCCGTTGGTCGTTTCTCCAGAGCCCACAGCGCCAAGGGAACACTGACCAGCATTCCCTGTGCGAAGCGGCCAACCGCCGGTTGGAAAATCGGCGGATGGCTCAGATCGGACCAGCGGGTGATCTCCGGGACATGCTTGTGCGCCAGGCTCAGGCCGTACTGCCAAAAGGCGTCGGGCCGATATCCGCTCTGACCCTCTGCTTCGTAGCGTGCGATCAGCGCCTTGCCGCCGCCGGTGTAGCCGGAGACGGCGTTGATCGAGATCGGATGGTCGCGCGACAGGAGACCGGAAGCAATCAGCGGTGCCAGGATGGCGATCGCACCGGTCGGATAGCATCCGGGGTTGGAGATGCGCGTCGCGCCGGCTACCGCCTCGTGCTGACCCGCCCGGAATTCCGGAAAGCCGTAGACCCAACCGTCATCCGTGCGATGGGCCGTCGACGCGTCGATCAGCTTTGTATCCGATCCCTCGGCCAGCGCCGCCGCTTCCCGTGCGGCCTCGTCCGGCAGACAGAGGATGGCGACATCGGCGGTGTGCAGGGCGTCGCGGCGAGCTCCGGCGTCCTTGCGCTCGGCGTCGCCGAGGGAAATCAGCTCGATGTCGCGACGCGCCAGCAGACGCTCACGGATCTGCAGACCCGTCGTACCTGCCTCGCCATCGATGAACACCCGTGCCGATCCCATGACCGCCTCCTCCGTTTCGGGAGGCAAATCTTACAGGAAGTGCCAGGGTGAGGGGTAGCGGCATTTCCGGCGGGCCGAAAAGGGGCACCGCAGCCCGTCGGGTCCCCTCGATGCCGCTATTTCAGGCCGCGCACGATGTTGAATGGCGAGAACGCCTGGGCGCCGGCCATGATCTCGATCCGGTTCACGTTGATGTTCCGCGGCCGCGTGGCCGCCCAGAACACGGCATCCGCCACGTCTTCCGGCTTGATCGGATCCACATCGTCGTAGACGGCCGACGCCTTGTCCTTGTCGCCCTTGAAGCGGACTTCCGAGAACTCGGTCTCGGCCAGGCCAGGCTCAATATCGGTGACGTGGATGTTCTTACCCACCAGATCGGCGCGCAAATTCAGCGAGAACTGGCGCACGAACGCCTTGGTCGCGCCGTAGACGTTACCGCCTGGATAGGGCCAAGAGCCGGCGATCGAGCCGATGTTCACGACATGGCCGTACCCGTTAGCCACCATCTGCGGGAGGAGGGCGCGGGTGCAGTACATCAGGCCTTTGATGTTGGTGTCCACCATCAGGTCCCAGTCGTCCAGGGAGACTTCGTCCGCACCTTCAAGACCGACCGCCAGGCCGGCATTGTTCACCAACACGTCGATGGGCGTGAAGGCCTCCGGCAACCCGTCCACGGCCGCGGCCACCGCGTCTCGGTCGCGAACGTCCAGGACGATGCTGTGGCTTGGATTGGTCAACTCGGCTTTCAGGGCGTCCAGACGCTCGCCGCGGCGACCCGAAATCACCGTCTGCCAACCTTCGGCATCGAAGCGCTTCGCCGTCGCGCGCCCGAAACCGCTGGTCGCGCCGGTGATGAAAGCGGTCTTTGTCATCTCGGTCTCCAATTAATCTTTTCAGTGCCTTGAGAGATTTTCTTCCTAAATCTGTCAGGGGATCTCGCTCTGTTTTGCGCGTTGCCAATGCCGTTCCATCTCGGACAGATCCGCGTCCTGGACAGCCTTGCCATGGGCGGCCAGCGCGCGTTCCATGTATTTGAATCGGCGTTCGAATTTCGCGTTGCACCGGCGCAGGGCGGTCTCCGGATCGACCTCCAGGTGACGTGCCAGATTGACCACGGTGAAGAGCAGGTCGCCCATTTCGTCTTCGATGCGGTCGGCGTCGTCTTCCGCGCCGCCGGTGACCTCGGCACGCAATTCGCCGAGTTCCTCTTCGATCTTGTCGAAAACACCGGCGACGGTCGGCCAGTCGAAACCGGCACGTACAGCACGTTGCTGAAGCTTTACGGACCGCATCAGGGCAGGCAGGGCGTCGGAAACTCCATCGAGCGCCGAGACGGCGCGGCCTTCGGCCTCGGCCTTTGCGGCGCGCTCGGCCGCTTTCTGAACCTCCCAGGCTGCGGTCTGCGCTTCGGCGTCCTCGATGCTCGCACCGGCGAACACGTGGGGATGGCGCCGGATCATCTTCTCGGTAATGCCGCGTGCCACGTCCTCGAAGGCGAACCTGCCGTCTTCCTCCGCCATGCGCGCGTGGTAGACGACCTGCAGCAGCAGGTCTCCGAGCTCGTCTCGCAGGGCGTCCATGTCCCGGAGCGTGATCGCCTCGGCGACCTCATAGGCTTCCTCTATGGTGAAGGGAGCGATCGTCTCGAACGTCTGCTCAAGATCCCACGGACAACCGCCGTTGGGGTCGCGCAATTTCGCCATGACGGCGATGAGGCGGTCGATGGAGGGCGCGTCCGGAAGATCGTCGAGAGCTGCGGACGTGTTTTGGGTTTTTGTTGAATCGGTCATTGCGGCGGGAGACTAGCGGTCGAGAGGTTGCGAGGAAACCCCGGACAGAGTTGGAGGACATGGTGCAGATCTAGTTCGCGCATAATGTATATTATGGGAAATATTGTCGAACCGATTTCAACCGGATCTTGTTCTTGTCCGCAAAGAAACTGTGGCGAGTTGCCCGGAACGTCTCCTATCATACCTATCTGTTTGTGGTTATTAGGAAACGATAGCAACGCTTTCCGTTTGCGCATGGCGGACACGTACGGTTCTCATAACGGCATGCTTGGCGGTGCCGCGATGAGAACCGTAGACTCCGTACACTGCCAACCGAGGCCCCGATGAACTCGCAGTCGAAGACCCTATCCGTTCCGGTCCGAGCCGAAACCTTACACGATGCGAATTCCAACGATCCGGAACACATCATTCGATTAAGCGAGGAAGTCGCGCGTATCAGCCGCGAGAAGATCGCCGATATCCAATCGATTACCGAGCGCACCCGTATCCTGGCCCTGAACGCTCTGATCGAGAGCGCCCGCGTCGGCGAACTCGGACGTGGTTTCGCAGTGGTCGCGGGCGAAGTCAAAGGCGTGTCGACGGAGATCGCCGAGATCGCGGACACCTTGGTTAAGGAACTCTCTGAAAAAACCTCGCTGCTTGAGACCATTGGACGTCAGGTCGTCGATCATCTCACCGGGCAGCGGCTGGTGGATCTTGCGTTGAACGCGATCGAACTGATCGACCGCAACCTGTATGAGCGAACCTGCGACGTGCGCTGGTGGGCGACCGACAGTGCCGTGGTCGACTGTCTCCAGAAGCCCGATGCCGACATCGCCCGCCACGCGTCGCAGCGTCTGGGTGTCATTCTATCCGCGTATACCGTCTATCTCGACCTGTGGATCTGCGATGCTCACGGCCGGGTCGTGGCCAATGGACGACCGGACCGGTACAACGCGGTTGGAAGCGATGTATCGCGAGAACCCTGGTTCCGTGAGGCGATGCAGACCACGACCGGCGACGACTACGTGGTGGCCGACATCGCCGCCAATTCCCAACTCGGCAACCAGCCCGTCGCCACCTATGCGGCTGCGATCCGGCAAGACGCCGCGGCCAACGGTCGCCCGATCGGTGTACTGGGCATTCATTTCGACTGGGGTCCGCAGGCTGAGGCGATCGTCCAGGGCGTCCGGCTCTCTGACGCCGAACGCGGCAACACCCGTGTCATGCTGGTGGATGCCAACAACCGGGTCATCGCCGATGCCGGTCATGGCAGCGGCCGAGACGGGTTCGGCGGCGCCACCTTCGACCTGCGGACCAACGCTCAGGAGTCCGGGAGCTACCGGGCGCCTGACGGGACGACCGTAGGGTTCCACAGGACGCCAGGTTACGAGACCTATGCCGGGCTAGGCTGGTACGGGGTGCTGGTGCGATCCTGATGGATCGTGGGAGCGCGGCCCCTCTTATTCTTGGCTTGGAGACGGGCTCTTGTAGTCGATCTGCGCCGCCGCACAGCGCCCCTCCTTGTCGACCATGGCCCGCAACACGGTGCGCTGGTCGCTGTCGGCGAAGACCTTCGAGAATCGGATGGTCTGGTCGGCGGTGCGCAGGAAGACCCGGTGCTGTCGACATACCGCCATCAGATCCTTCAGGAAGGCGCGCGCCTCGTCCCGGGTCATGACGTTCTTCTGATGATCCTTGGCGAGATCGCCCAGCAGCTTCGGGTCAATCATGGCGGGACGCCGCTCCGTTTTCAGACTACGCTTCGAGAATGACCAGGGTAGCACTCGAACGCGCGCTGAAGAAACCGGGCCGCATTCTGACCTGGCACGCGGGCGCCGGCTGCCGCAGCCACCGATCGTCTACACGCGAGGACTACTACACCGTCATTCCCCCTCACCTCGCGGCTTTCGTCCACGGTTTCGGATCCGACACCACCGAGGCGGATGTGTTGGAACTGTTCCTGGAGGAGATGCTGATCGACCTGGCGGTCCTGGAGGCCGAGATGGAGGACCTGGCGCGCGACGACCCATTGATCCCGCAGATTCCGGAAGGGGCAGGACCGGTCCTGTTCGAGGTTCGCGGCTATTTCCAGGGCTGTATGGAGTTCTACGTCACTCAGCGCGTCCTGGCCCGCACCGATCCTTTCCGCGCGGAGAAGGAGCCGCGCTGGCTGATCCTGGCGAGCCCTCATATCCGACTCCCGGCCCGCTGCGCCGCCGCCTTCGACGAACTCCTGGACCGCTGCGAGGCGGTCTCGGCGCGCCACGATCTGGTGCTGGACCTGCAACAGGTTCGCGACGGCTTCCGCACCATGCTGCGACGTCGCTCGGGGCACCGGGCTTTGGGATCGCAAGCGATGCCGGAGAACATGATGCGCCTCAGGGAGTTGGGGCAAGACAGCTCTGCCGCTCGCCAGCGGCAAATCGCATCAAGCCGTGGGCGACGAATCGATTAGAGTTCCACCACCAGCCCGTCATAGCCGGGTTCGACCCCCGGCGGACATTTCTCCAGCGTCTTTGCGTAGTCGAGCCGCCCATTCATATGGGTCAGATACGCACGCTTCGGCGCGACCCTGGCGATCCAGTCCAGAGCCTCGGCCAGGGACGCGTGTGCGCCGCTCTCCTCTTCGCGCAGGCAGTCCACGATCCAGAGATCCAGGCGACAGTCGGCGAGCCGGTCTAGCTGGTTGTCCGTCAGGATCGCGACATCGGTCGAATACGCGAAACGCCCGTCGAAGATGAAGCCGAGGCTCTCGCCGGATACGCCGTGGTCCTGGCGCATCACCTCGACCGACATCCCGGCGATCTCGTAGCGTCCCTCGTCGATATCGTGGCGCTCCAGAGGCGGCACGAAATGCGGCGGCGATGTCGGCGCCGGCTCGACCATGTATCCGAACCGGGCCATAAGATCTGCCCAGGTGACCGCGTCGGCATAGGTCGGGATACGCGCCCGCGTGGTCCAGAACAGCGGCCGCAGGTCGTCCATGCCGTGGGTGTGGTCGGCATGCATATGGGTGAAGAGCAGCGCGTCGATGCTGTCGACCTGCGCGTCCAGCAGCTGCTCGCGCAGGTCCGGCGAGGCGTCGACCAGAACCCGCCGGCCGTCGTGTTCGACCAGGATCGAGCACCGGCGGCGGCGGTTCTTCGGCTCGTTCGGGTCGCAGCGGCCCCAACCGCCGCTCAGGCTCGGGACGCCGACCGAGGCCCCACAGCCGAGCATCGTGATCTTCATGCCGCCACGCTCAAGCTGCCGCCTCGAACCCGTCGGGGGCCGGGACCCGGTCGAACAGGCGCAGGAAATTCTCTGTGGTGATCCGAGCGCTCTCGGCTTCGTCCAGCCCCATGGTCTCCGCCACCACGCGGTGGGTGTGGACCACATAGGACGGCTCGTTGCGCCTGCCCCGATGGGGCGGTGGAGCGAGAAACGGCGCATCGGTTTCCACCAGCAGCCGGTCGGCGGGCAGTTCGGCGACGATGTCGCGGAGATCCTGACTCTTCTTGAAAGTCACGATGCCGGACAGGGAAACATAGAAGCCGATATCGACCGCCCGCATCGCAAGCTCCCGGCCGCCGGAGAAGCAATGCAATACGCCGCTGAACGGCCCTTTGGCGTATTCCTCTTCGAGGATCGCCGCAGTGTCCGCATCGGCGTCCCGTGTATGGACGACGAGCGGCAGACCGGTCTCCCGCGCGGCGGCGATATGGGCGCGGAAACCCTCCTCCTGCGCGTCGCGGGGGCTGTTGTCGTAGAAGTAGTCGAGCCCGCACTCCCCGATGGCCACGACCTTGTCGTAGCTGTTGGCCATGGCGACGATCTCATCGGTCGGGATGCCCCGTTCCTCGCCCGCCTGGTGCGGATGGGTTCCGACAGAGCAATAGACCGAGGGAAACCGCTCCGCCACCGCACGGATACGGTCGAACCGCCTGATCCGGGTGCAGATCGTAACCATCCGAGCCACCCCGGCACGCTCTGCCCGCGCGACGATCTCGTCCAGTTCCGGGGCGAAATCGTCGAAATCGAGATGGCAATGACTGTCGACCAGAACGGGCGGTGTTGCGGACATGGCTATACGAACGTTCGGTGGGATTGGGGGACGGCGCACGACCGGCTTTGCCTAAACCGTTGCAGGGATGCGATCAAGCGAAGGCTCATGCGCGGCGGCGCTCAAGGCCCTCGCCATAGGCCAACGTATGGACCGCGTCGATCAGAACCTGCTTGCGATCCAAGTTCAGCGCCGATTCAAGATGAATGAGGCGACGCGCTGCCTCCCGCCGGCGAAATGCCGCCTCTACTCCGGTCCTGGCGATGAAGGCGCGCCCCGCTTCAAGGTCACCTGGGACGATCTCTCGCAGGCCCGGAGCGTGGTTGGCGGCGCGGATGGCGCGGTCGATCCAGCGCATCATGAGGTCGGTCCCGGTGCGAAACGGGTCCACCTCCCCTTCTTTTGGCTTACGTCCGCCCCAGATTCCGGCCAGCGCATGGAGATTCTCGCCGTTCACCTCCGGCAGATCGCCAAGCACCTTGGCCACGTTGCGATACAAGTCGGCGCCGCCAGCCGCGACGAACTCAAGCGCGCGGCCTGGGCTCCCTTCGGCAAGGCGCAGCACAAGATCGAGATCCGCCGGCAGGATATCCGGATACGCCCGCATCACGAGCGCCGCCACCGCATCGTCCGGCAGGGGCGCCAGCATCAGACGGCGACAGCGGGAGCGGGTCGTCGGCAGCATGCCGTTTAATGCATTAGAAATTATTATTATCAATGTTTTGGATGGGGGTTCTTCAAGTATTTTAAGAAGTGCGTTTTCGGAGTTCCGGTTCATGCGCTCGGCTTCGTCGACGATGGCTACCCGCCAACCGCCGCCGCCGGTCCTGAAGTGTAGGGAGCTTTCGAAGGCGCGGACGTCGTCGACTCGAATGACGGCACTCATCACGCCTTGCTTGTTCTGCTCTCGCCGAAGAATCCTAAGATCCGGATGCGCCTCGGCGGATACCAGTCGGGCCGCAGCGTCTTCCGGATCGACGGCGAGGTTTGCCGGCGGCAGGGCCTCTCCGAAAAGGCCGCCTGTGGCGGCGCCGCCCCCGGACAGGACGAATTTGGCGAGCCGGAACGCGAGTGTCGCCTTGCCGATCCCCGGAGGCCCGGCGAACAGCCAGGCGTGGGGCATCCGTCCGGAGTTCCAAGCGTCGAGAAGCAGCCGCTCAGCCTCGCCGTGGCCGAGCAGTTCGGTGGCGGCCGCCGGTAACGGAAGCCCTCCCTCCCCGTCATGCTGCTGGTCGTCGCTCATGGGCGGCAGTCTATCCTACCGGCAGGCGGTCGGACACGGCGGCGAGGATATCGCGAGTGACCTCTTCGACGGGACGTCGGGCATCGACCAGAACGCATCGCTCCGGCTCCCGAGCCGCGAGCTCTCTGAAACCCTCGGTCACCCGGGCATGGTACGCTGGCCCCTTGCCTTCGAAACGGGTTTCCGATCCGGCGCGAGATCCGGCCCGCTTGAGCCCGGTCTCAGCGTCGATGTCCAGAATGAGTGTCAGGTCGGGGCGGGTGTCTTCCACCGCGACATCGATCAGGCTCCGCAGGGTTTCCGTCGCGACACCGCCGGCGGCCCCTTGATAGACCAGCGTCGAGTCGTAAAACCGGTCGCAAATCACCCAGTCACCACGCGCCAGTGCCGGACGAATGGTCCGCACCACATGGTCCCGCCGGGCCGCGTTCATTAACAACGCTTCGGTGACGGCATCCCACTTTCCGGGTTCGCCGGTTACGAGTAGGCGACGGATTTCCTCGGCGCCAGGGGCTCCTCCCGGTTCGCGGGTCCGCAGAGCGGGTATCTGCCGCTGTGCGCACCAATCGCGCAGGGCGTCAGCCTGGGTCGACTTGCCGCCCCCCTCACCGCCTTCCAGGGTGATGAAACGACCGCGATGAGCTGTGTGGCTCTTGGGCGCCGCGTCACTCACCCGCCGGCGGTCCCCAGATCAAGTGTCCGACCGCCGACGTAATACGGCCGAGCGGCCCCAGCTTGGCGACGTCCTCGCCGGCCCGCAGAGCGATCACCCTATCCTCCATATCGGGCGCCGCGACCCGCAACCGGGCAACGACCTGTCCCTTGACGATCGGCGCTGGAATCGGCCCTTCGTACTCGACGGTGACCCGCATCTCCTTGCGTGCCGCCCGCGGCATCGTCAGGACCAACTCATCGTCGGTTACCAGCGGCACCGTCTCCTGATCTCCCAGCCAGACGGACGCCCGTTCGACCATCTCGCCGCGCTCCAGCAGCCGGTAGTTGTCGAATTCGCGAAACCCCCACTCCAGGAGCCGCTCGCTTTCGCTGGACCGCTCGCGCACGCTGCCCAAACCGTTCACGACGAGGATCAGCCGGCGATCGCCACGTTTGGCGCTGGCGGTCAAGCCGTAGCCCGCATTCTCCGTATGACCGGTCTTCAGCCCATCCGCTCCCATACCCTTGTAGAGAAGCGGGTTACGGTTGCCCTGCTTGATTCCGTTGTAGGTGAAGGTCGTTTCCGAATAGATCGTGTAATACTCGGGAAACCGCCGGATCATTTCCCGCGCGAGCACGGCAAGGCCCTTCGCGGTCATGCGGTGTTCCGGATCGGGCCAGCCGGTCGCGTTGCGGAAGGTCGCTTTCGGCATGCCGATTTCAGCCGCCTTCTCCGTCATCATCTGGGCGAAGGCTTCCTCCGTGCCGGAAATCGCCTCGGCCAGAGCGATGGCGGCGTCGTTACCGGACTGCACGATGATCCCATGGAGGATGTCGTCGACCGAAACCCGTGTTCCGACCTCGACGAACATCTTGGAGCCGCCCTTTCTCCACGCTTTTTCGGAGATCGGGATCTCGTCTTCCAACCGAAGCCGTCCGTCCGCCAAACGCTCGAACGCAAGAAAGACCGTCATGATCTTGGTCATGGAAGCCGGCGGCATCAGCTTGTCGGCGTCTTTTTCGAACAGAACCTGACCGGTGTCGTAGTCGATCAGAATTGCCTCACGCGCGTTGGTCTCGATCTTCGCGCCATGGGCGGTCGGCGCTGCGATCAGGACCAGAATGATGGCCAGCGGGGCGATATGGGCCAGGAAGCTCTGTCTCATCGTTCGACGATCCGCTTCGGTTGGAGTGGCAGTTGGCGTTCTGAGCGCCGCGACCTTTGCCCGGAATTGGGACGGAAGTGCGGCGCCCGCGGCAATCTCAGTCGACGACGATCCGGGAACCCGGGTATCCGGCGACTATCACGCGCTCGAGCAATTGGTCGGCGTTGTCGACGTCGGAAATGGGCCCGATCCGGACCCGATAATAGGTCTTGCCGGAGACTTCCGCCGGCTGCACGTGAGCGCCATGGAAGAAGGCGCCGAGCCTGCCCGTAAGCCGATGGGCGTTGGCAGGGTCTTCGAACGAGCCTGCCTGAATAAAGATCTCCGTCGGCACCGGGGGGGTCCGGCTGACCAATGGGCGCACGGGAGGCGTTGCGCTTGCGGCCCTGGTGGGGACTGCGCTCGGCGTGCTCGCGCCAACCACGACCGGCGGCGCCGCCTGGGCTCCATCAGGCGCATTCAGCACGGCGACCTGGACGCTACCGGACGGCGCGGCGGAGGGCGGCGGCGCCGTCGGTAATGTCGGGTCGGGCGGCGGTGCGTAGGTCTCTCCGAGCGCGTCCGCCCTCTCCTGCCGACTTTCCGGCTCCAGCAATTCCACCCGCACCTTGGCGGTGCCCTGTCGCATGAAACCGAGAAGCTGAGCGCCACGCCGAGACATATCTATGATTCGCCCATGGGCGAACGGTCCGCGGTCGTTGATCCGCACGACGATGGAGCGACCGTTGTCGAGGTTGGTAACGCGCACGATGCTCGGCATCTGCAGGGTGCGGTGTGCGGCCGTCAGGTCGTTCTCGTCGAAAATCTCGCCGTTGGCCGTCTTTTTGCCGTGGAACCCGGGTCCGTACCAGGAGGCGATGCCGGTCTCGACATAGTCCCACTCTTCCTTCGGATAGTACCAGACGCCCTTGATCTGATAGGCGTTGCCGACCTTGTAGTATCCACCTGAAGCTGGCGCGCTATGGCTCTTCGCCGTCTTCGCCGTATGCACAAGGAGCTGCGTTTCGGCACAGCCTGACAGGATGAGCGCTAAGCAGATGGCGAGCGTCCCACCCCAACAGCCTGCCGGTCGAAAGAGCATCGTGTTTCCCATCATGTGGTGGTCCCGCTGAATTCCACCGCTATATCCTGAAACTACCGTGCTCCAAGGGCATCGGCAAGCGTACCGACCGCAATCGCGAAATAGGTCGAGCGGTTCCACTTCAGAATGGTTTCGAAGTTGTCGTAGGCCATGAAGTAGCGGGAGGAGCCGTCCCGCTGCGTTACCTCGACGATCCGGCCTTCAACCGGCCGGCCCGGCAGCGCCCCGCCATCCATCCGGCGCACGCCCATCGCCTGCCAGTCGGGGAGCGACTTGCGGGTGTCGCTTTCAATCAGACCCCGGTCGAAACCAGCGGGAATCGACACCTCTC
This sequence comes from Alphaproteobacteria bacterium, assembly GCA_024742275.1. Classification (GTDB taxonomy): domain Bacteria; phylum Pseudomonadota; class Alphaproteobacteria; order Thalassobaculales; family Thalassobaculaceae; genus Thalassobaculum. The sequence goes on along the minus strand of JANSYS010000016.1, from coordinate 2,494 downwards.
GGCCCCAGGTCAGGTCGTCCCGCCACCCGGAGCCCGACAGGTAGTTCGCGATCGATCCGAATACGTCCGGAAGGCTGCCCCAGATATCCTTGTCTCCGTCCCGATCGTGATCGATGGCGAAGTTATGGAAACTGGACGGCATGAACTGGCTCTGACCCATCGCCCCGGCCCAGGACCCCTTCATGTCGGCTGGCGCGATATGCCCCTGCTCGAGGATCTCCAGCGCCAGCATGAGTTCCTTGCGGAAGAAGGCGCTCCGCCGACCGTCATAGGCCAGGGTCGCCAGAGCGGCGACAACCGGAAAGCCTCCAGTGATCCGGCCGAAGTCTGTTTCGATGCCCCACAACGCCACGATGAAGCGCTTCTGCACGCCGTACTGCCGCGATACTTCATCCAGGATGGCGGCGTGCCGCTGCATCAGTTCACGGCCGTAGCGGATGCGCCCCTGGGTGACGACCCGGCTCAAGTACTCGTCGACCTTGAGTTTGAACTCCGGCTGACTGCGGTCCAGCTCGATGATCCGCGGGATCGGCTTCACCCCGGCCAATGCCTGATCGAGTATGCCGTCGGAAACCCCCCGCTCCCTCGCCTCCTGACGGACCCCGTCGAGCCACGCCTCGAAAGGCTGCTCGTTGGCTCGGGCCGGACCCGCCAGAAGAAGCGCGAGCCCGACGCACAGGGCCGCTGCGTACTGCGCAAAAAAGGGCGCACGTTCCATAGACTTCGTCACCGCCAACTCCCTGGCCGATCCTACCGTGCCCGCCCCTGCACGCCGTTTGCCACGGCTGGCCCGCCGCATCAAGCCCGTCGGCCTCAGAGGCCATTCCTTGGTCCCCGGTCCCTGCCCCTTTCAGGTCCTTGCAGTGGGTGGCTTGCGCTTGTATCGATGGTATCGCGCGCCCGAACCTCTGCACCGGGTCGTGCCATGGACGGGTGGCCGAGTGGTTGAAGGCAGCGGTCTTGAAAACCGCCAGGGGTGCAAGCCTCTCGTGGGTTCGAATCCCACCCCGTCCGCCAACGTTTTCCGAAATCACATTGGCTCTATCGATCGGTGGCGTCCTAACCCCGCTTGATCAGCAGTCCCTGGCCAGTCGGCAGTTCGAGCACGCAGTCCTGAGTGTTGGCCAGCACTCGATCGACGGCCTGCTTCTGGTCGGAGAGCATCCACCAGCCATAGTCATCGAAGACGATGGTTCCGCCCTTCGGAAGCCTTGGGTAGATCGCCTCAACCGCAGCGGCTTCAGCGGTCGCGTTGTTCATGTCGATATGCGCGAAGGCGATCTGATCAGGCAGATTTCCGGGGAAGGTGTCCGGCACCGGGCCCCGGTGGATTGAAACGAAGGGCTTGTCCGCAAATCGAGCCTTCACCCGCTCATACAATCCCGGCTCCAGTAGCGCCGGAAGATCAAGGTGAGGGTCACCCTCGTTCCATTCGAACAGGTCGAAGAGGTGATATCGCTTTCCGAGCTTCGCGAAGTCGACGCGCTGGCACAGGACTGATGCGGTGTGGCCCTGATAGCAGCCGACCTCCAGGAAGTCGCCTGGATGTCCCGATGCGACCTGCGCGAAATACTCCAGAAGGTAGGTCCGCCATATTGTCCCCCGGTCCTTCGTGTCGTTGTTCGGATCGTCGGCGATACCACGAAAGAACGGGTCGCGCAGGAACGAGAGACAGCGGTTCCAGACCACCATGCTGTCGGAAGCGAATGCCGAGAACTTCATTTCTTCGGGGTTCTCGAGCGCGCCCATCATCGACTCAAAGCCGGCGAAAAATCGACCGTGGTGCTTGGCGCCTGAAACTGTACCAAAGAACCGCTTCGGGCTTAGCAGGTCGCGTCTATTCCGGATGCGCGCCATGTCTATTCGCCTTCTGGTCAATGCTGGAAGCACAATAATCGATTGATATTGTTCATCAATTGATTTTATGCCGAGGTCAAGCTCTTAGCGACTCGCCCAATCAGTCGAATGGATCAATCCAAATTTTGCACTTGATCACCCCGTCGCCACCAGCGCCATAATCGTTCGCCCATTGGCTGTAAATTCATTTGCGTCAACTGATGGCACAGGTCGCCCGCATGATCATTCACTTTGGGCTCCCAGGGACAGGAACCACCTTCCTCCAGCGCCATTTCTTTCCGGCGCTGTGTGGCAAGAACGATTTTTTTACATGGGAAAATTCTATGAAGACGACACATCAGCATACAATGGTCTAAGCGGCTTTTACCGCCGCTATCGTCTTCAGTCAGGCGATGAGTTTGTCGACTATCCTTTCACAACGGGAGCGAATCCGGCGAGGCGCATCGCGAAATATACGAGCAGCCACCAAGTTGGAGACGCAGAAAAGGTTCGTCTGGAGCTGGACACCCGCAAGAACCGTTCGGTTATGCGGCCTCTTGTGATGATCAGACTTTGCACGGCGGCGTGAGCCGAGTTTTAGCCGCCAGATTTTGCTGATCCGCGCTGATTTCTGGGATTTTTGACGGACTCATCCCAT
>JANSYS010000014.1 GCA_024742275.1 Alphaproteobacteria bacterium | reverse complement strand
GTGACCCTGATGGCGGCGGCGGGCTACGTGATCCACACCTTCCCGACGGGACAGGGCAACGTGATCGGCAACCCGATCGTTCCGGTGGTGAAGATCACCGGCAACCCGCGCACGGTGCGCACCATGAGCGAGCACGTGGATGTCGACGTCTCCGGCGTGCTCAAGGGCACCCAGACCATCGACGAGGCCGGCGACAGCCTGATCGAGATGATCGTCCGCACCGCCAACGGACGACACACCGCCGCCGAAGCCCTCGGCCATGTCGAGTTCGTGCTGACCAAGCTCTACAGAAGCGCGTGACGCCCGTTTTCTGAGGGATATCTCTCAAAGGCACAGGAATGCTCCGGACCGATCTGGAAAGATCGTGTCCGGGGTCATGCCGCCGGACGGGGGACTCCGGGCGGCGACCGCCGGTTCAGGCGGTTGATCCTGTGAACGCATGGGCACGAAGTTTCCGGCGGGTGGGCGTCAGTCGGCCGCATTGCGCGAGGCTCCGGACGATGGCACGTCTCGTACCTCGGAAACGCGGAGAACATCATGGCTGACCGGTCGATCGGTGTGGGCGTGCGCAGAGGGTTGCGGTTGCAGTGCCCGCATTGTGGCGAGGGGCGCCTCTATCGCAGCTTCCTGAAGGTTACCGACAGGTGCGAGACCTGCGGCGAGGACAACACCGTCTATCCGTGCGACGACGCGCCGCCCTATCTCGCGTTGTTCCTGGTCGGCCATCTGCTGATGCCGTTCATCGTCCTGATGTCGCGCGAACTGGATCCGCCGATCTGGATCATGGCGTCGATCTGGCTGCCGCTGACGGCGCTGACCTGCGTCGTATCCCTGCCGTACATGAAGGGACTTGTCGTCGGGTTCGCGTGGGCCATGGGCGTGACCCGGACTGACTCCCAGCCGTGACGGAAAGGCGTGGCCCATGATGCCGCCACGCCGCCGAAGACGTCGGTTTGGAAACCCTTCGTTTTTCGGCATCGAACCTGTGACCTAGGGGAGGCATTCGCGACGAAGAACGGGCTCGGGGGCTCTGGCCCTTCCGCAAGCGGCTCGGCTATGGTCGCGGCCTGACCAACGGAGGGATCTGAGAATGGCGAGCGACGGGGACAATCGGCCGACCGGTGCGGAGGCCATGGTACGGATGCTGGAAGCCCATGGCGTGACCCACATGTTCGGCTTGTGCGGTGACACCACCCTGCCGTTCTACGACGCCCTCGCGCGGCTCGACCATGACATCACGCATATCCTGACCCGCGACGAGCGTCATGCCGCCTACATGGCGGATGCCTATGCTCGCGTCACTGGCAAACCCGGCGTCTGCGAGGGACCGTCCGGCGGCGGCGCCACCTATATCCTTCCCGGCCTGGTAGAAGCCAACGAGAGTTCCGTTCCGATCCTCGCCATCACGACGGACGTGTCGACGACGGCGCGCGGGCGCTATCCGCTCACCGAACTCGATCAGGTGTCGATGATGCGGCCGTTGACCAAGTGGAACACAAGCCTGGACGATGCCGGCCGCCTGCCGGCGATGATGCGCACGGCATTTCGGGCGATGACGACGGGGCGGCCGGGCGCGGTCCATCTGGCATTGCCGTTCGACACCCAGAAGGCGCCGGTGGATGCGGCGGAACTCTGGGCTGATCCCCGCCACCGGACCTACCCGGCCGAACCCGCCGGTCCGGACCCCGACGCCATTCGCGAGGCGGCGCGGATCCTGTCCAAGGCGTCGTCGGCCGTCGCCATCTGCGGCGGCGGCCCTGTGATCGCCGGTGCCGAAGCGGTGCTGGCAAAGCTGGCCGACCTCTTGGATCTGCCGATCGCCACCACGGTCTCCGGCCAGGGCGCCATCGCCGAAACCGACCCTCGAGCGGTCGGGGTGGTCGGCACCAATGGCGGCGTTCAGTCGACGCGCGACGTGGTCGAGGCGGCCGATGTCGTGTTGTTCATCGGCTGCAGGGCGGGCTCCGTGACCACCGAGCGCTGGCGGTGGCCGTCCGCCGAAAAAACCATCATCCACATCGACAGCGATCCGATGGTGATCGGGGCGAACTACTCGACGGCGGTGGCGATCTGCGCCGATGCGCGTCTGGCGTTGAACGCGCTGGTAGCGGAGCTTGAGGGCATTCCCGATCTCGCCCGCCAGGATGGCGCCGCCCGCGCCGCCGCCGCCTGGAAGGCGAAACTGGCGGATTTCGGACCTCTCGCCGCCAGCCCGGAGCGGCCGATCCGCCCGGAGGTCGTGGTCGCGGGCCTGATGGATATCCTCGACGACGATGCCGTGATCGTCGCCGATCCGGGGACCCCGTGCCCCTACTTCTCCGCCCACTATCGCTGGCGCGTGCCGGGCCGGCATTTCATCACGAACCGCGCCCACGGCGCGCTCGGCTTTGCGCTCGCCGCGTCGATGGGAGCTCAAGTCGGCCGGCCGGACTCTCAGGTTCTGGCGGTCATGGGCGATGGGTCGTTCGGCTTCTGCTGCGGCGAGTTCGAGACAATCGTTCGCCACAAGCTGCCGATCAAGTCCGTGGTCTTCTCGAACTCCGTCTACGGTTGGATCAAGGCAGGTCAGGATTCCGGGTTCGGCAAGCGCTACTACAACGTCGACTTCAACCGTACCGACCATGCGGCCGTTGCCAGCGCGTTCGGCGTGAAGTCTTGGACGGTAGAGGATCCGGCCGAGTTCAAGTCGGTGATGAAACAGGCCATGGAGCACGACGGGCCGACTCTGGTCGATGTCATCTCGCAGCCTCTGCACGAGGCAGCGGCCCCGGTCTCGGAGTGGATCGCCTAGCGTCGGTCGTTCAGTCGAGGTTCAACTTCATGCCGGTGTGGGACGCGGTGAAGCCCAAACCCTCGTAGAAGCGTCGCGCATCCTCGCGGCGCGTGTCCGTTGTGAGTTGAATGAGACCGCATCCGGCGTCCCGCGCCCGCTCTATGACGTCCCGCATCATGGCTTTGCCGAGACCGAGGCCCCGAGCGGACGAGGCGATGCGGACGCCTTCGACGTTCGCCCGCATCATACCGCCCCGGCTGATCCCGGCGATGAACGTTACCTGGACACAGCCGATGACCGCGCCGTCACGCTCGGCGACGAGATAGACGTTTCCGCCCTGCGCGGCCATGGCCCTTAGGGCGTCGACATAGTCCTGAGGTATCGGATCCTCCACCCGCTCGCGCGTCTTGCCGAGCGGGTCGTCGACCAGCAACGCGATGATTGACCCAAGGTCGCGCTCGCCGGCGGGGCGGATCGCGATCGCGTCGCCGTAGCGGCGTGTCTCCGCCAGAACGTCGTCCCCGGTCATTCGTCTCCTCGCTCCGCTGACTGCAGATCGGTGAGGGCGTTGGCCAGACGACAGAACTCCTCGACCGTCAACCGCTCGGGACGTAGCGTGGGGTCGAGACCGGCGGCCCGGATCAGGTTGTCGCCGCCGAGACGCTTCAGGCTTTGACGCAGCATCTTGCGGCGTTGGGAGAAGGCCGCTTCGGTGATCGTTTCCAGCGCCCGACGGTCGGCCGGGGCCAGCGGAACGGCGCGTGGGGCGAGGCGGACCACGCTCGACCAGATCTTCGGCGCCGGCGTGAAGGCGGTCGGCGGCACGTCCATGACCTTGCGCGTCTCGCAGAGCCAAGACACGAGGATGGTCAGACGCCCGTAGGACTCGCTGCCGGGGCTGGCGATCAGCCGGTCCGCGACCTCGCGCTGGAACATAAGGGTCAGGGATTCGAATGCTTCAGGCGTCTGCAGCCAGGTCAACAGCAGGCGGGTGCCGATATTGTAGGGCAGGTTTGCCACGACCCGTCGTGGCGGCGTTCCGATCGCCGCGAGATCGATTTTCAGAGCGTCTTCCTGAATCAGGGTAAGGGCGCCACCCGCCGCCTCTATCAGCGGCGCCAGCACGTCCGATGCCCGGGCGTCGCGCTCGATGGCGATCACGTCGGTTGCCCCCTCCAGCAGCAGCCCCCTGGTCAGACCGCCGGGTCCAGGGCCGATCTCGATGGTCGTTCCCATCGAGAGATCGCCGGCCGACCGCGCGATCCTTCTGGTGAGATTGAGGTCGAGAAGAAAGTTCTGACCCAGCGACTTGCGGGCGGACATGCCGGCTGCCGCGATAGCCTCCCGCAAGGGGGGCAGGGCCGATATCCGCGCGATCACCCCGCCGGGGTCGATCGTCGGCGTATTCATTGCGCTGCCTGGACGGCGCGTCGGCGGGCCATGGCGTCCGCCATGTCGACCGCCGCTCTCAGGCTATCGATGCGGGCGGTTCCGGTGCCGGCCAGAGCGAGCGCGGTACCGTGATCCGGCGATGTGCGCACGAAGGGAAGGCCGAGGGTGACATTGACGCCGCCCCAGAAGTCCAGGGTCTTCAACGGCACCAGAACCTGGTCGTGATACATGCCCAAGACGACGTCATAGGTAGCCCTGGCCTCCTCGTGGAACAGTGTGTCGGCCGGCAAAGGGCCGCGCGCGTCGATCCCTTCAGCCTGCAAGACCGCAACGGCGGGGGCGATGATCTCACCATCCTCCCGGCCGAGAGCGCCGCCTTCGCCGGCATGCGGGTTGAGGCCCGCGAGCGCCAATCGCGGGCGCTCTATGCCGAAGTCCCGGGCCAGGGCGGCGGCTGTGATTCGGGCGGTCGTCAGGATCGTTTCGGTAGTGAGTTGACGCGGGACCTCCGACAGAGGGATGTGGATCGTCACAGGCACCACTTTCAGAGCAGGCGCCGCGAGCAGCATGACCGGTACCACGTCGGGGCCGCTCAGGGCGGCGAGATACTCCGTGTGCCCAGGATGATCGAAACCGGCCTGGTAGAGCGTCTCCTTCTGGATCGGGTTCGTGACCACCGCGGCGGCGGCGCCGTCGCGTACCAGCGCCACGGCCCGCGTTATGGCATCCACCGTCGCCGGTCCGTTGGCGGGGTCGGGTCGGCCCGGCTCGCTGGCGACGTGAAATCTGTGCGGCAGGACCGGAAGAGCGTGCCTGAAGGTCGTGCCGGCTTCTTGCGGACTCTCAAGGATGGCGATCTCGACGCCCATGCCAAGGCGATCGGCGCGCTCGCGAACCCGCTCGGGATCGTCGATGAGGAAGAAGGGCGGTGTCTGCCCGGTCCTCGCCGCCCACAGGCCAAGGGTCAGATCGAGGCCGACACCGGCGGGCTCACCCGGGGTAACGGCGAGGGGCCCGCCCGCTGAAGACGAGACGGGCCGGGGCGTATCAGACACGGGTTTCCACGAAGGCGGCCTGACGGAGGTCGCGGAGGTAGCGCTGCGCCAGCACCTCGAAGCGCTGGTTTTCGAGCTGGGCACGGATCTGTTCGGCGCTTGGAAGATTCGCTTCCGGATCGCTGCGTTCGCACACCATGATGGCCATGACGCCGTTTGGCAGGTTGATCGGCGCCGACTTCTCGCCGACCCCAAGGCCGGCCGCGGCGGTCCGCAACGCTTCCGGCAGTTCGCCCACTCTCGACGTGCCGAGATCGGTGGCGACCGGCGATCCGGCTTCCTTGGCCAGGAGGGCGAGATCGTCACAGGTTACCGCCTGTGCCGCGATGTCTCGAACGGCTGCCACCTGAGTTGCGCGCTGCTCCGAATTGTCGCTCGGTCGTACCGGCAGGAAGACCTGGCTGAGCCTGATTTCGGCATCGGCCGGGTTCGGTTTCGCCAGGATCCGTGTGTCGGATACTTGAATGATATGATAGCCAACGATGGTGCGGATCGGGTCGGATACGGCGCCGGGCGCGAGGCGATCCACAGCCTCGGCCAACTCTGGCGCGAGCTGATCGGCCAGAACCCAGCCGATATCGCCCCCGACATTGGCGTTCGCCGCCTGCGAGAACTGCCGGGCGATCGACTGGAACGAAGCACCGGAGCGCAGCTGATTGACGAGTCGGTCGGCCAGTTGGGCCACCTCGCCCTCTTGGGCCGGGTCATCGACGGTCAGGAGGATCTCGGACACCCGCTTCTGTTCCTTGCCAACATTCTCGGCAAGGCGGGCCCTGGTCTCCTCGACCTCCTCTGCGCTGACCACGGCTTGGTTCGAGAAGCGGCGCTGCACGAGTTTGGACCACAGCAGGTTTGCGAGCATCTGACGCTCGACGGTCGACGGGTCGATTCCGAGTTGCGCGATGAAACCGTCGAACTGACCCGGACGCAGTCCGTTTCGCGCCTCCAAGTCGCTGCGGGCGCGCTCCATCTCGGCGTCACTCACACTCACGTTCAGCCGTTCCGCCTCCTGGATCTGAAGCTGTTCGTCGATCAGGGTGCGCAGAACCTGCGGCGCCAGTCGGCGCGCGGTATCCGACGTTCGCGGCAACCGTGACGTCACGATCACCATTTCGATACGGTTGCGAAGGTCGCGCATGGTGACGATGTCGTCGTTCACGACCGCGGCGATCTGCTGCATCGGCTGGGCGTGGGCGTGCGGAGGCCACAGGACGGTTGGGCCGGCCATCAGCATGACGAAGGCGGCGATCAACAGCGGTGCTAGACGTCTCGGCATCGGCTCTGGGTACTCGTGCGGACCAAATGGCGGCGAAGGATATCAGTCTTGCCGTAGCTTCACCAACGCGACGGCGAGGGAGACGTCGTCATTTGCTTTCGACGCCTCCCAAGTGGGTCAGGACGAGCCGGAACATGACTCTATCGTCCGGTTCGATATCCTCATCACTGATGTTCGAGCGCTCGAAATCGATGCCGAACAAGAGGCACTCGTCGCTATAGGTAAAGCCGAAGCGACCCCGGAGCAATCGGCTGCGGTCCTGGGACAGATCGTGGGTCAGGCTGCCGGCGACGCTCCAATGATCCGTCAGGGTCACCCCGCCATAGAAATCGAGCTGTTCGCGATCTCCCGCCAGTTCACTGCTGGCGGTTTCATCAAGGGTCACGTAGTTGCCGCCGACGTAGTAGCGCGGAACGATATAGCTGAAACCGACCTCGTTCCGGTTCAGCGTCGCGTCGGTTGGGTCCATGCGGAAGCGATAGGTGAAGGTCAGCGGCCCTGTCGGTCGCACCGCTAGCGCTCCGACAATGTCCGAGAGTTCCTCTTCCAGCCCCGAGCCTTCACCGAACGCACTGTTCCCATAGAACCGGTAGCTCTGACCGATGAGCAGCTCCGTCGAGCCGCCGCTGTCTCCATAGACGCCCGTACGCAGCCCGTAGTTCACGTGGCTCCCGCTCGTCACCCGATCCACACCCTCGTAGCGGTTGAGGCGGAACAGATTCGTCTCGTCGAACTCGAAAGAGCGGCTGTCCTCATTCGGAACTTCTTCCGGATTTCCGCCCTGGGGTCCGAGCACCAGGCCGACGATGGGTTCGATCACCTGGGTGGTGTTGTCGCCGCGGCGGCCGAGCGGGTACTGCCATTTCAGACCGAGTTGGGGGAAGGCCCGGCCGGTGGTTTCGGAGTCGCCGGTCGAGGCCGGGCTCGCGTCGGTAGCGTAGTACGCATCGGTCTGTAGCCGGGCGTTTAGCGTGTAGATTTCACCGGCATCGGATGTGAACGGTAGTTCCCAGCCCGAAACGACCGAGGCCCGCCGGCTGTCGGTCCCGGTATCGCGCGTCAGCGCCAACAGACTGGCGTCGAGACTCGAGCGTCCACCGAAACGGCCGGGCTGGCCGACATGCCGATACTCCGCGAGCGGAAGCACGACCGGCGTGTCGTCCGGATCGCTGCCGGCGCGAAGGTCCTGGAACTTGTAGGCGGCCAAAGAACTGTAATTGCGGCCCCTGAAACCTTCGGCGTAGAGCCGGCTCGTCAGTACGTCGGGGCCACCGATGTTGTAGCGCCGCAGATAGGTGCGCTGGCTCGACTGCTCGAAATCGAAACCTGCCCGCCAAGTCTGATTGAGGCTGAACCCGCCTTCCCAATCCGCGTGGCCCTCGAAGCCGAAGTCGTCGGAGTCTCCGGGATCGGACGGTTGCTCCACATACGCGAGCGAGTTTCGCAGATCGATCGCGCCGTTGGAAAAGCGCTTGCGGTAGTCCGTCAGGATGATGGTGCCGGCGGTCGAATGCACCCGCGGTTCGACGACAAGATCGCTGGTCTCGTCGATCACCTGATAGTAAGGCTGGCCGAAAATGACGCCGAGCTCATCGGATACGCCCATGGTCGGCGCCAGCAACCCGGATCGCCGGTCGACCGTCGGATCCGGATGCCGGAGATACGGAGTATAGGCGACCGGGAACCCGAAAAATTCGAGGGTGGCATCCTCGTAGATGATATCCTTGGCCGCCTCGTCATGGATGACCTTCACGGCCTTGATCTGCCAGAGAGGCGCCTCGGTCGGGTTCTCCTCGCACAGGTCGCATGGCGAGAACACCGCCTTGTCCAGCACCTTGCGCTGATCGGTCGTGCGCCGCCCCTGCACCGCCGCGAGGCGCGACCCATCCACCAACAGGGCGCGGAATTTCCTGATCGTGCCGGTCTTCAATTCATCGTTCAACTCGGCATAGTCGCTGAACAGGACCTCGCCGGACGGTTCCATCAACGACACGCTGCCGGACGCGATCACCGTATTGGCCTTGCGGTTGTAGCTGACCGTATCGGCCAAAAGGACCCGTGGGCCCTGGGTCAATTCCACGTTTCCCCGGGCGGTCACGATACCGAGAGACTCGTCGTAGACCACTTCGTCGGCAACCAGCAGGACCGGCGTGCCCTCGACGTCGATCTCCTGTGCCGCCGTCGGCCTGACCGAGACTAGGAGCGTCGCGAGAAACACGATCGCGGTAAGGAGAGGGAAGCGGGTCATCCGTCCTCGAGGTGCAAGAGGCTTGTCATGCCGAGCAGCATTGTAACCGTCGCCGGCGTCCATGCCGCCAGAACTTCCGGAATACGAGCCGAAAGGCCGAGGGCGAAGACGATGTCGGAAAGAAAGTAGAGCAGGAATCCGAAGAATAGTCCGCTGGACGCCCAACTCAGCGTGTTGCCGCGACGGGTCAGGCGCAGCGAAAAGGTTGCGGCAATCAGCACCATGGCGACCATCAGCAGGGGAGAGGCCAGCTCCGCATGCCAGTAGAGCCTGTGCTTGATCGCCGAGAATCCGGCATTCTCAAGCACCTTGATGAAACCGGGCAGTTCCCAGAACGACATCGTCTCGGGCGACGCGAAACTGTCCTGGATGTTGTCGATGGTCAGGTTGGTGGGGAGAGACACAGTGGGCAGGCGTTCCGGCCTGTTCTGCGCCGTGGTGACGACCACGTCGTAGAGGGTCCATTTGCCATCGGCGAGCACCGCCTCGCGCGCATCGATACGGCGCTGGAATCGATCGTCGCCGTCGAACTCCAGAACCATCACATCTCCGAGCCGGGCCTCCTGCTGATGCGCGGAACGCGCGTTCAGCACGAGTTGCCGGTCGTCGCTGCGTTCGCGAATCCACAATCCGCCGGCCCCGACCGATAGGAAGCTGTCGGCACGGTTCCTAAGAACCGAATCCTCAAGCGCATGGAACTTCTCGATCATGACCGAAGAGATCGGGTTCAGCACGCCGACCTTTATTGCGCCCAGTGTCAGCGCGACCAGGATTGCCGGCATCATAAATTGCCAGACCGAGACGCCGGCCGCCCTGGCCACGACGAGTTCGTTCGTCCGCGTCAACCTGGTAAAGGCGAGCATCGAGCCGAACAGCACGGCGAAGGGCATGATCTGACGTGCCATGTTCGGAAGCTTGAGCAGCGCCATCTGAAGCAGAACACCGAAATAGGCGTTCTCCTTGCCCGCCCCGCGGCGCAGTAGCTCGATGAAATCCAACAGAAAAACGATGGCGATGATCGCGGCGAACGAGCCCAGAACCCAGATGGCAAACTGGCGGCCGATATAGCCCGACAATGTCCAGGAAAACCGCATCCGGTCAGCCGGCCGCCGCGGCGGTCGGTCGTGTCCGCAGCCGGTTTCGCGACAGGGCGATCAGCGACAATCCAAGGGGGATCAAGACCGCAAGCCACATGGCGGCGATCAGTGGCGGCGATTTGGCCGCCAGGTACTTGGTTCCGAGACCGGCCGCCTCGGCCATGGCGGCCAGCAGCACGGCCACGATGATCCGTAGCGCCTGCCCGCGCCGTGAGAATTCGCCGGAGAGAAGAACGGCCAGGCCGATCGCGGTCAGACTGAGAGCCAGCAATGGGCTGGTTAGCCGCTGATGGCCCTCCGCGATGAGTTCCGTGGCATTGCTCCCGGCCAGGTCGCGTGCCTCCGGTGCCAGGAGCTCGTGGATGAACAACTCGTTGGCGTCCCGGAAGCTCCGCTGTTCCTCCTGCTCGTTTCCGCCAAGATCGATCGTGTAGCGGTCGAAATAGAGAATGTTCACCCGGCCGGTTTCGACGTCGCGCTCCTGGCGGCTGCCGTTCGCCATCACCACGCGCGGACCCTTCGGCGTGCTCACGAGCGTTCCACGCTCGGCCACAAGCGTGACCGGCTTCTCGGCATTGCGCTGGTCATGCACCACGATCCCGACCAGCGTGCCCTTGTCCTCCCGCGCCCGGACATAGACGGTGAGATCGTCGCCGAGGGTTCTGAATTCGCCCTCTCGCAGGATGAGGTTCTCGAAATTGTGCCGGATCTGCCACTGCAGCTCCTTGAAACCGCGATAACTCATGGGCATCAGGTAAGCGGTCATCAGGAAGCAGAGCAGCGTGGTGCCAACTGCGACGATCATGGCCGGCTGGGCCAGTCTCAGCGGGCTGAGACCGGCCGCCGACATCACCACCATCTCGCGGTCGGCGGTCATCTTGTTGTAGACGAAGAGAACGCTCGCAAAGCTTGCGATCGGCAGCACGATCGACAGCCAAGTCGGCATCAGCATCACGGTCAGGATGATGAAGGTATGGATCGGCAGACCACGGTTGACTATCAGATCGACGAAGCGCAACGACTGCGAGAGCCAGATCACGCACGTCAGGGACACCACGATGAACACCATCGCGGTGACGATCTGTCTGATCAGGTAGAGGTTCAACCGCATCCGCGCGCCGGTTCGCCTGTCTCGCTGTATCGCCAAATTCGTGATGGCGGCGCATGATAGCCGCCAGCAGCGCCGTTGACACCGTACAAGCCTGACGGCTACCCCAAAGTCAGTCCGCCCGCAACCAGGGAGCAGTCCATGAAGATCGCGTTTACCAAGCCCGGCCGCCCGAAGAAGGGCGCGGTGGTCTGTGCCGTCATGGAGGGCGGCCAACTCTCCACCACCGCTCGAGAGATCGACCGGGAGACCAAAGGGCTCATCGGCACCGCGATCGCCGGTTCTCGCTTCACCGGCAAGGCACAGCAGACGCTGACGGTATTCACGCCGACGGGACGCGTTCTACTACTCGGCGTCGGCAATCCCGAAAAGATCGACGCCACATTCGCCGAGACCGCCGGCGGCACCATCTATGCCGCACTCGCCAACAGCGGCGAGAAGGAAGCGACGGTGATGATCGAGGCGTCCGAGGGCAAGCGCGCCGAAGTCGCCGCTCATCTGGCGCTCGGCGTCACCCTGCGTTCCTACCGGTTCGACCAGTACAAAACCAAGCTGACCAAGGACGACAAGCCGACTTTGGCCAAACTCACGGTTTCGGTGGAGGGCCATACCGAAGCTAAGAAACTCTACGACGTCGAGGCGGCGGTGGCGGAGGGCGTGGCCTTTACCCGCGATCTGGTGTCCGAGCCGCCGAACGTCCTCTACCCGGTCGAGTTCGCAAACCGCGTCGCCGCGATGAAGGATCTTGGCCTGAAGATCGACGTCCTGGACGAGAAGCAGATGGCCAAGCTCGGTATGGGCGCTCTGCTCGGTGTGGGCCAAGGCAGCACCCGCGAGTCGCGTATGGTCGTGATGCGCTGGGAGGGCGGAGCAAAGAACCAGAAGCCGGTCGCCTTCATCGGCAAGGGCGTGTGCTTCGACACCGGAGGCATCTCTTTGAAGCCGGCCGGCGGCATGGAAGACATGAAGTTCGATATGGGCGGCGCCGGCGTGGTCTCCGGACTCATGTGTGCCCTGGCCAAGCGCAAGGCGAAAGCCAATGTCATTGGCGTTATCGGCCTGGTCGAGAACATGCCGGACGGAAACGCCCAGCGCCCCGGCGACATCGTCACTTCGATGTCCGGCCAAACCATCGAGATCATCAACACCGACGCCGAGGGCCGGCTCGTTCTGGCTGACGCCCTTTGGTACACCCAGGACAAGTACAAGCCGGAGTTCATGATCAATCTCGCCACGCTTACCGGCGCCATGATGGTGGCCCTGGGCGAGGAGACCTGCGGCTACTTCGCCAATGATGACAAACTCGCCGGGGAATTGCAGGCGGCGGCCGATGCGGTCGGCGAAGCGGTCTGGCGCATGCCGCTGGGAGACGCTTACAACAAAATGATGGATAGCGACGTCGCCGACATGAAGAACGCTGGCGCGCGCTGGGGTGGGGCGATCACCGCCGCCTGTTTCCTGGAGCGGTTCGTCAACAAGGTGCCGTGGATCCACATGGACATCGCCGGCGTCACCTGGTCGCGGAAGGACCGGGCAACCATGCCGAAGGGCGCCAGCGGCTTCGGCGTAAGGGCCCTGGATCGCCTCGTGAGGGATCACTGCGAGGGGTAGAGCCGGGCAGGCGCGATCGGCAACGCTGTCCCGGCTTCCTTGCCGGGCAGTGCCGATGGCGCGTTCTACCGGGTGCCGGATAGGCTCACCGGCTCCGCAGGTGCCGATACGGTCGGGGGTCGAAAACCAGGGTACCCGGGTGTCAGAGACCGGTTGAAACCGTCGCCTCGACGTCGACTTCGATCCGAGCCTCGGTGCCGGCTTGCAGGCGAAAGTAGGCGTTTTGCGGGCGGTCGAGGGCGAAGACTTCCTCGCGCGTCAGACCGAGATAGAGCCCGCGGAACACCTTGTTCACAACCCCGTGCGCGACCACGACGTGGATTCCCGGCGTCGCGGTGAGGTGCTCCAGAACCGGTCGCACCCGATCCTGCACCATCTGAGAGGATTCGCCGTTGGGATGCCGGAAGTTCCACGGATCGCGCCGACGTTCCGCGGCGAGCTCCGGGTGGTCCCGGTCGATCGCGTCCCAGCCGCCGTAGCCGTCATGATCGCCGAGGGTGATCTCCATAAGCCGGTCGTCCAACGCTATATCGTCGAAGTCTATGCCGAGATGCTCGGCGATGATCGCGGCGGTCTGACGCGTGCGGCCGAGCGGGCTGGCGGCCATTGCCGGGGCACTGCCGGTCAACCGCTCAAACAGGTCGCGACCGATCGCGTGGGCCTGCGCCAGTCCGGCATGGGTCAACGGCGCGTCGAGTTGGCCTTGGAGGCGCCCGATGCGGTTCCACACGGTCTCGCCGTGCCGGATGAGGTAGATCGTACTGTCCATCCGCATCGCTTAACCCAACCGGCGCAGCTGAAAAAGCCCTATCCCCCGTAAGCCCGATGAGGTAACCGGGGCGGATCGCGATACCAGTGCAAGACCGGAGCCCGGAATGACCAGCAACTCCCCGTCCAGCCCGCTTCTGGCGGATCTGCGCCGCGACGTCGCCGGTCTCGAAGAGACCGACATCGTCCATGTCGCCGTCCATGGCTGGGACAAGCCGGATCTGGTGCCGTTCTGGTTCGGAGAGGGCGACCGCTCCACGCCTGAATTCATCGCCAAGTCCGCTTCCGATGCCCTGATGCGCGGCGAGACGTTCTACACGGATCAGCGCGGAATAAAGGAACTGCGCAACGAACTGGCTGGCTACACCAAGCGGACCTTCGGCGTCGATGTCGAGGACGACCGGTTGAGCCTCGTAACGGCCGGCATGTCGGGCCTCTACCTGGTGATGGACATGCTGGTCGAGCAGGGCGACGAAGTCGTCGTCGTCGGCCCGGTCTGGCCGAACATTTATTCCACCGTGACCGTGCATGGCGGCAGTGTCAGGGACGTATCGATCCGTATGGAGCAGGATGGATGGCATCTGGATCTGGACGCGCTCTTCGCCGCCGTTTCCGACAAGACCAAAGCGATTTTCATCAACTCGCCCGGCAATCCGACGGGCTGGCTGATGGAGGCGGATCAGCAGAAAGCGGTGATGGACTTCGCCCGCGATCGCGGGATCTGGGTGGTCGCCGACGAGGTCTATCACCAGCTCGTCTTCGATCGCGATGTGGCGCCGTCGTTCCTGCAGGTCGCCGAGCCGGACGACCGGCTGATCGTCGTCAATTCGTTCTCGAAGTCCTGGATGATGACCGGCTGGCGGCTCGGCTGGCTCACCCATCCGGCCGCGCTGGCGCCGGTGATCGCCAAGCTGGTTCAGATCACGACCTCCGGTGTGCCGCAATTCCTGCAGCGTGGCGCCATAACCGCACTGCGCGAGGGGGATCCGGTGATCCGGGATCTGCGGGCCCAATGCCTCGCCGGCCGCGATATCGTATTCGACCGGTTGGAGTCCTGGCCGCAGGTCAAGGCGGCTCGGC
This sequence comes from Alphaproteobacteria bacterium, assembly GCA_024742275.1. Lineage (GTDB taxonomy): Bacteria > Pseudomonadota > Alphaproteobacteria > Thalassobaculales > Thalassobaculaceae > Thalassobaculum. The sequence continues at coordinate 103,433 of JANSYS010000014.1, read as the reverse complement.
CGAAGGCGGCTTTCTACGCGTTCTTCTCGGTGGAGGGGATGACCGACAGTCTGGCGATCGCGAAGCGCATCATCGACGAGGCGAATGTCGGTTTGGCACCCGGCAGCGCCTTCGGCCCGGCGGGCGAGGGATATCTCCGCCTGTGTTTCGCGGCCAGCCCCGACACCCTGAACAAGGGGCTCGATCGTTTGGAGCCGCTGCTCGGCCAGGGCGCCGACCAGCGTCGTCGAGCCTGACGGCGCGCTCGATATCGGCTATGATCAGGGCGTGACGATCGTCGCACCCAGTTCAAGAGGCGGAATGATGGCGCTCACACCGACCGGTCCCGGCAATTCCCGAGTTCCGGCCCGCACGGGCGGCCGGACGGCGGTGCCTTCGCGGGTTGAAGCCGCGTCGGGATCGGCTCCCGCGAGACGCGCTGATCCCGAGCGTGGCTATCGCCTAAAGACCGCGACCACGGATGCGGAGATCGAGCGGCAGATCCAGCGGTTGATGACGTTGATCGCGAACGACAATATCGATCCTGACGCACCGCCGGGCAGCTATCTCAACCTGCTTCTCTGACCGGCTCTACCGGGTCCCCATCGAGGTTGGTGTAGACCCCGATTTCGGGATCGGGCGTGCTAGGGGGCGCCGTGAGGGCGGGCGGCCAGTTGGTCGCTGCGTAGACCGTACAGCCGATGACGAGTCGGTTTCTTCCCTCTTCGTCGGCCAACGGCAGAGCCAGTCGTTCACCGAACCCGTATCGGTCGATATGCCTGTAGACGCGCCCTCGCTCGTAGTAGGCGGTAGGGCCGGAGCAGAGCCGGTGAAACCGGCGGCGCAGCGTCTCGGCGAAAACCGGTTCGTACAAGGCGCCGAGGCGTTTGTGCCGGACCGGTTGTCGGACTATGTCCAGAACGTTTTCTCCGGCCAACCGGTAAACGAAGTCGTCCACCTGATCGTTCCATCGAACCAGCCAGACAAACGGAAGAAGCGGCGCGATATGTGCTGGATCGATCGAGTCTTGAGCCGGCAGCGTGCCGGTAGCGCGGAGGCCGTTCCAATAGTCATAGAAGCTCGAGATCCGGCTGTCTTGGCTCATTGGGTATGGCATAGCGTCTACCCCTCGACCGATTGGTGATTTCAAATGCGTCTCCGGGTCCTTAACCGACTGTCGAAAGTATCGCGGAGATACTGCGATCCGAAATTCAAAAAATTCATAATATGTCGCTAAAATACTAAACAATGAAATGCCGGCCACTTCAATTCAGAAAATGCTTTAATTTATTGAATTAAAATGCTGAATTATATGGATTTTTTGAAATCAGAGATAGTGCGGGGCCGGGCGCCACAATGACGTTCCGCTCGCGTTGGCGAGACAGGTCAACCGTCGTCGACCCAAGCCGCGACCGCAGAAGTCCGATCTGCCGCCGGTATTAGCGATGGGTCGTGGGGTAAGCGGTCAACAGATGGCAGGAGCCGGCGCCGTCGGCCATGACGAACAGGCGAAGACCATGGGCCGGAATGGCCGCCGCCGATCCACGCGGGACCAGTCTGCCGATCGGTTGTTCGAAGGCCATGCGAATCTCGGCGACCTCTCCACCATTCGCCTTCGTCGCCCAATAATCGAGATCGGACTTGTCTGGCTGCAGCGCGAGCCCAATCACCTTGCGGGCGGTCACTCTGTCCGGGAAGGAACTGGCCGCCGGGATGTTGGGTTCCTTGTGAAGCCGGTCGATCAACCACGCATCGCTCTTCGCGACATGGCGGTCGACGGTATGGCCCCCCTTGCTTTCCTGCTCGAGGAGCCATCCGTCCTTCAACTCGCCCGGAACGCATTCGGCATACGCCGCCACGCTGAAGGAGAAGAACGTCGCCGCGACAACCGCGGCGACGATGCCCGTAGAACGTGGCGACATGTGCAGCCTCAGCTCATTGCCTTCTGAAGATTCTCGTCAAGCTTGGCGAGGAACTGCTGGGTGGTCAACCACGGTTGGTCGGGGCTGATCAGCAGCGCCAGATCCTTCGTCATCGCGCCGCTTTCGACGGTGTCGATGCAGACCTTCTCGAGGGTCTGGGCGAACGCGGCGACCTCAGGCGTGTCGTCGAACTTGGCCCGGAAGGCCAGGCCGCGGGTCCAGGCGAAGATCGACGCGATCGGGTTGGTCGAGGTCTCCTTACCCTGCTGGTGCTGGCGGTAGTGCCGGGTCACGGTGCCATGGGCAGCCTCGGCCTCGATGGTCTTGCCGTCCGGTGTCATCAGCACAGAAGTCATGAGGCCGAGCGAGCCGAAGCCCTGGGCCACGGTGTCGGACTGAACGTCGCCATCGTAGTTCTTGCAGGCCCACACGAAATTGCCCGACCACTTCAGGGCCGAGGCGACCATATCGTCGATCAGCCGATGCTCGTACACGATGCCCTTGGCGTCGAATTTCGCCTTGAATTCGGCGTTGAAGACTTCCTCGAACAGGTCCTTGAAGCGGCCGTCATATGCCTTGAGGATCGTGTTCTTGGTCGACAGGTAGACCGGCCAGCCGAGGTCGAGCCCGTAGTTGAAGCAGGCCCGTGCGAAGCCGCGGATCGACTCGTCCAGATTGTACATGGCCATCGCCACGCCGCTGCCCGGGAAGTCGTAGACCTCGCGGGTGATCGGGTCGCCGTTCTCCGGCTGGAAGGTGATGGTGAGCTTGCCCGGCCCGTCGACCAGGAAGTCGGTGGCGCGGTACTGGTCGCCGAAAGCGTGGCGGCCGATCACGATCGGTTGGGTCCAGCCCGGCACGAGGCGCGGCACGTTCTTGCAGATGATCGGCTGACGGAACACGGTGCCGCCGAGGATGTTCCGGATCGTGCCGTTCGGCGAACGCCACATCTTCTTGAGACCGAATTCCTCGACGCGCGCCTCATCGGGCGTGATGGTCGCGCACTTCACGCCGACGCCGTACTCCTTGATGGCGTTGGCGGAGTCGATGGTGATCTGGTCGTCGGTCTTGTCGCGGGCCTCGACGCCGAGGTCGTAGTACTTCAGGTCGATATCGAGATACGGGAAGATCAGCTTGTCCTTGATCATCTGCCAGATGATCCGGGTCATCTCGTCGCCGTCGAGTTCGACGATCGGGTTGGCTACCTTGATCTTCGCCATAGGTTACTCCTGCGCATGTTGGTCGGATCTGGTCGTCTGTGAGGTCGGCGGCACAATATCACCGGGCCGCCGCGGTTCAAGCGCACCTTTGCAGCGGTTTTCTCTAAAGCCACTTGGCTTTCAGGTCGCCCTCCGGAACGTGCCAGTCGCCGATTGCGCCGAGCACGTCTGCCGGGCTGTCTACCACCTTGTAGAGGCCCCGGTTCTCCTCGCGGGTGAAACCGGTCGCGATGGTGTGGTCGATCAGTTTCAGGAGGGGTTGCCAGAAGCCGGCGACGTCTACGAACACGATCGGCTTCTGAGACAATTTGAGCTGCGCCCAGGTGAGCGCCTCCATGGTCTCGTCCAGGGTGCCGAGCCCGCCGGGCAGGATCACGAAGGCGTCCGCACGCTCGTACATGATTCTTTTGCGTTCGTGCATGCTCTCAGTGACGACCAATTCGTCGAGACCGGCATGGCCGACTTCCAAGTTCTGAAGAAAGCTGGGAATCACGCCAATCGCCTTGCCGCCGGCCTCCAGCGTCGCGTCGGCGGCAAGGCCCATTAGGCCGACCCGGCCGCCGCCGTATATCAGCGTGCAGCCGTTTTGGCCGAGAATACGCCCGAATTCGGTTGCCGAGTTCTTGAAGACGGCGTCGACTCTGGACGACGATCCGCAGAAGACGCAGATTGAGAGTGGGAATGACTTGCTCATGGCGCCGTCTTTCGCACCGTGGCACGGCAAGGTCAATCGCCTGGATGAAGAGCCGGTTCGACGTCGATCGCTTCCCTACCGCGATTGTACCACGCCGCCGCTCGGTTTAATGTGCGCGAAACGAAAAGGGCCATAAGGCGATGGTTTCGAAGCCGGCAATCGTAGGTGTCTTGGGAGGGGTCGCGATCCTGGCGGCGCTTGGCCTGAATTTTTGGCTCGTTCCCGGAGACGACGAGGCCGAGCCCCCGCGTGCCGAAGCGCCGGCGGTGCCGACCAAACCGCAGGTCCCGGCGACGTCCGGGAGTTCAACGAGCACCTATCCGTCTGTGCTGCCGGAGAAGACCGCGTCCGGCTCGGAGCCGTCGGCACAAGGAACGGCCGCCGCGCCGCCCGCGGCTGACACACAAGTTCCCCGGAAGCCGAGCTTCGACATCGTGCGGGTGGATCCTGAAGGCAACGCGGTGATCGCGGGCCGGGCCCAACCGAATACCGAGGTGACGATTCTCGACGGGGACCGCGAGGTCGGCAAGGTCACGAGCGACGAGCGTGGCGAGTGGGTCTTCCTGCCCGACCATCAACTCGGACCGGGGCAGTTCGCCCTGACCCTGCGTCAGGAGGGGGAACCGGATATCGCCGAGTCCGACGAGGCCGTCGTGCTGGTCGTGCCGGAACCCGGACGGGATATCGCCGGGCGCGCGACCAACGAGCCGAGCCAGCCGCTTGCGATGGTCCTGCCGCGCGGTGAGGCGTCCGTGGGTGCCGCCCGTGTGCTGCAGGCGCCGGCCGCCGGACCCGGCGGGTCCTCCGAGACAGCGGCGACGGGTACCGCGACCGGAGACGCCGGTGCGACTGACCAGTCGGGTGGAACGGCGCCCGGGGCGCAGCCGAAGACGGTTCAGTCCGGCGCGGAGCCCGGCTCGGTGGGGCCCGTCGTGAGCGCATTCCCGGAGCCGTCCAAGGCACCCGCTGGATCGGACCAGACGGTGGCGTCGGTCGACGTGAAGGAAAGCGGCGACGTTTCCGTCGACGTGATCGAGTATGACGACAAGGGTCAGGTGGTGTTCGGTGGACGCACGGAACCCAACGCTGATGTCGAGGTCTTCATCGACAACAAGCCCGCAGGCGGCGCCACAGCCGACGCCGAGGGGCGCTGGCAACTCACCCCGAAGGAGCCTGTGGCTCCCGGGAACTACAGTCTGCGTGTCGACAAGGTGGACGAGGGCGGCAAGGTCAATGCCCGCGTGGCCTTCCCGTTCGTGCGCGCGGCCCCACTTAAGGGTCTGCCGAATGACCGGCTTGTGGTCATCCAGCCCGGCAACAACCTCTGGGTTATTGCCACCCGCGTCTATGGAGAGGGTATGCGCTACGTGCAGATCCACGACGCCAATCGCGATCAGATCCAGAATCCGGATCTGATTTTCCCCGGGCAGGTCTTCGGTCTGCCGACGGTGAACTGATCGACGGAAACCGCCGTGTTGAGCTCAATTCTCGTTCCGATCGCCCGGGAAGGGCGACCGTTCATCGCCATATTCGCCGTGGCGACCGTTCTATTGGCCCTGCTGGCAGATTGGCTGCTCGTACCAGGGCTAATCCTGACCGCCTGGTGCGTGTACTTCTTCCGCGATCCGGATCGGGTCACGCCCGTTCGCACCGGCCTGGTGATCAGTCCGGCGGATGGCGTCGTCGTGTCGGTCGGCCCGGCACCCTGGCCGAAGGAATTGGACATGGGCGACGGGGAGGTGCAGCGCATCTGTATCTTCATGAACGTGTTCGACGTTCATGTGAACCGAACGCCGGTCGACGGCAGGGTGGTGAAGCTCGCCTATGTTCCGGGGGCGTTCGTCAACGCCTCACTCGACAAAGCGAGCGAGAAGAACGAGCGCCAACTCGTCGCCATGGAGAGCCGGGACGGTCGGCCGCTGGCTTTCGTGCAGATCGCCGGTCTGGTTGCCCGCCGCATCATCTGCAAGATCAGTGAGGGCCAGACGCTTCTGGCCGGTGAGCGCATGGGCATGATCCGCTTTGGCAGCCGGGTCGACGTGTACCTCCCGCCGGATGTGGCGCCGCAGGTCGTCCTGGGGCAACGCTGCGTCGCCGGCGAAACGGTGATCGCCGACCTGGAAAGCTCCGAAAAGGCGCGGGAGGGAGCGGTCCGATGACCCGCTTGCGCCGTCGCAGAGGGCAACGGTTCAGCGGTCTTTCGTTCAACAAGCTGCTGCCGAACATCATCACGGTGATGGCGCTCTGCTCCGGTCTCTCCGGTCTGCGCTTCGCCCTGGCGGAACGGTGGGAGTTCGCGGTCGGCCTGATCCTGCTCGCGGCGGTATTCGACGCCTTGGACGGACGGATGGCGCGCCTCCTGCACGCACAGTCCCGCTTCGGCGCCGAACTTGATTCGCTGTCCGACTTCCTGTGCTTCGGCGTGGTTCCGGCTCTCGTGGTCTTCCTTTGGTCGATGGTCGATCTCAAGAATTTCGGTTGGATGGCCGTTCTGTTCTTCGCGACGTGCTGCGTGTTGCGACTTGCGCGTTTCAACGTCCGGCTGGACGATGAAAAACCGGCCTTCGCCTATAACTATTTCACCGGCGTTCCGGCGCCTGCCGGTGCCGGGCTCGCCCTGCTGCCGATGATCCTCGATTTCCAGTTCGAGCTCGGCCTTCAGGACGCCCCGGTTTTCGTCGCGGTTTGGCTGACAGGCGTCGGTCTGCTCATGGTCAGTCAGATACCAACCTATTCGTTCAAGCAGATGAAGGTGCCGCAGCGTTGGGTTCTGCCGACGCTGATCGTGGCCGGACTGGTGGTCGCCGGGGTCATAAGCGCTCCTTGGTTTTCGCTCGGTATCGTGTTGATCGTCTACCTGATCACCATTCCGTTGGCGGTCCGGACCTACCGCCGGCTCTTGAAGGCTGCGGACGCTATGGCGGACGAGTCTGAGACAGCGGCGGAGGCGCCTTCCGGTATGGGCGCGCCGCCAGACCAGGGTACCCGGTCGGCGGACGAACAGAAGCCGGTGGGGTGAGGGGATGTTCGACGCGGCGCTGCGCCGGGTCGTCGATCCGCCCCTGAATGCGGCAGGTCGGGCGGTAGCGCGTGCCGGTATCTCGGCCAACGCCGTCACGGTGGCCGGTTTCGTTGTCGGGCTCGGTGCGCTGCCGGCTTTGGCTGCCGAGCAATACGCGGTCGCTTTGGCGCTGATTGTCTTGAACCGCCTCGCGGATGGCCTGGACGGAGCGGTTGCCCGAGCGGCCGGTCCAAGCGATCTCGGCGGCTATCTGGATATCGTCCTCGATTTCATTTTCTACAGCGCCGTCGTTTTCGGTATGGCGCTCGCTCGACCTGAGGAGGCGGTTTTCGCCGCGTTCCTGATCTTCAGCTTCATCGGAACCGGGGCCTCGTTCCTTGCCTATGCCATTATCGCCGCCAAGCGCGGGGTCACCACCGAGGCCAGAGGCGTCAAGTCGATCTTCTATCTGGGCGGGCTGACCGAGGGCGCCGAAACAATCGCGTGTCTCGTGGCGATGTGCCTGTTTCCGGCCGACTTCCCCTGGATCGCGGCGGTCTTCGGGGCGATGTGTTGGATCACCACCGCCAGCCGTGTCGGCCAGGCGGTGGTGTCTTTTCGGGACTGAAACGTCCGACGGGCGGTTTTACTCGGCTGCCTGGGGCTCAGGGCCGCCGCCGACGCCTGCCTTCGGACCTTCCCGATTCCGCCGGAAGATCCCGCCGATCCCGCCTTTCAAGGTGTGCCAGCCCGCTCCGATCCTGTCGCGGAACATCAGGGCGCACGGCGTCACCACCAAGGTCAGGATTGTGGCGAAGGCGAGGCCGAAGACGATGGCGGTGGCCAGCGACACCCACCATTGCGTGGACGGCGCGCCGACCGTGACCTCGCGCGAGAGGAAATCGATATTGACCTGGAGGACCATCGGGATCAGCCCAAGGATGGTCGTTACTGTGGTCAGCATCACCGGACGTAGACGCTGCGCGCCGGTCCGGAGGATCGCTTCCCGGGTATCGGCGCAGTTCGGTCGGATCGTGTCGAACGTGTCGATCAGGACGATGTTGTTGTTCACAACGATGCCGGCGAGCGCGATCACTCCGATGCCGGTCATGACGATGCCGAAGGGCGTACCGGTGACCATCAGCCCGATCATGACGCCAATGGTCGACATGATCACCGCGCTGAGGATCAGGAAGGCGGAGTAGAAGCTGTTGAACTGGGTGACCAGAATGATCGCCATGATGAACAGTGCGATACCGAACGCCTTGACCAGGAACGCCTGGGCCTGCTGCTGCTCTTCGTCCTCTCCCTTGAAAACCGCTTCGACATCCTCCGGAAGCGGATTTCCGGCGAGCCAGGATCGCAGTTCCTGAACCTTTGTATCCGGCAGTACACCGTCGACGACGTCCGCCTTGACGGTGATCGCTTCCTGGGTGTCGACGCGGCGGATCTTGCCGGTCTTGGGCTCGGCGTCCCGATCGATGAAATTGGCCAGCGGAACGAGACCCTGGACGGTTTCCATCCGAATGCGGTCGATCTGTTCGACCGTCCTGAACACCTCGGGGTAGCGGACGACGACGTCAATTTCCTCGTCGCTGTCGTCCGGCCGGAAATCGGTGATCTTCAGGCCCTTGGTGACGAGTTGCACGTACTGGCCGGCGAGTGAGACATCGGCGCCGAATTTTGCCGCCTGGGATCGGTCGACGCTGATCCGCCATTCGATGCCGGGAACGTCCCTGGTGTCCTCTATGTCCTTCAGTCCGGCCATGGATCGGAACTTGGCCATCGTGACGTCGGCGGCCTCGTTGAGGGCTTCGCGGTCGCGGGAGCGGAGCTGGACCTGCACGGGTTTGCCGGTCGGCGGTCCGCTTTCCTCCTCCCGCGGCTCGACTGTGATGCCGGCGAGGCTGCTCGTCCGGTCGGCAATCGTCTGCAGGATCTCGCTTGCGGGACGCCGCTGTTGCCATGGGGCGAACTCGATCTGGACGCTGCCGATCACATCGTCGGCCACATCCTCGCCTCCGCCCTGCGGGGCCGCGCCCACATAGGTATAGAGTGACTTGTAGCCGCCGACATCCATGACGACCTTCTCTACCGGCAGCACGAGGTCGAGCTTCTCCTCGATCGACAGGTTGCCCCGGGCATGGACATAGACCTTGGCGACCTCCGGTTCGACATCGGGAAAGAATTCGATGCCGTTGCCGTGCGTCGCGTAATAGTACTGAACGCCGATCAGCGATGCCAAAGCGGCCAGCAGCACGATACCGGGAGCGCGCAGACCGGCTCCCAGGATCTTGAGGTACAGGCCAGTAAACCCTTTGATATCGCTTAGGTTTCCCTTTTCGGCGGCGGCGAGCTGCCGCCGGTCTTCCTCACCTGAGGCACTCGCCTTGCCGATCTGTGCACCGAGGGCCGGCACGAAGATCAGGGCCATCAGCAGCGAAGCGGACAGGGTGGCGAGCAGGGTGATCGGCAGAAACTTCATGAACTCGCCGACAACGCCCGGCCAGAACAGAAGCGGAAAAAACGCGGCCAGGGTCGTCGCCGTCGAGGCAATGATCGGCCAGGCCATCCGCTGGGCGGCGGCCCGGTACGCCTCCAGTTTGGTATTGCCCTCCGCCATCTTGCGGTCGGCGAACTCGGTGACCACGATCGCGCCGTCCACCATCATGCCGACCGCGAGGATCAGACTGAACAGCACGACGATGTTGATCGTCAGCCCGAGCGACGACAGGACCAGAATGCCCAGCAGGAACGATCCGGGGATCGCCATGCCGACAAGGCCGGCGGTGCGGATTCCGAGTGCGCCGACGATCACGATCATCACCAGGAGGACAGCGCTCATCACGTTGTTTTGCAGGTCCGTCAGCATCGTCTTGATGTTGTCGGACTTGTCCTGACTGAAGGTGACGCTGATGCCGTCGGGGATCAGTTCCTTGGCGGCTTCCACCGTGCCTCGGACACGCGCGATCGTCTCGATAACGTTCTCGCCGGTGCGCTTGGAAACCTCCAGGGCGATGGCCTGCTCGCCATTCAGACGGGCGTAGCTCTCCCGGTCCTTGAACGTGCGTTGGACCGTGCCGATGTCGCGCACGCGGACGACCGCGTCGCCGTTGGTCTTCAGGGGCTGGTCGAGGATGTCGGTCACGTCCTCGTAGAGGCCCGGCACCTTGATCGGAAACCGCCCGCCGCCGGTGTCAAGGGCGCCGGCGGCGATCAGACGGTTCGACCGGCTGACCATATCGAGCACGTCGCCTGCTTGCAGGCCGTATGTTTCGAGGCGGACCGGATCGATGACGATCTCGACGAGTTCCTCGCGTTGGCCCGTGAGCTTCGCTTCGAGCACCGAGGGGATGCCTTCGATGGCGTCCCGGAGTTGCCGGGCCGTATGCAGCAGCACCTGCTCGGGTACGTCGCCGGACAGGGTGACGACGAGAACCGGAAAGAGGGAGAAGTTCACCTCGTTCACCGTCGGCTCGTCGGTATCCTCCGGCAATTCCGGTTTGGCGGTGTCGACCTTCTCGCGAACGTCGTCCAGAGCCTTGTCCGCATCGAAACCGGCGTCGAACTCGAGCACGATGTTGGCGCCGCCTTCGTAGGCGGTGGACCGCATCTCCTTGATACCCTCGATCGAGCGGAGTTCCTGCTCCATGGGGCGCAACAACAGACGTTCTGAATCTTCGGGAGAGATGCCTTCGAAGTGAATCGAAACGTAGATGATCGGAATATTGATGTCCGGGTCAGCCTCCTTCGGGATCTCGACATAGGAGACCGTCCCCGCGATGAGGATCAGCAACAGGACGGAGAGGGTGGTCCGGCTGCGCGAGAGGGCGGCCGAAATGATCGCCTTCACGATGTCGGCTCCTCGGGGGTGGCCACGACCGGTTCGACGCGATCGCCGTCATCGACCAGTTGGTGGCCGACGGTGATGACGCGGGCATTGTCCGAAAGTCCGCGCACCCAGGTCCCTTCACCATCGACGCCGACGATGAAGACCGGCCGAAAGCGGGCGCGGTTGTCGCCGTCGACGGTCATGACCCCGATCCTGCCCTGTTCGTCCAGGCGGAAGATCGACGGCGAAACGGCATGGGCACGAACCGACGGCAGATCGATCTCGATACCGGCGGTCAGGCCCTGGCCGTATCTGTATTCGCGATTATCGATCTCGATCTCGATCCTGAAGGTCCGGGTGTCCTGATCGGCAACGGAGGCGATATAGCTAACGATTCCGACCAGTTCGTCGCCGGTGGATAAACGCGCATGCGCCGGCATACCAACCTCCAGCAGAGGGGCCTGGCGTTCAGCGATCTGCGCCGTGATCAGGAGCGGATTGAGTTCTACGACGGTGGCGACGCTGTCACCCACGCCAACGTAGTCGCCGACTTCCACCATGCGATCCTCGAGAACGCCCGCAACCGGGGCCGAGAGCCGCGTCCGGTCGATATCCACTTCGATCGTGCGCCGTTCGGATCGGGCGGCTTCGAGTTCGGCCTTCGCGCCGGCGCGGTTGGTCTTCGCGTGAAACCCCTTGGCGGCGAGCGTCGTCGCCGCGTCATACTCCATCTGTCTCTGTGCGATACGCGCCTTCGCTTCTTCGAGCCGCGCAGCGCGATCCGCCATGTCGATCTGGACAAGAACGTCCCCCGACTGCACCACCGTCCCTTTTACGGCTGGGGTCTCCAGGATCCTTCCGGCTGTTTCCGCTCGGATCTTGACGATCCGCGCCGCTTCCGTTTGCCCGGACGTCACAACGGCAGCGATGAACGGCGCCGACTCGATATCTCGGACCCGCACCCGCGTCGGGGCCGGCGCGGCCGTCGTCTCCGCTGATGTGGGGGGAGGAGCGGCGGTCGCGGGCTTCTCGCCCATCTGTCCCGAGGCGATCCAGGCGACGGCGGCAACGGCAAGCGCGCCGGCTAGGACGAGGGATCCTTTGATACGCATGAAGAAGCTCCTATTCGGCGGCTTCGGGAGCCCGCGCATGGGCACCGCGTGTTGTTGCGAGCAGCGACGCGCGATTGCTTTCCAGGTAGTCGGCTGCCGCCTTGTAGATGGCGATGCCGAACCCGGCGACGAATTCGCGGCCCGGGTCGCCGCTACACTGGTTCGCCTCGCGTGCGGCCATTTGCTCGACGATATGGTCCTGCTTGCGCCGGTAGAGTTCGATCCGCCGATCGATCAGGTCGGTGAGGCGCTCTTCCGATAAACGCGAGGCGAAATACACCAGGAACAGAAAGTCGGAGCGGAACATGTCCGGCTCCGGTGTGATGGTGAGCGCGGCATCGACAACGGCGTTTCCTGCAGCGGTGATCGAGTAGACCTTCTTGCCCGGACGTCCGTCCTGATCGTGTATCCGGGCCTCGACCAGACCTTCCGCGAGCAGGCGGGAGAGCGCTGGATATATCGACCCGAAACTCGCGTTCTGGAAATGAGCGAAGGGGCCTTCCTCGAACATCTTGTTGATTTCGTACCCGGTGGCGTCGCCCTTTGTCAGAACGGCGAGGCAGAGCGTGCGGACATCCATGGAAGGCCTCGAAGGCTTAAAAATTGCGCGTCCGACCTATTGGGTCGATACGTATCGAGCTGATATATCTCGAAACGATATAAAAGCGCAATGCTGATCCGGCTGTACGAGGTCGGGAGGTTGGCAAAGGTGAGGGGCAAATAAAAACGGCGGCGCAGTGGACTGCGCCGCCGTTCGAATCTGGATACGACAGTGTCTCAGAGCGGGCTGAGATCCTCCGCCGCCATCTTCCCGTTGCGCTGCGGCTTCAGCTCATAGGCGATAGCCTGACCTTCATCCAGGCCCTGCATGCCGGAACGCTGCACGGCCGTGATGTGGACGAACACGTCCGCGCCGCCGTCATCCGGCTTGATGAACCCGTAACCTTTAGTGGTATTGAACCACTTCACCGTGCCAGTGGCCATTCGATATGCACTCCGCGAGGCGCGTCCACCAGTCTTGAAAGTACACCCTCCCAGGACGTTCGAGGGGCCGTCACAGGCTGCCGCACGCACGTGGGGCGACGTCTCGCCCCGTCTCCTCAGACGATGCCAGTCCCACCGGGACTCTGCAGATTCGTAAGCGTTAACGACGATATTGTCGATATTCAATATTTGACATCGTCGTGACAATGCGGGCTGTGCTGATCCGCTGAACCGGCCCTATCCACGTTTATTTTATGTTTTCAATTTGTTGTGAGGGGCTTTGGTCTTCTTTGATCTTGGTTTGCTGGGCTGCGGGACGGCTTCCGAAGGCACTGGACTGCGCCGATTGTCGGAGCGCAAATCCTAAGTTGTGTCGGTATCAACCTGAAATCCAAGCGGTGCCGTGGCGGGAGATGCGATCAAGACAAGCCCGACGAACATGCCGATGAGGAGGTCGGTCGACCGGGTTCGGTCACCCGACCATGGCTTTCCGTTGTCCCTGAACGGATCTCCTCGCGATTTCAAAACTTCTCGACCCATGGCCTGAGTTCTATCTCCCAGGCCCAGGCGCTGCGGTGCTGCTGCACGAACTGCCAATACGTCTCGGCAATGGCCTCCGGGCTCAGCGTACTGTCGTCGTCTTTCGTCCCGTAGGAAGAGGCGATGCCCCCGTCGATCACGAAATGTCCGACATGGATGCCCTGGGGGTGCAGTTCGCGCGCCAGCGCCTGGGCGAGACCGCGGAGAGCGAACTTGCCCATGGCGAAGCTGGACGAGTTCGCGAACCCTTTCACGCCGGCGGAGGCTCCGGTGAAGAGAAGGGCGCCGCTCTTTTTCGGCAGCATACGCTTCGTCGCCTCCTGCGCCATCAGGTAGGCGCCATAGGACGTGACCAAAAGGGCATCGCGCACCTTCTGCGGATCGGTCTCGTGGACCGGGCCGCGCACCCGTGCCGAGGGATTGTAGATCGCCACGGTCGGCTCACCGAGATCGCGTTGCACGGCGGCGAATAGGGCCGCCATGTCTTGGGGGTCGGCGGCATCACAGGCATAGGCCTTCGAGCCGGTCTGGCCGGTAAGCTCCGACAGCTTGTCCGGGTTCCGTGCCGCCAGCGCGACCGCGTAGCCGCCGGATGCGAACCGCCGCGCCAGCGACGCGCTGAGACCCGCGCCCGCCCCGATGATGAGTGCGACTTTGTCTGACATGGAGTTCCTCCGCTTGAGACGACCGTCAGCCCCTGGTCGAGCCTCTGGTCGCTGTTGGCCTGATCACATCCCAGGGTTCGGGCATCTCGCCGACCGGAACCTCGATCACCGTCGGTCGGCGGGCGGCGAAGGCCTCATTCACCTGGATTTCCAATTGCTCCGGCGTCTCGGTGCGGCGCCCATCGGCGCCATAGGCTTCGGCCAGCTTGACGAAGTCCGGGTTGGTGAAGGTCGAGGCAATGACCCGATTGTCGTGCAGGTTCTTCTGCATGCGCAGCACGTTGCCGTAGGCGCCGTCGGCGAAGACCACCGCGACCACGGGCAGGCCGTGATGGACCGCCGTCGCGATCTCGTTCGAGGTAAACATGAACCCGCCGTCGCCGTTGACCGACAGCACCGGTTTGTCCGGATGGGCGGCCTGGACTCCGAGCGACGTTGCGTAGCCGTAGCCGAGAGTTCCCTGGTAGCCGGGCGTGACCATGCGGCGCGGCCCGTAGACGGGGAAGCCGACGCGGCTCACATAGCCGACCTGGGTGAACTCGTCGACGAACAGCCCGTCCTCGGGCAGGGCGCGGCGGAGGGCCTCCAGGAACGCCATCAGCGGCCCGCAGATATCGTGGAACCGCTTCCAGTAGCGCGCTTTCAACTCGGCGAACTCGTCCGCGCGGGAGGCGCGTGCGGTGTTGTGCTTCGCCAGCGCGTCCAGGATCGCCCGGGTGGCCGTATCGGCATCGGCGAGAATGCCGACGGTCGGCGTGGCGATGCGGTTGATCTCGGTCGGATCCAGGTCGATGTGAATGACCTTGAGGGCGTCGTCTGTGCCCCACATCATCCGCTCCGGCTGCATGCGGCAGCCGATGCCGATGACCACGTCGCAGGTGCTCCAGTACTCCGCACCGGCCGGGTGGGGCAGGGCATAGGGCGAGCGCTCGTCGATCACGCCGCGGCCGTTCTGGTAGGAGACGACGGGCGCCTCCAGCGCCGCCGACAGCGCGCACACCACCTCGGCCGCGTCATAGGCGCCGCCGCCGACCAGGATCATGGGGTTCTTCGCCTCGCCAAGCAGTCTGGCGGCCGCTTCGATCAGGTCGGGATCTGGTTCCGGATGACGGATCAAATAGGGAGGGACCGGCGCGACCATCGCCCGCTGCGCCAGCACGTCCATCGGCACTTCGATGGCGGCGGGACGGGGGCGGCCGGAGTGCATGGCGCGGAAGGCTTCGGCGACGACGCCGGGCACCTCGCTCGGATGGTCGGCGCGGCCGGCGAATTTGGTCAGCCGCTCCAGGATGCCGAGCTGATCGGGGATCTCGTGCAGCATACCGTAGCCGCGGCCGATGGCGTCGGACGGTATCTGGCCGGTCAGCGCCAGCACCTTGGCGCTGCATCCGTAAGCGGTCGAGAGTGCGGCGCCCGTGTTCAGGATGCCGGGGCCCGGCACTACGGCGTAGGCGCCCACCTTGCCGGTCGACTGCGCCCAACCGAAGGCCATGTACGCCGTTCCCTGTTCGTGACGGGCGTTCAGAACCCGGATCTCGTTCGAATGGTCGTGCAGGGCGTTGAACAGGTGGTCGAGCTGAATGCCGGGCAGGCCGAACACGGTGTCGATGCCGTGCGCGGTCAGCGCGTTCACCATCGCTTCGCCGCCGGTCAAGGATCCGTTGGGGCCGGCGGGTCGTGGGGAGTCGGTCATGGTCGTTTCCTCGGTCTTATTTTTCTTGTGATTCGTCGTCTTCTCAGGGGCGGGCGTCCCGAACCGCGCGCCAGACCTTCTCCGGCGTGAGGGGCAGGTCGATATGCTCGACGCCAAGCGGGCGCAGGGCGTCCAGCACGGCGTTGACGATCACGCCGGGCGCACCGATTGACGACACCTCGCCGACGCCCTTGGCGCCGATCAGGCTGTTCGGGCTCGCGGTCGGCGCCCAGTGCAGATCGAACAGCGGCATGTCGGCGGCCCGGGGCAGGGCGTAGTCCATCAGCGAGCCCGAGAGGACCTGTCCGGACTCCGGATCGTGGACCATGGCTTCCATCAGCGCCTCGCCGACCGCCTGGCCGATGCCGCCATGGAGCTGTCCGCGCGCGGTCTGCTCGTTGATCACCCGGCCGAGGTCGTCGATGCCGCTGAACCGCTCGATGCGGACATGGCCGGTCTCGGGGTCGACCTCCACCTCGACGGCGTACGACCCGTTCGGGAAGGTCGTGTGCAGACCTTCGAAGTCGAGCTGCGCCATGCAGCCCGTGCCGAGATCGCCGTCATACTGCTCGGGTGGGATGCTGTCCCATCCGGCGGCGACCTTGGCGAGGGTCAGCTTGCGGTCCGTTCCGGCGATCCGGAACGACCCGAGGCCGTATTCGATGTCGACGGGGGCCGCCTCCAGCAGATGGCCGGCGACCTGCTTCGCCTTGTCCAGCATGTGCAGGGCGGTGCGGTGGACCGTGTTGGCGGCGATCGGCATCAGGTTGGAGCCTCCGGTGCCGCCGCCCTTGGTCAGGAAGTCGCTGTCGCCCTGTTCGACCCGGATGCGCTCGACCGGGATCTCCAGGGCTTCCGCGGCGACCATGGCGAGGGCGGTGCGGTGGCCCTGACCCGAGTCCTGCGTGCCCGTGCGCACCAGGACGGAGCCGTCGGGCAGGGCGCGGACCTCGGAGCGCTCGGCGACGGAGCCGCCGGTGGCGTGCATATGGGTGCCTATGGCGAAGCCCCGCAGCCGCTCGGCCCGCGCGCTCTCCTCCTTGCGCCGGCCGATCCCGCCGGCCTCGCTGATCTCGGCGATGCGCGCGAAGACGGTCGGGAAGTCGCCGCCGTCGATGGTCTCGTTCATCGCCGTCGTGTAGGGCAGCTGATCCGGCGTGATCAGGTTGCGCCGGCGCAACTCCATCCGGTCGATCCCGAGGCGCTCGGCGGCGACGTCGATCAGGCGCTCCAGGGTTCCGCCGCTTTCCGGCTTTCCGGCGCCGCGGTAGGCGTCGGTGGTCATCGCGTTCGTAAAGACGCCGCGCACCCGATAGTGCATCCCCGGAATGCGGTAGCAGTGCCCGAAGGTCCGCACCGCACCGCCGGTGACGATGGAGGGGTTCACCGCGTTCCAGTAGGCGCCGATATCCGCCAGCGCGTCGATCCGAAAACCCAGGAACTCGCCGTCCGCGTCGAGGGCGAGCGCGGCCCGGTCGATACGGCCCCGTCCCATCGCATCCGAAATGAAACTCTCGGTGCGCGACGCCTGCCAGGCGACCGGACGCCCAGTTACCCGCGCGGCGACGAGTGCCAGAACCTGCTCGGGATAGGGCCAGATCTTGACCGCGAAGCTGCCCCCCACGTCTTCCGTGAGCACCCGGACCCGATCGGCGTCGACGCCAAGATAGCGGGCCATGGCACCCTGGAGGGACATCACGCCCTGGGACGGCGTGATCAGGGTGTAGCGATCGTCGTTTGGCTCATAGCTCCCGATACAGCCACGGGTCTCGATCGGCTGGATGGCGACCCGTGGGTGACGAACCGTCAGTTCGACCACATGGGCCGCGCTGGCGAAAGCGGCCTCGGTCTCCTCTCGGTTTCCTTTGTCCCAGTCGATGGCGATGTTTCCGGGCGCCTCCGGCCAGATTTCCACGCTTCCGCGAAAGGCCGCCTCGGGATCGGTGACGCTTGGCCGCTCGTCGATGTCCAGACCGATCGCCTCGAGCGCATCCTCCGCCGCGGCGTCGCTCTCGGCGATGACCGCGACGATCGGTTGACCGACATATTTGACATCGCTTTCGGCAAGGACGGGTCTCGTTGGTTCCACCATTGGCGATCCGTCGCTGTTGGCGACGGGCGACAGGGCGGTCATCGGTCCAACCTCAAGCGTCGACAGATCGCTCGCCGTCAGAATGGAGACGACGCCGGGCAAGGAACGTGCCTCGTCGAGGTCGAGCGTTCTGATCGTGCCATGGGCGACCGGCGAGCGAAGGACACGCATGGTGAGCGCATTGGCCGGGCGAACGTCTTCCACGTAGCGACCGCCGCCGGTCAGCAATCGGGCGTCTTCGAAACGATACATTCTGAGCCTTCGGGATGTCGGGGCTGGTTGGCTGAACAGCCTTTTCCGAGGATCGCACGCACGGACTGCGCAATTCCAGCGATTTGCGTTAAGGATCCATAAACCTTGTTCGCTGATATAGTCGCCTACTCAACGGTGGATTTCAGAGCGTATGGCTTCCTCCCTGCCTCAAAACATCGAACAGCTGGTCAAGGATACCGCCAAGGTCACGGATCCGGTGCTGGCCTTCCGCGCCTATGTGAAGCTGCTGGATACGGCGTACAAGGCGACCGAGAAGCTCGGAGCGGAGTTGCGGCGGCAGGAGAGCAGCTACCAGCGGATGAAGACCGATCATCAGTTTTTCGCCCGCCATCGGGCCAAGGTCGATGTCCTCATCCGGGCGATGCGCGAGACCTACGTGAATTCCACCAAGGCGATGAGGACACTGGAGGACCTGGCGCAGCACTATCCGGCTCAGTACGTCTTCGATGTATGCCAGCTCGGCTCCTACAGGCTCGGCAACGTTCAGGGATGGGCGTTTCTCAACTTGCGGTCCGCGTCGCGCCTGGACGCCGATCAGAACTACCTGAACGCCGTGCTTCCGGCGATCGCCGCCGTTCTGCCGGACCACCGTGGCTATGTCGAACTGCGCAACGCTGGGATCGAGGAGAAGCTCCAGCACGAACTCGACAAGCTCAACGAGATGAGGCGGACGAAGGCGGAGATCGATTCCAATCTGCCGAAATGGACGGACGGCCTGAAGGCGCTGGCCAGCGGAATGCAAGCGAAGGAGCTCGAGCGTCTGAACCCTCACGAGCAGGCGGTGAATGAAAAACTGAAGGCAGGCAGCGGCTTCAAGTTTGCCAACGCCGGATAACTATCTAGATTGCCGTACCGCTCCCTGGAACATCGCAGACATAGGTCCGCGGGTACGGAGACCAGCATGGCCAGCCCCGATCCCGCGAGAGGCAAATTCTCGCCTGCCGCTTTGCTTCATCATGAGGCGACGCCCGGCGTGCTGCTTGCCCTGGCCGCGGTGGTCGCGTTGATCGCGAACAACTCGGTTCTCACCGGGCTCTATGATCGGCTGCTACTCGCCACCGTCTCGGTGACGGTCGAAGGGGTCGGGATCGAAAAGCCTCTGCTCTTGTGGATCAACGACGGGCTGATGGCGATCTTCTTCTTTCTCGTCGGTCTGGAAATCAAACGCGAGATGATGGAGGGCAAGCTCTCGTCGCTCCGGGCCGCGAGCCTCCCGGCGCTCGGCGCCGTCGGCGGCATGGTCGTGCCGGCGCTGATCTTCGTCGCCATCAACGCCGGGACGCCGGCCAACCTGGACGGATGGGCCATCCCCGCCGCCACGGATATCGCTTTTGCCCTGGGGGCGCTCGCGCTGATCGGTTCGCGTGCGCCGGCGAGTCTCAAGGTCTTCCTGCTTGCATTGGCGGTGCTCGACGATCTCGGCGCGATCGTCGTCATTGCCCTGTTCTACACCTCGAATCTGTCGGTGGGCGCGCTCGGCGTCGCGGGTGCCGGGATCGCGGTCCTGATCGCCATGAACCTGCTGGGGGTCAGGCGTATCGGCCTCTACATCGTCGTCGGCCTTGTGATCTGGGTCGCCGTCTTGAAATCCGGCGTCCATGCGACGCTTGCCGGCGTGGTCGTCGCTCTGACCGTGCCGCTCCGGGGGGCGGATGGTGCGGCGCAGGACGGCAAGTCGCCGCTCGAAGTGCTGGAGCATGTGCTCCATCCCTGGGTCGCATTCATGATCCTGCCGCTTTTCGCGTTCGCCAATGCTGGCGTTCCACTGACCGGGCTCTCGGTCGACGACCTGATCGCCCCGTTGCCGCTCGGCATCGCGGCCGGTCTGGTGATCGGCAAACCCGTCGGTATTCTTGGCGCGTGCTGGATCGCGGTGCGGATGGGCTGGGCCAGCCTCCCCGATGGTGTTGACTGGCTGAAGCTCTACGGGGTTTCCCAACTCGCGGGCATCGGCTTCACCATGTCGCTCTTCATAGGCACGCTGGCCTTCTCCGATCCGGCGGCGCAGTCAGCGGTTCGTATCGGCGTGCTCGGCGGGACGGTGCTCTCGATGGTTTTCGGTATGGCGGTCCTAGCTTGGGCGGTGCGACGACAGGAAACCAAAGCAACGGCTGCCGCGACGGTGGAGTAGGGGCGCAGAAGGGCGCCCGGATCCGGGGCTCAGCGCACACCCTTCTCCGGATGCAAAACCAGGTCTTCCGGCATGTCCACTTCCATCGCCAACAGATGGAAGGCGAAGGATTTGCCATGGGTGTCGAGGTTCAGCGCTCCGTTGACGCCGCCTTCCAGCACATCGTCGATGACGAAGTTGAACGCCGGAAATGTCGGCAGTTCGTAGCGGGTCACCGCGCGAGCTCCCTTGGCGGCGAAGTGTTCCTCTACCGCGGCTTCGGTGACCTGCTCGCGCAGATAGGGGAAGGCGTCGTCGTGGTAGGGGATCAGGCTGATATTGACCCGATTGCCCTTGTCTCCGGTACGACCGTGGGCGACTTCGTGCAGCGGGACCCGGATGACCCGGCGGCCTGTCGCGGACTCCTGGCCGGCCATCAGACGCTCTCCCCGACCAGACGGGCGGTCGCCGATATCTTGGCGCGGTCGACCAGGATTGAGGCCGTCGTGATCTGCGGGACAACCCGATGACGCACACCGCCGCCGCCCGCCGGGCCGGAGCAGTAGAGCGACAGCACTTCGTCGGCGATCCACTGGGCCATTTGGCGGTCCGGTCCCTTCGTCGCCATGCGGACGCGGAACTCACCGTCGGTATCCCAGTTGTTTGCCGCACGCAGGTCGCCGCCGTCGCCGTCGAATGTCGAGACGGTACCGATCAGGTCGAAACGTAGCGGCCAGTTGGTGCCGAGATCGCGGACCCGGATTCGCAACGCCTCGATCGCGAGTTCGGCCCGCCGACGGGCGTTCGGCCCGGCATAGGTGATTTCGCCTTCTCCGAGCCAGCCGCCCTCGAAGCTGACGGTGGCCTTCAGGGTCGGTGGGCGCTGTTTGCCCTTGGCGCCGACGATCCGCACCCGATCCTTCCCGACTTCCTCGATCGATACGCCGGTGATGTCCAGCACCACGTCAGGGGTGAGGTAGTTGGCGGGGTCGTGCATCTCATAGAGAAGCTGCTCCTTCACCGTGCGATGATTCACCAGGCCACCGGTCCTGTCGGCCTTGGTGATGGTCACCGTCCCGTCCGTCTCGACCTCGGCGATGGGGAAGCCCACGTGGCCGAAATCGGGGACATCCTTGTAACCCGGGTCGGCAAAATAGCCGCCGGTCACCTGCGCCCCGCATTCGAGCAGGTGGCCGCACATGGTACCGGCCGCGATTCGGTCCAGATCGTCCATCGACCAACCGTGTTCGTGGATCAGCGGGCCTAGGGCGAGCGCCGGATCGGCGCAGCGTCCGACCACGACGACGTCGGCGCCCAAGGCGAGCGCTTCGGCTATGGCCCGGGCGCCGAGATAGACGTTCGCCGCCACCATCCGGCCTTCGGGCATCTCCAGGCCCTCGACCGCCGTGTGGCTCCGGATGTCGGACTCACCCATGACCGCGGTGAGGTCGTCGCCTTCGACGACGGCGACCTTGAGGCCGTCGATCCCGTCCTCTCTTGCCATCTCCAGGATCTTTGCTGCTCCCGCGGTCGGATTGGCGGCGCCGAAATTCGACACCACCCGGATACCGGCGGCCTTCGCATCGCCAAGAACCGGCCGCAGGATCCGTTCCAGATAGGGCGAGTATCCCGCCGTTGGGTCCGCGAGCTTGGCTTGTTGGGCCAGCGCCAGGGTCCGCTCGGCCAGGGTCTCGTATATCAGGTAGCGGGGGCCGTCGCGGCCGGCGAGGGTGGCGACGATCGGCACGGCGGCATCCCAACGGTCGCCGGCAAAGCCGGCACCGCAGCCGATATGGACGGTTTTGCCCGACAAGACTTCCTCACGTGTGCTTGGTGCGTCGTTTCTTGGTTGAAGAGAGGGTACCGCCGGTCAGCGCTTGGCGTCGAGGGTCCGACGGAGGTCGGCGAGAAACGGCAGGGCGGCGGCGAACCGGTCGGCGCCGATCTCGCGCTCCAGTTCGTCCAGTGCCGGGGTCAGGGCGAAGATCGACTCGAACCGCGCGGCGCGGCCCGAGTCGGTCAGGAACACGATCTTGGCGCGCCCGTCCTTCGGGTCCGGTCGAACGTCGACGAAGCCGAGTCCTTCGAGCCGACCGAGGGTGTTGGTCATGGCGCCACGGGTAACCTGAAAGGCGTCGGCGAGGTCAGCAGGCCGTTTGCCATCGCCCAGCCGCACGAGGTGGTTCAGTACCGAGAACTGAGACACTTTCAGCCCGTGGGGCATCACCCGCTCGAACGCTGAGCGGGCGAGCTGCTCAATGATCCCGATCTCGTTCAAGACCCGGAACAGGACCGGGTCATCCGGCAGCTTAGTCATGGATTGGCTTTAGGCCTGAACGACCCGACTGTCGAGGGGCCAGCGCGGCGACGGTGCGGTTTCCGGCCCATGGCCGAGGCGGCCGAGCATCTGCACGGTTTCGCCGGGTTCGGCCAGTTCTTGATGGATTTGCCGATTCAGCGTCGTCATCTCGGGATACTCCTGCAAGGTCTGGCTCACAGGGTGCAGGGCCAGACCGGCTGCGGTCGTGGCAAGGTTGAGCCGAACCCATGCAGCGCCCGCCCTTAGTTGAGCGCGTCGAGAGTTTCCGTCTGTAGCGAGCCAGACGAACGCCGGCGTAGCCTCGAACAAGGCTCGATACATTTCCAGTCCTTGTGCAAAGGCGGTGGAGGCTGGATCGGCGAGTTGTTCGCGATCCAGCATGCCGATCAGGCTGAGTGATTCGAGGAACGGTCCCCCGAGATCGATGCCGTCGGGATTGGCTTCGATTTCCCGTCTCCCGATCCGTATCAGGTCGACGCTTTCCCGATATGTGCGGTCCGTGTTGGTCTCGACCTGCAGTCCCTTCCAGGCCAGATCAGCGATCCGAGCGACCGTTGCGGACTCTGTGGTGCCGGCGCCCCGCACACCGTCGGGTAGGATCGAGAACAGGGCCTCGACAGCGGCCGGCGTGGGGGGGCGAGTCATGTCGAACGGCTCCTTACAGGACCGCCGCGACAGAACCTGCGCGAAAAGGGGGTCAACCAGTTTTGCGGTTTCAATAAATTCGAGGCGGGCGACCGGACGTTCGGTGAGCCGGTTGGTATCTTCTCCCTCAGGGAAGGCTTTGATCTCCAGGTGGTATCCGGCGACCGCGGCGGCCATCCGGGCAATCTCCAGAAAGCATCCGAGCCCGATTGTTATCTGGCGGTCGTAGGGATCGGTTGCTGGCAGTTTTCTGTTTGAATCCGCAAAAAGAGTTACGGTCGTTTTTGAATCGAGACGAATAAGCCAGGGCTGCCGATTGTGGGGGTTGGGCGCCAGGATTGCCCAGGATAGCGCTTCCAGTCTGGGGTCCGCATATCCGACGCCGGCTTGTGCCCAGGGCTCTAGGGCTGTGGTGGGCGTTCGGGTTGCCAGGAATGTGCCGATGCTTCCGGCGGCGACGATTACGCCGCCTCCGATGACCGAAAGAACACTGCGCCGGGATAGGGACATTGAAGGTCTCCTCGATTTGTTCACCGATAAATAATTTAATGTTAAACTATTTTCAAGAGTTTCGGGATCGGACCGACGGTGAAATGATCCGTCACCGAGGCTTGGGAGATGAAGCAATGATCGAGAGACTGGTGGTGGACATCCGCCGGATCGTAGCCGAGCACGCGACTCCCGAGGGTGCCGTCGCCGCCCTGAGCTCCCGTCTCCGCCCGCTCGCCGAGGACCGGTCGTGGATCGCGGAGGATCTGTACGAGACAGATGCGGACCAGGGGTTCGGCATCACTATCCTGCACGAGGAGCCGGCGGACGGTTTCCTGCTTGAAACGGTGTGCTGGGAGCCGGGGCGGGGTGTCGCGCCGCACGACCATCAGACCTGGGGCGTTGTGATGGGCCTGGACGGCGAGGAGATCAATGTCGACTGGCGCCGGATCGATGATGGCGGAGAGGCGGGTCGGGCAACGCTAGAGCGTGTCGCGGAGACCGTGGTGACCGCCGGTATCGTGAAGACCTTCAGCCCGAACGACATCCACAGCATCCGCAACGACTCCGACCGGCCGTCGCTGTCTTTGCACCTTTATGGCCGCAGCCTCGCAAAGATCGCTCGTTCGGAGTTCAACCCGCTGGCCGGGACCGTCGCGCCCTGTCCGAGGCGGGTGCGACGGGGCGACTAGCGTCGATCCCGCCGGCCTCAACTGAGCGCCCGCTTCTGGATTTTACCGGTGGCATTCATCGGCAGCGCGTCGCGGAACTCGACCACCCGGGGGTACTTGTGGGCTCCCATGCGCTCCCGCGCCCAGGCGATCAGATCCGCCACGTCGAGTTGCGAGCCCGGAGCGCGCACGGCAACTGCCTTGACCTCCTGGCCGTGTTTCTCATGCGGCACGCCGATCACGGCCACCAGCGAGATCTCGGGGTGCGTGATCAGGACCTCTTCGACCTCGCGCGGGTAGACGTTCATCCCGTTGCGGATGATCATCTCCTTCTTGCGATCGACGATGAACAGGCAGCCGTCGGTATCCATGATGCCGATGTCGCCGGTATGGAACCAGCCGTCGCGGAACGCTTCTGCCGTTGCAACCGGGTCGTTGAGATAGCCCTTCATGACGCAATGCCCACGGATCACGACTTCGCCACGGTCGCCGCGCGGCACCTCCTTGCCCGCAGCGTCGACGATCCGAACCTGGACCCCCCAATGGGGGCTGCCGACCGACCCCGGTTTTCTCGGCATTCCCGGCGACTGGACAGCAGCGGCCGGTGAGGTTTCGCTCAGGCCGTAGCCTTCTCGGATCTCGACTCCGAAACGGGCTTCGAACCGGCGCATGATCTCCATCGGCATGGATGCGCCGCCCGACGTGGCGCTGCGAAGGCTGGCGAGTGCCTCGGCTCCGATCCCGTCCTTCTCCGCTTCGGTCAGCATAGCCCAGAACATCGTCGGCACGCCGGAGAACAGGGTCACGCTCTCCGCTTCTATCAGCTGCAGAACGGTCAAGGCGTCGAACTTCGGGACAAGGACCAGACGGGCGCCACCCGACAGTCCTGCAACCATCTGGCATATCTGGCCGAAGATGTGGAACAGCGGCAGCGCCACGAGAAGGACTTCGTCGTCGCCCCATTTGCCGTGGTTGCGGATCATAAGCGCATGCATCAGCAGGTTCGAATGGGTCAGTTCCGCGCCTTTCGGCCGCCCTGTCGTCCCCGAGGTATAAACGACGACGGCAGTGTCGTCGGCCGATCGGTTGACGGTGTCGTAGCCGTCGACGTCCGCTTCCAGATCTTCCAGCGCAGAATTCTCATCCGCCGGGCGGCTGCCGTCTTCTGACGGAATCCAGGCGAACAGCGAGCAGGTGCCGGTGCGCTCGAACGCAGCCAGCCCCTCTCGTCCAATCGTCGACATCTCCAAGCCGGAATGACAGAGGAGGGCGCACGCGCCGGAATGCGCCAGCATATAGGCGATTTCGTCTGCCTTCAGCAGCAGGCTCACCGGCAGTACCGTGGCTCCTGTCTTCAGGATGGCGAAGTACGCTATTGGAAAAGCGGGGACGTTAGGGCAGGCCAGCGCCACGATCGCACCCGGTCCGATTCCCCGCGCCGCGAGGCCGGCGGCCAACCGTGCGGCGGCCCTATCGAGTTCCCCGTACGTAAGACGGCTTGAGCCGCAGACCACCGCCTCCCGGGACGGTGCGATGGCTACCGTGGCCTCAAGCGCGTGGGCGAGGTTGATCATTGTCACGCCCGGTTCCTCCCACTCCAATTTTTCGGTTAGCGTCGCGGGCTTCGTGTCGTCTGGCAAGTGGCGGCGCGGCCTGTTATCGAAGACCAAAGAGAAAAGTCCGTATTGGAGAGGAAGCCTGATGAGCGCAGTGATCGAGGAGCGTCGTGGCCGTATCGCCCTTCTCAAGCTGAACAATCCGCCTGTTAACGGCCTCGGTTGGCCGGTCCGCGAGGGTTTGGAGGCGGCGATCCTGCGTCTCGCCGCAGATGCCGAGGTCGATGGCATTGTCGTTACCGGCGCGGGTCGGATGTTCTGCGCGGGGGCTGATATCCGAGAGTTCGGCACCGAGCCGCCGGCGCATGTCCGCCGCTTGACGCCGATCCTCGACGACCTCGAGGGGATGGAAAAACCGGTCGTCGCGGCGATTCACGGTGTCGCTGCCGGTGGCGGTCTGGAGCTTGCGCTGGGCTGCCACTATCGGGTTTGCGGCCCAAAGACCAAGCTCGGCCTGCCAGAAGTTACCTTGGGCATCCTCCCCGGCGCCGGCGGCACGCAGCGGATGCCGCGGGTGGCCGGTGTTTCAAAGGCGCTTGAGTTGATCGTCTCGGGACGCTTGGTGTCCGAAAAGGAGGCGTACGAGTCCGGTATCGTCGACGAACTGGTGGATGGCGATGTCGACACGGTGATCGCCGCGGCGGTAGCCGCCGCCGAGCGCCTCGCCAAGTCCGACAGCGCGCCCCGCCGGTCATGCGACCGTACGGACGGACTTCAGGAGGCGAAGGACAATCCGGGCCTCTTCGACTCGTTCAGGAAGTCGATGGCCAAGCGGGCGCGGGGAATGAACGCGCCCTACGCCTGCGTGCGCTGTATCGAGGCCGCCGCGACCATGGAATTCGCCGACGGTCTGAAATTTGAGCGCAAGGAATTCGAGCAGCTCGTCAACGCGGACGAGGCGCGATCGATGCGTCACGCCTTCTTCGCCGAGCGAGAGGTGGCGAAGATTCCGGATGTGGCGAAGGATACGCCGACCCGACCGATCCAGAACGCCGGTGTCATCGGTTGCGGCACCATGGGCGGCGGAATCGCCATGGTCTTCGCGAATGCGGGCATTCCGGTCACCATCGTCGAGAGCGAGCAGGCGGCGCTCGACGCGGGTATTGAGAAGATCCGGAAAAATTATGCCGCCACCGTTTCCAAGGGGCGACTCGGTCAGGCCGAGATGGATAAGCGCATGGCGCTGATCACCCCGACCACCGACCTGGTTGAACTCGCGGCCACCGACATTGTCGTCGAGGCGGTGTTCGAAGACATGAGCGTCAAGAAGGAGCTGTTCGCCAGGCTGGACCGGGTGTGCAAGCCCGGCGTGATCATGGCGACCAACACCTCGACCCTCGACGTGGACGAGATCGCTGCCGCGACTTCCCGCCCGGAAGACGTCATTGGGACGCACTTCTTCAGCCCCGCCAATGTCATGCGGCTGATGGAGAACGTTCGCGGCGAGAAGACCTCTGACGATGTGATCGCTACGGTGATGGGGCTGTCGAAGACGCTTGGAAAGGTCGGCGTCCTGGTCGGTGTTTGCCACGGCTTCGTTGGTAACCGGATGCTCCACCAGTATCTGCGCGAGGCAATGTTCCTCGTCGAGGAGGGCGCGCTTCCCCAGGATATCGATCGGGTTCTCTACGATTTCGGAATGCCTATGGGACCGTTCGCCATGTGCGACTTGGCAGGCAACGATGTCGGCTGGCGGGTTCGCCAGGAACAGATCAAGGCCAACGGCGGAAAGCCGACGAACATCCGGTATTCCGGCACTATTGCCGACAAGATCTGCGATTTGGGCCGGTTCGGGCAGAAGACCGGAAAGGGCTGGTTCAAGTACGCTGACGGCCGGACGCCGGAGCCCGATCCCGAGGTCGAGGCGATCATCGTCGAAACGTCGGCCGAGCTCGGTTTGGAGCGGCGGGATATCTCGGATGACGAGATCCTCGAGCGCTGCCTCTATCCGCTTGTCAACGAGGGGGCGAAGATCCTGGACGAGGGGATCGCGCTACGGGCCAGCGACATCGACGTTGTTTGGATGCATGGATACGGATTTCCGCGCTTCCGCGGCGGCCCGATGTTCTGGGCCGACACGGTGGGCCTCAAAACCATCGGCGAGAAGATGCGTCAGTTCGAAAAGGAGCACGGACCCTGGATGGCGCCGAGCCCGTTGCTTCTGAAACTCGTCGATGAGGGCAAGGGGTTCGCGGAGCTCTGAAACCGACCGGGATCTGTGTCAACCTCACCCATGCCTTTGGCCGGGGTGAGGTTGAGGCATGGTGGGATGGGCTCGGCTCATCCGTGCGGCAGGCGGACCCAACCCTCCATCAAACGACGCTGGGTGCGTTCGACCGAAATCGCCCGAACGCGCCAGCCGCTTTCGGCGCTGTGGTCCACATCTGCGGCCAACGCGACGACGCCCGAGGGAGAGGCGATCCGAACTTTGGACCCTCGCTCTTTCCTGAGCCGATGCGGCACCGAGCCAACAACGCCGCTGGCGGCGGCAAGGCACATGGCGCCGGTGCCAGTCACCGCCTTGTGGCACTTCTCCATGGACAGAATGCGGATCTGAAGGTCGTGCGTCGACGCGGATACGGCTTCGCCGGAGATGGTGACGGAATCGGCGGGCGCCGCCAGGATCGCGATTTTCGGGTTCGACAGCGGCACGTCCTGGGGCCGGTCGGCCAACCCCATCGCGACGCCGGCTTGGCGCCGGAGATCATCCATGGCCGCCATGAAGGAGGTATCGGCATCCAGCGCGTCTGGATGCTCCGTCGCAGTCTTTCCGAAGGAGGCGGCATCGACGAACACCAC
Organism: Alphaproteobacteria bacterium; assembly: GCA_024742275.1. Taxonomy (GTDB): domain Bacteria; phylum Pseudomonadota; class Alphaproteobacteria; order Thalassobaculales; family Thalassobaculaceae; genus Thalassobaculum. Next base: position 74,776 of record JANSYS010000014.1, on the reverse strand, counting down.
CGGGTTCGTCGCGTCGACCAAAGACGCTTCGACTGATCCGATCCCTGGAACGTCGAAGGTATCGATCGGGTTGCCGGTCGGCAGGAAGGCGCGCGTCATCGCCCCGCCCGGGTCGACATAGTCAAGGCGAACAAGGGCCGCGGTGCCGGAGACGCCGGGTAGCACGACGTCTCCTTTCTCCACCGACCGCCCGGCGCGGACGTCGAAATGGGCGTGATAGACCTTCGAGGTGTTGGTGTTGAAGACCCTGACCACGGCAGGGCCGTCCGCCACCTGGACCAGACCCTCGTCGACGGCGAAGGGCCCGACCGCACTGGAGAGGTTGCCGCAGGTCTGGGCGTAGTCGACCATGGGCTTGTCGACGACCACCTGGGCAAAGGTGAAATCGACATCGGCGTCGGCTCGGTCTGACGGTGCGATCACGACCGCTTTCGATACGGATGAGTACCCGCCACCCATGCCGTCGAGTTGGCGGCCATAGGGGTCCGGGCTGCCCAAGACGGCGAGGAAGATCGCATCCCGGCTTTCCCGGTCATTGGGAAGATCCCGCGCGTGAAAGAATAAACCTTTGCTCGTTCCGCCGCGGATAAATACCGCCGGAATGCGATTCGTGTCGGTCATTGGTCTTGCCAGAAGAGTTTCAGTGTCTCGAACCTAAAGCATTTTAGCAGAACCAGTTTGAATTTTACTGCTAACCTATTCGGCGAGACGCCTTCGCGCAGGCGTTGGTTGCCAGGACTCACGACAGGCGGCGCCGGTATGGCGGAACTTCAGGAAGAGGCGCTCTGGTTGAGAGCCGGGGACGACGAGGAGGCGCTGGATGATCCTGAACGTCGGCGTCTTTTTTCCTATTGGAGCCGTGTCGCGCCTGCGGGTTCCGCGCCAAAGCGCCAGGACATCGACCCGCCGATAGACCTGCCGACATTCCTGCCGACGACAATCATCTTCAATGTCGAGCGGAGCGAGGACGGAGCGCTCGCTTTCCGGTACCGCCTTGTGGGGACGAAGTTGACCGAGTACGCCCGTCGCGACCTCAGGGGCCTGACGGTCGAAGAGGCGTTCGGTTCGGAGTTCGTCGCCCGCGACATGGAGATCTATCGCCGGGTCGTCGAAGACTGCGTCTGCTACAGCGGTGCTCGAACCTCGATGATCGAGACCCGTCAGCTTTTCGAACGCTACAAGCGGCTTGTGATGCCGATCCTGGGCAACGAGTCCGGGAGCGTTGACATGGTTTGGAGCTGGATGAAGTTCTGCGATCCACCGAGCACGACCGACTGATCCGGGTCCGCTCGCTTCTCGCCGTCTTCCGCTTTCGGTGGCTCGCCGCTAGGCTGCGGTCGCGATCCATTCGGGAGGATAACGGTGGCGAACGAGAAGACGTCCGGCGGCACGCTCGCCGGGATCAAGGTTGTCGACTGCACCCGCGTGCTCGGCGGTCCGTACTGCACACAGATGCTCGGCGACCATGGCGCGGAGATCATCAAGATCGAACCGCCGCAGGGTGATGAGGTGCGTGATTGGGGACCTCCGTTCGACGACGGAAAGGACGCCAGCTACTTCCTTGGTGTGAACCGGAACAAGCGGTCGCTCGCCCTCGATCTAGCGACAGACCGCGGCAAGGAAGTTCTCCTGCGCTTGCTGGAAGAGGCCGACGTCCTGGTCGAGAACTACAAACCCGGATCCATGGAGAAATGGGGCCTGGGCTACGAGGAGGTCCTGAAAGACCGGTTCCCCGGCCTTGTCCATTGCCGAGTGTCAGGCTTTGGCGCGGACGGTCCCTATGGCGGCTTTCCCGGGTATGACGGAATCATTCAGGCCATGGTCGGCCATTTCTCGATCAACGGCACGCCGGAGGGCGGGCCGGTCCGTCTCGGTATTCCGATGGTCGATATCGGCACGGGCCTCTACTCATGCAACGCGATCCTTATGGCGCTCTTGGAGCGCGCCCGGTCCGGGCTGGGTCAGTACATCGACATGACCCTCTACGACTGCGGCCTGGCACTGATGCATCCGCATGTCGCCAACTACTCGCTGTCCGGACGCGTGCCAAAACTGACAGGCAACCAGCATCCGAACATCAGCCCTTACGATCTGTTCAAAACGGCGACCGTCGACGTATTCGTTGCCGGCGGAAACGATCGGGCGTTCAAGAAGCTTTGCAAGGAATTGGGTAAACCGGAACTAGGCGACGATCCAAGATTCGCGACGAACGGCGATCGGCTGAACAACCAGGACGCCCTGCGCGGCGAGTTGCAGGCCCTACTGGCCGAGCTCGACGGCAACGAGCTCTGTGATCGACTGTTGGCGGCCGGCTTGCCGGTTGGGCCGATGCGCAACACCGAGGAGGTGATGGCCCATCCGCATACGATTCACCGGGGGATGGCGGCGGAGAAGGACGGCTGGAAGGGCTGGGGCATTCCGATCAAGTTCTCCCGGACCCCTGGCGAGATCAAACGCCGACCGCCGCGCTTCGGTGAGCACGGTCGGGAGCTGCTTGAGGAGAACGGCTTCAGTCCCGAGGAAATCGATGGCCTGATCGCCGACGGAACCGTCCTGGAAGCGCGCCGCAAGTCGTGATGTCCCTTATGCGCGGGAGACCGTGACGCCGGGTGCGCTCGCCCCATGTATTGGGGAGCAAAACCCACGACCCGCAACCGAGGAGGTCCAGATGGCCGAAAAGATCGTCAAGTCCGACGCCGAATGGAAGGCACAGCTCACCCCGGAGCAATACAAGGTTGCCCGCAAACACGGAACCGAGCGGCCCTTCAGCAACGCGTACCACGACAGCAAGACGCCGGGGACGTATGCCTGCGTGTGCTGCGGACAGCCTCTGTTCGACAGCGACACCAAGTACGACAGCGGAACCGGATGGCCGAGCTTCTGGGCGCCGATTAGCGATGAGGCGGTCGGAACAACGACCGATCGTTCGTTCTTCATGACCCGGACCGAGGTTCATTGCAGCCGATGCGAGGCCCATCTGGGACACGTTTTCCCAGACGGACCGGCGCCTACGGGGCAGCGCTACTGCATGAATTCGGCAAGCATGATTTTGCAAGAAAAACAAAAAGATCAGGAAGCATCCTGATAATCTACACGAGGAAACGCCCGTGCCGAAGATCGCAATCCTGGACGACTACGCCAACGCCGCCCTGAGCAGTGCCGACTGGTCGAGCCTGCCCGACGGATTCGAACCGGCGGTTTTCACCGACAATCTTGTCGATCACGAGCCACTGGTCGAGCGACTGAGGGACTTCGAGATCGTTTGCGCCATGCGCGAGCGTACGCCGTTTCCCGGCGACGTGTTCAGGCGCCTTCCGAACCTTAAGCTGTTCATTACGTCCGGCATGCGGAACAACGCTGTCGACTTCAAGACCGCGAAGGAGATGGGGGTCGTCACCTGCGGTACGGATAGCCCCGGTTCCAGCACGGTGGAACTGACCTGGGCGTTGATTCTCGGGACGATGCGCAACGTCGCCTTCGACCATGTGACAATGAAGCAGGGTGGCTGGCAGGAGCGGACGGGCATCGCCGTGTCGGGAAAGACGCTCGGCATCGTCGGTCTCGGCAAGCTCGGTGGAATGGTGGCGGAGATCGCGCCGAAGTTCGGTCTGGACGTGATCGCCTGGTCGCCGAACCTGAAACAGGAACGATGCGATGAACTGGGTGTGGAGAAGGTCTCCAAGGAGGATCTTTTCAGCCGCGCCGACATCGTCTCCATCCACATGATCCTCTCGGACCGCTCGCGCGGCCTGGTAACCGCGGAGGACTTCGCGCGGATGAAGCCGTCGGCGATCCTTGTGAATACCTCGCGCGGCGCGATCGTCGAGCAACAGGCTCTAATCGACGCGCTTACGGACGGCAGGATCCGCGCGGCGGCCGTCGACGTTTATGAACAGGAACCGCTGCCGACCGACCACCCGTTCCGCAAGATCGACAATCTGCTCACCACCCCGCATGTCGGCTACGTGACAGAGGAGTCCTATCGGACGTTCTACAGCCAGATGGTGGAGAACATTCGTGCCTGGATCGATGGGGAGCCGAAACGGGTGATCGGCGGCTGAGCGGCGCCGGGCGGTCCTCGTGCGGTTTCGCAGCAAGGGAGCATCGCTTGCCGTCCTGGCCTATGCCGAGGTGGCGGCAATGTCCCTGTGGTTCTCCGCGTCCGCCGTTATGCCGGCACTCCGGGAAGAGGTGGCGCTCACCGGGTTCCAGCAGTCGGCCTTCACCAGTGCCGTCCAGGCGGGATTCGTCGTCGGCTGCCTGACCAGCGCCCTACTGGCTTTGGCGGATAGAATCGAGCCGCGGCTTTTCTTCACCGTTTCGGCTCTGGTCGCGGCGACCGCGAACGTCCTGATCCTGCTTGCCGATCCGACATCGTCGACCGTCCTGGTTCTGCGCTTCGTCACGGGCGCTTGCATCGCCGGGGTCTATCCGGTCGGCATGAAGATTGCTGCCAGTTGGGCCAAGGGAGACCTCGGCCTGCTGGTGGGATTGCTGGTCGCGGCGCTCACCTTCGGGTCGGCAATGCCGCACCTGGTCAATGGCCTGATCATCGTCGACTGGCGCTGGACCATCGCCGTCACTTCGCTCTTGGCCGTCAGTGCCGCGGTCGCGATCCAGTTCGCAGGGACCGGCCCGCTGATGACCGTCGGCGCCCGCTTCGATCCGAAGGCGGCACTCTGGGCCTGGAAACTTCCGGCGCTTCGGCTCGCGAACCTCGGCTATTTCGGCCACATGTGGGAGCTCTATGCCGCCTGGGCATGGCTCGGCGTGTTTCTGGACGCCAGCTTCCGTCTGGTGATGGAGGAGGGAACGGCGATCACCTGGGCCCGGCTGGCCACCTTCGCGACCATCGCCGTTGGGGCGGCGGGTGCCTTGCTGGCGGGTATCATGGCGGATCGGGTGGGGCGGACCATGGTTACCTCGGTCGCCATGGCGATCAGCGGCGCTTGCTCGCTGACGGTGGGGCTGTTCTTCGGCGGACCGCCGCTGCTGCTGGTCGCCGTCTGTCTGCTTTGGGGTGCAAGCATCATTGCCGATTCCGGGCAGTTTTCCGCGTCCGTCGCCGAGCTGTCGAACCGCTATCTGGTGGGTACCATGCTCACGCTGCAGACGGCCGTGGGGTTTCTGCTGACCTTGTTAAGCATTCATTTGATGCCGGTCTTCGTCGATGCGCTCGGCTGGTGTTGGGCTTTTGCACCCCTGGCGCTCGGCCCGGCGCTCGGGATTTGGGCGATGCTGCGCCTCCGGGCCCATCCCGACGCGGTCAAACTGGCCGGCGGCCGTCGATGACAGCGCGGCGATGAGCGGGTTCGCGCGCCGCGCCCGCGGCGTATGATCGATGTCTTCCATTCGCCAGGAGGGCTTCATGACCAAGACCCCGTCCAGTCTGATCGTCCGCGCCCGCTGGGCCTTCGTCCAGGGCGCCGACGACCCGGCTCCGCGCCGCGTCGACGATGCCGCCGTGCTGTTGAGGAACGGGGTGGTCGAGAAGATCGGCTCGGCCTCTGACTTGCTGTCCCGGAATCCCGAGACCGACGTCGTCGGCGACGGAACCCAGGCCCTGCTGCCTGGGCTGATCAACGCGCACCACCATTCCAATGCCGTCACCCATATCCAGCACGGTATCGAGGACGGGGTGCTCGAACCCTGGATCATGGGCAACCCTCGGATGCGCTGGACCGATCCGCGCTTGCGGACCCTGGTGGCGGCCGGACGTCTGCTACAGACAGGCGTTACTTCGGTGGTGGATATGGCATCCGTCGCGAGCGCCCATCAGTCCGGCTATGACGATCTTAGGGCGCGGTTGGGCGCCTATGAGGACAGCGGTCTGCGCGGGCATCTGGCCGGAGGAGTGAGCTTCTACAGCCGACTGGTCCACCGCGAGGACGAGGCCTTCGTCGCGTCGCTTCCGGGCGAGTTGGCGGCGCGTGTCCGCGCCCACTACCTGGAAGCCGACAAGGGCAGCGAGCGGGACTATCTGACCCTGATGGATGGCCTGGTGGCTGAGGCCAAGGGAATGGACCGGGCGCGCGTCTGGTACGGCCCGCCGGGCCCGCAATGGGTGGGTGACGATCTGATGCTGGCGATCGCCGATGCTGCAGAGCGCCACGATACCGGCATGCAGACCCATGTTCAGGAGAGCCTGTACGAGCGGTTGGAGGCGGAACGGGCGCTCGGCAAGTCGATGACGGCCCACCTGCGCGATCTTGGCGTCCTCTCGCCGCGCCTTTCTTTCGCCCATGCGGTCTGGTCCTCGGAGCGCGACGTGGAAATCCTGGCTGAGAGCGGGGCCGCGGTCTCTCACAACCCGAGCTCGAACCTGCGCCTGCGCTCCGGCGTGGCGCCGCTGAATGGATTCCTGGCCGCCGGCGTTACCGTCGGGCTCGGCATGGACGGTACCACCCTCGGAGACGACGAGGACATGTTCGCCGAAGTCCGTCTAGCGCATAGGCTGCACCGGACACCCAGAATCGGTGGCCCGGCACCGTCCCTTGACCAGACTTTCGGACTCGCAACGACCGGAGGAGCCAAGCTTCTGCGCCGGGAAGGTGAGCTCGGCCGGATCGACGTCGGCATGGCGGCGGACATGGTGCTTGTCGATCTGGACCGTATCGGATGGCCCTATATCGCGCCCGAGGCCGATCCCCTGGCGGTCGTCCTGCAACGGGCGAAGCAGGGCGACGTTCGCACCGTACTGGTTGGCGGCGAAGTGGTGTTGCGCGACGGTTGGCCAACCCGCTTCGACCTGAAGGCGGCAGGCGCCGAACTGGCGGAGCAGGTGGCGGCCTTGGCCTATGACGAGGACTTCGCGGCGCTGTACGCGGCGCTGAAACCGCATATCGAGGACTGGTACGCAGGCTGGGAGGTGCCGGAGATGCACCCCTGGATCGCCCACAATTCGAGACGCTGAAAAGAACACCGAAAGGGAGAAGACGCATGGAACGGGCATTGGTGACCGGAGGATCGCGATCGATCGGGCGCGGTATCGTCCAGCGGTTGATCGAGGACGGCTACGAGGTGGTGATCCTCGACCGGGTTGAGCCCGATCCGCCGATTCAGACCCGTTGGATGAATGTCGATCTGATGGACACGGACGCGATCCATACGGCCCTGGACGATGTTTTGAAGGACGGGCCGATTACGCGGGTCTGCCACAATGTCGGCCATGTCAAACCGGCCTTGCTCGACGATACGACGCTCGACGACTTCGATGCGGTCATGGGGCTGAACGTGAAGCCGATCCTGACGATCACCAAACGGCTCGTCGAAGGGATGCGGGCGGAGGGGTTCGGACGGATCGTCTCGATCTCGTCGCGGGCTGCCATGGGCAAGGAGTTGCGCACCGCCTATGCCGCCTCCAAGGCCGCGATCCACGGGATGACGCGGACCTGGGCGCTCGAGCTTGCGCGCGACGGTGTCACGGTCAACGCCATCGGGCCGGGGAGCATCTCCACACCGCTCTGGCACGCCGCCAATCCGCCGGAGGATCCGCGCACCCAGAAGATCATCGACGGCATTCCCGTCGGCCGCCTCGGCACCCCGGACGACATCGCCAACGGCGTGAGCTTTTTCATGGACCGGCGGTCGGGCTTCGTGACCGGGCAGGTCATGTATATCTGCGGCGGGTTCACCGTTGGGTCGGCGGCGGCCGGGTCCTGACGGCGCGACACCGACCCAAAAAGAAAAATCAAAGGAGGAGATCATGAACCTATCCAGGATGTTGGCGGCTCGGGAAGCGGCCGGCGAGCCGGTTCGCGTGGGCATTATCGGTGCCGGCAAGTTCGGCGCGATGTACCTGTCCCAGGCGCGGCTGACGAAGGGGGTTCAGATCCTCGGGATCGCCGACCTCAATCCCTCCAGGGCGAAGGACCAACTCGCCTATATCGGCTGGGAACCCGAACGCTACGCCGCGACATCTTTCGACGACGCGCTCCGGCACGGGTCGACCTTCGTTACCGACAATGCTGAGGCACTGATCGGTGCAGGCGGATTGGACGTGCTGATCGAGGCGACCGGTGATCCGGCGGCGGGGATCCGTCATTGCCTGATGGCGATCGAGCATGGCCGCCATGTGATCATGGTGAACGTGGAGGCGGACGTGGTCGCCGGACCGCTGCTGGCGGCGAAGGCCGAGGCGGCCGGCGTGGTCTACAGCCTCGCTTGGGGCGATCAGCCTGCCTTGATCGCCGAACATGTGGACTGGGCGCGGACCTGCGGGTTCAAGGTCGTCTGCGCCGGAAAGGGGACGCGGTACCTGCCGACCTATCACGCCTCAACGCCGGAGACCGTCTGGGGGCATTTCGGGTTCTCGCAGGAACTGGTCGAGCGCGGTCGGATGAACCCGAAAATGTTCAACAGCTTCCTCGACGGTACCAAGTCCGGCATCGAGATGACGGCGGTGTGCAACGCCACAGGCTTGCTGCCGCAGCCGGACGGACTCGGCTTTCCTCCATCCTCCGGGCCGGGGGTCGCGGAGGTATGCAAGCCGGTCTCTGCCGGTGGAACGGTGACGCTGACCGACCCGGCGATCGGGACGACGGAGGTCATCTCGTCCCTCGACCGTCAGGGGAACGAGGTGCCGGAACACATCCAGTTCGGAACCTATGTGGTCATTGAGGCGGAGACCGACTACGCGACCTACTGCTTCGAGGAGTACAAGATGCTTCCGGACAGCAGCTTCAGGTACGCGGCACTCTATCGCCCGACCCACATGATCGGGCTGGAGCTCGGCGTTTCGGTCGCCAGTGCGGCGCTCCGAGGGGAACCGACCGGCTCGCCGATCGCCTTCAACTCGGATGTCGTCGCGACGGCAAAGCGCTCGCTGAAGGCCGGCGAGACCCTGGACGGGGAGGGCGGTTACTGCGTGTGGGGCAAGCAGACGCCGGCCGCCGCGTCGCTGTCCGAGGGCTATCTGCCGTTGGGCCTCGCCAGCGACGTCAAGCTCACGCGCGACGTGGCCGAGGGCGAGCGCCTGCGCTGGAGCGATGTCGAGATCGACGAGACCTCCCAGGCGGTGAAGATCCGCCGCGAGATGGAGGCGCGATTCGCCCGACCGAACACGAAGGTGGCAGTGTGATGCCGATGAGAATCCGACGAATGCGAGCGGATGACGCGTTCGCGTTCTTGCGGGTGCACCATGCTGCAGTGCGGGAGCTGGCCGCTGCGGACTATCCGCTGGAGGTTCTCGAGGAATGGGCGCCGCTTCCCGTAACGGAAGCGCAGGTGGCGGGGGTTCAGCGCAATCCGGATGGGGAGGATCGGTTTGTGGCCGAGCTTGAGGGAGCCATCGTCGGAATTGGTGCCCTGGTTGCGGTCGGGAGCGAACTACGTGCCTGCTATGTTGCACCAGAAGCGGCGCGCCGGGGTGTAGGAACCGCGCTGGTGGGCGCTTTGGAGCGGGCGGCGCTGAGTAAGGGCGTTGCGCAGCTGGTCTTGGATTCCTCCCTTACGGCGCGCCGGTTCTATGAGCACCTCGGGTATGAGGTTCTGACCCGAGGAGAGCATGTCCTGGGCTCAGGTCGGCGCATGGCCTGCCTGAAGATGCGCAAGACTTTGGAGTCTAACTGAGGCGCCGGCCCCAGCTACGCCGCGGGCAGCCAGCTCGGTCGTTCGTCGGCGTATTCCGGCCCAGGGTTGCCCCGCACGGTGGTACGCCACATCACCCGATCCACAGCGTCGCCGTCGAACCAGGTGGCGCTGTGGATGGTGCAGCGGTTGTCGTAGATCACCAGGTCGCCGGTCCGCCATTCCTGGACATAGGTGAAGGGCGCGCTGGTGAAGTGGCTCATGAGCTCGTAGACGAGTCTGGCGCCGTCGCCGTCCACGCCTTTTTCCATCCCGACGATCGGGCCCTCGATCCAGTCGAGCTGTCCCGACTCGCACAGGTACAGGGCCTTCTGTCCGGTGACCGGGTGGACACGGACGATCGGCTGGGGCTGGGGCTGCTGCAGGGGACCGAGCGGCTTCGGCGTCTCGCCGGCACGCACGGCCAACTCGGCGCGGCCCGACCCCGGTTGGACATGCAGCGCCTCCACGCCCTCGATCCGCGCCTTCATATCGTCCGACAGGGCCTCATAGGCGGAGATGCCGTCGGCGTAGAGGGTCTGGGCCTGGTCGATCGGCGCCGGCTGGACGCAGTAGAACAGGGAGATGTCGGGCGGCGGGCGACGGTAGCTCTGGTCGGTGTGCCAGCCCCGGCGGTGTGGGAACTGCACCGGCAGCTTGCCGTCGGCTGTCAGCGCCGGCTCCGGGCGCGCGGGCGGCCTCTGGTTCATCGGGGCCGCGTTGGAGACGACGAGGATCTCCGGCACCTCCTTGTGGACGCGGTCCAGGGTCATGCCGGTTTTGCGGTAGTCCTCGACCTCGGTACCGAACAGGCGCGACAGCCGCACGAGTTGGGCGGGGTCGCGGACCATGCTGTCGAGACCAGTTAGGAGCATGAATCCGTGGCCATCATAGAACGCTTTCAGGAGGCTCTCCGCTTCGTCCTCCAGCGCCTCGATGACCTCCGCATCGGTTCCGGCATCCTTGATCCGCACATGCCGTCCGAACGTTGCACCGGCCAACGGTCTGAGGTCGAGCTTGGACATGGTGAGCCCTCGTTTCTTGGAACCGAGGGAAATTCTAGGGCAGTAACCTTGCCGCGACCCAGGGCTAAAATCGCGGTGCCGACCCCTGCGCGTATGCCTCAGAGGATCTCCAGCACGGCCTCGGGGGGACGGCCCATGGCGGCCTTGCCGTCCTTGGACACGATCGGGCGTTCGATCAGGATCGGGTTTTCTGCCATCGCCTTCACCAGGGCCGCCCGGTCGAGCGCCGGGTCGTCCAGGCCCAGTTCCTTGTACGGCGCTTCCTTTCGGCGCATGGCGTCGCGTGGTTCCAACGCCATGGCGGTCAGCAGCGCGTCCAACTCCTTGGCGCTCGGCGGGGTCTTCAGGTACTCCACGATTTCCGGCTCCACGCCGTTCTCCCGAAGCAGGGCGAGGGTCTGGCGCGACTTGGAGCAGCGCGGGTTGTGATAGATGCGAACGGCCATTTCTGTCTCCACAAGGGGGGCTCGTCAGGGTAATGCGGGGGCGACCCCATACCAACGGTGTTCCGATGACCCCACCCGGCCTGCCGATGGAAACCGAGCGTCTGATCCTGCGGCCCTGGCGGGATAGCGACCTTGCCCCGTTCGCCGCGCTGAACGCGGACCCCGAGGTGATGAAGTTCTTTCCCGAGCCCCTGGGCCGGGCTGAGAGCGACGCGCTCGCCCAGCGGGTCGGCGAGCGGATCGAGGCCGAGGGGTTCGGCTTCTTCGCCGTCGAGGTGAAGGGCGGCCCGGACTTCATCGGCATGGTCGGGCCCAGCGTGCCGGGCTACGGCGCCGAGCTTCCCTGCGGACCCTGCACCGAGGTCGGCTGGCGCCTGTCGCGCGCCGCCTGGGGCAAGGGCTATGCCAGCGAGGCGGCGACGGCATCGCTCGCCTTCGCGTTCGACACGTTGGACCGCGACGAGGTGGTCGCGTTCACCGCCGTCCAGAACGAGCGCTCGCAGGCGGTGATGGGCCGCATCGGTATGATCCGCGACGAGACCTGCGACTTCGATCATCCGCTGCTGCCCGAGGGGCATCGGCTGCTCCGGCACGTTCTGTATCGGATCTCCCGCGAGCGGTGGGAGGCGATCAGGTCCCCGTGAAGCGCGGCTCTCGTTTCTCCAGAAAGGCCCGTACGCCCTCGGCGTAGTCGTTGCCGAAACCGACCTCGCGCTGGATGTCGCGCTCCAGGGCAAGCTGGGTGTCGAGGTCGTTCGACATGGCGGCCCGGATGGCGTGGCGGGTGCGCTGGACGACCCGCGGTGAGAGCTTGGCCAGCTTGGAGGCGAGCGCCACCGCCTCGTCCTGCAGGGCGTCGTCGTCATGGACCTTCCAGACCAATCCCCACCGCTCCGCCGTCTCGGCGTCCAGCGGATCGGCGGTGAGCGCCAGGGCCAGTGCCCGGTTCTCGCCGATCAGCCGGGGCAGGTGATGGGTGACGCCGGCATCGGGGATCAGGCCAACTCGGCAGAAACTGACGACGATCCTGGCGGACCGGGCGGCGAGGATGACGTCGCCGGCCAGGGCCACGCCGACGCCGGCGCCGGCGGCCACGCCGTTCAAGGCGGTTACGACCGGCATCTCAACCTGGCGCAGGCGCCGGATCAGCGCGTTGTAGTACATCTCCAGGCCCGCCCCCAGGTCGCGGGTCGGCGGCCCACTCTCTGGCGGCATGCGGGCGGACAGATCCTGGCCCGAGCAGAAGGCGCGGTCTCCGGTGCCGGTGAGGATCAGCGCCTTGGCCGGCGCGTCCCCGCCGGTGATCTCGGCGATGGCGGAGCGCATCTCCTGGTGAACCTGCTCGTTCACGGCGTTGCGTTTCTCTGGCCGATTGATCGACAGTCGGGCGACGTCTCCGATGCGCTCCAGAATGATGGTTTCGAAAGTCATGGTTCCTCCCGATTTCGGTTTTGCGGGGAGCTTAGGGCCGGAACGACCCGGATAGAACGGGCGAGTTAAACGCAGGTCAGCGTTTGCGCAGCACCAGCCGAACAAAAGACGTCGCCCGGGAAGGGCCGCCGCCGGAATGATCGGAGCGTTCGACTTCCTCGAACCCAGCCCGGGCGAACTCCCGAGCGACCACGTCCGGCGGCACCGGATGCATCGGGCGATCGGCGGGCGAGGGGCCCTGGCGCAGAGCGAGAGAGACGACGCCGCCATCCGCCGTCAGGTCGGAGACCGCCGCGACGGCGCGGTCGCGGTCCGAGGGCGGTACATGCATCCAGACGGCGTTGATGAGGATGAAGGGAAAGCGCTCGCCCCGGCTGCGGATCACGGCGAGATCCGGCAGACGGTCGTCGACCCATTCGGCGTCCATGTCGGGAAACAGGGTGAGCGCCTGGGCCCGCATACCCTTCGACGGCTCGACCGCGACAACCCGATAGCCCTTGGCCTCAAAGGCGACCGCATGGGCGCCGCTGCCGGCACCGATATCGAGGATGGGCCCGGGCGGCGGCGGCAGCAGGGCCGCATGGCGGGCGACCAAACGGGCGGCGGCGTCCGACCCGGCATAGACCGGTGCCAAGTCTGGAGCGAGGCGGTCGTAGTCGGCGATCGCGTCGTCGATGGTGGGTTGCGGCTGCGTGGGATCAGCCATCGCGGGTCTTGCGCCACGCGGCGTAGCGGGCCTTGGCGTCCTCGTCCGGCGGATAGGTGCCGCGCAGCGGCTTGCCGCCCGCGACCTCGGAGTAGATGAACTCCTCGTGGATCTCCTGCTCGGCGGCGTCGTTCGCCACCTCGTCGGCGAGGTGCCGGGGAATCACGACCACGCCGTCCAGGTCGCCGACCAGAATGTCGCCCGGATAGACGGCGACGCCGCCGCAGGCGATCGGCTCGTTCAGGGTCTCGACCGCGTGATGCTTGATCAGGTTGGTCGGCGGGGAGGGATGGGAGTGATAGGCCGGGATGTCGTATTCGGCGATCTCGTAGCTGTCGCGCAGGCCGCCATCGGTGACGACGCCCGCCGCGCCGCGCTTCATCAGCCGCGTGATCAGGATGTTGCCGGCCGAGGCCGCCGTCGCGTCGCCGCGGCTGTCCATCACCAGGACATGGCCTTCCGGGCAGGTCTCGATCGCCTTGCGCTGGGGGTGGTCGTAATCCTGGAACACCGACAGGTCGTCCAGATCCTCGCGCGCGGGGATGTAGCGCAGGGTGAAGGCGGGGCCGACCATGTTGCGGTCGTGGGCCGTCGTCAGCCGCCCGACGCCCTGCAGGAAGACGTTGCGGAATCCGCGCTTGTACATCTGGGTGGTCAGGGTCGCGGTGCTGACCGTGGACAGCTTCTCGCGGGTTTCGGCTGACAGGGTGTCGGTGCTCATGGTGCCCCTCCCTCGGGCGGTCGGTCTTGTTGGCCGGGATGGCACCACGCGGGCGGGCGGGAGGCAAGAGGCTGTCGGCCACCGGGGCCGCTACCAAGTACGCCATGGCTGGACAGCCGCCGCCGGGGGCACGAGACTCCCCCGGTTCCGCACGGGAGGATTGCATGGACTACCGCACGCTCGGCCGTTCCGGCCTGAAGGTTTCGCCGCTCTGCCTCGGCGCCATGATGTTCGGCGGACCGACGCCTGAAGCCGAGAGCCGCGAGATCGTCGCCGCCGCTCGGGAGGCCGGAATAAACTTCATCGATACCGCCGACGCCTATAACGGCGGGGCGAGCGAGGCGGTCGTCGGCCGGGCGATCGCGGCGGAGCGGGACTACTGGGTGCTGGCGACCAAGCTTGCCAATCCGCTCGGCGGCGATCCGAACCGGGGCGGGCTGTCGCGGCGCTGGGTGCAGATGGCCTGCGACGCGTCCCTGAAGCGGCTCGGCACCGACGTGATCGACATCTACTACCTGCACAAGGAGGACCACGCCACGGCGCTGTCGGAGACGGTGATGGCGATCGCCGACCTGATGCGTGCGGGCAAGATCCGCTATTTCGGGGTGTCGAACTACCGCTCCTGGCGGGTCGCAGAGATCTGCCGGCTGTGCGACGCGATCGGCATCGACCGTCCGATCGTCAGCCAGCCCTACTACAACGCCCTGAACCGCATGCCCGAGGTCGAGCACCTGCCGGCCTGCGGATATTTCGGCCTCGGCGTGGTGCCCTATAGCCCGCTCGCCCGCGGCATTCTGACCGGCAAGTACGCGCCGAACGTCGCACCGGAGGAGGGCAGTCGCGCGGGACGTCAGGACAAGCGGATGATGCAGACAGAATGGCGCCACGAGAGCCTGGAGATCGTGCAGAAGATCAAGGCGCACGCGGAAGCCAAAGGGGCGACGCCGATCGACCTCGCCGTGCAGTGGGTGCTGAACAACAGGCTGGTCACCGCGACCCTCGCCGGGCCGAGGACGATGGACCAGTGGCAGGGCTATCTGAAGGCGCTGGACTACGCGTTCACCGCCGAGGACGAGGCGCTGATCCACGGGCTCGTGGCGCCGGGCCACCCGTCGACCCCAGGCTACAACGATCCGCAGTATCCGATCGAGGGGCGGATGGCGAAGATCTGATCAGCAGTCGTGGGAATGCCCCGGTGAAGGGGCTGCACCTGGCTCCAAGACCTAGGCGCTCTGCTGGACGCTCTTCTTCAGCATGCGCTTGCGCTCGTGCGGGTCGAGGTAGCGTTTGCGCAGGCGGATGCTCTTCGGCGTCACCTCGACCAGTTCGTCGTCCTCGATATAGGCGATCGCCCGCTCCAGGGTCATCTTGATCGGCGGTGTCAGGTCGAGCGCGTCGTCCTTGCCCGACGCGCGGAAGTTGGTGAGCTGCTTCGACTTCAGCGGGTTGACCTCGAGGTCCTGGCCCTTGTTGTGCTCGCCCAGCACCATGCCGGAATAGACCTTGTCGCCGGGCGACACCATGAGCGGTCCGCGTTCCTCCAGGTTCTGCAGCGCATAGGCCACCGCCTCGCCCTGTTCCATCGAGACCAGCACGCCGGCGCGGCGGCCGGGGATCGGGCCCTTGTACGGTGCATAGCCTTTAAACACCCGGTTCATGATGCCGGTTCCGCGGGTCGCCGTCAGGAACTCGCCGTGATAGCCGATCAGGCCGCGCGCCGGGGCATCGAAGACCAGACGCTGCTTGCCGCCGCCGGACGGCTTCATCTCCAGAAGCTCGCCCTTGCGGATCGTGATCGCCTCGATCACCGCGCCGGAGAATTCTTCGTCGACGTCGACGAAAACCTCGTCGATCGGCTCCTGGCGCTGACCGGTCTCGGGATCGGTCTTCAGCAGCACCCGCGGCCGGCTGATCGAAAGCTCGAAGCCTTCCCGGCGCATCTGCTCGATCAGCACGGCGAGCTGCAATTCGCCGCGGCCGGACACCTCGAACGCGTCCTTGTCCTCGGTCTCCTTGACCCGAATGGCCACATTGCCCTCCGCCTCGCGGAACAGCCGGTCGTGGATTAGGCGGGAGGTCACCTTGTCGCCCTCGCGCCCGGCCAGCGGGCTGTCGTTCACCGCGAAGGTGACGGCGATGGTCGACGGGTCGATCGGGTTGGCGGGCAGTGGCGCTTCGACTTCGGGCGCGCAAAGGGTGTCGGCAACGGTCGCCTCCGAGAAGCCGGCAAGGGCGACGATGTCACCGGCCGAGGCCTCATCCAGCGGCGTGCGCTCCAGACCGCGGAAGGCAAGAATCTTCGATACCCGCGCCCGCTCCAGCTCCTTGCCCGTACGCGACAGGGCCTTGAGATGGGTGTTCGGCTTGATCTTTCCGGACTGGATGCGCCCCGTCAGAATGCGACCCAGATACGGATCGCTCTCTACCGTGGTCGCCAGCATCGAGAACGGCTCGTCCGGTTCGACGGTCGGCTCCGGGACATGGGCGACGATGCGCTCGAAAAGAACCGACATGTCCGTGCCCGGAGCGTCCGGGGTCTCGGACGCCCAACCCATCTTGGCGGAGGAGAAGATCGTCGGGAAATCGAGCTGGTGCTCGTCGGCGCCGAGCGCGCCGAACAGATCGAATACCTCGTCCTGGACCTCGTAAGCGCGCTGTTCCGGCTTGTCGACCTTGTTGACCACGACGATCGGCCGCAGGCCAAGCGCCAGAGCTTTGCCCAGAACGAACTTCGTCTGCGGCATCGGACCCTCCGACGCGTCGACCAGCAGCAGCGCACCGTCGACCATGGTCAGGATCCGTTCCACTTCGCCGCCGAAATCGGCATGGCCCGGGGTGTCGACGATGTTGACCCGCGTGCCCTTCCAGTCGACCGAGGTGCATTTCGCGAGAATTGTGATCCCGCGCTCCCGCTCGATGTCGTTGCTGTCCATCATCCGCTCAGCGGTCTGCTGGTTCTCGCGGAACGTACCGGACTGCTTCAGGAGCACGTCGACGAGGGTCGTTTTGCCATGGTCGACATGCGCGATGATCGCGATATTGCGGAGCGACATTTTTGGGGGCCACCAACGTTGGGATGGCCGGAAAATAGCGATCTTTTGCTGCGCTGCAAGATTTACTGACGATTATTCTGCAGAATTAGTCGACCGGTGTCGTGTCGACACGGTCTCTGGACCCTTTTCATACCCGCTACAGCCTGGACGCTACTCCTTGACCACCATTGGCCGCGGGAAGTCGTAGAAGCATTCCGCACCGGTCTCGGTGATCAGGAAGCACTCCGAGATTTCGATCCCGCAGTCGTCGAGCATCAGGCCGGGTATCATGTGGAACGTCATGTTCGGCTGGATCACGGTCCTGTCGCCCGGGCGCAGGCTCATGGTGTGCTCGCCCCAGTCCGGCGGGTAGTTCAGGCCGACCGAGTAGCCGATCCGGCTCTCCTTCTCGAAGCCGGATTTGGCGAGCTCCCGCCGCCACGCCGCCTCTACCTCCTCGCAGGTTGCCCCCGGTTTGGCGGCGTCGAGGGCAGCGGCGATCCCGTCGCAGATGACGGCGCTGGCGTCGGCCAGCTTCTGCGGCGGCTTTCCGAGGGAGACCGTGCGCGCCATGGGACAATGGTAGCGGCGGCGCACGCCCGCCAACTCCAGAATCGTGGCCTCGCCGTTCTTGAACGGCGCGTCCGACCAGGTGAGATGCGGGGTCGACGCGCCGACGCCGGAGGGCAGCATGGGCACGATGGCCGGATAGTCGCCGCCGATCCCGTCGACGCCGCGGATCGCGGTGTCGTAGATCCGGGCGACCGCATCGCATTGTCGCACGCCCGGCTGAACCGCCTCGATGCCGACCCGCATGGTCTCCGCGATGATCGTCGCGGCTTCGCGCATATAGGCGATCTCAGCCGGCGACTTGATGGAGCGCACCCAGTTCACGACGTTGTTGCCGTTGGCGAAGTGGGCGTTCGGCAGCCCCCTTTTCAGGTGCTCGTAGGCCATGGGCGAGAAGTAGTAGCTGTCCATCTCCAGGCCGACGGTGCCGCCGTCGATGCCGCGCCGCGACATCTCCTCGGCCACCCAGTCCATCGGATGACGGTCGGACTGCTGCACGTAGTGGTCCGGGAACCCCAGGATGTTGTCGTGGCGCAGGTGGGTCGTCACCCTGCCGGCGTTGGCGTCCATTCCGCGCACGATCAGGACCGGCTCGTCCAGCTCGAGCGCCATGAGCAGGCACTGCGGAGTATAGAACGACCAGCCGTCGTAGCCGGTCAGGTAGCACATGTTCGCCGGCTCGGTGACGACGAGGGTGTCGATGCCCGCCTTCTCCATGGACGCGCGCACGGCGTTCTGTCGGGCCGTGTATTCCGAATGCGAGAAGGCCGGGGAGGTCATTGGTCAGCCAAGCTCCATCTCGGGTAGGGGCACGATCTCGATGCCGGCGGCCTCGATGCCGGCGCGAACCCTGCTGGCGACCGCAACGGCAGTCGGCTCATCGCCGTGGACACAGATCGAGTGAACGACGGCCGGCACGTGCTTGCCCGTGGTCGAGACCACCTCCTGGTTCTCGATCATATGGATCACACGCTGCGCCGCCTCGTCGGGGTCGTGAACCATGGCGTTCGGCTGGCTGCGCGGCGTCAGGTTACCGTCGTCGTCGTAGGTCCGGTCGGCGAAGACTTCTGAGGCGAAGGTGAGGCCCATGTCCTGGGCGACGTCGATCATCTTGCTGCCGGTCGGGGCGAGGAAGATCAGCGACGGGTCCACCGCCTTGATCGCCCGGCCGATCGCCTGGGCCCAGTCAAGCTCGACGGCGCAGATGTTGCCCAACGCGCCATGCGTCTTCACATGAGTCACCTTCATGCCGTTGGCGGTCGCCATCGCCTGGAGGGCGCCGATCTGGTAGCAGACCATGCGCTCCACGTCGCCCGTTTTCATCTGGATGCGGCGGCGCCCGAAACCCCACAGGTCGTTGAAGCCGGGATGGGCGCCGACCGAGACGCCACGCTCCTTGGACTGTTTGCAGACCCTGTCCATGACGTTCCAGTCGCCGCCGTGGAATCCGCAGGCCACATTCGCCGACTTGATGATCTTCAGCATCTCGCCGTCGTTGCCGATATCGTAGTCGCCGAAGCCTTCGCCCATATCGGCATTGAGATTGACCTTGCGCGCCATCGCGAACTCATCCTACGGAAGTGGGAACCTCGCTGAGTTAACACCGCACGAACGGACAGGTCCATGCCCCCATCCGGCCCCGAAAACACATCGACCGGTCCACGGTTTCTCACCGCCGGGGACACGGCCCTGGTCGTCGAGTTCGGCACCGTGGTGGACCGGGCCATCAACCGGCGCGTAACCAGCCTTGGGCGGGCACTGCGCGATGCCCGTGTGGCGGGGATCGTCGACCTCGTACCTACGTTTCGATCGCTGATGGTGCATTTCGATCCGACCGTGATACGGCGCGCTGAGATCGAGGCGCGGGTCGATGCCCTGTTGCCGGATCTCAGCGACGAGGCCGGGTCCGGTCGCCTCTGGCGGGTGCCGACGCTCTACGGCGGCGAATACGGCCCCGACTTGGAGGATGTGGCCGAGCGGACGGGACTGAGCCCGGAGAAGGTTGTCGAGATCCATTCCGGCGGCACCTACGAGTGCTACATGATGGGATTCATGCCGGGCCTCGGCTATCTCGGGGTCCTACCGGACGAACTCGCGTTGCCGCGCCGCACCGAACCTCGGGTTAGGGTGCCGGGGGGCTCGGTCGCTATCGCAACCAATTTGACCAACATCTACACCAAGGAGTCGCCGGGAGGCTGGCACCTGCTCGGTCGCACGCCGATCGAGCTCTTCGACCTGCGACGCGACGAGCCGATCCTGCTCAATGCCGGCGACAGCGTGCAGTTCTACGAGATCGACGAGACGACCTACCGAGATATGAGAGCGAGGGCCGACGCGGGGGACCCGGTGATCGAGCCGCAGGATGCGGGAGCGGCGTCATGAGCGCGCTCCGTGTGATCAACGCCGGTTTCGCGCCGACGATCCAGGACAAGGGCCGGCCCCATGTCCAGCATCTCGGGGTACCGCCGTCGGGCGCGCTGGATCCGGTGGCGCTCGCCATCGCCAATGCCTTGGTCGGTAACCGCCCGGATGCCGCGGCGCTTGAGCTGCGGGTCATGGGGCCGACGCTGGAGGTCGAGGCGGACTCGGTCAGGGTCGCCCTTGTGGGGACGGTCGCAGCCCTGGAAGTGCAGGGAGAGCGTGGCGGCCCGGTTGAGGCCAACCGGTCGGTACGGTTCTCACGGGGCACCAAGTTCCGGATCGGCGGTCTGTCCGATACCGGTGTGGCGTATCTCGCCGTCGAGGGCGGTGTGCACGTACCGGAGGTCTACGGCTCCCGGGCGACGTACACGCGATCTCAGATCGGCGGGATCGACGGACGGGCTGTGAAGGACGGTGACCTGTTGCCGCTGGCGCAGGACAGCGTCGGCGAGCGTAGCGAGATGAAGTGTGCCGATCTCGACTGGGCCCGGGTCCAGGGACCGATCCGCGTGGTACTGGGACCGCAGGACGATTTCTTCTCGCGGGACAGCATCGCGGGTCTCTTCACAGAAACCTATGCCTGTACCCGCGAGGCTGACCGTATGGGCATCCGTCTGGATGGGCCCGCACTGACTCACATCAAGGGCCATGACATCGTGTCCGACGGCATCGTGACCGGCGCCATTCAGGTTCCCGGGAACGGGATGCCGATCTTGCTGCTGGCCGATCACCAGACGACCGGCGGATACCCGAAGGTCGGCACGGTGATCTCGGCCGATGTGCCGCGACTGGGGCGCCTCCGCCCAGGGGACGAAATCCGCTTCCAGGAAATTACCGTCGAGGCCGCGGAGGCGGCGCGGGCCGAACTCGAGACGTCGACAGCGCGGGTCATCGATCGCTTCGAGCGCGCCGGTGCCTGGTTGGACGAGGCGGCGCTGTACCGAGAGAATCTGGTCAGCGGGGTCGTCGGGCCGATGGATTGAGGGTTTCGGACGGGGGAGGGCACGAGCTGTGCTCTCTCCCTCCGTGGTGCGATCCTGGATCGGGTCCTGTACCTAGCCCATTCCCCACGAACCTATCGCGGAGTCCGGCGCGAGCGCGAGAGCCTCCGCACTACCCATATGCCCCGTAGAAATGAGAGATGCCGACGCTGATCTCCTTGATCGCGCCGTCGATCCATCGCAGGGGATCGGCGATGCCGCGCTTCACTTCCGGATAACCCGCCTGCTCGGCGGCGATGTCGCTCGGCTCGGTCAGGGCGGAGAACGCTTCCGCGGCTTCCCGCCCGGTCGGGAAGATCGCCTCGATCGTGTCGGCGACCTCGCTGAACCGGAGGTCGAGAGCGGTGTCGATCAGCGCTTCATGACTCAGGTCGTGGCGATGCGAGAACAGGGGTGTCGACGCCGTCAGCGCAAACGCCTGCATGATCATCACCAGCCGGACGGCGTGCAGGACGTACAGCTCCCTGGGGAAACTGCGGTCGCCGATACCGGCGCTCTCCAGGTCGCCGCATACCGCATCGAGCTGCCGGCGGTCGCGTGACAAGAGGTTGGCGAGCCTCTGGATCGCATGGTCGTGGTCCCGCCGGTGAAGACGATCGGCGATCCGGTATGCGACCTTTGCCGTGTCCTCGCTGTCGGCCCGCGAGGCCTGGATGGTCCAGAAACTCGGACTGTAGAGATCGGCATAGGTCCGAAGCACGGCCATGCTGGTCAATCGTCGAGATCGCATCACCATGCGCATCAGCCGCTCGAACCGGGGCGAGCCCTGCATGAGCGACAGGAATCGTTCCGGCTCACGCCGCGCGACGAGGCCGAGCCCGCCCATCACGTTGGCCGGCGCGGCGAGTTGCTGGAGCGCGGCGTTGTGGGGGATCGCGCGCATGCCGCGTGCCCCCGATCCCTTCGAAGTTCCGCTCTGGCGCCGGGTCTTGCGCGAGCCGGTCGAGGGCAGAAGATTTGGGGGAAAGGCGCCAAGGACGTCCTGATAGTGCGCATCCTCGAACAGCGCTTCCTGCCAAGCCTTCACCGCGCGATAGATGTCCCAGGAGAAGTTGATATCTGCGTAGAACGCGTCGTCCGAAGGTGTGTGGATAGCGGGGGGAGTGAGCGCCCACAGCGCGATGCCGCACGCGGTGGCTTCAGCCAGCGCCGGCGTCGCGAAATACAGATACCCGTCGCCACCCTGGAAGCTCATCTCGGCATGGGCGGGTAGCCGTTTTTCGGCGTAGCGCGAGCGGGCCCATGGGGTGAACAGGTGGTCGAACCGTTCGGCCAGTGTTCCGGGATAGCCGCCACGGCCCATCGACTCGCCGTGGGTGTTGAACAGCAGCACTTCGACCCCTTCGATTCCGCGCGTCGCCATCGCCCGCGCGACCTGGATCTGCAGCCGTTCAATCGCCAGGTCGGCGCCGATCTGACCCATGAAGCGACCGCTGTCGGAGAAGCCGAACTGCAGGCTGATCCGTCCGCGCGCCCGGATGTAGGCGACATACTCCTCCTCGTCGAGCAACCGCTCCATGAACCGCCCGCCGCGCTCGATCACCGGCGGGGATTCGAAGAGCGGCGAGATGTCGACTTTGTCGGCGATGCCGTAGTGCCGGGCGAGATAGACCGCTCCCATGATCGTCGCCGGTGCCTCGACCTCCGCGATCAGGAAGCGGATCGGCGCATCGGAGTCGATATGCTTGAGGATCTGCGCGCAGAGCATCATCTGCCGACGCGCCGTCATGCTTTCCTGAAAGACCGCGCCGAAATTGACGTTCGCCGCCCGTGTTCCGGCGGCCTTGTCTGCGGCGGCGGCGAGCGCGCGGCGGTCGTGGAACTCGGCGAGCCCGGAAAGCTGAAGATCGGCTTGAACGGCGGACCGAACCTGGGCGGCATTGACCCGCATGTGGATCTTTCCGATGCCGAGGCCGCAAGCGTGCATCTCCGCCGCCATCACGCAGAGCGCGTGGCGCCGGTCCCGATCGGGCTCGTCGGCGATGACCGAGTCTAGAGCGTCCAGGACCGGGGCGAGCGACGTCAGGCGCCCGGGCCCGTCGGCGGTCAGTCGGTTGGCGGCCGCCACCACCACATCCGGGTCGGTGAGGTCGCCCGCGAATTGCGCCGTCTGGGCGGCGGTCTCCGCCAGCGCTGCCGTGAGCCGCTCGACTACCGGTGTCACCTCGTCGCCGCCGATCTCGGCAAGGCCATCGCGGTAGCGGGCGAGTTGGATCGATTTTTCTTCGAGGCGGATGCGCAGCGTTTCGGCCCAATGGATGTCTGTACGGCCGTCCAGGTCGTAGCCGACCCATGTGGCGAGCTGCATCGGCGCAGGGCGCAGGGTCCACCATTTGTTCGGCACATGGGTCTCGAGCCAGTCGAGGATAGCCCCGTTGAGCTTGCGAAGCGCATCCTGGGCGTTGAGTAGGGCGGAGCGGACGTCGTCGTGTTCAGCCGTCAGGGTGATCGACGGATCCGGCGCGTGCGGTATGTCGCCGAGGCGGGAGACGGCGCCGGCGTCGCCGCTAGCGATATCGGCGAGGATCCCACGCAGCGACCGAGACATGGCGAAGGTCGGATGGGCGGTGAACACGATCCCGGCGCGGGTGGTTTCGACGGCGGCGCGGATCTCGGCCAAGCCGGCCTCTTCAAGCGGGGCAAGAACCGCATCGACCGTCGCCTTCCAGTCGGCGGTCGGGCACTGGTCCCGCAGTCGGCCAGCGCGGTCGACGAGGGCATGGTCGCTGATCTCGCGGACGACGGGATGCAGCGCCGCGAGGTCGAGCGAGCCCTCGTCCAGGTGTTCCAACAGGTCGATCGCGAGACTGCGCACACCGGTCGCGAGCGGGTCGTGCTGTGCGATGGCGTCGTGGTGGTTCAGTCGGTCCAGACACCAGGCGACGAGGTCAGGGGTGGTCGGCGACGGCGTCGGCGCTTCGGCATCCCGCTGCGGGGCGGTCGGATCGTCGCGGTAGGTTTCGGCCTGGGACAAGGGAAAACCCTCCTGGTCACCGCGTCCATGCGGGTGGGTCTACAAATGGCCGGGCATCCTCCCAGGACCGGGGGCGGTTACCGCTCCTCCGGGCGGATCGCAACTCTAATTGGTCGGCGTCACGCGCCGTCAGTATTCCACGAAGTCGGGCATGGGTTCGAGCGGGAACTGCGTCCGTCAGAGCCGGTTTCAAAGCCTCGTCGGCTTTCCGCTCTTGTGCCGCGCCGCCGCTGCGCCGCGTCAGCCCGCTGCGACGAAGCGCCAGATGCCGTTGTCGTCCGCCACCCGTTCCAGCCGGCCCTCGTCGACCAGATAGTTCAGATGGGCCAGGGACTCGCCGATGGCGAAGCGGCTCTGGTGCGCGTCCAACTGGCGCTTGAACATCTGATACATGACGTCGGCCGCCGTCGACGGTGCAGCGCAGACCTCCAGCGCGAGATCGAAGCGCTCGTGGTGGTGGGCGATCAGATCGGCTCGGCGCTCGTGCAGGCGGCGGTAGGGTCGGTCGTGGGACGGCAGGACCAGAATGTCCGGCTCCATGTAGTCGAGCGAGTCGAGAAAGCGGATGTAGTCCGCCAGCGGATTGCCCTCCGGCTCGTTCCACCAGACCGAAACGTTCGGAGAAATCCGCGGCAGCAGGAAATCGCCGCCGAGCACCAGATTGTCGTCCGGGCAATAGAGGCAGACATGCTCGGGCGAATGACCGCCGGCGAGGATCGGCACCCAGGTTCTGCCTCCGATGTCCAGGGCACTCTCTTCGCTGATCCGACGGTAGATCGGCGGCACCGGCGACACTAGCGAGTGGAAGTGATTGCCGAGGTCGCGCAGTTCTTCGACCAGCAGGTCGTTCAGCCCGGTGCGACGATAGAACTCCGGGGCGTATTGCTGGAACTGTTCCTGAGCTTCGGCCCGGTTCACCCGGGCGGATAGCCATTCGGTTCGGCTCATCCAGAGCGGCGCTCCCGTACGCTCCTGGAGCCAGCCGGCATTGCCGACATGGTCGGGGTGGAAGTGGGTGACGATGATCTGCGAGATCGGCTTGCCCTGCAGCTCGTTCGCCAGCACCTGCTCCCAAAGGTCCTGGGTCGGTTTCAGCGCGGCGCCGGTGTCGACCAGCACCCAGCCTTCGTCGCTGTCATCGAGCAGGAACAGGTTCACATGATCCAAGGCGAAGGGCAGGGGCATGCGGATCCATCGGATCCCGGACACCACTTCCATGGCGGTTCCCGGCTCGGGCAGGGTCTCGCCGTAAATGTAATCGACGTCGGTTTTCATGGGCGGCGACGGTAACCGGATTCCCGGCGGACGCAAGATGCGCAATCGGGACTAGAGCTCGCGTTTGCCGATCAGGCGCATGCGGATCCACTTGGACAGGGTGTCGATCAGCGCCACGGTCTGCAGGATCAGCAGGATGATGAATGCCGCCTGATCCCAGTACTGCACCTTCATCCGTTCGGAGAGCTGCATGCCTATGCCGCCGGCGCCGACGATGCCCAGGATCGTCGCCGACCGGGTGTTGCTCTCGAACCAGTAGAGCGACAGGGACAGGAAGACCGGCATGACCTGGGGCAGAAACCCGAAACGGTAGCCCTGCATCCGGCCGGCGCCGGTGGACCGCACGCCCTCGATCGGCTTTCGGTCGATGTTCTCCACCGCCTCGGAATAGAGCTTCGACAGGGTGCCGGTATCGCTGACGATGATCGACAGCACGCCCGCCAAGGGCCCGAGCCCGACCGCGCGGACGAAGACCAGCGCCCAGATCAGCGTGTCGACCCCGCGCAGGATGTCGAGGAAGCGCCGCACGACATGGTGGACGATCCGGTTCGGCACCACGTTCTTGGCGGCGACGAAGCCGAAGATCAGCGCGAAGATCGACGCGATGGTGGTGCCCAGCAGGGCCATGCCGACGGTTTCGCCGAGGCCGATCAGGATGCCGGTGAAATCCCAGCTCAGGAAGTCGTTCCAGATCACCATGCTGTAGATCACGTGCCCCATCTTGTGCAGCCCGCCGAACAGCCGCTCGAAGGTGATCTCGAACGCCCAGACGCAGAACGCGAAATAGGCGATGGCCCCGACGAACAGGGCGCGGCGGCCCCAGACGACCCGCGCCGGCTCCGTGAACACTTCCGGAAAGCGTTCCGCCGCGGCGCGGATATCGGCATCGGTGACAGCGCTCATGCCAGGTTCTCCCGGACCAGGTTCTCGCGGCCGATGAAGCGGTGGCGGACGCGCTCGGAGATGAGGTCGACGCAGGTCACCGTCGCGACGATCAGCAGGACCAGCGCGCTGACCTCTTCGTAGAAATTGAAATTGATGACGTAGTAGAGCTCTTGGCCGATCCCGCCGCCGCCGACGAAGCCGATGATCGAGGAGGCGCGGATGTTGATCTCGAACCGGAGCAGCGTGTAGCTCACGAAATTCGGCAGGACCTGCGGCAGGACGCCGTGTCGGATCTCGTCGAACCACGACCCGCCCGAGGCTCGGATACCCTCCATCGGCTTGGTGTCGATGTTCTCGTTCACTTCGGAGAACAGCTTGCCCAGGGCGCCTGCGGAATGGATGGCGATGGCGACGATGCCCGCGAGCGGGCCGATGCCGAAGGCCCAGACGAAGGCGATGGCGAAGATCGCCTCCGGCACGCCGCGGCAGAATTCCATGTAGCGCCGGCAGACGAAATAGATCCAACCGGTGGGGGCCAGATTGCGGCTGGCCGGAAAGCATAGGATCAGCCCGCCGAACGCGCCGAAGATCGTCGCGAACAGCGCCATGTTGATCGTCTCGGCCAGCAGCTGAACGTATTTCGGCAGGTTGAAGTACCAGTAGGCGACGGAGCCTTCGGTCTTGCTATCCGCGAAAAGAAGGGCGGGGTCCAGCACCGGCAGGATGTCGTAGATGTAGTCGCCGATCTTCGGCACGCCAGCGGCAAGCCTGTCGGGAAAGAAGTTCGAGATATAGACCGCCGCTGCCAGCGCGAGGACGAAGAGGCCGCCGTACAGCACGGTCGCCGTCAGACGGGATCGCTCAAGCTCGGCGCGGTGACGTTCGAACACGTCTACCGGATCGCGGTCCGCCGGGATCTGGAAGCTCTTCGGATCGGCCTGAGAGGAGCCCACGGCGCCGCCCTCCGCTAGAATTGACGAGAAACGGGTGGAGGACCGGTGTCCTCCGCCCGCCGGGATGGTGCCGTCAGCCGCGGCGCGCGGCCTGCAGCTCGCGGCGCATCTCGATGATCGGCTTGTAGAAATCGTGGCCGACCGGCTGGAAGCTGTTGAACTCCCCGCCGGCGATGGCCTGGGCGCACTCCCGGTTCTCGAGCGGCAGGCTGACCAGGATGCCCCGCATCAGGTCCTTGAGCTCCTGGGGAACGTTCCTACGGATGACCCGCGGGCCGTTGGTGATCAGGTTCGACTTCCAGATGATCCGGATGTCGTTCATGTCGAGCGCGCCCTTGTCGACCATCTTGCGCAGGTTGCCGCGCGAGTATCCCTGCGACTTCTCGCCCACACCCGAGGTCCAGGTGACGCCCGCGTCGTACTGGTTGTTCAGAACGGCGACGACGGCCTGCTCGTGACCACCGCCGAAGCCGGTCTTGGAGAAGAATTCCTTCGGGTCGTAGCCCTGGCTCTTCAGCTCATAGGCCGGAACGAGATAGCCGGAGGTCGAGTTCGGATCGGCGAAGGCCAGGGTCTTGCCCTTAAGGTCGTCCAGCGACTTGTAGGGGCTGTCGGCGCGGACATACATCACCGAGTAGTAGCCGAGGGAACCGTCGACCTGCTCGGTCGTGACCAGCGGCTCGACCGCGTCCGGGTCCTGAATGGCGATGCCGGCATAGCCGGAAGAACCGAGACCGGCGTATTCCAGGTTGCCGGAGATCAGGCCCTGCATGACGCCGGCGTAGTCGGACGCCGGATACAGCTCGACCGGCACGTCCAGGCGGGCCTGCAGATGCTCCTTGAAGCACGCATAGTTCTTCAGCCGGTCGGCTTCGTTCTCGCCGCCGAGGATGCCGACGCGGAATACAGGGACTTCCTTGCGCCAGTCGTCGGCGGCCAGGGTCTCGGTGGCGGTGGTGGCCGCCAGGGCCGCCATACCGGCGGCGGCGAGCAGAATGCGACGTGCGATCATTGCCTTGTCTCCTTGGACGCGGATGCGTTTGGGGCTTTGCGTAGACTGCGGTCTTGTGAGGATCGTCAGGCGACCGCGGCGGGCCGCGGATCGGCCTCGTTCTGGGGCGATCCGAGGGAGGTGGACGTGACGCTTTCGCTCAGCGCCTCGTCCATGCCGTCGACGCCGTAGATCTCGCGGGCGGCGTCGGTGGTGAGCGCGTCCGGCTCGCCGTCGAACACCACCCGGCCGCCCTGCATGCCGACGATGCGGTCGCAATAGGTGCGGGCGGTGTCGAGGGTGTGGAGGTTGCAGATCACCGTGATCCCTTCCTCCCGGTTTATGGCGCGGAGGGCATCCATCACGACGGCGGCGTTTCGCGGGTCGAGCGAGGCGATCGGTTCGTCCGCAAGCAGGATCCGCGGTTCCTGCATCAGGGCGCGAGCGATGGCCACGCGCTGCTGCTGTCCGCCAGAGAGCGTGTCCGCGCGCTGGAGCGCGGTCTGCGCCATGTCGAGGCGGTCGAGCGCCCGGATCGCCATGGCGCGCTCCGCCGGCGAGAAGCGCTTGAGCATGCTGTCGAGGAAGCCGTGGTAGTTCAGGCGGCCGAGCAGGACGTTGGTGATCACGTCGAGCCGGTTCACCAGGTTGAACTGCTGGAAGATCATCGAGCACCGAGCCCGCCAGGCCATCAGCTCCCGGCCCTTGAGCGTGCTGACCTCCAGGTTCTCAAACGTCACGCTTCCGCCGGTCGGCTCGGCCAACCGGTTGATCAGGCGCAGCAGGGTGGACTTGCCGGCGCCGGAGCGCCCGATTACGCCGACCATCTGCCCGTTCGGAATCTGCAGAGAGACATCGTCCACCGCCCGCACGGTGCCGAATTGCTTGTCGAGGTGACGGATGTGCAGCATGGCGAGCTCCGCTGTTGCGAACCGCGAGCGCCACCGCACCTTCTACGGCGGGGAGTGGTCGGCCGACTGGTTCGATGGTCGCGAAGCGGTAGGTACGCGCGGAGGGCAAAACCCCGGTGACGGAACCGTGAAGTTTTGGAGATCAGGCGGTGACGGTTTGGTGACGGGGGTCAGGCGGTCAGCGTGTCCGCTTGCCGCAGTGCTTCCAGGAACCTGTCGACGGCGTAGTCGATAGTTCCGTCGTTCACGACCGCGAAGACGTTGGCGCCGCCCACCGGAACGGCGGCGGCGCGTGCGACGCGTGCTTCGATCTGTTCGGCGCTTTCGCGGCCGCGGGCCGATAGGCGGGCGCGCAGCACGTCTTCCGGAACCGACAGAGTCACCACCGCGGTCGGAGGAAATCGGCTGCGGGCCTCGTCGATGACCGATCGCGACACGTTGACGACGACGGACGTGCCGCCTTCCAGTATGTCGGCGATGACGCCGGGGACCCCGTAGAATAGGCCGTGCGCGCCCCAGGCGAGGGCATAGGAACCGCCGTCGCGCCGGGTCTCGAAGGTCTCTGTATCGATTGGAATATGGTCCTCGCCGCCGGCTTCGGCGGGCCGGGTGATCTCCCGTCGCGGAAAATGAAAGCGCGGGTTGCCGGACAGAGCGGACTTCGCTGCGTCGATCAGCGTGTCCTTCCCGGAGCCGGAGGGGCCGACCACCAGGATCAGAGCGCCCCGGTCGATGCCGTGCTTCATGGTGGGGTCAACCGTCGTACTTTTCGGCGAAGGCTTCGGCGTCGAGGGTGCGGAAGTCGTTCATTCTTTGACCTAATTCCTCGTGATCCCAGTCCCACCAGGCGATCCGTCGCAGCTTCTCCTCGACCGTCTCCGATACCCGGCGGCGCAGGACGCGCGCCGGGTTGCCGACGACGATGGTGTAGGGCGGCACGTCCTTCGTCACGATCGAACCGGATCCAACGATGGCGCCGTCGCCGATGCGCACGCCAGCCATGATCACGGCGCCATGGCCGATCCAGGTGTCGTGCCCGATGGTGCAGTGATGCTTGCGCCGCCAGTCGAAGAAATCCGCTTCGTCCTCGCCCAGCCCATACATCTCGGCGCGATACATGAAGTGGTGCAGGCTGGCGCGCCAGTGCGGATGATTGCCTGGATTGATGCGCGTGTGGGAGGCGATGTTCGAGAACTTCCCGATCGTCGTGTAGATTATTTGGCTGTCCGAGACCACGTAGCTGTAGTCGTCGAAACTGCTCTCGACAACGCTGGTCCGTGCGCCGACTTCGGTCCAGGCGCCGAAAGAGCTATCTACCACATGGGCGTCCGGGTGGATCAGCGGGCCGTCTGCTCGGAGCTTCTTCGTGATCGGCGGCGTTTCATCCGTCACAGCACCCGCACCCCTTCGCGCCATACCCGCCGGACTGCCGGAACCCCGTCGTTGAGGCGCCGGAATCGGACCAGATCCGCCCGTCTGCCTTGAGCGATACGGCCGCGATCCTCCATGCCGATCATATCGGCCGGGTTGCTGGTCACGGTGGCGAGCGCTTTCGGCAGGGCAATGCCGTGCTTGGCGTTGAGCAGGAGGGCACCGTGCAGAAGGCTGGCGGGCACATAGTCGCTCGACAGCGCGTCCAGCAGTCCTGCCTCGGCCAGATCCGCCGCCGAGACGTTGCCGGAGTGCGAACCGCCGCGGACCACATTCGGTCCGCCCATGACGGTACGCATGCCTTTGGAACTGGCTGCGCGGGCCGCCTCCAGCGTGGTCGGAAACTCGCTGATGGTCAGGCCCATCTCGACCGCCTCGTCGACATGCTCGACGGTCGCGTCGTCGTGGCTGGCGATCGGGTGCCCGGCCTCGCGCGCCATCTCCACCAGAGCTTTGCGGTGCTTCTCGGAGTAGAGAGCCTGCGCTTCCTTCCGGTCGACGATCATCTTCTCGAATGCGGCGTCGTCGAGGTGATGGCGGCCCTTGTAGTAGATCCGCAGTTTTTCCAGGTTCACGAACTGCCGCTGGCCGGGCGTATGGTCCATCAGCGAGACCAGTCGGACCAGCGGATCCGTCTTGAACGGCTCGAACAAGGTCAGGACGTCCTTGTGCGCGACCTCGCAGCGCATGTGCAGGTGATGGTCGGCGCGCAGCAGTCCGTCGGCCCGGAATCTGTGGATGGCCTCGGAAGACTCCCGCACCAGATAGTCCCGGACATCCTCGCTCAGCGTGCCGCCGACCGCGATGGCATCGAGCACTGTCGTAATGCCTGAAGCAACGACCTGGGCATCGTGTGCAAGCAGGGCGGAAGACGTCGGCCAGTGGACCTTCGGGCGCGGTTGGACGTGCTTCTCCAGGTTGTCGGTGTGCAGCTCCACCAGTCCGGGGCAGAGATAGTCGCCCTCAAGGTCTTCGGCCGCGGCGAGACTGGTGCCGCCGGCGGCGATGTCAGCGATGCGACCGTTCTCGATGCGGATCGTGCCTTGGACGATTTCGTCGTCGAGGACGATCTGTGCGTTGCTCAGGGTCAGTGTGTGCTTCATGCGGCCTGTCTCGTTTCAGCGACATCGTAGAAGCGTGTCCCCACGGCGCCGCGGACGTCAGCGTCGTGGAAGATACCGATTACGGCGGCGCCCCGGGCCTTGGCCTCGTTGATAAGATCGATGACCGTTTGGCAGTTTTCCGTGTCCAGCGATGCGGTCGGCTCGTCCAGCAGCAGGATCGGATAGTCCTGCACGAAGGTCATGGCGATGTTCACCCGTTGCTGCTCGCCGCCGGAAAAGGTTGCGGGTGGTAGGGACCAAAGCGCTTCCGGGATGCGCAACCGGGTCAGGATCGTCGCCGCACGTTCGCGGGCCGCGCCTTCGGTAAGACCCTGGCCGATGAGCGGTTCGGTCACCAGGTCCAGCGTGGCGACGCGCGGGATCACCCGAAGAAACTGGCTCACATAGCCGAGCGTGTCCCGACGAATTTCCAGGATCTGATACGGCTGGGCGGAGCAGAGGTCGACCCAGGATGCGCCGTGGCGGACGAAAATCGAACCGGCTTGAGGCTTGTAGTTCGCGTAGAGCGAACGCAGGAGCGTCGACTTTCCCGACCCGGACGGACCGGCAAGAATCACGCACTCGCCCTGGCGGGCGGTGAACTCCACGTTATCGAAGACGTCGATCTTCACACCACCCTGGTTGTGCAGGACGAAGTGCTTGGCCAGGCCCTGAGCGTGGAGCATCACGGTGTCGTCGAAGGCGGTCATCACATCACGCTCCGCAGCGGTCAAACGGGAAGAATCGAGGAGACGAGAAGTTGGGTATAGGGGTGCTGCGGATCGTCGAGCACCTGATCGGTCAGGCCGCTTTCCACCACACTGCCGCCTTTCATCACCATCAAGCGATGCGACAGCAGCCGCACAACCCCGAGATCGTGGGTAACGATCACGCATGCGATCCCTAGCGTCCGGACGAGCCCACGGATCAGGTCCAGCAGGCGGGCCTGAACCGAAACATCAAGACCGGACGTCGGCTCGTCCATGAAAACGAGACGCGGCTTCGTCACCAGATTGCGCGCGATCTGCAGACGCTGCTGCATGCCGCCGGAAAAGGTGTGCGGCATGTCGTCGATCCGGCCGATGTCCATCTCGACCCGTTCGAGCCAGTCGACCGCCTCCGACCGGATGTGGCCGTAGTGCCGGTCTCCGATCGCCATCAGCCGCTCGCCCACATTGGCACCGGCGGAGACCCGCATGCGCAGACCGTCGCGCGGGTTCTGGTAGACGATGCCCCAATCGGTCCGCATCAGCAGGCGACGCCGCGCTTCGCTCATGCGGAACAGGTCGATCAGCCCGGCGTCGCGGGTCTGATATTCGACGCTGCCTTCGCTCGGCTCCATCTGCCCGGAGATGCATTTGAGAAGGGTGGTCTTGCCGGAGCCGGACTCGCCGACGATCCCGAGGACTTCGCCGGGATAGAGGTCGAAGCCCACGTCCCGGCATCCGATGTGGTGCCCGTAGCGATGGGTGATGCCGCGGACCTGGAGCAGGGGCGAGGGGCGCTGGAAAACGGGGTCGACGGTCATCTGTCGTCTCCGGAGGACGTCTCGTTTTCGGGGATCTCGTTGCGGGTCGCGTAGTTGGAATCGCCGCCGTCTCCCTGGTGACCCGCGTCTCGACGCTGTTCGCAGTAGTCGCTGTCGGAGCAGACGAACATCTTGCCGCCCTTGTCGTCGGTCACCACCTCGTCAAGGTAGCTGTCGCCGGCACCGCAAAGGGCGCAGCTCTGTTCCCAGCTCTCGACGGTGAATGGGTGGTCCTCGAAGTCGAGCGACTTCACCTTCGTATAGGGCGGGACAGCATAGATACGCTTCTCGCGTCCGGCACCGAACAGTTGGAGGGCCGGCATCCGATCCATCTTCGGGTTGTCGAACTTGGGGATCGGACTCGGTGCCATGACGTACCGATCGTTCACTTTGACCGGGTAGTTGTAAGACTTGATGATCCGGCCGTATCTGGCGATGTCCTCGTAGAGGCTCACATGCATGGCGCCATACTCCTCCAGCGCGTGCATTTTCCGGGTCTCCGCCTCCCGCGGCTCGAGCCAACGCAGCGGTTCGGGGATCGGCACCTGATAGACCAGGATCTGATCCTCCGTCAGCGGCGTCTCCGGAATCCGGTGGCGGGTCTGGATGACGCTTGCCTCCGTGGTCCGTTCGGTCGTCGCCACGCCCGCCGTCTTGGCGAAGAAACTGCGGATATTGACCGCGTTCGTGGTGTCGTCGGCGCCCTGGTCGATCACCTTGAGGGTGTCGTCCGGGCCGATGACGGCGGCGGTGACCTG
The DNA here is from genome assembly GCA_024742275.1 of Alphaproteobacteria bacterium. GTDB lineage: Bacteria > Pseudomonadota > Alphaproteobacteria > Thalassobaculales > Thalassobaculaceae > Thalassobaculum. The sequence goes on along the minus strand of JANSYS010000014.1, from coordinate 41,047 downwards.
AATGCCGCCGGTCCCCCACCCGTAGGGCAGCGGCATTTCACGCGAACCGAATGGTACCTGATAGCCGGGAATGGCAACGCCTTTGAGGATGGCGCGGCGGATCATCCGTTTGGTCTGTTCGTCCAGATAGGCGAAATTGTAGCCGGTCGCGGCGCGGGTGTCGGGGGGCGTCGCGGCGGCGCGGCTCGGGTGGTCGATCACATCAGCCATGGGTCTGGTCCTTATTCGGCCGCATCGGAGACGCTGCCTTCTGAACCGTCCCGGATCCGCTCTTCGAACGATTTCCGCAGCGCCCGGACGGTTACCAATTCGGCTTGGAAGTCGACGTAGTGCGGCAGTTTCAGGTGCTGCACGAAGCCCGAAGCTTCCACGTTGTCGGAGTGGGCCATGACGAATTCCTCGTCCTGGGCCGGGGCGTCGATCGGCTCGTCGAATTCCCGAGCCCGGAGCGCCCGATCGACCAGCGCCATGGACATCGCCTTTCGTTCGCAGTGGCCGAAGGTGAGGCCGTAGCCCTGCGTGAATTGCGGTGGTTGGGAGGCGGAACCCTGGAACTGGTTGATCATCTGGCATTCGGTGACGGTGATCTCGCCGATCTCAATCGGAAAACCGAGTTCCTCCGGCGCAAACTCTACCGCGACCTCGCCCATCCGGATTTCTCCGGCGAACGGATGATTGTTGCCGTAGCCCCTCTGCGTCGAGTAGCCGAGCGCCAAGAGAAACCCTTCGTCGCCGCGGGCCAAGTTCTGCAGGCGGGCGGCACGGTCGGCCGGATACCGGGGGGAGCTGCGGGTCAGATCAAACACCGGTCCGCCGTCGTCATCCGGTTGTTCGGTCTCGATCAGGCCCTCGTAGTTGAGAATCTCGGTGACCCGGGGCATGTCGCCCTCCACCGGGGCGTCCGCGATCTCCGCCGCTGGCCGGTTGTCCCCGGCCGCAAGCGCGAAATCGAGCAGACGATGCGTGTAGTCGAAGCTTGGTCCCAGAACCTGACCACCCGGCAGATCCTTGTAGGTAGCGGAGATCCGGCGGCGCACGGACATCTCGGCGGTGTCGATGGGCTCGCTGTCGCCGAAGCGGGGCAGAGTGGTGCGATAGGCCCGCAGCAGGAAGATCGCCTCCTGCAGGTCGCCGCGCGCCTGCTTCACCGCCAGCGCCGCAAGTTCTGGATCGTAAAGCGATCCCTCCGTCATGACCCGATCGACGGCGAGACTCAACTGCTCGCGGATCTGGTCGAGGGTGAGTTCCGGCACTCTCGGATCGCCCCGCCGATCCTCGGCCAGAAGTTTCTTGGAATTCTCGATGGCCTTCTCGCCACCCTTTACGGCGACATACATGGGTCAGGCCTCCTGTTCGGTAACGGTCGTCGTTCGCGGCAGCGCGGCCAGTGTCTGATCGTCGACGAGGATCAGATCGACACCGCATGGAAACAGCGGTCCGTTATCGGCCCATTCGCGCCAAACACCGCTCCGCAGGCCCAAGACGGCGAGGCGGTGGGTCGCTTCGATTCCGGGACCGCGCAGAACAAGACCTTCACCGGTGGCGAGGCCCTCGGTCTGGACGATCACTGTCGTCGACGTCTCGGGATAGGCATCGTCGCCAATCGCGAAGCCGTCGAGCCCGGGCAGCTTTCCGCCGGAAACGATGGCGAAGGCCGCCGTCGAACGGTCATCGACCAGAGGGCAGCCGCAATGGAAGCGCAGGAAGGTCTCGGCGCCCTGGGACCGCATGTCCGGTGCCAGCCACAGGGGCGTATCCTGATCCACCAGCGCAAGGCAGACCGCCGCCGTTGCCGGGGCGAGCGGAGCGGGGACATCCTTCAGGTGCGAGACGCGGTGCAGTCGGCCTGGCCGGGCCATGGCGTCGAGAACGGCCCGAAAAACCGCCTGCGAGTCGAGCACCGGATCGTGGAAGCCGGGCTTGATATCGGTCATGGCGGCCATGGTCAGCTCTCCCGAACCAGGGTGAAGAAATCGACCTTTGTGGATGCGGCCTTCTGACCGCGCTCCCGCGTCGCCGCTTCTTGTCGCAAACTGAGCGGCGCAATGACCGCCCGCTCCAGCGTCTCGCGCCGCGACGGTGTTTGCATGATGGCGTCAATGACCGCGGCCAGTTCGGCGTGCCGTTTGTCCCGGCCCATCACGTAGCCGAAACCGACCGCGCCATAGTCGAGCTGGACGGCGCAACGGGTCACGGTCACCTCGCCGAGGTTGAAGCGTGCACCGGTTCCTCCCGCGCGACCGCGGGCCATTACCATGCCCACTTCCGGGGACCGAATTACCGTCCATGCGGGCTTCGACGGGAGGTTGTTCCACAGAGCTTCCAGGTCACCGGCCTTCGCCTTCGCGAGCGTCGACATCCAACGTTGGCGCGCTCGGCGCTCGGCGCTTTGTTCCGGGGAGCAGGCGGAGGGGAGTTTCGAGGTCATCGACGAATACCTAATTTGTCTAGACATCCAGACTTCTTGAGGGCAATATGATCAAGTTTCGTAGGGCTGTAAAGCTGCTCGTGGTGAACATTTTGTGACGGGAACAAGCGCGTGGCGGCAATCGATCGGGAGTCCGGGCTGGCCGTTTGGCGGCAGATCGAGGAGACGTTGGCGGAGGAGATCCGAACCCGTCATTGGGCGGAAGGACAACGCCTGCCGACCGAAGCGGAGCTGTCCGCGCGGTTCGGTGTGAACAGACACACCCTGCGCAGGGCGGTTTCTGCCCTGGTCGATCGCGGGCTGGTCCGGGTGGAGCAGGGGCGCGGTGCTTTCGTGCGGGAGAATGTCCTGGAGTATCTCGTCGGTCAGCGAACTCGCTTCACAGAAAATGTCCGTCGTGCGAACCGTGCGCCGAGCGGTCGGCTGCTATCGCTCAAACGCATGCGGGCATCGAAGGACATTGCCGGGCTTCTGCGGCTGTCCGCTGGAACGGCGGTTCTACAGGTGGAAACGGTCGGGCAGGTGGACGGTCGACCAATATCTTACGGAACGAACTGGTTCCCGGCGAAACGTTTTTCCGATTTCGCCGCAGTCTATGATGCCACCCACTCCATCACGAAAGTGATGGAGCATCATGGTATTCCAAACTACACCCGCGCGGTCACCAAGGTTACGGCGCGCATGCCGGAAGTGATCGAGTCGGAGACCCTGGACCAGCCTCGCAATCGGCCGATCCTGTTTGTCGAAGCGATCAACATCGATCCTGAGGGCGTGCCTATACAGCTTACGAACGCCAGATATGCTGTCGATCGGTTCCAGATGGTGTTCGAGACCGTTACCGATGGAGCTCGGTACTTCGAAGTTGATTGAAAAAAGATGAGCCGTTCCATTCAAGTAATGTAGAATAGAGTCGAATTCATCGGCGGCGCGGCGTGTACAAGTCGCGCTTGTCAGAAGGAGGGCGCGCTTGGCTTTTGACCCAAGCAATGTCGACTGGAAGCTGGCCGACACCATCAGGAAGCATGTCAATTTCCTGAACAATTTCGCGGAGGGCAAACGCGCGGACCTGCGCGGCCAGCAGCATAAGGGTGCGCTGCTCAACGGTGTCGACCTGCGCCGGGCGCTGATGACCAACGCGGATTTTCGGGGCGCTCAGTTCGTCGGGGCCAACCTGTCCGAGGCGTCCCTGGCGGGAAGTCAGCTTGGGGCCGCCGATTTGACCGGCGCGAAACTCATCAAGACCGATTTCCGCGGTGCCGACTTGGAGCAGTCCAAGCTCGCGTCCGCGGACCTCACCGACGCCGATTTCCGGTCGACCAAGGTCGGGGCGCAAGCGGGGCAGGAGACGGTCACCAATCTCGGCGGCGCCGATCTCGACAACGCACGCGCCGTGCGCACCAATCTCGGCCGCGCGAACATGATGGGTGTGACCGCGCGCGGGGCTCATTTCGACGGCTGCGCCATGGACGCGGCCAACCTCAAGGGTGCAGAGCTCTCGGGGGCCACGTTCGAAAACTCCAGTCTGCGCGGCGCCAATCTGCAGGATGTGAATTTTTCCGACGCCCGCCTCTCGAATACGGACCTCAGCGGTGCCGATCTGCGCTCCTGCCACCTGGATGGCGCCGATATGTCCGGCGCGGACCTGTCCGGTTGCGTGATCGCGAGCGACATGGACGCGCTCGACCCCGAAATCTGCGACCTGCTGGTTCGTCATTTTGCGTGGATCAGTTCCGGTGGCCGCAAGGGCGAGCCCGCGGATTTCTCCGGCCGGGACCTTCAGGGCGTGAACTTCTCCGGCGCCGACCTCTCGGCTGCCGACTTTACCGGCGCGAATCTGGCCGGGGCGGATCTGCGGCGCTGCTCCTTCCGCTTCACCAAATTCGCGACCGCCAGCCTCGAGGGCGCGCAGATCCAGCGCAGCGACCTGCGCGGCGCGAATTTCAAGAACGCGATCCTCAGCCAGGCGAACTTCCAAGCGGCCGTTCTAACGCCGATGCGGTTGATGGATCCGCGGTCCGGCGAGGAGAAGGGCGTTTGGCCGGCGGATCTCAGTGGATCCCTGGCCACGGGGGCGAATTTCCAGAGAGTGGATTTCAGCTCTGCGAGCCTAGCCGGCGCGAATTTCGACGAGTGCGATCTTGCCCATGCGCACCTGACCGGATGCAACATCGACGGTACGAGTTTCGAGAATGCGAATCTCGACAAAGCGCGGATGCCCGCGGCAGGGGGCGCCTTGTCGGACCCGGATGCGACCACGGTTGCGGCCGACGCCAATTGACGCCGACCGCACCCACTTTCTGGGGTGGCGATTAGCGCAGCCCGTGTGCTGACGCGGTCACCTGGTGATCGCGTCAGCGTGCGTGACTATGCTCTAGCTCGTTGCTCTACAGACAATTTCACCGACCATATCGAGTCATGCAGTGATCCAATATGGTCGGCTTTGGCTCCAGCTTACGGTTGGGTGTAAGCCGTCTTGACCGTCGTATAGAATTCCGCGGCGTAGCGACCCTGCTCACGGGGGCCGTAGCTTGAGCCCTTCCGCCCTCCAAACGGCACATGATAGTCGACGCCGGCCGTCGGCAGGTTCACCATGACCATCCCGGCCTCGGCATTCCGCTTATAGTCGCTGGCGTATTTCAGCGATGTGGTGGCGATGCCGGACGAGAGGCCGAAGCTTGTATCGTTCGCCACGGCCAGCGCCTCGTCGTAGTCCTTCACACGGATGACCGATGCCACGGGACCGAAGATCTCCTCGCGGTTGATCCGCATGTCGTTTGTGGTCTCGGTGAACAGGGCAGGCTTCATGTAGTACCCATCCTTCGCGAGCTTCAGGCGGTCGCCGCCGACGAGCTTGGCGCCCTCCTGTCGGCCGATCTCGATGTAATCCATGTCCTGCTTGAGCTGGCTCTCGTCGACCACCGGACCGATCTCGGTACCTTCGGCGAGTGCGTCGTCGACCTTCAGGGTGTCGATCCGGTCGGACATCGCCTTGACGAACTGATCGTGGATGCCCTCGGTCACGATCAGCCGCGAGGACGCTGTGCAGCGCTGCCCGGTTGAAAAGAAGGCGCTGTTGACCGCGCAGTTCACCGCCACGTTCAAATCGGCGTCATCCAGCACTACGAACGGGTTCTTGCCGCCCATCTCCAACTGGACTTTTGCGAGGCGCCCGGCACAGGTCGCCGCGACGTGCTTGCCGGTATCGGCCGAACCGGTGAAGCTGATCGCACCGAGTGCGTCGGCGTTGAGGATGGCTTCGCCGACCACCGAACCCCGGCCCATGACCAGGTTGAATACGCCCTCGGGAAGGCCGGACCGCGACAGGATCTCTGCGAGAGCCCAGGCGCAGCCTGGAACCAGATCAGCCGGCTTGAAGACGACGCAGTTCCCATAGGCGAGGGCGGGGGCGATCTTCCATGCCGGGATCGCGATCGGGAAGTTCCATGGCGTGATGATGCCGACGATGCCGACGGGCTCCCGCGTAATCTCAACTTCCACGCCCGGACGCACGCTCGCCAGCTTCTCTCCCTGGATCCGTAGCGCTTCGCCGGCGAAAAACTTGAAGATTTGGGCGGCGCGGGTTGCCTCGCCGATGCCTTCCGGCAGGGTCTTCCCCTCCTCGCGGGACAACAGCCGGCCGAGTTCCTCGCGGCGGGCCATGATCTCGTTGCCAACGAATTCCAGCACGTCGTAACGCTGCTGCGGCGTCGACCGGTTCCAGCCGTAGGCGGCCGCCTTTGCCGCATCGACGGCCGCGGTGACGCCGTGCGCATCCGCTTGGGCGTAACTGCCGATGATATCGTTCAGGTCGGACGGGTTGACGTTGTCCTTGGCGGCGACACCGTCAGTCCACTTGCCGCCGATGTAGTTCTGCTGCACGCCCATTGGCTTTCTCCCTTCGGGGGTTGTAAGCGTTTTGATGACTGAGGTACCGCCCCCGCCGAAGCCATGCAAGCGGTCCTCTTCGTTGCATCGCGGCGGTGGGCATGCTTACCCTTGCATGAACCGCGATTGCGCGGAGCCAAACGTCGGGAACCGCAATCCCGCATCAAATGTCGCGCGTGCGCGTTGGGCTTTACCGTTTGAGAGAGGAAAGATCGTATGAAGCCAGTTCATATTGCCGGCGTTCTAGGGGTCGGCATGGCGGCCGCGTTCGCGTTTTCGGCGCCGGCGGTGGCCAAGGACACCGTGTCGCTGGGCATCGTGGCGTTCCTGTCCGGTCCCGCGGCGGGTCCGTACGGGGTGCCGGGCCGCAACGGAGCCGAAATGCTCATCGATGCGATCAACAAAGGAACGCTCCCCGCGCCATACAACACCAAAGGTTTCGCCGGCGCGACGGTAGAGGCCGAGTACATCGACGAGTCCGGGGGCAATACGAAGCAGGTTTCGGAGTACCGCAACCTCGTTCAGAAGCGCGAGGTTGATGCGGTTGTCGGGTACGTCTCTTCGGGGTCCTGTGCTGCGATCGCTCCGGTCGCCGAAGAGCTGCAGACGCTCACGGTTATGGCGGTTTGCGGGACGCCCAGGATTTTTGAGGAGGCGCCGCGCGAGTACGTCTTCCGCACCATGAGCCATGCAACGGCTGACAACGTGGCGGCCGCGCACTACGTCAAGGAGATGATGCCGGACGTGACGTCCTACACTGGCATCAATCAGAACTACGCTTGGGGTCAGGACAGTTGGAGAGACTTCTCGCTGACCATGACCGATATCATGCCTGCCGCGAAGGTTTCGGATAAGCCGCAGTTTCCGAAGATCTTCGCCGGCCAGTACGGTTCGGAGATTTCGGCCCTGTCGCTGGAAGGCGCCGAGTTGGTGCATTCCTCGCTTTGGGGCGGCGATCTCGAAGCGTTCATCCTCCAGGCAACGCCGCGCGGGTTCTTCCATCAGAAGAAGGTCGTGCTGACCGTCGGCGGCGTGAGCGCTTACCGGCTCGGCAAGCGCCTGCCCGATGGCGTCGCCATCGGCAGCCGGGGCCCTTACGGTATTCTGGTCAGGGATCGGGACACGCCGCTGAACAAGTGGTTTGTCGAAACCTACAACGACACCTATGGCGGCTATCCCTCGGGCGCGGCCTACCAGTACGCGCAGGCGATCCTCGCCACCAAGATCGCCTATGACAAAGCCGGAGAAGCAGCGGGAAGCTTCCCGAGCCAGCAGCAGGTCATCGACTCGTTCAAAGGGCTCGAGTTCGACAGCTTCGCGGCGCCGGTGAAAATGGCGCTCGGCGGCGGTCACCAGGCTGTGACCGAGCACATGTACGGCCTGGTGAAATGGGATGCCGATGCCGGCGTGCTGAGCGTTACCGACGTGAAGGTCTATCCGGCCGAGTGCGTTATGCCGCCGGCCGACAAGACCAGCGTCGAGTGGATCGAGAGCGGGATGCCCGGCGCGAAGTGCTGACGTGAGTCAGTGCTGACCCCACATCGCGGTCGAAAACGGCTGAGTGGCGGCGCCCGGCGCCGTCACTCGTTCGTTGATTCCTTTATCTCCTCACCGCCGGCTCGGGTTTCCCGTGCCCGACCGGCTGGGAAAGTCATATGGACCTAGTTCTCACGATCCTGGTCGAAGGATTGGGCTACGCTTCGTATCTGTTTATCGTCTCGCTCGGCCTGACGATCATTTTCGGCGTGCTGAAGATCCTGAATGTCGCCCATGGGGCGTTTTTTGCCTGGGGCGCGTATTCCTGCGCCTTTCTGATCGGCGAATTCTCGGTCATGGGCGTCTCTGACATCGGGACGATGATCGCGATCCCGATCGCCGCGCTCGTGGTTGGCGTCGTGCTCGGTTCCGCGATTGAACGCACCATCATCCGGAATCTGTACGGCCGCGACGAGGTGATCATCGTGCTGGCCACCTTCGGCCTGTTTCTTGTGCTGGAGGACGTCATCCTGTTGGTGTTCGGTGTGGATCCGTACTTCGCCTTCCAGCCCACCCTGGCGATCCCCGGGGTTCAGATCGGCGGGATCTATCAGGACGGATACAAACTCACCATGATCGCGCTGAGCCTCGTGGTCGGCCTGATCTCCTGGTTGGTTCTAAACCGGACCCATTGGGGCAAGGTGGTGTCGGCCATCATTTTCGACAGCGAGCTTGCCGTTGCCATGGGCGTCAACGTGAAGCGCGTCTTCTACGTCGTCTTCCTGGCCGGTGCCATTCTCGGCGCGCTCGGTGGTGCCTACATCGCGCCGACGATTTCCGTCTCGCCGGGCTTCGGTGTTGAGGTGATCGTTTTGTCATTCGCGGTCGTTGTGATCGGCGGAATGGGAAGCATCGCCGGCGCGGCTATCGGCGCGCTGATGGTCGGAATGCTGCGGGCCTACGCTGTTCTCCAATGGCCGGAGATCGAGCTGTTCGTGGTGTACGCAGTCATGGCGGCGGTGCTGATCTTCCGGCCCGAGGGGCTTTTCGCCCCCGCCAAAGCGCGCAAGATCTGAGGGGCGGCGAATGGCACAGTTCATGGACCGGACCACTGCAGGCTTGACCATCGGTTTCGCCTCCGTCGCGATCCTGGGCGTTCTCGTCCTGCCGGACTGGCTGATGAGCCAGATCCTCATCGCATTTTCCCGTGCGCTGGCGGTTCTCGGCCTTCTGGTGCTGTGGCGTACGGGGCTCATCTCGTTCGGCCATGCACTCTATTTCGGCCTGGGCGCTTATACCGTCGCCCTTTTGGGCAAGGATCTCGGGATCACGGAGGTCTTGATCACGCTGCCGGCGGCGGCGCTTGTGGCGTCGGTGGTCGGTTTCGGGCTGGGTTTCGTCATCCGCAAGTACCGTGAAATATTCTTCGCCATGCTGAATCTGGCGTTCTCGATGGTTCTGTTCGGCATTCTGGTGAAGACGGAGGCGCTCGGCTCCACGGATGGGTTCAGCGTGGAGCAGCCGACTCTCTTCGGCATGGGCACGGACGACTCCACCGCAAAGCTCACGTCGCTGTTCCTCGGCATCTGCGCGATCGGCTGGATCGCCTCGGTACTGGTTCACCGCTATCTCGGGTCGGTCCTGGGAAGCCTGACGACGGCGGTGCGCGACAACGAGATTCGGGTCGAGTATCTCGGCTATTCCGTCGCCCAGGCGATCCACGGGAAGTACGTGATGTCGGCGGCTCTCACCGGTCTGGCAGGTGGGTTTACCGCGCTCGCCCTCGGCCAGGTGGACCCGGAGTCCATGGTGAACTGGACAGTCTCCGGTGAGCTTGTCTTCGTCACGGTCCTGGCCGGCCCCGGCAGCGTGGCGGCGCCGTTCATCGGGTCGCTGGTTTTCGAGCTCTTGCGAACCTATGCCTTCGAACTCGTGCCCTATGCTTGGCAGCTTATCGTCGGAGGCACGCTCCTGGTGGTGATCTTCTTCCTGCCGGGCGGTCTCTGGTCGTTGATTGCCAGGATCGGCGGAGGACGGAAGACCGGGCAGCGCGGGACGACCGCTGGGACGACCGCTGGGACAACCGCTGGGACATCTGCGGGGGAGGCTGGCCGATGACCGCCATTCTCCAAGCGAGCAATCTGAATAAGACCTTCGGAGCGGTAACGGCGGCAAAGGACATCAATGTCGCCGTCGCCAAGAACGAGATCGTCGGAATCATCGGTGCGAACGGGGCGGGGAAGACGACTTTCGTGAACATGGTGACCGGGTGGCTGCCGCCGACATCCGGGACGGTCCGGTTTGACGGCAAAGACATCACTGGCCTGGCCCCGCGCCGGATCACCCGTCTCGGGATTTGCCGGTCGTTTCAGGTCGCTCAGGTCTTCATGACCGCGACGGTGTTCGACAACCTTATGATCGCGCTCGGCATCGCCGACAGTCATGGGCTCGGGGTTCTGCGGCCGCTGCGGCTTACGGAACGGGAGGCGCGGGCCGAGGCCATCCTGAGGCGCTACCAGATCTACGACTATCGCGATCAGGTGGCGAGCACCTTGTCCCAGGGCATTCGAAAGTTGCTCGATATCGCGATGGCAATGGTGGCGCAGCCGAAGATCCTCCTTTTGGACGAGCCGACGTCCGGTATCTCCGTCGAGGAAAAGTTCGGTTTGATGGACATTGTCATGTCCGCCCTGAAGGAGGACGGGGTGACGGTGCTGTTCGTGGAGCACGATATGGAAATCGTGGAACGGTACGTCGGCCGGGTGCTGGCATTCTATCAGGGTGAGATCATCTGCGACGCGCCGCCGGGCGAGGCGCTGGTCGATCCTAAGGTGATCGAATTCGTAATCGGCGACGAACCGCAGGGCCAGATGATGCGAGACCGTGCTGCCGCGAACCGGCCGCCGGCAGAGCGCCTGGAAGCCGGGCAGGGGGAGACGCGCGATGCTTGAGGTAAAGGGGCTCGACGTCGACATCGGTCCCATTCCGATCCTGCGGCAGGTTTCGCTTTCAGTGCCGACCGGCGCCATGTGCGGACTGATCGGACGCAACGGCGCCGGCAAGACGACGTTCATGCGCAGCGTCATGGGGACGCTCAAGGCGTCGGCCGGCAGCATCGGCTTCGATCATCACGATCTGGTAAAGGTGCCCGACTTCAAGCGTGCGCATTTCGGAATTGGTTACATGCCGGAAGACCGCAAGCTGGTGCCCGCGTTGACCGCCGAAGAGAACATCCTGCTTCCGGTTTGGTCGACGGACATTCCCTATGCCGAGGATCGACTCGCCTGGGTCTACAAGCTGATCCCGGAAGCCGAGGAATTCCGCGGGCGTCCGTCGACAAGCCTGTCCGGCGGCCAGCAGAAGCTGGTGGCGTTGGCGCGTGCCCTGATGGTGGGTGAACGGATGCTTCTGCTGGACGAACCGACGGAGGGTATCGCTCCGGTTCTGGCTAGGCGGATGGTCGATGTTCTATCGGATTTGAAACAAGAGGGGTTGTCGGTCCTCATCGCCGAGTCCAACGATACGCATCTGCGCGGACTCCTCGATCGCAGCTATGTCATCGAGAGAGGGAGCGTGCAGGAACAGGGATGAAACAAGAAGACCCAAAGGGTCTCGGGGAGGTTGCGATGTCGAGAACGGGGTACAGACTCCGCCACATCGTCGATCGGCTGGCGCCGGGGGCGAAGTATTTCGAACCGCTGCCCGCCCTCAATCGGGTGCTGTACTGCCATGAAGGATCGTTTTCGGTCGCTGGGCAGCAGGAGGAAACGGTTGGCGAGGACAGGGCGTGGTTCGGATCCGGATCGGTCGAGGTGCGTGCCGGAGACGCGGGCGCTGTGATTTGGCGATACGAACTGGCTGATACAGACTCACCGGTCAAGCTGGCCGCGGGCACCGGCGTATCGTCCGAGCTCACGCTCGAGTCCGAGTTGGACGGCCCCGATCCGGCCACCGATTGGATCCTGCGTTGCGATGCGGTTAAATTTCCGATGGGCGGTCACGCCTTCGCCCATGTTCATCAGGGTCCCGGAATCCGATGTCTGCGCGAAGGCAAGCTACGGATCGAGACGGACGGCGGAGCGAAGGAGTATCGGCCGGGGGAAGCCTGGTTCGAACCGGGGCCTGAGCCCGTCGTCGCCAAGGCCTGTTCGGAGCGATGCACCAAGTTCGTCCGGGTGATGGTGCTGCCCGCGGAGCTGCGTGGTAAGAGCTCGATACAATACGTCGATCCGGACGACATCGATAAACCAAAGTCACAGCGGTACCAGCATTATGTCGACGAACCCATCGAGCACTGAGCAGCGACGCAACGCCGGCAAGATCGGCGGCCATATCCTGGTCGAGAGCCTGCGCGTCCACGGCGCCGATCTGGCCTTCGCTGTTCCGGGCGAAAGCTACCTCGCCGTGCTCGACGGACTGGTCGACGCGCCCGAGATCAAGACGATCGTCTGCCGGCAGGAAGGCGGTGCGGCGATGATGGCGGAGGCCTATGGTAAACTGACAGGCAAGCCCGGCATCTGCATGGTGACCCGCGGCCCTGGCGCGACCAACGCGAGCGCCGGCGTCCACATCGCCATGCAGGACAGCACGCCAATGATCCTGTTGGTAGGCCAGGTCGGCCGCGAGATGTTCGACCGCGAGGCGTTCCAGGAGCTCGACTACCGCCGCATGTTCGGCCAGATGGCCAAGTGGGTCGCGCAGATCGACGACCCCGCCCGCATTCCCGAGTATGTCAGCCGCGCCTTCCACGTCGCTACGTCGGGCCGTCCCGGGCCGGTGGTTCTGGCGCTGCCGGAGGACATGCTGACCGAGCGGGCGGAGACCGGCGACTTCGATGCCTACAAGCGGACCGAGGCCCATCCGGGCGCGGAGGACATGGTCCGGTTCCGGGATCTGCTGGCCAAGGCCCGCAAGCCGCTGGTAATCGTCGGCGGCGGCGGCTGGGACGCCGGCGTCGCGGCCGACCTGGCGAAGTTCGCGGCGGCCAACAACCTGCCGGTCGGCGCTTCCTTCCGCTGCCAGGATTACCTCGACAACCGGCATCCCAACTATGTCGGTCATGTCGGTATCGGCATCGACCCGAAGCTCGGCGCGCGGGTGCGCGAGTCCGACCTGCTGATCGTCGTCGGGTCCCGTCTCGGCGAGATGACGACGAGCGGCTACTCGCTGCTCGACATTCCGCGCCCGCGCCAGGGCCTGGTCCATGTTCACGCCGGCTCGGACGAACTCGGCCAGGTCTACCAGGGCGACCTGCTGATCAACGCCAGCCAGCGGAGTTTCTTCAAGGCGGCGGCCGCCATGGATCCGGTGGACAGTACGGCTTGGGCCGCCGACACCACGCTGGCACGAGAGGAGTACGCGGCGACGCGCACCGTGATCCACGGGCCAGGCGACGTGCAGATGGCGGAAATCGTGAAATACCTGGACGAGGCGCTTCCCGACGACACGATCGTCACCAACGGCGCCGGGAACTATGCGACCTGGATCCATCGGTACTATGCCTATAAGGGCTGGCGGACCTGTCTGGCGCCGACCTGCGGTTCTATGGGATACGGCGTTCCCGCCGGAGTCGCGGCGAAGCTGGTTCATCCCGATCGTACAGTCGTGTCGGTGAATGGCGACGGCTGCTACATGATGCACGGCCAAGAACTGGCGACCGCCGTGCAGTATGGCGTGAACACGATCTTCATCGTCGTGAACAACGGCATGTACGGGACCATCCGCATGCATCAGGAGCGGGAGTATCCGGGCCGGGTCAGCGCCACCGGATTGAAGAATCCGGACTTCGCAGCCCTGGCGCGCGCTTACGGCGCCCACGGCGAGACGGTGACCCGGACGGCCGATTTCGCTCCGGCGTTCGAACGTGCGAGAGCGGCCGGGACGCCCGCGCTGATCGAAATCCAGGTCGACCCGGAGGCTCTCACCATAGCCAAATCCTTGAGCGCTATTCGGGAAACGGCTCTGGCGGACGGACGCTAGGCACGGACGATTTGGTCAGTCGGTCGGGTATCTCTGACCGGCATCCGCGGGATATGAAGAAAGGGAGCGCCATGCGCCTCGCCGATCGAACCGCCATCGTCACCGGTGCCGCCGGGGGAATCGGAAAGGCGATCGCCTTGCGTTTCGCCGAGGAGGGGGCGTCTGTCATCGTTGCCGACCTCACCGAAGAGCCGCGCGAGGGTGGCGTGCCGACCGTCGAGGCGATCCGCGCCGCGGGCGGGCGCGCCGAATTCCTGACCTGCGACGTCACCCGGGCGACCGACCTGGAGAAGGCCGTCGCCAGAGCCGTGGCGCTCGGCGGCAGGCTCGATATCATCGTGAACAACGCGGCGATCGGAACCGATACTCCCCTGCACGAGACGTCGGAGGCGGATTTCGATCGGGTCATGGCGGTCAACGCAAAAGGGGTGTTCCTTGGATGCAGGGCCGCCGTCCGCCAAATGATGGGGCAGGCGCCGTTGGGAGATGGAGAGGTGCGCGGCCGCATCGTCAACATCTCATCCCAGCACGGGATGATCCGGGCGCCGCACGACTTCGTCTACGGCGTCGGCAAGGCGGCTGTGGTCTACATGACGCGACAGATAGCGGGCGACTACGCCGAGCATGGGATCGTCTGCAATGCGGTTGCACCAGGCAAAATTCTGACCGGTAAAACCGGGCGGGCGATCGCGCCGGAGATGTTGGAGTATTCCCATTCGCGGACGCCATGGCCGCGCCTTGGGCGTCCCCTGGACGTTGCCAATGCCGTCCTTTTTCTCGCCAGCGACGAGGCCACCTACATCACCGGCGAGAACCTGATGGTAGACGGCGGATGGATGGCAAACTGACCCTGTCGCCCCACCTCTGTCCCATACGATACTGACACATCCCCATATCCGGACGACCGATCGGGTCCGGGCAGAACAGAGGACATCCATGGATCGCGCTGACGCCGCTCCGACCACCGTTCCAACCACCGTCCATCTCAAGGACTACACTCCACCGAGCCACCTGATCGACACGATCGACCTGACCTTGGCGCTCGACGATGATGTGACGACGGTCAGCAGCCGTTTGGTCGGTCGCCGCAATCCCGCCTCGGGTAGAGGGCCGGCCGATCTCTATCTCGACGGTGAGGATCAGAGCCTCGTGTCGCTGACTCTCGACGGCCGTGTCCTCGAGCCCGGTGATTGGCGACGCATGCCGGAAGGGATCGTTGTCCTGGGCGTCGGCGACAGCTTCGTCCTGGAGATAGAGGGCCGGATCAGGCCGCAGGACAACACCCGTTTGGAAGGTCTTTACAAGGCAGGGGGCATGTACTGCACCCAATGCGAGGCCGAGGGTTTCCGACGGATCACCTACTTTCCCGACCGCCCTGATGTGATGGCCGTCTACACGGTTCGGATCGAGGCTGACAAAGACCGCTTTCCGGTGCTGCTGTCCAACGGCAACCGGATCGAGAGTGGCGACCTCGAAGGCGGGCGCCACTATGCGGTTTGGCATGATCCGTTCCCAAAGCCAGCATACCTGTTCGCCATGGTGGCGGGAGACCTGATGGTCGATCGGGACAACTTCACCACCCGGTCGGGCCGTGAAGTCGTCCTGGAAATCTATGTCGAGCCGGGCAACCAGGGCCGTACCGGTCACGCCATGGATTCCCTCAAGCGGTCGATGGCTTGGGATGAGGAGGTCTACGGCTTCGAATACGATCTGGACATCTTCATGATCGTCGCCGTTTCTTCATTTAATATGGGAGCAATGGAAAATAAGGGTCTGAATATATTTAATGATAAGTTTATCCTGGCGGATCTCTCTACAGCAACGGACGCCGATTTCCAACGCATCGAGGCGATCGTCGCGCATGAGTATTTCCACAATTGGACCGGCAACCGGATCACCTGCCGGGACTGGTTCCAACTCTCTCTCAAAGAGGGTTTGACGGTTTTTCGCGACCAGGAGTTCTCGTCCGATACCCACGACCGCGGCGTCAAGCGTTTGGGCGATGTCCGTCTGCTCCGTGCCATGCAGTTTCCCGAGGACAGCGGCCCCACAGCACACCCAGTTAGGCCGGAGAGCTATATTGAAATCAATAACTTCTACACCGTAACGGTCTATGAGAAGGGGGCCGAGGTGGTGCGGATGATCCACGAACTGTTGGGACCGGAGGGTTTCCGCAAGGGCATGGATCTGTATGTCGAGCGCCACGACGGCCAAGCCGTAACCTGCGATGATTTCGTTGCCGCCATGCAGGACGCAACCGGCGTTGACCTCACACGGTTCAAGCGATGGTACGCCCAGGCCGGTACGCCAAATCTGACGGTGGACTGGACGTATGACGAGGGCGCGCGTCGTCTGATCTTGGATCTCGCCCAGGAGACACGGCCCACCCCCGGACAGCCTGACAAGCAGCCCCTCGTTATCCCGGTTCGGGCCGCCCTGATCGGCGATAACGGCCAGCGTCTACCGCTCACCGTCGACGGTCAGGAGGTTGGCGACGAGACCGTGCTGGTGCTCGACGAGGCCAAACGGAGCGTGACCTTCGATGACGTGCCACCGGGTGCGGTGCCGTCTCTGCTCCGAGGATTCTCGGCGCCGGTGACGTTGAGCGCTCGGTGGAGCGATGCAGATCTGGCATTCCTCGCCGGCAACGATGACGACCCTTTCTCTCGCTGGGAGGCGTTCCAGACCCTGTCGACACGGTCGATCCTCGCGATGGCCGAGGCTCGGCGGGCCGGTCGCCCGGCATCGTTGGACGCACGGGTCGTCGAGGCCGCGCGGGACGGGTTGGAGGACAAGCGTCTGGAGCCCGCCTTTCTGGCCGAGCTTCTCGCTTTGCCGGGAGAGTCCATGCTCGGACAAGCGATGGAAATCTGGCACGTCGACGCGGTCCACGACGCGCGCGAACAGGCGATATCCACGCTCGGCGACACACTCTTCGACATCTGGTCGCAGCTTTACGATCGGCTGTCGCGTGACACCGTCGCCGACGATCTGTCGACGGCGGCCATGGGGCGTCGGGCGTTCCGGAACCGTGCGCTGCACTACATGGTGGCGTCCGGTCGTCCAGAGGGGATCGCGCGGGCTGCGGCGCAGGTCGCAGGCTCCGCGTCCATGACCGACACGATGGGCGCGCTGGCGGCGCTGAACGATACGGACTGTTCAGAGCGCGCCGCAGCCCTGGAGGCGTTCCACGATCGATGGCAGGAGAACCCGCTGGTGCTCGACAAGTGGTTCAGCCTGCAGGCGTCATCCTCGCTGCCGGGAACGCTCGCACGGGTGAAGGAACTTCAGGGCCATCCGCGGTTCGACCGGACCAATCCAAACCGGCTGCGCGCCCTGGTCGGTGCGTTCGCCATGGGCAATCCCGTTCGCTTTCACGCGCTCGACGGTTCCGGGTACGAGTTTCTGGCCGACGAGGTACTGTCTGTTGACCGCATCAATCCGCAGGTGGCTGCCCGGCTGAGCCAGGGGCTTGTCCGCTGGCGCCGGTTCGACGGCGAGCGGGGGGCGGCCATGACCCGTGCCTTGCGCCGGATCGTTCAGCAGCCCAATCTGTCGAAGGATGTCTACGAAATCGCCTCCAAGGGCCTGTCCTAGGCGGCGGCCCCGCGTGCATCACCGACACTTCCCCTGAGGAGCAAGACATGACCGGACGCATCATCGTCATTAATCCCAACTCGACCGAGGCGGTGACCGAGGCCATGGACAGGGCGCTGGATCCGCTGCGTGTCGCCGGCGCCCCGGAGATCGAGAGCGTGACCAACACGAATGGCCCCGCCGGAATCGAATGTCAGGCCCATGCCGATGACGTCTCTCGCGACATCCGCCGGATCATCGCCGAACGCGATGCCGACGCCGCGGCATACGTCATCGCCTGCTTCTCCGATCCCGGCATCTACGCGGCAAGGGAAGCGACCGCCAGACCGGTCTTCGGCATCGCGGAAAGCGGCATGCTGAGCGCCATGTCGCTCGGTGCCAGGATCGGCGTGATTGCGATCCTCAGTCGGTCCATTCCGCGCCACATGCGCTATTTCCGGGGCATCGGCGTGGAGGGCCGAGTGGCGAACGACCGGGCAATCGAACTCGGCGTTGTCGAACTGGCGGACGAAGCGAAGACCTTCGAGCGCATGGTACAGGTCGGAATCACGCTGCGCGATACGGACGGTGCCAACGTGCTGGTCATGGGCTGCGCCGGTATGGCCCGCTATCGTGAGCGTCTGTCCGACCGTCTCGGAATTCCGGTCGTTGAGCCGACTCAGGCAGCGGTCTCCATGGCGATCGGCGCTGTTCAGCTCCGCCAGACCAACGGACAGGCGATCGCCCCGGCGATGGCGGCCGAATAGGACGCGGCGCCCAGTGCTCGCCGACCACGGCCGCTACGCTTACTCCTCGATCGCGTCCCGGAGCGCGCCGGATTGGCCGGGCGGTCGCCGGCTTGCTGTCTACATCGCTCTTAACATCGAGGTCTTCGCCTTCGGGGAGGGACTCGGCGCCGAACTCGCGCCGGGCGCTTCGGCCGGGATACCGCAACCGGACGTCCTGAACTACGCGTGGCGGGACTACGGCAATCGGGTCGGAGTCTGGCGGCTGTTGGACGAGCTTTATCGGCTCGAATTGCCGGTCAGCGTGCTCGCCAACAGCGAAACCTATACCGCCGCACCCGGCATCATGGAGGCGTTCCGGAAACGCGGGGACGAGGTCGTCGCCCATGGCCGGACGAATTCGGAGCGCCAGGGCGTGCTGGACGAGGCGGCGGAACGGGCGCTGATCGCCGAGACCACCGACGTCATCGAACGGCAGGAGGGGACACGCCCCATGGGCTGGCTCGGGCCGTGGATCTCCCAGAGCCGGACGACTCCCGACCTGCTCGCGGAGGCGGGCTACGAGTATCTGTTGGACTGGTGTCATGACGATCAGCCGGTCTGGATGGCTACCCGAGATGGCGGACGGATTCTGTCGGTCCCGTACCCGCAGGAACTCAACGATATTCCAGCGGTAATCGCTCGCAAGGTGGAGGGGCGTCAGTTCGCCGACATGATCATCGACGGGTTCGACGAGCAACGCGAGCAGTCGGCGAAGCAACCGCTGGTCATGGGCATCGCTCTGCACCCCTATATTGTCGGGCAGCCGCACCGCCTGCGCCCGCTCCGGACCGCGTTGGAGCATATCGCGCGGCATAGGGACGAGGTTTGGCTCTGCGAAGCGGGGGAAATCGCCGCGCATTGGCGGGCGCACGCGACGTAGGAGGAGTCAGGCAGACTGGCTCCGCCATCTGCTGCGCTTTAAGCGGCGGCAGAGCGTGCTGAGGTACTACCCGAACGCCTTGAACGTGATTAGCGTGAACGTGTCCTTGACGCCCGGCAGCGTCTGAACCTGTTCCGTAACGAAACGCCCGATATCCGCGTCGTCGCCCAGATAGCATTTCATCATAAGGTCGTACTGGCCGGAGGTCGAATACACCTCGGAGACCTCTTCGACATCGAGTACGGCGGCGTCGGCGACGGCATACGCTTTGCCGAGCTCGCATTTGACCTGAATGAAGATGGTTTGCATGTGAGATCCCGCGTATTGCCCTTGGCCCCGAAGCAGAGCGCTCGAAGGATCGGCCACGAGGCTCCGTGAATCAAGGGGGGCGGCGTCACCGCAGAGATGGACGGGATCTAGCCGCCCATCGCCTTTTTGGGGACTGGACGCAGCAGGAAAGCCGGAACGTCGTCGCCGAAACCGACGACCCGCGACTTGTCGTTGCGACCGCCGCGCCGCCGATCGTCCGGAAACTGTTCGACGACACCGCCACCGGTCACGGACTGCACTGTGTTTCGCTCGGTCTTCGGTTGCGGAGCCGCGTCGGCTCGGGTTTCCCGAGACGTTTCCTGCGCCGGGACCATCTCTTTCGGCGCCGACTTGCGGCCTCCGCGTGACCGCCGCGAGCGCTTTTCCCCTTCGGGCTTCTCGCTCGGGGTATCCGGGCTCGAGGCTTCGTCCGTTTGTTCGGCGATTTCCGCTTCTGGCTTCGCCTTGGCGGCTACACCCGACGTTGCTTTCGAACCGCCGACCGGGTTGCCGTCGGCGTCAATCTCCGGGATGTCTTTCTTGATCAGGCGTTGGACAGCCGCCAAGAATTTGGCGTCATCCGACGTCGTGAGCGTGAAAGCGCGGCCCGTCATTCCGGCGCGGCCGGTACGGCCGATCCGGTGGATGTAGTCTTCCGCGTTCGAGGGGACGTCGAAGTTGAAGACGTGACTCAGCCCCTTGATGTCGAGGCCGCGGGCCGCGACGTCGCTGCACACGACCATCCGGGCTTCATTGTTCTTGAACTTCTTCAGCGTCTCCATGCGTGCCGGCTGGGTCATGTCGCCATGCAACTGCACAGCGTCGAAGCCGTGGCGCACGAGGGAGCGGTGCAGGACGCCGATGTCGCGCTTTCGGTTGCAGAAGATCAGCGCGCTTTCGACGTTCTCGCGGTTGATGATCTTCCGCAGAATGTCGCGTTTGTCTTTCGGGCTGCAGCGCACCAGATGCTGGGCGACCGTGTCCGCCGTGGAGGATGGCGGCGCGACCGTTACCTCCTTGGGGTTCATCAGGAACTTGTCCGCGATCCGTCTGATCTCCGGCGCCATCGTGGCGGAGAAGAAGAGGGTTTGGCGAATCGTCGGCAGAAGCGAGACTATACGCTCGACATCGGGGATGAACCCCATGTCCAGCATCCGGTCCGCTTCGTCGATGACGAGCACCTTGACGTCGTTCAGCAGCACCTTGCCGCGTTCAAAATGATCGAGCAGGCGGCCCGGGGTGGCGATCAGGACGTCGACGCCGCGATCAAGCTTGGATTCCTGATCGTCGAACGAGACTCCGCCGATGAGCAGCGCCATCGTGAGCTTTGTGTTGGCACCGTACTTCGTGAAGTTCTCCGCCACCTGGGCGGCAAGTTCACGTGTCGGCGCGATGATCAGGGAGCGCGGCATCCGCGCTTTCGCCCGTCCAGCAGAGAGGACATCGATCATCGGAAGGGTGAAGGAAGCGGTCTTGCCGGTACCCGTCTGCGCGCATCCGAGAACGTCGCGTCCCATCAGGACGTAAGGGATCGCCTTCTCCTGGATGGGGGTCGGGGTTGTGTAACCGGCGGAGGTAACCGCCTCAACGATCTCGTCCGAAAGGCCGAGATCGGCGAATGTTTTTTGTGTGTCTGACATGTCGGCTTAGGTTGTGGACTCTTCCAGAATGAACCCGGTCGAGATGCGAGCGGACTATAAGGACAAAACCCTTGATGTCAATCGAAGACCGGCTGAAACGCGCGGAATCACTAGACGTTCACTGTGCGGACTCGGTGTCGGTACCGCGCGACTGCTCTTTCGTTCTTGTGGTCGACGCACAGGCGCGGCTGATGCCGGCGATCGCGGAAGCGGACAGCGTCCTCGACCGTCTCGAAAGGCTGGTCAGGATCGCCCGTCTTCTCGGCGTCCCGATCAGGGCGACGGAGCATTGCGCCGACAAGATCGGGAGCACGGTACCGCCCCTTGCGCTTTACTTTAACGCGTTGGAAATACTGGAGAAACGCCATTTTGACGCGACGCGGGAAGAGGCGACGGGAAACAGCCTGTCCGCCTTGGTGCGCCCGGTCGCCGTGGTGGCGGGAGTCGAGACGCATGTTTGCGTCGCCCAAACCGCGCTCGGCCTGATGCGACACGGGTGGCGGGTCGCCGTTGTGCAAGACGCTTGCGGCAGTCGCCGCGTCGAGGATCGGGAAGCAGGTCTGGCGCGGCTCCGGTTGGCGGGCGCGATCCCCGTCACGGTCGAGGCCTTGGCTTTCGAATGGCTGGAGACCGCCGACCATC
Organism: Alphaproteobacteria bacterium; assembly: GCA_024742275.1. GTDB lineage: Bacteria > Pseudomonadota > Alphaproteobacteria > Thalassobaculales > Thalassobaculaceae > Thalassobaculum. The sequence continues at coordinate 19,444 of JANSYS010000014.1, read as the reverse complement.
CGGATTTCCGCGAGGCGCTTTCCATCGTCAAAGCATGATTCCGTCGGCGCACGATCTGGACTAGATCACGCCCGCTTCGAGGCTCGCCGCCATGTAGTGGCCAAGACGACGTGTTCGATCGATAAAAGCGTCTTCCCATGGCCCACGCAGCAGAAGGGGTTCCTGCACGGTCCTCCAGCGCAGCCCGGTGGCGATCGTTTCGACGCCGCGACGCGTCCCGGTGCCGTCGTGCCCGGCGCGGATAAATAGGGCGTAGGGTTTTCCCTGGGTCTCCTCAAGGCACGGGTAGTAGCAGCGGTCGAAGAAGTCCTTCAGCGCCCCGCTCATGTATCCGAGATTCTCGGTGGTTCCGAGGATCAGGGCGTCGGCCTCAATCACATGCTCCGGGCCCGTATCGAACGGGGACAGAATGGTGGTGTCGACGGTCTCCACGTCCTCGCTCCGGGCCCCGTCTTCGACCGCGTCGCGCAACCGCCGGGTATTGGCCGATGGGGCATGGACGACGATCAGCAATCGTTTTCGCAGCGTCATGTGAGACGGCATTGCATCCGGGGCTGGGTGTCGTCAACGTGTCGCGATCCGGTCTGCTGTGAAAAGAAGATGATGGCCGGGATCAGGGGGAGACGCTCCGATTACCTACTGCCTTGGCATCCTTCTGCCGGAGGGGCTTGTGCTCGCTTCCGATTCCCGGACCAACGCGGGCGTCGATCAGATCGCCACCGTGCGCAAGCTTGCGATCCTCGAGGACCCCGATAAAGCGGTTATCGCCCTGCTGTCCGCCGGAAACCTGGCGACGACCCAGACCGTCGTCACGACGCTCAAACAGGCGGCGGGAACCGGCACGCCGGAGCGCGACCTGTTCCTGCACAACTCCATGTTTGACGTGGCGCAGACCGTCGGCGGCCTGCTGCGCCGGATTCTGGAGCGCGACGGATCCTATGTGGAGCGGTTCGGCGACCCGAACGGTACATTCCTGTTGGCCGGGCAGATTTGCGGTGAGCCGCCGCGACTCTTCCAGATCTATTCCGCGGGCAACTTCGTCGAGGCCACGCCGCGCAATCACTATCTGCAGATCGGCGAAACCAAGTACGGCAAACCGATCCTCGACCGCGCGCTGCGCTTCGACAACACGCTCGCCCGGGCGGCGAAGCTCGCGCTGGTGTCCTTCGACGCGACGATCCGGAGCAATCTGTCGGTTGGACCGCCAATCGACGTGCTGTGCTACCCGACCGACAGTTTCTCCACCGCAAACCTAATGAAGTATAAGAATAATGATCCCTATTTCCTCGACCTGAAAGCGCGCTACTCCGCTGGGATTCAGGACACCGTCGACGGAATTCCGGAACCTCGCCTCTGTCCCGACCCGTGACGGGTGCGGACTGGTTTGGCTTCGCGGGGCAGCGGCGGTATTGTCCCGCGCTTCGCAACCTGCTGGGCGTGCTCCCGTGTCGGATGTCCGGACCGTAGAAACGCTGAAGACCGAAACGCTGATCGCCGAGCCTTGGGACGACTACGCCCTGCTGGACAGCGGCGATGGCCGCAAACTGGAGCGCTTCGGATCGCGGGTGCTCGATCGGCCGGACGGCCAGGCGCTTTGGGCGCGCAGCCAGTCCGCCGATGCCTGGGCGGCGGCCGATGCCCGGTTTCTAGGGGGGAAGGACGAAGAGGGTCAGGGGCGTTGGGAGATCGTCAAACCCCACGCGCAGGGGGGCTGGCCCCTCGCTTACGGGGATGTGCGTTGTGAAGCGCAACTGACATCCTTCCGCCATGTCGGGCTGTTCCCGGAGCAGCGGGTCCATTGGGACTTCATGCGGGATCGTGTCGGCGAGGGCTTCGGGCTGCTCAACTTGTTCGGCTATACCGGGCTCGCATCGCTACTGCCGGCCGCCCGGGGCGCGAAGGTGACCCATGTGGACGCTTCCAAGAAGGCGATCGCCTGGGCCCGCTCCAACCAGGAAACCTCGGGTCTCGCCGCTGCGCCGGTCCGCTGGATCTGCGACGACGCGGCCCGCTTCGTCGCCCGCGAGGTTCGGCGCGGGAGCCGCTACGACGGGATCGTCCTTGATCCGCCGAAATACGGCCGGGGTCCGAAAAACGAGATCTGGCGTTTGGAAGAGCAGCTTCCAGGTCTGCTGGGCGATGTCCGGGCACTGCTCGACGTCTCGTCCTCCTTCATGGTGCTGACCGCCTATGCCACGCATCTTTCGGCCATAACGCTGCGGCGGTTGGTGGAGGATGCGATGGACGGACTCGGCGGCGCGATCTCCCATGGCGAGATGACGATCCGGGAGCAGGGTAGCGGCCGACTGCTTCCGACCTCGCTCTATGTGCGGTGGGACCGCAATGGCTGAGACCGTGATCACCAGCGCCGCCAATCCCGAGATCAAGGCGATCCGGGCACTGGCCACCAAGAAGGGTCGACAGCAACAGAACGCCTTCGTATCCGAGGGTCTGCGTCATGTGGTCGAGGCCGCACGGGCCGGGTGGGCGATCCGCCGCCTGATCGTTGCTGACCGGCAGGCGCCAAGTCCGGCAATGGAAGAGGCGCGGCGGGCCTGCCGCGAGGCCGGCGGACGTGTGATCACGGTCAGTGCCGATCTCATGAGCCGCATTGCCAAGCGCGACAACGCCCAAAGTGTGATTGCGGTCATCGAACAGAAGACCAGCCCGCTCTCACTCGTCGTCGCGGAGCCGGGTGCGTTATGGGTGGCGCTCGAAAGCGTGCGCGATCCCGGCAACCTCGGCTCGGTCATGCGCAGCGCTGACGCGTTCGGCGCCAAGGGCGTGATGCTGATCGGCAATACGGTCGACCCGTTCTCCGTCGAGGCCGTGCGCGCGACCATGGGCGCCATCGTTAACGTTCCACTGGTGCGCTGCGACGAGCGGGAGTTTCTCGACTGGCGTGCGTCGTGGCCGGGGCGGGTTGTGGGCACCCACCTGGCCGGACCGCATCGGCCGGACGGCCTGCGGTCGGAGACACCGACGGTTCTGCTCATGGGCAACGAGCAGGCCGGTCTGCCGCCGGAAATGGCGCGGGCTTGCGATACGCTGGTTCGGATTCCGATGCGCCCCGGCGCAGACAGTCTCAACCTGGCGGCCGCGACCGCGATCATGCTGCACGGTCTTGCGGGCGGTGCCGGGGACTTGGAATAACGATGGCAAGACGCCCGCATCCCGCCGACCAGCGCCGCCGCGATGCGTTCCTCGCGCGGGCGGCCGCCGTCTGGGAGGTGAAACCATACGAGGCCGAGCGGCTTGCCAGCGGCGGTCTCCGCTCAAGCGTTCGGATCAATCCTCTGAGGTCCCGTTCCGTCGACGCGATCCGCGCCGATCTGGAGGCGCTGACCGAGGTGGCACCGATCGGCTGGTGCGAGAACGCGTTTCATATCGTTGGCGACCGGAAGGCCGTGACCGAGAGCGCGATCCACGCGGCGGGCGAGGTCTACGTGATGAACGCGTCGTCGCTGATTCCTGGGCTCGCCATGGGCCCGAAGCCCGGCGAGGATATCCTCGATGTCTGCTCGTCGCCCGGCGGCAAAGCGGCCCACATCGCTGCTTTGACCGGCAACGGGGCCCGTCTGCATGTAAATGATGGGATCAGGTCGCGCCTTAAGAAGATTCGGGAAGTTATTGAATTAATGGGTGTTGATATCGTCGATATGACCGAGATTCAGGGCCAGTACCTGGACAAGTTCCTCGACGCGGAGTTCGATCGCATTCTGCTCGATGCCCAGTGTTCGGGCGAAGGCATGGCCGATCTATCGCGGCCGGATGCGCTGAAGTTCTGGACCCCGGACCGGATCGAGAAGATGAGCCGACTGCAGCAGCGGATGCTGGTGGCGGCTTTCAAGAAGCTGCGGCCAGGCGGCGTGTTGGTCTATTCGACCTGCACCATCGCGCCGGAGGAGAACGAGGCGCCGGTCGATCATCTGGTCCGCCACAACCCGAACGCTGTGATCGAGCCGATCGGCGTCGACGTGCCGGAAGGGCGCCCCGGCCTCGCGAAGTGGGAAGGGCGCAGCTACCATCCGGATCTGCGACATGCCATGCGGGTTGTGCCGAGCGACTTTCTGGAGGCGTTCTTCGTCTGCCGGATCCGAAAGCAGGCTGCTGGAGAGCCGGCATGATCGAACTCGTCGCCACGCCCATCGGCAACCTCGACGACCTCAGTCCACGCGCCCGCGACGCGTTCGAGAAAGCGGATGTTGTCGCGGCGGAGGACACGCGGCGTACCGGTCGACTGCTGCAGGCCGCCGGGCTGAAGAAACGGATGGTCGCCTATCACGAGCACAACGAGCGGCAGATGGCCGAGGCCCTGGTCGAGTGGGCCTCACAAGGTCAGCGCGTCGCGGTGGCCACCGACGGCGGGACGCCGGGGGTCAGCGACCCGGGCTTCACGCTGGTCCGCGCGGCGGCTAGGGCCGGCGTGAGCGTCACCATGGTTCCGGGACCGGCCGCTTTCGTCATGGCGGCGGTGCTGTCGGGGCTGCCTGTTCACGGCATAACCTTCCGCGGCTTCCCGCCTCGGAAGTCGGGCCAGCGTCTGCGTTTCCTTGAGGTGGATATCGCGAGCCCCCACACGCTGGTTCTGTACGAGAGCCCGTACCGGATCGGCAAGCTGGTGGATGCTGCGTTGGAGGTCTATGGGGACCGGCCGGCGGCGCTGGCGCGGGAACTGACCAAGCTTCACGAAGAAGTGGTGCGCGGCCGGCTGAGCGAGATCAAGGCGTTCCTCGAAGGCCGCGGCAATCAGCCGACCGGAGAATGCTGCCTCGTCATCGGCGGTGCCGAGGTGCCGGCGGACTGGTTCGAGGCGGAATAGAAACCGGCCGGCGTCACTCCGCCGCTTCCGCGACCGGCGCCAAATCGTAGGCCTTGGCCAGCAGCTCGTAGGATTTCAACCGCGCCCGGTGGTCGTGGGTGATGGTCACGACCAACGCTTCGTCCACGCCGTAGCGGGCCAGCAGGGCGTCGAGCTTCTCGCGCACCTGATCCGGGGTGCCGACGATGTTGCGGCGCCGGTGGAAGGCGGCGCGTTCCCGTTCGGCTTCGGTGTAGTCGTGGTTGAGGGCCTCCTCCGGCGTCGGAATGGGAGTGATGTGGCCTTGATCGAGGCGCACCCGCCAGAGATCGCGCGAGGCGGCGTGGTACTTGGCTTCTTCCTCGGTTTCGGCGCAGATCACGAACACGCCGATATTCGCTTGCGGCTCGGACAGCGTCGCTGAGGGCCTGAATCGCTTTCTATACATCTCGACCACCGGCTCTCCGCCCTCTGTGATGAAATGGGCGAAGGAGTAGGCGGTGCCGAAATGCGCGGCCACCTGCGCACCTTGATCGCTGGAGCCGAGGAGCCAGACTGGGGGCGAGGTGGGTCCGGCGGGTTGGGCGACGACGCCGCGGAACGGGTGATCGGTTTCCAACGCGCCGTCCATCCAGTCCATGAGGTCCTGGATCTGCCTTGGAAAGTATTCGATCGGAATCGGCTCGCGGGTGTAGGCAAGCGCACGGGCGGTTCGCTGGTCGGACCCGGGCGCGCGGCCGATGCCGAGATCGATCCGACCCGGATACATCGCCTCCAGCATCCGAAACGTCTCGGCGACCTTCAGCGGCGCATAGTGCGGCAGCATGACGCCACCGGAACCGACCCGGATCCGCCGGGTTTCGTTGGCCAGCCGGGCGATCAGGATCTCGGGGACCGATCCGGCCAGGCCGTCGGACGAATGGTGCTCGGCCACCCAGTAGCGATGGAATCCCAGCCTGTCTGCGAGACGGGCGAGTTCGATGCTCTCCGCCACCGCGTCCGTCGGTGTGGCCCCGGCGCGGATTGGAGACTGGTCGAGGACTGAGATCAGGGTCATGGCAGCGATCGGTTCTGTTCTGCGATAGGCGTATGGTGGCCGCACGGCGCTGACATGCCAACCGACGCCAGCGCATCGGTGTCGTGATCATGCGCGAAGAGCGGTCGTCAGTCGTAGTGGGAGACGGCCATCAACATGTCGACAGTGACTCCGTCCGTTGCCAGCGGCAGGACGAGAGAATGCAGGGTGCGATAGGGCCGACCCGTACTGCCGAGATCATCGTCCAGGATGTACGGATGGGCGTCGTGAACGACCAGATCCAGCACCCTTCTGATTTGCGCTGTCCGCTCCGTTTCGTAGAGCTGGTCGAACCAGAAGCCGGTGCCGTCCCGATTGCGCATGTCGACGATCCCGGTGCCGACGAGGCGGTGTCGATAGCGCAGGTCGACGCCGTTCCTGTGAACCTCGATCAGATTGACCCAAGGCAGGAGTTTGCGCGGCATATCGAGCGGATCGAGGTCCTGGCGGGACGGCAGCAGGGCTGGACTTGGCTTTCGTGTCTGCCAATACGCGAATGCGGCTGTATGTGCCGGAGCGTGTAGCTCAAGCTCCAAAGGGCGCGCTTGGTCGCCGTCCATGCGGTCGCGTCCGTGCCAGTGGTTTACGACGTTGATTTACATACAACAGTATGTGGTTATCGCCCGTCAACTGAGTAATGTGACAATTGTCACATCCTATGATTATCGCTCCGCGTGTCTGTTCTCCGCTCTTGACTGGAAAATTCGGTGAGTTGATCGCCGAGCGGGTCTGCGTCACGCTCTATGTCCCGTCTAGCCGTCAGCGCCAAGTATTTCCGATTCCGGAGTGGCCCCATGCCCGACATTGCCTTCGCCTCCGCCCATGAACTCGCCGCAAAGATTCGCGCCAGGGAAATCGGGGCGCGGGAGCTTCTCGAGCACTATTTGAGGCGTGTCGAAAAGTACAATCCGGCGCTCAACGCGATCATCGCCACGGACTATCAGGCGGCCCGGTCGGCGGCGGATGCCGCGGATACGGCACTGGCGAAAGGCGAGGTGTCCGGTCCGCTGCACGGTGTACCGATGACCTTCAAGGAGAGCTACGACGCGGAGCGAATGCCCACCACCTGGGGGCTGGAGCACCTGGCCGACAATATCCCCGAGGTCGACAGCGTGCCTGTCGCGCGGATGAAGGCGGCCGGCGCCGTGGTGTTCGGCAAGACCAACGTGCCGGTCATGCTGGCCGACTGGCAGAGCTTCAATCCGGTCTATGGGAGCACGAACAACCCCTGGGATCTGGACCGGACGCCGGGCGGATCTTCCGGCGGATCGGCGGCGGCGCTGGCGGCCGGGCTGACCGGGCTTGAGGCGGGGTCCGATATCGGCGCGTCGATCCGCAACCCTGCCCATTACTGCGGCGTCTACGGCCACAAGCCGACCTGGGGAATCCTGCCGCCGCGCGGTCATGCCCTGCCGGGAACGATCACGCCCGCCGATATTTCGGTGATCGGTCCGTTGGCCCGCTCGGCCGAGGATCTGGACATCTCGCTGGACATCATGGCCGGGCCGCACGGGCTGGACGCCGCCTGTTGGACCCTGAACCTGCCGCAGGCCACCCAGCGCGAGCCGGGCGATTTCAAGGTCGCCGTGGTGCTGGAGGATCAGAACGTCGATCAGGACACTGTCCTCACCGACGCGTTGCAGAAGGCGATCGACACCTTGGCGGGCAAGGGCATGAAGATCGTCTCCGGTGCGAAGCCGGCCTTCGACACCAAGGAAGCGCACAGCGTGTATGTTCGCCTGCTGCGGGCCGCCACGTCGGGCCGTGTGAACGACGAGGAAATGGCCAAGCAGCACGCTTTGCTGGCCGACCTTGGCGACGACGACGACAGCTACATCGCCGAAATGGCGCGCGGCAACACCATGTTGCATCGCGACTGGCTGAAGCTGAACAACCGCCGCAACCAGATGCGCGAGACCTGGCAGGAACTGTTCGAGGAGGTTGACCTGCTGCTCTGCCCGATCGCGTCCACCACCGCCTTTCCGCACGATCAGGAAGGCGAGCGCATTCACCGCAAGATCGTCGTCAACAACAAGAAGGTGCCGGTCACCGACCAGCTTTTCTGGGCCGGCTATACTGGTGCCTTCTATCTGCCGAGCACGGTGGCGCCGGTGGGGCTCGCCAGCGACGGGCTGCCGGTCGGTTTGCAGATCGTCGCGCCGCACGGCCACGACAAGCGCGCCATCGCCTTCGCCAAGATGATGGAGCGAGAGCTTGGCGGCTTCATCGCGCCGAAGGGCTACGAGTAACGGTCGGGCTGGGAACCGGGTTCAGCCCAGCGCCCGTTCCAGATCCGCGATGATGTCTTCGGCCGTTTCCAGGCCGATGGAGAGGCGGATCACGTCGTCGCCCGCACCGGCCGCGGTGCGCTGTTCCTCGGTGAGCTGGCGGTGGGTGGTGCTCGCCGGGTGCAGGATCAGCGAGCGGGTGTCGCCGATATTGGCGAGATGCGACAGCAGGCGGCAGCGCTCCACCACGGCCATGCCGGCTTCGTAGCCGCCCTTGACCCCGAAGGTGAAGACCGATCCGGCCCCCTTCGGCAGGTAGCGCTCGGCGAGGTCCTTGTACCGGTTGCCCGCGAGACCGGCGTAGCTGACCCAGGCGACCTTGTCGTGCGCTTCCAGCCATTCGGCGACCGTCCGGGCATTGGCGACATGGCGCTCCATGCGCAGGGCCAGGGTCTCGATGCCGGTGATTGTCAGGTAGGCGTTCATCGGCGCCATGGTCGGGCCGAGATCGCGCAAGCCCACCGCATGGCTGTAGGTGGTGAAGGCGAGGTCGCCGAAGGTCTCGTAGAAGGTCAGCCCGTGATAGGCCGGTTCCGGCTGGGACAGGGACGGGAACTTGTCGTTCTGCGACCAGTCGAAGGTCCCGCTGTCGACCACCGCGCCGCCCATGGCATTGCCGTGGCCTGACAGGAACTTGGTGGTGGAGTGCACCACCAGGTCGGCTCCGTGCTCGATCGGCCGGCACAGGTAGGGGGTGGCCATTGTGTTGTCGATGATCAGCGGCACGCCGGCCTCCTCGGCGATGCGCGCCAGGGCGGCGATATCGGTGATGACGCCGCCCGGATTGGCAAGGCTTTCGGCGAAGATCGCCTTGCACCGGTCCTGCATGGCGACGGCCCGCACCGCATCCAGATCCTCGGTGTCCACGAAGTCGCAATGCCAGTCGAATTTCTGGAAGGTCCGGCCGAACTGGGTGATCGAGCCGCCGTAGAGTCGGCGCGAGGCGACGAAGCGGTCGCCCGGGCCCATCAGTGCGAACAGCGCCAGCATCTGGGCCGAGTGGCCAGAGGCGGTGCAGGTGGTGCCGCGTCCGCCCTCGAGCGCCGCGATCCGTTCCTCCAGCACCGCGACGGTCGGGTTCGACAGCCGCGAGTAGATGTTGCCGAAGGTCTGCAGGTTGAACAGGGAGGCGGCGTGGTCGGCGTCGTCGAATACGTAAGCGGTGGTCTGATAGATCGGCGTTCCGCGCGCGCCCGTCGCGGGGTCGGGAGAGGCGCCGGAATGCACCGCCATGGTCTCGAAGCCCTTGGGAATGAAACCGTCGCCCACGTCGCTCTGCTTGGACACCTTGTCCGCGCGGCCGGGCATGCGTCGCTTGGACGAGACGACCCGACTGTTGAAGCCGTGCCAGCCGAGCTCACCGAACAGGCGGGAGAACTCGATCTTCGGGCAGCGGTCCATGATCACGGTAAGGCCGGCGGTCTCGGCCCGATCAGCGGCCTCGTCGTTGCGCACGCCGAGTTGCAGCCACAGCACCTTCGCGCCGTGCTCGATGGCGGCGTCGGCGATCGGTCCGGCGGCGGCGGAGTTGCGGAACACGTCGACCATGTCGACGGTCTCCGGCAGATCGGACAGGTCGGCGTAGACCGTCTCTCCCAGGATCTCGCCGCCGGAGGCCGCCACCTTGGGGTTCACCGGATAGACTCGGTAGCCCTTCTGCTGCAGGTACTTCATGGCGAAGTAGGACGGCCGGTTCCAGTTGTCTGACGCGCCGACCATGGCAATCGTCTTCACGTCCCGCAGGACGTCGCGGATCAGGTCGTCGTCGTAGACGAGGCCGCCCTTGGCGTCGGTCGGTCGGTTCGGGTCTATCTCGGCCATGCGGCTATTCCCCCTTCCAGACGGGCGCACGCTTCTCGATGAAGGCGTCGATGCCTTCCTGGGCGTCGCGGGCGAGCATGTTCCGGGTCATCACCGCGCTCGCATAGGCGTAGGCCTCCTCCATCGGCTGCTCGAGCTGCCGGTAGAACGCCTCCTTGCCGATGGTGAGGGTCAGCGGCGACTTCGAAGCGATCTTCGCCGCCAGCGCCCGGACGGCGGCATCCAGTTCCTCGGCCGGGACGATCTTGTTCAGCAGCCCGGCGGCCTCGGCCGTAGCGGCGTCCAGCGGCTCGCCGGTGACCAGCATCTCCATCATCTTCTTGCGCCCGACATTGCGGCTGATCGCCACCATCGGGGTCGAGCAGAACAGGCCGATATTGACCCCCGGCGTGGCGAATTTCGCGGTCTCGGCGGCGATCGCGAGATCGCAGGCGGCGACGAGTTGGCAGCCAGCGGCCGTCGCCATGGCGTGAACCTTGGCGATGACGATCTGCGGCAGGCGGTTGATCGCCATCATCACGTCGGAGCACTGCTCGAACAGCGCCTTGAAGAACGGCTCGCCGTCGTTCTCCCGCACCTCTTTCAGGTCGTGTCCGGCGCAGAAGGCAGGTCCTGCCGCGGCTAGGACCACGACCTTGACGCTCCGGTCGTCCCGGATTGCCGCCAACGCACGCTGCAACTCGGTCATCAGAGCTCGGGACAGGGCGTTGCGCTGACCGGGCCGGTTCAGGGTCAGCGTCGCCACGCCGTCGGCATCCTCGCGGACGAGGATCGGCATGCTGTCGCTCTCAGGCGTGCTGGCCGCTGGCATCGACATACGTTCCTCCCTCGATCTCTTGTTGTTTCCACAATGCGCCCGGTGCGCTGAAATTCAAGGCCCGAACGCGCGGTGATTATCGGACGTCCAGTAGCCAAAGCACCCCGGCGACGGTGAAGACCGACAGACCCGTGGAGATTAGAATCGCCGTGGTCGACTGGGCGACGGCCGACTGGTAGCGCTGGGCCATCAGGTAGACGTTCACGCCGACCGGCAGCGCGGCTAGGATCACCGCCACGTCGCGCCACAGCGGCTCGACGGCGAACACGTGGGTCGCCAGCAGCCAAACCACAATCGGATGCAGCGCGAGTTTCAGAACGGTACCCGTCGCCGCCTGCTGGACGGCACCGGCAATGCGATATGCGGCGATAGAAGCACCCATGGCGAACACGGCGCAGGGCAGGGCGGCGCGGCCCAGCGTTTCCGTCAACGTGTCGACGAACCCCGGCAGGGACAGGCCGGAGAGGTTGACGAGGACGCCGAGAAGCAGGGCGATGATGATGGGGTTGGTGACGAGCCCCTTGATCACATTGACCGGAAGCTGGCGCATCTCCTGGCGCGCACCGATGCCGATCTCGGCCTGGACGGTGACGACCGAAAGGAGCTGCCAGGAATGGAAGGCTATGATCAGGAACAGTGGCAGCGTCGCGACCTCGCCGAAGGTCGTCAGCACGAGCGGTACGCCGAGCATTACCGTATTGGAGAACGCGCCGGTCATTCCGGCGATGGCGGGCTCGGCGGACCGCGCCCTGAATACGAACACGGCGATCAGGCTGCCGGCGATCCAGGCGATGTAGCCGCCGCCGAAATACGAGACCAGATAGCCCCATTGGATCGTTTCAGGCAGTTCGGTCGTCGCCATCGTCCGAAACAGCAGGGCCGGGATCGCGTAGTCGAAGACGAAACGCGACAGCCCCTTTGTCGCATCGTTCGAGAACAGACCGGTTCGGGCCGCGGCATAACCGAGCGCCACGATGCCGAAAACCGGAACGATGATGTCGAACAGAATTTCCATCGCACCGGCTTAAGGGGGCTCGCACCACGACGCCAGATGCTAATCTCGCGCAGACGGTCTTTTACGCCGCGCGTAACCGACTGAGAAAAGCTCGAAGAGCTCTTAAGAAACGGATTCCGGGAGGTTCTCCATGCCCCATCTTGAGATTGCCGACGGCGAGAGCCTCTACTACGAGCACACGCCGCCGAACGACCCGTCCGGCAAGACGTTCGTGTTCGTCAACGCGCTCACCGGCAGCTACACGATGTGGGAGGCGGAAATCGGCCCGGCTTTGCGCGCGGCCGGTCACGGGACCCTGGTATACAACTTCAGGGGCCAGGCACAGAGTCGCACCGCCCCGACGACGAAACCGACACCGACTCAGATCGTCGACGATCTGGACCGGCTTTGCGCCGAAGTGCGGCCGGCGCGTCCGATTCTGGTGGGCCTCTCCATCGGCGGGCTGTTCGCCGCCCAGGCCTATGCCAGGGGGATTCGGGCCGACGGCATCGTTCTCATCAACACCCTGCGCAAACCGACCGAGCGGCTGGCGTGGATCAACACGGCCATGGCGCACGGTGTTGCAGCCGGTGGTTTCCGGATGATCATGGAGTTGAACCTCCCGATGCTGGTGAACCCGGATCAGCTCACCAAGATGCGCGCCGATGTGCAGACCGGCGCCCCCTACACGCCGGTCGACCCGTCCGATGGCGGCTACCGCCTGATGGTGGAGTCGGTCGCGACGAACTGGGATTTCCCCTGGGAAACGTTGGACCTGCCCGTGCAGATCCAGGTCGGTCTGCACGACCGCGTTTTCTATGTCGCCGAAGATGTGGATGAGCTGACCGCGCGGATCCCGAACGCTAGGCGGATTGACTTTCCCGATGCCGGCCATTTGATCCCGATCGAGCGGCCCGACAGCTTTACCGACGCATTATTCGCGTTCGCCAAGACCGTCTGAAGGGGGGGAGCGCCGTGGCCTGGAAGCCTGCATTGGTGATTTTCGACTGCGATGGTGTCCTCGTGGACAGTGAGCCGATCGCCACCCGCATTATTGCCGAGGCCCTCACGAAGGCAGGACTATCGATGAGCGGCGAAGCGGCGCTGCACCAGTATCTCGGCGGCAAGCTGACCCGTATCAAGTTGAAGGTGGAGGCGGATCTCGGGATCGAGCTGGGCGATGGATGGGTCGAAGCGATCTACGAGAAGCAGTTTGCCGCGTTCCGGGCGGAGCTCAAGGTGATCCCCGGCATCGTCGAGGCGCTCGACGCTCTCGATCTCGCGGGTGTTCAGTATTGTGTCGGATCGAACGGACCACTTTACAAGATGGATGTGTCCTTAGGCGTGACCGGCCTGCATGAACGGTTGGAACACCGTATCTTTTCGGCGGACATGGTGCCTGAACCGAAACCGGCGCCAGACCTATTTCTCCACGCCGCCGCGAATTTCGATGTGCCTCCGGGCGATGTGGCGGTTGTCGAGGACAGTCCGCCGGGCGTCAGGGCGGGAGTGGCCGCCGGTATGAGGGTCTTCGGTTACGGCCGGGACTCTGGCGTGGACCGGCTGAGCGAGGCCGGAGCGCATGTGACGTTCGAAAACATGGCCGACCTGCCCGCGCTATTGGGGGTGGTCAACTAGCGGACGTCCCATCTGACGAGCACGCGCGGAAGTCGTTGCCGCGACGATGCCCGACGCGACCGACGGCCCAACTTGAGACCCGACAGCAATCGTCGGGCGCAGCCAAGCCGTCTGCGCGTTGATGTGGATGGCCCGGAGCGACCTTTCTTCGGCAAACCTCCGCCGATCAGCGCTTCGGCACGAAGGAACCGTGACCGGCGCGCCACATGTCGGGACGGCAGCGCAGGTACTGATCCGGATACTCGATCTTGACGTCAAGCGCCTGGGCCGCGTGCCAAGCCCAGCGCGGATCGTCCATCGCACCGCGGGCGATCGCCACCATGTCGGCCTTGCCGGTGGCGACGATCTCCTCGGCCTGCGTCGCGCCGGTGATCATGCCCACAGCCATGACCGAGATATCGACCTCGGCCTTGACCTTCTCGGCAAACGGCACCTGGTAGCCAGGGCCTACCGTGATCTTCTGGCCCGGATCGTTGCCGCCGGAACTCACGTCGATGAAGTCGCACCCGGCTTCCTTCAGCGCCTTGCAGACCTCGACGGTCTCCTCGACCGTAAGGCCGCCGTCCACCCAATCCGTCGCCGACAAGCGAACGCCCATCGCCTTGCCTTCGGGCCAGACCGCCCGGCAGGCTTTGAACACCTCCAGCGGAAACCGCATGCGGCCCTCGATCGATCCGCCATAGCCGTCGTTTCGGGTGTTCGACAGAGGGGAGAGGAATTGGTGGAGCAGATAGCCATGCGCGCCGTGAACCTCGGCAACCTCGAAGCCGATCCGATCGGCCCGCTTGGTGCTCTCGACGAATTGGGCCTTCACCGCCTCGAGGCCGTCGGCGTCAAGCGCCTTCGGAGCCGGCCAGTCGCCATAGGCCCGGTCGGAGGGACCAAGTGTCTGCCAGGGACTCTCGTCCGGCTGCAGCGGTCCGCCGCCGTTGAGCGGGATCCGGTTCGACGCCTTGCGTCCGGCATGGGCGATCTGGATACCCATGACCGAGGAGCCGTGAGCGTAGCAGAAATCGATGACGCGTTTGAGGGTCCGCTCGTTCTCATCCGACCAGAGGCCGAGACACCCTGGGGTGATCCGGCCCTCGGGAGAGACGTGGGTTGCCTCGGTGATCACGAGGCCGCCGGCACCCATGGCGAACTGGCCGAGATGCATCAGATGCCAATCGTTGGCATTGCCATCCTCGGAAAGGTATTGGCACATCGGAGCGACGACGATGCGGTTCGGGAGGGTGACGTCGCGCATCGAGATCGGCGAAAACAGTTGGCTCATCGGGTTCCCTCTTGTTGTCCTGTCCGGCAGGCGAGGGGACGGTAGCGGCTCCGGCCAGAGGGAGGAAGTGCCATGACGGCAAAAGTGTCGGTCGCCGAGATGAACCGGGTTCTGCAGGAAGACCTGTCGTTCATGGGAAACCTTGGCGCACGGTTCGAAGAGATGGCGGATGGTCACGTCGTCGCCCGTTTGCCGTATTCGGACCTGCTGCTCCGTCCGGGCGGTACGATCAACGGCCCGGCGATGATGGGGCTGGCGGATGCTGTGCTGTACGCGGTCGTCCTGTCGCGCATCGGTATGGTGAAGCTCGCGGTCACGACCAGCCTGACCGCCAACTTTCTCCGCCGCCCGAAACCCGGCGACCTGATGGCGGTCGGCACCTTGATCAAGTGCGGCCAGCGCCTCGCCTACGGAGAGGTCCTGCTGCATATTGACGGACGCCCGGACGATCCGGTCTGTCATGTGACCGGCACCTATTCGATCCCTCCTTCGGGCGAACGGCCAGTGGCGTAGCGCCAGCGGCCCCAGGAAGGAAAGCCGGCGATGCTTGGACCCCTCATTTTATCCAGTGGTGCCGTTTCCGCCGTCGTCGAGCCGGCGTTCGGCGGCCGGATCAGTGCGTTCCGCCATGGCGGCCGGGACCTCTTCGCTCCGATCCCGGAAGGCGGGGCTCGGGATCTTGACGCGCCGGCCTCGGGCGGGTGCTTTCCACTGGTTCCCTGGTCGAACCGCATCCGCGACGCCCGGCTGAGGCTACGGGGTGACACGGTCGAACTCACGCCGACGGAACTGCCTGCGGGTCACGCGATCCACGGTCATGGGCTCCGTCGGATCTGGGGCGCCGAGCAGGAGGGCGGGACGGTTCGGATGCTCTACACCCACGACGCCGGTGTTCAGGGATGGCCCTGGTCGTATCGGGCCTCTCAGACGGTCAGCGTGGACCAGGATGGCATGACGATCAGTCTTTCGGTGACCCAGAGCGGTTCGGAGGGCCAATCGAGCGCGATGCCGGTCGGGCTCGGCCTGCACCCATATTTTCCCCGGACCGGAGGGACGCAGGTAACGCTGCCGGTCGAAACCGCCTGGCCGCCGACCGAAGCCGACAAGTTTCCGGTCCAGGGTGGTCATCCCGTGCCCTTGGAGCAGGATCTGGGTCGCGCCGCCGCTGTGCCACTCGGCCTCGATCAAGGGTTCGGAGGGTGGTCTCGAACGGCGGAAATCTGCTGGCCCGATCGGGGATTGGCGCTGACGATGACGGGAAAGGGACCGCTTGAGCATGTGATCGTCTATACGCCGACCCAGCGCGACTATTTCTGTCTCGAGCCGGTTACGCATGCGATCGACGCGGCGAACCTCTCTGAAAATCATGGAGTTACCGGAACCGGCCACCTGATGTTGGCGGCCGGCGAGGAACTGTCGGTCTCGCTGAGGTTTACGGTAAAGGTATTATAATACCGCGTGGTCAAGCGCACTGATTTTTCGACGTTTTTTCAACTTGATTTCATGCCGGCAGCACGGCATAAGGCGCGTCCGGGAGCGAAATCATTCCTTTCCGGCACCCGATTTTCATGAACCTGGTTCCGTTCCCCGGTTTTCCGGCGGGAACTGGACCGATCGAGCGAGGGGACCGTCATGCGGACCTATTCGGCCAAGCCGAGCGAGATCGAGAAGAAGTGGGTTGTGGTCGACGCCGAAGGCCTCGTCCTCGGCCGGCTCGCCTCGATCATCGCCCAGTATCTGCGCGGCAAGCACAAGCCGACCTTCACCCCGCATATGGATTGCGGTGACAATGTCATCGTCGTCAATGCCGAGAAGGTCAAGCTTACCGGCAACAAGATGACTCAGAAGTACTACTACTGGCACACCGGTCATCCGGGCGGCATCAAGCAGCGTCGGGCAGACCAGCTCCTGGGCGGCGCGCATCCCGAGCGCGTCATCACCAAGGCGGTGCAGCGGATGATCACCCGCGGCCCGCTCGGCCGTCAGCAGATGTCCAACCTGCGTGTCTACGCCGGTCCGGAGCACCCGCACGAGGCGCAGCAGCCGCAGAAGCTGGACGTCGCGGCCATGAACCCGAAGAACGCGAGGTAAGCGATGTCGATGGAAACCGAGACCACGTCGACCGAGGCTCAGGGCCTCGACAAGCTGGCCGAGCTGCAGGCGGAAACCGAAACCGCGACGGCGGAGCCGAAAGTCGACAAGTTCGGCCGCTCCTACGCGACCGGCCGCCGCAAGAACGCCATCGCCCGCGTTTGGGTGAAGCGTGGCCAGGGCATCATCACCGTCAACGGCAAGCCGTCGAACGAGTATTTCGCGCGCCCGGTGCTGCAGATGATCATCGATCAGCCGTTCGAAGTGGCCGAGCGGACTGGCCAGTTCGATGTCTACTGCACGGTGACGGGCGGGGGTCTGTCCGGCCAGGCCGGTGCGGTGCGCCATGGGATTTCCCAGGCGTTGACCCTGTTCGAGCCGGGCCTGCGGCCGACCTTGAAGAAGGGCGGCTTCCTGACCCGCGACCCGCGCATGGTCGAGCGCAAGAAGTACGGCAAAGCCAAGGCTCGCCGCAGCTTCCAGTTCTCGAAGCGCTAAACACGAACGAAAAAACTTCATTGTTTTTCAAGGGCTTCGCTTCGGCGGAGCTCTTTTTTTTGTGGTGCACGTTGTCTGCACGCTGATTGATCAGCATTGATTCTACACGGTTTTACAGATAGCGTTTGCACGTTTCGTGCACATATAGGTTTCAGTTCAACGCTATGACTGACTACTACGCAGACAGGATTGAAAGTGAGGTCTACGGCTCACGGCTGCTGATTTTCAAGCGACGTGACGTTGGTGATAGCTATTGGTTTCGCGCAAAGATTGATGGTAAAAATGGTTATATACGACGTAGTTGCAAGACAGCTAACGCAGATGAGGCGATGCGGGTCGCGCATCAGCAATATGACGAACTGAGATTACGACACGTTGGCGGGCTATCAATCACAAAATTGACGGTTGAAAAGTTTTTTGAAGAATGGATTTCACGGAAGCGGCACAATTTCACTGAAAGTCGCGCTCGCTGGAAAGCAGGTGTTTTTGAAAGATATATGGCGGGCTATTTCGGAAAACAGGAAGTCAGTCAACTCACGAAGAAGCTTGTGGACGGATATTGGGATTATCGTCTGGATTTTTGGAATACGAAGGAGGCTGCTGAAAGAATTGAGATCAATACAAAGCGGGCAGCTGCAAAATCAGTCAGTTCTCATAACGTCGCTAAGAAAGCTTCATTTGCAACGTTGAAGGCGGAAGCTTCGTTGATCAACGAATGGCTACGCGCTGCTGTAGACGAAGGGCACTTGCAGCGCACGATCAAAATTAGCGCACAAGATGCGGTAGCAAAAAGTGAGCGAGGCAGTGGGTACAGAGACACTTTCACGGATCACGAGTGGAGAGTGTTGACGGCAAACTTGTTCAACTTTGCTCACTGTAAGGGAGCGTTCGCAGACAAGCGGTTGCATAAGCTACATCGGTTTCAACGGCGAATGCTGCATTGCTACGTTCTCTTGGCAGCGTCTACCGGATTGCGGGTAGGCGAACTTCAGCAGCTTGTGTGGGGTGACTTTGATATTCGGAATGATAACAACGGGAATAAGGTACTTATAGTTCAAGTTCGTGCGGAAACGAGCAAAATACGTCGCGCACGAGCAGCGGTAGCGCACTCTGCTCACATTATAAAAATACTTCATGATTACAAAGAATTATGTGAAGAAACGTCTTCTGACGAGTTAGTATTCTTCAACATAAACAAGAAGATAAAAGGCACGGTAGACTTATCGGTTGCATTCAAAAAATTTTTGATGCGGGTGGATTACGATAAGCGTGAACAGGGGTTGCGGCTGTCTCACAATGGTAAAGCACGAACGCTGTATAGCTTGAGGCACTTCTTTGCTATTTCCCGGTTGAAGCAGGGGGTTGATGTCTACGCGCTTGCAACTGCTATGGGAACTGGGGTCAATCAAATCAGAAATCACTACGGGCGGCACATCAGCGGCGATGCGTTCATCAGCGAACTCACGAAATATCAATGCAAGACAGGAGCAGCGAAAAAGGCTGCGGTTATCAAGCAACTGGTAGGGATGGTGGAGAGCGGTGTGATTGACGAAGACGCAGCACTTGCTGCTTTCAAAAGGGTCGCGGAATCAGTTCGCTAATGCTCTGGACCAGGTGCTTTTTTGTTCTATTGGATGACGCTGGATATACTCATTCAAGGCACTTCTTACGATAGCGCTGGCTTCGGAATTTGTCGCTCTGGCATAATGCTTTAGCGTGTCTCTTTCGGTTTCGTTCAAACGACAGGTGAATATGATTTTTCGGTTCATCGGCGGCGTATCTTTCTTAGGAGTGTTGGGTCGTTGGAATCAATCGCTATCTGTAAAATAGACAGGTATGCGTTATAGCGATTTTGGTCAGCTAATAGATTGAGTTTTTTGTTGATATCACTCTCTCTTTGAATATCGTTTTGTCGCGAAAGCACTTGCGCAAGAAGGGCATATGATAGAACGCGGGCTGTCTGCGGTTTGATAGAAACTTCGTTGATATCTACGCTCTCTATGAGGACTTCAATCTCTCTCGGTAATGCGATTTCAGGCATATCAGGGTGATGCTGGGAAAAGGGTTTCATCGCTGCTTACTGACGATAACGGTATGTTTGGATAAATCGTTTGCGATGAACTTATTTATCTCGGTGGATAACGCTCG
>JANSYS010000079.1 GCA_024742275.1 Alphaproteobacteria bacterium | reverse complement strand
GTTGACGCCGCCCGCGCCGTCATATAGCAGTGCGCGTCCCCAATGTGGGCGCGTTTGCCCCGGCGCGGGTGTGGTGGAATTGGTAGACACGCTGGATTTAGGTTCCAGTGGCGCAAGCCATGGGGGTTCAAGTCCCTCCACCCGCACCACGCGGCCAGGATGCGCGGCCTTCCGGGGAAGAGACAACCGACCCACGCCTGCAATGGCCCTGTTCGAGCGGGATTTTTCCTTATGCAAGTGAACGAAACCCTCAACGAGGGACTGACGCGCGAATTCACCATCACCATCCCGGCCGCCGATCTCGACGCCGAGCTGAACAGCCGGCTGGTCGAGTTGGCGCCGCAGGTCAACATGCCCGGCTTCCGGCCCGGAAAGGTGCCGCCGGCGTTGCTGCGCCAGCGCTACGGCGACGCCCTGCTCGGCGAGGTGATCGAGAAGTCGGTCAACGAATCCTCCCAGCGGGCTCTCGAGGAGCGCGATCTGCGTGCGGCGACCCAGCCGAATGTCGAAATCACGTCCTACGAGAAGGGACAGGATCTCGAGTACAAGCTCTCGGTCGAGCTGATGCCCGAAATCGACGCAGTCGATTTCTCGACCCTGGAGCTGGAGCGTCTGGTCGCCGAGCCGAGCGAGACCGACATCAGCGACGCGGTTGCGCGCATGGCCGAGGGGCAGAAGGAATCGGCGCCGATCGAGACGGCCCGTCCGGCGGCCTCGGGCGATGTCGTCGTGATCGACTTCGTCGGCAAGATCGACGGCGAGCCGTTCGAGGGAGGCGCCGCTACCGACCATCATCTGGAACTCGGCTCCAATACGTTCATTCCCGGCTTCGAGGATCAGCTCATCGGTGTCGAAGCGGGCGCGGAGAAGGCGGTGACCGTGAGCTTCCCGGGCGACTATCAGGCGTCGCACCTCGCCGGCAAGGAAGCGGTTTTCGACGTCACCGTGAAGGAGATTCGCGAGCCCAAGCCGGTCGAGATCGATGACGCCTTCGCCCAGCGGTTCGGCCTCGACAGCTTGGATGCGCTCAAGGAAGCCATCGGCGAGCAGATGAAGGGCGAGTATCTCACCGCCACCCGCACGCGCATGAAGCGTCAACTTCTCGATATCCTGGCCGACAAGCACTCTTTCGAGGTGCCGCCGAAGATGGTCGAGGAGGAGTACAAGGGGATCGTCCATCAGGTCGTTCACCATGCCGACGGCGAGCAGGGCCATGATCACGACCATGATCACGATCACGATCATGACCACGGGCACGATCATGACCACGGGCACGATCATGACCACGGGCACGATCATGACCACGGGCACGATCATGACCACGGGCACGATCATGACCACGGGCACGATCATGACCACGGGCAC
>JANSYS010000064.1 GCA_024742275.1 Alphaproteobacteria bacterium | reverse complement strand
GCCTGATCTCGTCAGGGATCCGGTTCCAGACTTTTCTGGAGCCCGAGGTCCGATCGATAAGGCCCTGATTGCCCAAGGAACGATAGCGATCATACCACCGGTAAAACGTGGCCGTTGGGATGCCGAGCTTGTCCAAGGTTCGTCTAACTGGCAGGTGGGACCTCTCGACCAGTCGAATGATCTCGAGCTTCTCTGATGCTGGATACCTCATGCGCCGTCTCCCCCATCCCCGCTCATGCTTTTTTTGAGCAAGCGGTTTTCCAGGGAAAGCTCAGCGACGAGCTCCTTCATATCCCGGGCCTCGCGTCGCAGGGCCGTCACTTCACCGGACGATGCCTGCCGGGCAGTGTCACCGGCCAAGCGCTTCTTGCCCGCTTCCAGGAACTCCTTCGACCAGCTGTAATACAGCCCCTCGGCAATCCCTTCGCGCCGACACAGCGCGGCGATGCTGTCCTCGCCACGCAGACCCGATAGCACGATCCGGATCTTCTCTTCGGCGGAATACTGCTTGCGGGTCCGACGGCGGATATCCCGAACCGTCTGCT
Source organism: Alphaproteobacteria bacterium (assembly GCA_024742275.1). Taxonomy (GTDB): domain Bacteria; phylum Pseudomonadota; class Alphaproteobacteria; order Thalassobaculales; family Thalassobaculaceae; genus Thalassobaculum. The sequence goes on along the minus strand of JANSYS010000064.1, from coordinate 2,928 downwards.
CGGCCCCGGCCTTCAAGGCGTCTGATTTCTGTCTCATCTCCGTTCCCTTCGGTCACTACGATGCGCCAGAAATCCTCCGTTATAAATATCCCTCAATCCGTCCCATGAACGCTGACGTCACACAATGATGTGAGGCTACGTTCCCGTTACTGGCGGTTATCCGCTACAACATGTATGGGAAGAAACAGATGAGCATCACTTCGCGCTTTATGATCAAAGCTTGTTCAGCCGCAGTTGTCGCTGGTGGGCTCTTGCTCGGGTCCAATATAGCAGTTGCGGCGGGCAAGTTGACGATCAGCGGGTCGACCACCGTCGACAATACGATCATGACGCCGTATCGCGCGGACATCGAAGGCAAGTCCGGCTTGGCGCTCGACGTAGTCGGCAACGGTTCCGGCCGTGGGGTGGCCGATCTCGAGGCCGGGAAGGCTGACGTGGCGATGATCTCCAGCCCCCTCGATGCAGTGATCTCCAAGGCAAACAAAAGCAAGCCGGGCAGCCTGAGCGGCGCCGGTCTGCAGGCCCATCCGGTCGGCGGCACGAAGATGTTCGTCGTCGTCAACAAGAACAATCCTGTCAACGATCTGACGCCGGATCAGGCGCGCGACATCTTCACTGGCAAGATCACCAACTGGAAAGACGTCGGTGGTCCGGATCTCGGTATCCAGGTCTTCTCCGAGCGTGCCAGTGGCGGTGCCCGGTCGACCTTCGAGAAGGATTTTCTGAAGGGTGAGCTGCTGGCCTCCGCCAAACCGGTTGGCAGCGTCGCGCTGGGCGTCAAGATCGCCGGTCAGAATCCGAAGGCGATCACCTTCGCGGGCCGTAAGCTCATGACTTCCGATGTGAAGTCGATGCCGAGCGTGGTGATCGAGCAGCCGCTCTGGCTTGTCACCAAGGGCGATCCGAGCCCGGAAGCAGCAGCTCTGATCGCTGCCACGGCCGAGATCGGCAATAACCTCTGACGACGCTTCGGGCGGGAGTTGGGGATACCGTTCCCCGCTCCTGTCCGTCGTCTTTCTCTTACCAGTGCGCTTTTTCAGAACCTTGAATGCGACTGCCATCGTTGGGGGAACGAATGTCCGGATACACGATCAAGACAAAGCTTATGGTCCTTCTTGCCGGTGCTATCGTGGCAATGGGCATCATCGGCGGCGGTTCTTTGTTAGGCGTCGTCGAACTCCAGCGGCTTGGCAAGTCGCTCTACGACCACGCATATGTAGATACCACGCTGATTTCGGAGCTGCGGGTCGGCTTCGAACGTCAGCGCGGGTTGGTCGGCCGGGCGCCGGCGGAACTGGATCTCGACCGGCTTGCCGAGCAGAAAGCGCTGTTCGAAGAAACCAGTATGATCATCCGGGGGAAGATCGACGCCTTTCTTGAAGCCGTTGGCGCAACGCCGATGGGTGAGGCGGTCGCCGCATTCCAGGATCCCCTGGCGCTGTACGAGGCGGAAGCGTTCAATGTCTACGATGCGGCTGAGAATTTCGACTCCGAGAACGCGATCGCCCTTGTTGCCGGGCCGGTCGCCGAGGCTGCGGCTGTCGCCGAGCAGTCTCTTCTAGCCCTCTCCGAGCGCGTATCGGTCAACGCCCAGTCGGACGTGGACGCGATGGCAAGCGGCGGCGCCCTAGTACTGGTTTTGGTCGCAGCGCTGTTCGGCGTCATGACCATCCTGCTCGGTGTTGGCGGGTTCGCCTTCATCACCCGATCAGTGAGCCGGCCGATCGCCGTTCTCTCCGAAACCATTCAGACGCTCGCGGGCGGCGACAAGACCGTTGAGATTCCCTTCGCCGATCGCTCGGACGAGATCGGTTCGATGGCTCGGCCGCTCCTGGTCTTCAAGGACAACATGATCCGAGCGGACGAACTGGCGCTTGAGCAGCGCGAAGAACAGCGCAAGCGCGAGGCGCGCGCGCAGGCGATCGATGCGATGACCCGAGAGTTCGACGAGCAGGTTCGCGGGCTTCTGCAGACGTCGGCGACGGCGGTTTCCGAGTTGGACGGCGCCGCCCGCACCATGCGGGAGGTTGCCGACGAGGCCATGCAGCAGTCGTCTATGGTCGCCAGCGCCTCGGAAATGGCCACGGCCAGCGTTCAGACGGTTGCGTCGGCGACCGAGGAACTGTCCGCCTCGATCCACGAGATCAGCGGGCGCGTGGACGAAGCGACTCGGATCGCCGGCGATGCTGCGAGCCAGGCGGAAGCCAGCAGCACGGCGGTCACGGGTCTGGAGGAGTCGGCGCGGGAGATTGGCAAGATCGTGAGCCTGATACAGGACATCGCGGAACAGACCAACCTTCTCGCGCTCAACGCGACGATCGAGGCCGCCCGGGCCGGAGATGCTGGCAAGGGCTTTGCCGTGGTCGCCAGCGAGGTGAAGAGTCTCGCGACCCAGACGGGTAAGGCCACGGAGGAGATCGCCGCACAGATCGACCAGATCCAGAAGGAGACCGGCGCGTCGGCGGAATCGATCAGGGTGATTTCAACGACGGTCTCGCGGCTTAGCGAAATCTCCACCGGGATCGCCGTTGCCGTTGAGCAGCAGGCCTCGGCCACGCAGGAAATCGGCCGAAGCGTTCAGGAAGCGGCCTCCGGAACCCAGGACGTGAATTCGAGCATCGGTCACGTCAATTCCGGGCTCAACCAGACCAACACGTCCGCGGCCCGCGTCCAGGCGACGAGCAGCACCTTGACCGAACAGAGCGAGACCCTCGCGCACGCGATCTCGAGGTTCCTCGATAAGGTCCGCGCCGCCTGACCGATCCGCGTCTTACGGCAGCGGCGTAGACAAAAAACGTATGGCCCGCCCCGTTTGCAAGTTAGATTTTGAGATTCCCTGATCAGTCTGCGTCAACGTATACGGTCTCATGGTTGAACCCATGGCCAAGATGGACATCCGCACGTCTGGAGCCACAATAAAGACGCCGG
>JANSYS010000002.1 GCA_024742275.1 Alphaproteobacteria bacterium | reverse complement strand
CAATCAGCGGCGATTTCCCATCGAAGGTCAGGCATCGCAATAGCACCACCATATTTCGCCAGAAGTGTCTGCTTCCTGTATCTGCCTAGACGGTCACATTTCCCGCAGGACACATTCACAACATCAAACGGGTAATCAGCCTTTAGACCCCCGTCTCGAGCGCGCGCTCGACGGAATGGAGGATGCCCAAGACGATCGAGAGGTTGCAGCCGCGTTCGCCCGAAGAGCCCTGAAGATCGAACCGGCATGCGCGCAGGCTCTTATCGCCCGCGGAGCATGCACCGACCGCGGTTAGACGCTTGGCGCTCCTGAAAGAGGTCGTGGGCATCTACAAGCGGCGAGTTTCAGCAGGCTATCGGTTGGCTCAATCACCTAGAGACTGCGGACTCCAATGACAGCTTCAAGCTGGCGGGTCGCCGACTTGACATCAAAACCAGCATAAATCTGCAAGTCATTGATTTTAATGAATTTTACGAATCCAAGAATTTGACAATTTTGAGAACAGATAACGCTAATTCTGAAAAACCGGCGACAACTGTGGAAATTGACAATGCAGTGATCCAAGCTTGATCGAAGTTCTATCCGATTTTCGAAACCGTGTAAAGTGATTTTTTCATATTTTTGGTTTTTTCCTATAATTTGCCACCAAAGATACCCGGATCTGGTCATGACCGCGCGCGACGATCTTGCGCAGGGTTACGTGACTGCGTCCGTCCAAGTCCTCCAGCCGCCGCCAGGAGACTCCTGTCGCGCGCGCCCAGACCAGCCGCCGCGCCTCGTCGTCGCAGGACAGCAGCCAACCGAGCGTCCGGTCCATCCGGTCGATCGCCTGGGGCGACGGCGGAATCCTTAAGCGACCTGGAGAATCCGCTGCGACCAACGCAGCGGCACTGTCCCGGACCACCGCCGGCCAACTGGATAGCCGGGGTCGGGCGAGAGCGCTCGGCAGGCGCCGCAACGTATCCGCAGCCTCGCGCAGCAACGCCGGAACCGGGTCCGGCGCGGCAGCACGCCCGCCTTCGGACACTCTGGCGGGCGCGGTTTCGGAAGGACTGAGCGACATGTCTGGGCCTCCAGCAAAGTGATCGATGTTAATTGGTATTTTCTTATCATAGGGAGCCGGTATGCCGATATCAATAGGATTTTTATTCTGTACAGGTGATCGATGGCGGCATAAGAATTAACTCATGAAACTCGACCCCATCCGGCGCCGCGTCCTGGAGCTGATCGCGCACCGCGATCCGCCCACCGACCTCAAGGCGGCGTCGATCGCCTGCGGCAAAAACCACGCCTACCTGCACCAGTTCATTCACCGGGGAACGCCGCGGAAACTGCCGGAGGATGTCCGCCACCTGTTGGCGGCCCATCTCGGCATCGACGAAGGCGAGCTGCGGGACGGTACAGCGCCCAAGGCACCCTCATCGGGCGCTCGGCAGGCGAGCGCGATGACGACCCGTCGCGCGGTGACGTATGCCCGGGCGCTCACCGCCGACAGCGATCCGGCCGTGGCCGGCGTGCCGGAAGTGCAGATCATCGCATCGGCCGGCGGCGGCACCCTGATCGACCAGGAACGCCGCGGCGAGACCTGGTATTTCCCGACCGCCTGGCTGCATCATGAACTTCACGCCGATGCGGAGACCCTGCGCATCATCTCGATCGACGGCGACTCGATGGAGCCGATCCTGGAATCCGGAGACAAGATTCTGGTCGACACCGCCCGCAAGGCCCCGTCGCCGCCGGGCATCTTCGTGTTGTTCGACGGCATGGGGCTGGTGGCCAAGCAACTGGAACCGGTTCCGAACACGGAGCCGGCAAGGGTGCTGATCCGCTCCGCCAATCCGCGCTACCAGGATTACGAACGCACGGTCGACGAGGTCTCGATCGTCGGCCGCGTGGTCTGGTTCGCCCGCCGGGTCTAACCCTTGGGTTTATTCAGCCTTTCGAAGCTCACTCCAATTCGTTAGTATACGAACGAGTTTGACGAAGGGAGAGCTGCGGCTGTGAGCGTTCAGGACAGGCGGTCGACGGCGCGGATCGTAGGCGTCGATGTGGGCGGGACCTTCACCGATCTCGTCTATCTCGACGCCGAGATACCGGGCGGCCTAGCGCTCGCCAAAGTGCCCACTACCCTCGACAATCAGGCTGGCGGCGTGATGGCGGCGCTGGAAGCCGCCGGGGTCGATACGGCCCTGCTGGACCAGATCGTCCACGGGACGACGACCACCACAAATGCCCTTCTAGAACGCAAGGTCGCCCGGACCGGACTGATCACCACCCGAGGGTTCCGCGATGTGCTGGAACTCGGTCGTCGGACCCGCCCCGCCCCCTACGGCCTGACCGGAGGGTTCGAGCCGCTGATCCCCCGCGAGCTCCGCCTGGAGGTGGCCGAACGGATGGACGCGGAAGGCGAGGTGCTGACCCCCCTCGACGAGGCCGCCGTGATCGCCGCCGCCGAGACGCTGAAGGCTGCGGGCTGCGAAGCCATTGTCATTCACTTCCTGCACAGCTACGCCAATCCGACCCACGAGCGCCGCGCCGCCGAGTTGGTGCGGGCACACTGGGCGGAAGCCGAAGTCACCGCCGGGCATGCGATCCTATCCGAGTTTCGCGAGTACGAGCGCGGGACGACCGCCGCCGTCAACGCCACGGTGCAACCTGTCCTGCGCCGCTATCTGAAGCGTCTGACCGACAGGCTGTCTGAGGGGGGGTACGGCCGCACCCTTCTCGTCATGCAGGGCAACGGCGGCACGATCTCCGCCAAACGCGCGGCCGACCAGGCGGTGAACACGGTGATGTCCGGTCCCGCCTCCGGCGTGATGGCCGCCGCCTACACCGCCCGCGCGGCAGGCTTCGAGAACGTGCTCACCTACGACATGGGCGGCACCAGCTCCGATGTCGGCCTGATCATTGACGGTATCCCCAGCATTCACAGCGAGCTCGACCTTGAATATGGGATGCCCATCCACGTTCCCATGGTCGACGTTCACACGATCGGAGCCGGCGGCGGGTCGATCGCCTCGGTCGACGCCTCTGACCTGCTGCGCGTCGGGCCGGAGAGCGCCGGCGCCATGCCGGGCCCGATCTGCTACGCGCGGGGCGGCACGCAGCCGACGATCACCGACGCCAATCTGGTGCTGGGGCGTCTAGATCCGGCAAGGCTTCTCTCGGTCGACACTCCGGTCTCCTTGGAGGATGTTCGGTCCCGCATCCGAGAAACGATCGGCGATCCGCTCGGCCTGTCGGCGGACAACGCGGCGGCCGCCATCCTGCGCGTCGCCAACGACCGGATGGCAGGAGCGATCCGCATGGTCTCCCTGTCGAAGGGACACGATCCCCGCGACTTCGTGCTGTTCGCCTTCGGCGGCGCGGGACCACTGCATGCCACGGCGCTGGCCCGCGAGTTGGCGGTTCCAACCGTCGTCGTCCCGGCACGCCCCGGCATCACCAACGCCATCGGCTGCGCGGTCGCCGATCTGCGCCACGATTTCGTCAACACGCTGAACGCGCCGCTGGAAGCGCTCGACATCGCCGATGTCCACGCCCTGTTCGCGGAGCAGGAGGCCGAGGGCCGCGCGCTGCTAGAGGCGGAGGGGGTGACCCTGGCCGGCGTGGAGATCCGCCGCAGCGTCGACATGCAGTTCCTCGGCCAGTCCCACATTCTGCAGGTTCCCCTGGACATGGCGGCGCCGCGTCTCGACGACCTCGACCGTCTGTTCGCCGCCGCCTATTGGGAGCGCTTTGCGGTCGAGTTGCCTGAAATCCGCCCGGTACTGGTCAACCTTCACACGGCGGTTCTCGGCCACCGGCCGGCCGTGCCCCTCGCCCAGCTCGCCGCCTCCGACACCCGTGCCGCGACCTTGGACGGCGCCCGCCAGACCGCACGTCCGGTCTGGTTCGAGGGTGCAGGCTGGTGCGAGACACCGGTCTACCGGCGCGAGACCCTACCCGCCGACGCCGCGTTCGACGGGCCGGCGATCGTCGCGCAGTTCGATTCGACCACCGTGATTGAACCCGGACAATCGGCGCGGCTCGACCCGTTCGGCAATCTGGTGATCACGGTCCCGAACCCGTTCGGAGACGCCCCATGACCCCCCTCGATCCAATCACGCTGACGGTGATCCAGAACGGTCTGCAGCAGGTCTGCAACGAGATGGACCTGGCGTTCTCCCGCTCCGCCTTCTCGCCGGTGATCAGCGAGACGCACGACCGCTCGGACGGGATCTACCACCGCGACGACGGCGCCCTGATCGCCCAGGGCGAGGACGGGCTGCCGGTCTTCGTCGGCACCATGCAGGATTGCTGCGCCACGGTGAGCGAGCGGGCCCGCGACCTCAAGCCCGGCGACGTCTACATCGTCAACGACCCGTATCTTGGCGGCACCCACCTGATGGACGTGAAGTTCGTCAAACCGTTCTTCTACAAGGGCGCCCTGTTCTGCTGGCTGGCCAATACCGGCCACTGGCCCGACACGGGCGGCGCGGTCCCCGGCGGCTTCTCAGCCAGCGCCACCGAGGTCGAGCAGGAGGGTCTGCGTCTGCCGCCGGTGAAGCTCTACAAGGCCGGGACGATCGACGAGGAGATCCTCGCGATCATCAATTCCAACATCCGCATCGCCGACCAGCGCATCGGCGACATCAAGGCCCAGGCCGCCGCCCTGACCGTGGGCGAGCGGCGCCTGACCCTGCTGCTCGACCGCTACGGCGCCGACACGGTCGACCGGGCCATCGCCGAGATGCGGGGCCGGGCCTCCCGGCAGATGCGCGCCAAGATCGCCGCCGTGCCGGACGGCGTCTACGAGAGCACCGCCATCGTCGACAGCGACGGGGTGGTGAACGAACCGCTGACCATCGCCCTCACCCTCACCATCGACGGCGAGGAGGCGCATTTCGACTTCTCCCGCTCCTCGCCGCCCTGCCAGGGGCCGATGAACAGCGTGATCGCCACGACCCGCTCGTCGGTCTATCTGGCGATGAAGCACATCTATCCCGACGTGGCGATCAACGCCGGCACCTTCGAACCGCTGAAGGTCGCCGATCCGGACGGCACCTTCCTGTACGCCAAGTACCCCCGGCCGGTCTCGGGCTGCGCGGCGGAGGTGAGCCAGCGCATCGCCGAGGCGGTGTTCGCCGCCATGACCAAGGCGGTCCCGGATCACCTCTTCGCCGCCCCGGCCGGCACCAGCGGCAACTTCTCGCTCGGCGGGACCGATCCGAAGACCGGGCGCGGCTACGTCTGCTACCTGATCTCCGGCGGCGGCTACGGCGGCCACCCGAACGGCGACGGGCTTTCGAACGGGTGCTCCACCATCGGCATCTCCAAGACCACGCCGATCGAGGTCGTCGAGCAGCGCTACCCGATCCTGTACGAGGAGTACGCGCTCCGCGAGGGCTCCGGCGGGGCGGGCGCCCATCGCGGCGGCTTCGGCGTGCGCTACAAGGTGCGCCTGCGCCGGGGCGACGCGCGCGCCAGCTTCGTCATGGATCATGGCCGCGTCGGCCCCCAGGGCGCGCTCGGCGGCGAGGACGGCGCGCCGAACACGGTCCTGGTCGAGCGCGGGGGCGAAAGCTACGTGCCCGAACATCTGTCTAAGGAGCAGGGCATCGCCATCACCGAAGGCGACGCCATCACCGTGGAGACCCCGGGCGGCGGCGGCTACGGCGATCCAGCGAAACGGGACCCGGCCCTGAAGGCGCAGGATCGGCTGCGGGGGTACTACCCAGACTGACGCTGAGCCGTCAGGCACTCACTCCGTGAACGCGTACTCGCCGAGCTCGCAGAGATCGAGGGCGAGGTCGTCGACCACGTCTCCGTCCTCGAACACGCCCCGAATGTCGTAGACGCAGGTCGTCAGGCCGTCGGCGATCAGGACACCGACCTCGTAGCCTGCAGCGAGATAACTGCCATCCAGCAGGTTCTCCTCCCAATGCTAACTGCTTGCCGGCGACACGTAGAAGCCGACCAGGGCGGCGCTGGTCTCGTTGACGAGCATAAACTCGAGATCGTCGGCGAACGCCGGCAATGAAACGGCGACGGCAAGAGCGACTAGAACCGCGGCGGCAAATCCTCTCATAGACCAGTCCCCCTTTTGAACCTGCCCCACGCAGGCGCTCTCGCGAGACTAGGCCGGACCGCCGCGACCGAAAAGAAACTTGCGCATCGGCGACCGCAGGGCGACTGCCGTTCCGGCATTGGATCCCGCGGATGCCCCCTCGCATATGACAAGGGACGAGCGAATCTGCTGTACTCCCCCGCAGTGAGATATCGACGGATCGGAGAGCAGGATGCAGGAACCGGGGACCCCGCCCGAGCGTCAGGTCACCCAGGAGACCCTGAACCGGCTGCTGTCCCTGGTGATCCCGCATCTGACGCCGGGCGAGCCGGTGCTGGTCTACGTGCTGCACCAGTGGCGGCGCTTCGGCCATCTGGTGATCGAGCCGCAGATGCTCGCCACGCTGTACGGCGACCGCTACCGCCGGATCGTCATCGTCACCGGCAATCTGGACCTGCCGGGATCGAACCGGGCGCTGACCGAGTGCCTGGACGACCGGTTCGTGGTGGTGGAGACCGATTTCCGCGATGTCCTGTCGCTCGGCACCACCGACGGCGGGCTGATCGACATGAAGCATCTGCACTGGCTGGCGATGTCGGCGCGCACGCTGATCGTCGAGTGCTGGCGCGCGGTGGTCGCGGGAAGAAGGCCGTCGCTCTACACCCTATCCGATGGTCTGCGCGAGCGCGGTGCGGCACGTCTTGCGGAGCAAGGTATCGATCCTGACGTACCCATCGCCCTGTTTCATACCCGCACGATGGCGTATCTGCCGGGCGAGACTCATCACGGTCACCGAACCGCCACGATCGGCAGCTACGAACGCTCCCTGCGGCGCATTCTCGACGCGGGCTTTCAGGTGCTGCGGATCGGCGAACCGGGCTTGGAGACCTGGGGCACCGCACCCGACGGCTATCTCAGCCTGCCCGACGCCTTTCCGGACGCGCGCTGGATCGACCTCTACGCCTGCGCCGCCTGTCGGTTCATGACGGCGCAGAATTCCGGACCGATCTGGGTATCGGCGGCGTTCGGCAACACCTCGCTCAGGACCAACACGCCGTTCGAGCACCTGAACCTGCCTTACAACGACGACCTCTCCCTTTTCAAACGCTACCGCCGGGTCGGCGAAGACCGGTTCCTGACCTACCGGGAGATCCTGGACGCCCGACTGCCCGGCACCTTCCGGGACGCCGAGTTCGCGGCGCAGGGGGTCGAGCTGGTGGAGAACACGCCGGAGGAGATCGACGCCGCCACGGCCGAGTTCCTGGCCAAGCTCGATGGCGCCTGGACGCCGGACGCGGAGAAGCACGAGCGGTTCCGCGCCATCGGCCGGGACTACGAGACGGCGATCGGCCACGAGCCCCGCTTCGTGAACGAGACCCTGGACTTCTACGGCTACGGCCACCCGTTCGGCTGGGTGGCGCGCGGCACGCTGGACCTGGACGGGTTTCTCGACTGAGAGCGGTCAAGCCCGCTTCAGCCGGTCCTCCACGAGCTGCGCCCAGAAGCTCGCCCCGTGCGGCAGGCCGTCGTCGTTGAAGTCGTAATCCGGGTGGTGGACGCCGGCGGTGTCGCCGTTGCCGGCCCAGATATAGGCGCCCGGACGCTGGTTCAGCATGTAGGAGAAATCCTCCGCGCCCATCACCGGCTTCGGCGCCCGGTCGACCCGGTCCGGCCCGGCGACGCGCTCGGCGATATCGGCGGCGATGCCCGCCTGCTCCGGATTGTTGATCGTCGCCGGATAGCCCCGGATGTAATTGAGCTCGGCCTCGGCGCCGAAGGTCGCGCATACCCCGTCCATGATCTTGCCGATCCGGTCGGGCAGGCTGTTCTGGACCTCGGGATCGAACACCCGGCAGGTGCCCCGCAGGACCATGTTGTCCGGCACAACGTTGAAGGCGTGGCCGGCATGGAACTGGGTGACCGAAATCACCAGCGCCTTCTGCGGATCGAGGTTGCGCGAGGTGATCGATTGCAGGGCCATCACCATATGCGCGCCGACCAGTACCGGGTCGATCCCATGATGCGGCATCGCGCCGTGGGAGCCGCGTCCCCGGATGGTGATCTCGAAATTGTCCCGCGCCGCCATCATCGGGCCCGGCGACACCGCGAAGCTGCCCACCGGGATACCGGGGATGTTGTGCATGCCGAAGACGGAGTCGCAGGGGAACCGGTCGAACAGGCCTTCCTGAACCATCTTGTCGCCGCCGCCCTTGCCCTCCTCGGCGGGCTGGAAGATGAAATGGACGGTCCCGTCGAAGTTCTTCGTCTCGGCCAGATACTTGGCGGCGCCGAGCAGCATGGTGGTGTGGCCGTCATGGCCGCAGGCATGCATGACGCCGTCATTGACCGAGCGGTGCGGCCGGTCGGCGTCGCCCCGTTCCAGGATCGGCAGGGCGTCCATATCGGCGCGCAGGCCGATCGTCCGGTCGGAGGACCCGGACTTCAGCACGCCGACAAGACCGGTCCCGGCGATACCGCGATGCACCTCGATGCCGAAGGACTCGAGCTTGGCGGCGACCACGTCGCTGGTGCGGTGCTCCTCGAAACCGAGTTCGGGATGGGTGTGCAAGTCGTGCCGCCACGCGGTCATCTCGTCGTGGAACTCGGCGATACGGTTGACGATGGGCATTGGGTCTCCTCCGCTCAGGCCTTGGCGAGCTGCTGTTCGACCAGGGTCGACCAGTAGCTGGCGCCGTGGGTGAGCGCCTCGTCATTGAAATCGTATTCGGGATGGTGGACCGAGGCCCCCGGACCGTTGCCCATCAAAATGTAGGAGCCGGGGACAGCCTGCATCATCGCCGCGAAATCCTCGGACCCCATGAGCGGCGCGGTATCGTCGATCACCCGGCGGTCTCCGGCAACCGAACGGGCGGCGCTCAGCGCGTGTTCCGTCGCGTCCTCGGCATTGACCGTTACCGGAAAAACTGACCGGTAGTCGATCACTGCGGACGCGCCATGGGCGGCGCAGATGCCGTCGACGACCCGCCGGAAGGCCGCCTCGATCCCGGCATGGATCTCCGGATTCAGGGTTCGGCAGGTCCCGCGCAGGACGACGGTGTCCGGAATCACGTTGAACGCCTCGCCCGCATGGAACTCGGTCACCGAGACCACAAGTGCCTCCTGGGCGTTGACCGTGCGACTGGGCAGGGTCTGCAGGGCAATAATGACATTGGACCCGACAACGACCGGGTCGACACCCTGATGCGGCATGGCGGCGTGGGAGCCGCGCCCCTGGATCGTCACCTCGAAAGTGTCGCCGGCGGCCATGATCGGCCCCGGACGGATCGCGAACTCGCCGAGCGGCAGGTTCGGCATGTTGTGCATTCCGTAGACACGGTCGCAAGGGAAGGTGTCGAACAGGCCGTCCTCAAGCATGCCGAAGGCGCCGCCCAGTCCCTCTTCCGCCGGCTGGAAGATGAAATGCACGGTGCCGTCGAAGTTCCGTGTCTCCGCCAGATACTTGGCTGCGCCAAGCAGCATGGTGGTATGGCCGTCGTGGCCACAGGCATGCATGACCCCCTCGGAGCCCGAGGCGTAGGGTTTTCCGGTACGCTCCACGATCGGCAGGGCGTCCATATCAGCCCGCAGACCGATCCGACGATCGCCGGTGCCCGCCTTCAGAACGCCGACGACTCCGGTCTTGCCGACGCCCGTATGCACCTCGAGGCCCCATTCGGCCAGCTTCGCGGCGACGATCCCGCCGGTGCGCGTCTCCTGAAATCCGAGTTCCGGGTTGGCGTGGAAGTCGCGGCGCCACTCGGTCATCTCGCCGTGGAACTCCGCGATGCGGTTGATGATCGCCATTTCTCGACGGTACTCCGGTTGATCGACGAAGGGAGCGCGAGTATCCAGCCCTGTGGTAATGGACGCAAGACACGGTCGGCGGCAAGTGGTCCCCAATATCTCCCCATCACCCTCCATCCCGGTGATCGAGACCGAGCGCCTGCGGCTACGGGGTTTTGCCGCGGCCGACAAACCGGCCTACGGCGCCATGCGGGCCGATCCCGACGTGGTGCGCTTCCTCGTTGGCGGCGAGGCGCTGATCCCCTTCGCCCAGGAAATCGCCGAGAGCCGTATCCGGGCGTTCCGCGAGGCATGGTCCAACGGGTTCGGCGTCTGGGCGGTCGAGGAGAAGATCACCGGTCGGCTTCTCGGTCAGACCGGTCTCGCCCGTCTCGAGCGATCGAACGACGTGGAAATCCTCTATGCGTTCGCCCGCCACGCCTGGGGAAACGGCTACGCGCGCGAGGCCGCCCGTGCCGCCCTCGCTTTCGGCTTCGAGACAGTCGGATTGTCGCGCATCGTCGCGTTCGTCGTAGCGGAGAACACGGCGTCGGCGCGGGTCCTGGAAGCGATCGGCCTCACCGGCCAAGGCGAAACCACATATGGCGGCTTCCCTGTCCTCAGCTACGCGATCACTGCCGATGAATGGCAGGCATAGCGGGGGATAGCGCCGCTCAGGTTCAGGGCGCGATCGTCCTCCAGGCCGCCTGGAACGCCTTCGCCTTCTCGGCGACCCTCGACGCATCGTCCCCGCGCCGGTACAGCGCCGAGCCTAGCCCGAACCCGCTCGCGCCCGCCGCGACGTAGGCCGCCATTGTCTCCGGGGTGATGCCGCCGACCGGCAGAACCGGCAGGTCCTCCGGCAGGACCGCGCGCATCGCCTTCAGAACCGGCGGAGGTGCCGCTTCTGCCGGGAACAGCTTCAGTGCGTCGGCGCCGGCACGGACCATTGCAAAAGCCTCCCCCGGCGTGGCGAAGCCCGGAACGGTGATGGCGCCGGCGGCCTTCGCCCGCTCGACCACGGCGGCATGCGCATGGGGCATGACGATCAGCCGGCCTCCAGCGGCGACCACACGGTCGGTATCGTCCGGGTCGATCAACGTGCCGGCCCCGATCAGCATGCGGTCGCCGACCGCTTCGGCCAACCGAGCGATACTCTCCAAGGGACGCGGCGAGTTCAGCGGGACTTCGACGATGGCGAAACCCTCTTGCTCCAGTGCCAACGCGATGGCGACGACCTCGTCCGGCTGGACGCCCCGCAGGATGGCGACCAGCGGACACCGCTGGAGGTAGCTCTCAAACCCTGTCATCCATCCGCTCCCCCGCACAAGCCGGCCGCGATCAGGAACAGACCGCAGGCCGCCGCCTGCCTGGGGGCGGCCACCGCTTCATGACCCAGCGCCTCAAGCGCCCGCAGGTAGAGGTCGACGAGCTGCTCGTCGCCGATCAGATGAACGATTTCTCCCGGCGCCGCCTCTCGGATTTCGTGGCCGATCACCAACCCCGACAGGAACGCGCCGGCCGAGTCCGGCACCAGTTCGCCGAACAGACCTGCCGCCCGCACCCCGAACAGGTGGTGCAACAGCCCGCCTTCCTCTCCCGACCGGGCAACGCCGGCAAGGAACGCGGCATCGTCCCAGGCGGCGTGTTCGATCCCCTTGCCGAGAATGCTGTGACGCCGGATCACATCGAAGACCTCGCCGGTCATATGCGTCGAGAACCCCGTCACCCGGCGATCCTCGACCCGCGCCCATTTCGAGTGGGTACCGGGCAGGCAGACCGTCGCAGAGCCTGCGCCCAGAAGATCGACAGCACCGAGAATCTGCACCTCCTCCCCCCGCATCACGTCCGGTACACCGTCCGCTCCGCGCGCCGACAGGCCGGGCGCTACATGAACGATGCGGCCTCGTTCCAAGGTCAGAGGCACAAGTCCATGGGCGATGTCGTCCACCGAGGCGGGACACGCGAGATAGGGGGTTTCCACCCAGCCCTGACGGCTGCCGATCATGCCGCCCAGGACGACCGGGATGCCGGGGTCGGCATCCAGCCAATCGCCGATCAGCTCCTCGAACGCGTCTTCGAACCCGTCGTCGTCGATGGCGAGAATACCGGCCTCGGCTCGGCGCCCCTCGAGGACGTCCCCGTTCCCGGCCAGCCGGTACGCCCGAAAGGAGGACGTGCCCCAGTCCACACCTATGGCAAAAACGGTCTCGCTCATGGACGTCTCGCGATCATTCGGCAGACAGGGCGGCGAACGGCGTCAGACACGGACGCCGCCAGGCGACATCGCGGGCCTCGTACCAGGCAAGCATCTCCGGCGGAAGCTCGGGCATCGCGGCCGGGTCGGCGAGCTCTATCCAGAGGAGATACCCGTAGATCACCGCGTCGGCGAAGCCCGGCTCGCTACCGGAGAAGAACGGGGACCGATCGAGGCCGGTGGCGACGCGGGCAACGGTGAACGCCAGATCGAGTTCGGAGGCGGATCGGTGCGCCACCAACTCGGTGAAGCTCACGCCGTACCGCTGCTCGCGGCTCGATCGGTAGTAGTCGCGGTCCTCGGGACATAGCCGTTCGATGAACCAGGGGGCGATCACCTTTCCGGCCCGCGTTCCGAGTTCCTGTTCGACCGATGCGATATTGAAGTATCGGTCCTCGTCCCGGAATACCGGCCGTTTCGACTGCACCGAGTCGAGATGCCGGACGATGGCGACGGAGTCGGGCAGACGGGCGTCGCCATCCACCATGGCGGGGCAGGTGCGCGAACCGGTCTCCGCTTCCAGACGGCCGACATCGGCGAAGCGCATCGGGACCCGTGCGCAATCCATCCCCTTGAGCGCCAGCGCGATCCGAACCCGATAGCCGATCGGGCTCGGGCAGAGATCGTCGGCGCCGAGCCGCTCATAAAGCTTCATTGATCCGCTCCCACCCGCACCAGCGCCTTGCCGGTGTTGCGCCCGGACAGCAGCCGCACCAACGCGTCGGCTGCTCCCTCGAGGCCGTCGGTCACGTCCTCTCGATACCTGATATGGCCATCTCGATACCAAGCCGCCAGTTCATCGACGATCGCCGAGAACCTGTCGTAATGGTCGAGGATCAGAAAGCCCTCGATCCGGGCCCGTTTGACCAGCAGCTGTCGGTTCGGTCGGGGACCGGTGGGTAACGGGAAGGAGGGCATGCCGATGGTGCCGCAAATCGCGATCCGCGCGCCCACATTGATCCGGTCCATCACAGCGTCGAACTGGGCCCCTCCCACATTATCGAAGAAGCAGTCGATACCGTCCGGCGCCGCCTCGTCGAGGCCGGGGCCGATCGTCACCGATGCCCGGTAGTCGATGGCGGCGTCGTAGCCGAACTCGTCGAGACACGTCGCCACCTTCTCCGGTCCACCGGCGACTCCGACGGCGCGCGCGCCCTTCACCTTCGCGATCTGACCGACCATGGACCCGACCGCACCGGCCGCCGTGGTAACCACCACCGTATCCCCCGGCTTGACCCGGCAGACATCGATGAGGCCGACATAGGCGGTGGCCCCGTTCATGCCGAGGACGTGGAGCGCGGTCGAGATCGGCGCCTGCGCGGCGTCGACGATCCGGTCGATATCGCTGCCGTCCGATACCGCGTAGCGCCGCCAGCCCTGACGACCCTGGACGATGGTTCCGACCGGGAATCGCGGATGCCGCGACTCGACCACCTGTCCCACGGTGAACCCGGTCATCGGCGCCCCGATCGCCACCGGTCTGCTGTAGTTCGGCGCGTCTGCGATCCAGCCACGCATGGCGGGGTCGAGGGAAAGCCAGATCACCCTGATCAGCATCTCGCCATCCCCGATTGTCGGCATGGGCGCGTCGACCATCTCGAACAGATCGGCACGGACGTCCGGATCCGGGCGGCGCCGCAACACCACATGTCTGTTTTCGTCGCTCACTGCCGCTTTCCCCTAGCTTGACACTTTTCGGGCCGCTTGCGAGGCTCGCCCTCGTCTTTCGATCGCCGCCGGCCACACGCCGACGCCCGCGATCCAACCACATCGTGAAACCACGGAAAACACCAGGGGGAAACCACCATGAAGCTGCTGCGCTACGGCCCGAGCGGGCAGGAAAAGCCGGGCGTGCTCGATGCCGACGGTACCATCCGCGATCTTTCCGGCGTCGTCGACGATGTCTCCTCCGCCACAATCGCATCCGGTGTACTCGGCAAACTGGCCGGCACGGACCTTTCCGGATTGCCGGCGGTCTCGGGCAACCCGCGCATCGGCGCCTGCGTCGGCGCGCCGGGCAAGGTGGTCTGCATCGGCCTGAACTACTCCGACCACGCCGCCGAGACCGGCGCCGAGCCGCCGAAGGAGCCGATCGTCTTCATGAAGGCGACCAGCGCCGTCCAGGGCCCGAACGACACGGTCCGCATGCCGCGCAACTCGAGGAAGACAGACTGGGAAGTCGAACTCGGTGTGGTGATCGGCAAGCACGCGAAATACGTCAGCGAAGCCGACGCCCTGTCCTACGTCGCGGGCTACTGCGTCGCCAACGACGTTTCGGAGCGCGAGTTCCAGGCGGAACGCGGCGGCCAGTGGACCAAGGGGAAGTCCTGCGACACCTTCGGTCCGATCGGGCCCTGGCTGGTCACCGCCGACGAGGTCGCCGACCCGCAGGATCTCGACATGTTCCTGGATGTGAACGGAAAGCGGTTCCAGACCGGCAACACCAAGACCATGATCTTCTCGGTCGCCCACATCATCCACTACTGCAGCCAGATGTTCTCGCTGATGCCGGGCGACGTGATCATGACCGGTACCCCTCCGGGCGTCGGCCTCGGCGTGAAGCCGGAGCCGGTGTTCCTGAAGGCCGGCGACGAGATGCATCTGGGCATCGCCGGACTCGGCGAGCAGCGCCAGAAAGTCGTGGCCGACTGACCGGGGCCGGCTGACGATGCCGAACCTCGACCTCACGGTCGATACCGTGCTGCCCCGGGACCGCGATGCCGCGGTTCTGGCCGGTCGTGTCTGGCTCCCACAGGCGGCGCAGGGCGAAGGCGGCCCCGCCCTCGTCGTCCTTCGGGGCGAGGAGGTGGTGGATATCTCCGCCACGGTGCCGACCTGCTCGGAGCTGATGAACGCAGCTGATCCGCTGTCCCTCGTCCGGAGCGCCGTCGGCGAGACAGTCGGATCGGTCGCCGACCTTCTGGCCAATACGCCGGTCGACGGCCGCGACGCCGGGACGCCGTGGTTCCTGAGCCCGATCGACCTGCAGGCGGTGAAAGCCTGCGGCGTCACCTTCGCCGAGAGCATGATCGAGCGGGTGATCGAGGAAAAAGCCAAGGGCGACGCCTCGGCCGCCGACGCGATTCGCCAGGAGATCGCCGAGAAGATCGGCACGGACCTGTCCAAGATCACCCCCGGCTCCGACGAGGCCGAGGCGCTGAAGGCCGCGCTGATCGAACGGGGCATGTGGTCTCAATATCTGGAAGTCGGAATCGGCCCCTATGCCGAGGTGTTCACCAAGGCGCCGCCGATGTCCTCCGTCGGCGTCGGTGCCGATGTCGGCTTGCATCCGATCTCCACCTGGAACAATCCGGAACCGGAGATCACGCTGGTGGTTGGCGCCGCGGGGACCATCGTCGGCGCCATGCTCGGCAACGACGTGAACCTGCGCGATGTCGAGGGCCGTAGCGCCCTGCTGCTGGGAAAGGCCAAGGACAACAACGGCTCGGCGGCGGTCGGTCCGTTCGTCCGTCTGTTCGACGAGACCTTCACCCTGGACGACGTCCGCGCCGCGGAACTGGACCTCCGCGTGGAGGGCAAGGACCAGTTCGTCCTCCAGGGCCATTCGTCCATGCGCAAGATCAGCCGGGACGTCGCCGATCTGGTGCGGCAGACCATCGGTCCGACCCACCAGTACCCCGACGGCGTGGTGCTCATGACCGGCACACTCTTCGCGCCGACCCAGGACCGCGGCGCCCCCGGCCAGGGTTTCACCCACGCCGAAGGCGACATCGTCACGATCTCGACCCCGAAGCTCGGTGCCCTGGTCAATCGGGTGGGACTGTCGGACAGGATTGCGCCCTGGACCTTCGGAGCGGGCGCGCTCATGCGGAACCTCGCCAAGCGGGGACTGATATAAGAGAGGAAGCGGCCATGGTCGCCTACGATTTCAGCGGGCAGAGCGCCATCGTAACCGGCGGAGCGCGGGGTATCGGCCTCGCCGTCGCCAAGCGGCTGTCCGACGCCGGCGCCTCGGTAAGCCTGTGGGACGCCGATTCCGGCAAACTCGCGGAGGTGGCGCCCCTGTTTCCAGAGGACCGTATCCACACCGCCGCGGTCGACGTGACCGACGACAAGGCCGTCGACAGGGCCGCGGCGGAGGTCGAGCGAGAGTTCGGGCGGATCGACGTCCTGGTCGCCTCTGCCGGGATCACCGGACCGAACACCACCACCTGGGACTATCCGGTCGACGCGTGGCGCCGGGTGATCGACATCAACCTCACCGGCGTCTTCCTCTGCGACCGGGCGGTGGTGCCCTACATGCGGTCCCGGGACCGGGGGCGGATCATCAACATCGCCTCGATCGCCGGCAAGGAAGGCAACCCAAACGCACCGGCATATTCCGCCTCCAAGGCAGGTGTTATCGGTCTGACCAAGTCCCTCGGCAAGGAGCTGGCGGCGACGCCGATCACGGTCAACTGCATCACTCCGGCGGCGGTGAAGACCGACATCTTCGATCAGATGACGCCGGAGTTCATCGAGTTCATGCTCTCCAAGATTCCGATGGGACGCTTTGGGCTGGTCGAGGAGATCGCCAATCTGGTCGCCTGGCTGGCCAGCGAGGACGCGTCGTTCTCCACCGGCGCGGTGTTCGACTGCTCCGGCGGACGCGCCACTTACTGACGCCCGGATCGACGCATGCGCGATACGATCTATCCGGACCTTTCCGGGCGGACGGTGTTCGTCACCGGCGGCGCTTCGGGGATCGGCTCGGCGATTGTTTCCCGGTTCTGCGCCCAGGGCGCCAATGTCGGCTTCATCGACATCGCCGCCAGGGAAGCGGGCGGCCTCATCGAGACCATCCAGGCCGGCGGCCTGCTGCCGCCCGCCTTCGTCGAAGGCGACGTGCGCGATCTCACTGCGCTGGACAAAGCCATCAAGGCCGTCCGAGAGCGGTTCGGGGCGATCAGCGTTCTGGTCAACAATGCCGCCAAGGACGACCGGCATACGCTCGACCATATTACCCCGGAATACTGGGACGACCGGTTCCACCTCCTTGTCCGGCCGATGTTCTTCGCGGCCAAGGCGGTGGTCGCCGACATGCGGACCCGCGCGGGGGGAGCGATCATCAATCTCGGGGCGGCCGATCGGCCGTTGCAGAGTAGCCGGGTGGCCTATGACGCGGCGAAGGCGGCCGTTCACGGCCTGACGAAATCGCTGGCCTTCGAACTCGGCGGCCGGGCGATCCGGGTCAACACGGTATCGCCGGGGTGGGTCATGACGGACCGCCAGCGCGAATTGTGGCTGACCGAGAGCGCCGCCGACGAGCTGAAAAAGCGCCAGGCGATGCGACGCGACATCACGCCGAAGGACGTCGCCAACACCGTCGTCTTTCTGGCCTCGCTCGAAGCGGAAATGATCAGCGGCCAGGAGATCGTGGTCGACGGCGGATACCGGTGATCAGCGCAGGCTAGAAGGCGCCGGGTAGAAGTCGCCGGGTAGCAGCCGCCGGTCTGATGTCGCCGGGACGCATGTCGAAGGTCCCGACCATCGGCACGACAGGCTAAAGTTGAACGGGTAGAATAGGGGCATCCCCCGAGGAACCGAGCCCGTCACGAGGACTATGATGAGCCAGAAAGCGGCAGTGCTGTTCGCCAACGAAGCATTCTATCTCGCCTTCGCGACGCGGGACTTGAAAGGCATGGACGCGCTTTGGTCCCGCGATGCACCTGTGACCTGCGTCCATCCGGGTTGCGGCCCGCTGCACGGCCGCGAGGAGGTCATGGAGAGTTGGGTGACGCTCCTCGGCAATCCGGCCTCTCCGGCGGTCGAGTTCCGTGACGCCCGCGTCTTTCTCTACGGCGACGTCGCCAGCGTTCTTGGTTTCGAGGTCCTGCGCGAGGGCGTGCTGGCCGCCACCAACACCTTCGTCAAGGAAGGCGACGGCTGGCGACTGGTTCATCACCACGCCTCACCCCTCGCCGACAGTCCAGATTTCCAGGATCCGGTTCCGACGCGCGGACCGCTGATGTAGCCTCCGCGGCGGCGCCGATCGCCCCAGTGCAGGCCGTCGAAATCGGAGCCGGCGCTCCCAAGGCGATTTCCGATGGGCGCCCCAGCTACAGGAACACGAAACTGTCCGCGGTCAATTGCGACGGGCTGAGGCCGACAAAGGTGACGACCGGCCCTCCGACGTCTAGGACGGCGTTGCCGTTCGCGTCCGTTGTCAGGGCGGAGACTGCGTCGCTGCCGGAATTCAGGCCGATATCGTTTCCGGCGGCCACTTGGACGACGTCGATGCCCACCTGGAAGTCTTGGAATACGTGCTGACCCGTCGTGTCGGCTGAGGGGAAGACGAAGGCGTCGGCGCCGTCCCCGCCGACCAGCGTGTCGTTGCCCTCGCCACCGACCAGTGTGTCGTTGCCGACGCCGCCGGACAGGACGTCGTCTCCGCCGCCGCCGAACACGATGTCGGCCCCATCGCTCCCGAACATGGTGTCGTTGCCCAGATTGCCGTACACCTGATCGTCGCCGATATTGCCGTAGACGACGTCGTCACCCTGGCCGCCGTACGCGGTGTCGTCGCCCTGACCGCCGAACAACGTATCCGCATCGAGGTTTCCGTAGACCCTGTCGGCGCCGAGGTTTCCGTAAAGCAGATCGGACTGCTGGCCGCCGAAGGCCAGATCGTCGTCCTGGCCACCGAAAACGCTGTCCTGCCCCAGGTTTCCATAAAGAACGTCCTGGTCCTGGTTGCCGTAGATGACGTCGCCGCCGCCACCGCCGAACAGCGTGTCGTTGCCCGCTCCGAACATCAGAGACTGCGCGCCGTCGTCGCCCGCGGCTTCCTCGTTTCCGTCGCCACCGACGATGGTTCCGTCGCCGATCACCCCGACATAGTCGATGTTGCTGATCTCGATCGCGCGACCGGAGATCGATCGCAGGTCGAGCAGGAAAGCCTCCGTCTGCTCGGTTCCAGTGGTTCCAGCCAGCACGATCGCCTCGTTCGTCGTCAACCCCTGCCCAATGCTTGGGGTGAGTGTCCGAATGTCGACGGTAGCCGCCGGGTCGAGCGACCCGAGAAACCGGTGAACCGACTGGGTGATTTGGGTCACATCGCTGCCGCCTCTGGCGGCCAGTGCGTTCGCTACGGCGATGCCCGCCTGCGTCGGCGCCTGTGCCGTCTGCGGCCCCTCTGACTCCAGAGCGACGGAGGCGGGCAGGCTGGCCGTCACCACATTGCCGTTGTTGCCTGTGTTCTCGACGATGGACGTCGCTATCGGCTTAATGCTCTGATTGTTTCTGACGACTTCGTCCTGGATCTGGATGCCATTCTGGTTGCGCACCGCAACGGATCGGGACGGTTCCAGCGACCCGCTGCCGCCGCCGCTGGCGGGGGGGGCGTCGGTCAGGGTGATTGTCGTGCTGTTCGAGGCGAACGTGGCGGAGAACCCGCCTGTGACCCCGGTGAGCGTGAGAGTGTTCCCGCCGCCCAAGTCGACCGCGGTGGAGGCGGCCACTCCGTTCAGCGAAGCGCTCAGATCCGATCCGACCACCACGATACGGTCGTCGGTCGAGAAATCGGTGATGACGTCGCCGTTCAGGTCGGCCACCGAGCCGATAAACAGATCGGTGCCCGCGCCCCCGGTGTAAGTGTCCGCCCCGGCGTCGCCCCCCATCGAGTCATCACCGTCACCGCCAACCAGAACATCGTCACCGGCGCCGCCACCCGATATCACATCGTTGCCCGCACCACCGGACAAGGTATCGGCTCCATCGCCGCCGACCAGTCTGTCACCTCCCGCGCCGCCAATGATCTCGTCCGCGCCGCTCCCGCCGGAAAGGGTGTCGTTGCCGGCTCCACCGGAAAGCGTATCCGCGCCCGCGCCGGCCGACAGGACATCGTCTCCCGCGGCGGCGGAGATCCGGTCCTCGCCATCGCCACCGTCCAGAGTTTCGCCTTGGGCGCCGCCGACCAGGGTATCGTTGCCCGCATCGCCGAAGAGCTGGTCCGCACCGCCGGAGCCGAAGATCTGATCGTTGCCGGCGCCGCCGCGAATGGTGTCCGCGTCGGTACCCGTCGTCGACGACGTGTTTCCTCGGATCGTATCGTCGCCGTCGCCGCCCTGGATGACGTCGGTGCCGGCACCGCCTTCGATACGGTCGTTGCCTGCCTGCCCGCTGAGGGTGTCCGGCCCGCCAAGACCGAAGATGACATCGTCTCCGGCTCCCGACGAGATTCGATCGGCCGCCGCTGTTCCGGTGACCGTATCGTTGCCGCTCGACGCGACGATGGGTGAGATCGAAGTCAGCGTGAAGTTCGAGAGATCGTAGTTTCCGCCCCCGCCCCCGGTCTCCGACAACGACAGGGTCACGGAGACAAAGCCGGTGTTCTGCACGGTCACCGTGCCGAGGCTCGTTACGTTGGCGCTGTCGAGAGTAAGCGTCGTCCCACCGACCGCTTGGACCGTGCTCCACCCGCTGACAGTGGCGACGTCCCTGAGGTCGGCTCCGACGAAATTGAACCGAAGGACGTCAGTGCCGCCGGATACGTTCGCTAGAGAGGAGCCGGTGAGGTGGCCGCTCGCCGCCACGATCAGGGTATCGTCGCCGCCGGTCAGCTGCGTAAAGCTAACGATGCCGGTGCCATTGTTGGGATCGAAGCCCGCGAAACTCGTCGTCAACGTCGCCATGGTCTTCCTGTTCCGCGCGCGCTCCGGCCGCTGCTAGTCAAGTCGGGTTCCCAGGACGGCGCACGGCACGCACAACAATTCCCAACGGAAATTCCGAGGCACTTCGTTGACTTATGGTTTACTGGATAGGTTGAATAAACCTATATGAACGATAGTAAGATTATATTAACCTATATAAAAAGCGATCAACACGCTTTCTGCAGGATTTACGAGAATAATTTTCATTAGAATCTATTTATAATTTTTGGTCGATCTGGCTCCCCCACGGAAATCCAGGCCGTTTGTTGCGGATAGGATCCGTCGCGTTGCTGAACGCAGGAGCGCGTCTCGATGTCATCGCGACGATCGATTTGGGTGCGGGCCGCGGCGTTGATCGGGAGGACGAAGAACTGGAGAAGAGCGACTCGATCAATCGGATACCGAGACTGTCAGGCATCGGCGCCGACAGTCAGTAGAGAGGGAAGAACTGCGCCACCGCCCTCTCCGCCGTGTGGTTCGATTATCAATATCTTGTCCGGGAAGCGCCTGTGGCGCCGGAACGACGTTCCACGGAAAAAAGAAAAAGGCGGACAGTTTCCCGTCCGCCTCTCTGCTTTCTCATCCGGCCGGGTCGGCCGGATCGAAACCGCTTACTTGCGGATCTCGATCTTGACCCGACGGTTCTTCGGCTCCTTCACACCGTCCGGCGTAACGACCTTGTTGTTGCCCTCACCGAAGGCTTCCAGCGTCATGGCCGGCGCCGTGCTGCCCAGCAGGCTCTTCAGCTCAGCAGCGACGATATCCGCACGGCGCTGCGACAGAGCCATGTTGTAGGCGGCCGAGCCGGAGCGGTCGGCATAGCCGGAGATGGTCATGGTCGACGCACCCATGTCGTCGGACGCGTCGGCGGCATCGATCAGCGTCGACAGGGTCTCAGGCGTGATCGCGCTGCTGTCGAAGTCGAAGTACACGGTGAAGTTGGCGAAGGTCACCGACGGGGCGGCCGCAACAGGCTGCGCCGCAACCGCGGCTTCCATAGCCTCCAGCGCCGGCCAGAAACGGTCACGGCACCAGGCGATATCGGCCGGCTGGAAGTTCTCTTCGGCTTCCTGCATCCAGCAGTCGAACATGGCCTGCGCACGTGCCGAGGCCTCCGGGACCTTGGCCGCGGCGCCGGCGTCGAGCGCGGAGATCAGACGGCGGTGCGCCTCGGACAAAGCCCCCTTGTGCTCGGCCGGAATCACACGGGAGTCGAGCGCCTCCGGGGCCGGCGGATTGCCGGCAGCCGAAGCGATGGCCGCCGCGGCGAACAGATCGGAGTCCTCGTAGTCGCCTTCCGCAAACTCCATTTCAGAGAGCGCGAGATACTCCTGATACAGCGCCTTGCTGAAGGCATCGCCTTCCGGCGTCAGACCGCGCGCGTGATCGACTTGAAAGCCGGCGCAGGCGGACAGGCTCAGCATGGCCGCCGCAGCGATCAGCGGTTTGGCTCCCCCCAGAATTTTCTGAAGCATAGTCATCTCCTTTGCGTTTCTCTCGCGCCTAGTCTAGGGCAGCGGCACCGAAAGGACCCGCCCCCGGGCCTAGAATGTTAACGCGCCGTTGGAACCGGACACACCGGCTCCAGCCGTCGGCATTTCAACACGTTCGCCCCTAAACGCAAGGAAAACCGAAAGTTATTTTTTTATTGCAGGTTATTGAACCGCCGAGTTGACCGTTAAACACACACTCACATGCGCGCGGCCGATCGATCGCGTCGTCCAAATCTTCGCGATCACGCGAAGCCGGTCGCCAGCGCGAACATTGTCGCGAAGATCGCCACCGCCAACGCGTACCCCACGACGGTCGGCCAGATGCCGTAGGCGGTGCTGTCATCCTTGGTATCAGGGGACATCTTTCTCTCCTATTGCGTATCCCAACCGGGTCACGATCACCCACCCAACGTCTGCGGTAGCCAGAGCGCGATTTCAGGGAAGAGCATCACCAGGATCAGACCGATGATCTGCAACCCAATGAAAGGGATCACCGCCGCAAAGATCTCCTGCAACTCGATATCCGGCGGCGCCACGGACTTGAGCCAGAAGCAGGCGGGCCCGAACGGCGGGGACAGGAAATAGATCTGCATGTTCATGACGAACAACACGCCGAACCACACCGCAGCCCATTCCGGGTCGAGGCCGAGCTCGGGTGCCATATCGGTGACGACGGGCGCGAAGATCGGCACCGTTATGAAGACGATGGCGATCCATTCCATGAATGTGCCGAGGACCACCAGGATCGCCATCATGACCAGGATGATGCCGAGGGCCGGCAGGTCGAGCCCGGCGAACAGGCTGCGCATGAACTCGCCGCCGCCGACCAGGTTGTAGATGCCGACGAAGCTCACCGCGCCGAGGATCAGCCAGATGATCGTGCCGACCGTCGCCATGGTCTGGGTCAGCGCCTCCTGCAGCATTTTCCAGTTGAACCGCATCCGCACCGCCGCCACGACGATGGCGCCGAACACGCCGACCCCGGCCGCCTCGGTCACGCTGGCGACGCCGCCGTAGATCGAGCCCATGACACACGCAATCAGGCCGATCGACAGGATCACCGCGAGCGTGCGGTTGGACGACAGCTTCTTCTCCGTGATGCCGCGGGCCGCCACCTCCGCCGCCGTCGGGGCGAGACTCGGGTTCAGATAGCAGCGGATGAGCACGAAGACGATGTAGAACGATGCCAGCAGCAGACCCGGCACGGCCCCGGCCATGAACAGATCGCCGATCGAGACCTGGGCCGACAGGCCGTAAACGATCATGATGATGGAGGGCGGGATCAGCGTGGCCAGGGAGCCGCCGGCGCAGATCGTGCCGATCGACAGTTTACGGTCGTAGCCGAGCCGCAGCATCTGCGGCAGCGCGACCAGGCCGAGCATGACGATCTCGCCGCCCATGATGCCCGACATGGCGGCCATGATCACCGCCACGACGACGGTCTGCACGGCGACGCCGCCCCGCAGGTTGCCGGCGAAAATCGACATGGCGTCGAACAGATCCTCGGCGATGCCCGCCTTCTCAAGGATCGAGGCCATGAGCACGAAGAGCGGCACCGCGATCAGCGGATAGGACTCCAACAGTCCGAAGGCGTTGGTCGAGACCAGGTAGAGGCCTTTCGGCCCGAAGAAGAGCAGCGCGCAGACGACGGAGATGATCAGCGTCACCACCCCCAGCGGCATGCCGGTCATCATCAGCAGCAGAAGCGCGATGACGATACCGACGCTGACCGTGCCGATGTCGTAGGCCCGGATATTGATGAGCTGCCGGAGGTCAGCGGTCTCCGCGACCCAGGCGGCCGCGGAATCCGCCCACTCCGACAGGAAGAACCCTTCGGCGTAGTGGCCGATCAGCAGCAGGACGAGCCGGCCGATCAGGATCACCGAGACGACGACGATCGCCATCCGTGCGATCGGGCTGGTCAGATGGCGATAGAAGTTCGCCAGGAGTTGAAGCAGGTAGATGGTCGCGCCGAGGAACAGCGCGGTCTTGAGCATCAAAGGCTCGGGCGAGTTGAAGGCGGTGCCGGCGCGCTCGACGTTGCTGATCGCGTCCAGGGCCCGGCCCATCGTATCGTTGGTCAGCAGGAAAAGCGCGATCA
The DNA here is from genome assembly GCA_024742275.1 of Alphaproteobacteria bacterium. Classification (GTDB taxonomy): domain Bacteria; phylum Pseudomonadota; class Alphaproteobacteria; order Thalassobaculales; family Thalassobaculaceae; genus Thalassobaculum. Next base: position 348,276 of record JANSYS010000002.1, on the reverse strand, counting down.
CGCCGACGATCAGCGCGAACAGGTCGAGACGCCATTTCGTGCGCTCGCTGGCCATGAGGTAGAAGACGGTGATGCCGATATGGCGATTCTTCAACGTCACATAGCCGGCGGAAATCATCCAGGCGGTGGCGCAGAACACCATCACCATCTCGAAGGCCCATTGGGTCGGCGCGTGGAATGCGTAGCGCGCGATCACCTCGTAGAGCGTGATGACGCCGCAAAGAAAATAGAGCTGCGCGATCGCGAGGCCGGAGAACTGACTGAACTTGTTTATGGCTGAATTCATCGATCCGCTTTCCGGGCGACGGTGCTCGCGGGCGAGACGGCGCGCGTGTTCATGAAAGAAAGCAGGCGACCGGGTGCCGCCTGTCGGCCGAGACATCCGGGGCCCGTGTGAACGGGCCCCGGGAACTCTGGCGGTCGGCTCAGTCCGAGAGCAGACCCATCTTCCTCATGTAGGCGAGGTGGGTGTCCAGGGCCTCACGGGCCAGTTCGGACTTGGAGGCCGCGCTCTCCCAAGCCTCGACGGCGATCTCACGGAACTTCTGCCGGTCTTCCTTGGACCAGTCGATAATCGTGATATCGCCCTTCGCCTTATGCTCGGCCACCAGATCGCGGTCCTGCAGATCGGCCTGGCGGAGCATCGTGATGTAGGCGGCGTTGTACCAGACCTCGAGAATGGTCCGCTCCGCGTCGGTCAGACCGTTCCACACGTCCTTGTTCATGATGAACTGGAGGACGGCCATGGAATGGATGCCCGGATAAATCGGGAACTTGGCCACCTTGTGCATGCCCGACGCTTCGTTGTTCACGAAGGCCGAGGCATCGGCGGCATCGACGATGCCTTTGTCGAGCGAGGTGTAGACCTCGGAGAACGGGATCGACACCGGGGAGGCGCCGGCCAGACGGAACACGTCGGCGGCCAGACCTTCGGGCGAGCGGATCTTGACACCCTTAAGGTCGTCGACCCCGTTGATGGGTATCGTCGAGACCAGGGCTTCCTTGGTGTAGGGGCCGCAGCCGATGACGTGGATCGAGTCCGGCCAGAGCTTGTCGTAGATCTTCTGCAGCATCTCCTTGCCGCCACCTTCGTGGCAGAAGTCGCGAACCTGCTCCGGCGAGTCGTAGCCGGCGATCAGGTCGCCGATGATACCGAAGGCAGGATCGCGTCCCGCGAAGTAGGAGACCGCGTTCAGGTCACCGTCGAGAATGCCGTTGGCGACCGCGTCGACCGTCTCGCGGTGGGGTACGACGGCCTTGGTCGGCAGGACCTCAAGCTCGATACTGCCGCCGCTCATGACGCCGACCTTCTGCTGCCAGCCTTCGGTCATGAACCTATGCGCCCAGTCGCCCGGGCTGGAGCTTGACTGCACCTTCAGGGTCCGGGCGTCGACGTCGCCAATGGCGAACGCGCTGACGGTGAGCGCCGCAAGCGCGGCGACCAGGGTTTTCCGCATCGTTTCCTCCCTATGCGGTATGTGGACGGCCCTGTTTTCAGGGTCCGAACGTCTTTTGATTGAGGAGTGAGTGTCACAAGGGCGTGACGAAGATGTCAACAATGCAAGATTAACACACCCTCATATTCGGTCGTCATGCCTTGTCCTTCGTCGCCGCGCGCGGCTGAATCTGGCGCACGGCGAAGCCGCCGCCGGGCGTGGGGACGAGAGCCTTGATAGGTTGACCGCCGAACGTCTGGTCGACGAGTTCGTTCAACGCGGAGTCGCCGCCGCCATAGGGCGCGACGAGATCGATCAGCCACGGAATGGTCCCGCCGTCCCACTCGTTCGGCCGCAGACGGTTCTGCCCCTGAAGCAGGCGCTTCTCCACCTCCTCGGTGACCATCGCCCAGGACGCGTACACCACCGGCGCCGCTCCCCGATCCGTGCGCCGGCGCCAGATCCGCACCTGCCGCTTGGTCAGCGGCGGCAGCACCAGCCATTCCAGGTCGGAAATGAAGATGTGGCGATGGGCCGGCGATTGCCCCATCAGAGAGACGATCTGGCCGAGCAATCGGGTCATGTCGTCGCGTGGCGCTTCGGCGGCCGGCGCCGCCGCGCCCGCCGGAGCGTCTCTTTCCGGCGCCGTTGACTTCTCGTCGGACCCGTCGGTGCCGAACACGGTATCGTCGCTCATTTTCCCCCTGAATCTCTAGAATCTCGCAAGCCGGATCGGTCCCGCGATCAATGGGCGAAGATCACCGGCATGGTTGCGTCTGCTATGATGTCGCTGGTCGCGCCGCCGAAGATCATCTGCCGCAGCCGGCTTTGCGTATAGGCGCCCTTCACGAGCAGATCTACGCCTTCGGCCTCGGCAACTTCGAGAACGTCCATACCCGGGCCGCGCATCGACCGCTTGCCGGTCGCGACCTTGGCGTCCACCCCGTGAAGCTTCAGGTAGTCCGCTAGCGCCGCCCCGTCGGGACCGGGCACCGACCAGCCGTCGATCTCGATCACCACGACCCGCCCGGCCGACTTGATCGCCGACAGGGCCTGGCCGATCAGCCGGGCCGTCTCGGTGCTGCGGTTCCAGGCGATGCCCACGGTCTCACCGCAAGCCCGGGTCCAGCCGATCGGAACGAGCGTGACCGTGCGTCCGCCCTCGAACAGCGCTGTCTCGAATACAGCGCGCCAGTCGGTCTCCTCGCTCTTACCTACGACGGTCGTATCGAACAGGCGGGCGGCCTCGCCGATGCCGAAGCGGGCCCTCAGCGGTTCGTCGCTCAGATCGACGATATCGGCCGTCTCGCCAAGCGCGTCGATCCGCGTCCGCATGGCGCCCAGCGCTTCCTCCGCCTCGCGGGCGAGATCCGGTCCCTTGTCGGCGTAGTCGATGATCCCGACTCCCATCGGATCCACCAGAGGGCTCTCGACCGGCCTTGGATAGAAGGTGGCCCGAACACGCCCACCGGACCGCTTGGCGAACAGCGCGGCCGCCTCCAACGGAGCCCGATCGACACCATCCCGGCCGAACGGCAGAAAAAACGACTTCATCCACAGTCTCCCTCGGTATGGCCGCGCTTGTCGCCGCCGGTCCCGATGTCATGATAGCGGAAAGCTTCCCGTCAAGGCACCGGATTGGAACCATGTCCGAAATTCGTATCGACAATGCCCTTGTCGTCACCATGGACGGCGGTCGCCGTGTCCTCGACGGACAGAGTGTCGCGGTATCTGGGAGCCGGATCGCCGCGATCGGGCCGCGCGACGAACTGGCCCGCGCCTATCCCGACGCGACCGTGATCGACGGAACGCGTAAAGCGCTGATGCCCGGGTTCGTCGACGTCCATGCCCATGCCGGACACGGGCTGATCAAAACGCTCGGAGTCGCGGTCGACGGGGCTTGGGAGCGGGCATGCCATACGGCCTACACGATCGCCTCCGATACCAGCTTCTGGGCCGCCGAGGCGGCCCTGTCGGCGGTCGAACGGATCCGATGCGGTACCACGACCGGCGTCTCCTACCTTGGCGGGGGCGACGACGTCATGCGGACCGACGAGGCGATCTACGCCGACGCCCATTGCCGCGAGATCGACCGGATCGGAACGCGTTCGGTCGTCGCCGTCGGCATCAACCGTCCGCCCTTTCCCAAGACCTACGCCAATATCGAGAACGGCGGTTCCGTGGCGCAAGAAGTATCCTTCGAGACCCAGCTCGGCGTCTGCAAGGAGGTCGCGCAACAGTGGCACGGCGGCGCCGGCGGCCGCGTGCGGATCGCGGTCAGTTTCCCGGTTCACCATCGCGGGTCGTTCCAGGATGCCGTTCTCGACGAGGTGCGGCACCAGGCCGCCGCCACTCGCGACCTGACCCGGCGCTTGGGCCTGGTCTTCACCCAGGATGGTCATCGCCAGGGCAGTATCCGTCTCGCCCACGAGGTATTCGACCTGCTCGGATCTGATGCGCTGATGAGCCACTCGGTCGACCTCGACGCCGAGGAGATCCGTCTGGTCGCCGAGACGGGAACGAAGATCGCCCACAACCCGTCCGCCAACCGGTCGATCACCGGCCGATGCCCGGTTCCTGAACTGATCGATGCGGGTGCGGTGGTCGGGCTCGGCTCCGACGGCACGGCGCCGGACCGCGGCTACGACATGTTCCGGCATATGTTCCAAGCCATGCATTATCACCGCCGCCACTTCCGGGATCCCGCAGTCCTGCCGCCGGGCAAGGTTCTGGAGATGGCGACCATCGACGGTGCTGCGGCGCTCGGCATGGCGGAGGAGATCGGCTCGATCGAGGTCGGCAAGCAGGCCGACCTGATCCTCGTCGATCTGTTCAAGCCGCACATGGTCCCGATGACCATGCCGCTCTACCGGCTCGCCTGCTTCGCCAACGGCGCGGATGTCGACACAACCATCGTTGCCGGCCGAATCCTGATGCGGGATCGCGAGTTGGTCGGGATCGACGAGGACGCCGTGCTGGAGGAAGCGGAGCGCCAGTCGGCGCTGATGGTCGAGCGCGCCGGGCTCAAGGACCTGGAGCGGACGCCGGAGCGGTTCTGGGGGGTATCGCGGGGCTGATCGGGGACGGTCGGTCGCGACGACACGACCCGAAACCGCCCCGCATCCGAAAGACCTTCGATCACGGTTAACGATGCATTAGCCAATTGGCCCTATCGTCTTGTGGGCGTCACCACCAATTCTGCTGCCCCCGAACCGGCATCGCGCTATAAGATGCCCGCAGGGTTGTTCCGGAGAGAAAGAGCATGTTCGGGAAAGCCAAATCGAAACCTGGGTCCGACACGACGAAATCGGCGGGAAAAACGGCTGTCAAGCTGGGCAGCGCGATTTTCGGAGAGGAAGAGCTGGAAGTGCGCGAGCTCCACATCAAGGGCATCCGCATCCCAAATCCGGGCGAAGGCAACATCATCGCCGGACAGCGGTTCCATTTCCTGCTGAAGCTCGGCGAGGGCGAAAGCGCGCCGGTCATCAAGGTCGAAGCGCATGCCATGGCCGCTTCCGAGAAGGAAGTGATCGGTAAGTTCTCCGAGATGGCGGACGACGAGAAACGCTTGCTCGCGCTGCATATGAAGGCGCTCCGCCAGGCCGGCGCCGTCTCCTGACCTTCTCGGTCGGGGACCGTGCCATGACACGACCCCGATAGCTCCGCGCACCTCGATTCGAATGCAGCGCGGCGTCTCACCGGTTGGGACGGCGACGCGGCAATAGGCTCTTGACTTCCGACCCGGCGGACGCCCGAGTCAGCCGTCGCAATCAGGAGCCGCGCCATGTCGACCAACACCCCACCCTCTCCGGAAATCGCCGTCCTCGCCGCCGATCTGCAGGCCGTCGGCGCATCGGTCGACGCGGAGACGCTGGCTTCTCGACTTGCGCGGGTGGCCGCGAGCCCCCGCACCTACCCGTCGCGGGCGTGGCACCGGCTGATCGCCGCCGATCTGCCGGAGGCTTTGGCCCTCCGCCTGGACTTGGCGGTCGACGCACGACGACAGGCGAGGCAGGCGCCGGACCCGACTCGGCTCGACAAGCTGCGGGAGGCGCTGTCGGAGGCCGGAGTCGACGGTTTCGTCCTGCCGCGCGCCGACGAGCATATGGGCGAATACATCCCGGCGCCGGCGCAGCGACTGTCCTGGCTGACCGGTTTCACGGGATCGGCCGGCGTCGTTCTGGTGCTTCCCGAGGTGGCGGTGATCTTCGTTGACGGACGGTACACCCTTCAGGTGACGCAGGAGGTGGATACCGGGCGCTGGACGGTCGAGCACCTGATCCGGACACCGCCGGCATCCTATGTGCGCGACCATCTGGGCAGTCGCCGACTGGGCTTCGACCCGAAACTGCATTCGATCAACGCGGCGCGGCGTCTGGCCGAAGCCGCCGAGGCGGCCGGCGGTGTTCTGGTGGCGCTCGACGCGAACCCGATCGACGCCCTGTGGTCGGATCGCCCGGCGCCGCCGCTCGGACCCGTGGAGGTGTTGCCGAACACGCTCACCGGGCTCGATGCCGCTGCCAAACGCGAGCGGATCGCTGCCGACCTGGCCATCCGGGATGTCGACGCGACGGTCCTCAATCAGCCGGAGTCGATCGCCTGGTTGCTCAACCTGCGCGGCGCCGATGTTCCCTACACCCCGCTGCCGCTCGCCTATGCGACTGTCGACAGGACCGGCTTGGTGGAGCTGTTCCTGGACGACGCCAAATGCACCGACGACGTCCGGTCGGCGCTCGGTAACGGCGTGACCCTGCGCCCGTTCGAGACGGTTAGCGACGCGATGGACGCCCTGGGAGCGGCCGGAGCAACGGTCGCCATCGACCCGGATACGGCGACAGAATGGATGCGCAGCCGCCTGGAGGCCGCCGGGGCTGTCGTCCGCCTGGAAAGCGATCCCTGCGTACTGCCCCGCGCGCGCAAGAACGCCGTCGAACTGGCCGGAACCCGCGCCGCCCACACCCGCGATGCAGCAGCGGTCGCCCGGTTCCTGAAATGGATTGACGACACCGGCACGCGGACGACGGAACTGAAAGCATCGGCAGCGCTCGAAGGCTTCCGTTCGGCGGTCGGGGATTGGCGCGGCCCGAGTTTTCCGTCGATTTCAGGCGCCGGGCCGGACGGGGCGATCGTCCACTACCGCGTCACCGACGAGACGGACCGGCCGCTCCAGGACGGTTCCCTCTATCTGATCGACAGCGGAGCGCAATATCTGGACGGAACGACGGACATCACGCGCACCGTGGCCATCGGCACTCCGACTCCGGAGATGCGCGAGCGATTCACCCTGGTACTCAAAGGTCATATCGCTCTCGCCACCGCCCGGTTCCCGGCGGGAACGAACGGCGGCCAACTCGACGCGCTGGCGCGCCAGTTCCTGTGGAAAGCCGGGCTCGACTTCGACCACGGGACCGGCCACGGGGTCGGCGTATTCCTGGGCGTGCATGAAGGGCCGCAGCGAATCTCCAGCACCAGCCGCGTCCCCATTGAGGCCGGCATGATTCTGTCGAACGAGCCCGGCTACTACAAACCCGGCGCCTACGGCATCCGCATCGAGAACCTGGTGGTCGCCGTCGAGGCGGCAAATCAGGAGGATACCGGCCGGCCCATGCTGTGCTTCGAGACGATTACATTCGCCCCAATCGACCGCAGGCTCGTCCAACGCTCACTGATGACAGCGGAAGAGACGGCTTGGCTCAACGCCTACCATGCCGAGGTCCGTCGGAGGGTATCGCCCGCCCTCGACGCCGACCACCGCTCCTGGCTGGAAGCCGCAACGGCGCCGCTTGACGGCTGACCCCGCTCCACGTCGCAGCCGTCAGTCCTTTCGCCTGTCGCGCCTTCCGGCGATGGGAACGTCGACGCGTCGGCGGTCGGGACCGACATAGGACTTGTTCATGATGAACTCGCGACGCTCGTTCAGCGCCATGTCGATCCGTTTGCGCAAGCCCTCGAGGGTAACCGGCTTTGCCATCAGCAGGTTCACGCCCGCATCCCGCGCCGCCCGAACGGAGCCGCGATCCGCGTTGGCGGTGACCAGGATGATCGGCAGATAGGGATTTGCGGATTCCGTATCGGTCCGCACATGGCGGATAAAGCGCAGACCATCCATAGGCGCCATGACCATGTCGCAGAACACCATGTCCGCCTGGAAACCACGGAGCACGCGCAGGCCCTCCGCGCCATCGGCGGCCTGCTTGATACGGCCGACTCCGATTTCCTCCAACAAGGCCACCGTCAGCAACCGGCTGTCCCGATCGTCTTCGACGACCAGCACCCTCAGATCCTGATAGTCTTCCAGATGATCCATCGGACCGTCCCTACCCCCTGCATTCCGGCCGTCGTGCCCGGTATTCAGTCTTTGGCGTCTGCATCGAACTCCGCCATGACGGCCGGCGCCGCTTCCTGCGTCGCCTCAATGGCGGCCCTCAACTCCGGCAGGCACGCCCGCGCCCGGTCCGGATCCTCGCCCTGGAGTCGAAGGGCCGAGCGCTCGAGACGGATCGCTCCGAAATTTGCGGCGAGGCCCTTGATCGTGTGGGCGATCATTTTGACCGATTCCCGGTCGCCCGTCTCGATAGCGTTCTCGATGAGCGCAAGCTGGCGGAGCGCCTCCTGAGGGACCAACGCGATCATCTCAACCGCTCGGGCCGGCGGTAGTCCTCCCACCGCGGACCGAACCCGCGCCCGATCAAAGACCGGCGTCTCCCCGAGATCGGGCTCTACCTGCACCGCACTCGGCGGCGGAGCGGTCCCGCCACGACGGGACGCCCAGAGAATGGTTCGGTTGAGCGCGCCCCAGTCAATGGGCTTCAGCAGGACGTCGTCCAAGCCGGCGGCGATGTAGTTCGCACGATGCTCAGGCACCGCGTCGGCGGTCAGCGCGACGATCGGCATGGCCGCCTTCTCGCCTCCCATCGCTCGGATGGCACCCGTGGCCTCGGTACCGTCCATCACAGGCATCTGCATATCCATGAGGACCAGGTCGTAGGTCCGGCGCCTGACCGCCTTGACGGCTTCGTCGCCGTTGACCGCCTCGTCGATCCTGTGCCCCGCCTGCGCAAGCATCCGCGACACGAGCATGCGGTTCACATCGTTGTCCTCCGCCAGCAGAATATGGATCGGGCGGGCCTGCTCGACCGGCGTCTCGCTGACGGTCTCCATTGTCGGCGCTTCGGTCGGCTGCATCGGAACCCGGAAGGTGAACGTGGTCCCTGCGCCGACCGCGCTCTCCACCGCGATGTCGCCTTCCATCCCTTCGACCAGCCGCTTGCAGATCGAAAGGCCGAGACCGGTGCCGCCGAACTGGCGGGTCGTATGGACCGCGCCCTGTTCGAAAGCGGCGAAAAGCTGTCCTTGAACATCGGGTGAAATACCGATGCCGGTATCTCGAACCCGGCCGACGATCTCGATCCGATCGCCACGGCTCGCCCCCACCGACAGCGTGACGGACACCGATCCTTCATTGGTGAACTTCAAGCCGTTGGAAACGAGGTTTGAGAGGATCTGCTTCAGCCGTAGCGGGTCGCCGAGCAGCCATTCCGGGATATCCTCGTCCGCAGATCCATCCAGGTTCAAGCCCTTCGACGAGGCCGAAATCTGGAAAAGCCGGAGAACGTCGCCGAGGACCCGCCGCGGCGAGAACGGGATCTCCTCCAGTTGAACCTTACCGGCTTCGAGTTTCGAGTAGTCGAGGATGTCGTTGAGCAACGCCAACAGCGTGTCGGCGGAGTTCCGCATGATGTCCACGAACCCGGTTTGTTCCGAGTCGAGGTCGGTCCGGGTCAGAAGTTCGATCATCCCCAGAAGCCCGGTCATGGGCGTTCGCAGTTCGTGGCTCATCATGGCGAGGAAGCGCGACTTCGCCGCCCCGGCCTCCTCGGCCCGGCGGCGGGACTCTTCCAGTTCATCGGCCACCTGGCGCAGCGACCGTGTTTGCTCCGTCAACGCGTCCCGCGTGCTGCGGAGTTCCGCCTCGGCCTCGACCCGGTCGGTGATGTCGGCGCGAATACCGACGATGCCGCCCTCTCGGGTCCGGTTCTCGCCGACCAGAAACGTCCGACCGTCCGAAAGTCGCTGCGTGAAAGAGGTCTCGGGCGGATTGAGGTGCTTATGGAGCCGCTCCGCGATCCAGGCTTCCTCCCTTCCCTCGGCTTCCGGAAACTGCCCCCCGGACAGGCAGAATTGCATCAACTGCTCGAACGTCCAGTGGTCGTCGATCGCCGCCCGGGGGAGATCGTAGAGTTCCATGTAGCGGGCGTTGCAAAGCACGAGCCGGTCGTCCTTGTCGAAGAGGGCGAATCCCTCCGACATGGTTTCCACGGCGTCGCGAAGTCGGGCTTCGCTGGCGCTGAAGCGCTCCTGTGCGCGCCGTTCGGCCGTGACATCCCTCCACATGGAGAGATAACCGCCATCGGCCATCGGGCGGCCGATTACGAAATAGATCTCCGAGCCTTCGCGACGCCACTCGAACTGGACGGCTTCCTGTCCCCGAATAGCCCGGAACATCCGCTTGATGCCAATCTCCGTGGACGGCAGACGACGGATCGCGTCCTTCGCCACGCCAACCAACGGCCGCCCAACCTCCAACTCGCCGCCGGTGAGTTGAACGAGGGCTTCGAAGGACCGGTTCCAGGCGACCAGGTGATTGGTCTTGTCGAACGCGATCAGCGGATTGGGCATCGTATCCAGAATCGCCTGAAGGACGGTCGAGGTGGCGGCGAGCGCCAGCTCGGCCTCTTTGCGGCGAGTGATATCCAGCCGGGTCGTGACCGTCAGTCCGTTGTCGCTGTAGTTCTCCTTGACGAGGTACCAGGTCCCATCCGGCACCTGACGCTCCGGAATGGGCGACCTGTCTCGGCGGGCGTTGAGCCGCCGCTCGACATAGGCATCGCGCTCGGCCTGGGTCATCGACGGATCACGCGCAAGACTGTCGCGGAGCAAATCTTCAAAATCGTGCCCGATGATGTCGCCGCGTTCACGCAGGAACGGGTACATCTTGAAGAAGCGCTCGTTGCCGAACACGAAACGGTCGTTGCCGTCGTAGATCGACAAGGCATCGTCCATCGCGTTGAGGGCCTCGCGGAACAGCGCTGTCTGGCCCCACTCCTCATCGACCACCGCGGCGCAATCGGAAACAAGCCAATGCGCGCCGATGATCTCGCCATCGACGCCGTGTGTCGGACAACACCGGACGCACCAGGAAAATCCGTCGAGGCGCAACTCGACCTCCTCGCCGGCGAGCGCGGTCTCTAGCGCGACACGCGCCCGAGGGTCACCGCAAAGTGCCTCCACGGTCGGCGTCTGCGAGCCTTGGCCAGGCGATGGCGAAAGGGCCTGGAACGCCGCCGTCGCCGCCGAATTCCAAGCGACCGCGACCCCATTCCGGTCGAATGCGACAACCGCCTGTTTCAATCCCCGGACAACTCCGAAGAAATGATCGTCTGCTCCGGTCATGGTCCCGTGCGGGAAAACCTCCAAAACGCTCAGGCGACCTCCCGCCTTCCCGCTTAGTCTAAAGCATTTTCCCCGTCAGCGAACTCTTCGAGGTTTCTGAAAAGGTTAGACCCGGCAAGCATTGCACGGCTAGATGTTGTTGACTTCAGAAGGTGACAACCAGGAAGTGCCGCGGCCGGTATGGGCAGCTTTGTCGTTCGGCTCTAGAGAACCGGCCGGTTTCTTACGGGAATCGATCGGGAAGACGCGCCAGTTTTCAGCGCCTCAGCCGTTCGCCTGATCGCCGTCGCGCAAGCCGGAGAACGAGGCAATTCCCTCCCGGTTTCCAGCGTCGGCGCGTGCGGCCCGCCACCATCGCTCCCCCTGAATCGCCGCTCAAAGACTCCAATAGATCCGATTCGCCTCCAGGTGCGTCGGGTCCAGTGCGGATTTCACGTCGACAAGCAATCCACCCTCGCGAAGCCGTCTACCAAGTCCTTCTGCGCCCTCGTTCAGGAAGACTCGATGGGGACTGGCCAGGATCAGGGCGTCAAGATCCACTAGAACCGAGGAGTCGACCAGACTCATGCCGAGGATTCGCTCCGCTACGGCGGGAGCCACAATCGGATCGACGACAGCCACATCTGCGCCTAGTTCGACAAGGCCGTGGACAATCGTCGGAACCTGACTGTTGCGCGCGTCGGAGACGTTTTCCTTGAACGATACGCCCATGACCCCAACGCGCGCGCCGGCGATCGCCGTGCCCCCAGATCCCAACAGCATGACCGTTTTCTGAACCACGCGTTCGGCCATTGTGTCGTTCAGGCGGCGGGCCGAGCGGATCAGTTCCGGGTAGTATCCATGGGCTTCGGCCTTGGCGATCAGGTAGTACGGATCAACTCCGATGCAGTGACCGCCCACAAGGCCCGGCGTATAGGGTGCGAAGTTCCACTTGGTCCGGGCGGCGGCAAGCACATCCTCCGTCCGAATTCCGAGCCGATCATAGACCTGGGCGAGTTCGTTCATGAGCGCGATATTGACGTCGCGCTGGATGTTCTCGGTAATCTTCGATGCCTCGGCCACCCGGATAGACGGCGCCGCGTGCAGTCCCGCCGGGACGATGTCGCTGTAAAGCGCGACCACCCTGCCAAGCGTTTCTTCATCCTCCGCGGAGACGACCTTCACCACATTGCCCAGATCGTGGGTCGTATCACCCGGATTGATCCGCTCGGGCGAGTAGCCGAGCTTGAATCCGCTCCCCATGGCGAGACCGGAAGACTCGGCGACGATCGGCCCCACCACTTCCTCCGTGGCGCCGGGATGTACGGTCGACTCGACGATCACAAGGCCGCCGGGGCGAATGGCGCTGCCGATGGTTCGTGCCGCCTCGGCCAGCGGGCCCAGATCCGGCCTCCGCGCCGGATCGATCGGGGTCGGCACCGCCACGACAAAGACGTCCGCGGATCCAAGATCGGCTGGATCGCAGGAAAAGCGCAGCCCCTTCGGCAGTGCCAGTCTCCGGCCGTCCGGGTCGTTGCGGTCGACACCGTGCGAAAGCTCCTGGGCGCGTGCGGTGTCGGTATCGTATCCGATGACCGATCGGCCGACACCGGCGAAGGCGATGGCCAACGGCAGCCCGACATAGCCCAGACCCAGGACGGCAACGGTACGGTCGCCGCTCATCGGTTCGTCTCCCGCGCAAAATCACGAAGCGCCGTCGCCGTATCGCGCGGCGCGAAGCCAAGCTTCACGGCCGCAGCAATGTCGACGGTGAAAGGCGTCTTTCCTGCGGGACCGGCCTCGACGCTTGCTTCGGCGCCCATCGCCTCAGCCAAAAGAGCCGGTACGTCGCGCACCCGCACGGCGCCGCGGCTGGCGACCGGAACGGCGGCGAAGCGTGAAGGCGGCGCGGTCAACGCATGGGCGACGAAGGCGGCCACGTCCTGCACATGCACGACGTTGTTGAAGGCGGAGGCGGCGTTGAAGATCCGCACGGTTTCCCCGGCCCTGATCTTCTCCAGGACCTGGACCGGCCAGTTCCGCGCGGCTCCGTTGCCGATCACGGCCGGCAACCGGATCGCCAAGCCCGAACCGGCCCGTTCCGCCACGGCCCGCTCGCCCAGCAGCTTCGAAAGACCATAGGAATCAGGGTCGGTCACCGCGGTATCGGGAGTCACCGCCGAATCGGTGATGATCCCGTGGATCGACAGGCTGGAGAGATAGACGAACATGTCGACATCCGTCGCCGCCAGCCGGGCCGTCGCCATCGCGTTGTCGCGGATCAGGCGCCCGACCGGGACCGCATCGGAAGCGCCTGTCGGCGGCGACGTCGCTGCGGCATGGACGATGGCGTCCAACCGCTCCGGCAAGGGAGCGTCGTCGGCCAGATCCCCTTGCCAGGTCTCGCCGTCCGCCAAGTCGGCCGGCAGGGCCGAGATCCGGTGGTGAACGACGACGTCGTGGCCTTCGGCGCGCAGCCAACGGGCGATCGCCCGGCCGCAGAAACCTGCGGCCCCGGTTACCAGAACGCGCATGGACTAGGCACGGACCACGGCCAGGATGCGGTCGGTCGACAGACCATGGGCCGCCAGGATGTCCTCGTGGCTACCGTAGCAATGCACGAACGCGTCCTTCAGCGTGAACGTGTGCAGGTCGCATTCGGCACGGATATCCCAAGCAATCTGCTTGGTCTGAGGCGCCAGACCGCCTTGGGGCGCATGCTCTTCGACGACGATCACCCGCTTGTGGCGGCGCAACAGGTCGGCAATGCCGTCTGTGTCCAGCGGCTTGAGGGTGTGGCAGACCGCCAGCGACACGGAATGGCCGTCCTCGGTCAAGGCATCCGCCACTTCGGCCGCCATCTTGGTGATGACGCCATAAGAAAGCACGGCCACATCCTCGCCCTTGCGCAGATAGCGCAGCTTGCCGAATTCCCACGGATCGCTGTCCGGCCCGGTGAGGGTCGGCTCGCCTGCTTTTCCAAAGCGGAAATAGACAGGCCCACCGCTATCGCGGTTGACCAGCCATTTGGTTGCCTCTGTCGCCTCGACCGGATCGCACGGAGCGATGATCGACATATTCGGGATGGCGCCCGCGATGGCGATATCCTCTTGGGCATAATGGGTTCCGCCCAACGTGGAATAGATGACGCCACCGCCGATTCCGACAACGGTAACAGGCAGGTTCTGATAGCCTAGATCGTCCCGCACCATCTCGAAGGGTCGATAGAGTGAGAACGTCGCGATCGTGTAGGCGAAGGGCCGCATCCCCTTGAGCGCCAACCCGGCGCAGATACCGATCATCGCCTGCTCGGCCACGCCGACATTGATGAAGCGTTCCGGAAACTCCTCGCGGAACTTGCCCATGGAGCCGGCCGGGGAAATGTCGGCGACGACGATATGGATGCGCGGGTCGTCCTTGGCGAGGCCGTAGAGCACTTCGGCGAAGGTGTTCCTCACGACGCGATCTCCTTCAGCTCGGCCAGCGCTTGCTTGTACTCCTCTGGGTTCGGCGAGCGGTAATGCCAGATCGGCACGTTCTCCATGTAGGACACGCCCTTGCCCTTGGTCGTGCGACCGATCAGGCAAAACGGCTTGCCGCCGTTGCGGCTGGCCACCGCGTTGTAGACCGCCTCAGCGTCATGGCCGTTGACGACGGTCGTCTCCCAGCCGAACGCCTTGAGCTTCTCGTCCAAGGGATAGAAGCTCGGGTGGGTCTCCGAGGTGCGGCCCAGAGACTGGAAATCGTTGTTGTCGATCAGGGCGACAAGGTTCGTCAGCCCCAGAGTCGAGGCCATCATGAACGCCTCCCAGGTCGAGCCTTCCTGGACCTCCCCGTCGGACAGCACGCAATAGACCGCGCCCGCATCCGGCGATCCGCCCGCCTTGTTCCGCTCTGCGACCGCCATGCCGACCGCCATGGCCATCCCGTGACCGAGCGAGCCGGTCGAGGCCTCGATCCCCGGATTGCCGTAATCCGGATGGGCGCCGAGGATGCCGTGGGGGGTGCAATACGCGTCCAGATGCTTTCTATCCAGGACGCCGCGGTCCTCAAGGATGACGTACTGCGCCATGCAGCCGTGGCCCTTGGACATCAGGAACGTATCCTGTCCGTCCGGGCGCATCAGGCCGTAGTAGCAAGTATCCGTGAGTTCCATGCAGGAAAACGCGCCGGCGGCGTGGAGCGCGCTGACATTCTGTGAGATGTCCAGGATCCGCTTTCGGTAACCCATGCAGCGCTTGCGGGACTCCGCCGGGTCGAAGCTGTTGTGTCCGGGCTTGGCCGTCATGCGCCTTGATCTCCGGCTGTCAGGAAATGAGCGTCCAGTTGTAGTCGCCGGTGTAACCGGCCTCCTCGAAGATCGCGATCCACTCGTGCGGATAGCCGTGGGTATGGGCCGTCAGCACCCAATCAAGGAAGATCTCGCGCTCTTCCTCGGTCCGATAGCTGTCGACCTGAACATAGGCCTTGCCGTCCGTGGTGACCCGCATGATCTCCTGAAGCGCCGTAATGAGGTCCGGCTTCTTCAGGTTGTGCAGGGTATTCAGCGAGATGACGGCATCGAAACTGTCGTCGGGAAACGGCAGACTGACCGCGCTGCCCAAGTGCAACCTGCCGACGGCCTCCGGCTCGCAGTGCTTGAGGGCATACTCCGAGACGTCCAGTCCGAACGCCTCCAGGCCCGGACAGGCGATCATGAAGTCCTTCACCAGAAAGCCCTTGGCGGCGCCGACATCCAGCACCCGCATGCCCGGTTTCAGACCGAAATGCGCAACCATGTCCCTGGCGACAGGGACCCACCGGCCATCGTAGCGGTAGCCGCCATAGCCGTATTCGCGAGGACCGTCGAAATACGTCTCGCCGTATTCACGGCTAATGCGGATGTGCTCGTCGGTCTTGGAGTGCTCGCGCGCCTTCACGTTCCGCTTCGATTTCGGCAACGCATCCAGCAGATTGATTTCGCGACCCATCGGTCAGTCTCCGGTCACTTGGCGGTGAACCTTGGCGAGGCCATCGGCCAGGGGGGTATAGCGGAAATCAGGGAAGGCGTGGAAGGTGGCTGACGGGTTGAAAGGCCGGTACCCGTTATGCGGCATTGGTCCCGAGCGCGGGCTCCCCTTGATCATGATCCGCCGGGGGACATGGCTTGTCACCATCTCCGCCACCTCTCGAAAGGAATGAACCTCACCCGTGGCGCCGTTCAGCACGCCGGTGGAGCGATGCATCACCATCAGCCTGATCAGGTCGCCGAGGTCGTCGACCAGCACGTGGTCGCGCTTCTCCTCGCCCTCGCCGAACAGGGTGATGTCTTTTCCGTCGATGGCCAGCCGGCGAAAACGGTTCGGGCCATAGCCGTTGTGCGGATCCTTGGCGCCATAAACCAGGGTCGGACGCAGGATGCCGACCGGAACGCCGCCCTCGTCGAGCAACATGCGTTCGCGGGCCAGATGCATAACCCCGTGCAAGGCGCCCGGCTCGGCGCAATCGCTCTCGGTCAGCGGTTCCATCCTGTCCTTGTACACGGCGTCGGAGGATACGTAGACGACATGCGAAACCGGCTGTTTCCTGAGAGCCGCAACCACGGTGTTCATCATCGCGATGTTGCGCTCCAACATCGCGCCATCCTTGCAGGGCGCCTCCGCGGAAACGACAACCAGAACATCGTCGGCGCGCAGCTGCTCGGCCAGAAAGTCGGAGGCCTCGTCGGCGAGCAGGTCGACCTGGGCACGGCCGATCCGCTCAACCCGACCGCCGGCCGCCTCAATCGCATCGGCCCCGGCCCCACCGACGAATCCGGCACCGAGAACGACCGTACAGGGCGGCAGGGCGGGCTTGGCGAGACGGTGGTCGAGCATGGCGAGACTCCTAGTTTCGTGTGACCCCGAGCGTGACGTAATCGAGACCGGCTGCAAGAGCATCCTTCTCGTCCAGAACCCGGTAGGGATCCAGCACGACGCGCCCGCGCATCGCGTCGGCGATCTGCCTGGGATCGAGCGCCTTGTAGGGACTCCATGGCGTCATGATGCAGAGCGCATCCGCCCCCGTCACTGCCGCCATTGGACCGTCCGCCGACTCCACTGCGATGGGTGCGGCAGAGGCCGGGACCACCGGGTCGTGGACGACGACGTCGACATCCGTCAGCTCTGCCAGCAGCGCCAGTGACGGCGAATTCTTGGTCGAGTGGGTGTCCTGCTTGTAGGCGAGACCCAGCACGGCCACTCGCGCCGACGGGTTCCCGTCGAGCACTCTCGCCTTGACGGCGCGCGCCGCCCAGCCCTTCCGCCAGGCCGAGTTCTCGACCCATGCCTTTACGATACCGGTGTCTGTCTTGTGTGCGGCACCGAGGCGCATGACAGTGGCGAGATCCCGCTCCAGATTGCCGCCGGCAAGGCCCAGGCCGGGGGCAAGGTAGCTGTAAGCGCCGATCCGCCGATCCAACTTGAGGGCCGGAGCGATCTCCGACCAGTCGGCACCCACATGCTCGCACAGCTCGGCCATGGTGTTGGCGACCCCGACGGACGCGACCAGGCACATGTTGATCGAAATCTTGGCCAATTCGGCGCTTTCGTAACGCATCGGCAGGATCGGGCAGCCGAACGCCTCCAGATACGTCCGCATGGCCGCCGGCAACGGCGCCTCGGGATCGCCGCAGCCGACGATGTAGCGCTCGGGCTCCAGCGCCCGATGCAGGGCGATGCCGAAGACCAGGGTCTCGACCTGATAGTACAGCGGCCCGCGCACGCCCTTAATCCCGCGGGTGAAGCCGGGCGGCACCTGGCTGAGGATTACAAGGGTCGCAGCTTCGCCGATGGCCGGCGCGACTACCGCGAGGAGTTCCTCGACCGCACTCAGGTCGCTGGTCCCGCTATCGTCGGTCGGCACATCGGGGGCCAGGTAGACCACATCCGCGCGCGCGAGATCGGCCGGGTCGGCAGTCACCGTGATCCGATTCCGGTTGGCGACGTAAGTGGCATCCAGATCGGGCTCGGACACCGGCAGTTCGACCCCATGCAACTTGCCGGCCAGCTCGCGGCCTCGTATGCGGCCGATCAGATCAGCGTCCGGATCGAACAGAATGGTGTCGAACCCCTTGGCCGCGGCGGCGATGCCGGAGACCAGGCCGAGATGGGTCATGCCGCAATAGGCGATGACAGGGCTGGGCATTGGATCGGTCATCGCGGTTCTCCGAACCGATTGTAGGCCTGCCGGGCAAGCCCGCGCAGAGTACGATTCAGCCAGAGATCCTTGTCGATCTCCGTGCCGTTTCCGGTCTCGCAAAGGCTGCGGAAATAGGCGTACTCGGCCTCCCAGGTCGGATCGGCCTGAACCAGGGTGACCGACTCCTCCGGGGGGCGGCCGGACGGCAGAATCCGGGCCCGTCTCGTGAAGGTGCTCGGTCCCCATTTGCACAGGGACTCGATATGGGCACTCCCCCGTTCCGCCAGCACGTCGCAGGTGAAGTGGTTGCGCCAGGACAGCAGCGTCATCTCGAGCTCGATGGTCGGCCCGTCCGTCGGGTCGGCGGCGACGACGACCTGATCGAAGGCCCGGTTCTCGTGCCGGCGCGCCACCCACGTCTCGAACTCCCACCCCTCCGCGTCCGGAAGCCAGAACTTAAGCGTGTCGAGCAGGTGCGAGCCGAGATCGGGCAGCACGCCCGCACCCTGATCGCGCCACGCACTGTCGCGGACCAGCCGCGCCGTCCCGTTGCCGTAGAACATGCGCAGGCTGAAGATCCGACCGAGATCGCCCGAATGGATGAGGTCGCGCATCCGAACAAAGTGCGGTTCGAAACGGTGATTATAGGCCGTCACGCAGACAGCGCCGGTCGAGCGGGCCACCTCGGAGAGCTCTTCGAGCACCCAGTCGTCCTCGGCCAGCAGCGGTTTCTCGACAAGGACATGCTTGCCGGCGCCGAGCAGGGTCTTCAGCAGCGTCGGCTTCGGCTCGTCCGGCGTGCAGACAATGGCCGCATCGAAGTCGTGAAAGGCGATTTCGGACAGATCGCGATAGTCCGCCTCCGTCGAAACCGGATCGACCACGGCGACGCAGTCGGCGCCGGCAACCGCCTTGCGCTTGCGCCCCTGCACCCCGTAGCCGATGACGATGACCCGCATGTTTCGGTTCCCGCGTCTTGTCAGGCTCAATCCTGGAATCGAGCCCGGCGCTCGTAGGTCTCGATCTTCTTGAGGACCATCTCCGGCTCGACCGGAATGTTGCCATCCATCTCGCATTCCGCCGCCGCAGCCATGGCTCCCAGTATCGAGGCCACCACTTCGTCGCCCGTGGCTTTGAGGGCAAGGGTGGCATAAGCCAGCAACGCATCGCCGGAGCCCACCGCGTCGATCACATGCTCGGCAAAGCTGTCGAGACCGAAGAACGTTCGCAACTCGCCGCCGCCCTCGCGGAAGGTCATGGACCCGCGTGAACCGAGCTTGAGGATAAGCACCTTGCACTTGGCTTCCTCGTAGAGCCGGGTGCCGAGCGGCCGAATGACGGTATCCTGATCGCCGAGAGAGAACCGAGCCTCCTTCTCGTTCGGCGTGATCAGGTCGAAGCCGCCGAAATCGAGGATGTTGCCCCAGCGACTGGCGACCTGACTGTCGGCCACCTTGAACACCCCTTCGGGAATCGCCGCGGTCAGGATCGGGATGCTCTCGCCGTTGAACATTCCGTGGCGGAAATCACTGAACACCAGGGCGTCAGACGGGGTCTCCTTGATCGCGCGGACAACGCGCTTTGTGATCTGTTCGGAGATGCCGCGGTTGTCGAGCGTATCGATCTTAAGCATCCGATAACCGCCGGCGACGATAGCGTTCTTGTTGATGGTGGGCCGCGTCTCGTCGACGATACCGTTCAGATGAATGCCGGACTTGCCGATGTCGGCGCGTACGAAGTCAGCCAGGCTGTCCTTGCCCAGAACCGTGGTGAACGTGACGTCGGCACCCGCCGCCTCCAGGTGCTTGGCAACGATACCGGCGCCGCCGACATAGTCCCGCTTGCCCTCGTACCGCACGCTCAACGTCGGCGTCTTGCCGCTGGCGCCGATCATCGAGGTGACGGTGAGCGAGTCGACGATGGTGTCGCCGATCACATGGACCTTGATCCCCTTGACCGCGTCGAGCGCGTTCTTCAGATCGTCGAACGTCCGCCTCTCGCCCTCCAGCAGGTTCATCAGCTTCTCGACCGCGAGATCCGGCGGGCCGGCCTCGATGATCGCCGAGGACGAGTAGACGACATCGCCGGGAGTGAAGATCACCTCGCCGCCATAGCTCTCGACCGCCGCCTTCTCCTCCGCCGTGCGGGGGTGAAGACCGCCGCTCTGGTACTCGTAGCCCTTGACGAAATAGTCGGGCTTGATGGTGAGGATGTTCTCGATCGGAGTCGCGTTCGGGTCGACCGTGACGTAGTCGACCGTCTCCAAGGCCGCCAGGTTCAGCGCGCGCAGATCCTCGGGAACGAAGGGCCGATGATCCGCCTTGTTCACATGCGCGTCGGCGGTCACGCCGACGACCAGCTTGGCCCCCTTGGAGCGGGCGTAGACCAGATGGCGGATATGTCCCGGATGCACAAGATCGAATGTGCCGTGGCACATCACGATCTTCTGTTTTCGCGGCGGATCGCCGAGCAGCTCCGCCAACTCAGCCGCGGTCTTGATTTTGTGTTTGTAGGTGCTCTCTATCACCGCGCCGCTCCCTATGCCGTCGCGTTCGTCTTGTCAGGACCCAGGTAGTCGAACCAGGTCTTGGTCGCCTGGGCGATGCTGTCCGGCGTCCACAGCGGGGCCTCGCGCCAATAGTCGAGTTGCGCCAGCATGCGGCCCACGCCCTCCTCGAAGGAAACCTCCTGCTTCCACCCGAGATCGCGAGAGATCTTGGAGATGTCGGCGAAGGTGCAGTCCGGCTCGCCGGGGCGCTTTGGAATGTTGATGTGCTCGCTCTCAAGCAACTCGACCAACCGGGTCACCGGCTGCGGGTCGCCCGCGCCCAGGTTCCAGACTTCGCCGACCTTGTCGGTCTCCGCCGCCGCCAGGAAGGCGCGGGCGACATCGGTGACGAAGAGAAAGTCGCGGCTCTGGGTCCCGTCGCCGACGACGGTTAGCGGCTGACCGGCGATCTTCTGGCGCAGGAAAACGCCGAACACGGCGCCGTAGGCGCCGGACGTCCGCGACCGGGTGCCGTAGGCATTGAAGATACGGATCGAGTTCACCGGCAGTCCGTAGACCTTGTGCCAATGGAACGCAGCCTGCTCGCCTTGATACTTCGACAGAGCGTAAGGGTGTTCCGGCGCGATGGGATGGTCCTCGGCGGTCGGCACGTCCGCCAGACCGTAGCACGAGGAGGATGCGGCGTAGACGAACCGCTTGACCCCTGCCGTACGCGCCGCGTCGAGCACGCACGCCGTACCCTGGACATTGACCGACATGTACTCCAGCGGCCGCTCGATCGACGGCACGATGTCGCCTATGCCGGCGAAGTGGATCACCGTGCCGGCGCCGACAAACGCCGTATCATCCGGTTTGATGTCTCTGATATCGCGGAAATCTCGGATCAGATCCTCGGTCTCGCCATGATGAGCCAGATTCAGCTCGCGCCCACCGGTCAAATTGTCGATCGCCCGCACCCGATAGCCGCGCTCCAGCATAAGATCGACCATGTGGGAGCCGATGAATCCGGCCCCACCGGTGACGATCGCGTAGGGTTTGTCAGCCATGGCGCGCCTTCCGTCGATCAGGTGGCGATGGTGAAACCGGCGGCCGAGGCGTCGCCCTCGAACATCTTCACCGTCTCAAGGCTGAACTGATCGAGATCCTTGCCGAGCCCGCCGAGCTTCGCCAGCAGATCGTTGGTGACGGTGATGATGTGACACCCCATCTCGTCGGCCTGGACGATGTTCAAAAGTTCACGTGGGCTGGCCCAGAGAAGCTCCGCCTTCGGACGGTCCTTTAGGATTTCGAGGCACTCGGTCATCACCGGGATGGGATCGCGACCGGTATCAGCGATCCGGCCGGCAAAGACCGAGACGATGGCCTGAGTCGAGGGGTCGAGCGCGTCGGCGATCGCCTTCACCTGCGCCGGAGTCATGATCGCGGTGATGTTCAGCACCACACCGTCCTTTGAAAGCGTCGAGATCGGCTCGCCCATGAAGGCGCCCTTGGTGTTGGTCACCGGAATCTTGACGTTGACGTTCGGGCCCCATCCGCCGATCACCCGCGCCTGATCGATCATCGAGGCCGCGTCGTCGGCGAACACCTCGAAGGACACAGGCTTGTTGGTGATCGCTGCGAGCACCTGTTTCGCGAAGCCGGCATAATCGGTCACGCCGGCCTTGCGCATCAACGTCGGATTTGTGGTCAGACCCTGGATGTAGGGCTTGGCAGCCATCGCCTTCATGCCCTCGAGGTCTGCGCCGTCGGCGAAGATCTTGATCTTGAGGTCGTCGACTGAATTGACCATCGTCCTGTCCTTCCAGGGTCGCGTCAGGTCTGTCTGACGCGCGTCACGCGGTTCGCCGAGACAGGATGAGCCGCGCCGCCTCAGCCACGTCGGCAGCGTTGAAATCGGCGGTCTCGCGTTCCGACTCGATGTACCCGCGCTCGATCAGGATGGTCGTGCAGCCAGCTGACCGACCGGCTCCGACATCGCGCCACCGGTCGCCGACCATGTAGCTGTCGCCGAGCGCGAGGTCGAGATCGCGAGCGGCGTTCAGCAGCATGCCGGGCGCCGGTTTGCGGCAGGCGCAGCCGGCATCGGAGTCGTGCGGGCAGATTTGAATATCGTCGAGCGGAACCGCCGACGCCAGCGCGGTGTGCATGGCATCCATCGTCGTCCAATCGATATTGCCGCGGGCTAGTTCTGGCTGATTGGTGACGAGCACCGTGACATATCCCGCCGCCTTCAGACTGCGGACTGCCGCCGGCGCTTCCGGCAGGATTTCGAATGCGTCCATGGTTAGCGCGGCATAGGGCTTTCCGTCGCGCACGTCGGTTCGCACCAGCACGCCGTCACGATCCAGGAACACGGCCTTGCGTTTCTCCGTCACGCCTTCGTGCCCGAGAGCCCCTCCCATTTGTTGGCGTTCGCCATCAGATCCGGGTGGCAGACCAGCCCGTGCCAGATCACCGCCTGGAAGGCCTCCGAATGAGGGGTGATGTGGTTCGCATCGACCACCGGCACGACGATCACATGATCGCCGACCTGCTTGGTGTATCCTCCGTCGCGGCCGACAATGCCCAACACCGTCAGCCCATTCTGCTTGGCGTATTCGAGAGCCAGGACCAGGTTCGGGCTGACGTTACGTTCGCGCGACCCGCCCCCCACGGAGAGCACAAGCACCGCGTCATCGGCACCGGCTTTGGATACGGCCAGCCATCCGGCGAACACGCTTTCCCAGCCTTCGTCATTCGTGCGGGCGGTCAGCTCGGCCACATTGTCGGTGGGGGCGTAGGCCTCGATCCCGCAGAGTTTGCGGAAGTCGTTCACCGCATGCCCACAGTTCGCCGCAGAGCCGCCGACGCCCAGGATGAAAAGTCGCCCGCCCCGGTTCCGCAGGGCCACAAGGGCCGCGGCCATAGCCTCGATCTCGGCCGGGTCGAGGGTACGGCAGATCTCGGCCGCCTGTGCGAGATAGGTCTCGGCGTGGGACATGATACAGCCGGCCTTCCTGCTTCCGTCGCTCAGGCGGCGGTGAGTTTCTGCATGGTCTTGACGTTGAAATACCGATCGTCGGTCATCGAGTTCGGCAGCTTGCCATCGCGGAACGCCTTGACGAGCCCCCGAACCGCGTCCTCCACCGTCAGCCGCGGTTCGAAACCAAGAGTGTTGCGGATCTTGTCCGAGTTGACGTGATAGGAGCGGATATCGTCGGTCGGGGTCGTCACGATGTCGATCGGCGCCTTCTCCGGCATCTCCTCCTCGACCACCTTCTTGACCACATCGGCGATTTCAGAGATCGCCATGTTTTGGTAGCCGGCGTTGAACGTCTGACCGTTGATCTTGTCGGCGTCGTAGCTCAGCAGCTCCACATAGAGGCGGCTGACATCCTCGACATGAATGTTGGGACGCAACTGGCTACCGCCGAACACGGTGATCTTGCCATTGTTGACCGCGTGGTTGGTCAGGATGTTGACCGATAGGTCGAGACGCATGCGGGGCGCATAACCGCAGACCGTGGCCGGGCGAATCGTCACCGCGACGAAATCCGCGTCATTGTGTTTCCACAAGAGCGGCTCGCACATGCCCTTGAACTTGTTGTAGTCCGTCAGCGGGACGAGCGGGTGGTCCTCGGTGACGTCCGGCGCATCCGACACGCCGTAGACCGAAGACGTGGAGGCGTAGACAAAGCGCTTTACGCCCGCCTTCTTTGCCGCAACGACCATCGGCTCGAAGCAGTCGTAGTTGATCGATTTGGACAGGGTCGGGTCGAGCACGAAGGACGGATCGTTGGAGATGCAGGCAAGGTGTATGACCGCATCGCAACCCGCGACAGCGCGCGTGAACGCGTCGGTGTCTCTCAGGTCGCCCTTAATCGATGTCAGTTTCGGGTTCGTCAGCGGCAACTTGTCGTCGCCGAAATACTGGATGTCGAAGACGACGACCTCATAGCCGGCATCCAGCAGCATCGGAGTAAGCTTGGAGCCCACATAGCCGGCACCGCCGGTTACGAGGACGCGCTTGATTGAGTGGTCTTTCTGCACCGGAGACCCATCCTTTTGGATAGCCATAGTCTTTATCGGGCGTCAATTTCTCAGAGTCGAACATCGCCCAGGTAGTCTTAAGAAAATATTATCAATCAGCCCACTCCACTGTCCAATGGAAGGGGCAAACGCGAGGAATTGCGCCCTCAAGTGAACGAATCGATACCCGTCAGAGGCGGGAGAATCGACCGGTCAATCTGCCGGGGGGCCGCGTCAAGGGCGCCGTTGAGACGAAAAAGATCCTCAAGTTCGGCGATTCCCGCCTCGTCCTGCACGACCAGCGATTCGAACACGCAATGCATCTCCGCTCCGGCGGCGAGGAGTGCGTCGTAGATCTCGCGTCGCTTCTTCGGTTTCTGCGGCAGCATGAACATGCTGCACAGGATGATCCCGTCCATCTGATCAAGGTCCCGGAGCATGGCGAAGAGCTGGACGAAGCAGCCGTCGAAGAAGTACTCACCTCTTGAGAGCCGGAAAGTCTTCTCTCGGCTACGAGCGTAGTCCCGCATAACCAGGTTCTGTACATTGGCAGGGATCCTGAGCCCCTTGAAGCTCTGGTGGGTCACATACCCCTGAAGCACATTTGTCTTGCTAGCGGCCACGGCAAGACTACTCGTCGAACCCAGCCGGCGGCTGGAAGTTCATGCCGATCCGGCTGACGATCTTGACCGTGGCGGGTGAATAGAAGCGACCGAGGCATTTCTCGTCGCTGGTATAGGGCGTGAACAGGCCGGTAACGCGAGAGTTCAATGACCAGCGAGTCTCCGGTACCGCGTTGACCACATTGCCGTGCAAGAGAAGCGGCGAAAATACCAGGACCTGACCGTAAGACACCGAAACCCAGTGAAACTTGTCCTTGTACATCTCGAACAGGTCGAGCGACTTGCCGCCATCGGGCAGATCGCTCATCGCCTCTCGCACCGTCCTGTTGTGCTCCGGCGCGAGAATGAACATCGCCTTGGTATCGAAGACATCCACCAACGGCAGCCACTCGACCACCTCGAACGGGGTTTCCGCCGACCAGGGGTCCGCATGCACCGGCAACACCGAGGTCAGATCGTTCGGCATTTGGATCGACAGGTTGACCTTGTTTTGCATGGCCAGTTCGTTGCCAACGAGGCGGTCGATGGCCGAACGGGCAAGAGACAGGTAGGTCGGCCGCGCCCAGGGCATACGGTTCAGCCCCTCGAAGACCGCAAGGCGCAGGGCGTTGACGTCGGCGCTGGCTACTCGCTCATGGATCCGGTTGAGGAAATCCGCATCGTTCGCCGGAGCCTCGCAGCCGAGATGTCCGCAGACCAGCTTCACGATCTCATGGCGGAAGGCGTCAAGACGGGGCCGGTCGTCGACATCGACGACAACATAGCCATCGGCCATGAAAGCGTCCGCGAGCTCGGACTCCTGCGGATCGACGAAGCTTTCAGTAAGCGCCAAGGAACTCTCCAATCGGTCCGGGTTGACACCGCTACCGCGCACGGCTTGAGACCGACGTCATCCCGCACTCAATACCGAGCAGGATCCATATCGTTCCATCCCCCCAAGGGTTTGGCAAGGCAGAAGCGCTTGTTGTGAGGGCAGATCCAAGGCCTACAAGCGGAGCGCCCCATTGACGTCCGAAAGGGTTTCGATATTAATTCGTGCTCGAAATCTGCCCTAATACTTACCTAGAGGCTCAAGGCGGCTGACAAAGTTGGCCTGGGCGGTGAGGCTGAGCGTATTTAGGCATTTCGGCGCGAACCGCCTTCAGCACTCGGTAAAAAATGATACACCCCAACCGCGATATCATTTCAGTCATTGCGCGCGACATTGCCGCTGGTCGAGATCCAAGGAAATCCGTCGCCCAGCACGAGTCTGGCGACATCAACACCACTAAGCTGCTCGACGCTCTGCGCATGTATGTCGAGAAGATCCCGTCGCTCGAACACCGCAGGGATCTCGCAAGGAAGCTGGTGGAAGCCTACCCAAACTCGTTCGCAACGCTCGATCTGTATTGCGAGACCTTCAAGAAGGACTTGGACCCGGCGACCTTGATCAAGGTCCGCATGCGTGCCGCCGGCCTTGAGCCGAAGAGCCGGGTGGCCACAATCCGCCTGGCCGAGGCCTATGAACTCGACGGGCAGAACAGGATGGCCCTAGATGTCGTGAAGGCCGCCATCCGAAGCGGCATCGTTGGTGAGCTTCTCGATTTCAGAGCTGGATACTATGCGAGCTTGGTCGGCGACCATGAAGAGGCAATGGGGTACTATCGAAGAGCCCTCAAGGCCCAGGTCAACCACCGCACGCTCCTCAATATGGCCGCCGCGGCCCGCCATTTGGGCGATACCGAGGTCAGTCAAGCCAGCTCGCAACGCGCGATATTGATGCGCCCGAACGCGTGGGACGCCTACTACAACCTAGGCAACTTGCGGCGGGAACTCGGCTTCGCGGAAGAGGCCGCCCGACTGGGCTTGAGGGCCGAGAAGCTCAATCCTGGAAACGCCAGCATCAAATGGAACCTATCTCATGCTCTAATGGCGTCGGGCGACTTTCGCCGCGGACTTGACGTCTACAAGTTCCGCTGGTCTTTCCAGGGTTTTCCAACCCGTGTCCGTTATCCTGGCATCAGCAATGTCACAGATATCGACACCCTTGCAGGTCGGGTCTTCGTCTACACGGAGCAAGGAGTCGGGGACAACATATTGTTCTCCCGATTCATCCCAAGACTTCTCGGCCGCCTGCCCGAGGGAGCCACTGCCACCTTTGAGTGCTATGAAAGCACTCTGCAGTTGTTCCGGCACAGCTATCCGGAGGCGGAGTTCGTACCCTACAACCTCGAACTCCCTGAAGGATATGACTACTACCTGCCGCTTTTTGATGTCCCGGCGCTGCTCGGATCCGTTGAGGTTGACCCGCCGGCCCTCCCGTACTTGACCCCATCGAACCGCCCTGAACTGCCAAAAATCGACACTCGCCAGCCGCGCGTCGGGCTGATTTGGGCGGGCAACCCGAAATTCACCCATGACCAACAGCGCTCCGCCTCCATCGACGACATCGATCCTTTGATAAGCGACATGGACGCCAGCCTGTTTTGCTTTCAGAAGGGCCAAGATGAAGGTCTCATCTCCGCAAGGTACCCCGCAGTCGTTGATCTCGCGCCGCATCTCACTGATTTCGATGCAACCGCTGCGTTGATGCAAAAAATGGATCTTGTGGTCTCGACCTGCACGTCGACCGCCAACCTCGCCGGAGCCCTTGGAATCAAGGGATTGGTGTTGACCGGACCGGCCCGCGATTGGCGCTGGATGACGGGACGAACGACCGATTGGTTTCCATCGCTTACCGTCCTGCAGCGCCCGCGAATGCAAAGCTGGGCATCATTCTTCGTCGACGTGCGTCAGGAACTTCTAGAATCCCTGGAGCGGATCTGATGGCCTGCATATTCTTTATTCACCAGAACATGCCGGGTCAGTTCAAGAACATCTGCCAGTACGTCGCCAAGAACAAGAAAAATGATGTCTATTTCATCACGAGACGCCAAGACAGCATCGCAATCGACGGCGTGAAAAAAGTCAAATATGACTTGGCGCGAGAGCCGTCTCGCGATGGACACCACTATATCAAATTCTTGGATGAGCAGATTCTTTATGGGCAGGCGGTCACACGGACTCTGCTTCAACTCAAAGATCGAGGAATAAATCCGGATATAATATTTGTTCATTCCGGATGGGGAGAAGGTCTCTACGTCAAGGAGGTCTTCCCCAGCGCGAAACTCATCGTTTTCTCTGAATATTATTACACAGCCCGAGAATCAGACACCGCATTTGTAAACGACGGAGAGGTGACTATTGAGGACGCCTGTCGGCTGGTGACGAAAAATCTGCACCTGACGCAGTCGATGATGGGAGCGGACCTGATCATTACTCCGACTATTTGGCAGAAGTACCAACATCCGCCAATCATGTGGGATAAGATCTTCACATATCACGAAGGTATTTCGGTTCCGGACATTCGTAACGGCAGGAACTTGGAAGTGTTCCTGCCGAACGGATGGCAGCTGAAGAAAGGCGACGAGGTCGTTACCTACGTATCTAGGAACCTCGAGCCTTACCGCGGCTTCGACATCCTATTCGAGGCGATCAAAATTCTCCGCTCCAGAGCACACGACATCCGGTTTGTGATCATCGGCGGCGACGACGTGAGCTATGGAAAACGCGCTCCCAACGGCATGTCCTGGCGAGAGTACCTCCTGACCCAAGAACCCGAAGCAATAGAAAACGTCGCTTTCGTCGGGAAATTGCCGTATTCAATGTTTCTCGACTTGTTCAATATCTCACAAGTCCACCTCTATCTTACGGTTCCCTTCGTCCTGTCGTGGTCGATGCTTGAAGCTATGGCGCTCGAGGCGTGTATCCTGGGCTCGCGCGTTCACCCTGTGCAAGAAGTTATCAGCGACGGCCGGAACGGGCTTCTGTGCGATTTGTCACCTCTCGGCGTCGCAGACGGTATCGAGCGCGCCTTAAGCCTGCCGCAAGCAGAAAGGGATCGTCTCGGGCAGTTCGCCCGATACACGGTGGAGCAGAACTATGATTTCCGAACCGTTGCGCTGCCAACAATTCTATCGGAGATCAAGCGGCGTTTCGGCATAGAGGTGAGCGCTTGACCGAACGCGCTTCCACGGACTATCACGAGCGCGGATTTGTGACGTGGACGCTGCACGTGCCCTGATGGGAGCTCGACGACGGGCGCACAAATCGACTTAAACTGACAATTGGACGATGCCAATGAACAAGGTCTTTATCGGTTTCGACCCCAACGAAACTGTCGCGTTCCATGTTCTGAATCACAGCATCCAGGCGCGCGCTTCCGCTCCGATCGCCGTGATTCCGATCATGCTTTCGCAGTTGACCGACGTGTTCAAACGCGAGCGCAATCAGTTGCAGTCTACGGAGTTCTCATTCTCGAGATTTCTCGTCCCGTATATGAGTGACTTCGAAGGCTGGAGTCTTTTCATGGACTGCGACATGCTGATGCTCGGGGACGTTCATGAGATCTTCCGGCAGTGCGATGATCGCTTTGCCGTGCAGTGCGTTAAGCACGACCATCGTCCTCAGGAGGAGACGAAGTTCCTCGGCGCGACGCAGACCCAGTACGCAAAGAAGAACTGGAGCAGCGTGATGATGTTCAACAACGCACGCTGTACCGCTCTGACGCCGGACTACGTGAATACAGCCACCGGTCTTGAACTGCATCAGTTCAAATGGCTGTCGTCGGACGATGAGATTGGCGAGTTGTCGCACGAGTGGAACCATCTCGTCGGATATGATCCGACCGTGCCGGTAGATCAGGTGCGTATGCTCCACTACACGGAGGGCGGACCGTATTTCGAGGATTACACCGACACGGACTATGCCGATGTCTGGTTCAAGGAACGGGACGCGATGCTCTATGCGAAGCCTCGGTGACGGCTGAACGGATAGCTTTACCCTACGGAGCACTTCCGCCGTACCCCGCACAGATCGGCAGCGTCACGCCATGACTAGCAGTGCCCCAGATACCAAGGTCGGCGGGCCACCTGAGACCTACTACGGGAACAGCAATCCCGACCTACTGAATATCATCCCGGTCACCGCGAGGAGGATCGTCGAGTTCGGTTGCGGAAGCGGCGCTTTGTGCGCTGACTTCAAAACACGCAACGCCGCGACGACCTATATCGGCGTGGAGATGCACGCTCCCTCAGCAGAGCGAGCACGCATGATACTGGATCATGTCGTGTGCGACGATGCGGAGGATCCGGCGGTCATCGACAGGCTTCTGGCTGAGCATGGCACAGTCGATGTTCTGGTTTACGGGGACACGATAGAGCACTTCGTAGACCCCTGGCGCACATTGGAGTCGCATCTTCGGCTATTGGCTCCCGATGGCGTGGTCTGCGCCTGCGTGCCCAATTCGCAGCATTGGTCGCTATCCGTTCGTCTTCTCGCTGGACATATGGAGTACTCGGAGAAAGGCGGGCTCAATGACCGAACTCACCTGCATCTGTTCACCAAATCGTCTATTCGGACGTTCTTCGAGAACTTCGGGCTCACTATAACAAAGACGCACCAACGCAAATTCGGCAGCACACCCGCTTCGGTTCAGGACATCTGCAAGGTTGTCGCCAACGCAACCAAGACCGACGGGGCGGAGATGTACGAGGGTCTGACCACATTTCAATATGTCGTTCAGGCTGCCCGACCGACCGACGACCGCCAATGGCATATAGACTGGCGTACACTGCAGACGCTCGGCGGCTTCAGCTATGTCCGCGCGGTTGCGCCGGCACGCTTCATGGAAACCATTCCCAACGTCTCGGCCGCACTGCACGAGAAGGACGCTAACGTTCGCCACGTCTCTGGAAGCGCAAACATTTTCGTGTGGCAGCGACCGATCCTGATGCCGGAGAACGACCTGCTCAATATCCGCAAGCTCCAGTATCGAAAGAAGCTAATCATTACCGATTTCGATGACGATCCGGAATTGTGGCCATCCATTGCGGAGAACAAGAACCTTACGTTTGTCGGTGCACACGCGGTCCAGGTCAGCACAGAGGAACTACGGCAGAAGATCTTGCCATTGAACCCCCATACCTTCGTCGTACCGAACCGGATACCGGCGGTCAGCCCCTATGCGGAGGTTCGCGCGCGCACGGTGGAGAACACGATCTTCGTCGGAGGCTTCAATAGGGCGCGAGACTTCGAGCCGATCGCCGACACGGTGAACCGGTTCATCGAACGCTCGGCGATACCCTGGCATTTCTACGTCGTGGGCGATCGTCGTATTCTCGACATGCTGAAAACGGATCGGCGAGATTTCTTTAAGGTTACCCCCTACAAGCAGTATCGTGGATTGCTTGAGAAGGCTGACATCGCCCTCTTGCCGCTCAAGGACACGCCGTCGAACCGCCTGAAATCAAATCTGAAGTTCCTCGAAGCCGCCGCCGCCGGAGCCGTCACGCTGGCCGGAACAACGATCTATGCCGATACAGTTGAGCATGGTCGAACCGGCTATCTCTTCGATACCCCTGACGCCCTTGAGACGCTTCTTGAATCCCTGGACGACCGCGATGCCCTGGAGCGGGTTCGTAAGGCGGCCCATGACTATGTGCAGCGTAACGCCATGCTCGCACCGGGTGTACAGGGAACCCTGGATATCTATTACGATCTCTACGAGCGCTACGAGACCCTCGATCGCGAGCTGAACGAGCGCCTTGCGAGAGTCTTGCCACCAGAATCCCTGCCCCCGAACCCGTAAAGAGACCGCTCGCACAGGCCGCAATGACGGCCGACAGCGGCTAAGGAAGCCATGAACACGCCCCGATCCACTCAGCGGTTTTTCGAAACCATCCGGCTCGAGCAACAAGGCCTTGAGAGTATTCTCAGCCTGGCGCCCGAAACGATCGCCGCCTGCATTGATCTAATCTTGTCGATCAAAGGCAAGGTCGTCGTTACCGGCATGGGAAAAAGCGGGATCATCGGTCAGAAGATCGCAGCGACGTTCGCATCTACTGGAACCCCGGCCGTCTTCGTTCATCCCTCAGAAGCGAGTCATGGGGATCTCGGGAGCATCGGGGCCGACGACCTGCTCATCATGCTGTCAAATTCGGGGGAGACCCTCGAGCTGTTCGACGTGATCCGATACGCTCAGGTCAACTCGATTCCAATCATCGGACTTACCCGCCGCGACGGCAGTGCGCTGGCTGAGAACTCGACGATTGCCATTGTCGTACCACCCCTCGACGAAGCCTGCCCTCACCTCTTGGCGCCGACCACGTCAACGACTCAGATGCTTGCCGTCGGGGATGCGCTGGCCGTCACAGTCATGGAAATCCGGGGCTTCACGCCGGATGATTTCGCGATGCTGCATCCTGGCGGGAAGCTCGGTCGACTGCTTTCCAAGGCCAAAGACATCATGCACACCGGCGACGAACTTCCGCTGGTAGCGCTAGACGTCAGCATCAAGGAGGCCATCTCTGCCATGATGGGCCGTCGTTACGGATGCATCGGTGTGGTCGACAACGACCAGCGTCTCGCCGGACTGGTATCGGACGGCGATTTGCGGCGCAATCTGAATGACGATGTATTCGATCAGAAGGTTCAGAACATCATGAACCCGGATCCGTTCACCGTCGGACCGGATATGAACTGCCTCGAACTGATTGAAGTCATGAACACCAAGCGGATCACCGCTGTGTTCGTACTCGACGACGACGGACACCCTGAGGGCATCATCGATATGCACGACCTGGTCAGGCTCCGCATCTAGAGGAACTCTGGCGGCTCGGCGCTATACTCGGCGTCGTGAAACAGTCGAGCCAATCGGCTGGGGTGATCGATGATCATCTGCGACCATTGTAGTTGACGCCGATCTGGCGTCGTCGAGCACGCCGCTCACACGGAGCGCCAACCGGCTAACGCCCCGTCGTCAAAACACAAACGAAATGTCCGCAAGCGTTAGATCTTGGACGCCGATGAGTTGGACGGTGTCGACATATCCGAAATCCGTACCGGCTGCGTCCGGGTCTATTTGAACAACGACGTCCTCGCCTGAAACAGACAGTTGGACGAAGTCAGTGCTGCCGGCAACGCCATCGACAAAGGCACCGGACAAATCGATCGTCTCACCGTTCTCGAAGTCGAGTATGACGTCGGTGCCTCCTTCGAAAGACCGGTTGCCGTCGACGACGAACCTATCATTGCCATTGCCACCAATCATCGTATCGGCATTTGACACCGACGCATTCACCGTCGTGCTCGATCCAACCAGCGTGTCGTCACCCTGATTGCCGAGCAACCTGTCATTGCCCAGACCACCGACGATGCTATCGCCGTCTTGGCCTCCATAGATCGTATCGTCCCCGAGACCTCCGGTTATCGAATCGTTGCCCTGGTTTCCATATAGAAGTTCAGCCGATGTCTCGGTCGAATGCGTCTCGCTCGCATTCAGGACGTCGTTCCCCTGGCCTCCAAACAACGTATCGGCGCCTGCAGATCCGAGAATGATGTCTGCTCCCTGATTTCCATAGATCAGGTCGTTGCCGCCATCACCCTTGAGCAGATCGTCGCCGTCGCCGCCGAACAGGGTGTCATTGTCGGCGTTGCCGAAGATGTAATCGTTTCCTTCGTCGCCAGCGAGGTAGTCTCCTCCCTGGCCGCCATAGATCGAATCGTCTCCGAGCCCGCCATAGCACTGATCGTTTTCTAGATTACCGTAGATCGCGTCGTTGCCTGCATTTCCGTCGATCCGATCTCTATCGCGGCCACCAAAGATCGTATCGTCACCGGAATTGCCTTGAACGGTGTCGTCACCGGCATTTCCATAGAGGACGTCCGAGGCCTCTAGACCGAGAATGAGGTCGTCTCCACCGGAGCCGGAAACCGTGTCCTCCTCCGATGTAGCCACAATCGATTCGCTGATTTCCGTTCCGAGAATCTGAACCATAGGACGCTTCGCTGATCGCAACTGCAGTCGTGTCGAAGCTCAACCGATTGGCCGTGCTCCGCAACCAAAAAATTTATCGCAATTGCCTACATTCTCCATCGCTACCGATGCATCCCGCACGAGGCTTCTACGTCGTTTAAGAAACACCTTGTAACTACATGTAAAAAAACAAAAAAAATGAATTCCCCGCATCATACTTCGATGCTGGGCACGGGAATCCGCTTCACAAATACACTGGAAACCCAAGCCACCGAAATCCCGCTAAATGTGAATAACGTTTCTGCAGATCGTGTTTTTGGCGCGAATCGGGGCCTGTACCGCATCGGCTTTGAACGCGGTTGGCGTTTGAACGTGCCGACCCCTGATTAGTCGTCAGGCGGAAGACCGAATACGCCTCAACGAGCGGTAAAGCCATCCTGGAAGATGAAGTTGATCGGCGAAATCAGGAAATCCAGCACATTGCGCGATCCAGTTCTGAACAGAACATCGGCCCGCATGCCCGGAATCGTTTCGTCTGTCATCTTGGCCCACTGGTCGGCGGGAACAGTGACTTTCGCTAGATAGTATTCGGCACCGGTATTCGGATCCATGATCGTATCGGCACTCAGGCCGACGACGTGGCCATGAAGCAGAGGCGCGCGGCGCGCGGCCTTCGCGCTGCCGGTTGCCATCACCCGGACCTCCGCGGGCATGCCGTTCTCCAGACCACTAATATCGGTGGTCGAGACCTTGGCCTCGATGGTCACATCGTCATCGTTGGGAACGATGGTGGTGATCGGCTGACCCGGGCTGACAACGTATCCCGGATTTTGGACCCGCAGATTTAGGACATATCCATCGTGCGGGCTCACGATAACGCGTTGAGCCAGCCTCTCCTCAAACGCGATGATCTGGAACTCGAGGTTGTCTTCCTCGGCTTTCAACAGATCGATCCGTTCCAAGGCCATCGAGCGGCGTTGCGCCACCAACTGATCCAGAGACTTTCTATATTCCAGGATCTGGTTGTCCCTAAGTGACAGATCGCCTTCAATCTGCCCCAACTGGCCTTTCAACCCCTCAGAGGCGCGCTTCAGCGCTAGAAACCTGGTCTTGGAGATGTACCCTTTGGCGAGAAGATCTTCCATGCCGTTCATCTCCTCAGCAATCAGGTCAATTTGATTGATGATGGAGACGCGCTGGGCCCGCAAACCAGTGATGATGTTCTCGATCTGGACCATCTGGGCATCGACGATACCGCGGTCGCGCTGGTACCGGTCCAGCCCTGCCTCGAACAGCGTACGCTGCTCTGAGATGATCTCGTCGATCACCTTCGGATCAAGATCGACATGCGGGACACCGCTCAGGTCAACTTCTGTCGCCAGATCATATTCCGCCTGATAGCGCTTCTGACGAACGTGGTTGCCGAAGAGCTGCAGTCGCGCGAGGTTGAAACGCTCGGATTCCTCTTCGCTCTTCAGCGTCATGAGAACCTGGCCTTCATTTACGAAGTCATTCTCTTGAATGAAAATCTCTTCGACCGTTCCCAGCACTGGGGCATTGACGACCTGACGCGGCGTGGTAATCGACACGACACCGCTGGCGCGCACACCCCGGTCGACTTCCGCGAAATAGGCCCAGACCCCCAGAGAGCCAAAGATTCCGAATATCAGAACGAGACCGATAATCAGCGGCACTCGACGCGGATCCTTCGGGCCATAGAGGCTCAGGTCGCTGCCGCCATCTTTGTAGGCTACCAACGTCACGATCCTGTTCCCCCGGTATTCGCCGCAATAGACTTCTGAACAGGCTTGATAAGCGCCTTCATGCTGCCGTCCCGTTCCACTCTACCGGCCTTCATCGTAATCACCCGGCCGGCAAGTTTCAGAACCTGCGTACTGTGGGAAATCAGGATCACCGTGGGTCGATAGTCTTCATTCGTCGTAAGAGCGCGCTGAAGCGCTTCAATACCCGACGCATCCAGGCTCGAATCCGGTTCGTCTAGCACGACAATAGACGGAGACCGGAAAAGCGCTCTCGCTAGTCCGACCCGCTGCCGTTGCCCGCCAGACAGGTTCATGCCGTACACACCAAGAGGCGTATTATACCCCTCCGGGAGTTTCAGGATCATCTCATGCGCTCCCGCAGCCGTCGCCGCGGCGATGATTTCATCGATGGTCGCGGAGTTGTCGAAACGCGCGATGTTTTCAGCAACAGTTCCGTCGAAGAGTTCGACATCCTGCGGCAGAAAACCTACGTACCGACCGCGGAAATGCGCCGGCCAGGTGGTAATATCGAAGCCGTCATAGCGGACCGTGCCCCTGAAAGGCGGCCACGCGCCAACGATCACCTTAGCAAGTGATGACTTTCCTGCTCCGCTCGGACCGTGAATACCGACAATCTCTCCTGGGTTTATAGACAACGTTACATTGGCAACGGTCGGCGTTTTTGATTCCGGCGGCACCACGGACACATTCTCTAGGTCAATGCGGCCGAGGGGCGCCGGGAAATCGGACAGGGCCGTAGTGTCCGCATCGAGCACCATCTTGTTCACCCGGTAGAGGGCCTCGCGGAAAGTCACCACCATCGACCAGAGAGATATAATCCCTTCAAACGGTCCGATGGTCCGAATGAAGAGAATGTTTGCCGCGACCAACATACCAGGGCTGATCTGGTCGGTGATTGCCAGATACCCGGCAATCCCCAGGATCAGAATTTGACCGACATACCGGATGAAATGGGTGACGGCCTGAATACGCGAGTTCGCGTCATTCTTCTCCTCGCCGACGTGCAGAGCCTCATGATGACGCTCCATCCAACGGCTCTTCAGGTTGTTCACGATTCCCATCGACACCAAGGCGTCGAAGTTGCGAACACTCCGCTCCATCAGGATCCGAGCTTTCTTGAGCTCCTTATTCTCGTTGATGGTCGGGCTCTTCGTGACAACCTCGGAATATATGCCGACCGCGAACATCAGCAGGATAACGCCCAGGGCCAAAAACCCGAGCCGCTCGTCTATCAGAAACAACACCGCCAAGAACAGGAACGACCACGGGGCGTCGAACATCGACGGAACGACACGCCCCCCCAGGAACTGTCGGATCATGTCCAGGTCGGTGAACGCCTGCACGGAGTTGGGATCACGTTTGCGCCGGAAATCCTCCGCCACTCCGTCGAACAGTTCCGATGCCAACACCCGGTCTGCATGCTGGCCCGTTGCCATCAGGAAACGGTCTCGGGCAAATTCGAGAGCGGCGTTAATTGCGACGAGGACCAAGGCGATCACCGTAACGGTGATAAGCGTGGACGTGCTTCTGGTGCTGAGAACGCGATCAAATATCTGCAGCATGTAAATCGGCAGAACCAGGATCAGCAGGTTCGTAAAGAAGCTGAACAATCCCACTGGAAAGAGCGTCTGAAGGAAAATCGACCGAATCTTTGGGTGCATCCTCAAGCTTTCCAGTCTTGGGCAATCGGGGTGGTCACACCCATCGTGGCCTGTGGTAGCGCCGAGTACGATGCCGCGTCCGCAGCTATCGAAGAGCGAGATATCCAGCGGCCCGAATTATCAACATATATGAGCGTAGGATTAGCATTTTCGCCTACCCGCCGTCGAGCACGGTTTTCCAGCGATGGACGCTCGCTCAGGGCGCCAAGGCAAGGGGCGGCGCTGGCGACGCACATTCGTTCCCTCCCTACGCAACCCGCTTCAGGTAGCCCGAGGGCGCCACCGATATCAGCAACCGATTGTCGATATCGAAATTGGTCTCAAAGGCCATCTCTCGGCCCTGACGGTCGGTGATTTTGCCCTCACCCACCGCCTGCAGGAACGCTTGCACCGCTGTGTATGCATTGTCTCCTACGCCCCAGGGGCGGTTTGGATAGGCGTCCTCCGGCATGAACTCGATGACCGTGTCGAATACGACAAGATAGCTTCCGACGTCGACCATCGGAGCGTAGCGCTCAAGCTCCGCCAGAACGTGATCATGCGTGTGGTTGCTATCGAGACAAACCAGGGCGGGAGAGCGGTCCCCGATAAGATCCCAGACGGCGGCCACGGTCGAATCATCCACGCTGCCGCCCTGCAGAAGTTCGATCCTCTTGGCGAGCGGATGCGATTCAATGCGGGTCCGGTTGTGTGGTCGGATGTCAATGTCGACCCCAACCACCCGCGTGTCGGTCGCGAGCCCCGCATCCTCGAGCATCCCCAACAAGCTCGAGTAGAAGACCAGCGAGCCGCCACGCGCGATGCCGGTCTCAACGATCACCTGCGGTTTAACGTCCCAAATGATCTCCTGCATGGCGACCATATCCTGGGGATACTGAATGATCGGCAGGCCGCACCAGTCGAAATTGTAACTGTACTTGTGCTCGGCCGTCGCGTGAATCCAATCGCGAGTCAGCTCGGCGACCTTTCCATCCTTGGCCATCGCTGCACTGTTCGTCTGCCGCTCTCGCAGGAACTCGGCGTGGTCATCCATTCTGATCAGTCTCCCAAGGTTGACCCCAAAACGCGAAGGGCTCGTAGTCGGGCATCCCGTAGACGCCGTATTTCGGCCGAATTGATTTACCCTCGCGCTGACAGATCTCTGCCACAAACTCCCGAACGCTCTGTGGGCGTCCGCTACTGATGTTGAAACAGCCCGTCGCACCGTTTCCGATGATGTCGCAACACTGCCGCGCGGCATCTTCAATGCTGATAAAGTCTCGCAGTTGCCGTCCCTCGCTCATGGGAAACTCGACATCGCCGCGTTCCAGCGCGGAAATCAGCAATGGATATAGCGAATTCGGCTTCTGACGGCGGCCATAGATATAGAAGAACCGAAACCAGCGAAACGGAATTCCTCGGTTCTCGCAGGCAAGTGCGGCTGAGCGCCGCAGCATATCCTTCCCGATTGCGTACGGTGTTCGCGGGTCGGTCAGCCCATCTGCAAAGAGTCGACCTTCCTGCAGTCCGTATTCCTGACACGTGCCGGCAGCCGTCAGGGCCGCGGCGCCCGCATCGAGCAAGCGATTGAGCAGCATGAAGTTGGACTGAAAGTGCCGCTCGACATGCAGAGGCGAGCGGAAATCTGTGAGATCGTCCCAAACCAGATGGACGACCTCCGCCCCTGCGACATCGGGCAGCCCTCCCGCTTCGGCGAACAGATCGCCAACCCAGACGGACACATCGGCTTTCCAGGGCATCGTATCGAGTCGCGCCGGATCCCGCGTCACGACGGTCACAGCGGCTTCTCTCTTCACGAGTTCGGCCACCAGGCTCACCCCGACGAAACCCGTGGCCCCGGTTACCACAATCGGCCTTTCGAACACGCCACCCCTCCTAGGGTTCGCTGCACCGCCCCGAAAACGGGCGCCGAAGCTGTTGCTAAAAGACCTTGAGCTCCGGGATAGCAACGCAGAAACGAGCCGACCAGTCCCTGATATACTGGAGCTGCCCGACGACCTCCTCCGTCAAATTCCATGGGAAGATCACGACGATGTCGGGCTTGTCCTTGGACAGCCGGTCTTCGGCAACGATTGGGATCCTGCTGCCCGGAAGAAACTTCCCGATCTTCGCCGGGTTCCGGTCAACCACATACTCGACCAGATCGGGGCGGATGCCTGAATAGTTCATCAGCGTGTTTGCCTTGGCCGCGGCGCCGTAGCCGACAACTCGGCGCCCCTGGCGTTTCTGGTCGATGAGAAAGGCAACAAAGTCGTCTTTGATCTTGTTTACCTGGTCCTGGAAGTCACCGTAGGCGCCCAGCCCACCCAATCCCGCAGCGTGCTCGCGCGCCAGCAAAGCGCCGACCCGATCGGAAACATCGTGCGCGCCCGACAATCCGGCGAACAGGCGAAGGCTCCCGCCATGTGTGGGCAACTCCTCGACGTCAAATACGTCCAGGCCGTTGCGCCGGAATATCTCGCTTGCCGCAAGGAGGCTGAGATAGCTGAAGTGCTCGTGATAGATCGTATCGAACTGTCGATACGCGATCAGATTCAGCAAGTGCGGGAACTCGCAGGTTACGACTCCCCGTGGCTTCAGCATCACCCTGAAGCCCGAGACGAAATCGTTTATGTCGGGGACATGCGCCAGCACATTGTTCGCCGCGATAAGATCGGAAGCGATCCCTCGTTCCCTGAGACCCTGCGCGAAGGCCTCACCGAAGAACTCCTCGATGATCTCGATGCCCTTTTCCCGGGCCGCCTCCGCCGTGCTGCGGGTCGGCTCGATCCCGAGGCATGGTATCCCCAGCTCTTTGAAATACTGCAGCAGGTAGCCGTCATTGGCCGCGACTTCGAGCACGTGGGACCCTGCGCTCAAAGCGAACCGTTCCGTCATGGCCGCTGCGTAGCGCTTGGCGTGGTCGAGCCACATCGTCGAGAACGAGCTGAAGTAGGCATAGTTCTCGTCGAACATGCGCTCGCTGGCCACGAAGTCCTCCGTCTGGCAGAGCCAGCAGGACTCGCAAACCAGAACCCGCAAAGGGTAGTACTCTTCCGGCCGGACCAGATCGCTACCTGTCAGATATGCGTTGGACGGCGGGGCCGACCCCAGGTCTACGAATTGATGGCACAACTTTGCGCCACAACCGCGACAGTTCATGGAAGATCCTTCCCGGTATCTACGGCGAGCATGGGCGCCCGGGCGTCGGCTTCGGAGATCTCCGAGATCTCCAAAGGCCAGTCAATCGCCAGGGCAGGGTCGAGCGGATTGAGGCGACCAGCCAACTCGCCGACATAAGCATGGTCATGGAAGTACACGATCTTCACATCGTCTGTTAGCGTCTGGAACCCGTGGGCAAACCCTTGCGGAACCACCAGGGACTTGCCAGATGCCTCGTCCAGCTCAAACGCCGACCATCGCAGGTAGGTCGCTGACTCCTCGCGAATGTCGACCAGTACGTCGAAGATCCGCCCGCTGATGCACGTCACGATCTTGGTCTCCATTTCCGGCGGTTGCTGGAAATGCATGCCGCGAAGAGTACCCTTCAGAGCATTGTGAGACAGGTTTACCTGCTTGGGTCCGCCATCGAAGTAAGCATCGGGGAAATCAATCCCGTACAGACGTCGGAAATAACCGCGATTGTCTCGATGCATCGGCCCCGCCAAAAGCATCGGTTCGTTGACGCGCTCCAACACTACACCCCCCAGGCGCCATACGCCTCGATGTCCTCCCGACACAACGTCGCAGCCGGCTCGCCGTCATAGAAACGACGGTACCAAGACATCGTCCGGGTGATGGCATCGGTCGTGGTCCAGCGGGGCTCGAACCCGATCGCATCTCGCGCCCGTGAGATGTCCAACGCCAGCCGCTTCGATTCCGGCCAATGGTCCCGGGATTGAACCACGATACCGGCCGACGCTCGAAAGGCCCCCCGCGCGATGTCAAGGAACTCGTCGACCGGCAGGGCCTCATGGGTGTTGGGTCCGAAATTCAGACTGGAGTCCTCGAGCGAGCCTTCATACCCACGACGGGCCACCGTGAGGTATCCGGCAAGAGGCTCGAGCACATGCTGCCAGGGCCGCGTCGCTTTTGGATTGCGTATCACGAGATCTTCGCCCCGGCCCCAGGCCCTGACGGCATCCGGCACCAGACGATCGACCGCCCAGTCTCCGCCGCCGATGACGTTGCCGGCCCGCACACTGCAGACCGCTACGCCATTGTCGGCCAGGAACGACTGGGCATAGCTGTACGTGGCCAATTCCGCCGCCGCTTTGCTGGCACTGTAGGGATCCTTGCCACCCAGTGGGTCGGTCTCTCGATACGGAAAGGACCACTCGTTGTTGCGATAAACCTTGTCCGTCGTCGCTACGACCACGGAGCGAATAGAGGGAACCGACCGGACCGCCTCGAGCACAGAGACAGTGCCAATGACGTTCGTCGAGAAACTCTCGACCGGGTCCCGGTAGCCCTCCGACACCAACGATCGTGCGGCCAGGTGGATGACGATATCGACATCGGCCGCCTGCGCGACGGCTACTAGACCCTTGGTGTCGCGGATATCTAGAAAATGGGACTCGCACAGATCTGAGATCGACGCGCTCTCGAACAGACTTTCGCCCGGCTCAGGAGGCAACGCAACACCCACCGCTTGCGCCTGCAGCGACCGCAGCACCAGGGTCAGCCACGCTCCCTTGAAACCGGTGTGTCCGGTAACGAGAACACGCTTTCCCCGCCAAAACTCAATCGGATCGGTCACGAGATCACCCTGCTTGGCGCTTGGCCGCGACGACCGGATCAGACCGCTTTGGCAAAGCTGGAATCGAGGACCTGCTCTAGTACATCTTTGAACAGAATCTGACGATAGCGTTCGTAGCTCTCCTCGCGGAGCCGCTTCCACTTGTCGCCGCGCACCAGTTCCGCGGCCGCTTCGGCGAAATTCCGCTTATCCGCCACCTCGGCGTATTGCAGATAGTTGGTGGGATCATCTTCCTCTTCAGACAAGATCGCCGTCCTGTTGTTCGCCAGGTAGCCGATCCGAAAGGCATTTACATGAACATACTTGGCATCCTGCCGGATATTGATCTGCAGTTTCGCCCGCGCGATGCGATCATTCCGTAGGAAATACGGACAGGAATGGTCCGCAACCCCTCTCAGGCCAGCATCATTCAACTCGGTCAAGAGTCGCTTACGCCGGTCTGTGACGAACCCGAAGAAGTAGTAGTCCAAATCAGGATTCGCTTTGTGTTCTATGTCCTCCAGTCGTTCGTGATAGGCCCAGCGGATCAACTCGGCCTCGATCCCGTGTTGATCTTTGAGTTCCGCCAAATTCTGCGGAACTACATCCCAAACGAACCGACCTCCGCGCATGAGGGGTAGATAACCATTGATCAAGTCGGTCTTCTGAGGCTGAAAGTTCAGCATTCCGTCCTTGACGATCTCAGTATTAACGACCGCATACTGAATGCCACTGCTGGATATTTTTTTCATATGCTCGGTCGGCATAAAGTAAGCGCCGACCAAAAGGTTGATCATTCCAGGTTCAATTTTTGGCCCAGAAATAAAAACTTCATGATTCAGAGATTCCAGACCATATTTGAGCATCAGGAAAAAATCCCGACGTAGATTGAAAATCCTTTCTGGCCCAAAGTACGAGATACTAAACTTCATTGTTCGTGCCTTACGATTTGTTTCCGTCGAAAGCCGCTCAGAAATAGTCGCTGGACACTTAAGAACCGACGGCCAACCAGGGCGGCGTTTGATTTTCACACATTGCATTCAGCAGTTGCATCTCTCGGTATGTGTCCATGCACTGCCAGAAACCGCCATGCTTGTAGATTCCGAGGCGATGCTGTTTCGCCAATACAGGTAGAATATCGTTCTCAAGAACGCTGTCGGAACGGTACTCGAATCCATTGAGCACCGCTTTGTCCATTACGAAGAATCCGCCATTGATCCAACCATCATCGGTCTGCGGCTTCTCGCGAAATCCCACGACGCGGCCACCGCTCTCGTCGATCTCGCCGAACCTTGATGACGGGTGCACGCCAGTAACCGTCGCGCCCATCCCGTGCGACTTGTGGAAGGACCACAAAGCATTGATATCGATATCCGCGACCCCATCCCCATAGGTCAGAAAGAAACTGTCGCCCTCGATGTATTTTGACGCCTGAAGCAACCGGCCCCCGGTCATGGTCAGCGCTCCGGTATCTACCAGCGTCACTTCCCAATCCTCGATATCACCGCGATCAAGAAACGTTACGGTATTCGATCGAAGATTTACCTTAATATTTCCCTGGTCTAACGCATAGTTTCGAAAGTACTGGCGTATCACTTCACCCCTATACCCTAAACATAGTATGAATTTCGAAACACCAAATGCGGCGTACGTCTTCATAATATGCCAGAGGATCGGTTTACCCCCGATGTCGACCATCGGCTTGGGTTTGAACTCGGTTTCCTCACGAAGTCGAGTCCCGAGCCCGCCGCAAAGTATTACCGCCGACATTTCGCCAACGTGATTCATAGCGCGTTCCTTGAGCCTGAAACCGATCTGGTGTGTGGAGACGGCTATGGATACACAGGGGGCGGATACCCTGTCAAACCATAACGAATCCAGCTAACACGCGGCTAGAAACCGTAAAAAATGACGGCTCGCAGGCGTCCGCCGCGGGCTCCCTACAATGTCCAATACAAAGGATATCAAAAGTCGCCATAGGGTATTGTGGCGCACGGCAATCCGCAGCACCTCCTACAAGTCGCCCGACCAATCCATATCAGCGGCGGGAGGTGCCCGGAGTTCACACCTACCTTTGAAAAACTCTTCTAAGTCGGAAATGAGCCTGCCAAAGGGGTGCGACCAATCTCCCTGGGTTCTCTGCCTATAGCACCGCATACCAGGATACCAAATCACATCCGGCCTGCCCCACGTCCACCTCCAATCACTGATGTGAGGAACCAAGATCCAGCAAGGGACGCCTAGCGCTCCGGCGCAATGAACACCGGCATTCGTGACCGATACGACCA
Organism: Alphaproteobacteria bacterium; assembly: GCA_024742275.1. Lineage (GTDB taxonomy): Bacteria > Pseudomonadota > Alphaproteobacteria > Thalassobaculales > Thalassobaculaceae > Thalassobaculum. The sequence goes on along the minus strand of JANSYS010000002.1, from coordinate 303,827 downwards.
AATCCATCGCGGCTATTTGCGCGACGGATACTTCAATCGATTCCAGCGGATCGACTTCTGGATCAAAATGGACAGTACCGTAATTTCGATCGTTGAATTGCTCGATCTCTTTCCGAACGTCCCCGTACTGAATCGACACCGCTTGAACGCCGGGTAGGTTCACGATCGGCGCAAACCTTTGCAGATCAGTCGACCGGCCGCTGCTCCTCAACTGCCCGGACCCCCCTCTCCAGCCAACACCAATGAGGAACTTGTCGCCGAATTTCTGTGTATACTTATGGCGGAAATAGCGGACTAGGTGCTTGTTCGGCTCAAGATAAGGCCTCTGACGGCCAAAATTAAATAGAGATTTTCTAAAATAATTCGGCAGAGACCCCAACGGAATTGAGTAATCGATCGAAGTGTCGGACAAATACTCCCTCGGGCTCTCTGGATTGTATTTGAATACCTCGACACCAGGCTGGCTTCTACGCATCAAATCGTACAGACGAGGTGTCACCTCATAGTACACTTGATCGGCGAGCCGGGAGAGTTCCGGAATTACAGAGGCGAACATTATTTCGTCGCCAATGCCCTGCTCCGCCGTGACGATAATACTTTTTCCCGTCAGCGGTTGGCCTTTCCAGACCGGTTGCCCGACCCGGCGCCGGTTGCCGCGTTTGTTGTCCGCATGTTTTCCACCAATACCAGTCTCATAATATTTAAACCCTTCACTGTATCTACCCATCAAGAGATAGTAGAGGGCGATGTTAAATTCGGCATTCTCGTTGTTGCTATTGAGCTTCAGCGCTTGCTCTTGGAGATAGACAGCCTCACTCAAGTATCCAAGCGAGGCTAGAGCAACTCCAAAGCTGCTCAGTGTCGTGTGGTGGTTGGGGCGGAGCAGTGTTGCAAGACGATAAGACAATCCGGCTTGTCGACCACGGCGCGCCAACACCATCGCATTTGCATGATTCAGCCAACCGTCCGGAAATGCAGGGCTTAGGATCAAACATTTCCGACAATTGCGGATCGAATTTTCATAGTCCGTAAGATAGGTCTGCGACAGACCCATATTGCTATAATTATCGGCGTAGAAAGGTGAGATATAGGAACAGTATCGGCCAATCTTGACCGACTGTTCGTGGTAGCCCGCATCCCGGAGCGCATTTCCTAGATTATTGTATGCTGCGGACATCGTAGGAACCGACAAAGCGGCCTTAAGAGTCGCCTTCCTGTAGGCTTCAACCTCGCCACGATCTTTCAGCAGAACGGCCAGGTTGCACAGCGCGATCGCGTTCAACGGGTCATGGGATACGACGCCTTTGTACAAAAGGCGCGCCTCGTCCTTATTTCCTTCATGATGTAGTCGAACTGCTCTCGTGAGCGCGGACGCGATTTGCTCTTGGAGGCTACTCGGCTGCGTCGCTCTGGTCATCTTCTTGCTCAATTCGATCCGGAATCCAGTCGGATTGCTCTTCGCGGTATCGAATAACAAATCCGTTGCGAAGGTGGAAGTATGACCGCTCCTTCAGCGACTGGACATTGTCCTGTTCCGGATCGACGAGCCAATGATGTCTGATCTTTTCATTAAAAATACGAACGGGGTCGTCGGTTTCAAGATTGGTTGTTGTGTTGAGGAAATCGCACATTTCCCAGGACTGCTCGACAGCATGAAATCCAGTTTTTACCTCATGGTCTTCGGCATCGAATATTTGACTGTCCTGCTCGCTCTCTTTTTCCGCCGCATCGTGCAGAACGGCGCCGGGTTCGTTGGCTGTATAGGGCTGAATAGGGGCAAGCAACCGAATCGCGGCCTGCCGAAGATCCGTGCCTATGATCCAAAGCGTTTCCATGGGAACCGATAGGACATGTTCTTTGCCGCTATCAGCCAGAACATGTATTTCAGCGAGATTCCCAGATTTGTGGATCGCGGTGATCTTATCGATGACGATATTCATTATGGGCTCCTTACCCCCAATCCCAGTCAGGATCCGGCGATTCTCTAAGGTCGCGGTCCATGGGGTTCCCGTTCAAATAAGCGTCGAGATCGTGCTGGATCTGCTTCAGCGGCGTTTCCCAGTCATACAGAACTGGCTGCCGGTATAGCCTCATTCCCGGATACCAGACAACGTCGTTTCGAGGCCAGGTCCACCGCCAATCGGCCTCGATCGGCACCAGGGCCCAGCAAGGAATTCCAAGCGCTCCAGCGGTGTGGACACCCGCGTTCGTCGATGAAATCACCAGATCGCACGCTGCTATCTGAGCGGCCGATGCGTCAAGGCTCTTGAGAGGATCGACCTCTGGATCGAAAATGATGTCTGTTCCCAGCTTATTATTGACCTCGCGGATTTCTTCCTCGATTGGACCATACTGAATGGAAACAAGAGTGCAGTCGAATGGCTTCAAAATGGTTGCGAGACGTTCGAGGCCGACGGATCGCCTCTTGTTTCTGATGGCGACAGTCCCACCTTTCCACCCCACTCCAATTACAAGGCGATCGCCGTGCTTGCTGTATCGGTTGCGGAGTTTCATTGCAAGATCGAGGTCAGGCTCCAGATACGGTCGACTTCTTCCGAATGACTTGGTTGAACGCCTAAGCAGGCGCCCCAGGCTACCGACCGCGGTGTAATAGTCGATATCCGTTCGGGTCTCTGTGTGCTTCTTGTCCTTCCACGAGACGATTTCAGCGTCCGGAAAGGACCTCTCATATAGGGGTTTCAGACGATCGGACACTTCAATGACAGCGTGGCCGGCAAGTTTGAGGACGTCGGGAATCATGGTTCCGAACATCAACTCATCGCCGATACCCTGCTCTGCATGGATCAATAGGGTTTTGTCCAAGATCGGTTCGCCGAGCCATTGAGGTTGCCGGAAGGTTCTTCTAGGTCCTCGGCCGCGCCTCTTTTGATCCAAACCGAACTCATACAGGTCGAAACCGTGACCCCACTTTTGAATATACAGTTCGGTCATACTATGCGCGGCTAGGGCGCCAGGAGTCTTTTGCATGTAGGCAATGCTCTGCGAGAACGGGTGCTGCCGTTCCGGAGTGCCGTTCAACACGGCGATAGTCATTTGTGCTCGCATGAGCCGGGTGGAACTTGGCCAGCGCTGCAGGGCTGTCTCTACAAGCTCGGTCGCTTTCGCCGGATCGCCGGCCCTAGCGACCAAGGTTGAATGGATGGCATGGGCCATCGCGACATTCGGGCTGCTCATCTTGAAGCGTTCGGCGTAGACCAATGCTTCTTCGATGTATTCGTTGTTCACAAGGCTGGTGGTGAGGTTGTCGTTCGCCATCTGATCTGAAGGATCGGCGAGATAAGCCATCTTCGAGCGGGTCAACGCTTCGCTCCACCTGCCTGCGCGGTTCAGCAATCCGGCGCTGGCCGTGATTTTGTCGAGCGAGTTGTCCGCGAGCCGGAGTCCGTACTCCATGATTTCGGGAGCGATTTCGTCTCTTCCGGCTCCCTCATACGCCTTCGCCAATGCAACATAGGGCGTCGCATGGGTTGGGTTGTAGAAAATTGACTTGCGAAGCGCGGTGATCGACAGCGGGTAGTTTTCGTCGAGGAGAGTCAGATATCCAAACGTTCCCCATAGTTGAGCATCGTCGGGGATTGTTTTCACCGCTTTGCGCATGATCCGAATCGCTTTCGCCCGGTCACCCATATCGCATTGCAATGTGGCGACGAGGAGCCACCCATGCCGCCGGCTCTTGTACCTGTTTAGGATTTTTCGGGCGATGGACTCGGCTTTTACCAGATCGCCGTCGATCCGGTATGAGACACAGAGATTGTAGAGGATATCCGGATCATTTCGATCGTGGATCTTGTTGTAATAATTGAGAATATTGCGCGAATGATGGGTTGCCCCATTGTCATTGAGAAGCTTTGACGCGCTCAGGACAACTTTCTTTGCGTCATCGGCGAAGCAGATAAGGCGTTTGACAAGCTTCAGAGGCTCCGAGAAATCATGAATCCATGATTGTCGGCTTCGGTGCAGGGAATATCCAAGCGGCGACTGCGGCGTGATGATCATCAATCGCCGGATGGCGTTCACGGCGTCGGCGCTGTCGACTTTTTCGGCGCGTTTGAGATTCAGCAGATAATGATTTTCGATGTCTCTCGGATCGAGAATACAAAGCTTTTCGAGTGTTCTCTGATCGAGGCCCTTGTTGATTTTCCCCAAATGGACCGAGAGGCCATACAGGCTCCGAGCCCACGGTTTCAGGAGGATCGCTCGCCGTAGGTCGTGCGCGTTGATGTCCTCAGTCCCGGGTATCTGCATCGTTGCGGAGACCCGCGCGGAATAGCTTTCCGCTGTCAACGGATCCAAGCGCAAGGCACGATTTGCATAGAGCTGCGACAGATGCGCCTGCGTCAGGTGCCGGGCCGCACTCGCACAGCCCACCATATTCATTGGATCCAGCGGGTTCAGGATTGCCGCGCGGCGGAAATGAGCCGCACCTCGGTGCAGCCGACCCAAAGCGATGTTCGTGTACCCCGTGAGGCGTTGAACTTCGGGATTGGCTGGATCGTGTGAGATCAAGCGCCGGGATAGAGGCTCGCATTCTGCGTAGCGGCCCAAATTCAATTTGGCCTTGAGGACCAGACGGATCGCTGTTTCTGGAGTCAGGGAAGATGAATTGGCGGATATCTTTTCCAGCGCGACATTGCTCGCATTCATCGCGATCAGGTCATCTAGCATTTCGGCCTTCATAGCCCGAACGGTCCTCTTCCAGTTGAAAAGGGGGCAGATGGATATCTGCCCCCTTTCGCACTATGCGCATCCCGTTTCCGGGATGAGTTGTTGGTAGCCTGGCTGATTTAGCCGAGCGAGTCGATCTTCAGGCCGCCAGTGCCGGTCGTCGCAACACTGTCAACGCCGTTCAGCTTGATCGAGATGATATCGCCGTTCACCGACCCGATACCAACGTAGAGAACGTCCGTCGCCGTGTCGAAGAAGTAGATGGCGGTACCGCTCGCATTCGACGTCTTCAGCGTGTTGAAGTCGGCGATGAACGAGTTCGCGCCGGCCGAAGCTTCACCCGCGGCAGAGAGCAGGGTGATCGACGCGAAGTTGGAGCCGGCCTGCAGCAGCGACTGGAAGTCCAGAACGTCGCCGGTACCGTTACCGAAGGACATCACGATCTGCGTGGCACCGCTTGCCGACGCACCCGCCGACCAGAGGCTGAAGATCGAGTCCCGGAACACGTAGGTATCGGTATCCGCACCGCCGTTCACGTTCATGGACTGACCACCGGACATGCTCGCGAAGATGATCAAATCCGCGCCGGCACCGCCGTCGATGAGATCCTCACCACCGCCGGAACCGCCGTAGATCGTATCCGCGCCAGCGCCACCGAAGATGGCATCCGCCGAAGTGCCACCGACGAGGGAGTCGGAGCCGGCACCACCGGACAGGGTGTCACCACCGCTGGACTCACCCGCCGTATCGGACACGATCGTATCCGAACCGGCACCGCCCAGAATGGCGTCGGCACCGCTCGAGCCGATGATGTTGTCGGCCGCCGAGCCAGCCACCAGCGTAGTGGCGCTGACCAGACGAAGAGCGTCGATCTCGGTCAGCGTGGAGCTGCTGATGTCGATCGAGCCGCCGCCGGTGATGTTGATGCCCGCCGTGACGCCGGTGGCGTTCGAGCTACCGTCGAAGGCGACACCAACCATCTGCGAACCAGCGATCGTCAGGTCGGCACTGACACCGTTCCACTTGATGGTTTCGACACTGGAAACCGTCGCGCTGGAAAGGTTGATGGTCGAGGTGAACACGATCGTATCGGTACCGTCGCCGCCAATGTAGCTGCCGGAGATGCCGATGTTGCTGGCGGTCACGAGGACGATCGAGTCGTTGCCCGCGCCACCGACGACGCTATCGGAAGACCCGAGGTTCGCCGTGATCGTGTCGTTGCCCTGACCACCGAACAGACGGCTGGCCTGGGTACCCGTGTCGGTGATCGCGTCGTTGCCGAGGTTACCGTAGATGATATCCGTACCGGACTGGTCAACGAGCACGTCGTTGCCCTGGCCGCCGAACATCGTGTCGTTGCCCACGCCACCGCTGATCGAGTCAGCATCAGCGTTTCCGTAGATCAGATCGCCGCCGGAGCCGCCGAGGATCGTGTCGGCGCTACCGCCGCCGAAGATCGTGTCGGCGCTGGTGCCGCCCGTGATCCGGTCGTCACCGTTGTTTCCGAAGAACAGCTGAGTACCGGAGGTCGCGGAGATCGTGTCCGCACCGGCACCACCGAACACGGTGTTCGAACCGGACAGGCCGACGATCGAGTCGGCGCCCGCATTACCGTAGATCAGGTCGTTACCGGAGCCACCGCCGTTGACGGTGTCAGCGCCCCGGCCGCCGATCAGCGTGTCCGCACCGTCGCCGCCGAACAGGAGGTCGGCGCTCAGGTTGCCGAACAGCACGTCGTTGCCGGCACCGCCCGAAAGCGAGTCGTCGCCCTGACCACCGTAGATGGTCGAAGCACCCGCGCCGTCGGTGATCTGGTCGTTGGCAAGGTTACCGTAGAGCACCGAAGCGCCGGAGCCCGAGGTGATGGTGTCACCACCCTGGCCACCGAACACGGTGTTGGCACCGTCGTTGGCGGTGATCGTGTCGCCATCGGTGTTGCCGTAGATCAGGTCGGCGGACGAACCGCCGGTGATGTTGTCTGCACCCGAGAAGCCATAGACCAGGCTGCCCGCAGAGGAGCCGGTAATGGTGTTCGGAAGACCGTCGCTGGTGGTTCCCGTCGTGTTGTCACCGAAAACGATGGTCGAGTTATCGGTGAACTGGATCTGCGACGTCGTCAGCGTGTTCGTCGCGAAAGGCAGCGTGACGCTCTTGGAACCGATCGTAAGAACAGTGCTGCTGCTTCCCTGGGTAACAACAGCACTGGTCGCTGAACCGGTATCAACCAGCAAAATGTCTGCGGTTGTGAGCGCCGCGGCTTGGGCGTCCGTTATCGTCGAAAAAACGAAGGTTGCCATGGTTTCATTGACTCCTACGTGGTGTTTCTAGCCTTGGCGCTAGCTACGTGTTGTTCCTAGCCTTGGCGCTCAACGGCTCCCCAAGACCGCGTTGTCTCTCGCGTGCACAGCGCTTTTCGCTTCGCACGCACCCGTCACGAATTTGGTGGTACCTGCCACAGAGTTGATATGCAAGCTCATTGTGTAGCTCATCCCCGTCTTCTTATATAGAACCGCCACTACGTGTTGCGTTTTGAACACATCTCCCCGGTGGCCAAGCAATTGGTGCCTCAAACCAATGCGCGCGTCAACCGCCGTTGCGCGTTTTTGGACGCTTTACATACCGCTATCGTATTTGTTTCACGCACTCTCGAACATCGACCGTTGGATCGGCATTTTGCTCGGTCGGGAGAATCAGTGCACGTTTTCCGACGTCCTGCCTTGGCGTGCGCGGGCCTGGCTGACTCGTAGGAAAGTTGCTTCGCCGCGCCCAACGGAGAAACCCTGTTGCTCGCCGCTGCTTCCCTGCCAACCCGGCGGGCACCCGTGCGCGATCTCGCTCGATCAACGCCACGCTCCGCGGAAGTCGGGTCCGGGGCTCCCTCGATACGGTTTTGATCTGTGCCGTTTGTATTGCTATTCGGGCCGCGTTCGGCTCATGTTTCTCTTCCCGACGCTGTGGTCCCGTATCGTTCAATACCGGGGTCCGTTTTCAGAATCCCCCGATATGCAGGAGGGCCCAAGCCATGAAACGCGCACTCATCATCGGCGGCGGTTTCGCGGGCTGCGCGGCGGCGCATCAGTTATCGCTCATCGGCGGCTGGGAGATAGATCTGGTCGAGCGCGCGCCGTTTCTGGGCGGCGGCGTGAAAACCCATTGGCGCGGCGGGCATCCGTTCACGTTCGGCCCTCGGCATTTCCTGACACCATCGGAAGACCTGTTCGCCTATCTCAACGACATCGTGCCGATGCGAAAGCTCGACCACGAGTTCATCACCTATGTAGAGCAGGACCGGAACTTCTATTCGTTCCCGATCCATGAAGACGATCTGCCGCGCATGCCGGAGCGCGAGACGATCTTCAAGGAGCTCGAGGAAAAGCAGGTGTTGAAGGGCTGGAGCCAGGCGAGGAACTTCGAGGAGTACTGGATCGCCTCGGTCGGCGAGACGCTGTATCGGAAGATGGTCGACGGCTACTCGCGCAAGATGTGGCAGGTCGAGAGCAACGCTGAAATAGACGATTTCGGCTGGTCGCCGAAGGGGGTAGCCATCAAGTCCGGCCCCCGAGAGGGTTGGGATACGGTCATCAGCGCCTATCCACTGGCGACGGACGGCTACGACCGCTACTTCGACGTCGCCACCGCCGAGGTCAACGTCAAGACCGGCGTGGAAATCGAGCGCTTCGACATCCCGAAAAAGCGGGTCCAGATCGCCGGAGACTGGCACAGCTACGACCTGATCGTCAGCACGATCGCCCCAGACACCCTGATGAACAATGCGTTCGGTGAGTTGCCTTTCGTCGGGCGAAACTTCATGACGATCATCCTCCCGGTCGAGTTCGCCTTCCCGGACAAGACATACTTCACCTACTACGCCGGCGAAGAGCCCTATACCCGCATCGTCGAGTACAAGAAGTTCACGCTGCACAAATCGCCCTCGACCCTGCTCGGCATCGAAATTCCGAGCTTCTCGAACAGGCTCTATCCGCTGCCGATAAAGAAACACATCTCCCGCGCCTATCAGTACTTCGATGCGATGCCCGACGGCGTAGTGTCGATGGGCCGGGCCGGCAGCTACAAGTACATCGACATCGACGATCTGATCCTGCAGGCCATGACCTTCGCGAAGGAGCTGGAAGCTGGCGGACTGTCCCACCCCGTGCCGATCTACGGCGCCGATCAGGCGGCTCCAAATCTGCTTACGAAGACCATGGTCGACGACGGAATCGTGCCCGGCGCCCCCGGTGACGGCTAGTCACCGCCGGCGGCGTCAGGCGGTCAGGCCAAGCCTGTCCGACACCGGGCCTTGCTTCAAGGCGACCCAACCGCCGCTTTCCATACTGGCATAGAGGGCGTGCATAAGGCGGAGGGACTGCATCGCCGAATCCACATCTACCGGCGGCGGAGTCCTATCCGCGACAGCAGCCAAAACGTCTTGGATCAGCGGACCGTGGCCCAGGCCATAGCTGGACGGCACCTCCTGGCTGTAGCGCTCCTGGGCGTCCTGATCTGAAAGGTCCGCCGTCACGCAAAACCAGTTCTCCAGCCGGTTCAGCGCGGAACCCCCGACCTTGGCGCGGGCGTTTGTACCCACCAGTTGGACGGAAGCCTCGAAATCCCGATCCCGAGCCGCGGTGGTCGCGACGATCGTACCGACCGCTCCCGACTCGAACTCGACCACGGCCGCCGCCGTGTCCTCGGCCTCCAGACGGTTGGCCAGAGCGTGGCCCACGGCACAGACCCGAGCGATCGGACCGCCCAGCCATTGCAGCGCGTCCAGATGATGAATCGCCTGCTGGGCCAGCACGCCGCCATCCATCTTCCAGGTACCGTGCCAGCCATCGTCGTAGTAGTCCTGATAGCGGCACCAATGGACCCGGACTTCTGCCGAAATCAGCCTGCCGAAGGCGCCGGATTCGACCTTCTCCCGCACGAAGCGCATTGCCGGATTGTACCGGTTCTGCTTGACCACGGCCGCGGTCAGTCCCGCTCGTTTCGCCGCGTCGCGGATCGCTTCTGCGTCCTCGATCCGGAGGGCGACGGGTTTCTCGATGAGAACGTTACATCCGCGATCGAGGAGGGCGAGAGCGTCCCTGGCGTGGTTGCCGGATTCCGTCAGGATGCAGACCAGATCCGGCGCCAGAGCGACCAGACTCTCCAGATCGGCGACCGCCTTGCCACCGGTCGCCGCAACGAATCCCTCCGCTCTTTCAGCACGTTGGTCGCAAGCTCCGACGACTTCCACTCGGTCGGCCAGTTCGTCGGCCAACACCTCTCGATATCGGTTCGACACGCGCCCGCACCCCAGAACCGCGACTTTAAAACGCCTGTCCATGGTCTCTAGCCTCCCTTGTCGCCCGCTTCGTGCCGACCCGGAGAAGAATTCGGTGATTCGGCCGCTTCTGTCGACGGTGCGCCTACCGCGACAAGGATACAGCCCCGAACTTGGCCATCCAGATCACGGTCCGCACCAGTTTCTGACGGACGTTCGCGGGGACCGTCTTCGCCAGATCCGACAGCGCGACCGTTCCAGCCGCGATGCGGTCATGCAGGGCGCAGGCATTCGCCGCATCGAACACCAAGCCCGGTGTGAAATTGTTGATGTTGTTGGCCAGCAACCGTTGGACCACATCGCGTCCCTGCACCGCCGTCACCCGGGTCGCGCCGTCGATCCGGTCGGAAGCATAGCCGGCGAAGACCATCATCGGATCCTCTACCACGGGCGTCGGCCGCGCCGGCACCGGTACATACTCCGCCGCCGAGGCACGGATCTCGGCGAGTTCCGCCCAAAGCTCCTGATATCTCGGGACTATGACCGACCAGTCATAGACGGTTCGCGCCCGCGCCTGACCAGCCGCACCCATGCGCCGGCGCATCTCGGGACTGGCAGCGAGCCGGTAAACCGCCTCAGCCGCCGACGCCACATCCACTTCGGTCATCAGGCAAGCCGTGCCGACAAACCGATCGTAGCTCAAGGTGTCGTTCTCATAGGCCTCGGCCAGACCAACTGCGGACCCCGGCGGCGCCATACGGGTGGGGACTCGGAACCCCACCTCCTGATCGGGCGTGGTGTCCTTGTAACCGTCCCAGTCGCTGACGATGCAGGGCAGCCCCGCAGCCATCGCCTCGATCGGCGTGATGCCGAAGCTCTCCTGGATGTTGTCCGACAGCGAGATGAAGATATCGGCGGCCGCCCAGCTCGCCCAGGATTCGGGGCCCGGCGTCCCGTCTTGAAAATGGACCGGCACATCGGGACACGCCTCGGCCGCCGAGGCGCGGAAATCGGGCTCCACGTGATTGTTGGCGAACTGACCGGTCAGAAGGAGGTGCAGCCGACGCCCATGGGCCTTCAGCTTCTCCTGCGCGCGCTGGACGGCCACATACATCGGATAGGGGTGGGCCTTGGCGTGAAAGGCCAGACGGCCGAGGAACAGCAAGACGATGTCATCCTCTGCCACCCCCAATCGGCTCCGCATCGCGGCTCTCGCCTGCGAATCGCTGCCCTGTGCGGCGTAGAAATCCGCTTCAAGCCCGAGCGGGATCGTCGCCAGACGCGTCACTTGCTTTGGCCGGGTGCCTGACGCCGCCTCCAGCTTCTCAGCATAGCGTTCCTGCATGCCTCGAACGGCGTCGCGAACCGCCCGCGACGTGCAGATCAAGGCATCCCAGGGTTGCAGGGGAGCCGTGAGGTATGCAGCCAGCCCGGCCTGGACCCCCTTGCTCGATATCGTATGGGTGATCCCGCACAGGGAGTAGGCCCGGTTGCCGACCGACATCCGTCGGGCGGCAAAGGGCGACAGCATCGGATCGGCGCACATCAGGGTGCCAATCGAAGCGAGGCGGGCGTGGTCGGTGACAGACACCGTATCAGCCCGAGGCATTGGGTCTGCGGACGTCCCCGGCCAGTACTCGGCAACCGCCTCGGTGAAGGGCGCCCGGAACGCCGGATCGGAGACGGCTGCGATCACCGAGTCGGTGCCGCCGTGACGCACGAAGCCCTTCAAGAAGCTTGCGCTGGCGACATGCCGGCCCTTCAGCTCGTGCCGCTTCACCTGAAACGAGTCCGGATGATACAGCAGCGCCGCGTTCGGAGCTGTCACGTCGCGGGCCTCAGGGCTGGATGGCAAGGTATTCTGCGGCGGCATCGAATGCGTCCATGATGTTGTCGACCGTATCCGGTTTCCAGACGAACCGACGGGCCGGGGTCGTGCCGGGAAAACTCTCGTAGGGAGCAACGCCGAGCAATTCGGCCAACCGTTCGATTCCGCGCCCGGTCATGGTCACTACCTCTGGAAGCTTCTCCACCGGCAGGAAGCACACCGCGCTGGACGTGCCCATGAAATAGTTGATGAACGCCGGTCCCCCGTTGTCCGCCAGATTGATCGCACAAAGGCTGTAGAGCGCGGCACGAAGCTCCAAATCGATCGCACCCAGAGGGTAGCTGGCGACATCGCCGAAGGCCCCGGCATGCTCGCCCGTGGTGACCTGGTCGGTATCCGGAAGGATGATCGGGTCGAATCCACGGTCCCGGATCCGGCCAGCGGCTTCGATCCAGGCTGGGATATTTGAATTGCGCGCCGTCTCGATGGTCGAGGTCCGCAAGGTAAGGGAGACCGGCCGCCCCCTTGGCGCGTGCCTATGGAGCCAGGACTCGACCTTCCGCAGTGCCGCTGGATGGGGCGCGAAGGTGTCCATCTCCTCAAGGGTCAGGTTCTGACGGAACAGGTCGGGCAGCATGAAAGGCGTTCGCGGATTCGTCAGTGTGTAGCCCGGCGGGAACATCTGATCCGGGTGAATCGCCCGCAACATCTGCGCGAAGTCCTCGCGCCGATGATAGGTCGACACCCCCAGGCAACGCTTTGCGATATGACCATGGGCAGCCATGATATGCCGCAGCCGCCAGACCTTTTCGTACGGATCGAGGCTCTTGTCCTTCGGGGTGAGGTCTCGGAACCCGCCATCCGGCCCAACGACGAAGATCACATTGTAGCCGGCGGCGCCTGACCGCAGCGTCCACATGTTTGCGAATGCGAAGAAGTTCATGACGTCGAAGGTGACCGGGCTTACCGCCAGATCGTAGATCGCGAAGATCGCCGGGGTAAAAGTCGGCGGGGCGACAGACGAAGGCCGGTCGTCGCCCTGCGCCGTGGGTGTATCGCTCTGAGGAGGCGTCATTGCGGCGTCATCCCGGGTTCATCCAGTCGCTCGCGAACACCTCATGACGCTCGAGCATCGTCTCGCCGAAGAATCGTTCGTAGTCCGCACGGGCTTGCTCGTACAGGTCACCCGAAACCGACCGGGCGTGCAAGGCCGCCAAAGTGAACAGCTTGCGGAGGTAACGTCTGAGTTCGGGCTCCTCCGCCGGCCAGCCGCCTAGCTCGACCAATTGCTCCAGGCAGACCACGGCATAGTCGGCCATATCATTGCGCAGGGCGAAAACGGCAAGCTTGCACAATCCTGCGACCGCCTCTTCGCCGCCCCAATCGGCGACCGTCTCCGGGCGCCGCGCAAAGACTGCGTCGCACCCTGTGAGAACGCCGTAACGCTCTCCCCCCACCAGATAGCTGAGCGGCTGGCCGCGGCCGCCGTAGTCGAAGCGCATGAGCCGAAACCTGTGGCCGTCGATTGCGCAGTTCAGGATCTCCGAGGCTGTCTGTCGCCTGAAGGACTCGTCGAACTGGACCTCTACCCGGAGGGCCAAGACCCGTTCCAAGGTTCGCGCCGCCCCCTGCAGGACCGCGAGTTCCTCGCCCTCGACGTCGACTTTGAGGAAATCTGCACGCCCTCCCTGTTCGGCGACCACGCGATCCATCGTGGTGCTTCGGACCTCGATCTTGCCTTCAACCACACCTTCGTCGCGTCGGATCTGGCCGAACCAAAGACTGTCGGGATTGGGCTTGTGGGCGCCGACATAGCCCCGATGAGCGGTCATCCAAAGCGTGCAGATGGCGTCCGGGTGCGCGCCAAGGGCATGGGGTTGCACGGAGACCTCGGCACGCGCCGCGTATTTGGCGGCCAGACGTGCCGCCTCCTCGGGTTCCGGCTCGAACATAGTGTAGGCCAGCGGCGCTTCGAAGCTCCGCCAAGACGGATGGATCCCGTATCGGGCGCCGACATCCACGACGGACGTCGTCCACAGGGGAGCATTCGGCAAAGGAGCTTCAGTTGTCATGTAAGGCGCTCGATCGTCGGCCGATGAGGGTCGACCGACCAAAGCCGGCCTTTAAACCCCTTTTCGTTCAACTTTTCCCGGATCGACGCCTCGTGGTGATAGGCGCCGATGAAGATGTCATCCAGTCCGTCCAGCAGGGTGCCGCTCCGCGGACAGATTTCCGCCGTTCCCCCACGTCCGTAGACGAAACGACCGACATTGTCAGGGTTATCGTCAATGAAGGTTCGCGGCCCGCGGTCGGGCTGGAAGAGCGAATAGAACGTCACTCCCTGAGAGGTCGCGGCATAGACCGCGCTACGATCCGGGTCGCATGCGAGCTCCTCCAGTGCGGCGCGATGGTTGGCGCGGCGCTCGGGCAAGCGATCTATGGAGGTGGGTCGCCGCGCCCAGTTGGGCCGCTCGACCGCCGGGTCGGGCACCGCGAGCATGCCGATATCGTGACCGCCCATGATCTCGTGAGTCGCCACGATCCGCAGTCCGGCATCCGCCAGCAGTCTCCGGCGGGCGGCCGCATCCATGTAGTGCAGATGCTGCACGTGAACGTCCATGTAGGCGCCGGTCGCGGCGATGAATTCCAGAGTTGGCACCTCGACATAGACGAAGCCGCCGGGCGCAACCGCAGCCCCGAGCGCCCGGACAAATGACCTGACGTCGGCGATGTGTTCAACGACCTGGCGGCAGATCACCCCGTCGAATGTCTCGTCCAGGGTCTCGGGGCCGAAGAAGCTGTTGATCAGCCGGATATCGCCCGCAGCATCTGCGAGCAGTTCCGGAAGGGATTCGTTCGGCTCGACAACGGTAACCGCGCTGCCTAGCCCGGCCAGCAGCACCGCCAGCGAGCCGGTTCCGCCACCGACCTCCAGTATTCTCTTTCCGACCAGCCGGTGGCGCCCCAGCAACTCGACCAGAGAATCGTAGCGCTGTGCCATGGCCTTGGAGACAGGCCGGTTCGTCAGCGTCTGGCGGCGGTAGATTTCTTCGATTGTGGCCGTCGGCAGATCGCCGTTGAAAACGTGGCCGCAGTCCCCGCATTGACGGAGTGCAAGATCGACGAACCTGTTCGTAAGGGACGGATCGGCAACGACCCAGAAAAGCTGCACCTCCGAGGAATAGACCGGCGGCGCGCCTTCCGCCTCGCATATGGGGCAAATATCCGCCATTCTGGCCTCGTTACCGGATGCACGCGTCGATGCTGTAGTAATATCAGTGTGATCGAACAAGGACGCGATGACCAACAAGTTTGAACCGACCGTGGCCGTCACCGGCGCTGCGGGATTTCTCGGCGGTGTGATCGTCCGGACACTGGTGGCGTCAGGCGTCCGCGTTCACAGGATTGCCAGATCCTCCCGGACCGCCGTTCCCGGAACCGTCCGCCATGGCTGGGATCCCGATCGCGATGCCGGACCCCCGGCGCAGGGCCTGCAGGTCGACGCGGTCATAGACTGCGCCGCTGCCCTGCCGTCACGGGTAGAGAACCCCGACGCTCTGAAGAGCACAAACGCGCGCCTCGTGCAGGGCGCAATCGACCTCGCCGCCCGCAAAGGCGGGCGTTTGATCTACATGTCGTCGCAGGCGGTCTACGGCCGGCCCAACTGCGCGTTGATAGATGCCGATACCCCGTTGGCGCCGGCCACGCCTTACGGCGAATCAAAGCAAGCGGCGGAACGGGCGGTGGCCGCTGCCGTCGATGACGGACGCCTGGCTGGGGCGGCCGTGCTAAGACTGCCCGCGGTTGTCGGGTGTGGCGCCCACGACAACTTCCCGGCCGCTGCCGCAGCGACACTGCTGCGCGGCGAGCCTGTGACGGTGTTCAATCCGCAAAGTCCCTACAATGCGGTCGTCGACGCAGAGACCCTGGCCGTGTTCGCAGCCCTTCTGGCGAAGACGATTGACGGTTTCGTTGCAGTGTCCCCGGCGACCCATCCGCCGATCACCGTTGTCGCAGCCGTCGAGGCGATCGCCGCTGGTCTCGGTTGCAAGCCGTCCCTAAGGTTCCGAGAAGCTCCGCACGGCGCCCCGATTATCGACCCTGGCCCAGCGATCGCGCTTGGCATGGCTCCGCAATCGCCTGCGAGCGTCCTATGCCGTTTCGGCAAAATGCTCGCTTCCGAGGTACACTGCGGCCCGGAAAGACGAACCGAGCGAACAGCCTCTTCCAGGCTTACAGGCGACGCGCAACGTCAATCAGCGAGGAAACGGCGATGACCGGCACCAACACGGGCGTAGACAACAAGTTCCCAGGCAAGGACCTGAGCCGGGACGACATCGAGAACAAGATTCCGCTGGTCGCCAAGAAAAGCCCGGAACATCGCACCAAGATCACCGTTGCCGGTGTGGAGTTCGGCGGCGACCTCGTGCCGGTTCTGGCCGGGCCGAACACGGTCGAGAACGAAGATCTGATCGTTAAGACCGCGATCGGCATCAAGAAATCAGGCGGCCACATGCTACGCGGCGGCGCGTTCAAGCCGTTGACCTTCCCCTATCGCTCACCGAAATTCTTCGAACCGCGCGAGGACGGGCTGAAATGGCTGCAGATCGCCAAGCAGGAGACCGGTCTGCCGATCGTCACCGAGGTCATGGAGATCTCGAAGATCGACGTCGTGGCGGCGAACTGCGACATGCTGCAGATCGGCACCCGGAACATGCAGAACTATCCGCTCCTGACCGAGGTCGGGAAGACCGGCATGCCGGTCATGCTGAAGCGTGGCTACGGCTCCAGCCTGCGCGACTGGCTGATGGCGGCGGAGTACATCGCGCTGGAGCACGACAGGCTCGGCCAGGAACAGAAGATCGTGTTGTGCGAACGCGGCGTCGTGGCCAACCACACCCACAGGGAGACCTCGCGCTTCCTGCTCGACCTGCAGGTGATCCCGGCGGCCCAGGAGGTTACCCACCTGCCGGTCATGAGCGATCCGTCGCACGCCACCTTCTGGCAGCCCTGGGTCAAGTCGATGATGCTGGCCTCGATCGCCGCCGGCGCCGACGGTCTGATGCTCGAGGTCCATCCGGATCCGAAGAATGCCGCCGTCGATCCGCTGCAGTGCTCGAGCCTGGAGCAGTTCGACGACATCATGAAGGCCTGCCGACCGGTGGCGAAGGCAATCGGCCGTACGGTCGACGCCTGATATCCGACGCCCGAGGACGATTGAGGCACCCCATTCCGGAGACCAAGGGATGAGTTTCTCCGCACCGATCGACAACGCGGTCGAGATCACGACGGAACGCTACGCCGCGATCCTGGGCGCGACGCCGTCCAAGGGCGCCCGTTCGCCGACGCTCTGGAACGCGGCGTTTCGGACGGTGGGTGTCGACGCGGTGATGCATCCCATGGATACCCGACCCGAAGTCTTGGGCGAGGTCATGGCGGCGCTCAAGGCGGATCCGCGTTATATCGGCGGGGCCGTAGCGGTACCGCATAAGCAGACAATCGGCGCCTTTCTCGATCGGCTCGAACCGGAGGCGGCCCGGATCGGTGCCGTCAACGCGATCTACCGCGACGGCAATGCTCTCGTCGGCGCCAATACCGACGGCGCCGGCGCCCTGAGCCAGATCGAGACGCTTGTCGGCGGCCCGGAGACACTTAAGGGATTGCGGGCGACTTTGGTCGGGCTCGGCGGGGCCGGAGTGTCGGTGGCCGCCTATCTCGTCGGCCGGACGGGCTCCCTAACCCTCGCCAACCGGTCGCGGACGGCGACCAACGAGGCGGCGGAGAGGTTCGGAGCCGTCGCCGTGGACTATCCGCTCTCGCCGGAGGTCCTGGCGGGTACCGACCTTCTCGTCAATGCGACCACCGTCGGCCATCAGGACGGCCCCCCAGGATCGCCGGTCGCGGAGAACCTGCTCGAAGCCATGCCTGACGGCGCCGCCGTCTACGACGTCATCTATCAGCCGCGGGAGACCCCGCTGCTGGCAGCGGCCAAAGCGCGTGGCCTCGCGACCCTCGACGGACTCGGCATGAACCTCGACCAGGCGGTCATCGCCTTCGACAAGGCAAACATGGGAATGTTGAGCCTCGATCAGATACGCGAGGCGATGCGGGCGGCGTGACCGGAACCGACAAGATGAAGCGCATTCTTCTGCACGCCGACGCGCCGGAACTCAGCGTCGAAACGGTCGACGAGGCGACCACCGAACCGCTCGAAGATGTCGCGAAGCGCTACCAAGCGGTCATTCCGGCCGACCATATGGGTTTGCCACCGGTCCTCGCGGAGGGTATGCGGGTAGCGTTCCTCGCCACGGATTTGAACAGTTTCGAGCGGTTGCGGCGCCTGGATCTGCCGGGCGACCTCCTTTTCAAACCCTCTGCCGTTGCCCGCCTTGATCTGTTGCGGGCGGGCAGGCGCACGCTGGTGACCACGCGCGAGATCCGGGAAGGCCAGATGATCACGGAAGCCGACATTGCCGAGGTGATCGGCGGAACCGGCGTCGGGGCCGAGATGCGCGGGCAGATGGTGGGCCGCACAGCCCTCTATGATATGGCGGAGGGTGCGGCCGTCGATTTCGGCTTCCTCTCCGAGGATCCGACGGGCGGCAACCGAACCGGTCCGGCGGACAGCCGGTCCAGACGCACGGGAGAAATGCTGTGATCAGTGTCGTGCTGCGCGCCAAGAACGAGCGCTCCTGGATCGGACGCTGCCTCACCGCGCTGAAACGCCAGCGCCTGCCCGACCTCGACGTGATCCTAGTCGACAACGATTCGACCGACGGCACGATCGAATGCGCGGAGGCGTACGGCTGCACCCTGCGCTACATCAAGCGTGAGGAATTCTCCTACGGCCGGGCCTTGAACATCGGCATCGAGGCGGCGAAGCACGAGACCGTGTGCCTGCTCTCCTCCCATTGCGTCCCGGTCGACGAGCTTTGGGCCGACTACGCCTATGCCCATCTCGGACCGGAGGGGAACCCGCAGACCTGTGGTGTCTACGGCCGCCAGGAGCCGCTGCCGGAGACCAGCGCCATCGACCGGCGGGACCTGTGGACGACCTTTCGCGACGAGCGGGTGACGCAGCGGGTCGACTACTTCTTCCACAACGCGAATTCCGCGATCCGGAAGTCGATCTGGCGGGACGAGCCGTTCGACGAGAAGATCCGCGGCGTCGAAGACCGGGAGTGGGGCAAACGGATGATCACGGCCGGCCACGATATCGTCTACGAGCCGGGCATGCGGGCCTATCACCACCACGGCATCCACCAGGGCCGCGACGAAGGCCGCGCCAAGCGGGTCGCCGAGGTCATCGAGGTGATCCGAACCGGAGGGCCGATCCGGTGATCGCCCCTGCCAAAACACAGCCGCTCGTCGTCATCCCGATCCTGTCGAGGTTCCCCAGCACGCCGCGCCTGCTGACCCCGATCCACGGCCGCTCCAGCCTGTGGCGCACCCTGGACAGCGCCGTGGCCGACCTGCCGGAGTCGGCCATCGTCGTCACCACCGACGACGACGCCATCCGGGCCTCGGTCGAGCAGTACGGCGCGCCGGTGATCGCCCATACCCGCACCACCGGCGGCTATACCCAGGCCGTGGCGGACGTGTTGCAGGACTATGCGGCGGAGATCGTCGTCATCCTGGAGCCGACCCATCCGTTCCGGCCGCGCGGCCTGATCCGGCGCACCGCCGAGAACCTGGGCGCGCGCGACCATCTCGACAGCGTGGTCTGCGTGCGCCGCTTCACCGCCAACCTGTGGCGCCGGACGTCCGACGGCGAGATCCTGGCCCTGGCCGAAGGTCGCGACGGGCAGGACACCGAGTATTTCCAGGAGATGGTCGGCCTGGCGCTGGCCTCCCGGGCGAGCCTGATCCGCAGGGACCGGCGCATCGGCGATGCCGTCGGCTTCGAGGTGCTGGAGCACACGTGGGCGCTGGCGGACGTTCGCGACGACGTGAGCTTCGCCGCAGCCGAGGCCCTCGCCGACTATCTGATCCGCCTCGAGGAGATCTCCGCATGACGACCGCCCAGGGGACACTGCCTGATGAAACCGGCGACAACGATCGGGTGATCGCCATCATTCCGGCGCGCGGCGGCTCCAAGGGCTTGCCGAGCAAGAACATCAAGATGCTGGGCGGCAAGCCGCTGATTGCCCATTCGGTGCAACACGCTCTCGACAGTGGCGTTTGCGAGCGAGTGTTGGTGACCACCGACGCCGACGACATCTTGGCCGCGGCCAGAGCGGCCGGCGCCTGGACGCCCTTCCTGCGAGACAAGTCCCTGGCCCAAGACTTGACCCCGACCGAACCGGTGCTGATGGACGCGCTAGCGCAGGCGGAAGCCATCGACGGTCCGTTCGGTATCGTCGTGTTCCTCCAGCCGACGGATATCTTTCGCAAGCCGGAATGGATCGCCCGGGCGGTCCAAACCCTGAAAGACAACCGCAAGCGGGATAGCGCCTTTGTCGCCAATAAGACCCACAAGAATTTTTGGACCCAGCAGCCTGACGGGTCCTGGAAGAGGGTCTACGATTGGATGGGTGTCTACGGCCCGCGCCAAACGCGCACGCCGCTGTTCCGGGAGGATACCGGCATCGCCTCGGCACTCCGCGCGGCGCTGATCAGGGCCGGCCGCCGAACCGGCGACCATGCGGAGGTGCTTCCTATCGACAGCACCGCCGCCGGTATCGACATCCACGACGCCTTCGACTTCTACCTGGCCGAGAAGGCGCTGGAGTGGTTCGAAACACACGAGATGGAATAGCCCGATGGCATGTCAGGCGCATTGACGGTTTCCGCCAGCGGCTGGACCGACGGCTCCATAGCGCCAACGGTCGTCGGCATACTGTGCGCTCAGCGCGAGCCGCCTTGGCGGGCAAGGGAATAGCCGAGCGCCGCCATCATCTCACCGGCGTTTGTCTCGGCCAATTCGACCTCTTCGGGCGTCAGATCATCGCGCCATCCCCCGACTTCGCCCCGTCGGTAGTGCGACGTCGCGTCGGCCTCACCCTGCTTGCGCCCACCGGAAAGGCGCTCGAAGCTGGAGGCCGTGGTCGCGATCTCGACATCGCTCGGATCATCCGAGACGCCGATAAATCGGAAAATCTCGGCAGCTCGTGCGGGGGTGTTCGCGTGCAGATCCTCGTAGCGAATTTCCGTATAGGTCTGGTTCGCCGCAGCGGATCTTGCCGCTGAGATCCGCTTGGCCCAGTCCTTGGCATAAACCGCCACATATTGAGGGCGCGTCAGTTCCTTCGGCAGACGTGGGCGAAACCGGGTAAACGCCGAAACCGCCCCGTCGCGCGGATCTCGGATGATGTGGATCATCCTGGCCCCTGGAAAGACGCGCCAAATCCGTTCGGCATACATCAGATTGTCCGGGTTCTTCTCTCCGACCGCCAAGATCTTGTCGATGTCCTTGTCGCCCAAGTTGGCGGCGGCCAGCGCGGCAAACGCCGTGCGAAAGATCGGCTCCATTTGCCTCGCGCTTGGGCCGACAACGCCCGGCGCCCAGGTTCTATCCTTGTTCTCCCGCTGCTTGGTGTATTTGGTCAGGACAGCATAAAGTTCGGGGAGCATCTCATTGATGAAATGGGATTCGCCCAGGCACAGGACCTGGGGATGCGCGTTCAGCATCTGCTGAAGCCATGTCGTCCCCGACCTTGGCAAGCCGGCGACGAAGAACACCGGCAGGTCGCTGAGGCGGTCGATGATGGCCTCGATCGAATCAGACATGGAAGGCAGCCCCAAGGAAGGAGAGACGGCCGTCATTAGCACACCAGAGGCCGCCGAGCCCACAGTCCAGCAACGGTTCGCGTCCGTGCTCTGCTGCTGTCAGCGGCGCCGCTCTTGCACGACTGCGACGCGGGAGCCAGAGTTCTTCTGGGGATATGCGACAAGACCGAGCGGACACTTTCAGATGCGTTCGAGAACCCTTCTGCTCCTCGCGGTACTTCTGATCGGTTTCTTTGCGATGAAGCCGGACGCGCAGGCGGAAGACGGCCGCGTTACCGTTGCTCCCGATGCCTATCCCTGGGGCTCGATCGGACGTCTAAATGTGGCCGGCTATCGCATCCGACGACATTGCACCGGCGCCCTGGTAGCGAAGGACCTGGTGTTGACGGCGCATCATTGCCTGAAAGCGCTGGGCGATGGCGATTGGGCTGACCCGGGAAAGGTCCACTTCCTCGCCGGCTATTCCCGTGGAAACTTCAAGGCCCATCGTACGGCCTCGGGCTACATCCGGTTGGGCCCCGATTCCGTGCTGGTCCGGCTCTCGGGACCGGTCGACCTGCCAGTGCTTCCGATCTACGACGGCGGTATGCCGCCGGAAGGCGCCGCCCTCGCTCAGGCCGGCTATAGCGGCGACCGCAGCCATGTTCTGACCGTCGATCCGGCATGCAGATTTCTCGGCACCCGCACCGACGGACGTTGGAAACACAATTGCGAGGCGGTGGCCGGCGACTCCGGCTCGCCGCTCCTGATCGATCGGCCGGGCGGTCTCGCCATCGCCGCAATTCACGTAGGGCGGATCAACGGCACCGGGGACGCCGAGCCGGTCAGCGCGGCGAAGATCGCCGCCGCCCGATAGTGCCGACGGGACGACCGCCGGGCTCCCGCTGGATTCACGGTGCGGGAGTCGCCCAGAGGCAACGCTGGCACGAGGCCGTGCGGCGATAGCGGCAGGCTCTTGATATCCGTGGATCGTACGACCATCTTTAACCCAACCGATGCCGCATGGATCGGTGCTTGCGGATTGCGCGTCTGCGGATTCGGAAGCTCTCGCCGGGCACGGTGCCCGGCGCGGATGTCTCGCTCGATCGAGGGGATTGCCGATGGCACGCATGTCTATGTTCAACTCTCCGCTCCTGCTCGGATTCGACCATTTCGAGCGGGCTCTGGACCGGGTCCAAAAGACCCAGCCCGACGGATATCCACCGTACAACATCGAACAGACCTCGGACTCTGGGCTGCGCATAACGCTCGCTGTTGCCGGTTTCACGATGGACGATCTCGAGATCAACCTCGAGAACAACCAACTCATCGTGCGCGGCCGTCAGGCCGACGAGGACGGAAAGGTTTATCTCCACCGCGGGATTGCGGCCCGACAGTTCCAGCGCACTTTCGTCCTTGCCGAAGGGATAGAGGTCGACGGCGCCGAATTGGACAACGGGTTGCTGCATATCGACCTGCACCGCCCGCTTCCGGAGACCACGGTGAAGTCCATTCCGATCAAGGGAGCCCGCCGCAAGGCCGACGCCATCGACGTCGAGCCTGTGGATGCTGGGGAGTGAAAAGGATGACGCAGAACACGTCGAATCCAGTCGATGAAAAGCATGTCGAAATTTCCCAGGAGGCCCTGGGAACGCTCGGCCTGAACCAGATCGCCTTCATCAAGACCATCCGCGAGGAAAACGGCGAGCATTTCGTAGTGCATGCCGCCGACGGAACGGCTGTCCGCCTGTTCCCGAGCCGCGAATTGGCTGAACTGGCGATCCGTCAGAACGACCTGCAACCCGTGAGTCTGCACTGACGACAGCGCCCGGACAGAATCCGGGCGCTACCGGTCAGATCAAGGCGCCAGGTCGTTCAAGCCGCGTGACTTGCCGCTGCCGCGCTGAACAGAGCATAGATCGCGTCCGTGCTCTCACACCCCCGCAGCTTCGTGCAGACCGTTCGATCGCGTAGCAGGCGGGAAACCCTGGCCAACGCCTTCAAGTGGTCGGCGCCCGCTGCTTCAGGCGCCAGGAGCAGGACAACCAGGTCAACGGGTTCATCGTCGATCGAATCGAAGTCGACCGGCTTGTCCAGCCGGGCGAACACGACATAGAGCTTGTCGAGAGTCGGCAGCTTGCCGTGCGGGATGGCGATACCATGGCCAACACCGGTGGTTCCCAGCCGCTCGCGCTCCAACAGCACTTCGAAAACCTCCCGCGACTCAACCCCTGTCAGCGCGGACGCCTTGCGAGCGAGCTCCTGCAGAAGCTGCTTCTTGCTGGTGACCCGCAGGTTCGGAATGATGCCGTCGGTCGAGATCAGGTCCGTAATGTCCATGCTCGTGCTCGCTCGTTTGGCGGTCCGCCCCATGGGGGACGCGGTCGAAATCGTGCTCGAATGGCCTGTGTATGATGCGTTCCCTTTTGGGAAACGCGGTCAGTCGCCGCCGGTCGCCCCGGCCGGATCCACCCAGCCGACATTCCCGTCGGGCCTGCGGTAGATCATATTGATACCCCCATGGCCGCGATTGCGGAACATGAGTGCCGGCGCCCCCGATAGATCGAGACGCATGACCGCCTCGCCCACTGTGAGGGTGTCGACGGCGGTTTCCATCTCCGCGACCACGACGGGATTCCAGCCTTCCGGCTCCTCCACCTCCCCGGCGTCGGACTCCGGCTCGGCGGCCAGAATGTACTGCTGGGCCGCTATCGCATCCTGGGCATGCCCGCGGTGGTGGTCGCGCAAGCGACGCTTGTAGCGGCGCAGACGCTTGTCCATTCGCTCGGCCGCGGCATCGAAGGCGGTGTGGGCGTCGCCGGTCTTGCCCTCGCTTTGAACCGTAATCCCCTTGCCGATATGGACGACGATATCGGCCGCGAACTGATGGCCAGACTTCGTCATGGTGACCGTGGCTTCGATCGGGTCCGAGAAATACTTGCTCGCGATCGCCTCGATCTCGGTCTCGATCCGCTCGCGCAGGGCGTCACCGACATCGAGTTGCTTGCCTTGGACAGATATCTGCATGGCTGTATCCATTTTTGCGTCCGACCCGACATCATGTGGGTACGCACACGGGGTTTCGCACGAGCCTCAAATGCTCCACGGCGTAATTTCTTCTGCCGCGCCGGCGTCACCCATTCCGGTCCCATCTGAGCGAAGCGCCGGAACCTAAGTGTAGCGCGTTTGGAGGTCAACAATCGAGTCAATGGGTGACGGGGGTCGACTAACGCCGCCCGGCCATCGCGGCTTGGCCCGCCTTCTCGCGGCGGCGTTGCACGCTCGACGGAATTCGCATTGCCTCCCGATACTTAGCGACCGTGCGCCGGGCGATATCCACACCGTCCGCACGCAACAGTTCGACAATCCGGTCATCGGAAAGGATGGCGTTCGCCGGCTCGGCGTCGATCAACCCCTTGATCCGGTGTCGGACCGCTTCCGCCGAATGCGCCTCTCCACCGGCGGCCGAGGCGATGGCCGATGTGAAGAAGTACTTGAGCTCGAAGATACCCCGAGGAGTCGCCGCGAACTTGTTCGATGTCACCCGGCTGACGGTACTCTCGTGCATCCCGATCGCATCGGCGATATCCCGCAGAACGAGCGGCCTGAGGTGCTGGATGCCATGCTCGAAGAACGCATCCTGCTGGCGCACAATCTCGCTCGAGACCTTCAGGATCGTGGTCGCCCGCTGGTGCAGGGAGCGGGTCAGCCAGTTGGCCGACTGCAGGCATTCCGACAGGTATTCCTTCGCCTTGCGATCCTTCGCCGCGACCTTCGACACTTCCGCGTAGTAGGCGTTGTTCACAAGCACGCGAGGCAGAGTGTCGCTGTTCAGTTCCACCAGCCACTTGGCATCGGCTCCGCGGCGGATCATCACGTCCGGCACGACCGGTTGGTCGAGCGGCCGGTCGAACGCCTCACCCGGTTTCGGATTCAGGGCGCGGATCTCGGAGATCATCTCCATGAGATCCTCGTCGTCGACGCCGCAGACCTTCCTGAGCGCCGGCAAGTCCCGCCGCGCGAGCAGATCCAGGTTGTCGAGCAGCGCTTGGATACAGGGGTCGAGCCTGTTGCGATCGGCCAGTTGCAGTGCGAGACATTCCTTCAGATCCCGCGCCAGCACACCGGCGGGATCGAGCCCCTGCGTGCGGATCAGGACCCTCTCGATCTCCGAGATGTCTGTACCCAGTTGCTCTGCGAGCAGATCGAGATCGCCGGAGAGATAGCCCGCGCCGTCGACCATATCGATCAGATGGGCGGCGATCAGCCGGTCGCGCGGCTCGTCGAACTCGATCGCCATCTGGTCCAGCAGATGATCGCGCAGTGTCTTCGAATCCGCGACAGTCTGCTCCAGCCCGAACTCCTCGTCGCCAGCGAACCCGCCCCCGCCGCCACCGGCGGAGCTCCAACTCGAGAGATCGCCGGATCCGATCGCCGCCACACCGTCGGTCTCTTCGATTCCGGCGCTGCCCCAGTTGTTGTCGTAGTCGACGTCGTTCGGATCGTCGCCGGATGCCGGCATGGTCTCGGTCGTGGTCCGGTCGACCGTATCGCGGCCGCCGTCGTCCGGCGCCTCCCCAAAACCGTCGCCTTCGCCTTGCGCCGTCGGCGCGTCCGCCTTCGCCCCGTCGCCGTCGTGGCGGAGCAGGTTGTCGGCCGCCACCGCCTCCAGCACCGCCGGGCCTTCGCCATCGTCGCGGTCGAGCAACGGATTCTGCGAGAGTTCGCCCTCGACGTATTCCGCCAGCTCCATGTTGTTGAGCTGCAGGAGCTTGATCGCCTGCTGGAGTTGCGGCGTCAGGACAAGCGATTGTCCCTGGCGGAGGTCTAGGCGTTGCGACAGAGCCATGGCGTTCGGCGTCAGAGGCTGAAGCGTTCCCCGAGGTAGAAGCGCCGGACATCGCGGTTTCCGACGATGTCGTCCGGCGATCCTTCCATCAGGACCATGCCATCATGCAAGATATAGGCGCGATCGACGATCTCGAGCGTCTCGCGGACATTGTGATCGGTGATAAGGACGCCGAGCCCGCGGTCGGTCAGATGGGAAATCAGATCGCGGATCTCGCCCACGGCGATCGGATCGATGCCGGCCAACGGCTCGTCCAGCAGAATGAACTGGGGTCCGGAGGCCAGAGCGCGGGCGATCTCGACCCGGCGACGCTCGCCACCGGACAGCGCCAGGGCCGGCGTGCGCCGCAAATGACTGATCGAGAACTCGGCCAGCAGATCTTCCAGCATCACCTCGCGCTTGCTGGCGTTCGACTCGACCACCTCCAACACAGCGGAGATGTTCTGCTCGACCGTCAGCCCGCGAAATATCGAGGCCTCCTGCGGCAGGTAGCCGATTCCAAGCCGCGCGCGGCGATACATGGGCAGGTCTGTAATGTCCTGGCCGTCCAGAGTCACCGAACCCGCGTCGGTCGCGATCAGGCCGGTAATGATATAGAAGCACGTCGTCTTTCCCGCGCCGTTCGGGCCCAGCAGGCCGACCGCCTCCCCGGGCTGGACGGTCACCGAGACATCGCGCAGAACCGGACGCTTCTTGTAGCGTTTTCCCACGTTGTGGGCGGCCAGCCCGCGCCGGGTCGTATTCCGATGCACGAGACGCGGAGAGGCGTCGTCATGGCGTGTCGGTCTGTCGCCGTCTTTCGATGCCATCCGTTCTCTCGTCCCCTGCCGGCTCTGGGCGCCGACCTCTGTTTGCTCCCCCACAGAAGCGCAGCTTAACACGGTGCCGCGCCAAGCGGCGGTTTTCCGCACGCGGGCTAGTTATTCTCCTTTTCCGGCGTGAACAGGCCCCTTACCCGTCCACCGGACGCCGTCCCGGGCAGCATGCGACTGACCCCTGTCTTCAGGTTGACGACGGCACGCTCGCCGTTGAGCTGGTTTTCTCCGCGGGTCACACGAACGGCGCCGCTCAGGGTGGCCACCTCCCGCAGGACGTCATAGACGCCTTCATTGCCGCGAACGATCTCCTCGGGCGTCGTGATCACCACGTTGCCGACGGCGTCGACCCGTTCGATCCGGTTCTCGCCCTGCGGTCCGTCGCCGAAATGGGCGGTCAGGACATCCGCGTCGATGCGCTGACCCTCGCGCACGGCCGACGCTTCGCCCCGGGCTACCGCAAGCCCACGGGCCTCCCAGTATTCAAGACTGTCTCGCGCGGTGATGGTGTCGACCCCGTTCCGGAAACTGATGTTGTCGCCCAGCAGGACGATCACCTCCTGGTCGATATCGTAGACCGCCCTATCGCCGACGGCGCGGTCCTCGGTCGAGGTGATTTCGACATTTCCGATCGCCTCGAGCCGGTAGACCTCGCTGCCGCTTCCGTCCTTCGCGCGGTAGGCGGCGGTCAGGGTGTCGGCGCTCACCGTCATCTCCCCGCGCACCGCCTTGGCATTGCCGCGGGCGATGTACAGCTTTTCGTCGCGCACCCACTCGATGCCGTCATCCGCCTCGATCGTCACCGGATCGTCGCCCTGCTGCTGCAGGAGCTGGGCCCAAGCGGTCGAAAGGCCGGTCGCCGCGATCAGAAGAACAGCCAGGATTGCGCCGAGGCGTACCATCATCGTCGTGCCATCACTCTCGTGCCGCTACTCGCCGGAGCCGGTGCTGTACAGCACGGCCGTCGCATGCCCGGTAAAGATGATCCGGGCGCCGCGGTCCAGGCTCTGCATACCCTCGCCCTTGATCGTGCCGCCGGGGCTTTGTCCCTCCGTCGGCAACTCGCTGAAGACGTTGCCGGGGCCCATGTCGATCATCGCCTCCTCGGTGACAAGCTGATGGCCGGCGTCGTGGAAGAGAGAGACGCCGCCATAGAGATTGACCACCGAGGCGTCCTTGAACCAGACGCCTTCCCGGGCGTTGAGGGAAACCCAGGTGCCGTCTTCGTTGATCATGTCAGCCTGGGGCCGTTCAAGTTCTACGGCGTGGCCGTTCTCGCCGACCTGCGTGGCCGATTCGGCGACAATCTCGAACGGGCGATCAGTCTCGTCGAGGCCGACGAAACGCGGATTCGCCATGCGAAGCGTGTCGACATCCTCCAGACTGGCCGGAGCCTCGATGACCGGAATGTCCGCTGTGTTGCGGCCGATTTGCGGCCAGATCAACACCAGCGCGACCAGCGTGATCGCCAGCGCCGGCAGAAGCATCTTCATCGCCGCCACCAACCGGCTGGCCCGCGCGATCGGCCGGGCCCGCAGGCCGCCCCGCGGAGGACTCGCCGTTTCCCGCTGGCTGTGATTTTGAGCGACCGCCACTAGCTGCCCCGTTCCGCGACTGTTCAGAGAAGGTTTATAGCGTCTGTGGGAAACGAGGCATAGGCAAAGGCCGTGGCGGCGCCCGATGCGGAATGGCCGACACCAACCCGACAGCCCGCAAGACTGCGCGGCGGTCGGGGCCGTCAGTGCGCGAAGATGTCCTCGTCGGCGTACCCGATCAGGTCGAGTTGGGCACGAGTCTGCAGAAAGTCAAAAGCGGCCCGCGCCATCTGCTCGCGGCCTTCGCGCTCCAGCATCTCATCGAGCCGCGCCTTAAGCGCGTGGAGGTGGAGGACGTCGGAGGCGGCGTAGGCCACCTGCTCAGGCGTCAGATCGACCGCCCCCCAATCGGACGACTGCTGCTGCTTCGAGACCTCGACCCCGAGCAACTCTCGGCAAAGATCCTTCAATCCATGTCGGTCCGTATAGGTGCGAACCAGCTTGGAGGCGATCTTGGTGCAGTAGACCGGCGTCGTGACCACCCCGAGATACGCCCGCATCACGGCAACGTCGAAACGGGCGAAGTGAAACAGCTTGAGGACCGAGGGATCGGTGAGAAGCCGGCACAGGTTGGGCGCCTGGTAGACGCCCTTGGCGAACTGCACCAAATGGGCGTCCCCGTCGCCACTCGACAGTTGGACGACGCAAAGCCGGTCCCGCTCCGGGCGCAGACCCATCGTTTCGCTGTCGATCGCGACGACCTTGCCGAGGTCCAATCCGTCCGGGAGGTCGCCCTGATGCACGGTCGCGGTCATGTCTGCTGTCCCGGATCGGCAATTCGGACGAGAGAGTGTGGTGCCCAGGAGAAGACTCGAACTTCCACGACCTTACGGTCACTAGCACCTGAAGCTAGCGCGTCTACCAATTCCGCCACCTGGGCAGGCGCGGACGGTCCATCCAGGACCGTTCGGAGGGCCGTGTTATAAGCGCCGCGGCGGCAATGTCAAACGGGTTTTCGACGCGCCGGCGACCGCCGCGGCGCGATCTGTCGCAGGGCATTCGTTCTCCCCACGGGCCGTCGCCTGTACTATAAGAAACTGGAATTCTCGACTGTAGGAGTGGAACCCGCCATGCAAGGCACGCTCGTCACCGTTTTCGGCGCCTCCGGCTTCATCGGTCGGCACATCGTGCGCGAACTGGCCAAGCGCGGCGCACGGGTCAACGCGGTCTGCCGCGACGTGGAGAAGGCGAAGTTCCTGAAGCCGATGGGCGTCGTCGGGCAGGTCACGCCGATGCGCGCCGACGTGACCGACCCGGCGTCAATGGCGCGGGCGGTCAACGGTGCGTCGGTCGTCGTCAATCTGGTGGGCATTCTCTACCAGTCTGGCCGCAACACCTTCGATGCGGTGCAATCGACCGCGCCGGGCCTGATCGCCAAGGCGGCGAAGGAAGCCGGCGCCACGACCATGGTTCAGGTCTCGGCCATCGGCGCCGACGCCGCCTCCGCCTCGCAATACGCCCGCAGCAAGGCGGCCGGAGAGCAGGCGGTTCGCGAGGTGTTCCCCCAGGCGACGATCCTTCGCCCCTCGATCGTCTTCGGTCCGAACGACAGCTTCTTCAACAAGTTCGCCAGCATGGCGCAGTTCTCCCCGGCGCTGCCGCTGATCGGCGGAGGCACGACGAAGTTCCAGCCGGTCTATGTCGACGACGTCGCCGACGCGATCATGGCGTCGATCGAGAAGCCCGACGCGAAGGGGCAAACCTACGAACTCGGCGGACCTTCGGTGTACACCTTCCGCCAGCTCTTGGAGATGGTGATCCGCGAGACCAACCGGAAAGCCTGGTTGGTCAACCTGCCGTTCTGGGCCGCCTCGATCCAGGCAGCCGTGCTGGAACTGCTGCCGACACCGCCGCTCACCCGCGACCAGGTCGAGTTGCTGAAGCACGACAATCTCGTGGCGAAGGACGCCAAGACCCTGTCGGATCTCGGTATCGAGCCATCCTCGGTGGAGATGATCGTCCCCACCTATCTGGACAAGTTCCGCCCCGGCGGCCGCTACAGCACCGGCCGCCAACCGGCCTGATCGTGACGCGTGCGTCAGCGGGTCAAGCCACCGACAGTTCCTTCCAGTCGTCGGCGAGGGCCAGCGACGGCTCCGTCATCTCCTGAAGCCGTTCCAGAGTCAGGCCGGGCACCATCTCGCGGACCACGAGACCATTCCCGGTCACGTCGATCACCGCGAGATCGGTGAAGATCCGCTTCACGACACCCGGCGCCGTCAGCGGCAGCGAGCATTTCTCGACGATCTTCGGTTCGCCCTTCTTGGTGACGTGGTCGGTCAACACCCAGATGGCCTTGGCACCCGCTGCCAGGTCCATGGCACCGCCCACGCCCGGCGGAAAGCGCCGGTCGCCGGTGGTCCAGTTGGCGAGATCACCGTTTCCGGCCACCTGGAACGCACCCAGCAGGGCGAGGTCGAGATGTCCGCCGCGGATCATCGCGAAGGCGTCGCTGTGGACGAAGAACGAGCCGCCCGGCTGCAGCGTGACATAGTCCTTCGAGGCGTTGATCAGGTCGCGATCGCGATCCGCCTCGGCCGGTCCGGGGCCCACACCGAGGATGCCGTTCTCGCTGTGGAGCACGATCTCCTTGCCCTCGGGCATGACATTGGCCGCCAGGGTGGGAATTCCGATGCCGAGATTCACGAAACTGCCGTCGGGGATCATCTCGGCGGCGCGCCACGCGATCTGCAGTCGGGACAACTTCGCGAAGCCGACATCCTCAGTCGAAGTCGAAACAGCGCCGCTCATATGTCCCACTCCCGGTCGTTATCGATATGGACCACCCGGTCGACGAAAATGCTGGGTGTGACGATGGTCTCGGGGTCCATCTCGCCGAGCGGGACGACCTCACGCACCTGCACGACCGTCAGGTCGGCGGCCATGGCCATGACCGGGCCGAAGTTCCGCGCCGCCTTGCGGTATGTCAGGTTCCCCCAACGGTCCGCCCGGTAGGCCTGGACCAAGGCGATGTCGGCCCGCAGCGGCAGTTCCAGCACATAGTCCCGGCCATCGAAACGCCTGACCTCCTTACCGTCCGCAAGGTCGGTGCCGACTCCGGTCGGCGTGTAAAATCCCGCGACGCCCGCGCCGGCGGCCCGCATCCGCTCCGACAGGGTGCCTTGGGGCACCAGCTCAAGATCGATCTCGCCCGCCGCATAGCGCGCATCGAACAGGTCGGACCCCTTGGAGCGCGGATAGCTGCAGATGATCCGGGTCACCCGTCCGCTGCCGATCAGCGCGGCCAACCCCTCGGTGCCGGTCCCGGCATTGTTGGAGATGATCGTCAGATCCCTGGCGCCGGCATCGAGCACGCCGTGAATCAAGTCGTTCGGCACGCCGGCGAAGCCGAATCCGGAGATCATGATGGTGTCGCCGTCCTTCACGCCGGCGACGGCCGCGGCCACGTCGGGAACGATCTTGTCTATAGGCATGGGTGTCGGCGCTCCCCCGGACTGGCTGATTTCTGTTTCGTCATTCGTAAGGCCAAGCGGTGGAGTGGTCCAGACTCAACCCGACGGCATCGGGGGGCTATCCGCGGTCGATCACCGGCACGGCAGGGGCGGCCTCGCCCTCCTCGCCGTCGAAAAGGAACTCCGGAAGCTGGAAGCCGATGAGATTTTCCCAATGATCCTGAACGTCCTCTTGGAACAGGTCCCGCACGATGCCGTCGACCAGATGGGGTACGGCGAATTTCATGGCATTGATGGACGCTCCGGATGGCCCGAAGCTCATGGTCGCGCCGAAAGTGAACAGCCGAATGTGCCGCAGCCAGGGGGCCGTGGCAGGCTCCCGCTCCAGCAGCTCATAGGCCGGACCGAGATAGGGATAGCGGCCGAGGCGCGGGTTCTCTTCGCCCTCGGGCGGCGCATATCGGTCTGACCAGCGGGCAACCTGCTCTCCGACGCCCGCCAGTTCGGGACGCAGGCTGAGATCCATATCGAAACCGGTGCCGACGATCAGAAAATCGGCTTCGAGATTGCCGCCGGGCGTCGAGATCCGAACGGCATCACCCATCACCTCAACCGCGTCCCAGCCGGCGTCCGTCCGCATCTCGAAATTGCCGTGCCGCGCCACCCGTTGCCAGGTCTCGCGGGGGAAGGCCTCGCGCAGCGACAGAAGATAGTTCATGAATCGCCAGCGCCAGGCGTCGTCGAGCGTGTAAAAATGCCCGAGGAAGCCGGGAAAACTGAGCCAACGGAAGGGCTGGACCCGCTGAAGCTCCGGCCGGCGCACACAAAGCGTTACCGATCCGACGCCGGCCTCCAGCGCCGTCGCCGCATTGTCGAAGGCCGACGCGCCAGCCCCGAGCACGGCGACGCGCTTGCCCTTCAACGCGGCGAAGTCGATCTCCTCGCTGGTATGCGCCCAGTATCGCCGGTCCAGCGCCTCGACAACCGGCGGCGTCCACCAGCGCCCGGAGGATTCGATCCCCGTGGCAAGCACGATCTTGCGGGCGGTCACCCGCTCCAACCGGTCGCTCGCGAGATCGCGAACGCTGGCGACCAAGTAAGGATCGGCCGGCTCGATCCGCTCCAGGCGCTTACCGTTCTCCACCGTCAGACCGAGCACTCGGCGGAGCCAGAGCAAGTAGGCGACCCAGTCGCCCTTTTCGATCTTGTTCAGGGTCTCCCACGCCGACGCACCGTGCTGCGCCTCGAACCATGCCTGGAAGGTGAGGCACGGGATATCGAGGTCCGGACCGGTCACCGCCTTGGGCGAGCGCAGCGTCGCCATGCGGGCGTAGGTGTTCCAGGGGCCTTCGAACCCCGCCTCGGACTGGTCGACGATGCGGTAGTTCAGCACCCTCTGGCGGGTCAGCGCGTGGGCGATCGCCGTTCCGCCCTGGCCGCCGCCGACGATCAGCACGTCCAGGACGCGGCTGCCATCGGCGATATGATGCGGCGTAACCCAGCGGCCGGACGGGTAGGCGACCTTAGCGAGGTCTTCGGTGACCCGCTGCTCAAGAACCGCAAGGCCGCGGCCTGCCGTGTCTGTCATCGTCATCGACCCGCCTCCCTTGCCCGGCCGACGTGGCCCGGTCGGTAAGTTCAGTCTGTCCGGTCGACCGCTGCCGAGATGGCATGTCGCCGCATCCAGATAAACGCGACCATCGCCAACGCGACCGCGCAACCGATGGCGACCGGGGGCCTCAGCCCGACCGCGTCGCCGGCCGCGCCCATCGCCAACGCGCCGATGGCCGGGCCACCGCGGAAGATGATTCCATGGAGGCTCAACACCCGCCCGCGCATCTCCGGCGAGACCGCGAGTTGGACGATGGTTTGCGTGCCGACGCCTGCCGCCACCATGGAGGCACCGTAGAGACCGAGCGCCGGCAATGCGACCCACAGGCTCCCCGACACTGCAACCGCCAGGACGGACAGCGCGACGATGGCGGATGAGACCAGGACGATGGGAACGAGCCCGCCCTGACGCCGACGGCCGGCGAGCAGCCATCCCCCGACGATGGCGCCGGCGCCGGTCACCGAGGTCATGATCGCCAGGGTATCGGCACCGCCGCCGAACACCCGGTCGGCGAAGCCTGGCAGCAGCTCGACGACGGCCCTGACCGAGATCGCCGTGACAAGGTGGAGCAGCAGCACCGGCCCCAATCCCCTGTCGCGCGCCGCATAGGCCATGCCCTCGCCGATATCGGCCAACAGCCCGCGGCGAGCCCGCGGCATCCCGTCGTCCCGACCGATGGAGGGGTTGCGGCCTCGGATGACCAGAAGTGCGGACAGCAGGCAGAGATAGGTGGCTGCGTTGACGATGAAGGCCCAGCCCAGGTCCGACCAGACGATCACCAGCCCCGCCATCGCCGGACCGACGAAGCGGGCGGTGTTGAACACCATGGAGTTTATGGCGACCGCCGTGGTGATCCGGTCCCGCGGCACCAACCGAGGCGCCAAAGCGAGCCGCGACGGTTGGTTGAACCCGACGACCATGCCGTTGGCGAACGTCATGGCGACGACCATCTCGACCGAGATCGCACCGGAGAGGGTCAGAACGCCGAGCGCTACCGCCAGCAGCATCGACAGTGACTGGCAGACGAGGATCACCAGGGTACGGTCAAGTCTGTCAGCCGCTACGCCGCCGATCAGGCCGATCAGCACCGACGGGAACAGGTCGGCGAACGCGACGATGCCGAGCCACGTCGCGGAGTGGGTCAGCTCCCAGGTCAACCATCCGAGCGCCACCCGCTGTACCCACATGCCGATCAGCGAGATGCCGTTTCCCGCCGTGTATAGGCCGTAGTCTCGATACGCCAGGGTGCGCAGAATCGGGTGGTCAATCATGGTTGGTGTCCGATGACGCAACCGGAGCTCCGGCAGCTTGGAAAGAGATGCGGCTCGCGTCTTGGACGAGGAGCACGGGCGATCTTACAGCAGATTCAACGCGATCCATCGCCGTTCACTGACGCATCGGAACCGCGAGACCGACAGGAACGATAATATCACTATGCAAAAACGTGATATGCATTACGATTGAAATGTATTATTTAATTATATATACTCATTCGTAAGGAAACTGCCTGTTTAGGCGTTTGAAAAGGCAAATCGGATATGACCGCGGAAACGGACATGCTGATGGAAGACGGAGGGCCGGTGCCCATCGTCCGGGTGCCTGCCCCAACTCCCCCGCGACCGCAGGCCGCGCCGGCCCTCGGCGAGGTCGTGGATGTCCCCTACACGCTCTGGCTCGTCACCATTGCGACCGCCCTTATGGCCGCTCTATCGCTGACACTGACGCTCGTCATTTATCTCCTCGACAATGCGCTAAGCCTGTCGGGCGGCGCGCCGATCTTCACTTCCGGCAACTACCGCAGCGTCCTGGAGCTGTCGGTCATCTTCGCTCTGCTGTCGATCTCCGCTCATTTTCTTCGACTCCGGCTGGAAAGCGCCCGACGGGCATCGATCATCATCCCGCTGCCCTTCCGCATCACAGTGGAGCCGCCGATCGGCGATCTCACGTCCCGTTTCGAGGCTTCCTGCAGCGTTGCCATCGCGCTCGACAGCGAGGCACCGATCCGAATCCTGACCAACCAGCCGGATGTTCTGAAACGGGCGCTGGAAAATGCCTTCATCGTCGCCGTGACGGATCCGGTCATCCGATTTTCCAAGCAGAAGATGGAGCAGACCTTGAAGATGGCCACCGTCAGCGTTCTCGGACCCGGGGTCTCGTTTATCGACATGACCGACGTCCGCCAGCGGCGCCTGCCCCGACGTCCTCCGGAGAAGGCCGAGCGCCGTGACCCGGACTCCGTGACGCCCGAGACGCCTGTCTGCTGAAGCGGATCGTTCCGTGCCGGGACGGCGCGGCGATCAGGCAGCCGAGCGCATCTCCCGGTCCAGCGCGCGGAACAGGATGTCCACCTCCTCCATCCGCGTGAACAGATAGGGGGCCACCCGCACCCGGCCGCTGCGGAGGCTGACGAACACGTTCTTCGCCGCAAGACGCTCCGTCAGGTCGGGCGACGGCGGCTGCGGCATCGCGAGGCCGATGAAATGCGGCGAGCGGTGCGCCTTCGGTGGAACCCACCATCCCCGCGACCCGGCCTCGTCGGCGATCCGATCGATTACCGGCTCCATCGCCCCGGCGATCGCCTCCAGTCCCCAATTCTGGATCTGCTCCATGGCCGCCACCGCCATCGGCACATGGATCATCGAATCGGCCGCGCCTTGGTCGAACCGCCGGGCACCCGGTTGGAACTGCGTTCCGTAGCCGGGCGAAAGAGTCATCGGTCCGTCACCGATCCGGCCGGCGTGATTGTGCTCGACCGGCATACCGTGCTGACGACGCGGCGCGACGTAGAGATAGCCGCACTGATCCGGCGACAGGAGCCATTTGTAAGCCGAGCAGGCGACGTAATCCGGATCGAGGCGCTTGATATCCAGCGGCATCACGCCGATCGACTGGGTCGCATCGATGAACAGCGCCGCCCCCTGAGCATGAGCCACGTCGGCGATCGGTCCGAGATCCAGCACGCCGCCATCCACCCAATGCACGTTCGGCAGCGCCACCAGGCCGGTCTGCGGACCGAGGTGATCCAACACCGCACTGGTCCAGTCGCCGTCCTCTGGCCGCGGAACCACGACCATGGCGGCCCCGCTGCGCTCCGCGAGAATTTGCCAAGCGTAGAGGTTCGAAGGGAATTGCCCTTCGAGAACCACAACCGTTTGACCGGCCTCCAGCTTGATCGAATTGGCGGCGATGGCGACCGAGTAGCTGGTCGCCGTCGACAGGGCGATATCCGCAGCCGATGCGCCGACGAACCCGGCGAAGAGCTCACGCGATCGCGCCATTTCGGCGCCAAGCCGTTCGCGCTCGGGCTCCCAGGGCCGAGCCTTGCGGTCCACAGCGCGGCGCCCGGCATCGGCAGCGACCTTGGGAGCTGGCCCCTGAGCCGCACAGTTCATGTAGACGACGTCGTCGCCAAGCTCGAAAAGCGGACGGATGGTTTCCGGCGTCAGGGTCGTGGGGATCACGGGCGCGCCCTCGTCAGCAAGAGATCGATGACAGCCTACGCCCGGTCGAACGGTTCGTTAAGTGCCTACCGAGAACCGTCGCCTTCCAGGAATAGCTACTTACCGGAGCGCAGCTTCTTCGGCGGCACACCTTCCAGACGCGCCTCGTCCAATTTGACCCCGTCCAACACCGCGCCGGTGAGATTGGCACCGTTCAGCCGCGTCTCCTGTTTGCGTCCGGCGCTCTCGCCGTGACTGGAAAGCAGAGGAGCGGCCGTCAAAATCGCGTCGGTCAGGTCGGCGCGGGAAAGGTTGGCGCCGGACAGGATCGCGCCCGACAGGTTGCAGCGGGCCAAAGACGCCAAAGAAAGATCCGCGCCCGACAGGTCGGCAAGCACCAGAAGCGCGTCTGTCAACAGCGCGCGATGCATGATCACGCCGCGCAGATCGGCACCGGACAGATTCAGGCCACGCAGATCCGCATCCGTCAGATCGACCCCATCGAGCGAGGCACGAGACCCGCGCCTTCCGTCACTACGGACCCAGCGATCGTGCTCGACCAGGGTGCGCTGCACTTCGGCGGCGACGATGTCCGCTGGGGGCGCAAGCCGGGCATTGGAGGTATCGACTTTGCTGAGATCGACGTCACGCAGCCGCGCTCCGATCAGGTTCGCCCGGTCGATCGTCGCGCCGTCGAGCTGAGCGCCGGACAGGTCCGCGCCTGTAGCGAGGGAATCGCTCAAATCGGCATCGCTCAGATCGGCGGAAACCAAGTTGGCGTTGCGCAGGATGACACCGGACATGGACGCCCGGCGAAGGTTGGCCCGCTCCAGGTTCGCGCCGGTCAGGTCGGTCTGCGCCATACGGGCCTGGGCGAACTTCGCGCCTTTCAGGTTGGCGCGGTGCATGCGTGCGCCGACGAAATTGACGGAGGTTTCGGCGAAGACTTCGCCCCCGTTGCCGCTCGGCAGGCCGCTGGCGCCGCGCAAGGAAACGCCACGCAGGTCGGCCCCCTCGAACACCGTCCCAACCAGTTGCGTCCCGGTCAGGTCGGCTTCCTCCAGCGTCGCGTCCCGGAACGACGCGCCGGAAAGATCGGCGCCGGCGAAAATGGCGCGGGTGAGATTGCACCCGACGAACCGGACACCCTGCAGGCCCGCGCCGCCGAAATCGACCTCGCGAAGGTCCCGGCCGGAAAAGTCGACGCCGAACAGGTTGGCATGGGCGAAGGACGCGGGTTGTCCTTCGGCGGCGCCATCCAGCCAAAGCCGATGGCTCGCCAGTTTCCGCTCGATAACGTCGTGCGTGATGTGACCCAGGGTGCTCATCGGTTCACAATCGCAGTTTCTCTCTTAATTCTTGGTTAACCACCGATGCTTCGGAGGGACGAAGACTCTTCCTGAGCCTGTGCGAATGTCTTCTCCAACCGCTCGGAGAGTTCGTCGAGTTCACCGTCGGTCGTGATCAGAGGCGGGGACACCATGACCCAGTCTCCATCGCGTCCGCCGTTCGTTCGACGCATGTACAGTATCAAACCGTTCTCCGTAGCGATACGGGAGACCCGCGCCGGAACATTCGCGCCGATCGGGAACGGCCTCTTGTCCTCGCGATCCTCGACGAACTCCACCGCCAGAAGGAGTCCCTTGCCGCGCACGTCTCCGATGATCGGATAGCGCCCGGCCATATCTTCCAGCCGGCCTTTCAACTTGGCGCCAAGCGCAGCCGCCCGTCCGATCAGATCGCGCTCCAGCGTCTCCTCGAGAACGGCAAGGCCGACAGCGCAGGAGAGCGGGTTTCCGAGGGCGGTGTGACCGTGCTGAAAACCGCCGCCCGCCGCCACAGTCTCAACCAACTCACGGGGCGCCAGAACAAGGCCGAGCGGCAGATAGCCGGCGCCGATTCCCTTGGCCATAACGATCAGATCGGCTTTGCAGTCCGGCCAGTGCGCGTGCGACAGGAAGGCTCCGGTCCGGCCACCGCCGCTCATCACCTCGTCGTGGATCAGCAGCACACCATGCCGGTCGCAGATCTCGCGGACCCGGCGCATATAGGCGGCCTCCGGCACAAGCGCACCGGTCGAAACGCCGCCGACCGGTTCCTGGATGAAAGCCAGAACGCTCTCCGGTCCCTCGGCGAGGATCGTGTCCTCCAGAACTTGAGCGCACGCAAGCGCCCAGCCTTCCGCGTCATGACCGGACGGAATGCGGTAGGTCGTCGGCGCCGGCACCTTGGGCATCGGCTTCAGCATCGCTCCGAACATCTCGTGCGCCGCCGGGTCGCCGGTGACGGCCAGCGCTCCCAGGGTGCTGCCGTGATAGGAGGGCTGCCGCGAAACAACCTTCCAGCGCGAGGGCTGGCCGCGTGACAGGGCGATCTGACGGGCAAGCTTGAGGGCCGCCTCATTCGCCTCGGAGCCGCCGGAGACCACAAAGACCCGCTCGTAGCCGGGTCCCGCAGCCTCGGCCAGACGCTCTGCGAACTCGCGGTTCGCCCTGCTTTCGAAATGGGAAACGTTGGCGAAGGCGGCCGCCTCCGCCTGGCTCTGCAACGCGTCCAGCACCCGCCGGTTGCCATATCCGAGATTGCAGGCGACCGGCCCGGAACTGGCGTCCAGGTACCGCTTGCCGTCGGTGTCCCACATCTCGATCCCCAATGCGCGCGCGATCTGCGGTCGGGCGGGCGTTCCGGGTGGCGCGGCGAAGACCTGAATCGGTTCGCCTCGGGCCAAGGTTCCCAAGGGGGGCCGGTCGTCGAGGTCGTTTCGGAGCAGAGTCGACATGGGCGTCCTCGATACGATCTATCACTCATATTGGCGCGCTTGCTGCGCTGCGCCAAGGACAGACATCGAACCTGGGGAAACTGTCGGCATCGTCCCCTGTTGCAGGCGGAAGTGGAATATATATTGTGGTTCTTGCGCAAATCAGGCACTATATATTTCGATTAGAGACCAGTTTGCGCACCGATTCTACTGCGGGGGCTGATCGGTCGGCGCTAAGAGTTCCGTCGCTTTCCCGGCGGCGGAAGCGGAAGAAACGGGGCCTGACTTCCGTTTCTTCCTCCACCCTGTGAAGCTCCTGAGGGCGGTTCTCCGTCCAGCCTAGCGGATGCGCCCGCACAGGACTTGGCGCACCCGGCTTTTTCCGGTCTTTGTTTTCTCTCGCTGCCGATGCGAATGCCGGGCAGCCTCCCAATGGTCACGTCAGAGCAAGCGCGTTTGCGGCATGAACGCGCGGAACTCTGGCATCGTCGATGCCGCGCCGTTAGGCTCCGCCCGTCTCAACGATCCGGTCCGCCCGGATCCGACCAATTGTATCAAGGAGAACCAGCCATGGCCGGCACCATCGACGCCCGCTTGGCCGAACTCGGCATCGACATCCCGACGCCGGCGACGCCTGCCGCCAACTATGTTCCGTTTGTTCGCACCGGCAATCTCGTCTTCGTTTCGGGCCAGATTCCGATGCTCGACGGGACGATTCAGGGTATCGGCGTGGTCGGTGCCGATCTGTCGACCGACGACGCCCGGAAGATCGCGGAGATCTGCGCCAAGAACCTGATCGCCCAGGCCAAAGCGGCTTGCGACGGCGATCTGGACAGGGTCGTGCGTGTCGTCAAGGTCGGCGGGTTTGTGCGTTGCACCCCCGACTTCACCGAGCAGCCCGAAGTGGTGAACGGAGCGTCCGATCTGATGGTGGCGGTGTTCGGCGACAAAGGCCGACATTCCCGGTTCGCGGTTGGGACCAACGCCCTGCCGCGCGGCGTCGCGGTCGAGGTCGAGGCGGTCTTCGAGGTTTCCTGACCTTCGTCGCCTCCCATCGAACGCCGGGGCGGCCTTGCTTCGCGGCGGCGCCGCCCCACCTCGATCCTGCGAGAAGCCGCAGCGGATTACGCAATGCCCGACGGCACCGACGTCACCATGGAATTGGCGGAAGAAGTCTCGATCCTACCGGCCATCGCCGCCGTCGGGGCCGAGGAGTGGGATGCCTGCGCCGGCGTCGACAACCCTTTCCTGTCGCATGATTTTCTGAACGCGCTCGAGGAGAGCGGATCGGTGCGGGCGGAGACCGGCTGGCTACCGCGCCACCTTGTGGTCAAGGACGGCGAGGGCCGCCTCGCCGCCGCCATGCCGATGTATTTGAAAGGCCATTCCCAGGGTGAGTACGTGTTCGACTGGGGCTGGGCCGACGCCTACGAGCGGGCGGGTGGGCGCTACTACCCCAAACTGCTCTCCGCGGTTCCTTTCACTCCGGTGACCGGGCCGCGCATGCTGGTCCGCCCGGACATCGACCGGGCCCGAGCCGAGGAGATTCTCGCCGGCGGTGTCGTCGCCCTGATGAACCAGCTCAACGTTGCGACCGCGCACGTTAACTTTCTGCCGAAGGCCCAATGGGAGCGCCTGGGGGCTTTCGGCTTTCTCAAGCGCACGGGCCTCCAGTACCACTGGCGCAACAACGGCTATACGAGCTTCGACGATTTTCTCGACGCCCTGTCCTCGCGCAAGCGCAAGGCTATCCGAAAGGAGCGCCGGCAGGTCGCGGAAAGCGACCTTGTGCTGCGCAGACTGGTCGGCCGCGACATCGAGGAACGCCATTGGGATGCGTTCTTTCATTTCTACATGGACACCTCCGACAGGAAGTGGGGCTCCCCTTACCTGAACCGCACCTTCTTCTCGCTGCTCGGCGAGCGGATGGCCAACCGCGTATTGCTGGTCGTAGCGGAACGGGACGGCCGCCCGGTCGCCGGCGCGCTGAATCTGATCGGCAGCGATACCCTGTTCGGGCGCAATTGGGGCTGTACCGAGGACTACAGGTTTCTCCACTTCGAGGCCTGCTATTACCAGGCGATCGACTTCGCCATCGAGCACGGCATGGCCACGGTTGAAGCCGGGGCCCAGGGGCAACACAAGATCCAGCGCGGCTACCTGCCCGTGGAAACCTATAGCAATCACCTGATCCTCGACGACGGGTTTCGGGATGCGGTGGAGGATTTCCTGAGGCGGGAGACGCGGCAGATCGCCCACGAGAAAGCCCTGCTGACGGAAGAATCCCCGTTCCGTCGTGACGGGGCGGGATAGGGTTAACGATTTCTTCGGATTTTGTTGCTTCAATGTCACAAGGCAGCCGCATCGCAAGAAAAAATTCACTGAACCCTTGCGGGACGGACGACCAGACATAAAGTGCATGTCAATACCCCGCGAGCCCCGCATCCGATCCGCTGATTGGAAAGGCGCGCCCGTTCGGGGACGAAAAGACCCTTTGACGTACGCTAATGAGGAGGTCGCACGATGCGCGATACCTACGTGCTGACGCCGCTTGAAGCGGCCGAGCAGACCGGACTGGACCTGGACACGATCCTGAGCCTGGCCGCTACGACCGATTCGGTTGCCGAGACGAACGGCGAAACCCTGCGGATCGATCCGTGGGCCCTGTCGGCGGCAGCCGGCGAGATGAAGCAGGCCGCCTGAACCCCAACCGGGATTCATAACTGCCGATCGCAGGCCCCGCCCCGGCGGGGCTTTCGATTTTTCAGCGGGCGTTTCTCAGCCGGAGACCGGGCTCAGATACACCGAATCGGACGCCGATGCGCGGACCGCGCGCACGGTACCCCGGTTCCCCTTTCCTCAATCCACCCGTCGCCTTACATTGCGGTCATCCGCGCAACCGGAAATGACCCGCCAATGCCGCCGACCCGCCTGACCCCTTCGCGTCTCTCCGTCTCGCGCCTTTTCCGCGTGCGCCTGGCAACGGTCGCCCTTGTCGCAGGGCTGTCCGCATGTTCCAGCGACGACGTCGCCGACTACGTCGAGCGTCCCGTGGAGGAACTCTACAACAATGCCTACAACGCCGCGCTGGCCGGGGATTTCAAGGCGGCGGCTCCTCTGTTCGACGAGGTCGAACGTCAGCATCCCTACTCGGTCTGGGCGACCCAGGCGCAACTGATGGCGGCCTATGCGCTTTACCAATCGAACGAGTACGACGACGCGGTCAGCGCCCTCGACCGGTTCATCCAGCTCAATCCGGGTAATCCGAACGTCGACTACGCCTACTATCTGAAGGGGCTGTGTTACTATGAGCGTATCGTCGATGTCGGCCGCGATCAGAAGCTGACACGAGACGCGCTGTCCTCCTTCGAGGAGGTCGTGTCGCGCTTTCCGAACTCGAAATACGCCCGCGACGCCCGGCTCAAGATCGATCTGGCCCGCAACCATCTCGCCGGAAAGGAGATGAGTATCGGGCGCTGGTATATGCGCCAGGGCCAGTATCTGGCGGCCATCAACCGCTTCAAGCGTGTGGTGGACGAATTCGATACGACGGAGCAGGTTCCGGAAGCGTTGATGCGGATGACCGAAAGCTACGTCGCCATCGGCCTGACCGCCGAAGCGAAGCGAACCGCCGCGG
Source organism: Alphaproteobacteria bacterium (assembly GCA_024742275.1). Taxonomy (GTDB): domain Bacteria; phylum Pseudomonadota; class Alphaproteobacteria; order Thalassobaculales; family Thalassobaculaceae; genus Thalassobaculum. Next base: position 260,220 of record JANSYS010000002.1, on the reverse strand, counting down.
TGCTTGGATACAACTATCCGGGCTCCGACTGGTACGAGGATGCCTACGTGCTGGCGACCGAAGGCCGGGCGCGGACCACAGCGGAGTCCGGCGACGACGGGTGGTTCGGCTGGGGCCTTGGCCCGTTTTAAGCCATGCTGGCCTCACTCTCGATCCGGGACGTGGTGCTGATAGACCGCCTGGACCTGACTTATGAGCCGGGTCTGTCGGTGCTGACCGGCGAGACGGGTGCCGGCAAGTCGATCCTGCTCGACGCATTGGGGCTGGCCCTCGGCGAACGCGCCGATTCCGGACTCGTCCGCCATGGCGCCGACCAGGCCACGGTGATCGCGGCCTTCGATTTGGCCGATCCGACCCAGGTGGACGCCATCCTGTCCGACGCCGACCTCGCGTCGAGCGAGGGCAATCTCATTCTCCGACGGGTTGTAACGGCCGACGGGCGGTCCCGTGCCTATGTTAACGACCAACCCACCAGCGTCGGCTTGATGCGCCGTCTCGGCGACGTACTGGTCGAGATCCAGGGGCAGTTCGACCAGCGCGGATTGATGGACCCGTCCACCCATCGCGATACCCTCGACGCCTTCGCCGGTCTCCGCGGCCAGGCGGCGGCTGTCGCCAAAGCCTGGAGCGCTTGGAACACCGCCCTGGTCGCCCTCGAGACCGCCCGGGCCGACCTGGAACGGGCGCGGGCGGACGAGGAATACCTGCGCCACGCCGTCGCCGAACTGGACCAACTGGCGCCCCAGGTCGGCGAGGAGCATCGCCTCGCGGAGACCCGGTCGATGCTGATGAACGCCGAAGCGGTGGTCGAAGCGCTGAACACCGCCAGCGCCGCCATCGCCGAAGACGGTGGCGCCGACAACGCCGTCGCCCGGGCCCAGCGGGCTCTGGAGCGGGTCGCCGACCGGGCCGCCGGCCGACTGGACACGGCCCTCGCCGCCCTGGACCGGGCAGCGGCCGAATTGCAGGACGCGGGCGCCGAGATCGCCGCGGCAGCCGCCGACATAGACGCGGACGGCACCAGCCTGTCCGAAATCGACGACCGCCTCCACGCCCTGCGCGACCTCGCGCGCAAGCATGGCGTCGACGCCGATCGACTGCCCGAGGTGCATCGCCGGTTCGCCGATCATCTGGCGGCGCTGGACGGCAAGGGCGGAGAGATCGGTGCGCTGTCCGCCGCCGAGGATCGGGCCCGCAAGGACTACGTCGTCGCCGCAGAGGCGCTGTCGAAGGCGCGCGGCGAAGCGGCCGCCCAGCTCGACGCCGCGATCGGGGCGGAGTTACCGCCGCTGAAGCTCGACAAGGCGCGGTTCGAAACGGCGGTGACGCGGCTGGACGAGACCCGCTGGGGATCGAACGGGCTCGATGCCGTGGCCTTCCAGGTCGCCACCAACCCTGGCATGCCGGCGGGTCCGCTGTCGAAGATCGCGTCCGGCGGCGAGCTCTCGCGCTTTCTCCTGGCGCTCAAGGTCGTGCTGGCGGAGGCGAGCCCCGTGCCGACCCTGGTATTCGACGAAGTGGATTCCGGCGTCGGCGGTGCCGTGGCGGCGGCGGTCGGCGACCGGTTGGCGCGGCTGGCGTCCCGGCTGCAGGTGCTGGTCGTCACCCATTCGCCCCAAGTCGCGGCGCAGGGCGCCCACCACTGGCATGTGGCCAAGCGCGTCCACGACCAGGTCACCGCGACGGATGTTGTCCGCCTCGGCTCCAAGGAACGCCGCGAGGAGATCGCGCGCATGCTCTCCGGCGCGGCGATCACCAGCGAAGCCAGAGCCGCTGCCGACAGCCTGTTGAACCAGTCCTCCCACCCTCCGAGATGATCAGGGATCCGGCATGAACGACGCCGCGTCGCCCCCCGTCAGCGCCAAGCCCGTAAAGGATCTGAGCCGAGCCGAAGCCGAGACGGAACTTGCACGCCTGGCGGATGCCATCGCCGAGGCCGACCGGCTGTATCACCTGGAGGACGCGCCTGAACTGACCGACGCCGAATACGACGGTCTGCGCCGCCGCAACCAGGCGATCGAGGAACGCTTCCCCGGCTTGAAGCGCACAGACAGCCCCAGCGAACGGGTTGCCCCGGGGCCGGCGGAGGGTTTCGCCAAGGTCCGGCATGTGCGGCCGATGCTTTCGCTGGCGAACGCCTTTGACAGCGAGGACGTACGGGAGTTCGAACGCCGGGTGAGACGCTTCCTCAATCTGCGCGACGACGAACCGGTGGCGCTGATGGCGGAGCCGAAGATTGACGGATTATCCGCCTCTCTGCGCTACGAGAACGGCAGACTGGTTCAAGGCGCGACGCGTGGCGACGGGACCGAGGGCGAGAACATCACCCGCAATCTGGAGACCTTGAACGATATTCCCCGCAACCTGCCGGCGGGCGTACCGTCCGTGCTCGAAGTGCGCGGCGAGGTCTACATGACCAAGGAGGACTTCGTCGCGCTGAACGAACGACAGGCCGAGGCCGGAGCCAAGATCTTCGCCAATCCGCGCAACGCGGCCGCCGGATCCCTGCGGCAGCTCGACCCCGAGATCACCCGGTCACGGCCGCTTCGGTTCTTCGCCTATTCGTGGGGCGAGATCAGCGAGGATTTCGCCGACAGCCATCATACGTTCCTGGGGAAGCTGGAGAGCTGGGGCTTCACCACCAATCCGCTCTCCAAGCTCTGCGGGACTGTGGACGAAGCGCTCGCCGTGTATGCCGATATCGGCGAGCGTCGCCACGACCTCAGCTACGATATCGACGGTGTCGTCTACAAGGTCGACCGGATCGACTGGCAACAGCGTCTCGGCATGGTCAGTCGGGCGCCACGCTGGGCCATCGCCCACAAGTTCAAAGCCGAACAGGCCGAAACCGTGCTCCGGGAGATCGACATTCAGGTCGGCCGCACCGGCGCGCTGACCCCGGTCGCCCGGCTGGAGCCAGTGAAGGTCGGCGGCGTCACCGTCACCAACGCGACGCTGCACAACGAGGACGAGATCCGGCGCAAAGACATCCGGGTCGGCGATACGGTGGTGATCCAGCGCGCCGGCGACGTCATTCCGCAGGTGGTGCGGGTGATCGTCGAGAAGCGGCCGGCGGGGTCGCAGGAGTACGCCTTCCCAGAGCATTGCCCGCGATGCGGATCCGAGGCGCGGCGGCCGGAGGGAGAAGCGATCCGACGCTGCACTGGCGGCCTTGTCTGCCCGGCCCAGGCCGTCGAGCGACTGAAGCACTTCGTGAGCCGCGACGCATTCGACATCGAAGGTCTGGGCGCGAAGCAGATCGAGACCTACTACAACGACGGCCTGATCGACCGGCCGGGCAGTGTTTTTCGCCTGAAGCAGCATCGCCGGACGCTGATCGGTCGGGAGGGGACGAAGATCGTTTCCACCGACAAGCTCCTGGCGGCGATCGAGGGACGCCGGACGATCGGCCTCGACCGCTTCATCTTCGCGCTTGGTATCCGTCAGGTCGGACAGGCCACGGCACGACTGTTGGCGACCCACTACGGCACTCTCGACGCTTTGCGCCAGGCAATGGCGGCCGCCGCCGATCCGGAAAGCGAAGCCTATGCCGACCTGATCAACATCGATCAGATCGGTAGTGCCGTCGCCAAGGACCTGATCGACTTCTTCGCCGAGCCGCACAACGGAGAGGTCTTGGACGATCTCGACAACGAACTGAGCATCGAAGCCTTCGAAGCACCGACGCTGGCCGCGGACAGTCCGGTCGCGGGCAAGACGGTGGTTTTCACCGGCACCTTGCAGACCATGGGGCGGAGTGAAGCGAAAGCGCGGGCGGAGTCCCTCGGCGCAAAGGTCGCGGGCTCGGTCTCCAAGAAAACCGACTACGTGGTCGTCGGAGCCGACGCCGGATCGAAAGCGGCTAAGGCGGAAGCCTTGGGTGTGCGGATACTCAGCGAAGAGGATTGGGTCGCCCTGATCGACGGGTAGACGGCCGCCGTCGACCTATGCACTGAGCACGGGTCTGCATTGATTTTTGCCCCTTTGAATTGCGCCGTGGACCCAACAAATCATTGGGTGGCCAAGCGTAGCACGGGTCTTCTGCGCTTGGCCGTCAAGGCCGAGATCGTACCCGTCTCCCAGGGTTTCGAGCGTGTGCGGGGCCCCTCTTCGGAGGGGCCTTTGCTTGTTGTCGCGCCGGGGCGAAAGGCTGACCGACCTACAGCGCATAGCTATCCGCTTCGGCCATGCGTTCAACGCAATGCTGCACCGCAAAAACTCAAATGGTGCCGGGCCGCGCTCGGGCCATATTGGTGTCATCAACGCCGGTCGAAGACCGGTACCTATTTCCAAGGAGAAACCCGATGTCCACCCAGAACGATATCCTGCGCGTGCCGTCGGCCCTGCCGGAGGACCCGTACGCGCTGGTCGCTCGGGCCCGGGCCATGCGGAGCACCTACATTCGGAACCTGATCGTGGAGGGCTTCAAGAGCCTGCGCGATCGGCTCGCCCATCGCCGGACCCTGGCGGCGGTCGAGGACCTCAGCCCGCGCATGCTGGCCGATATCGGCCTCGACATAACGGCGCTGCGGGCCGGTGTGATCCGCCGCGCCGATGCCGAGGTGCTCGGCACCCCGAGCGACGCCTACCTCTCAGCGACGGCGCCGAAGACCGCGAACCCCGTGGAACCGCATCTGCGTCCGGCAGCGCCCGCCGCCGCCGCCAATACAGACGTGCGTCACGCCGCCTGATCTTCCCCATCGACGGGCGGTTTGAGGCGGGACGGCCGGCACCCAGTGCCGGCCGTCTCTTTTTTTGTCATGCGAAACAGTCAGGCGAGGACCAGCGCGCTCCACCCGTCGCGGCGGTAGCGGCGGATCAGCCGCAGACCCTGGGCGCGGTGAACGGACAGCACCCACCTCTCCTGCTCGGTGAGCAGGCCGGAGAGGATGGCAATCCCGCCGGGCGCCAATCCCTGTTTCAGCGACGGCGCCATCTCGGCAAGCGGTCCGGCGAGAATATTCGCCACCACCAGATCGAAAGGCGCCGTCCGCTGCACGATGGGCGAGCGCCAGCCGTTCGAGACATGGGTCGCGATCCGGCCGGCCACCCGGTTCATGCGGACGTTCTCCGCCGCCGTCGCGACGGACACCGGATCGAGATCCACCGCCAGCGTCCGTGCGGAGGGCACCAGTTTGGCCAGCCCCATCGCCAAAATACCGGACCCGCAGCCGAGATCGAGGACGTTGCGCGGAGTCCGGCGTTTTGCCAGATCCTGAATCGCCCGCAAGCACAGCGCCGTGGTCGGGTGGCTGCCGGACCCGAAGGCGCGCGCCGCATCGACCAGCAACTCGACACTCCCCGCCGGTGCGGCCTGCTCCACGTGGGAACCGCGGATCCACACACGCCCCTCGCGGATCGGCGGAAACGACTGTCGGTTCAAGGCCAGCCAGTCGACCTCCGGCAGGGGTTCGATGACGGTGTCCGGCGGCGGCGTTCCGACGGTCGCCGCGGCAAGCGCCAGGGCGGCGGTGATCGCCGGGCGCTCCGGCTCGTCCTCGGCGATGCCTTCGACGGTCCAACTGCCGCCGGGCGCATCCTCGAGCGCGGTGACGGCGGACACGAAGGGCGACAGGGCGTCGGCCACGACTTCGGAAGCCTTGGCCGGAACGGTTAGGGCGATGCGCCAGAGCTTGCTCATGGAGGCGGGATTTACGGCTTGGAGACGAAGGTGTCGACCACGTTCTTGATTCCGGCATGGTCGAACGCGACTTCAAGCTTGTCGCCGTCCACCTGGCTGACGGTTCCCATGCCGAATTTCTGATGGAAAACCCGATCGCCCACCGCGTGTTTCGCCGGCTTCGACCGGTCGACCGTGTAGCCCTCGCCGTCGATCACCGGTGCGCGGGTCCGGATCGACCCGCCACCCCGCCGCATGTAGCCGGGGCCACGACCGGCCACCCGCCCCTTGCCGACGGCGCTGTCCCAAGCCGGGAGCTGCGCCTCGGCGTCGCTGTCGTAGCTGAGCCCGTCGCCGCCGCGCGAAAGACCGCCCTGCCCTCGGCCGTAACCGCCGCCATATCCTGAGGTCCTCGACCCATAGAGCCCGGTGTCGCTGATCATCTCCACATGCTCCTCCGGCAGTTCGGAGACGAATCGCGACGGAATGGCGCTCTGCCAAAGACCATGCACACGCCGGTTGGCGGCGAACAGAATTTCCACCTTTTTGCGCGCCCGGGTCAGGCCGACATAGGCCAGCCGCCGTTCCTCCTCCAGGCCGGCGGCGCCGTTCTCGTCCAGGGCCCGCTGGTTCGGAAACATCCCCTCCTCCCAGCCCGGAAGAAACACGACGTCGAACTCCAATCCCTTGGCGGCATGCAGAGTCATCAGGCTGACCTGCTCGCCATCCGCGGCCTCGGCGTTCTCCATCACCAGACTGATATGCTCGAGGAATCCCCCGAGGCTCTCGAACTCCTCCAGAGCCGTCACCAGTTCCTTCAAGTTCTCCAGCCGACCCGGCGCCTCCGGAGACTTGTCCCTCTGCAGGGCCGCCGTGTAGCCGCTTTCATCCAGAACCATGCGGGCGAGATCGGACGGTCCTTCGGTCCGGGCCGCCTCGCGCCAACGGGCGAAATCATCCATCAGCCCGCCGACCGCGCGGCGCGCCGCCGGCTTCAACTCATCGCTGCGCACCAACCGCTCCGCCGCCGCCGTGAGCGACACGCCGGACGCGCGGGCATGGCCGAACAGAACCTGCTCGGTGGTCTTGCCGATACCTCGGGCGGGTACATTGACGATCCGTTCGAACGCGAGGTCGTCGTCCGGCTGGTTGATGACGCGGAGATAGGCGATCGCGTCGCGGATCTCCTTGCGCTCGTAGAACCGCGCGCCGCCGACGACGCGGTAAGGCACGCCGAGGGTGATCAGCCGCTCCTCGAATTCGCGGGTCTGGAAGCCGGCACGGACCAGCACCGCCATCTCGCGCAGCGGCACCTTTGCGCGCTGGTAGTCCTCGATACGGTCGCCGACGACCCGAGCCTCCTCCTCGCCGTCCCACACACCCCGAACGGTGAGGTGGTCGCCGTCGGTTCCCTCGGTCCACAGGGTCTTGCCGAGCCGGCCTTCGTTGTGGGCGATCAGATCGGAGGCGGCGGCCAGGATGCGCGAGGTCGAGCGATAGTTCTGCTCGAGCCGGACGACCTTGGCTCCCGGGAAATCTTTCTCGAACTTCAGGATGTTGCCGATCTCCGCGCCACGCCAGCCGTAGATCGACTGATCGTCGTCACCGACGCAGCAGATGTTCTTGTGGCTCTGGGCGAGCAGCCGGAGCCAGAGATACTGGGCGACGTTCGTGTCCTGATACTCGTCGACGAGGATGTAGCGGAACTGCTTCTGATACTGCTCCAGAACCTCCGGTCGAGTTTGGAACAGAGTCAGGCAGTGCAGCAGAAGATCGCCGAAATCCGCGGCGTTCAGAGTGATCAGCCGCTCCTGATACTGGCGATAGATATCCTGCAGCTTGCCGCCGGCCATGTCGCCGGCCTCGGCAACGCCGATCCGGTCCGGGGTGAGGCCCCGATCCTTCCAACGCTGCAGCACGCCCATCACAACCCGCGCGGGCCAGCGCTTGTCGTCGACACCCTCCGCCTGCAGGACCTGTTTGAGCAGCCGGACCTGATCGTCGGCGTCCAGGATCGTGAAGTTGGACTTCAGCCCGACCAGTTCCGCATGCCGCCGCACGATCCGGGCGCAAAGCGCGTGGAAGGTACCGAGCCAGACCTGTTCGGCCGCCGGGCCGACGATGTCGGCCACCCGCTCCTTCATCTCCCGCGCGGCCTTGTTGGTGAAGGTGACGGCGAGCACGTTCCAGGGCCGCGCGTTGCCGAGGGCGAGGAGATGGGAGAGGCGCGTGGTCAACACCCGGGTCTTGCCGGTGCCGGCTCCCGCGAGAACCAGGACGGGACCGTCGAGCGCCTCCACCGCCGCGCGCTGGCCGTCGTTCAGACCGTCGAGGTAGCCCCTGCGCGCGCCCGTCGCCACAGCGCCGGCGCCGGGCCCAGGATAGGCCGGCGCCGGACCCGAAGGCCGCCGGTACTCGGCCGGGTCCAGCCCCCCGGCTCCGTCGTTCGAAAACAGATCCGCCATGCTCCGACCATATAGCATCCCATGCGCCGACCCCCAGGGTTTAGTCCGGCACGGCCCATTTGAGGAAACTAAACGAATTTAACTTTTTGTTATTCCTTTCAGCTTAGCAATTCGGGGCGAGGCGAATTTCTTACATCGGTTGAGCGGCCGTCGATGCGGATCGGCGGTCGCCGGATGAAAGCCCCGGATCGCTCGGTGCAATCTTGAGCCGGTCCCATGTGCCTGCGGTTCAGGGGTTACGGGGGGTGCTGCGGCACCCCCCATGCATTTCCGGCAGCCGCATCCGGTCGCTCGGGCGGCGCTCAGAGCGTTTCGCCGTGCTCCTCGGCCTGCTGTCTGATCAGCGCCTGATTATAGGCACGCATGACGTCCCGCTCGTGCAGGCAGCCGATGAGCCGCATTCGCGCGGCCGAATCGACGACGGCAAGCAACCCCTCCTCGGCTTCCGAGAAGCGCCGAATCGCCTTCTCGACGCCGTCTCCGAGTTCCAGGAACGGGGGATGCTTGCGGGCAAGGTCGATCGCCGTGTAGTCGCGGTCCTGCGACGAATCGAAAGCCACCTCGCCGAGATCGCTGAGCGTTATGGTGCCAACCAGCTTCTCGTCGGCGTCGATCACGAACAACTCGTTCATCGGCGCGAGACGCAGCCGGTTGCGCAGGCTGTCGAGTCCGGTCTCGACGCTGACGGCAATGTGATCCTGCTTCATCAAATCGTGGACCTTGAGCGCCCGCAAGGCGCCGACATCGTGGCCGCCGTGGATATGAACCCCGCGTCGGCGGAGTTGATCGGCGAAGAACGACGGGCTGTGAAGCACGCGGGTCAACACAGAGGCGATCACCACCGCGACCATCACGCCGACGGTCAGCTTGTAGTCGCCGGTCAGCTCGAAAATGATAAGAATCGTCGAAATCGGTGCCCCGAGCGTCGCCGCCGACACCGCGCCCATGGCGATCAGCGTGTAGGCGCCGTGACCCGAGGACAATTCGGGAAAGGGAACGGTCGCGACGATGCCATAGGCGCCACCGAGCATCGCGCCGATGAACAGCGACGGCGAGAATATCCCGCCTCCGAACCCGGCGCCGAGGCAGATCGCCGTCAGCAGGATCTTCAGGATCGCGAGGCTGATCAGCATCTTGAGGCCGTAGCCTTCGTGCAGCGCCGTATCCATCGCCTCGTACCCGACACCCAAAATCTCCGGGAACTCCAGGGCAACGATACCGACGATCAACCCGGCACAGGCCGGCTGCATCCAGCGCGGTATGCGGGATTGCAGCCCTCTGACTTCGATCTCCGCCGTCACCCGCATCAGGGCGATCGCCCCGATGGCGCAGACGGCCCCCAAGATCATGAAGGCGGGGAACTCCAGGAACGAGGTGATCGTGTAGCTCGGCATTTCGAACGCCGGGTAGTCCCCGAACCAGATCCGCGAGAGGATGGTGCCGAACACGGAGGCGATGACGATCGGCGCGAAGGCGGAAAGCGCGTAATGGCCGATCACGACTTCGAGGGCAAAGAACACCCCGGCGATCGGCGCATTGAAGGACGCCGCCACGGCGCTGGCGACGCCGCAGCCCAGCAGGGTCCGCGCCTGGCTCCGGGTGAGGTTGAGCTGGCGGCCGAGAAAACTGGCGAGCGACGCACCGATATGCACCGCCGGGCCCTCGCGGCCGACGGAGGCGCCGCAGCCGATCGACGTGGCGCTGATCGCCGCGGCGCCCAACCCTTGGCGCATGGACATCCGGCCGCCGCGCAGTGCGCTCGACTCGATCACGTTCGCCACCCCCTGCGGTCTGCCGCCGGGCATGACGTACTTGCAGAACAGACCGACCATGAGCCCGCCGAGGACCGGCGCCAGGACCAGTCGCCAGCCGCCCATTTCCGCGGCATATGTCACGACCATCTCGGTCCGGAAGCCGAGAAACAGGAACTGCAAGAGATCGATCGCCTCGCGGAACGCGATCGCGCCGCCCGCGGCGGCACCGCCGACAACCACGGCGACCGCGGCCATCACGACCTGATCGTTGCCGACCAGCCGTTTGAAGTCCTGGATGTACCGGTTCGCCATAGACGCGGGGACCCGCCGGGAAACGTAACAGAGTCGGTAGCTTAGCCGCGATTCGCCGCCGTTCAAAGGGGCGACGGCCGACAGGAGGAAACCGGTTGGCGCCGGGCGTGCGCGAGGCATACCATCGGCGCCATGGAGATCACGATCAGACCGGCCATCCTCAGAGCCCCCGGAGAGACCGGTGAAGACGACGCCGAGACGGTGCGCCGGCTGGTGCGGGCGCTCGCGGAAGTTCAGGAGGCGGCGGACTACGTCACCGGCAGCGTCGACGATCTGCGCCGCGACGGAAGCGGCGCGCACCCCTACTTCCACGCCATGATCGCCGAACGGCCGGACGGCAGGGCGGTCGGCTTGGCTCTCTATTACTTCGTCTACTCGACCTGGGCCGGACGACCGAAGCTCTATGTCGAGGATCTGTACGTCGACGGCGACCTGCGGGGTACCGGCCTCGGCCGGAGGCTGATGGCGGCCCTGGCGCGGGAGGCGATCGGACGCGGCTGCGTCAAGCTCGACCTGTCGGTGAAGACCGACAACCACGCCCGCGACTTCTATGCCCGACTCGGACTGACCCGGAGCGGCACCTGGCTGCCTTATACGGTGGGCGGCAGCGACCTCGAATCTCTGGCGGCGAGCGGGTAACGCCCGGCGATCCGAGGTCCGGCAGGCTGCGATCCGCATTGCCCCCGCCCGTGGAGCGCGCTAACTGTTTGCCATGACCGATCAACTCATCATCACGCTGGCTCAGCTCAACCCCCGGGTGGGCGATATCGTCGGCAACCTCGCCAAGCTGCGCGCGGTGCGCGCACAGGCCGCGGCGGCGGGCGCCGACGTCATTCTGACCCCGGAGCTTTACGCCTGCGGCTACCCGCCGGAGGACTTGGTGCTGAAGCCGATGTTCGTCGCCGAAATCCGCGACGCGGTTGAGGAGCTGGCGGCGGAAACGGCGGATGGCGGTCCGGCCGTCCTGCTCGGTGCCCCCTGGGCCGAGGATGGCAAGCTTTACAACGCTTTGCTGCTGCTCGATGGCGGCGCCGTTCGAGCCGCCCGCTACAAGGTGGATCTGCCGAACTACGGCGTGTTCGACGAGAAGCGGGTGTTCGACGTCGGACCGATGCCGGGACCGATGGAAGTGCGCGGCGTTCGCATCGGCGTGCCGATCTGCGAGGATATCTGGAGCCCGGACGTGGTCGAGTGCGTGAGCGAGACCGGCGGCGAGATGCTGCTGGTCCCCAACGGCTCCCCGTTCGACAGCCAGAAACTCGACAACCGTCTTCAACACGCCACCTCGCGGGTCGTTGAGAGCGGCCTGCCGATGGTCTACCTGAACCAGGTCGGCGGGCAGGACGAGTTGGTGTTCGACGGCGCCTCCTTCGTCCTCAACGCGGACCGCACCGTCGCCGCCCAACTCCCGGCTTGGGAGGAGGCGGTCGTCACCACCACCTGGACGCGCGGCGCGGACGGCTGGTCCTGTGAGCGGACCGAGACGGTCGAGCCCAAGGCCGGACTGGAGGCGACGTATCGCGCCATGGTGCTGGGCCTGCGCGACTACGTGACGAAGAACGGTTTCCCGGGCGTCATCCTCGGCATGTCCGGCGGGATCGACAGCGCCCTCTCCGCCGCCGTGGCGGTCGACGCGCTCGGCCCGGACAAGGTGCGGTGCGTGATGATGCCGTCGCCCTACACCAGCGATCACAGCCTGGAGGACGCGGCCGCCGCCGCCCAGTTGCTGGGCGTCGACTACACGACCGTCAATATCGGCCCGGCCATGCAGGCCTTCGAGACGATGCTCGCTGACCAGTTCGCCGGGACCACTCCCGACATCACCGAGGAGAACGTTCAGGCGCGGTCGCGCGGGATCACCCTGATGGCGCTGTCCAACAAGTTCGGCCATATGGTCCTGTCGACCGGCAACAAGTCGGAAATGTCGGTCGGGTACGCCACCCTCTACGGCGACATGTGCGGCGGCTATTCAGTGCTCAAGGACGTCTACAAGACCACGGTGTTCGAGCTGTGCCGCTGGCGAAACGCCAACAAACCGGCCGACAGCCTCGGCCCCGACGGCGCGGTCATGCCGGAGCGGATCATCACCAAGCCGCCCTCGGCCGAACTGCGACCGGACCAGAAGGACGAGGACAGCCTGCCGCCCTATCCGGTGCTGGACGGCATCCTGACCGAGCTGATCGAGCACGAGACCCCGGTCGCCGACATCGTCGCCAAGGGTTACGACAGCGAGACCGTCCTCAAAGTCTGGCGGCTGCTCGACCGGGCGGAGTACAAGCGCCGCCAAGCGCCGCCGGGTGTCAAGCTCACCAGCCGCTCGTTCGGCAAGGAGCGCCGCTATCCGATCACCAACGCCTTCGTCGGCGTCTATCGCCCGAAGAAGGCGCAAGAGGCCGCGGAATAGGGTCGCCGCCGACCGGCGCACGACCCGCAGACCAACGGGATACCCGATGACCGTCACCGTCCGTTTCGCGCCGAGCCCGACGGGGCTCCTGCATGTCGGCAATGCCCGCCAGGCATTGATCAACTGGCTTTTCGCCCGAGCTCGTGGAGGGCGGTTCCTGCTGCGCTCCGACGATACCGACACCGAGCGCAGCACGGCCGAGTTCGCCGCCAAGATAGAGCGGGACCTCACTTGGCTCGGCCTCGGCTGGGACCTTTTCGCCCGCCAGTCGGACCGGCTCGACCGCTACGACGCGGCGGTTGCCCGCCTGAAGGAGATGGGGCGGCTCTACCCCTGCTACGAAACCTCCGAGGAACTGTCGCTGAAGCGCAAGCAGCAGCTCTCGGCGGGCCGTCCACCGGTCTACGACCGCGCCGCGCTGTCGATGACGGATGCCGACCGGGCGGCGAAGGAGGCGGAAGGCATCCGGCCGCATTGGCGCTTCAAGCTCGATCACGAGACCGTCGCCTGGGACGATCTCGTCAGGGGCGAGAGCCGCCAGGACATGGCGTCCCAGTCCGACCCGGTTCTGTTGCGCGCGGACGGACGGCCGATCTACACACTCGCCTCGGTGGTCGACGATATCGAACTCGACGTGACCCACATCATCCGAGGCGAGGACCACGTCACGAACTCGGCGACGCAAATCCAGCTGTTCCGGGCGCTGGGGGCCGAGCCGCCGGTTCTGGGACATACCTCGCTGATCGTCGGCGCCGACGGCTCCGGCCTGTCCAAACGGATCGGCAGCCTCAGCCTGGAGGAGATGCGCGAGACCGAGGGTCTGGAGGCGATGGCGATCAACTCGCTGCTCGCCGGACTCGGCACCAACGAGGTGGTGGCCGCGACCTCACTCGATCAGCTCGTCGCCGGGTTCGACATCTCCCGCTACGGGCGCGCCACACCGCGCTTCGATCCGGCCGAGCTGCTGCAGATCAATGCCAAGGTCCTGCATGAGACGGAATATGCCAATGTTGCGGGTCGCCTTGCCGATCTTGGAGTGGAAGGCGGAGAGGCGTTCTGGAGCGCGATCCGCGGCAACATCACCAAACTGGCCGAAGCCGGCGACTGGTGGCGGGTCGTCGTCGGCCCGATCGAACCGGTGATCGAAGAGGACGACACGGAGTTCTGCGCCGCCGCCGCCGACCTGCTACCCAGCGGTGAGCCGACGACCGAAACCTGGGGGACTTGGACCGGCATCCTGAAGTCGGAGACCGGGCGCAAGGGCAAGGGTCTGTTCATGCCACTGCGCAAGGCCCTCACGGCACGCGAACGTGGACCGGAACTCGGCGATCTGTTACCTCTCATCGGTCGCGACCGGGCAATTTCCCGGCTGCGCGGCGAGACGGCTTAACCCGAGGGGATTCCATGTTCGCGCGCCGCCCGCTGACCTCGATCGGCACCGCGTTCTACACGACAGCCGAGGTCTGTCGCTGATCGTACCCGTGCGCGCGGCGCACTGACGACAGCCTGGAACAGACCAATCGGAGTCCGAGACATGGACCTCAAGATCACCAATACGCTCATGCGCGAGAAGCAGGTCTTCACCCCGATCGATCCCTCGAACGTGCGGCTCTACGTCTGCGGCCCGACGGTCTACGACCACGCCCATGTGGGCAACGCCCGGCCCGCCGTCGTTTTCGACGTGCTGGTCCGCGTGCTGCGCCATCTGTACGGCAAGGATCATGTTACCCACGTCGCCAACATCACGGATATCGACGACAAGATCATGATCCGGGCCAAGGAGCGTGGGGTCGATATCGAGACGCTGACCGGCGAGACCGCCGACATCTACAACGCCGACATGGCGGCGATCGGCGTGAACCGGCCGGACGTGCAGCCGCGCGCCACCGGGCACGTCTCGCAGATGATCGCCATGACCGAAAGGCTGATCGAGCGCGGCCACGCCTATGCCGCCGAGGGCCACGTGCTTTTCAACGTGCCGTCGATGAGCGACTACGGTCAGCTCTCCCGCCGCGACCGCGACGAGATGATCGCCGGCGCCCGGGTCGACGTCGCCCCCTACAAGCGCGATCCGGCGGATTTCGTGCTGTGGAAGCCGAGCGCCGACGACCAGCCGGGGTGGGACAGCCCCTGGGGCCGGGGCCGACCCGGCTGGCATATCGAATGCTCGGCCATGGCGGCGGAGCATCTGGGGGAGGTATTCGACATCCATGGCGGCGGGCTGGACCTGATCTTTCCGCACCACGAGAACGAGATCGCCCAGACCCGCTGCGCCTTCGGGCACGCGCGGATGGCGAACTACTGGATGCACAACGGCTTCCTGACAGCCGAAGGCGAGAAGATGTCGAAATCGCTCGGCAACTTCTACACGGTCCACGAGTTGCTGGAGGAGTGGCCCGGCGAGGCAATCCGGCTGTTGCTGCTGTCGGCGCACTACCGCCAGCCGCTCGATTTCTCGAAAGCGGGGCTGAGGGAAGCCAAAACCCAGCTCGACCGGCTGTATAGAGCTTTAGAGAACTCTGCAGATATACCGACAGAACAGCCCGGTCTGATGCTGAAGAACCAGAACGATGCTGCAGTCGATATCGACCATCCGCGTGAGCAGTACATTCTTGAGGCTCTTTGCGACGACCTGAATACCCCGTTGGCAATTTCGCGACTGCATAAACTGGCCACCTCCTTGAACTCGGATGATCGGGCAAATCCGGCAATCAAACGAACCTTTCTGCAGGGAGCTGAGCTGCTGGGTATTCTGTCGACAACCCCTAGCGAATGGTTTCAGGGAGAAGTTTCTGGGATCAGTCCGATCGAGATAGAGAGGCTGATCGCTGCCCGGTCTAACGCCCGCAAAGCCAAGGACTTCGCCGAGGCCGACCGCATCCGCGACGACCTGAAGGCCCGGGGTATCGAGCTTGAGGAC
Source organism: Alphaproteobacteria bacterium (assembly GCA_024742275.1). GTDB lineage: Bacteria > Pseudomonadota > Alphaproteobacteria > Thalassobaculales > Thalassobaculaceae > Thalassobaculum. The sequence continues at coordinate 244,745 of JANSYS010000002.1, read as the reverse complement.
GGGCCGTCGGGGACAACCTGGAAGCGGGCGGGCTAGCCTGGCTACGCACCGAGCCCGGTGGCGTCGGCGACCGTGCGGATGACCATCGCCTGATCCCGGCCCCGAATCTCGATCTCATGGGTCGGGTGCCCGTCGAACGACACGCCGGAGGCGCCCACCAGCGCCTCCGAGACGATAAGTTGAACGCCGAAATCCTTGGTCAGTGCCTCAAGTCGGCTCGCCGTGTTCACCGTGTCGCCGACAGCGGTGACGCCGCGCACCTTGCCGTACCCCATCTCGCCGACGATGGCCGTGCCGATATGCAGGCCGATCCCGATGCGGAGCGGAGCCGGGAGGTCGCCCGCAAGACTGTCGTTCAGGTCGATCAGGCGGCGGGCCATGTCCCGTGCGGCGGTCACCGCCTCCCGAGCGCCCGCCTCCGGACCGCCGTCGACGCCGAACAGCGCCATGATGCCATCGCCGATGAACTTGTCGATGCGCCCGCCCGCACCCTCGATCGCCGCCCCCATTTCGGCGAAATACCGGTTCAGGATGAACACGACGTCGTAGGGTAGCCTGCTCTCTGACAGGCTGGTAAAGCCGCGAATATCGGCAAACAGCACCGTGATCTCGAGTTCGCGCCCCTGCAGATAGCGCGGCCCGGCCTGCGTGTCGGCCAAGCCGGCGGTATGCGGCGGCAGCAGCGGGGTGACCTCCAGCCCTTCGATCGCCGGGATTTGGCAGGCCAGCCGCACGTTCGGGGGTGCCGAGATCCGATGCAGCACCTTGGCCTCGTCGGCGTCCGGCTCGGGCAGACTCTCCAGGCCCTTCGAGATCCGGACCCGACAGGTCGAACACCGACCGCGCCCGCCGCAGACCGAGGCATGGGGGATGCCGTGCTGGCGGCTCACCGCGAGCAGGGTCATGCCCTTCGTCGCCTGCACCGTGTGCCCGCCGCCATAGGAGATCCGCACCCCTCGGCTGCGGCGATTCAGGACCATGCGGACCCAGCGCGCAGCGAAGACCAGGAATATCAGCCCAACATAGCCGAGACGCATCCGGTCGATGCGCTCCAGCCAAAGGGCGATGATCTGGTTGTCCGGTAGATGCGCCGCCTCGATCGCCAGCGGCATCCAGCCGGGCGTCGCCGCCAGGGTCACCACCTCCATGCCCGCGGCCACGAACCCGGCGAGCGACAGCGCCGGCAGCAGTACTGCGAACGACAGCAGCCATGGCCGCGCGCGGTCGTACCAGGCGGCGTAGCGAAGCCAGAGATGCAGTCCGACGCAGCCGTGGCCCCATGCGATCAGCACCGCCGCCGACTGGTTCACCGCCCCTGTCGGATCGAAGACCCAGAGATTCAGCAGCACCCAGGTATGGTCGTCGTTCACACCGTACAGCTCGTGCATCATCCGGCTGGCGATCACATGCCGCATGAGCAAAAGCGGAATCGCCAGGCCGAGGGCGAGTTGCATCCGCTCGGCCACCGACATCACCTTCAGGGACTCCCGGTAGTACAGGGCCCGCAGGGCGATCAGCACATGCAGCAGGAGGCTTGCATAGAGAACGACGGAGATCGCGTCCTGTCGCACGACGGCGGCGATGACGGCCAGGCCGGTATCGAGAGCGGCGATCGACCACAATCCCGCCACATGGTTCGCCAAATGTACGGCTACGTAGACGAAGAGAATGAGACCCGTGTACAGGCGCAGCCGCCCGATGATCGCGGACCAGGGGAGTCCACGTCCCGCGTGCTCACCCTGCCGCTCCGCGTCCGTCGCCGTCATGCGTCTGCTCCCATCACCGTCCGACAATAGCCTAATGTCTTGAATTTCGCTGCGATTTCGATACATGACGCCCGTACCGACGGTTACGTCACGAACATCAGGTGAGCGTCCCATGACGACAGCGTTGTCCGTGCGCGGACTGAAGAAGAGTTTCGGACCGCCCGACGCCCGAAAGACGGCGGTCGACGGGCTGAGCTTCGAGTTGAACCAGGGCGACGTGCTTGGATTCCTCGGCCCCAACGGGGCTGGCAAGTCGACGACCATGAAGATGGTCTGCGGGTTTTTGGCGCCCGATGCCGGCACCGCCGTGGTGTGCGGCCACGACGTGCTGACCGCGCCCATCGCCGCCAAGAGCGCGCTCGGCTACCTGCCGGAAGGCGCGCCGGCCTATCCGGACATGACGGTGCTCGCCTTCCTCGACTTCATCGGGGCGGTGCGCGGCTTCGACGGCGCCGCCCGCCGCGACCGCGTCCAAATCGCAATGGGGAAGACGCGGCTCGAGGAAGTCGCGCACCAGCCGATCGAAACCCTCTCGAAGGGGTTCAAGCGTCGGGTCGGCCTTGCCCAGGCGCTGCTTCACGATCCGCCCGTCCTCATTCTCGACGAGCCGACCGACGGCCTCGATCCGAACCAGAAATTCGAGGTCCGCAAGTTGATCAAGGAGATGGCCGCGACCAAGGCGATCGTGATCTCCACCCACATCCTGGAGGAGGTCGACGCGGTCTGCACCCGGGCGGTGATCATTGCCCGGGGCCGGATCGTCGCCGACGGCACGCCGGATGCGCTGCGCTCCCGCGCGCCCAGCGGCAATCTCGACGACGTGTTCCGCGAGGTGACGGCCAATGCGTAACGTGTGGCTCGTGACGGCGCGCGAGCTGAGGGCGTATTTCGCCACGCCGCTCGCCTACATCTTCATCGTCATCTTTCTGATCCTGGCCGGCGCGATGACCTTTTTCGTCGGGGGCTGGATGAGCCGGGGGCAGGCCGACCTGCAGCCGTTCTTCACATTTCACCCCTGGCTCTACCTGTTCCTGGTCCCGGCCCTGTCCATGCGGCTCTGGGCCGAAGAACGCCGGACCGGCACGATCGAGCTGTTCCTGACCCTGCCGGTGACCATGTCCCAGGCCGTGGTCGGAAAGTACCTGGCGGCCTGGATCTTCACGGCCATCGCGCTGGGCCTGACCTTCCCGCTCTGGATCACCGTCAACCAGCTCGGCAACCCGGACAACGGCGTGATCGTCGCCTCTTATATCGGCAGTCTGCTGATGGCCGGCGCCTTCCTCGCCGTCGGCTCCATGATCTCGGCCACCACCAAGAACCAGGTCATCGCCTTCGTGGTGACGACGGCGGTGCTGTTCGTGTTCACCCTGGCCGGCTCCAACGTGGTCCTCGACGCGATCCGCGCGTTTCTGCCGGACACCATCGTCGATATCGTCGCCGGCTTCGGCTTCCTCACCCACTTCCAGTCGATCGCCCGCGGGGTCATCGACCTGCGAGACGCGATCTTCTTCGCTTCCGTGATCGTGCTGGCGCTCGCCGCCAACGCCCTCATCGTCGACCTGAAGAAGGCGGAATGACCATGGCAACCGTCGACGACACCACCGGCGCGACCGTTTCCGATCCGGCCGCGATTCCACAGCCCGGCAACCAGGGCCGGCTCACCGCCATCGCGCTGGTCCTGCTGGCCGCCCTGTTCGTCGCGGTCAACGTGCTGGCGGCGTTCTCGCTGACCAGCTTCCGAGTGGATCTGACCCAGGACAGGCTCTATTCGCTGTCGCCGGCGACCGAACGGGTCCTGGCCGAGGTCGACGAGCCGATCACCCTGCGCTTCTACTACTCAAAGCGCCTCGGCTCCCAGTATCCGACCTACGGCGTCTACGCCGACCGGGTGCGCGACATGCTGCAGGAGTATGCCGATCGCGCGGGCGGCAAGGTCATCCTCGAAATCTACGATCCCGAACCCTTCACCCCGGTCGAGGATCGCGCCGTCGCCTTCGGACTGCAATCGGTCGCGCTGGAGGGTGTCGACGGCAATGTATTCTTCGGCTTGGTCGGGACCAACACCACCGACGATTTGGAGGCGGTGCCGTTCTTCCAGCCCGAGCGCGAGGCGTTCCTGGAATACGACATCACCAAGATGATCTATTCCCTGTCCCAGGGGACCACCGGCAAGGTCGGGCTGCTCGGCGACAAGACGATCACCCAGGACGTTCGCATGGGCCAGGGCGGCCGGCCCGAGCAGCTCCCGCCGGCGCTCGTAACCCAGCGGATCCAGGAAGTCCTCGACGTCGAGGAACTCGACGAGGAGATCGAGCGGATTCCCGACGACATCTCGATCCTCATGGTGATCCATCCGAAGACCCTGCCGAAGCGGACCCGGTTCGCCATCGACCAGTACATTCTCGGCGGCGGCAAGGCGGTGATCTTCGTCGATCCCTATGCCGAGGCCGATGGCTGGCAAGCCGCGAACGGTCCGGTCAACGGCGCCGCCAGCACGCTGGAGGAAACGTTTGGCGCCTGGGGTCTGGAGATGCCCACGGACAAGATCGTCGGTGACCGGTTCGCCGGACGCCGCGTAGGGAACGCGACCGGGACCGGCTACGTGACCTACGTCCCATGGCTGCTGCTGCGCGGCCCGAATCTTGACAGCGACTCGCCGATCACCGCACAGGTCGACAGCGTCGCCGTGGCCAGCGCCGGCTACCTGAAGCTCAAGGACGACTCGCCCCTCACCCTCAAGCCGCTGCTGACCTCGAGCCCCGGCTCGACCCTGTTCGACGTCAAGCAGGTCGCCACCCAGCGGCCCAATCCCCAAGCCCTTCTGAACGCCTACCAGGCCGGCGCCGAGCGGTTCGTGATCGCCGCCACGCTGAGCGGCCGGGTTCCGACCGGCTTCCCCGACGGCCAACCCGAGGCATTCGAGGGCGGCGACCCCGATTTGCGCTACAATTTCGAGACCGTGCTGACAGAGTCCGACGGGCCGATCGACGTTTTGGTGGTCGCCGATACGGACCTGCTGGACGACCGGTTCTGGGTCACTTTCCAGAACTTCCAGGGTCAGCGGGTGGCGATTCCCGGCGCCGGCAACGGCGATTTCGTCGCCAATGCGCTGGACGCCATGACCGGCTCCTCGGCTCTGCTCGATCTGCGCGGTCAGGGCACGGCCTACCGCCCGTTCGAGGTCATGGAGCGGCTGAAACGCGAAGCCGACCGAACCTTCCAGTCGAAAGAGCAGGAACTGCGGAAGACGCTGGAGGACACCCAGAGAAAGCTGCGCGGCCTCCGCGAGCGCGACGGCACCTCCGGCGGGCCGGTGGCGCTCAGCGAGGAAGAGCAGGCGACGATGCGCGAGCTGCAGGGCGAGGTATTGAGGGTCCGCAGCGAGTTGCGGGAGGTTCAAGCCTCGCTTCGCTCCGACGTGGAGACGCTGGAGCGGGAGTTGCAGTTCGTGAATATCGCGCTGATGCCGATCCTGGTGGCGCTGTTCGCGCTCGTCCTGTCGGTCGTGCGTGCCCGTCGGCGCCGGCGCCGGTTCGACACCGCCGATACGACCGCGTGAGGAGGCAGCGATGATCACCCAACGCACCGTCACCCTGCTCGGAACCTTGACCCTGATGTCGGCGATCGGCGCCTCGGTCGCCATGGTCGACCGGCTGTCGGAGGTCCGTACCGAAGTGCAGGCCGAACTGCTGTATCCGGATTTCGATCGCCGCGCCGGGGAGGTGCAGCAGATCGAGGTCATCCGCGCCGACGACAACCCGGACGGAAACATCTCGATCGTGCGGACCGGCGACGGCTGGATCCTGCAACAGCGCGATGGCTTCCCGGCCCGCACCGACACGGTCCGGAAGCTCTTGTTCGATATCGGCCAGCTTGAGTTGATCGAGCGAAAGACCGCCGATCCGGGACGGTTCGACCGCTTGAGCCTCGTGGATGTCGCCCAGGCGGGGTCCGCGGCCGACCGCCTCGTCGTAACTACGGCCGACGGCGAAACCCTAGTCGATCTGCATGTCGGCAAGCGGCGCGACAGCCTCGCCGGCGGCGAGCCGATGGTCTATGTGCGCCGGACCGACGACAACCAGTCGTTCCTCGCCGAAGGCGCGCTTGAGATCAAGGGCAAGGCGCCGCTCTGGCTGTTCCGCGAGGTGGTGAACGTACCCCAGACCAGCATCCGGCGGGCTCGGATCGTCACCGCCGACGGCGCCCGCCTCGACCTGGAACGGGAGACGCCGGAGGGCCGCGATTTCCGGATCGTCGACCTGCCGGCAGGCCGCACCGTCGACTCGCAATACTCGGTCAACAACGCCGCAACCGTGCTCGACAAGCTTCTGTTTGACGACGTGCGCACCGCCGACGGGCTGGTGTTCGACCCGGAACTCGGGCACGCGGAGTTCACCACCGCCGATGGCGTTCTCTACACCGTCGAATTCGCTGCCGATCCGAGTGGAGCCGATCCGGGCGCAGCGGAGGGGAACGGACCGGACGGGAAGTCCCCGCCCCGTTGGATTCGAGTGCGCGTGACCGTGCCCGAGAGCGCGCCGCAGGATGTGCGTGCGCTTGCAGAGAAGCACCGCGACCAGACCAAGGACTGGGCGTTCCGAATTTCCGATTGGGAGATGGAACGCATGACCGCGACAGTCGACGGCCTCACCAAGCCGGCCGAGGCGAGCTGATCCCGGCCGGTTGCAATTGACCATACACCAGCGGCATTCTACTACCTAGAATAGTAGTCGCCCTGAGGCTTTTCTCTAATGATAATCGTGGGATTGAACTTGGCTCACGACGCCGGTGTTTGCGTCGTCGACAACGGACGGGTGCTCGGCCTGTTCCAGCGGGAACGTTTTACCCGGGTCAAACGGCAGTCATTTCTTCCAGCCCAATTCATTCGTGACTGTCTCGGGACGATTAATCTGTCTTGGCGGGACGTGGATTTCGTCGCCATTACGAGTTCGCAGTCCTGGCCGCTAATCATGCTCGATCCCGATGAGTTCCGGATCGAACACAGCGACGCGCTCGCGGACCGGATTCCTCTCAAGGGCCTTGATCGGACGACCATGCGTCGTCTCATCCACGAAACTAGCCGCCGAAACAAACTCGCTCTCGAACGTCACGCAGCATTCCTGCAGCAGGGAATGGCCTACTCGGAGTATTTTGGAAGTGATCTGACGGACCGTTCAGACCAATCAACGGCGGTCCCCTCGGTCGATTGGCTAGTCTCGCCGACCTGGTGGCGTAGTAAGGCCACAGCGGAAGAGCAGCGAAGTTGGTGCGCCGAGATACCGAATGTCCTGAACCATCATTTCGGCTATTCGCCTCTGGTGGTGACACTCGATGGCGACGAGCGGCCCGGTGTGCTTGTGACACACCATCTTGCGCATGCCGCGAGCGCTTTTTTCACAAGCGACCGGGACTCGGCCGCGATCTATACCCTCGACAACGGGGACGGTTTCATTCCGGCTCTTGGTTATACTGGTGGTGTGATTGCCGTCGGTATCGGCCGGCGCATTGCCGTGATCGGCCCGACCTACGATTATCACGGCCACTTCTATCAGCGTATTGGAGAAAAACTGAAGCTTGGACACGGTGGCGCCGCCGGAAAACTGATGGGGCTTGCGCCCTATGGGCAACCGCGTTTCGTGACGGAGGCAATGCTTGGAAACGGTTCCCGGGTGTTCGGACACGCGTTCTCCCAGGGAGAGAAACGCGACAGGTTTCACGTCCTCGAACAGCTTGACGAGAGCTACCGTCGCCGACGGGACCAGGTCTATCGAGGCATGTCGACGCATCCGCCAGAACACGATCCAGGAGCCTACGGTGCCGACAACATAAAGCGTCCAGATATCGACATCGCGATGACGGCGCAGAAGGTTTTCGAGGAAAATGCCCTGCGCAGCTTGCGCACACTCCGAGACGGCCTCGCCGAAGCAAAGCACTCGACCTCCAGCCTCGTTCTTGCCGGCGGAACCGCTTTGAACTGCCCTGCGAACAGTCGAATATGGGCCGAAGGTCTGTTTCAGGAGGTCTTCATACCTCCCTATTGCGACGATTCCGGCCTCGCGCTGGGTGCAGCGCTTGCGCTGATCCACGACGTGCTCGACGTGCCACGCCAGCCAATGGCAGCAGATCGCGGCGAAGGGGCGTATTTGGGCCTCGCCTACGGGTCGTCTGCGCTAGAAACCGCGCTGTCGGCCCGCCGGGATGCGATCAGGGAAGAAACGGTGGAGGACGCGGCACGCGATGCTGCCGGTGCGATTGCGGAGGGAAGCATCGTCGCCTGGTACGAAGGCCGCAGCGAGGTCGGTCCCCGCGCGCTCGGCCACCGTTCGATCCTCGCCGACGCGCGGGACACCGCCAAGTGGCGAGAGGTCAATCGGGTCAAGAAACGGGAGTACTGGCGACCTTTTGCGCCAGCGGTTCTGGCGGAGAAAGCGTCGGATTGGTTCGCGGGTGCGCCGACCCCCTCCCCCTTCATGCTGTTCAATGCGCAGGTGCGCTCCCGCGACCTGCCCGCCATAACCCATGTGGACGGCTCCGCCCGGCTCCAAACCGTGGACAAAAGCTGCGGCGGCATCCGGCTAGTGCTCGAGTCCTTCGACGCGCTGACCGGTGTACCGGTGGTGATGAACACCTCGTTCAACGGTCCCGGCGAACCGATCGTCGAAACGCCCGATCATGCTCTCAACTTCCTCACCAATTCCGAGATCGATGCCGTCTATATCGACGGCCGGAAGTTCACGCGAACGACCTGAGTGCGGCTGCGATTGAGCCTCGCGGAGCCCCGGACTACCATATGGGCGGCCACCGAGGGAGGACACGACGTGCCACGCTATACGCCCGGCCCATGGAAACTGCGTCCGAACGGCGAGCTCTGGTCCTATCAGCGCGGCGGAAACCCGTCGCAGATCGGCACGATGTCCTGGGCCGGCAAGACCGAGGAACGGGAGGGCAACGCCCGGATCATCGCCGGCGCCGCCGATCTCAGCGAGAGCATGGACGAACTCATGCTGATCATCTGCCAGCCCGAAGTGGTCGCGGCGATCCAGAACTGCGATCGGATCTCCGCCAAGGCGCGCATGATCATCGAGAACGCCCGAACCACGCTCGAGGAGGTGACAGGCCGCAGACTACCGGAATGGCCGAAACGCGATCCGCACGACACGCGGCTCGAATCCACCTGACGCAGACGCCGGGAAACGCGCCATGCAGCTCCGCGAACTCCTGGCCACCGTCGCCGCCAGCAAGGTAGGCGACTGGCAAATCATCTTCCGCCCGACACTGCGCCACCGCTTCACGGGCGTTACGGCCGCGGCCGGTGGCCGCGACCAGGTTCTGGTCGACGAGCACGCGGTCACATTCTCCTACCGCCCGGACATCGCGATCACCATGGCCTTCGGACTGATCGATCAGGCCGCCTACGACCTACCGACGGACCATCCGTTCGCCCGCGAGAATGCCCGAACGCTCTTTCTGGACATCTTTCACGAGGGCCGGCTCGCGCACCGGGAGACCGTTGTGAATGTCGACCGACAGCGCTGTCTGCTGCCGATGCCGACATCCTGGGAAGTGCCTGTTCTCGTGCCGACGGCGCAGTTCAGCCTGATCCGACTGGTCCATGCGCTGGCCGGACCGCCTACCGACTACGACTCATATTTCAAGGAAAGCGGGATGGTACGGTCGGACACGGTACCCTGGCCCTGAGGTGCGAAGCGCTCTCTCGACCGGGGTCCGGCAAGACCGCACCCGAAGCACAGCGTTCGGTGACCGGATCACTTCGTGACCGTGTCAGGAAGTGACTCAATATGATCGGTTTGGGCTCTAGAATCCCTTGGAGAACAGGTCGCCGGCCTTATTGATCACAAACAGCACGCCCAAGCCGCCGACCACGATGGCCACGAGCCAGCCGGTCGCCTTCAGCGCCACCGACACATCCTGGTTTTTCTGGTTCTTCTTCGGCCGCGGCGCGGCAGCCGGCGCGGCGGTTGCGGCCGGGGCGTCGGTCTTTCCAGCGGCGGCAGCCGGGGGCGGCGCTGCGGGACGCTCCTTCGGCGCCTTGGACGTATCGAAAACGACCAGTTCCTTGCCCTGTCCGGTCTTCGGATCGAAGGTGTCCTTGATGACCTTGACGCCTTCAAAGCGTTTCTCGCCATGAAGCTGCTTCGCCACTTCTATCGAGGCGTCCCGGTCCGGGTAGGTCGAATCTATGACCCACTGTCCGCCTTTCAGCGTGTGGACCTCGAATAGTGACTGCGCCATTTCTCCCCTCGCGGCTGGTCGGGCCGGAATTGCGGGATGTTAATCGACGGCTCCCGCGAAGTCAGCCGTGTGCTGAGCAACCTAGCCGGAAGAAGTTAACCAAAACAGAACGGCCCCGCCATACGTGGCGGGGCCGCTGTGGTGGGGAAGTGCCGTGCGGCTATTCGCGGTTTCCGAAAAGCTGCAGCAGGAACATGAACAGGTTGATGAAGTCGAGATACAGCGCGAGCGCGCCCATGATCGCCTTCTTGCCGGCGACGTCGGATGCGTCGATCTCGTTGTACATCTCCTTGATGCGCTGAGTATCGTAGGCGGTCAGCGCCGAGAATACCAGGACACCGGCAACGGAGATCATGAACTGCAGCATCGTCGACGCCAGGAAGATATTGACGATGCTGGCGATCAGCACGCCGAATACGCCCATGATGGCGAAGGTCCCGACACCCGACAGATCCTTCTTCGTGGTGTAGCCGTAGAGGCTGAGACCGGCGAAGGCGGCCGCGGTAATGAAGAACACCCGCGCGATGCTCTCACCCGTGAAGACCAGGAAGACCGACGACAGCGAGAGCCCCATGAGCGCCGCGAAGGCGTAAAACGAGATCTGCGCCGAGGAGAGCGACATCTTCGCCACGCGGGCGGAAAGCAGGAAGACCATACCGATCGGCGCCAGCATCACCACCCACTTCAGCGGCGAGCCGTAGAGCGCATAGCCCAATTGGGTGAGCTGGCCGTCCTGAACGGCGAGCGAGCTCGTTCCGAACGCCACCAGACCGGTGAAGACCAGCGCCGAGACCATGTGATTGTAGACGCCGAGCATGTACTGGCGCAGACCGACGTCGTAATGGGCGACATCGGCCTCTGACCGCGACATCGTCTGACGATCGTAATCCATCGAGAACCCCTTCATCTGCACCGGCCCGTGCCGGCATACCCGCATAAAATAAGGACGACGAGCCTCACCTTCAACAGCATCCGGCAACGATTTTCCAGGTTTCTCACGCGTGACCACACGGCCGTCGAGAAAACCGGAAATCTGTTGTCCGTCCCCGACGAAACCTTTATCGCGGCCCGTGGAGACCTGCCGGTCGCAACCAGAAGACGGAAGGGACGCCCCATGGACGAGGAACGGCTCCTTGACGGGATCGTCTCCGGACCGGACGACGCCGAATATCATCTTGATCTGGGCGGCCTGGATGGCGCCCACGCGGCGGAATCGGTGCGGCAAATGCTGGAACGCAACCGGTTTCGGCCATCGCGGACGATCCTCGTGACCGTCGGCGATCCGGCACCCGGCGGCGCCGGGAGCCTTTTTCAGCCGATCGGTCGTCAGCTGCTCGACGCGAGACGGACCGGCGCTGTCGCCGCGATGAAACCGATCACAAGCGACCACGGTCCTGGCTATTGGATCCGAACAGTCGGCAAGAACGACGCACAGACGACGGACTGATTGCGGCAGGGCGGACTATTCCGCCGCCTCTGCTCTCAATTCACGGCGGGTCTGCCGCTTGCTCTCGCTCTTGAGCTGGCCGCAGGCTGCGAGGATGTCGCGGCCCCGCGGCGTGCGGACCGGGGAGGCGTATCCCGCCTTGAGAACCACCTGGGCGAACCGCTCGATCTGCTCGTCGCTGGAGCAGACGTAGTTGGATCCGGGCCAGGGGTTGAATGGGATCAGGTTGATCTTCGCCGGGATGCCGCGAATCAACGAGACCAGCCGGCGGGCGTCCTCGAGGCTGTCGTTGATCCCCTCCAGCATCACGTACTCGAAGGTGATGCGCCGGGCGTTGTTGACGCCGGGATAGGCGCGGCAGGCATCCAGCAACTGCTGGATCGGCCACTTCTTGTTGATCGGCACCAGAATATCGCGGGTATCGTCGGTCGTGGCGTGCAGGGAAATCGCGAGATTGACACCCGTCTCCTCGCCGCAGCGTTCCATCATCGGGACCACGCCGGAGGTCGACAGGGTGATCCTGCGGCGCGACAGGGCCACGCCCTCGTTGTCCATGATGATGCGCAGGGCGGAGGCGACGTTGTCGAAATTGTACAGGGGCTCGCCCATGCCCATGAGGACGATGTTCGTCAGCCGGCGGTTCAGACCCCCGGTCGGGAAGCCGCCGAGTTCGTCGAGCGCCAGCATCACCTGGCCGACGATTTCCGCCGTCGTCAGGTTCCGCACGAGGCGCTGAGTACCGGTATGGCAGAACGAGCAGGTAAGCGTGCAGCCGACCTGGGAGGAAATACACAAGGTGCCGCGATCCTCCTCCGGAATGAAGACCATCTCGGCCTCGTTTCCGTCGGCGAAACGCAGCAACCATTTGATCGTTCCGTCCACGCTGTCCTGTCGCGTCTCGACGGACGGACGCGAGATCCGAAACCTCTCGGCGAGTTGCAGGCGCAGCGGCTTAGCAAGATTCGTCATGCCGTCGAAGCCGGTCGCGCCCTTGTGATAGATCCACTGCCAGACTTGGTTTGCCCGGAACCTCGGAAGGCCGGCCTCGGCGAACAGCGCCACGAGACCATCGCGCTCGACGCCGATGAGGTCGGTGCGCGCATCCGTCGCACCTGCCCCCCGCGCCGCGAAGGCGCGAAGCTCCGCGGCGGCCTGATCGGCCGGAACGGTCGTGATCTCAAGGCTGGTCATGCCGCGCAAAATGGCCCCGGCGCTCTCATAGCGCAAGCCTCCTGTCGGTTCGCGCGGTCCGCCCCAGTGGTTCAGAAGCTCAAGGACAGGCCTGATCAATCAGTTTCTTGGTCGCCGTGAAGCCGCTCAGCGAATAGGTGTCCGTTGTCAGGGTACCGCGCGACGACACCCCCTTCACGACCATATCGGAGCCGCGAATCATCGCCTGCACCAGAGGCTCGTCCTCTTCGGGGCCCTGGGTCCATGCCCGGTCGCCGCTCGTGAACATGTCGAACGTTGCACCGCCGATCTGCACGGTGACCTGGCTGTCGCTGCGGTAGGTATAGCCGGTAACGATGCTCACTTCGCCGCGGATTCCCGATTTCGGATCGTTCGTGACCAGCGCGAAGATCTCGCCGCGAGTGGTGTAGTCACCCTCCGCCTTGGTAGGCGAGGACGCCATGTAGCAAACCTTGCCGCCGCCGCGTTGCAGGGTGAACGCACTCCAGTCGCCATTTCGGCCGATACGCTCCGGTTCGGCTGCAGCGGCCGGCAGGACGGCGGCAAGCGTCGCGAGCACCGCCAGGGCGGCGGGGATCTTTCTGGTCGCTCCGATCTTCCAACTCATTGTTCTCTTCCCTCCGCGCCGGACCAGGACGCCGGCGCCTGTGCCGGCGCGGCATGTCGCAGTCCGCATGAACCGCCGTTCCCATCCCGCGCCGTCGTCGAAGGCGCGTACAACGGAATTCCAGACGACCTTCGATGCCATCACCGCCCGACGATTTCAATTGCCGAGAGGCGAGCCCGATAGAGCAGCAGCGTTATGGCGGATTAAAGGCGGCGTCCACCGTCCTGTGATCCGAAGGCGCCCTCCCGGCGTAGAACGATGCATGGATGCGGGATCGTGGCTAATCAGCGAATCGGACGGATCGTCGAAAGAGCGTGCCGTCGGCGACGTTGCGTTGCGGCGTAAGCTTCCGTTACATGGCGTTATGATGTCCGTTCCCGAACCCGCTGTCGCACAGGCGTCTTTCGACACCCTCATCGAAGCGGTCGCGAGAGATCGGGATCGTGCCGCGTTCGCTGAACTGTTCGAGCATTTTGCGCCGCGCCTCAAGTCCTACCTTATGCGGCTTGGAACCGACGACGGCGCGGCCGAGGAAGTGGTCCAGGAGGCCATGGTGATGGTCTGGCGCAAGGCGGACAGCTTCGATCGCCGCCAGGCAAGCGCGAGCACCTGGATTTTCACCATCGCGCGGAACAAGCGCATCGACCGGTTGCGCCGGGAACGTCGGCCGGAGTTGGATCCGAACGATCCGGCACTCGTTCCCGACCCGGTGGAACCGGCGGATATGACGGTTCAAAGCCAGCAATCGCGCGACCGGATCCTTTTGGCGGTGGAAAAATTGCCGGCGGAGCAATCCGAACTGATCCGGATGGCGTATTTCGATGACAAGTCGCATGCGGAGATCGCTGCAGAGATGGCGCTTCCACTCGGCACCGTTAAATCGCGAATTCGTCTGGCGCTCGGGCGCATGCGGCGGGAGGTAGAAGATCTTGGCTGAAATCGGCCCCATTCATCATCCGGACGAGGATGTCCTGCTCGACTACGCGGCTGGCAAGGCGTCGCAGGCGACTTCGGTCCTCGTTGCCACGCACCTCGCCCTGTGCCCGTCCTGCCGCGCGGAAGTCCGAAAGTTCGAGGCGCTCGGCGGCGCGCTTATCGAAGCGGAGAAGCCGGCGACCATGTCGGCGGATGCCCTGACGGCGGTTCTCTCTCGGCTCGACGATAGCGAGGAGGATGAGGCACGCCCCGTCGAACAATGCGACGCGCAGACCCTTGCGCTTATCCCGCAGCCTCTGCGTGGCTATCTCGGCTCGGGCGTAGACAGCCTGCCGTGGAAAACGCGCGGCATCGGCATTCGAGAGGCGGTCCTCGACTTCGGCGACCCGGCAATCCGAACGTCGCTGGTGCGGATCGCGCCGGGAGCCCGGGTGCTCGGCCACACCCATGGCGATCTAGAGACGACCATGGTTCTGAAAGGGGCGTTCAACGACTCTACCGGCCGCTACGCCCGCGGCGATGTCGCCGTCGCCACCTCCGATCTGGATCATGCGCCCGTCGCCGAAACCGGTGAGGAGTGCATCTGCCTGATCATTGTCGAGGGCGGCCTGCGATTCACCGGCCCCCTGTCGCGGCTGATGAACCCGTTCGTCCGGCTCTAGTCTAGGCCTCCCCCCTCCGGGCTCGCTCGGCTGCCTCTGCGGCCTTTCGATCACGTCGCCGCTGCTTGCGGACCCAGAGCGGCGTTCCGAACTGAGGCACCGGCGCCGGCTCCGTCGGCGCTCCAGGCCGATGCGGTCGCGGGGCGAACAGGCCCATGCACAGCATCCGATCGTACATCACCAACCCACCGGCCAGACTCACATTCACCGAGAAGCGCGTCGGTATCTTGATGACGTGCTCGCAGCGCTCCACGAGATCCGGGCTGAGCGCGCCCCGCTCGGGGCCCATGATGTAGGCGGCGTTCTTCGGGTGATGGAAACTCGGAAGCTCAATCGCGTCGTCCGTGATCTCGACCCCCACCAACGCGCAGCCCTGTGGCAGCAGCATCTCCTCCGGCGTGTCGAACCGGTAATAGGGCAGATTCCCCGTGGCCACCGATGTATCGGCATGCTTCAGTTCATGGCGGTCGTAGGTCTCGCCCACTGTGAAGATGAAGCTCGCGCCGAAGGCGTGAGCCGTACGCATCAGCGCTCCGACGTTCTGCGCCTTGCTGATCCGGTCGGCGCCGATCCCGAAATATCCTCGCATAGCGCTCCTCCCTGCGTCGGGCGAATTCGCGGCGGCGGACCTTGCCCCAGGCGGGGTGCGGAGGCAAGCTGCGTCGCCTTCCCCTGCGGAGCGGCCAAGCCGGAGACACGATATGAACGACGCCAGCCCCATCCCCCAGCCGAACGACCGTATCCTGCGGGTCCATGCCGACCACGACGCCGCCCCAATCGTCGTCGAGGTCACCCGGGGCACGCTGGTCGAAAGCGTCCATCGGGTCATTGCGGCGGTCACCGACGCCACCGGGAAGACGGTGATGTCCTGGGGAGATGCAGACCGGCTTGTCTACGGACGCTCGGCGATCAAACCGATCCAGGCGATCCCGGTGCTGGAGAGCGGCGCCGCCGACGCCTACGCATTGGGCGAGGACGAGGTGACCCTGTGCTGCGCCAGCCATTCAGGCGAGGCGATGCATGTCGACCGGGTCAACGCCTGGCTTGACCGCCTCGGGCTCTCGGTCGAGGACCTGGAATGCGGCCCCCAGATCCCGAGCCACGAGCCGTCGGCCCACGCCATGATTCGCGCCGGACAGGCTCCGACAAGGGCGCACAATAACTGCTCGGGGAAGCATTCCGGCATGCTGACCACCGCCATCCATCTGGGTGAACCCACCAAGGGATACATCCGCGAGGACCATCCGGTGCAGAAGCGCCTGCGCGCCGCCATGGAGGAGATGAGCGGCTGCGACCTGTCTGACGTACCGACCGGTTTTGACGGTTGCGGCATCCCGGTCTTCGGCGTCCCGCTCAAGGGCATGGCGACGGCGATGGCACAGTTCGCCGACCCGTCGCGGCTGTCGTCCAGCCGCGCGGACGCGGCGCGGCGCATCGTGGCGGCCTGCGCCAAGCACCCGCTGCTGATCGGTGGCACCGGACGGTTCAACAGTACCGTCCTGGCCGAGACCGGCGAGACCTGCCTGCTGAAGAGCGGGGCGGAAGGCGTGTTCGCGGGAGCCGTGCCGGGCCGGGGCTACGGGATCTGCCTGAAGGCCGACGACGGCAACGGCCGAGCCGCCAGCACGGCCATGGCGGCGATCCTGCGTCGTCTCGGCGTGATCGACGATGCCATGGCGGAGCGGCTGGCCGACACGTTGGTGCAGCCGGTCAGGAATTGGGAAGGCCGGCTCGTCGGCCATGTCCGCCCGGCCCCGGACCTGGCGTTCTGAGGCCGCGGGTGAGCGAAACCAATGCCCGCGTTCAGGCGCAGTATGAGGCGTATCCCTACCCCGCCCGCGATCCGCGCGACGAGACGAAACGCCTGATCACCGGCTCGCCGAGCCATCTAGACGAGATCCGGCACCATGTTTTCGGCGGTCGGCTCGACCTGTCGCGGCCGTTTCGCGCGCTGGTCGCCGGCGGCGGGACCGGCGACGCCGCGATCATGCTGGCCCAGCAACTCGCGGATGCCGGCGCGGCGGATGCGGAGGTCGTGCATCTCGATATATCGTCGGCGTCGCGCGCCATTGCCGTGAAACGAGCGGAGGTCAGGGGCCTCACGAGTAGTCTCCGCTTCGCCGACGGACCGATCGAGAGGGTCGCCGAGGTCGCACCCGGCCCCTACGACTACATCGACTGCTGCGGCGTACTGCATCATCTGGACAGCCCGGAGGCCGGACTCGCGGCGCTCGCCGGCGTGCTCAAGCCCGAAGGCGGTATGGGCCTCATGGTCTACGGCACCCTGGGGCGAACCGGCGTCTACCCGGTGCAGGAGGCGCTGGCGCAGCTTTCCGGGGATCTCGGCGAGGCCGACAAGGTGGCGCTGGCCAAACGGCTGGTCGCCGGCTTGCCCAAGACCCACTGGCTCAAACGCAACCCGTTCGTGGGAGATCATCTGACCGGCGGCGACGCCGGGCTCTACGACCTGCTGCTGCATCCCCGCGACAGAGCCTACCGGGTGCCGGAACTCGCCGCGTTCGTCGCGTCGGCCGGTCTGGCGATCCGTACCTGGATCGAACCCGCGCGCTATGATCCGGACACCTATCTGTCCGATGCCACGCTGCGCAAGGCGGCGTTGGGGCTCGGGCCGGTCGAGCGCGCAGCCCTCGCCGAGCGCCTGTCCGGCGCCATGGCCAAGCACATCGTTTATGTCCTGCCCCGCCCCCGCGCCGAGCGTCCCGATCCCGATCCCGCCGCCGACGGCGCGGTCCTCGTCCTGCGCGATCTCGATCCGCAGGCCGTGGCGAAGGGGCTCGGCGGTGTCCTCAAGGCCGATCTCGGCGGCGCGCCGTGGCAGGCGCCGTTGCCGGCGATCGCCCCGGCCATCATCGCTCGTCTCGACGGCAGGCGGACCGTCGCCGATATCCGCGCCGACCTGAAACCCGCCGATCCGGACCGCTTCGCCGGGCAGGTGCGGGCCACCTTCGCCGCCTTCCACGCGATCAACCGGATGCTGGTCCGGGAGGTCCGATAGCCGCCCGCGCCGCAGGGCCCCCTAGAGCGCTTTGAACGTCCGCCCGTTCGCCTCCCAGGCCGTCGCATATTCGAGGATCCGAGCGGTCTCCATCGCCGCAGCGTCGCCAAAGGCGCGGCCGATCAGGTGCAGCGTCATGTCCATGCCGAGCGACACTCCGCCGCCCGTCAGCACGCGTCCCTCATCGACCAGCCGCGCCTCGACCACCTCGGCAGCCGGATGGCGCTCGGCCAGCAGATCGAGCGGCCGGGTCTCGCCGGCAACGATCTCGCGCTTGGTCGTCGCCCTTCTGCCATCCAGCAGTCCGGCGGCTCCAACGATCATCCCGCCGGTGCAGACCGCCGCCACCGTGCCGCCGGCATCATAGAAGGCGCGGATGTGATCCAGAATGGCCGCAGTCTCGGTGGCTTGCGGCCACCCGGGTCCGCCGAGCACCATCAGGATATCGGCCGCAGGCGCATCGGCAACGGCATGATCGGCAATCAGCCGCAGCCCGTTTGCCATGACAACCTCACCGGCCGTCTGCGCCACGACGAAGAAGGACAGGCCCGGCACGATCCGCTTGGCCATGGACAGCACGCCGTATGTAGCGCCGATGTCGATAGGCTCGATGCCGTCATAGGCGAGCAGTGCGAAAGTCGTCACGGTCAGTACAGCCCGCGGTCGGCCATGACCCGGCCCTGACGCTCCGATTCCTCCTCGGTCAGCCCCTCCACATGGTCGATCAGCATCTGCGAATAGGACGCGAGCTGTTTACGGTCGATATGCTTCTCCGGGTTCCATAGATCCGAACGCACCAGTGCCTTGGAACAGTGGACGAACGCCTCCTCGACGGTGATCAGCACGCCGATCTTCGGCGCCCGGTCGCGGATCGCGCAAGGTTCCAGCAGCCTCGGGTCGTCGGTGATCCGCGCGACCCCGTTGATCCGCAGGGTCTCGCCCATGCCCGGTACCAGGACCAGCATGGCGATGCGCGGGTTGGCCAGCAGGTTGGCGTAATTGTCGAGGCGGTTGTTGCCGACACGGTCGGGCAGCAGGATGTGGGTGTCGTCGAGAACCCGCAGGAAGCCCGGCGGATCGCCGCGGGGCGAGGCGTCCGCTCCGGCAGGTCCCTGGGTGGCGATCACGCAGAACGGGGCCAGCGCCAGGATTTGCCGGCAGTGGTTGTCGAGGCGCCGGATGACCTTATCGCTCGAGCGGCTCATCATCTTGTGATGCATGCCGCGGAGCACGGCCTCGTCGGTGACGTAGGAGATGTCGTCGGGCAGCATGGAGCCCTCCTTTTGCAACGGCGGGTGGCCGGAGCGGACCGCCATCCGCTAGGCCGCGTCCTCGCGGATCATCGCGGCCCCCTTTTCGGCGATCATGATGGTCGGCGCGTTGGTGTTTCCGCTGGTGATCTCGGGCATCACCGAGGCGTCGATCACGCGCAGTCCCGCCATGCCGCGCACCCGAAGGCGGCTGTCGACCACGGCGTCCGGATCCTCTCCCATACGGCAGGTCCCGACCGGGTGATACAGGGTGTTGCCGGTTTCCCGCGCGACCTGCCGGACAGCATCCCGATCGAGGGCTGCGGACGGCCCCGGCGACTTCTCGCCGGCGCTGATCTCGGCCAGGGACGGCGCGGCGTAGATCGCACGGGTCTGACGGATACCGGCTTCCAGTACCCGCACATCGTCGTCGTCGGACAGATAGTTCGGCCTGATCGCAGGCGGCGTCAGCGGATCCGGCGATGTCGCCAGGATGGTGCCTCTGGACCGGGGCCGCACCGGGCAGACGGCGACCGCCATACCCGGCTCCTCGTCGAGAAATCCGACCTTCTCCGCCGAGTAGCTGGCCGGGGTGAAAAGAAGCTGGATGTCAGGCGCAGCGATCCCTTCGCGCGAGCGGGTAAAGACCTGGGCGCTGGTGATGCCGAAGGTCAGCGCCCCGTTCCCGGCCGTCGCATAGCGGGCGATTTCCCGCATCAGGCGCCAGCCGCGGGCCAACTGGTTGATCGACGTTTCGCCGCGAACCCGGTGCGCCACCCGCACGACATAGTGATCGTGCAGGTTTCGCCCGACTCCGGGCGCGCCATGACGAACCTCGACGCCGATGGATTTGAGATGCTCCGGATCGCCGATCCCCGAGACGTTGAGCAGGTGCGGCGAGTTGACGGCGCCGCCGCACACGATCACCTCCCGTCGGGCTTCGACCGTGCGTTCGGTGCCACCCTGGCGAAACCGAACGCCGGTGCAGCGCTTCCCGTCCAGGATCAAGCCGGTGGCAATCGCCTCGGTGACGATCCTAAGCGTGCTGCGGTTCCGCACGCCGGCGAGATAGGTTTGCGCCGTGGAGCCGCGCCGCCTGCCGACCCTGGTCATCTGCGAGTAGCCCACCCCCTCCTGCCGTCCGGCGTTCAGATCCGGGCTGAACGGATGCCCGGCCTCCTGGGCCGCGCGCACGAAGCGGTGGGTGAGCGGCAGAACGGTATCGTAGTCGCGCACCTTCAGCGGTCCCTCGCCGCCGCGATACTCCGGATCGCCACCGTTCATATAGCATTCCGACGCCTTGAAATGGGGCAGAACGTCGGCGAAGGACCAGCCCCGGCAGCCGCGCTGCGCCCAGCCGTCGAAATCAGCCGCCTGACCACGGACGTAGAGCATCCCGTTGATCGAGGACGATCCGCCGAGCACCTTGCCCCGCGGCCAGGTGATTGCGCGCCCGGCCGTTCCCTGCTCCGGCTCGCTCTCGTATCTCCAGTTCACCCAGCCATTGCGCAGGATGTAGAGCACCCCGGCGGGGATATGAATGAACGGGTTCCAGTCCTTCGGCCCGGCTTCCAGCAGGACGACGCTCGCACCGCCTTCGCTCAGCCGCGCGGCGACGACGCACCCGGCCGAGCCGGCGCCGACGACGACGTAGTCCGCCGTCCCTTCAGAAGAAGCGTGCTCCATGAGCGCATTCGACCGCAGGCCGGAGGTACTGTGAAGAGGGAGAGTTGCCGTGCCCGGTCGGCTGCCCCGGTCCCACCTCGTCCCAAGCCCGGCCTGAAGCCGGCGAATGGCGGCGCGGTGGGAAACGCCTAGCGCAGTGACACCGCCCGCAGGATCCAGCTTCGAAAAGCCTGGAAGGACGGATCCGACGCGCGGTCTGGCCGCACGATCAGGTACCAGCTATGCCCCTTCGAAATCGCCTGCTTGAACGGAGTGACCAAGCGACCGGCGGCGAGGTCGTCGTCGATATAGGGTCGGATTCCCATGGCAACCCCGGTCCCGTCGGCGGCCGCCTGCAAAGCCTGACCATAGTAGGCGAGCGTCAAGCCGCTCGCCGGCGGCGCGGCGATCCCAACCGACGACAGCCATCGCGACCAATCGTCGGCCGCGTGGCCGACATGGAGGAGCCGCACGCCTGCGAGATCCCGTGGATGAAGAAGGTTGCGGGCCAGCTGCGGAGCGCAAACCGGAGTCAGTTCGGCCCGGATCATCTCCTCCGCCTTCAGTTCCGGCCAGCGTCCGTCGCCGAGCGAGATGCCGCAGCTCCAGTCGGGTCCGAACGCCGCGGTCGCGCCGCCGGTTGTCAACCGCACCTCCACATCGGGTGCGACGGCGGAGAACTCCGCCAAGCGGGGGATCAGCCAACGAATGGCGAAGGTCGGCCCGACCCCGACGGTGAGCACCTTCGGCCGGGAAGCGGCACTGACGCGTTCGGTCGCCACCGCGATCTGGTCGAGGGCGGGCGATAGCCCATCGCGATAAAGCTGCCCCGCCGCCGTCAGGCTCAGCCGGTTCGGGGTACGCTCGAACAAAGCCACACCGAGGCTGTCCTCCAGCAGGCGCACAAGCCGGCTGACCGCCGCCGGCGTTACATTCAATTCTTCGGCGGCCTTGGCAAAACTCTCGAAACGGGCAGCCGATTCAAAGGCCTTGACGCCGTTTAATGATGGCAATTGACGCAAATCAGCCTCAAAAAACCTATCGCTATCCCAAGATAACCCTGTTTGCCTCGCCGCCGCAACGAGCGCACACAGGACCTGGACTATCGAGGGCTCGAAATGACTCCGCTGCTGATCGCCATCGTCGCCGCCGTGATGGTCGCCACCTCGTTCCTGTCGGGGATCTTCGGAATGGCCGGCGGCATGGTCCTCGTCGGGGTATTGCTCGCGATCCTGCCGGTACCGACGGCCATGGCCCTGCACGCGATCACGCAGATGGCGTCGAATGGCTGGCGTGCGCTGATCTGGCGCCGGTATGTTCGCTGGCGGATCGTCGTGGCCTATGTCGTCGGGTGCGGCTTTGCCGTCGGCCTATGGAGCGTTTGGCTCTTCGTGCCGACCAAGGCGCTGGCCCTGATCGGGCTCGGCGCCCTGCCTCTCGCCACCCGGTTCCTGCCCGCCCGTCTGCGCGCCCGTCCGGAGCATTTCGGGCATGGTGTGGGCCAGGGGGCTCTGTCGATGATGCTTATGCTGCTCACCGGCGTGGCGGGTCCGCAACTCGACCAATTCTTTCTCGGCGGAAGCCTGGACCGGCGGCAGATCATCGCCACAAAAGGCATCTGCCAACTGTTCGGCCACAGCTTGAAGCTGGTCTATTTCGGCGTCCTGATCGACAGCGCCGCCTCGGTCGAACCGACGTTGGTTGCCGTCGCCATCACCGCGTCGATGGTCGGCACCGCCCTGTCGAAGAGGGTGCTCGAGGCGATGAGCGATGCCCAGTACCGTCTTTGGGCGGACCGGATCATCCTTGGCGTCTCCATCTACTACGTCGCCTATGGCGCCTATCTGCTGATTGCGCCGGCCGGCACGTGAGACCGGGCTACGGGATTGGCGCGAGAGGGAGGATCTCCAAATGCACAGACGAGCGATGGAACAGCCCGATCCCACCGTCGAGCATTTGCTGCTCGACCTTGTCGCCTGGGTCGCCGAACAGCCTCGACCCTACACCGACGTCCTCGATGCATGGCGCACCTCCTGCCCACGCCTGCCGATCTGGGAAGAAGCGGTGGATCGGGGATACGTGCGCCGGGTTCCAGGCGGCGACGGCGCCGCGATACATGCGACCAAGGCCGGAATCGACTATCTGGCCCAGAACGGCCGCCGATCGGCCGCTCGGAACCGACCGGAAGAAACCACCCGGAAAACCAAAACGGCCTGACTCGCGTCAGGCCGTTTCAGATCCGCGTCGTTCAGGCTGCGGGGGACAGGGAACGCGCGGCAGGATGGGAACCGGAGCCTGGGTGGGGCACTCCGGTCCCTCAACGGGTCCGCCCGATCAGGCGAACCAGAACGGCTTGTTCGACTCCTGAGCCGCTTCGGCCCCGGTCACGCCAATATCGGCGAGCAGCCGGGAGTCCATCTCAGCCAAGGTCTCGCGATCCTTGATACGCGAGCTCCAGAGCGTCAGCGTGCCGAAAACGGTGGCGAAGACACGATCCGCCATCGAGGTCTGGGCTCCGCGCTGGGCGGAGGCCCCGAAAAACGGGCGAGCGGTCTGGGTCAGGGTCCGGCTCATTAGAACCTCCTTCATGAATAGTTAATATTTGGGGCCGGGCTCGAGAGCGATCCGCTCTCTTAACTCGTTGTCTGCCAGCATATTTACGGATTGAACCAGATGTTCACAAACGATACTTTCTCATCTTACTTATTAGATAATCTAATGTTTTAAGGAGGTGTTAATGCGTCGCCTACCGCCGTTGAACGCCCTGCGCGCCTTCGAGGCGGCCGCCCGACATCTGAGCTTCACGAAGGCTGCGGGGGAACTCAACGTGACCCAGGCGGCCATCAGCCATCAGATCCGGGCGCTGGAGGATTGGCTCGGCATGCCGCTCTTCAAACGCCAGAACCGGGCCCTCCTGCTGACCGATGTGGGACAGGCCTACCTGCCCCCGCTGCGTGAGGCCTTCGATCTTATGTATCAGGCCACAGGCCGCCTGCATCAGCGCGACCGTAGCGGCGCGCTCAACGTATCGACATTCACCAGCTTCGCGGCCAAATGGCTGATGCCCCGGCTCGGCCGTTTCACAGCGGCCCACCCGGAAATCGAGATCCGTCTCGGCATCAACGACTCGCTCGTGGACTTCGCGACGGACGAGGTCGATGTGGGCGTTCGCTACGGGCGGGGCGACTGGAAGGGCGTGCATGTCGACCTGCTGATGACCGAGGAGGTCTTCGTCGTCTGCAGCCCGAAGCTTCTGGAGGGGGACCATCCGCTGCGAGAGCCGTCGGACCTGCGGCATCACACGCTGCTTCACGACGACCTTCCGGAAGACTGGAGCACCTGGCTAGACGCCGCCGGCGTGGACGACGCGGTCAAGGTCCGCGCCCGCGGAGACCTCGTGTTCAACCACTCGGAAATGGTTCTTCAGGCCGCTGCCGACGGGCTCGGAGTCGCGCTCGGCCGAAGCGCGCTGGTCGCGGACGACATGGCGGCCGGTCGGCTGGTCAAGCCGTTCCACCTGCAACTGCCGACCCAGTCGGCCTACTACGTGGTCTATTCGGAGGCCGCGAGAGAGAGACCGAAGATCAAGGCCTTCAGCGACTGGCTGCACGAGGAGGCCGCGCGCAGCCGCCGCCCCGCGGCCGATGCGACGGAGACGTTCCCCGCCTGACGGCTGGCGGCCCTACTCCTTAGCCTCCAAGGCGGTGGGCTCGGCGCCGAATACCTTCGTGAAGCCCTGATTCAGCCTGAGAATGTCGTCGCTGCTGAGCATTACGCCATCGTCGATGAAATCCTTGCCCTCCCGCAGGTTGCGACCGCAGGCATCGACATAGACGTCCATGATCTCGCGAAAGGCCTCGAAGGCGTGATTGCCGACGTGTCCCGAGCGCACCTCGAAGACCGAAACGATGGCGCTCATCCGCCGGACCATGCCGTCCAGCTCCTTCATGCGCATGGCATCAACCGTCACGGCGCACACTCCACTGCTGAGGGGGACCGAAGCCCCGGGAATCATATTGCTTGATGTAGACAGACGTCGTCGGAATTCAAAGGCATTTTAGAGAAGACGTCACGCCTCGCCGCCGGTTTCCGACCGCGACTCGGGGCGCCAGACCACGACCCGGTTCCGCCCATCTTCTTTGGCGATGTAGAGCGCCTTGTCCGCCCGCTCGACCAGTTCGGGGATGGGTCGACGCGGATTGAGCAGCGTGACGCCGAAGGAGACGGTGAGAGCCACTTCCTCACCGTCCTGCGTGGCGAACACCTCCTTCGCGATCCGAGACCGCACGCGCTCCAGCACCCGCCGGGCCTCCTCCGGGCCGGTATCGGGCAGGCAGATCAGAAATTCCTCACCGCCGTAGCGGTAGACGCTGTCGTAGGGCCGCAGGTTATCGATCAGGGAACTGGACACCGCGGCCAGGACCTGATCCCCGACGCCATGGCCGTAAGTGTCGTTGATCGACTTGAAATGGTCGATGTCGGCAAGCGCGATGCAGGCCGGTGTTCCCGACCGCTTGACCCGGATCACCTCACGTTTGAGGTCGCGCTGCATGACCTGACGGGTCTGGGCACCGGTCAGCGGGTCGATGTCGCTGATCGCCGCCTGGAACGCCTTCGACAGCCGCAGCGCCAGATCCCGAAAGCCGCTGACCTTCTCGAGCAGGGCGTCGTACTCCTCGACCGGCACCTTCTCGGTCTTCCAGGCCCGCTCGGCCAGGAGCGCCAGATGATTCAGCAACGCCTCGTGGAGCGCGACCAGGGATTCGAAAGCCGGCTGGTCGAGAGGCGGGTTCTCCTTGCGCTCCTCGTACCAAGCGCCGAACTCCGAACTGCCATGTCCGCCGAACCCGAGCAGATCCTCATCCGGGCGGACCTTCGCGACGGCCGACCGGTGGAACCGGGCGAGCCGGTCTTCGACACCGCGCAGCGCCCGCTCGATGGCGGTCACGATCGCCTCGTGACGACTGCGATGGGAGGCGGCGTCGGGGAGGACCATGGCGCCGGGCGCCTCTACTCCGCCAGCTCGGGGCGGCCGCGATACTCGTCGAGCGCCTCCGGGTTGGCGAGAGCCTCGACGTTCTTCACCGGCCGGCCATGCACCACGTTTCGCACCGCAAGCTCGACGATCTTGCCGGACTTGGTGCGGGGGATGTCGGAGACGGCCAACACCTTGGCCGGAACATGACGAGGCGTGCAGCCGGTGCGGATCCGGGTCTTGATCGCCTTGATCAGATCGTCGTCCAGGACCGCGCCCTCCGCGAGGCGCACGAACAGGACGACGCGGACGTCGTTGTCCCAATCCTGGCCGATGACCAGTCCTTCCATGATCTCCGGCATCTGTTCAACCTGCCGATAGATCTCCGCGGTGCCAATCCTAACCCCGCCCGGATTCAGGACCGCGTCGGAGCGGCCGTAGATGATCATGCCGCCATGCTCGGTCAGTTCGACGTAGTCGCCGTGACACCACACGCCCGGCCACGCCTCGAAATAGGCGGCCCGGAACTTCGCGCCGTCCGCGTCGTTCCAGAAGTAGATCGGCATGCAGGGGAACGGCTTGGTGCAGACCAGTTCGCCCTTCTCGCCGACGACCGGCTTGCCGTCGTCGTTCCAGACCTCCACGGCCATGCCGAGGCCGCGCTTCTGGATCTCGCCGCGCCAGACCGGGCTGATCGGGCTGCCGAGGACGAAGCAGGAGACGATGTCGGTCCCGCCGGAAATGGAGGCGAGCTGGAGGTCGCTTTTGATCTCGGCGTAGACGTAGTCGAAGCCTTCCGGCACCAACGGCGAGCCGGTCGACGTCATCGTCCGCACCGTGTCGAGCTTATGGGTGGTGCGCGGCGACCGTCCGATCTTCTTGAGATGGTCAATATACTTGGCCGAGGTCCCGAACAGCGTCATGCCCTCGGCATCGGCATAGTCGAACAGGATGTCCGGGTGCGGGTGGAACGGCGAGCCGTCGTAGAGCAGCAGCGTCGCCTCGGCCGCCAGCCCGGAGACCAGCCAGTTCCACATCATCCAGCCGCAGGTGGTGAAGTAAAACGCCCGGTCGCCAGGCCGCACGTCGGTCTGCAGCTTGTGCTCCTTGAGATGCTGCAGCAGCGTGCCGCCGATCCCGTGGACGATGCATTTCGGCACACCGGTCGTACCGGACGAGAACATGATGTAGAGCGGCGCGTTGAACGGCATGGGCGTGAAGACGAGGTCCGGCGCCGGCCCCTGTCCCAGATACGTCTCCCAAAGCACCGCGTCGCCGATGCCGGCGAGATCCGGGTCGGCGTCGGTATAGGGCACGACCACGACACGCTTCAGGGTCGGGAGCTGGTCGGCGACCGCCCGGACCTTGTCGCGGATGTCGTGGGTCTTGGTCGCGTAGTAGTAGCCCTCGACCGCGACGAGCACCGTCGGCTCGATCTGCCCGAACCGGTCGAGCACGCCCTGGATTCCGAAATCGGGCGAGCAGGAAGACCAAACGGCGCCGAGCGACGTGGCGGCCAACATGGCGATGACGGTCTGCGGCATGTTCGGCATGAAGGCGGCGACCCGATCGCCCGGCCCGACCCCGTCAGCCTTCATCGCGGCCGCCAGCCGCGCCACCTGATCGCGCAGCGCGTCCCAGGAATAGCGCAGCTTCACCTGGTCCTCGCCCCAGAACACCAGGGCGTCACCGCCGCCGGTGCCGCGCAGCAGGTTCTCGGCGAAATTCAGCCGGCCTTCCGGAAAGAACTGCGCCCCCGGCATCGCCGTCGGATCGGACAGGGTGACCGATCCCTTGTCGCCGATCACGCCGCCGAAGTCCCACAGCGCCGTCCAGAACGCCTCGGGATTGTCGACCGACCACTGCCACAGGCTGTCGTAGTCGCTGGCGCCCGCCCCGTGCGCGGCGTTCACCGTCTCCATGAAGGCGGTGATCTGGGCCGCGGCGGCGCGTTCAGACGAAGGTTCCCACAGCTTGGTGACCGCGTCGGTCATCATATCCTCCGGTATCGGGTCGCCCCGGCCTTCGCCGCCGGGATGTCTGCTCCATTCGTATCGCCAGCACAGGACCCGCGCAACGGCGCCCTTGCCCGGCGTGGAAATCCAGGTGTCTTGCACCGCCGGGAGCGAGGCGTATTGTGCAGCGCATCATGACCGATCAGAACCCGCGGCCGGCCGCGTATGCCGGACTGGCCCGATTCGCCGCGACATTCCCGAAGAGATGGCGGACGCTGCCCGGAAACGTCCGCGGCGCGTTCTGGATCCTGGCCGCCTCGGTGCTGTTCTCGGTGATGTCGGCGGCGGTCAAGACCGCCGGCACGCGGCTCGACATCTTTCAGATCGCCTTCTTCCGCTGCGCCGTCGGTCTGCTCGTCATCCTGCCCTTCATGGCACGGACCGGTTCCCACGTCTTCAAGACCCGCCGTCCAGTGATGCATATCGTCCGGTCGCTCACCGGATTGGTCGCCATGTTCTGCGGTTTCTACGCGATCACCCACCTGCCGCTGGCCGACGCGACGGCGATCACCTTCGCCAAGCCGCTCTTCATGATCGTGCTGGCGGTCCTGTTCCTCGGGGAGGTCGTCCGCTGGCGCCGCTGGTCCGCCACCGCCGTCGGGTTCCTCGGCGTGCTGATCATGATCGACCCCGGCGACAACGGCCTGGATCCGGCCATGGCCGCCGCCCTGGCGGGCACCCTCTGCGTTGCGGTCGTCGTCGTACTGGTGAAACGCCTGTCGACGACCGAAGCGCCGCTGACGATCCTGTTCACCTTCGGCATCGTGTCCACCCTTGGATCAGCCGTTCCGGCGATGCTGGTCTGGCAGACGCCGACCGGATCCGACCTCGCCTTGCTGATGCTGATCGGATCGCTGGGCGCGTCGGGCCAGTTCTGCATGATCCGGGGATTCAGGGTCGGCGAAGCGACGGCACTGGTGCCGTTCGAATACTCCCAACTCCTGTTCGCCGGGCTGCTCGGCTATGTGCTGTTCGCCAACGTTCCGACCGCGAACACGCTCGCCGGCGCTGCGCTGATCGTCCTCAGCACCCTGTACATCGCGGTACGCGAGGCCAAGCTGGGAAAGAAGCCGCCCGCCAAAGCCTCGGTCCAGGCGCCGGCTCCCGTCGCGTTCGACGGCGATCCCGACAGCCGCCGGGAAGACAATGACGGGCCGAGAAACGTTCGACCCTCATCCTGACCTACATCGGGATCAAGCCGCACCGACGAAAAGGGGGCCCGAAGGCCCCCTTCCGCCAGTCTTCTCGAGCGATCGCGCTACTCGGCCGCCGCGGCGACCGTGCCGCCGATGCTGTCCAGCGCCTGACCGAGATCGGCCAGGATATCGTCGATATGCTCGATACCGATCGACAGGCGCACATAGCCGTCACTCACCCCGGTCGCGATCTGATCCTCCGGCGTCAGCTGACTGTGCGTAGTGGTCGCCGGATGAATGGCGAGCGATCGGGCGTCGCCGATATTGGCGACGTGGTAGAACAGTTGCAGCCGGTCGATGAAGGCGCGGCCCGCCTCCTTGCCGCCCTTGATCTCGAAGCCGACGAGCCCGCCGTAACCGCCCGTCAGATAGGTATCGGCGCGCTTGCGCGCCTCGCCGCTCTGCTGGCTCGGATGGATCACGGTCTCGACCGCATCGTGATCCTTCAGGAACTCGGCGACCTTGGCCGCGTTTTCCGCATGGGTCCGGATGCGCAGCGGCAGGGTTTCGAGTCCCTGAATGATCTGGAAAGCGTTGAACGGGCTCAGCGCCGCGCCGAGATCGCGCAGCAACGTGGTCCGCGCCTTGATGATGTAGGCGACCGGACCGAGCGGCGCCGTCGCCTCGGTCCAAACCGCCCCGTGATAGCTCGGGTCGGGGGTGTTGAGAGCCGGCTGGCGTTCGGCGTGCTCGGCCCAGGGGAAGTTGCCGCCGTCGACGATCAGGCCGCCGATCGAGGTGCCGTGGCCACCGATGTACTTGGTGGTCGAGTACACGACGACGGCCGCGCCGTGATCAAACGGCCGGCACAGGAGCGGGGCGGCGGTGTTGTCCACAATCAGCGGGATGCCGAAACCGCGTCCGAGATCGGCGACCTCCTTGATCGGGAAGACCTGGAGTTTCGGATTCGGCAGGGTCTCGGCGTAGTAGGCGCGAGTCCGCTTGTCCGTCGCCCGGGCGAAGTTCTCAGGGTCGGACGGGTCGACGAAGCGAACCTCAATGCCCTGGTCCTTCAGCGTGTTCGCGAACAGGTTCCAGGTGCCGCCATAGAGGTCGGTCGAACTGACGATATTGTCGCCGGCCTTGGCCAGGTTCTGGATGGAGAAGGCGCTGGCCGCCTGGCCGGAACTCACCGCGAGCGCGGCCACGCCGCCCTCGAGCGCCGCCACGCGCTGCTCCAGCACGTCGCAGGTCGGGTTCATGATACGGGTATAGATGTTGCCGAGTTCCTTGAGCGCGAACAGGTTCGACGCGTGCTCGGTGTCCCGGAACTGATAGGACGTGGTCTGGTAGATCGGCACGGCCACGGCCCCGGTGGTCGGATCGGCACGATAGCCGGCATGCAGGGCCAGCGTTTCGGGATTGGTCGAAGTGACGGACATCTCTTGTCTCCGTTTTAGCAGCCGGGGGGCAACAGCCCGCCCATTGGTCGAAGGGACCAAATGCAGCCTGACGGAGGCGTCGGAACGCAGGTTCGCACGGGCGGAGAACAAAAAACCCGCCGAGCGAGCCAGCGGGTCCGTAACGACCGCCGCTTTAGCTGCATTTGTAACGCGCCCGCAAGCTGGAGGCTCAAATCGGCGCAGTGGTAGATCGGTACGCCGAATCCGGATCGGAGTCAACGTGCGCTTGTTCTAGGGTGGCCCGCTCGGAGCGTCCGCATGACCGATGACCTATCCGCCCTCCTCGCCGCCATCCGCGCCTGTCGGCACTGCGCGGAGCATCTGCCGCTCGGTCCGCGGCCGGTTCTCGTGGTCGACCCGAGCGCGCGGATTCTGATCATCGGCCAGGCGCCGGGAACGCGCGTGCATGAGACCGGCATTCCCTGGAACGATCGCTCCGGCGATACCCTGCGCGGCTGGATGGGCCTGGACCGGCAAACGTTCTACGACGCGCGCCGGATCGCCATCGTGCCCATGGGGTTCTGCTACCCGGGCGTGCTGCCGTCGAAGAACGGCCGAAGCGGCGGCGACGCTCCGCCCCGACCGGAATGCGCGCCGATGTGGCACGACCCTGTCCTGGAGCATCTGCCCAAGGTCGAACTGATCGTGCTGGCCGGGCAGTATGCCCAGGCCCACTACCTCGGCAAGGATCGCTACCGGACCCTGACCGAGACGGTGAAGCACTGGCGCGACTACGGCCCGAAGATCTTCCCGGTGCCGCACCCGTCCTGGCGCTCCGGGAACATCATCCGCAGAAACCCATGGTTCGAGGCGGACCTGCTGCCGGATTTGAGGGCGCGCGTCGCAGGATTGCTCTAGAGGCTGGAACCCTTGATCCGGCCGCGTTTGATGCCGCGGACACGCTCGCGATGGATGATGTAGAGGCCGGACGCGGCGATCATGCCGGCGCCGACGAAGACGTTCCAGCCCGGCACCGAACCGAAGATGAGAAAGCCGAACGCCATCGCCCAGATCATCGCCGTGTAGTCGAACGGCGCCACCACGGAAGGAGGAGCCAGGCGAAAGGCTTCGGTCATGAAGATCTGCGCAACGCCGCCGAGCAGACCGATGCCCATCAGAATGGCGAGGTCGTCGACGGTCGGGGTCACCCATTGACCGGGCATGGAGACCAGGGCGAGGCTGACCGCGCCGCTGCCCAGGGTGAAGTAGAAAACCGTCGCCGCCGACTTGTCGGTCGCGCCGAGCTTACGCATGGAGATCATCGCCACGCCGTATCCGAGCGCCGAGCCCAAGGCGAAGAGCGCGACCGGGTCGAGCGAGCCTGAGAGCGGGCCGAGGGTGACCACCGCCCCGGCAAACCCGACGGCAACGGCGCCCAGCCGCCACACGCCCACCCGCTCACCCAACAGCGGGATCGACAGCAGCGTGCCGAAAAGCGGCGCGGTGAAGGAGATCGCCACATAGTCGGCGAGCGCCATCTGGGATAGGGCGTAGAACCCGACGAACATGGAGACGAGGCCGGAGACGGTTCGCACCAGATGCCAAAACGGCCGACGCGTCTTCAGCGCCGAGAATCCGCCCTGCATCGGCAGATAGAGCAACAGGGGGATCAGTGCCGGCCAGCAGCGGAACAGGATGACCTCGGAGGTCGGGTAACGGCCTTCGAGCAACTTGATCATCATGCCCATCACCGAAAAACCGGCGACGGCAACGATCTGCATGGCGATGCCGCGCACGGCGCTGGCGTCGACGGAAAGCGGGGGATTGGCGGGCACGGCTTCTGACGACATCGGTGAGGTCCGGCATTCGGCCGCGACCGGTCGACGCGACAATGCCAAAGACCATGCACCGGCGCAGAGATTCGGAGAAGCGCCAATCGCGGGACGGAGCCATGCGGACGGCGCGTGGCTGACGGGCCCGCGCAGCCGCGCGTTACTCCATCGCTTCCAGTTCGGTGATCATGCCCTCGATCACCTGCAATCCTTTGCTCCAGAACGCCGGATCCGAGGCGTCCAGGCCAAACGGAGCGAGCAGCTCCTTGTGCCGCAGGGTGCCTCCGGCCCGGAGCATGTCCAGGTACTTCTCGGCGAAACCCTCCTCGGCATCCTGATAGACCGCGTAGAGCGAGTTCACCAGGCAGTCGCCGAAGGCATAGGCGTAGACGTAGAAGGGCGAGTGGATGAAGTGCGGGATATACGCCCAGAACGCCCGGTAGCTGTGCTCGTAGTTGAAGGCCGGCCCGAGGCTCTCGCGCTGCACCTCCATCCAGATGTCGCCGATCTGGGTCGGCGTCAGTTCGCCCTCGGCGCGGGCGTCGTGGACGCGCTCCTCGAAGGTGTGGAAGGCGATCTGGCGGACCACAGTGTTCAGCATGTCCTCGACCTTGCCGGCCAGCATGACCTTGCGCTGCGCCGGGTCCTTACGCCGCGCCAGGAGAGCGCGGAAGGTCAGCATCTCGCCGAAAACGCTGGCGGTCTCCGCCAGGGTCAGAGGGGTGTCGGACATCAGATGGCCCTGCGGTCCGGCGAGCACCTGATGGACGCCGTGCCCGAGTTCGTGGGCCAGGGTCATCACGTCCCGGGTCTTGCCCTGGTAGTTCAGCAGCAGGTACGGGTGCGCCGCCGGGACGGTCGGATGGGCGAAGGCGCCGGACGCCTTGCCCGGGCGCGCCGGCGCGTCGATCCAAGGGTTGTCGAAGAACTTCCGCCCGACGGCGGCCAGATCCGGCGAGAACGCGGCATAGGCGTCGAGAACGGTGTTCTGCGCGACCTCCCAGGTGATCGACGCGTCGTCGTCGTTCGGCAGCGGCGCGTTGCGATCCCAATAGTCG
Source organism: Alphaproteobacteria bacterium (assembly GCA_024742275.1). Classification (GTDB taxonomy): domain Bacteria; phylum Pseudomonadota; class Alphaproteobacteria; order Thalassobaculales; family Thalassobaculaceae; genus Thalassobaculum. The sequence goes on along the minus strand of JANSYS010000002.1, from coordinate 211,533 downwards.
AGCTTGTCGCGGCCGAACCACTTGGCCTTCAGCGCGTAGTATCGGTGGGAAAGCCTCGGGTACGCGGCACGCACCGCCTCGACCAGGGCGGAAACGACCTCGTCCTCGACCGCGTTGGACAGGTTGCGGGCCGAAATCGGGCGCGGGTAGCGGCGCCATTTGTCCTCGATCGCCTTGTCCTTGGCGAGCGTGTTGGTCACCAGGGCGAACAACGAGACATTCTCGTCGAGCACGGTCGACAGGCTCTCCGCCGCTTTCTTGCGCATGGCGCCGTCGCGGTGGCTCAAGCGGTCCAGCACCTCCGACATGGTCAGGTTCTCGCCGTCCAGCGGGAACCGCAGCCGCGCCATGGTCTCGTCGAACAACCGCGTCCAGGCGGCGCGGCCGGAGACGTACTTTTCGTGCAGCATCTGCTCCAGCTCGTCGGAGAGCTGATGTTCGCGGAACGCCCGCACCTCGCGCAGCCACGGTGCGTAGTGCGCCAGTGCCGGATCGGCGAGCTTCGCCTGAAGGTCGTCCTCCGGGATGCGGTTGATCTCAAGCGTGAAGAACAGCAGCTCGGTCGAGATGCCGTTCACCCGCTCCTGCATCGACTGATAGAACTTGCCGATCTCCGGATCGGACATGTCTCCGGCGTAGCGCAGATGGGCGTAGGACATGACCCTGCCGAGTACTTCCTCGATCGCTTCGTACTCGGCAATAGCAGCACCGAGATCGCCGCCGCCAAGGCCCGCGACCTTGCCCTCCAGGGTCGCGCGGAATGCCCCGGCCTCCTGCGCCGATCGTTCAAGGTCGCCGGACAGCTCGGGACCGTCCGGGCTCGGATACAGGTCGGCGAGATCCCATTGCGGCAGTGGACCGATGGAGGCGGCGTCCGGCATAGGGTAGGTCCTTAAGGCGGGTTTTCGACATTGTCTCGGATCGGCGCCTTGGCATCGCCGGTCTCTGACGCGATATAGAGACTATATCGGGCGGCGCCAACCGCCCGCCCTAAAGATCCGGCGCATTCCCGACAAAGAGCCGTGGCATCCGCCATCGAACGGCCGCCGACCGGGGAACGAAGCCGCAGAGGAACGTCGAACGGGGGAATCAATGGACTACGCCGCTTTCAGCAATCTGCCGTCGATGTTCTTCGACAAATCCGAAGCCTACGGCGCGCGGCCTTTTCTCTGGGCAAAGAGCGACGGCGCCTGGCAGCCCCGGACCTACGGCGAGACCCGCGCCCAAGTGATCCGTCTGGCCCGCGGTCTGCGGAAACTCGGAATCGAGGCGGGCGACAGGATCGTCATCGTCTCGGAAAACCGTCCGGATTGGGCCGTGGCCGATCTCGCCGTCATGGCGATCGGCGCGATCGCCGTCCCCGCCTACACCACAAACACCACCGACGATCATCTCTACATTCTCGACCACTCCGGCGCCAAGGCGGCCATCGTCAGCACCTCGCGCCTGGCCCGCCGCGTCATCCCGGCCGCGCGGAGCGCCGAGAGCTGCACCTCGGTCATCAGCATCGAAACACCGACCGACACCACCGCCGGCGGGGTAGACCTGCACGGCTGGGAGGAGGTGATGGCGCTGGGCGACGGCGACGATACCGACATTCCGGCGCTGGCGGCGGGGATCGACCGCGAGGAGACGGCCTGCTTCATCTACACCTCCGGCACCGGCGGGCGACCGAAAGGCGTCATGCTGACCCACCGCTCGATCCTCGCGAACTGCGATGGCGCCCACCACCTGCTGCACGACTACAGCCTCGGCGACGAGATTTTCCTGTCCCTCCTGCCGCTGTCCCACTCCTATGAGCATACCGCCGGCCTGTTCTTCCCGATCTCCATCGGGGCCCAGATCTACTACTGCGAAGGGCCGGACCAGCTCGCCGCGAACCTGCAGGAGGTGCGTCCGACCATCATGACCGCCGTGCCGAGACTCTACGAGGTACTGCACGATCGGATCCTCCGCGGCGTCGAGCGCAAGGGCGGGAGATCGGCTGCACTGTTCCACGACGCCGTTCGCCTCGGCCGCAAACGCTATGAGGATCCGACCAGCCTGACGCTGACCGAGAAACTGTACGACTGGCTGCTCTCCAAGCTCGTGCGCCGCAAGGTTTCCGGGCGCTTCGGCGGACGCCTCAAGGCATTCGTTTCCGGCGGGGCGGCGCTCAACCCCGATATCGGAAAGTTCTTCCTCGCCCTCGACGTCACCCTGTTGCAGGGCTACGGGCAGACGGAAGCGTCTCCCGTGGTCTCGGCCAACCCGCCGGCGCGAGTCAAGATCCATACCGTCGGGCCGCCGCTCAAGGGCGTGCAGGTGAAGATCGCCGAGGACGGGGAGATCCTGATCGCCGGCGATCTGCTCATGAAGGGCTACTGGCACGACCCGGACACCACCGCGGCGACCATCGTCGACGGTTGGCTGCATACCGGCGATGTGGGCCACCTCGACGAGGACGGCTATCTGGTCATCACCGATCGCAAGAAAGACATCATCGTCAATTCCGGCGGCGACAACATCTCTCCGGCCCGGATCGAGAGCAAACTCACCCTGCAGCAGGAGATCCTTCAGGCCATGGTCTACGGCGACAAGCGACCGTATCTGGTGGCGCTGGTGGTGCCGGAGGAGAGCTTCGTGGAGGAATGGGCGTCGGCCAACGGGAAGACGGCCAACCTGGCGGTGCTGGCGGAAGATGAGGGCTTCCACAAGGCAGTGTCGGCGGCAGTCGACCGGGTGAACGCGGATCTTGCCCAGATCGAGAAGGTCCGCCGCTTCAAGATCGCCACGGAGCCCTTCACCACGGAGAACGGCATGATGACCCCGACCCTGAAGATCCGACGCCACAAGATCCGCGAGCACTACTACGAGCGTCTCGACGGCCTCTACGCACGGGGGTAACGCCGACGTCCCCCGCCTCACGCCATCAGGTGGTTGTCGAAAGCGGCGATCGCCGGGACCGAGGTCCACACGACCTCGACACCCTGCGGGCCGGCCGTCACCCGGCCGATCCGGCCGCCGGTACCGGTGGAGATGACGAAGCGGCCGACGGCGGGACCGCGCGCGATGGCACAGCCGTCCGGCGCCTCGACGGAACCGAGAAACCGGCCGTCTTCGGCCGCCCAGAAGGCGAAAAATCCGCCGCGCGGTAGGCCGGCGCCGACCACCGCGCCCGCCGGGTCGATGGCGACGTCGCCGGTGTACTGGCGGGAGCGCATGGCCAGGCTTTCCGGCAGGTCGAGCAACCGGCACGACGTACCGTCCCGGTCTGTCAGGCCGATCAGCGGGACGATATCACCCTCCGGACCTTCGTATTGCATGGCGACGGCCACCCGCTCGCGGTGGACGGCGACGTGGCGCATGCTGAGCTTGTGCAGAGTCGCCGGCAGAACCATCACCCGTTCCGCCTCGGCATCGCCAGGGGAGACGCGCGCCAGAGTCGGTTCCATCGACGGGAGGTTCAACTTGATCCGACCGCTGTCGGGATGGGTCAGGATGCCGCCATTGGCAACCCACAGGCTTCCGTCGCTCTCAGCCCGTCGGACTTCATGGGGACCGATTCCCGCGCTGTCGACCTCGCCCAGGCGGTCGTAGCCCGCCGCCGCGTCCCACACGCCCAAGACGCCACGGCCCTCGTCGAAGGCGTTCTCCGTCGTGTAGAGCAGACGGCCATCGGCGGAATAAGCGGCGTGCCCGTAGAAGTGTCGGGTGTCGGGCAGGTCCAGTTGGGCGCGTACCACGCCGCTCTTCGCGCCCACCACGTACCCGAAGCGACCGGGGCGTCGGGCGACCACGGCCACGTCGTCGCCCGCCGGCCGGCGCACGACTCCATGGCCCCGGTCCGGCAGCGGCTCCGCGAAGGCGACGCCCCCCTCGGCGTCCAGGCCGACGATGCCGAAGCCGCCGGCCGCCAGCCTGGCGGTCGTCACCACGACGGGCCGAGCAGCGGACACGGCGGGAAGCGCGGCGAGCGAGGGTAGGGCGGCAAGTGAGGCGACGAGGGCGCGGCGGGAAAGCTGTCGCCCGTCCATATCAGTCTCCGTCCATCGCATTGAACCCGGCCGGAATGCCGAGCGCCGGACCGACCCGCTGCACGAGCAACGCCTTCAACGCGGAAACCTGGACGACGAGATCCTCCAGGACGGCCGCAGATTTCGGGTCGGCGACCGCCTCGGCCAGCGGGTTGTCGATCGTCGCCGCCGTCTCGACGGTCAGTCGAAACGCCTTGGTCATGAGATCGGCCAGATCGGTCTCGCCGGCACCCCGGAGAGCGGCGTCGATGCCGCGAGCCTCCTCGTTCCGTCCGGCCCCGCCTCGATAGAAATCCGCCACCGCGGCCAAATCGGCTTGAATCAGCTTCATGGAGAGGCTGCTGCGCCAGGCCTCCGCCCGTTTCGGGCGGACCTTGCCGCCATCCTCGCCCAAAGGGCGCTTGAGACGCAGGCGCAGAACCGCCTCCAGGGACGAGACCGCGCCGGTCATCAGGGCCGCCAGGGACTCGCCGTAGCTCAAGTAGACGCCGGCTCCGGTACCGGGCGCGATCAGGGCGTTGCGGAACGCGCTATCGCCCTGTGTCCATTCGGTCAGAATCTCGGCCGCCATGTTGTGCAGGTTGGCCGCGATCGGACGGGCGATGAAACAGTCGCCCGCGCCTTCTCCCGTGTAGATCAGGCGTTCCAGCGCCGGGAACCCCTGCACGGCGACGACGTCCGCGACGATCTCCGGCGTCCCGCCGGCTTCGCGGAGGGCGATCAGTCCCCGGTCGATCCGGTTGCGCGTGTCCGGCCAGAATTCGATGCGGAACTGGCGGTCGAAATAGGTCACCGGTCCCTTCACGACATGCCGAGCGCCGGCCCAGGCGAGCCAAGCGTCGGCGAAGGCCGCGGTCACGGCGTCGGTCGCCAGCGAGTCGGCGGCGCAAGCCTCTTCGACCGCCTGCGCGAGCGTTCCGGTCTTGGCTTCGAACGTCCTGTAGGCGGGGATCACGTTGCCGTCGACAAGGTCCTGGACGAGATCCTGCGAGGCATCCGCCTGCACAACCGAAACCGGGAGGAACCAGACGGCGGCGAACACAGCGGCGAAAAGGCGCATCGCGGTCTCCTAGAGCGAGTTGATGTAGGCGATCAGCGCGTCGCGATCGGCAGCGTCGAGCCCGACCACATGGTTCCGGGCCGACTGTGCCTCGCCGCCATGCCAGAGGATCGCCTCCAGCAGGGACCGGGCACGCCCGTCATGCAGAAAATCGGTATGGCCGTTCACGATCTCGGTCAACCCGATCCCCCAGAGCGGCGGCGTGCGCCATTCCTGCGCCCCGGCCCCGCCTTCCGGCAGGCCGTCGGCCAGGCCTGGGCCCATGTCGTGGAGCAGGAGATCGGTGAAGGGGTGAATCGTTTGCCCGGCGAGCGCGGGATCCGCCGCGTCGGCCGCCGTGGTCAGGGTCGGCCGGTGACAGCCGCCGCAGCCGGCGGCAGCGAAAACCTCGCCACCGCGGATCACGGCGGGATCGTCGGCGTCACGCCGAGCGGGCACCGCGAGATGCCGAGAATAGAAGACCACCAGTCGGAGCATGGTCTCGCTGACCTCCAGCCCGGTGGCCTCGCTGCCGCCGTCCGGCGCGTCGCGGCAAACCTTCTGGGTTTCGGTGCAGTCGCCGTACCCGAACGGGCGGCCGGTGGTCGATAGCCCCATGTCGCCGAGGAAAGCGGCGGACGCCTGCTGCCGAAGCGTCGGCTGGGACGCCTTCCATCCGAAGCGGCCGATCATCCGCTTCCCCGTCTCCGCGTTCACCACCTCGGCGACCCGCCCGGAAACCCCATCGCCATCGGCGTCGTCCGGATCGGCGTAGGCGGCAATCTGCTCGGCCGGCACCGCCTCCAGCAGGCCGAGCCCGATCATCGGCGGCGCGATCCGGGGAGAGAGCTTTGTCTGAGGGTCCATCGGACCGTAGCCAAGGTCAACGACGGTCCATTTTGGGCGGCGCAGGGAAAGCTCCGTCCCGTCCGCGAGCGTGACCGGCTCTTCGGTCCAGGTCACATGTGGCCGCCCCTCGATCTCCACCCCGGCGATGGCGAAGTCCTGCAGCTGTGCGCCGTAGACCGGATCCGGCCTGGCATCGAGGGGTCCGGTGGGGATGCCGAGACGGATCAACAGGGAGATCGCGTTATCGTCCGGATAGTTCGCCGCCGGGGGATGACCGCGCCCATCCTTCAGGTGGCAACGCTGGCACGCCCGGGCATTGTACAGCGGCCCCAGACCGTCGGACGATCGCGTCGAGGCCGGAGCGGTCACCCAGAGCTTCTTGAAGATGCCGTTACCGACCTTGAAGTCCAGCTCCTTCTCGAAGGCAAGGGTGGCCGATGAATGGGAATAGGCGTTGGCGCCGGGAGCGTGGGTCGACGTCGCATCGCCCGCCGGACGCGTGTCGACGGCCGATGCGGCCCAGCTTCCGGACAGACATACCGCCAACAGCGCCGAAACGACGAGGCCGAAGAACAGGATCAGGGTGAACGCGGTCGTGACCTGGGCGCGTCGCATCGCTCGATTACCGTTCCCGATCAACTGGAAAAGGGGCGGCCCGTTACCGGACCGCCCAAGTTTGCCATGCTTCGACTAGAGAGTGATCGCGTCAATCCCGGTCACTGAAAGACAGCGGCGGGATTGTCTAAACTGTCCGACCCCTCGATGGAGAGGTTGTCCAGCCCGAGCGCCGCGACCGCGCGCTCGATCTCTCGTGTCTGCACCAGCAGGGCCGTGATGGCGGCGTCGACCCGGGCGTTGCCCGTCTCGTTACCTTCCCCGATCTGCTGGTCGTAGGCTTCGCCGGCCTCGGCGGCGAGAACGATCTCGGTCATCTTCGCCATCGTGCCGTCCAGAGCGGCGGAGAGCGTCGCGTCGAGTTCGGCGTCCTCTGCCGCCACCAGGTCCGATACGCTCGGCCCTTCGACGACCGACCCGTCGACCCTCACGTAGCGCCCCCGATAGATGTTCCTCACGCCCATCGCATCGTAGTAGTGCGACCAGTGGGTGTTGTCGGCGAAGCAGTCATGCTCCTCTTCCGGATCGTGCAGCAGCAAGCCGAGCTTCATCCGCTCGCCGGCCAGCTCGCCGTAAGACAGGCTTCCCATGCCGGTCAGGATCATCGCCAGGCCACCCTTGTCCCCGGCTTCCATCAGCTGCGCACGGGCGGCTCCGCTCTGATCCCAATTCGCCACCATCTCCTCGAGATCGGCGACCAGCAGATCCGCGGCGACCTGGAGATACTGAGCCCGGCGTTCGCAGTTGCCGTTCGAACAAGCGTCGCCCGCCGCGTAGTCGGTGTAGACACGAGCACCGGCGCCGGGCCCCGTGCCGTTCAGATCCTGCCCCCACAGCAGAAACTCGATCGCGTGGTAGCCGGTGGTCACGTTCGCCTCGACCGAGTCGAACTCGTTCAGTTCCTGGATGAGCGCCGTCGTGATCTGCGGCGTCTCAAGCGTGCGCCCGCCGATCTTGAGAACCGGATTAGCGATGATATTCGCCGTGTAGTAAGGGTTCTCGTCACTGGTTTTGCCGTAGCGCCCGGTATCGACATAGTCGATCAGCCCCTCGTCCAACGGCCAGGCATTCACCCTGCCCTCCCACTCGTCCACCAGCGGATTGCCGAACCGGAAAGCCTCGGTTTGCTGATAGGGCACGCGGGCGATCTGCCAAGCCAGCTTGGCGGCGGCATGGGTCCCGGCCGACGGCGCGACGATCAACGCCCGAACGGCACCCTGGAGGCGCTTGGCGGTGATCAGCGAGTCGGAATACGCGGCGTGGGCGATGTCGGCATAGGTCGTCAGCACCTCTTGCGCGGCGGGCGCCGCGGCATGCGCGGTGACCGGCGACATACTCAGCACCGCCAGTCCCGCCATCATCCAACGTCTCATCTAGCTTTCCCTTCCGTGGGTTCGCCCCGGGCAGCGCCCGGCGGCGTCGGCGGCGTCCACGCGGCATCTGCCGTCAACTGGACTTCTTGTTATTGCAACCTATTCGCAATTGCAATACATAAATGCGAATGACTCGCATTAATCCTTCGACCACTCTCCCGCAAATGGCGTCCGAGCCGTTGCGCTACCGGGTTCAAGAGAATAGTATGTTATAACATAACATGCCCGACAAGAAGCGCCATTCGCAGACAAAACGCCAGTTTCGCCCTGATAAATCCCTACAAACCTTCGCACGACCAAAATCCCCTCAAACCTTCACTTAGACCCTCTGGAGAGGACCTCATGACCCAACCGATCGGATTCGTATGGCGGCGTCCGGTAGGCATTGCCGCCTCCGTGCTTGCAATGTTTGCCGTCGCCTCCCCGGCGGACGCGGCCGAAAAACTGTCTCTCGGCATCGGCGGCGACTACTCGCAGTACCTCGGCTACGCCGACAACGACACCAACACCGGCGATTTCAGCGGGTTCGACGTGAAGACCGACGGCACTCTGACGTTCGGTGGAATGATCACGCTGGACAACGGCCTGTCGGTCGGCGCCGAGGTTGGACTCAAAGCGCAGTCGGCGGGTAACGATCAGATCGACGGCTCGATGCTCTATATCGAGAACGCGGCCGGACGGCTGGAAATCGGGCAGACCGACACGGTCGCAGCCCTGATGCACTACTCGGCCCCGGATGTCGGCTATGGCATCAACGACAGCGACATCTCCGACTGGGTCGTCAACCTGACGGGCGGCGACTCAGATTCCGCGTTCCAGTCGACCTATCTGTACCTCGGTGAAGATCAGGCGACGAAGATCAACATCTTCACGCCGCGTTTCGCAGGTTTCCAATTCGGCGTTTCCTATCTCCCGGAGTTCGAGCGGGACAGCAACGCCCAGCCGTCGGGTGACATCTACAGCGACGGGATCGCGCTCGGTGCGAACTTCGTGGAAAGCTTCGGCGAAACGGATGTGGCCATCGCCGTCGGCTATCTTTTCGCCGACAAGCCCGACGGCGTCGGCGCGGCCGGGAGCGACGCCGAAGGGTACAGCTTCGGCGCCAATCTGACCTATGCAGGCTTCACCGTCGGCGGTTCGTATGCCAACACCAAGGGCAATCCGGGAGGCGGCACCGACACCGCGACGTCCTTCGACGGCGACGGCTTCGACATCGGCGTCGCCTATGCCTTCGGCGACGCATCGGTGTCTGTCTCCTACTATCAGGGCTCCGTGGAGGACAGCATCGCGATTGCGGGCGACAGCGAGCACAAGACCGTCATGCTCTCCGGCGCATACGAGATCGGTCCCGGAATCACCGCGCTCGGTTCCCTCTTCCACAGCAGGTTCGAGGCCGACAGCGGCGCCGACAATGAGGGCTGGGCGATGGTTACAGGCGTCACGCTGGAATTCTGATCCCACGAACACGGACGATGGCCGACACGGATCGGCCATCGTCAATCCGTGAAGCCCACCTCACGGAACCGCCGGTCAGGATGTCGCCGCCAACGCCTGCGCCAGATCCTCGGTCAGATCGTCCGGGTGCTCGAGACCGATGGAAATCCGGATCACCCCGTCGGTAATACCGCAGTCCATCCTTTCCTCGACCGGGAGCTTGGAATGGGTGGTCGTGGCCGGATGGCAAGCCAGCGACTTCGCATCGCCGAGATTGTTCGACAGGTCGATCACGCTCAGGGCATCGAGCACGGCGAACGCCGCATCCTTGCCGCCGGCCACCTCCATGGTGACCAAACTGCCGAACCCGCTCATCTGCCGGATCGCCAGACCGTGTTGCGGGTGATCGGCGCGTCCCGGGTACCGCACCTGAAGGATCTTTTCGTGGGCCGACAGCCAGTCGGCGACCATCGCCGCCGTCGCACTCATGCGATCGACGCGCAGTTCCAACGTTTCCAGCGATTTCGCCATGACCCAGGCGTTGAAAGGGCTCATGGACGGCCCGGTGTTGCGGTAGAATGGAATGAAGTGCTCATTCATCCAGTCCGCCGAGCCCAGCACGGCGCCGCCGAGGCAACGGCCGTGACCGTCGATATGCTTGGTCGCGGAGTACACGACCACGTCGGCGCCTAGCGCCAGCGGAGACTGATACAGCGGCGTGGCGAAAACGTTGTCGACGATCAGCGTGGCACCGGCGGCGTGGGCAAGGTCGGCGACCGCGGCCACGTCGACCAGGTCGAGCATCGGGTTCGACGGGCTCTCCAGCAGAACCGCCTTGGCTGGTCTGGACAGCGCCGCCTCCCAGGCCGCCGGATCCGTTCCCTTCACAAACTCGGTCTCCACTCCCCATTTCGGCAGGATCTTGGAGACGATGTGATGACACGAACCGAAGAGCTCGCGGGCGGCGACGACCCGGTCGCCGCTCTTCAGCTGGCAGGCAAGTGCCGAGAAGATCGCCGCCATGCCCGTCGACGTCGCCCGGCACATCTGCGCGCCTTCCAGCGCGGCCAACCGCTCCTCGAAAACCGACACGGTCGGATTTCCATAGCGAGAGTACATATAGACGTCGTTCTCGCCCTTGAACGCCGCTTCAGCTTCGGCCGCCGAGTTGAAGACGAAGCCTGAATTCAGATACAGCGCTTCGGCCGTCTCGTTGTTCGGGCTGCGGTTCAAGCCGGCGCGGACCAGCCGGGTCGCGCGGCGCCAATGGGATGCACCGGATGTCACGCCGAAGTCTCCTCGTATCGCGGCGGCAGGAACTCGGGCAGCACGACTGCCTGGGAAACGACCACACCGTCGGGGCCATGGGTAATGCCGGGGGACCCGTACAGCACGTATCCGTCCTTCAGGGCGTCGCCGACGCGGACGCAGAACGCCGCGTCATCCCGACCGGTTAGAAGCCGGTAAATCTTACGATCGGCCATAGGCGGCGCCTCAGCCCTGCTGCCAGGGCAGGCCGTTCGCCCGCCAGCCTGAGACGGTGTTCCGATGCCCGGTCTCATTCTTCGGGCCCTCGAAACCGTCGGAGATGTTGCGGCAGTCCTCGAACCCGGCCTCGGTCAGGGCGATCGCGGCTTTCTGCGATCGCTGACCGGATCGGCACAGGATCAGGACGGGAGCACCCTTGTCCAGGACCGCGCGGCGGACCGCGTCCACGAAGCCGCCATTCGGCGCCATTCCGGGGAACGTTTGCCACGAGATGAGGACCGGCTCGCGGCCCAGGCCGCCCAGGTCCGGCCGGCCGACGAATGTCCACTCCGCATCCGTGCGCACGTCGAGCAGAACCGCCCGCTCGTCGCTTTCCAGAATCTTCATCGCCTCGACGCTGGTCACGTCGCCGGCATAGCCGTCGGCCGTCATTGTCCGGTCCTCCCGATGGTGTCCCGCGTTATGGGGGGCGTGTGCATAGCCCCTCGGATCTCCGGCGACAACGACTCTCGACGTCCTCACCCGCAATCGGCGTCTTGCCGTCGGGATCGCGCGGCCCCTACGCTGATACAGCATAGAGCACGCCGGGCCGCAGCCAAACCCGGCGGCCTGGGGAGGTTCTGAAGAATGGACGATGCGGTATTCCGAGCGCCGGAGCGTGCCGCGCTCCGTTGGGTAGAGGATTTCAACGAGGCGCTCGCCGCCGGGACCGCTCGCCCCGTCGGCGAACTTTTCGAGGATGACGGCGATTGGCGCGACACCGTGGCGCTGAGTTGGACGCTGCAGACCACGAGCGGGCGGGAGGCCATCGCTACCGCCCTGCACCGGCTGGCGATGCAGAGGGGCATGCGGGCGGTCGCCATCGATACTGATCGCTGCCCTGCCAGGACAGTGCGCCGGGCAGGCGCGGAGGTGGTGGAAGCCATCCTGACGTTCGAAACCGATATCGGGCGCTGCACCGGCCTGCTGCGGATGAAGGTCGGATCGCGGAAGGCATGGACCCTGCTCACGGCACTGGACTCGATCCGCGGTCACGAGGAGGCGACCCTCCGCAAGGCCCGCGACGAGGCCGCCGTCGGTCGCGCGTTCCAAGGTCCCAATTGGCTCGACAGACGCCGGGCAGCGACCGCCTACGAAGACCGAGACCCGGCGGTGCTGATCGTCGGCGGCGGCCATGGCGGCATTACCGCCGCTGCCCGTCTCGGCCAGCTCGGCATCGATACGCTGGTGGTCGATAGAATGGCTCGGGTCGGAGACAACTGGCGCCTTCGCTATCACGGGCTGAAGCTGCACAACACGGTGCACAGCAACCACATGCCCTACCTGCCCTTCCCCGAGACTTTCCCGTCCTACATTCCCAAGGATCTGATCGCCAACTGGCTCGAATTCTATGTCGACGTCATGGCGGTCAACTTCTGGACCCGGACAAGCTTCGACGCGGCGGAATGGGATGAGGCGGCGCAGTGCTGGTCCGCCCGCCTGACGCTCGCCGACGGCAGCAACCGGGTGATGCGGCCGCGCCATATCGTGATGGCGACGAGCGTCAGCGGCACGCCGAGTATTCCCGACATCCCGACCTTGGACAGGTTCAAGGGTACGGTTCTGCACTCCAGCCAGTTCGAAGACGGCGCCGCATGGAAGAACCGGCCTGTCATGGTGTTCGGGACCGGCACCAGCGCCCACGACATCGCCCAGGACCTGCAGGGCAACGGTGCCGACGTGACGATGGTGCAGCGCAGCCCGACCCTGGTGGTGAATGTCGAGCCGAGCGCGCAGTTCTACGACGGCGTCTATCACGGTCCCGGCCCAGGCTTGGATGACCGCGATCTGATCAACCTGTCGGTGCCGCTGGCACTATTGAAGACGGCGCATCGGGAAATCACTGACCGGGTTAAGGAAATCGACAAACCGCTCCTGGACGGCCTGGAGAAGGCGGGCTTCCGACTCGATTTCGGCGATGACGGCACCGGTTGGCCGCTGAAATACCGAACACGGGGCGGTGGCTATTACTTCAATGTCGGCTGCTCGGAACTGATCGCGGCGGGCAAGATCGACCTGATCCAGTATGCCGATATCGACTGCTTCACGGCGAACGGTGTCGCCATGGCTGCGGGCGAGGATCGGCCGGCGGACCTGGTAGTTCTGGCGACCGGATACAAGAACCAGGATCATATGGTGCGTCTGCTCTTCGGCGACTCTGTGGCGGACCGCGCTGGCCCCGTGTGGGGCTACGACCCGGACACCCAGGAACTGCGCAACATGTGGATGCCGACCGGACAGCCGGGCCTCTGGTTCACCGGCGGCGCGTTCTCCCAGTGCCGGATTTACTCGAAGTACCTGGCCCTGCAGATCCAGGCGCGGGAGCTGGGACTGGTGACCTGAGGCCCTGTCCTTTCGCTCCTATTCACCCCACCGCATCGCCAGCAGGTCCAGGTCCCGCGCCATCGTCAGGAGCGCGTCGCGCGTCGGAGCCGGGAGCGGCTCCAGCGGGTGGCGTACATGGTCCGACTTGATGACCCCGCCCGCCTGCATCACCGTCTTGCAGGCGCGAAGCCCACATTGACGATTCTCGAAATTGATCAGCGGCAGCAGGCGGTTGTACTGCGCCTCCGCCTTCGCACGGTCCCCCGCCAGGAAGTCCGTCACGATCGGTCGGATCTGTTCGCAGGCGAGACCGCTGGTCATGGTGCCGGTCGCTCCGGCGTCCAGATCCGCCAACAGAGTGATGCCCTCCTCACCGTCGAACGGGCCGTCGATATGATCGCCCGCCGCCTCGATCAGGGCACGCAGCTTGGCAGCGGTGCCGGGCATCTCGATCTTGACATAGCTGACATTGGGCAGGTTCCGGGCGAGCCGGGCCAGCAGCGGCACCGACAGGGTCGTCCCGCTGAGCGGCGCGTCCTGGATCATGATCGGGATGTCGATCGCCTCGGACAGGGCGGCGAAATGCTCGAACACGCCCTGGTCGCCCGCCTTCAGCAGCGCGCCGTGATACGGTGGCATCATCATCACCATGGCGGCCCCCTGGTCTTGCGCACGCCTGCACCGTGCGACCGCCACCTGGGTCGAGAAATGACTGCAGGTGGCGATCACTGGCACTCGGCCCGCCACATGCTCCATGCACAGCGTCTGCAGCGTCTCTCGCTCGGCGTCGGAGAGCAGGAACTGCTCGGAGTAGTTCGCCAGGATGCAGAGCCCGTCGACACCCTGGTCGATCATGCAGTCGAGGATCCGCTTCTGCCCGTCCAGATCCAGTGCGCCGTCCTCGGTGAAAGGCGTCGGGACGATCGGAAAGATACCGGTGTATGGCGTTTCCTTAGGCATCTGGGGCCTCTTCGAGTTGGTCTGACGATGTCGAGAGACTAGCGGCGGCCACGCCTGGATGCGAGCATCGACCCGCAGTCTGCGACCTGCCGGCTTGGCCGTCGCCGTTGAGAATGCAGGATGGAGGCGACGAACCTGACAGCCTTGCGTCTTCCCCTATACGGGCCAAGTATCGGTCGACACCGTGTCGAAGGAGCATGCAATGGCCGATCCAGCCCCCCGCACCCCTCTATTCACCTTCGAGAACACTTATGCCCGCCTGCCCGAGCGGTTCTTCACCAAGCTCGACCCGACTCCGGTGCAGGCGCCACGACTGCTGCTGCTCAACGAGGGCCTGGCCCGAGAATTGAACCTCGATCCCGCGGCCCTGCGTAGCGAGGCGGCGGTCCAGTCGCTCGGCGGCAATCGCGTTCCCGACGGTGCGGAACCGCTGGCCATGGCCTATGCCGGCCATCAGTTCGGCGGTTGGGTTCCGCAACTCGGCGACGGACGGGCGATCCTGCTTGGCGAGATAATCGGCCGCGACGGCGTGCGCCGCGACATCCAGCTGAAGGGCAGTGGTCCGACACCCTATTCCCGCATGGGTGACGGCCGTGCCGCCCTGGGCCCGGTGTTGCGGGAGTACATTGTCAGCGAGGCGATGGCCGCCTTAGGCATCCCCACGACCCGGTCGCTGGCCGTGGTCACCACCGGCGAGGCGGTGTTCCGCGACCGCGCGCTGCCGGGCGGTATCCTGACCCGGATCGCCCGCAGTCATATTCGGGTCGGCACCTTCCAGTTCTTTGCCGCGCGCCGCGACACCGAGGCGCTGCGGCTGCTGGCAGACCATGTAATCGACCGGCATTACCCGGACGCACGCGAGTCCGATACTCCGTACCGGGAACTACTCGATCGGATCGTCGCCGCCCAGGCCGATCTCGTCGCCGCGTGGATGGGGGTTGGCTTCATCCACGGGGTTATGAATACCGACAACATGTCCGTGGCCGGCGACACCATCGACTACGGTCCCTGCGCCTTCATGGACACCTATCATCCGGGTACCGTCTATAGCTCCATCGACCATGGCGGCCGCTACGCCTATGGCAACCAGCCCGGCATCGCCCACTGGAACCTGGCCTGCCTCGCCCAGTGCCTGCTGCCGCTGATCGACGGGAGCGAGGAGCAGGCGCTGGAGATCGCCCAGGACACGATCAACAACTTCCCCGATCGCTATCGCGCGGCGCATACCCGGATCTTCTCCGCTAAACTGGGCCTGGAGACCGTACGGGAAAGCGACGCCGATCTGATAGACGGCCTGCTGACGACCATGGAAAAGGGGCAGGCGGATTTCACCCTGACCTTCCGTGGACTGTCCGAACTGACCGGCGCGGGCGGTGACGACGAATCGGTTCGGTCGCTGTTCGTCGGGCCCGACGCTTTCGACGGATGGGTGGCCGATTGGCGCGCCCGCCTCGCCACCGAACCGCGCGACGACAGTGCTCGGCAAACCAAGATGCGTGCGATCAATCCGGCATACATTCCGCGCAACCACCTGGTTGAGGCGGCACTGGACGCGGCCGTGGAGGGGAACGATCTGGAGCCGCTGCAGGATCTCCGGGCGGTGCTGCAGACGCCGTTTTCCATCCAACCCGGCCAGGAGCGCTACGCCCAGCCGCCAAAACCGGACGAAGAGGTGAAGGCGACGTTCTGCGGCACATGACGCCAGAACGCGCGCCGGCGCTCGGGTCGCGCTACCTTGCGACGCCGACGACCGATCCGTCGTCCAGCCCGACCACGAAACGCGGACCGGTAACGGTTTCCTCCGCAAGGATCGCCTTGTCGACCCGGGCCGGGAGCGGGACGTTGGCGATCTCCCGGATACCGTCCACGCCGATCGACACGATCCTCAAGGTCTTGCGATCAGCCGACGGCAGCGCCAAGTCCGGCCGGCTGTCGCCATCGACATCGGCAACCGCCGACAGGCGCTGCTCGGTAGCGCCGATCACATGATTGGAGAACCCGTACAGCTCCGCCACCTTCGACAAGCCGCTCGGCTCCAGCCGGTAGACCAGGAGAGTCCCGCCGATATGCGGGGTCTGCACGTAGGCAATCTGCAATCCTCCTTCCCCGAGGAAGTCGGCTATTCCCGCCACATTGAGCCAACGGTGCGACCGGCCGATGAACCCGGTCGACCCGCGCTCGACAAGAGCGTTCCCGTCAACGCCATAGACGGTGACCGACCCGCCCGCCGTCAACGACGCGCGCAGGGCCACGATCTCTGTGCGGCCGTCGCCGTCAAGATCGGCGAGCAGCGGGGTTCGATCCTCGAACACCTCGCTCTCGGGAAGCACGAGGGACAGGATCGCACCGTCCGCGGTCTGCACGCGCAGACCCCCGGCCTCGACGGCGTCGCCCAGAATTCCGTGGCCGTAGCGCAGCGTCGGCGCGATGTACCATGCGGCCCGGATATCGCCTTTGGGCGCCCGGGCGACGCGACCGTCCGGCAGACCGTCCGGCGCGGGATCGCCGGTTTCGGCGACGATTTCCGGCGGATACGCGGCCGGATCGACCGGCTCCACCCGCCAACCCTCGGCCGCTGCGGTGCCGGACGTCGCTGCAATACCCAGTGCCAGTAGGACCCGGCGCCACATGGCCTAGTCTCCAATCGTCGTCTCCCGCAACCGCGCCTCGTACCCGGCCAGGGTTTCCCCAGCGCCCCAACCGGTGGCGCGAAGCGCTTTCAGAATCGCTACCAGATTCGCGTCGCGGATGCGTTCAAGATCCCGTGGGGTCCGTCCGTCGGCCTGGGCGTCGGACTGCTCGGCGATGCGATCAATCAGGTCCGGCGTCAGGTCCGGTACGTCCGTAAGCTTGGTCCAGGGCCAAGCCAACGCCGGCCCGAACTGCTCCATGAAGTGGCGCATGCCGCGTTCGCCGCCCGCGATTTGAAAGGTCTGGAACGTCCCCATCTGCGCCCAGCGCAGCCCGCAGCCGTAGCGGATCGCGTCGTCGATCTCCTCGGTCGTCGCCACCCCATCATTGACCAGCCACAGCGCTTCGCGCCACAGGGCTTCCATCAGCCGGTCGGCGACGAAGGCGTCGATCTCGACCTTCAGATGGAGCGGCTTCATGCCCAGAGCCGTGTAGAGCGCCATCGCCCGTTCGATCGCAGCAGGATCGGTCGCCTTGCCGCCGACCACCTCGACCAGCGGCAGCAGATAGACGGGGTTGAACGGGTGGGCGACGATCAGGCGCTCCGGGTGGGACATGCCCTCCTGCAGCACGCTCGGCCTGAATCCACTGGTCGACGAGGCGATGATCCCGTCGGCATTCGCCGACTCGATCTCCCGATAGACGGCGCGCTTCACATCAAGGCGTTCGGGCACCGCCTCCACGATCAGGTCGGCGCCGGCGACCGCGTCGGCGACGGAGCCGGTCAGCGACCAGGCGCCCTTCCGCGGTCTCGGCACGTCGATCAGCTCGGCTGCCGCCCGTTCCGCGTTCTCCAGCACCGGAGCTATGGTCGACCCGGCACCGGGATCGGGGTCGAACACCGCGCACTCGACGCCGTTGTCGATCAGCCGGGCGAGCCAGCCGGACCCGATCACCCCGGCGCCGAGAATGGCCGCCTTGGCTGGAAGGGCGCTCACGAGGCCGGCGCCCGCTTGACGAGGCCGAGTTTCCGGCGGACCTGCTCCGGCCCGATGACCGTCGCCCCGAGCGTCTCGACCGCCGTCACCGCCTTCTCCACGAGTTGGGCATTCGTCGCCAGCACGCCGCGCTCGAGATACAGGTTGTCCTCCAGGCCGACCCGCACGTGCCCGCCGGCGAGCACCGAGGCGGCGGCATACGGCATCTGGTCCCGGCCGAGGGAAAAGGCGGAAAATGTCCAGCCATCCGGGATGGCGTTGACCATGGCCAGGAAGGTGTTCAGATCGTTCGGCGCCCCCCAGGGCACGCCCATGCAGAGCTGCACGAGCGCCGGATCGCTCAGCACTCCTTCTTTGACGAGCTGCTTGGCGAACCAGAGATGGCCGGTGTCGAAAGCCTCGATCTCCGCCTTCACGCCGAGCTCGGTCATCATGGCGCCCATGGCCCGAAGGGTGCCGGGCGTATTCATCATGACGTAGTCGGCTTCGGCGAAGTTCATGGTGCCGCAGTCGAGGGTACAGATCTCCGGCAGGCATTCGCGGATATGGGCCATGCGTTCGGACGCGCCGGCGAGGTCGGTGCCGGTCTCGTTCAGCGGCAGCGGGCTCTCGACCGGCCCGTGGACCAGGTCGCCGCCCATGCCCGTGGTCAGGTTGAGCACGACGTCGACATCCGCCGCCCTGATCCGGTCTGTCAGCTCGCGATACAGGTCCAGCCGACGGCTCGGCGCGCCGGTCTCCGGGTCGCGGACGTGACAATGGACCACGGCCGCGCCCGCCCTAGCAGCCTCGATCGCGCTGTCGGCTATCTGCTGCGGCGACCGGGGCACATGGGGGCTCTTGTCCTGGGTGCCGCCGGAGCCGGTGACGGCGCAGGTGACGAACACCTCTCGGTTCATGGCGAGCGACATGGGGTTCCTCTCCCTAGATTCTGACTACTGCAGCGATTCGCCGCGTGCGAGCGCGTCCATATCGGCGCGGACCATCATCTCGGCGAGACCGGCGAGATCCACTTCAGGCCGCCAGCCGAGCTCCGTCAGGGCTTTCGACGGATCACCGAGCAGCACGTCGACCTCGGCCGGCCGGAAGAAGACCGGATTGACCCGCACGAGCTCGCGCCCGCTCTTTCTATCGCGTCCGATGCTGTCTTCGCCCTCGCCCGACCACTCGATATCGAAGCCGGCGGCAGCGCCGGCGATCTCGACGAACCGGCGCACGGTCGCCTTTGCTCCCGTGGCCAGCACGTAGGTATCGGGCTGCTCCTGCTGGAGCATCAGCCACATGCCGCGCACGTAGTCGCCGGCGAACCCCCAGTCACGCTCCGAGTCGAGATTGCCCAGCTCGAGGACCGTGTCCGCACCGGCCGCGATCTCGGCCAGCGTCGCGGTGATCTTGCGGGTCACGAACTCCCGGCCCCGCAGCGGACTCTCGTGGTTGAACAGGATCCCCGAACTGGCGTGAAGCCCGAAGGATTCCCGGTAGTTCACGGTGATCCAGTGTCCGTAGAGCTTGGCCACGCCATAGGGGCTGCGCGGGTAGAACGGCGTCGTCTCGGACTGGACGGGCGCCTGGACCTTGCCGAACATTTCGGAGGAGGACGCCTGATAGAACCGCGCCAGCGGCGCGGTCGAGCGGATCGCCTCAAGCAGTCGGGTGACCCCCAGGGCATCGACATCGCTGGTGTAGAGCGGCTGATCGAACGAGGCCGCGACAAAACTCTGGGCGGCGAGATTGTAGACCTCGTCCGGCTGCGCGGTTTCGATCAACCGAAGGACGTTGGAGAACTCAAGCAGTTCCAGCGGCACCATCTCGACATCGTTCTCGATGCCGAGGCGCCTAAATCGCCAGTTCGAGCTCGACGCGCTGCGCCGGTAGGCCCCCAAAACGCGATATCCCTGCTCAAGGAGATGCTTGGAAAGGTAGGCGCCGTCCTGGCCGAGAACGCCTGTGATCAATGCGGTTTTCATGGACGCCCCGTTTCGGTTTGGCGCGATTTAGATCGCCCCGTAGTCTCAGCCCAATTCGAAAGTGGTCACGCCATAGACCAGCGCGATGTCTAGCGCGGGGGCGACGCCCGTGTACATCCGCGCCGTCTCGAACACCGGCTCAAGCCCCATATCGGCCGCCAGGGCAAGCGCGTCGCCGTTGGGCTCCGGCGTGTCGAGGTAGATCTCCCCGGCGGGACCGATGGCCGGGATCAGGTCCGCCAGAAGCGTCTCGGCGACCTGACGGTCCGCGGCGACCAGCGGGCCGATCTTCCAGCCCGCTCGGCACGGCCGGGCCACGGCAAAACCGGTCAGGTCGCCATTCCGGTAGGCGGCCCTGCCAATGTGACCCTCGGCGCCGATCCAGTCGGCCAGGAACGACGCCCGATCGGCGGGAAAAACCCTCCGGTCCATGGCCCCGACATCGGGGTCGGCGGCGTCGAGCGGCCGGACATCGATCCCGCCATGGGCCTGAGGGAGGGCTCCCACGGCGCCGCCGTAGCAGATATTGCGATAGGCGAGGACGAAGCCCGAACGTTTGTAGTTCTCCTGCTCGGCCACCACCCCATCGAGCCCGATCAACCGGCCTCCCGCATGGGCGATTCCAGCCTGCCAAAGCCGGTAGCCGTACCCCCGGCCCCGATGGTCCGGATCGACGATGTAGAAGCCGAGAAACGCGAAGTCGGGACCGTAGTTCACCACGGAGATCGACGCGATCAGCCTGCCATCGAGATAGCCGCCGAGGAAGCCGTCCGGATCGGCCGCACGGAAGCAGGCGGCATCGCCTTTGCCTGGGTTCCAACCCTCCGCTGCCGCCCAGTTGACCGCCGTCGCAACGTCGGCCTCGGACATCACCGCGATCTGGTAGTCTCCGGCCATCAGGCGTCTCCGGGCTTGTGGTTGTCGTGCCAGTGGCGGGCGATCTCGTCCCGCCGGCAGACCCACACGCGGTCGTGTTTCTCGACGTGATCGAGGAAGCGCTGCAGGGCGGCGAAACGCCCTGGCCGACCGACGAGACGGCAATGCAAACCGACCGACATCATCTTCGGCTGGTCCTCCCCTTCGGCATACAGAACGTCGAAGCTGTCGCGCAGATAGGCGAAGAACTGATCACCCGAGTTGAACCCCTGGTTCACCGCAAAGCGCATGTCGTTGGCGTCGAGGGTATACGGAATGACGAGGTGCGGGGCGCCGAAGTCCCGCGTCCAGTAGGGCAGTTCGTCGGCATAGCTGTCGCTGTCGTAGAGAAAGCCGCCCCGCTCGACGACGAGGCGCCGGGTGTTGGGGCTATTGCGGCCGGTGTACCAGCCCACGGGCCGGTTGCCGGTCGACCGCTCGATCGCGGCGATGGCCTTCCCCATGTGCTCCCGCTCGATCTCCTCCGGCACGGTCTGATAGTCGATCCAGCGGTAGCCATGGCTCGCCACCTCCCAACCTGCCTCCACCATGGCCGGACCGACCTCGGCATTGCGCTCCATCGCCATGCCGACGGCGTAGACCGTGAGCGGCAACCCGCGCCGGGTAAATTCGCGGTGGATACGCCAGAAGCCGACCCGGGAGCCGAACTCGTAGATCGACTCCATGTTCAGGTTGCGCTGTCCTTCGAGTGGAGCCGCGCCGATCATTTCGGACAGGAACGCCTCCGAGGCCGCATCCCCGTGCAGGATCGCGTTCTCTCCTCCTTCTTCGTAGTTCAAGACGATCTGCAGCGCGATCCGGGCGTCACCGGGCCATCTCGGGTCCAACGGCGTTCGACCGTAGCCGACCATGTCACGGGGATAAGAGCCGGTCATGCGTGGACCTCCCGAAGAGCGTTGCCGTCCTGGTCCTCAACTATAGCTCCGGGATGGGCCGCGACACCATGTGCCGGGCGATGGCATCGGAACCTGGGCGACCGGCGACCTCTTTAAAACCGCGCCAACCGCCATATCTCAATCGTCCGACGACAGGTTGGAGCGACCGGGCGGTCATGGGTTCGATGCCGTACATTTCGGGGAACGTGGAGCAGCCGGCTCAGGGCGGACGCTTCGACTTCACCTCCGCCTACCTCAAGCAGAAGCACATGGTGTTCACGCGGACGCCGGATCGCGAGCCTGTGCTGAAGGTCGATTTCGGCGGCAACAGCGCGGCGGTTCCGCTTGCCATGGTGGACTCCGCCGCCGAACTGTCAGCAGGCCATCCCGATCTTTCGTTGCTGCGGATCGTCGCTCCCGCGCTGAACTACTGCGAAACGATTGCTGCGGGCGACCCCATACCGTCGGAACCGATAGACGGTCGCCCGTCATGGCGCGTTGCCGAGGGGACACTCGAACGGGTTGAGCAACGGATCCTGGAAGCCTTGTCGGCCCGGAGCGCGGGCGACGGTACCACCGAGGCGGCGAATGTCTCGGAGATCATCGCCCGGGAGCTGATCGGGATCGATACCCGACGCAAATCCCATATCGTGGATCAGATCCGAGATCACTTGGATTCCGCCGCTCGTTCTGTCCGGTTGCGCGAGGATGTCACCAGGTGCCAACGCATGGTGGGCGAGATGGCAACCCTTGGGACGCAACGGGAAGCCTTCGCCGAGCAGGATCGCTTGCGCGACGCGGCACTCAAGCTCCGGTCCGTGATGGTCTGGGCGACGAAACGCACCATGGGACTCGACATGCTGGCGAACGATATCCGTGGTGCCATCGCAGATCAGGAGAGGCTTGGCGCGCGGGTCTGGCCGGCAATCAACGAGTTGCGCGCATGGAGCCTCGACATCGCGCCGGTTCGGCGCGCCTGGCGCGGAACGTCAAGGATCTGCGTATCGGCGATATCGAGAACCTTCACCGTCTCATCTCCATCCGCTTCGGCGACTTCGATCCGTCGATCTACCGATCGGAGGCTTTTAGAAAACCGCCCGAGCGCACCGGCGAAGGCGACAGCGAGGATCGGAACCATGGCAGTTGACCAGCAAGACGATCCGATCGAGGAGAGGCCCATGAGAGAAGCTGAGACGGAGGCCGCGGAGACGGCGGCGCAGCCGGCCCAACCCAGCAGTCAGCAGGAACTCGCCCTCGGCGATATCTCCACCTACCCGACGCTGGAGAGCTGCCTCATGGCTTGGAACGCAGCGCGCATCGGAGACAAGCTGCCGGCTTCGCTCGATGTCGGCACGGTTCCGGAAGCCGTCCTCGACTACACCATGCTGCTCGACTATCTGCCGGCCGAAGAGGATGCCGTGGTGCGGATGGTCGGCAACTATATCGGCGAGAAGGCGGCCTTTCAGGCGTTCGGCATGACCGTCAGAGCCTTCTTCGAGGAGCGCGACGCGCGGATCGTCACCGACGCCCTGAGGCGGATCGCGGAGAGTCGGAGCGCCAGCCTCGCCCGCAGGAGCTTCGTGCCGATTGCCGGTGCGCCGATGAGCTATGTGCGCCTGATTCTACCCCTCTCGGCCAACGGCGACACGGTGACCGGCTTCTTCAAGACCATCGAGCCTTCGTCGCTGACAGAGGATCTGGGCGACTGACCGGGACGGTCGACAGACGATCGAAACCATCCGGGAAACCGCTGAGCTGAGACGGGAATCATGGTAGCCTGACCGCCTGTCTATCGAGGCGCTGCCATGACACCGCGACTCCAGACCGCGACCCATGACGACCTGCCCGGCGCGCTGCATCACCTGGAGCGCGACGGGGCCGTTTGCCTTGATGCCGTTCTCGACGCCGACCGCCTGGAATGCCTGCGAAATGGCCTCGCGGCGGCCGCCGAAGTCTCAGCCCGGGTGCTGCGAGAGAAGGGTATGGCGGTATCGGAAGCCGGAATCGCGCATCATATCCTGCCGGCCGATGACTGTTTTCCCTCCTTCGTCGAAGACCTGCCCGCTGCCGACATCGTCCAGGCATTCCTGGGCGGCAGCTTCATCGTGAATTCCTTCGGCGGATTGATGAACCATCCCTCGACCGGCAGCGAGTATCTGCACCGCTGGCACCGGGACCTGCGGGCTTTCTCGGCGGGCGACGACCTTCGACTGATGATCAACATGCTCGTGACCCTGGACCCGTTCACTTCCGAAACCGGCGGCACCCTGCTTGACCTCGGCTCCCACCGCGCCGGCGACCGGACTGAAACCGAGCGTCAGGTCGACCGATTCGATGCCCCCGCCGGCAGTATCCTGCTGTTTGATTCCCGCCTGTTTCACGCGGCCGGCGCCAACCGTTCGGACAGGGTGCGCCGGGCGCTCACGCTGACCTTCACGCCCCCGTTCTTCAAACCGCAGATGGACCATGTACGCCAACTCGGGACCGAACGCGTGGCATCGGCCGGCGAAACCCTGAAACGACGCCTCGGCTGGTACGCCCGCGTGCCGGAATCTCTCGACGACTGGTACAATCCGCCGGAACATCGCTTCTATCGGGAAGACCGCTGAGGCGGCATCTGCGGACCAGCACAGAGGACCCTTCATGACCGACGCCCGGCAGTCAGACATCGAGTTCGCCTATGTCAACGATCTGGTCGAGGACTACGACGAGTCGGAGTTCGACGTGCGGATGCGTGGCTGGATGATGCGGGCGTTGGACCCCTGGATGCCCGCCACCGGGAGCTGCCTGCAGATGGGGTGCTACAAGGGCGACCTCACGGTCCTGCTGGAGGAGCGTTTCGGGAAGGTAGACGTTGTCGACGCCGCCGAACGATTTCTCGCCGTGACGCGATCACGGCTGAAATCGCCGGGCACCTTCCATCAGACCCTGTTCGAAGACTTCATCACCGACGCCCGGTACGACGCGGTGTTTCTGGTGCACGTGCTGGAACATGTGGTCGACCCGGTCGCGACGCTGGCTCGAATCGGCGGACTTCTGGCTCCGGGTGGGCGGGCGTTCGTGGTGGTTCCGAACGGGCACGCCGCGTCCCGGCGCATCGCCGTCGCCATGGGGCTGATCGACCACTGCACGGCGCTGACCGCCAGCGACGTCAAGCATGGGCACCGCCGCACCTACGTTCTCGACACCCTGGAGAGCGACGCCCGCAAGGCGGGCTTGAATGTCGTCCATCGCGGCGGCGTGTTCTTCAAACCCCTGGCCAACTTCCAGTTCGACCGGCTGTTCGGGGGCGAAGTGATGAGCGAACAGTATCTCGAAGGCTGCTATCAGCTCGGCTTCACCTATCCCGATCTGACCGCCTCGATCTTCCTGGTCGTGGAGCGCGGATGACGGTCCGTCTTCGGCCGCTACGGGAAGCAGACCTGCGGCCTCTGTACGATTGGCAGCGCGACCCTGCCCTCTACGATCATCTCGTCGGAACGCAGCGCGACGTGACCTGGGACGAAGCGCGAGCCTGGATGATCCGGCACTGGATCCCGCAGGACCGGGACCGCCGATACGCGCTGTGCCCGGCGGACTCGGGCGAGATCGTCGGCGCGGTGTATCTGCTGGCGGTCGACGGTGCGCAGCAGGCGTTGGCGTTCCACATTTTTATCGGCGATAGGACCCAGCGCGCGCGGGGCCTCGGACGTGCCGCCCTCCAGGAAGCCCTCCACATCGCCTTCGACGATCTGGGTGCCGAGGAAATTCGGCTCGAGGTGCTGGCGTCGAACGACCGGGCCCGTCGGATTTACGACGACGCCGGTTTCATCGAGACCGGACGGCGGCTGGTGGACAAGCGGTCGGGTCCGGTCGAGGCGGTCGCCATGGCGCTTTCGCGCGACGCCTATCGCGCCCGGTAGGCGGGGAAGAAACCGACACCGGGCGCCCCGCCCGCAATTCGAACGGCCGCGTCATAGCGGTCCCGATCCAGGACGAAGCCGCTGAACCATGTCGCCCGCTCGCCGTTGGCGAACCCGCGCTTGAAGCGTGCGAGACCATGGGACGGATCGTCGGTCAGGCCGGGCATGCCGCCGAGGTCGATGATGCGACAAGACGACAGGGCCTCCACGGCGGCGGCGTACAGGGCGTATCCGGCGCCGGAGCGATAGCCCGCATCCCCCGATGCGCCGAGATGGTTGTGTGCGACGTCCCCGTCGCTAAGCCAGATCGACATCGCCACGATCCCGTCCGATCCATCCGATTGGCGGGCCGCGAGCACCAGCGCCTGCGGATCCGCCGCCAGCGCCGCGAAGTGTGTATCGGTCAATCTGGCGGACTCCCTTATGTCGTGTCGGTCGATCAGATTGCCGTACAGTCGCCGCCAGTCGTCCATCACCTCCGACAGACTCAAACGATCCACCGTCACCCGTCGTTGCGCCCGCCTGATCTCGGCCCGATGGTGCTTGTTCGGGGCAAAAGGCCCGGCTTCCATGTCGATGACATAGTGGGTCTTGAGTCGTCGATGATGATCCGCAACAGCGCCCAGAACCGCCGGGTCCGGCGTGTTCAGCGGGTCGGCGACCAGCGAAAGCGATACGGCGCCCTCGGCCCGCAGACGGTCCAGCCCCTCCGCCACGTCGGACAACGGCGCGAACCCGCCCATCGGATAGGCCGAGGCCGCATCCATACCGTCGCCGTCAGGCATGACCCGCCTCATCACGTAACCGCCCCAAAGCGGCAGGATCGCCCCGTCGGTCGCCAGCAGGCTCTCCACATAGGACCGGCGGCCATACGGACCGGTCATGAAAGGGCCTGCAAAACGGCATTGCCAAGCCGACTCATGTCTTCAGGCCCGTAGCGATGATCCAGCGGCAGGGTGAGCATTGCGTCCCGCACCCCCCCCGCCGTCGCATCCGCCGGGCCACCGCCCAGATCTCGCCAATGCACAGCGCAAAACAGTCCATCTGCGGCGAGCCGGGCTGCGACCTCGTCGCGCCTCTTCGGCAGCGACAGCGGGAGCCCGAACGGTGCCAGTATGCCCCGGAGCCGCTCGGCCACCGGGGCGGCATGATCCTGTAGCAGGCCATCCAGGACCGCGAAATTCTCGCGCCGGCGCCGCGCCATTGGACTCCAGGCGATTGAGCTCAAGCGGATGCGCGTCGGCTCGGCCATCGACAGGTTGGCTACCGCATGATCGCGCTCGATCCCGACAAAGAGGCGATAGGCCGCCTCGACCGCGCGCCGAGTCTTCGCTTCCGCCCGCGCCGCCGCGGCCGCCAGGCTGGACGGCGGTGGGGCTGCGAGCTCGGGCGCTGGAAGCCCGTCGACGGGTCCGACCACCAAGCCGCCGTCACCCACCCCCATCAGCTTGCGTGGGCTGTACAGCCGCCAAGCGTCGGCCACGCCGTCCGCATCGTCGATGACCAAGGCCTGCGCGCGGTCCTCCACCCATGTCACGTCGCGACGTCGTCGGGCGATCCGGCGCAGACGCTCGCAGACCGGAGCTCCGAAATAGGCCACCGCAACGACCATGTCGCCCGACGCCAGCGTGGCCTCGAAATCCGGATCGGCAAGCCGCAGGGAAGAATCCACCCGATATCGCCGCTTCACCGCGTCGGTTGGCACATCCATATCGGCGCAGAGGTAGGAAGGCATCCAAACGGTCCCGGGTGCCAGGCTTCGGACCAGCCACGCGAAGCCGCTCCGGGCATTGTGAAAGCCCGTCCATCCTTCCGCGCCGACCCAGCGGGCGAGCACGCTGTCGGCCTCGCCGCAGCAGTCCGGCGGTTCAAGCCCGAAAAATCCACCGACAATCGCGCTCTCGGCCATCGTCGGCATCAGCGATCCAAAAGGGTATCGCCCACGACCGCAGCGATCTCCGCCACATCCTCGCGGCTGAGACCCGGATAGCAAGGCAGGCCGACGCAGCGCGCCGCCAGCCAATCGGTCACCGGGAGAAGATCGGAGCTGAACCGGCGATAGGCGACCTGTTTCGCCACGCCCCCACCCCACCAGCGCCGGGTCTCCACGCCTTTCTGCTCGACGGCGCGGATAGCCTCCTCCGGCAGAGGTTCGTCGCACACGAGGAGCATCGTGGACGTCGCGTATTCGTCGGTCTCGCCCGGCATGACTCGGATCCGCGTTTGACCGGCGAAGGCGTCCTGGTAGGCGCGGGCGATGCCATCGAATACCCGCCTCGTCTCGGGCCAGGCGTCGAGGGCGGCCAGGGTGACGGCGGCGTGATACTCGCTCATCTTGCCGTTGATCGCCCTGCTCCGCGCCACCCGGTCTCCCATGAAACCGAAGTTGATGCACTTTCGGATCGCGTCAATCTGCTCGGCATCGCGAGACACGGCGAACCCGCCTTCGCCGGCGGCAAGGACCTTGGTGGCGTGCAGACTGAAGACGGCCGGGCTGTTCGCCGCCTCGCTCCTATCGAATCCCGCGGCGGCGTCCACCACCACCGCCAGACCGGTGCGCTCGGAAAGCGCGTCCCAAGCGGCCATGTCGAGCGGCCTGCCGAAGGGTGCGACCGGCATGACCGCGACCGGCTGCCCCGGTATCCGCCCCAGCGCATTCTCGACAGCCTCCGGGGTGAGAGCCCAACTCTCCTCGTCGACATCAAGCAGATAGGGTTCCAGTCCGGCGGCAAGAACGGCGTGCAAGGTCGCGACAAAGGTCCAGGCGGGCAGGAGACAGAAGGCAGGTCCGTCGTTCACGTTCCGACGCCGTGTCCGGGCCTCGGCTTGCAGCGCCGCCGTCAAACCTGACGTCGCATTCGCGACCGTCGTCACACAGGCCGGAGAAACGTCAAAGTGTTTGGCCAATCGCGCCTCGACTTCTCCGACCAGGGGCCCGAAGTTAGAGTAATAGCGGTTATCGTCGATGCGCCGGAGGTACGGGAGGATGGCATCGGCATCCGGCAGACGGGGACGGGCGACAGGAAAGCGCACACTCATGACCGCGACTCTCACACACCGGCCCCACCTCTCTGGGGCAACCTTCGCAAACAACGCGCGAGCTATGTTAGCCGATTCGCCCCAGGATCTCGCCTGGTGAACGGTGCCTCACTGCCGATTGCCATCTATGCCAAACGGGCGAAGGCCCGATTGCGTGACGGGGAGTTCGCCGCCGCCGCCGAAGATCTGCGTCGGCTCTTGGTCGCCATGCCGGCAGAGGCAGGCCTATTTAAACTACTGGCGCCGGTCGAGAGCCATCTGCAACGGGCCATTCCCGCTGCAGCCAACTTTCGCCGCCTGTTCATACTGACGCCCGGCGATCTGGACATGATCGACTCAGCCCTCGGTCTTCCACCGGAAGCCGACATCCCAGCGCGCCAGATCCGGCGCCTTCTCGTCGCCCGGCCAGAGGTTGCGCGGGGCTATGGCTTGCTAGGTGCCGGCATCGGTCGACGAGATGTGAAGAATACGGTGCGCGCGGCTGTGCTGGCGCCGCATAACGCGCGCTATCTGGCAGTGGCGGCGGCCCAACTCCAGGCTATGGGTGATATGTCCAGGGCCGAAAAGACGGCTCGAAGAGCGCTGGCGATCGGTCCAGACACCAGCGATGCCCTGCTCGTCCTGGCGGAGCACGAGCGTGCCCTGGACCGGTCGGACCGTGCCCTGCTCCTGGCTAGACGGGCCCTCTCCACAGCGCCGACGGAACCGAAAGCCTGGATCACGGCAGCGATCTGCGCCCACCGGCACTCACGCTTCGCCGATGCCCGGAGCATGGCGGCAACGGCAGCGACACTACGACCGCGCGACGCCGGCTACGCGGCACGGGCGGCAACCCTGTTGCCGCATATCGTGACAGACCGAGAAGAGATGCTGGAGATCCGCGATCGGATCGAGGCGCTCACGGAAAGCGACGGATATGCACCCATCGTCGACCCGGTCCAGGAGGTCGGAACGGTACCGTTCTCGCTCGCCTATCACGGTATCAACGACCGGGCGCTGTTGGAGAAACTCTGCGCCTTCTATCGCCGGACCTGCCCGTCACTCACCGTAGCGGCTCCACATATCGGCCGACAGCGACGTCCCGGGCGACGGCGCGTCGCCTTCGTGTCGGAATTCTTCCGCGATCATTCGGTCTACAACATGACCGAGGGCCATCTAAGACTCATCGCCCGCGACGAGATCGAGGTCACGGTCGTTCAGATTGGCACTTTGCCGGCCGCCGCCCGTCGACGGCTCACGGCGGTCGCCGATCGTGTGATCGCGGTAGCACCGGTTCTCCACACCGTTAGAGACACGCTCGCCGAGCTCGAACTGGACGTTCTCGTATTCGCCGATATCGGCATGACGGCGATGAGTTACTTCCTCGCCTTCGCACGCTTGGCACCGCTTCAAGTCGTCCTGCCGGGGCATCCAGTGACGACCGGCATCGACACCGTAGACATTTTCTTCACCTCGGCCTGGATGGAGCCGGAAGATCGGGCCGACCACTATTCCGAGACACCCTATGCCGTCGACGGCCTCGCGATCGCCTATGCCGACGAGCGGATCCGGCATACCCAAGTTGCGCGGGCGGGAGTCGGGTTGCCGGAGGAAGGTGCCCTTTATCTCTGCGGGCAAATGCCGTTCAAGATCCATCCGGACTTCGACCGCACGCTGGGCGACATCCTGGAACGCGATCCCGAGGGCCATGTAGCCCTGTTCGAGGCGCCACAGGGCTATAGGAACATGAGCGCAGCGTTGCTGGAGCGGCTCCGGCGCTCCAATGCCGATCGCACCCACCTCTTCGACCGGCTACACATCCTGCCAAGGCTGCCTCTGGAGCGCTATATCGGGGTTATGAAGCAGGCCGATGTCGTGCTCGACACGTTCCACTTCAACGGCGGGAACACGACCATGCAGAGTCTCGCCCTGGGCCAACCGGTGGTGACCCACCCGTCCGCCATGATGCGCGGCCGCGTGACCTTGGCTCCCCTGACGCGGATGGGCATGCGCGCGGAACTGGAGACCGCATCGTCGGAAGCGTTTGTGACCCGCGCCGTCGATATCGGCCGGACCCCCGATCTTGCAGCTGATCTGCGTCGGCGCCTGGCGGCGGCCGCCCCAGAGCTGATCGACAATGTAGCCGCCCCTCGAGCGCTAGAGCGCCTGATTCTCGGCGAGGTGCCCGAGGCGGCGATTCCCGAGGCGAGCGGGCCCTAGGCGTCGACGCCGAAGGCAAGGATTCGACTGATGTCGGAGAGCGGCCGCCCCGACTCCGCCCTCCAGGCGTTGAAGGCGGTCTGAACGGCGGCCATGTCCTTGCGAGACGTAGGCTCCTTGGCGATCACGCCCTCCCGTATGAGCGCCTTGCACACGTCCTCGGACAGGACGAAGCCGTCCCGTCCCATGAACCTGAGACTAATCGCGCCGACCCGTCCGCCGAGCCGGGATCCGCGCTTCTTCAGCATTTCAAGCAGACCGGCATAGTCCTCAGCCGGCCACTCCGCAAAGCACTTGGCGGCGGACCCGTGTTCCCTGGCGAGATCCTGCAGCATGACCGCGTTGTCGCGCACGGACCGGATCTTCGCCCCATTGCGCACGATCCGTGCGTCGGAGACCAATGCGTCCAGATCCGCGTCGCTCATCAGCGCGCAACGGCCGATATCGAAACCCCAAAACGCGGCTTCGAACCCGTCCCACTTGGCATCGATGACCTTCCAGTTAAACCCCGACTGGAACACCCGACGGGTCATATCGGAAAGCCACCGGTCGTCCGGGATCGACGCCAGTTCCGCCGCCGATTTCGGCGCGGCAAGCAGTGCTTCGAGCGCCGCGTCGCCCCCCTTGCGGGCGGCGGCACGGGCATGGAGATCGGCAAAGGACGCTGTCATCGGCGCCGCCTCGGGTCGAAAGGTCAGGTCGCGGTGAAGTTCGGTTTGCGCTTCTCCATGAAGGCGGTGCGGCCTTCCTTGTAGTCGTTGCTGCCGAAGCATTTGCGCACGGCGGCCTCGGGTTGCGACAAATCCCAATCGCCCTGCGGTTTGGCGAGTTCGATCAGCGACGCCTTGACCGCCTGCACGGAAAGCGGCGCGTTGCCGGCGATCCGCTCAGCCAGCGGCCAAACGGTGTCGTCCAACTCGGCCTTCGGCACCACGCGATTGACCAGCCCCATGATCCGCGCCTCCTCGGCATCGAACTGGCGGGCCGTATAGAAGATCTCGGCAACGAACTGTGGACCGACGATATCGTACAGCCGGCGCACACCCTCGAAGGCGTAGCCGATGCCGAGCTTGGCGGCCGGAACGGCGAAGCGCGAATCGTCCGAACAGATCCGGATATCGGCGTCCAGGGCGATCGCCAGCCCTCCGCCGATGCAATAGCCGTCGATCCGAGCGATCGTCGGCTTGCGGAGATTCTGGACGGTGTCGTGAAAATCGGCGACCGCCTGATTGTAGACCTCGATGTGCTCAACCGAGGAGCGCTCGTTCTCGAACTTCGAGATGTCGGCTCCGGCGACAAAGGCTTTGTCGCCGGAGCCGGTCAGTACCACGCAGCGGATGTCGTCATCCTCGGCGAAGGTGGCGACCGCCTCTCGGCCTTCGCGCCACATGTCCAGCGACATGGCGTTGTGCCTGGCCGGATTGTTGAACGTTACCACGCCGACGCGCCCACGGCGCTCGACGAGGAGGCGGTTCTCGGTGTCTGCGGCTTCCTGGGTGGCCATTGTCTGTTTGGCTCCTGATGTCTTCGTTCGAATGGGTCTCAGATCACGTTGCGGGAGCGGAGATCGGCGATCTCCTCGTCCCCGTAACCGATTTCGGTAAGAATCTCGTCGGTCTGTTCCCCTGGATCCGGCGGATAGACGACGATCTCGCTCGGCGTTCGCGACAGCATGACGGGCTGGCCGACCAGATCGATCTTGCGGCCGACATTCGGCGAGTCGATGCCCCGCTGCATCCCCAGGTGCTGGATCTGCGGGTCCTGGAACACCTTGTCGATGGTGTTGATAGGTCCGGCCGGAACACCCGCCTCGTTGAACAGGTCGACCCACTCCTCGGACGCCTTGGTCCGAGTGATCTCGTCGATGATGGCATTCAGCGCATGCCGGTTCGCCGACCTCGCCTCGCCGGTCGAGAAATCCGGATGGTCGGCGAGATCGTCCCGTCCGATGGCGGTGCAGAAACGCTTCCAGATCGCCTGACCCGCAACGGCGATATTGATGTGACCGTCGGTGGTCGTGAAAACGCCGGTCGGAATCGAGGTTGGATGGTCGTTGCCTGCCTGCTTCGGCACGTCGCCGTCCATCGTCCAGCGCGCCGCCTGGAAGTCGAGCATGAAGGTCATCGCCTGCAGGAGAGAGGTCTGGACCCACTGCCCCTTGCCGCTCTGCCCGCGTTCCAGAAGGGCGACGAAGATGCCGATCGAGGCGAACAGGCCAGCCGTCAGGTCGGCCACCGGAATGCCTGCGCGCACCGGACCCTGACCGACCAGGCCGGTAATGCTCATCAAGCCGCCCATCCCCTGGGCGATCTGATCGAAGCCGGGCCGCTTCGCATAGGGGCCGTCCTGGCCAAACCCGGAAATCGAGGCGTAGACGAGCCGGGGGTTTATCGCCGACAGCGCCTCGTAGTCGATGCCGAGCCGCGTCTTGACGTCCGGACGGAAGTTCTCGACCACCACATCGGCGGTCTCCACGAGCTTCTTCAATACCGCGACGCCCGCCGGGTCCTTCAGGTTCAGCGACATCGCCCGCTTGTTGCGATGGAGGTTCTGAAAATCCGAGCCATGGCGCTTGCCGCCTAGCTGGTTGCCGGCCTCGAGCGCTTCGGGCAGTTCCACCTTGACGACGTTGGCGCCCCAGTCGGCGAGTTGGCGCACGCAGGTCGGCCCGGAGCGTACCCGGGTAAGATCCAGCACCTTGATATGCTTCAAGGCATCTGAGGCTGGCGTGAACGGCATGGGTTGTCCTCCCTTTATCCACCGCAGCCTAGACGACACCGGCAGGTGCGCCAATCCTCACAATGCGCCGGTCGCGGCGAAGTGTCGCATGCTCCCTGACCCCTCGAAAGCGCGGCCCTCGGCGACCATATACAGTCCAAGGCCAGTCAAAAAAGCCATGGTTTGGTCGGGAGCTTGCTCCCTGACTGCCTCGGAAGCGGCATCGCACCCTCCCCTCCCCCCGCAGATGCGGTGCCGCTTCCACTGGTCTTTTCCCCGAGTGTCGGCAATCGATGAATTCCGTACCCGCTCACGCTATAGAGGGTCGATGACCGTTGCCGCTCCCCCGCTGTTTCCCGACCCCGCACGGCTGACCGTGACGGATATCGCCGTCGCCCGCGGCGGGAGACCGGTGTTCGCGGACCTCTCCTGCGCGGTGGAGCCCGGAGGCGCCCTGCGTCTGGCAGGTCCGAATGGCGGCGGCAAGAGCACGGTGCTTAGGGTCATCGCCGGACTGCTGCGACCGCTCACGGGATTTGTCGCCTGGGACGGCGCGACGATCGCCGACGATCCGGCCGCCCACGCACAGCGGGTGGCCTATCTCGGTCACGCAGACGCCCTGAAATCTGCGCTCACCGCCCGAGAGAACGCGGAAACAGCGCTGGCGATCGCCGGTCGCGCGCCCACAGGCCAGTCGGCTTCAGAACGAGGCCGCCCCGGCGAAAACGCCGCGCTGGACCGGGCCTTCGCCCTTCTCGACTTGGAAAGGCTCGCAGACCTGCCGGCCGCCTGGCTTTCGGCCGGCCAGCGCCGACGGGTCGCGCTCGCCAGGGTGATCGCATCCGGGTGCCCGCTCTGGCTGCTGGACGAACCGACGGTCGGTCTCGACACCGCTTCGGTCGCAGCATTGGAACGGGCCATCGCCGACCACCGGCAAGCCGGTGGCATGGTCATCGCCGCCACTCACATCGCGCTCGATCTCGGTCCTGGGGACGAGAGCCTGGACCCCGGCGCCTTCCCATGGCGGCACGCGGAGTCCGCCGTAGACGAGGCTCTGGTGTGAGCGCGTTCCTCGCCGTCATCGCCCGCGATCTGCGGCTCGCCCGCCGCCAAGGCACGGACGTCGCCATGACCCTGGCCTTCTTCGTGGTGGTGGTGGCGATGTTCCCGCTTGGCCTCGGCCCTACGCCCGAACTGCTGGCCCGGATCGCCCCAGCCGTGCTCTGGGTGACCTCCCTGCTGGCCGCCATGCTGTCCTTCGACCGCCTGTTTCAGCAGGATTCGGAAGATGGCGGCCTGGATCAATTGGCGCTTTCTGGGCTTCCGCTATCGCTTCTGGCATTGGCGAAGGCGTGCGCCCATTGGCTGACGACCGGCCTGCCGATGCTGGTACTCGCGCCGATGCTTGGGATCAGCCTGAACCTGGCGCCGCAGTCCTATGGCGTCCTTGTCGCGACCCTTGCGCTCGGCACACCGGTCGTCAGCCTGTTCGGCGTTGTCGGCGCCGCTCTTGTGGTCGGTGCGCGGCGGGCCGGCGTCCTGGTGGCGCTCATCGTCTTGCCGCTGCTGATCCCGATCCTGATCTTCGCCGTCTCGGCCATCGACGCAGCGAGCGCCGGCCTTTCCGTCCGCGTCCACCTGCTTTTCCTTGGCGCGATCCTGGCCGCCGCGATCCCGCTCGCCCCTCTCGCTGCCGGCGCCGCCTTGCGCCAAGCCCTCGACTGAGCAATATCCATCCCATGCATCGATTCGCCAACCCGACCCGATTCTTCCGCCTCGCCAACACCGTGCTTCCGGTATTGGCGGCGGTTACCGCCGTTCTTTTCGCAAGCGGCCTCTACTACGGCCTGTTCGATAGCCCGCCGGACTATCAGCAGGGAGATACCGTGCGCATCATGTACGTGCATGTGCCGGCGGCCTGGGCCGCGATGGCCTGCTACGCGACGATGGCGCTGGCGGGCGCCTCGTTCCTGATCTGGAAGCATATCCTGGCAGATCTCGCCGCCCGGGCGGCCGCGCCCATCGGCGCCGGCTTCACCCTGATCGCGCTTGTCACCGGATCGCTCTGGGGGCAACCGATGTGGGGGACGTGGTGGGTTTGGGATGCCCGGCTGACCTCGGTGCTGATTCTGTTCTTCCTCTATCTCGGCTACATCGCCCTGGTGAATGCCTTCGACGACCCCGACCGTGGCGGACGGGCGGGCGCGGTCCTGGCTCTCGTCGGCGCGGTAAATCTGCCGATCATCAAGTTCTCGGTGGACTGGTGGAATACGCTGCACCAACCGGCCAGTGTGCTCCGTATGGACGGGCCGTCGATCGCGCCTGAGATGCTGCTGCCGCTGCTCTTGATGGCAGGCGCCTATTTCGCCCTTTTCGGGGTGATGATGATCCTGCGGATTCGTTCGCTGTATGCCGGACGCCGGCTCCGCCAGCTTCGGCTAGCGGCAGCCTCCGAGTGAGCGTCGGCGCGGCGGTCGGTCGCGCTTGGCGAGACACGCTTAAAGCCCTACCTTGTCATCAAGGGTGCGGAGGAACCCGTGAGATAAAGACCGGGGAGTGCCGGGCGTGGACTATTTTTCTATGGGCGGATACGCGGTCTACGTTTGGCCGTCCTACGCCGTTGCCGCGATCATCCTGATCGGTCTCCTGATCAGTTCCTGGAGTGGCGCCCGACGCCAGGAGGCCGAGGTGGAACGCCTGCGCGCCATCGGCGCCGATATCCGCCGCCGTGCGGAGGAGCCCCGATGACCCGCAAGAACCAGCGTATTGCCCTGATCGTCGGCGGATTGAGTTTCCTCGGAGTAGCCGCCGGCCTCGTGCTGACAGCGTTCGAGGACAGCGTGGTCTTCTTCTTCAGCCCGACGGAGCTGCAGGCCAAACCGATCGACCCCGAGCAGCGCATCCGCGTTGGCGGTCTGGTCGAAGAAGGGTCCGTCGCACGCGGTCCGGCCGATGCCGAGGTTCGCTTCAACGTCACCGACGGGAACAGCAGCCTGACGATTCGCTATGTGGGCATCCTGCCCGATCTGTTCCGCGAAGGTCAGGGCATCGTCGCCCAGGGCCGGATGCAGAACGCGATGTTCCAGGCGGACGAAGTCCTGGCCAAGCACGACGAGAACTACATGCCCAAGGAGGTCGCCGACGCCCTGAAGAAAGAGGGGCATTGGAAAGACGGCGAACCGCCGGCCGCCTCCGGCTCGCGCCCGAGCGCCGGAGGCGACTCATGATCGTCGAACTGGGCCACCTGGCGCTTGCCGCCGCTCTCGTCGTGGCGGTCTTCCAGACGGTCGTCCCGCTCTACGGCGCCGCCCGAGGCGACGCGACGCTGATGGCGCTGGCCCGTCCGGCGGCGATGGTGCAGTTCGCAGCACTCATCCTGTCGTTCGGCGCCCTGACCCACGCCTTCGTCACCTCGGACTTTTCCGTATCGAACGTGGTCTCGAATTCCCATTCGCTGAAGCCGATGATCTACAAGATCTCCGGCGTCTGGGGGAATCACGAGGGCTCGATGCTCCTCTGGGTCCTGATCCTGGCCCTATTCGGCGCCGCCGTGGCGGCATTCGGCGACAATCTGCCGGAAAGCCTGCGGGCCAGAACCATCGCCATCCAAGGGCTGATCGGCGTCGGGTTTCTGACATTCATCCTATTCACCTCCAACCCCTTCGAGCGGGTGATTCCGGCGCCCATCGACGGCCAAGGTCTGAATCCGCTTCTACAGGACATCGGCCTCGCCCTGCATCCGCCGATGCTCTACCTCGGCTATGTCGGCCTCTCGACCACCTTTTCCTTCGCCGTCGCCGCTCTGTTGGAGGGGCGGGTCGATCCGTCCTGGGCACGCTGGGTGCGGCCTTGGACTCTCGCCGCCTGGGTGGCGCTGACCGCCGGTATCATTTTGGGGTCCGGCTGGGCCTACTACGAGCTTGGCTGGGGCGGCTGGTGGTTCTGGGACCCGGTGGAGAACGCCAGCTTCCTTCCATGGCTCGCCGCGACAGCGCTGCTGCACTCGGCGATCGTTGTGGAGAAGCGCGACGCGCTGAAGAGCTGGACGATCCTGCTGGCGCTAATCGCTTTCGCGCTGTCGCTGCTCGGGACCTTCCTGGTCCGCTCCGGGGTGCTGACCAGCGTCCATGCCTTCGCGGTCGATCCCGAGCGCGGCATGTTCATCCTCGTCCTGCTGGCGATAGCCGTCGTCGGGTCGTTCGGGCTCTACGCCTGGCGCGCGCCGACGATGGACGGGGGCGGTGTCTTCCGCCCGATCAGCCGCGAGGGCGGTCTTGTCCTGAACAATCTTCTCACCGCGACCGCCGCCGCGACCGTGCTGATCGGAACGCTCTATCCGCTGGCGCTGGAGACGGTCACCGGAGAGAAGGTCTCGGTCGGTCCACCGTTCTACGAGGCGACTTTCGTGCCGCTGATGGTGCCGCTCATCATCGCCGTGGGTATTGGCCCAATGCTTGCCTGGAAACGCGGCGATCTGGCGGGTGCGATGCACAACCTCTGGGCCGCCGCCATCATCGCAATCTCGGTCGGGCTGGCACTCGCCTGGCTAAAGGGTGCACCCGTGGGAGCGGCGCTCGGTATGGCTCTCGCGGCCTGGCTTGCCATCGCCGTTCTGACCGAATGGGCCGATCGAATCCGTCTGTTCCGCGTTCCGTTCGCCAATGCCTGGAGCCGGGCCGCCGGCCTTCCCCGGTCGGCCTACGGCATGTCGATCGCCCATCTGGGGCTGGCGGTGTTTATCGTCGGTGCGGTCGGCGAGACCTACTTCAGCCACGAGGTCGTTCGCTACGCCTCCCGTGGCGATCGGATCGAGATCGCCGGCCGGACCGTCGTGTTCGACGGCGTCTCCGAGCGGGCCGGGCCGAACTTCAACGCCCAGGTCGGCATCTTCGTCCTCGAGAACGGCGATCGCCTTGAATCCGAGCGCCGCTTCTACCCGGCGGAAGGACAACAGACCACCGAGGCGGCGATCCGCGTGGGACCTGCAGGAGACCTGTATGCTGTCCTCGGCGAGCCCGCGGACGGAGAGAATTGGACCATAAGGATCTACTACAAGACCCTGGTCGTTTGGATCTGGATCGGCGGCTTCCTGATGTCTCTCGGCGGGTTGGTCTCGCTGGCGGACCGCCGGTTGCGCGTCGGCGCCCCGGCTCCGCGCCGCAGAGTGGCTGAGGCCGCCGTCGGCGGGGACGACTGAGCGCATGGGACGTCTTTTCGCGTTGGTTCCGCTTGCGGCGGCGGTGGGCCTGCTTGCCGCCCTCGCCTGGCCACTCTTCGAAGGGCGCAATCCGCAGGAGTTGCCGTCGGTGCTCCTGGACAAACCGGTGCCCGCCTTCGATCTGCCCGCTTTGGGGGCAGGAGAACCGGGTCTGACCTCCACCGACTTGAAGGGAAAACCGGTACTGCTGAACGTCTTCGCGTCCTGGTGCGCGCCCTGCCGCGCGGAGATTCCGCGTCTTCAGGGCCTTGCCGCCGAAGGCGTGACGATCTACGGCCTCGCCTACAAGGACGACCCGGAAGCCACGCGCCGGTTTCTCGACGCTCTCGGCAATCCCTATGCCCGAATCGGGGTCGACCGGGACGGCCGAACGGGTATCGAATTCGGCGTGTACGGCGTGCCGGAGACGTACGTGATCGACGGCGACGGGATGATCCGTCACAGGCATGTGGGCGAGGTCACCGACCGGGTGGCCGACGCCACCTTGGTTCCGCTTCTCAAGGAACTTGCGAAATGATGCGCGCACTGGTTCTGGCGCTCGCCATGGTGTTTGCGACGCCCTCCCTCGCCGTTCAGCCCGACGAGGTGCTGGACGATCCGGCGCTCGAGGCCCGCGCCCGCACGTTGAGCGCGGACGTGCGCTGCCTCGTTTGCCAGAACCAGTCGATCGACGACAGCAACGCCGAGTTGGCGCGGGATCTGCGACTCCTGGTCCGCGAACGACTCCAGGAAGGCGACAGCGATCAAGAAGTGCTCGACTATTTGGTCGCCCGCTTCGGGCCCTTCGTCCTGCTGGAACCGCCGAAGACAGACAGCACTCTGGTCCTCTGGTACGGCCCGGCCGTTCTCCTCGGCATCGGCGCGCTGGCGGTCGTCGTCGTTTTCGTACGTCGGCGACGTACCGCGCCCCCCGCCCCCCTGAGCGACGAGGAGCGTCGGCGCCTCGATGCCCTGCTCAGCGACGACGCCCTGCTCAGCGACGACGTCCGGCTCAACGGCGACGCACAGCGCGGCGACACCGGCGATGGGAGACCGGCATGATGTTCTGGGCAGCCGCCGGGGTATTGGTGCTTGCCGCCGTCCTGGCGCTGATTGCACCGCTGGTGCGCCGCAACTCACAGACCGCCGGGCGGGCGGAACACGGCCTCGCTGTGCTCAAGGACCAGCTTGCCGAGATCGAGCGGGATCGTGCCGCTGGCCGACTCGCCGAGGCCGAGGCGCAGGCCGCCCGGATCGAGGTGGAACGGCGCATTCTGGCGGAAGCCGATCGCCGGGAGACGACGGGATCGAAAGGATCGGCCGACTCCCGTCCGCGCCGTTTCGCCGTTGCCGTTGCGGTCATCCTCGGCCTGCCGCTGGCGACCGGCTTGGTCTACATGCGGTCCGGAAGCCCGGGCGTCCCGGATCTCCCGCTCTCCGCCCGAGCCGACGAGCGCGCCCGTATGGCCGAGACCGCTCAGCAGCAGCAGGGCATCATGGAGATGGTGCAGAACCTCGAAAGGCGCCTCGGCAATCGACCGGACGACATCGAGGGCTGGATGCTGCTCGGCCGCTCGCGCCTGGCCCTGGGAGACTTCGAACAGGCGGCGATCGCCTACAGCCGTGCCGCCGACCTCGGCGGCGGCGCGGAGGCGGTGGGAGAGATGGGCGAGGCGCTGGTCCGCCGCGACCGCGGTATCGTTACATCTGACGCGCGCCGGGCCTTCGAACGCGTTCTTACGCTTGCGCCCGCAGACCCGCGCGCACGCTACTATCTTGCCGTAGCAGCCCATCAGATGGGAGACGAGGAAACGGCTGTTCGGCAGTGGCTGGAACTCGCTCTAGACACGCCGGCCTCGGCCCCCTGGCGGGCCAGCCTGATGCAACGGATCGAGGACGTTGCCGCGGAAAACGGCTTGGACATCGCGGCGTTGCGCGCCGAGGTCGAGGCCGGGCGTCCGAGCGCTTCCGGACCGCGCGGCCCCAGTCAGGACGACGTCGCCGCCGCCCAAGCGATGGCGCCGGACGAACGTCTGCAGATGATCCGCGGGATGGTCGACGGGCTCCAGGCGCGCCTGGACGAGGATCCGAACGATGTGGAGGGTTGGCTGCGGCTCGGCAGATCCTGGCAGGTACTCGGCGAGCCGGAGAAGTCGGTGGCCGCCTACCGGGAAGCGGCGGAGCGCGCGCCGCACCGGGCCGAGGTCCAGTTGGACTACGCCCGCGCCCTGTTCCCGCCGGGCACCGCGAACCGCGCCATGCCGCAGGAGTTCATCGACGCCATCTCCCGCGTCCGCGCGATCGATCCAGAGCACCCGGAGGGGCTGTTCTTCGGCGGCATGATCGCCGCCCGCAACGGCGACGAGGAGGCCGCCAGGGACCTATGGTCGAGGCTGCTCGAACGCCTGCCCGAGGACTCGCCGATCCGCGACGCAATAGAGCAGCGGCTGGCTACCCTCGGCGAGGGCTGAGCCGCCGGTTCACATGCCCCATCTTACGGCCGGGCCGAGCCTCGGCCTTGCCGTAAAGGTGGACGTGGGCCTTCGGGTCGGCAAAATGACCGGGCACCGCGTCGATGTCGTCACCGATGAGGTTCAGCATCTCCGTCTCCGACAGGAGATCCGTCGGCCCCAGCGGCAGGCCGACCACGGCTCGAACGAACTGCTCGAACTGTGAGGTGGCGCAACCGTTCTGCGTCCAGTGGCCCGAGTTGTGCGGCCGCGGCGCCATCTCGTTCACCAGGACCTCGCCTTCCTCGGTGACGAACAGCTCGACCGCCAGCAGACCGACGATGTCGAGCGCGGCGATAAGCGTCTCGGCGACGTTCCGCGCCGCCGCAGCGACGGCTTCCGGGATTTGTGCAGGTACGGTCGACCGCCGCAGGATGCCGCCCTCGTGCGCGTTCTCGGTGATCGGAAAGCAGACGACCGTTCCGTCGAGGCCGCGCGCGGCGATCACTGAGATTTCCGTGGTGAAGGGCACCATGCGTTCGAGGATCGCATCGTCGGTGCCAAGATCTTCCCAGATCTTGGACAGGCTGGTGTCCATGTCGACGCGGATCTGACCCTTGCCGTCGTAGCCAAGGCGGCACGTCTTCAGGATCGACGGCACGCCAACGGCGGCAAGGCCTTCGATCAACTCGTCCAGCGTCGTGACGCCCCAGAAATGCGCGGTCTCCAGGCCCTGGTCCCGGGCGAAGGTCTTCTCCGCGACCCGATGCTGCGCCACGTCCAGCGCCTGCGGACCGGGCCGAACCGGCACCCGCTTCATCAGGTAGTCGACGGTGTCCACCGGAACGTTCTCGAATTCGTAGGTCACCACGTCCACCGCCGCGGCGAAGGCGTCCAGCGCCGGCCAATCGTCCCAGGCCGCGGACGTCGCGGCGTCGGAGACCTGGGCGGCGGGGCCTCCGGCCGCATCCGGATCGTAGATATGGCAACGGTAGCCCAACGGAGCGGCGGCAAGCGCCGTCATCCGTCCAAG
This sequence comes from Alphaproteobacteria bacterium, assembly GCA_024742275.1. GTDB lineage: Bacteria > Pseudomonadota > Alphaproteobacteria > Thalassobaculales > Thalassobaculaceae > Thalassobaculum. The sequence continues at coordinate 169,450 of JANSYS010000002.1, read as the reverse complement.
CTGCCCGCCGCCCAGGATGCCGATGGTCGCGTTCGCCGGCAGCGGCGTTGGACCCTTTGGAACCGGAACCCGTGGCGCCATGCTCAGACCTCGTCCGTCGGAACGTCGGCCACCGCATCGGTTCGGGCCTGTCGCCAGGCGCTCAGTGCCGCATCCACGTCCGGATCCGACAAGGCCACGATGGAGGCGGCCATAAGCCCCGCATTGGTGGCCCCGGCCTTGCCGATGGCCAACGTGCCGACCGGGACTCCGCCCGGCATCTGAACGATGGAGAGGAGGCTGTCCCAGCCGGACAGCGCCTTGCTTTCCACCGGGACGCCGAGAACCGGAAGGGTGGTCATCGAGGCGACCATACCAGGCAGGTGCGCCGCACCGCCCGCTCCGGCGACGATCACCTGAAGCCCGCGGTCTTTTGCCGACTCGGCATACTCAACCATACGCTTTGGCGTCCGATGGGCGGATACGATCCGCTTTTCGTAGACGATATCGAAGACATCCAGAACCTCGCAGACATGTTTCATGGTCGGCCAATCGGACTGGCTTCCCATGATCACGCCGACCTTGGGTGAGGGCACGCTCGCCTCCAGGTTGTCGCTAGCACTCGCCGCTACGATGGGCGGCGAGGGCGCGGACTATACGGACGGTCCGGGTCTCGTTCAAGATGAGCCGCTCATGCTGACAGCCATACTTGAACAGGTTAGAGTAAAGCCTTGTGAACAAAGGCGTTGCCGATGGCATTGAAGACTTATGCATTGGACGCGGTATCGGTTCTCGTGCTCGAGGACAACCGTTTCATGCGGTCGATACTGGTTAACGTCATCAAAGGACTGGGCGTGACCCATGTCCTGGAAGCACGCGACGGCAACGAAGCGCTGGAGGAACTGCGCAATCACCCAGCGGACATCATCGTCATGGATTGGGAGCTCGACGGCATGCCGGGGTCCAAATTCCTGCAGACAGTGCGCAGCGGCAAACGCGGGCTGAACCCGCTGACGCCGGTGATCGTCGTTTCCGCCAATACGATCGCACGCAACATTCTCCAGGCCCGAGATACCGGGATGACGGAATTTCTGGCCAAACCGGTATCCGCCGCTTCACTCTATGCCCGTATCGTATCGATCATCGAGAATCCCAGACGCTTCGTCCGGACCGGTTCGTATTTCGGCCCCGACCGTCGGCGCCGCTTCGAGGCCGGCTACATGGGACCGAAACGACGGTCTGAGGACCGAACGTTGGACGATGCGGACGATATCGACGCCGTGAACCGAGCCTGACCACCGACCGACGCCCTAGGGAAAGCTTATGGCCGACAAGCCGAAGGTCGAATTCATCGACAACCCGAACCCGATCCGCCGCAAGGTACGGGTCGAGCAGGGCATCGACCCGCAGAACCTGATTAAGCGTGCCGACAATCAGGTGGCGAAGCTGTCCGGTGAATTCGAGGAGATCTTCGCCGAAAACATTGTCGCCTTGGGCGACGCGATGACGTCGCTCCGGCAGAGCGGCGGGACGGACGAGGAGTCACTCCGGCGGCTGCGCGTCCTCCTGCACGATCTACGGGGCCAAGCCGGAACCTTCGGATACCCCCTGGTCAGCAAGGTCGGCGACAGCGCCTGCAAGTTCATCGACCTTTCGGAAACGATCGGGGGCACCGAGGTCGGCGTACTGAACATGCATGTGGACGCCCTGAAAGCGATCAGTCAGGCCAAGATCAAGGGCGACGGCGGCCCGATCGGCGCCGAACTCATGGGCGGCCTTCGCAAAGTCATTCAGAAATACAACGAGAAGCGCTGATCTCACCGCACTGGGCGAAGCGCTGTCGCAGGCTGATCAGGCGATGATGTCGGGCAGCAACTGACTCTCGATGCGGCTCATCTGGTCCTTAATGCCGAGCTTGCGCTTCTTCAGGCGTTGGAGCTGAATCTGGTCGAACGGCGCGTGCTCGATCAGACGGGCGATCACATCGTCCAGGTCGCGGTGTTCTGTTTTCAACTCGGCCAGCCGGCGTTTCAGTTCTTCAAGATCTTCCACATAGCCCTCGGTCGCGATGCGCACGGCTTCAGCGGTCTAACGTTCCTCAAAAGCCGCCGACGTTCAAGCTTTCCAAACGGATTTCGCGGCGGTCACGACCATGACCTGGCCCGAAGGGAAGCGGTGCCGCCCGCGTTCGCGATATCCGGCCTTCTGGAAGGCGATGATAGCGCCCCAATGATCGGGATGGGGGTCGGCGACCACCCGGTCGCAGCCTGGCTCGGCGAACAGCAGGGCTGTCAACGCCCGGATCGCCGCCCGCCCGTGCTGGCGGTTGACCGCGTCGGCCTCGCCAATCAGCAGATCGATGCCGCGGGTGCCGGGTCCGACCCCGTCAACCTGCATCCAAACGTCGCCGTCCTCCATGACATCGTAGTCGTGGGCGTAGCCGATCGGCCGGCCGTCCAGGTCGATCCGCCAGGGCCTCAGCCAGTCCGGCGCCGCCGACCCCTCACGGAAGGCCGTGACCACGGGCGCCGTCCAGTGCGGCTTCCACCAGCGCTTCACATGCGCGGCGGCGAGCCAACCCTCAAGCCGGTCGACTTCGCCCGCCGGATAGGGCACGAGCTCAACGGGCACCCACCACCCCCTGATCCGGAAGCGTCTTGCCGGTCTTGGCCTCGCGCAGCTCAGGAGAGAGGCGGAATTCCACCCACATCACCAGCCGCGTCGCCAGGAAATTGATCGCCAGATAGAAAGCCGCAGCGATGAACAATGGCTCGATGCTGAACGTGGCGGAGGTCTCCTTCCGCGCGATCAGCGTCATATCGAGGATGGTGATCGTGCTCGCCAGCGAGGTCGACTTGATCATCAGGACGATCTCGTTGCCATAGCCCGGCAGCGCCTGGCGGATCGCCTGGGGAAAAATCACCCGGCGGAAGCGCAGGCCGAGCCCCATGCCGCAGGCCTTGGCCGCCTCCACCTGTCCCCACGGCACCGACTGGAGCCCGCCCCGGATGATCTCCGAAGTATAGGCCGTGGTGTTCAGGGTCAGCGCCAGGATCGCACACCAGTGGGCCTCCCTCAGAAACGGCCACAGGAAGCTCTTTTGCACCGCCTCGAACTGGCCCAGCCCGTAGTAGATCAGGAAAATCTGTACAAGGAGCGGCGTGGACCGGAACAGATAGACGTAGCCGTAGGCGAACCAGCGCAAGGGCGGGACCGGCGACAGGCGCAGCAGGGCAAGGCCGACCGCCAGGAAGAAGCCGAGCGCCAGCGAAGACGCGGCCAAGGTCAGCGTCCAGGGCAGGCCGTTGGCGATGAGTTCCCAGGTGTTGGCCGGTTCGTCGAAGAGGGTGACCATCGCTCAAGCCCTCCGCACGCCGCGATTGGCGACGATCTCGACCCGGTTGAACACCTTGTTCGACAGCGAGGTCAGAGCGAGATACAGCACGGCCGCGGTGACGAAGAACACCATCGGCTGCTTGGTCGATCCGGAGGCGACAAAAGCCTGACGCATGATCTCGGTCAGCCCGACCACGGAAATCAGCGACGTGTCCTTGAGGGTGAGCTGCCAGACATTGCCGAGGCCCGGAAGCGCGTAGCGGGCGACCTGCGGCACCAGGATGCGGTGGAATCGCGTCCATCGGCTCATGCCGCAGGCCTTGGCGGCCTCGATCTGGCCCTTTGGAACGGCCAGCACGGCCCCTCGGATGACCTCGGTCGAGTAGGCCCCCGAGATGAAGCCGAGCGCCAGGACCCCGGTGGTCAGCGCATCGAACTCGATGTAGCCGTCATAGCCGAACAGCTTGGCCACGGCCATCGCCGCCTGCCCGCCGCCGAAGAAGATGATGTAGATGGTGATCAGGTCCGGGATGCCGCGGACAAGAGTCGTGTAGAGATCGCCAAGCAACGGCACGAAGGGAACGCGGGAGAGCTTCACCGCCGCCCCTCCGGCCCCGATGACGATGCCGAGGGCGAAGGAGATGACGGCCACCAGCAACGTCCAGCCGGCGCCGCGGACCATCTCGTCGCTCCAGCCCGAATCGCCCCAGGCCAGCAGGCTCATCCATTCCAGCATGCGCCCTTCGTCCCCTCAAGTCCGAAAAACGAACGAGGACGGCCGATCGGCCGTCCCCGCCCGACGAAGCTATCCGGCGCTGATCACTCCTTCGCCGACGCGTCGAAGCCGAAATGCTCGATCGCCAGCTTGCTCAGCGTGCCGTCGGCGATGGCCTCGCCGATCGCCTCGGAGAACATGTCGGCCAGCTGCTGATCCTCCTGGCGGATGCCGGCACCGACGCCGTCACCGAACGGACCGCCGGTGAAACCCGGACCGACGATCTTCAGGCCCTTGCCCGCGTCCTTCTCCAGCAGCGGCTTCCAATAGGACATGGCGGCCAACGCCGCGTCGACACGGCCGGCCTGGAGATCGAGATCGAGGTTCTCCTGGGTGTCATAGGTCTTCACCGTCACGTCGCCGGCAATGTACTCGTTCAGGAAGTTCTCGTGGGTCGTCGCGATCTGGACGCCGATGGTCTTGCCGGCGAAGGCTTCCTTCACCTTGGCGATGGTGGCCTTCTCGGCGTCGTCGACATCGGCCATGGTCACCGCGTCGAGATCGGTGGAGAAGCCGGCGAGCGGACCGTCGGACTTGACCACGAACACCGCCGGTGTGGCCGCGTAGGAGCGCGAGAAAGTGATGACCTCCTTACGCTTCTCGGTGATCGACATACCGGCCATGATCACGTCGTACTTGCCAGCCTGGAGCGCCGGAATGATCCCTTCCCATGCCTGCTGCTGGAGGGTGCATTTCAGCTCCAGCCGGGCGCAAAGATCCTTGTAGAGATCGACCTCGAAGCCGACGAGATTGCCCGAGGAGTCCGTGTAGTTCCACGGCGCGTAGGCGCCTTCGGTGGCGATCCGCACGTCGGAGCCCTTGCCCCAGTCCGCGGCGGAGGCGGCGGTGGCGACACCGGCCGTCAGAGCGGCGGCCGCCAGCATGGTGGTCAGCATTCTCATGTGAAGTCCTCCAGGTTGAACACGTCCCTTCCGGATTCGACCGGTTCTGGGATTAATGCCCCGCGGCCGCCCCTTCGGTGGTCGCGAGGAATTGGCGGCAGCGCTCAGATGTCGGATTTCCGAAGACCTGCGACGGCGGACCCTGCTCCTCGATCCGGCCCTGATGCAGGAAAACGACCTCGTCCGAGACCTCGCGCGCGAAGCGCATTTCATGGGTGACGATGATCATGGTGCGCCCCTCCTCCGCGAGTTGGCGCATCACCCGCAACACTTCGCCCACCAGCTCCGGGTCGAGGGCCGAGGTCGGCTCATCGAACAGCATGACGCGCGGCTCCATGGCCAGCGCGCGGGCGATGGCGCAGCGCTGCTACTGACCGCCGGAGAGATGGGCGGGATATTGGTCGCGCTTGTCGGCGATACCGACCTTGTCGAGCAGCGCTTCGGCTTTCTCGATCGCGTCGCGCTTCGGCACTCCGAGGACATGAACCGGCGCCTCGATCACGTTCTCCAGCACCGTCATATGGGTCCAAAGGTTGAAGCTCTGGAACACCATGGCGAGGCGGGACCTGATGCGGTCCACCTGTTTCACATCGGCCGGCTTCATACCGCCGGTGCGCGACGGGATCATGCGGATCAGTTCGCCGTCGACCCGAACGTCTCCGGAATCAGGGATCTCCAGCAGGTTGATACATCTTAAGAAAGTAGACTTACCCGATCCGGAAGCGCCGATCATCGAGATCACGTTGGCGTTTGCGGTCGACACCGAGACACCCTTGAGAACTTCCAGGGAACCGAACCGTTTATGGAGATCGGTTACCTCCAGCATCGGCGTGACGGAGGAAGAGGCCGATACGGTCGTCGGGGCCTCGGCAGTGGCCATCGGCAATGAACCCACCTGTGCGCTGCAACAATACTGCAATCGGCGCAGCATAACGGCATCGCCACGGGCGGCAAGCGCTATCGGTGCATTTCTAAACAGGCCCCCGGCCGAGGTCGGTAACGCTCAGGCGGGCGCCCGCCTGGCGGCCTTCCAGGCGCGGGTGAACCGGCCGGGACCGGGAAGATAACCGCCGATCGATTTCAACCGCGCGGTGATTTTCGGTACCTTCATGACATCGGCGATCCGGCGGTCGAGAAAGGCCCAGGTATCGCCATGCCCGTCCGACGCGTCGTCCAGCCAGTACAGAAGGGTCGAACTGTAGACCGCCGCGAGCAGCCCGCGCTTGGTGTAGAAATTGTAGTCGGTCGACGTATCGCCGCATTCCCGCCAGATCGTATCCACGGTGCGGTAGAGACTACGGGCCGCCAGTCCACCATTGCCGGGCAGCGCCAGAAAGGACAGACCTCGGCGAACCGCCTCTTTGTGCGGCTCGGCCCGTTCCAGGCGCAAACGCACGCCGAGCGCCACCTTCTCGCGGATCTTCAAACCGTCCAGCCCATGCGCCCGCATATCGTCCGCCATCTGCGCGTCGGCGCGGTCGAGCCAGTGGCCAACGGCATCGCGCACCCCCAAGGGGAAGGCGATGTCCACGTCCTCGGCCGGAAGTCCCTCGGCACGGGCACCCTCCACGAGACTGCGTCGGGTCCAGCCGTCGAAGAGGACATTGGGAAGGGCGGCGTCCAGCAGTCGGTCGCGCAGAGCGTCCATCCGGTTGGTCGGCGCGGCTTGATCAGCGGGCATCGGCTTGCTCCTGCGCCGCGGGTCCCGCGGGCGCGACGGTTTCGGTCCGCGGCGGCGCGGCGTTCATATCCGCCTCGATCAGTTCCTCGACATAGCCGAAGCGGGTGAAATCGGTCATGCGGTCCAGGTAGAGGACGCCGTCGAGATGGTCGACCTCGTGTTGGAGAACGCGGGCGCGCATGCCGGTCATCACCGTATCCACCGGTCGACCTTCCGGCGTCATCGCCGTCAGGCGAACCCGCAGCCAACGCTCGACTTCGCCCCGCATGCCCGGGATCGACAGACATCCCTCCATGGCCAGCGCGCGCACGTCGCCGATCGGCGTCAGTTCCGGATTGACCAGAGCGGTCAGGGGCAGCGGCCCGTCGTCAGGATCGTCGCTCATGCGGGCGGACGGCACGGAGATCAGAATGACCCGCCGCGACACGCCGATCTGCGGAGCGGCGAGACCAATGCCTCCGGCCTCGGCCAGGCTGGCTGCCATTTCCCGGACGAGGTCGGCTATTTCCGGATCCGTCGGATCGGCCACGGGGCTCGCCTTGCGGCGCAGTACGGGATCGCCCGCACGGACTATGGACTTCGCGCTCATGTTCAGGCATATAGCGCGCCCACCGGGGCCGGTCCAGCGGACGGGACCCTGGAACGGCACGGCGTTTTAAGGTATGGTTACCGGACGTGCTGGCCGAATGGGATCCGAACCGGGTCCATCGAGCCAGCGTTTATTTGTGCCGAGACAACGAGGAAAGGAGTGCGAAACCCGTGCAAGTATCCGTTCGCGACAACAACGTCGATCAGGCCCTGCGCGCGCTGAAGAAGAAGATGCAGCGCGAGGGTGTCTTCCGCGAGATGAAGCTGCGCCGCAACTACGAGAAGCCCTCGGAGAAGAAGGCGCGCGAGCGTGCGGAGGCCGTGCGTCGCTATCGCAAGCTGATGCGCAAGCGCATGGAGCGCGAAGGCTACTAGTCTCCGGCCGGGCGGTCCCAGGATCGCCCCGATCCGCCGACGCCGAAACGCCGACGCCGAAACGCCAACGCTGAGCCGCCCAGGTCCGGGCGGCTTTTTGCGTGGCCGACAGCATTGACGACCGTTCCCCCGACGCCCGATCTGCTCTAGATTCAGGCGAAAGCTTCGGGAGGACGGCATGAGCGGTCACGATCACGACCATCATCACCACGACCATGGGCATGACCATGACCACGAGCATCCGCGGCTGAGCGACCTGCAGCTTCGGGTCAAGGCGCTCGAATCGCTTCTGGTCGAGAAGGGCCTGGTGGATCCCGCCGCCCTCGACGTCTTCGTCGACACCTACGAGACCAAAGTCGGTCCCCGCAACGGCGCCCAGGTGGTCGCCAAGGCCTGGACGGACCCGGAGTTCAAGAAGCGGCTGATGGAGGATCCCTCCACAACCATCAAATCCTTCGGCTTCGAGGGCCGTCAGGGCGAGCATATGGTTGTGGTCGAGAACACCGACTCGGTACACAACCTTGTCGTCTGCACACTGTGCTCCTGTTATCCCTGGCCGGTCCTCGGCCTCCCGCCGGTCTGGTACAAGTCGGCGCCCTATCGCTCGCGCGCCGTGAATGATCCGCGCGGCGTACTGGCCGATTTCGGTACCACCCTGCCCGACGATGTCGAGATCCGGGTTTGGGATTCGACAGCCGAGATGCGCTACCTGGTCTTGCCGCAGCGCCCCGACGGAACGGAGGGGCTGAGCGAAGCCGAATTGGCCGATCTCGTTACCCGAAATTCCATGATCGGCGTCGAGACGGTCGCATACCCGCCGCGTCAGGAGGCGGCGGAATGAACGGCGCGCACGATATGGGCGGCATGCACGGCTTCGGTCCGGTCGAGGACGAGCCGGTCGTCCCGATCTTCCATGGCGACTGGGAAAAGAAAGCCTTCGCGCTGACACTCGCCTGCGGCGGGCTCGGCCAGTGGTCGATCGACGAGGCGCGCTACGCCCGCGAACGCCAGCCGCCGGCCCAATATCTGGACAATACCTACTACGAGCAGTGGCTCCATGGCGTGGAGACGATGCTGGTCGAGAAGGGACTGATCACGCCGGAGGAGCTGGAGAGCGGCAAGGCCGCCGGCCCCGGCAGGGTGGCGGCTTTGCCCGCCGACCGGGTGTTCAAGGCGCTGCAGCAGGGTTCGCCCTATCTGCGCGAGGTAGCGAACGCCCCGCGCTTCGCGGTCGGCGACACGGTGCGGGTGCTGAACTTCCACCCGACGGGCCATACGCGGGCACCGCGCTACCTGCGCGGCCATGTCGGCACGGTGGTCATGCATCACGGCGCCCATGTCTTCGCCGACACCAGCGCCACCGGCGACCACGACACCGCCCACCACCTCTACAACGTGTCCTTCGCCGCGGACGAATTATGGGGGCCGCAGAACCAGGGCGGCAGCGTGCATGCCGATCTCTGGGAACCGTATCTGGAGCCGGTATGACCGCGCCCGCCGTACAGATCGACACCCTGCCGCGCATCCCAGTGGACCATGACGGGCCGGTCTTCCGCGAACCGTGGGAGGCCCAGGCCTTCGCCATGGCCATCAAGCTGCACGAGGGCGGGCTCTACACCTGGACCGAGTGGGCGGAGGCGCTGTCGCGGGAGATCGCGGCGGCCCAGGCAGAAGGCGACCCGGATCTGGGCGACACCTATTATCAGCACTGGCTGAAGGCGCTGGAGGGGCTGGTCCTGGCGAAGACGGACCTGACGCTGGATCAGCTTCTCAAGCGCAAGAACGCCTGGGATCGCGCCGCCCAGCGCGCGCCCCACGGGGAGCCGATCCTACTGCCGGAGGACGAGGAGGAGTAGCGCGCCCGCCCGACGCGCCCCGAAGTATTTCTGGCCTGAGACTTGCCCTAGTCGCCCCGTCGACCCTCCGGCACCAGCGCGTGGAGGGCGAGGGCCAGTTCGGCGATCGGCTGGGTCTGGACGATGACCTTGCCGGGACCGCTGATGTGCGTGACGAACATACCCTCGCCGCCGAAGACCATGTTCTTGATGCCGCGCTGGAAAGCGATGTCGTAGTCGCAAGTTGCCGAGAAGCCGACGAGGCAGCCGGTATCCACCGTCAGGGTCTCGCCTGCGGCGAGGTCGCGCTCGATCAGCGTGCCGCCGGCGCCGAGAAAGGCCCAGCCGTCGCCCTCCAACTTCTGAAGGATCAGCCCCTCGCCGCCGAACAGACCGGATGTGAGACGCTTGGTCAGCGCCACGGTGATCTCGATGCCGCGAGCGGAGGCAAGATAGGCGCGGCGCTGGCAGTAGAAGGCGCCCCCCTGAGCCCCGAGGTCGAGCGGCCGGATCTGCCCCGGCATCGGCGAGGCGAAGGAAACTCGGCGGCGCTGGCTTCCCTCGTTGGTGAAAAAGGTCATGAAGAAGGTTTCACCCGAGACCTTGCGCAGAACGCTGCCGAAGAAACCGCCCGGCATCTCGGTCGACATGGCGATGTCGGGTTCCATCATGACCATCGCGCCGGCCTCGGCCTGGACCGCCTCGCCCGGATCCAAGGTGATGGTCAGCATCGGCGAGAAGTCGCCCTCGATCTCGTAGTCGATGTCGTCGGCCATGCGCCCCGCTCCCTGGGTCGAATCACAAACGCCCCAGGCTACACCACCAGCCGGATCAGAGCGACAACCCCTACCGACCCGAAGACCGCGACCAGCGCCGATGCGCCCGCGCGACCGATCAGCACGGCCGCGGCGATACAGACGGTCGGCGCCCAGCCGCCTTCCAGCGCGATCGGGCTGAGGATCGCCACCACCAGCGCGCCCGGAAGATGATCCAGCGCGCGGCGGATGAAGCCGCCGTCCGGCACCACACGCATCAGCCAGAATCCGCCGATCCGCGTAAGCCATGTTACGAAGGCCATCGCCAGGACGGCCGCCCAGACCAGCGCGTCGTCACTCAAGGGTCAGTCCTCCCGCATCATGCCGCCGACGGCCGCGCCGACAAGACCGCCGACCACCACATGCCAGGCGCCGCTGGGTAGCAGTTCGTGGGCCAGGACCGCCGCCACTGCCGCGGCGACCCAAGGGTGCAGGCGCCGTACCCCTGGCCACAGGGACGACAGGGTGAGGGCGAAGAAGGCCGGGACGATGACGTCGATACCGAACGCCTTCGGGTCGCCGATCACGCCGCCGGCCAGATGGCCGACCCCGGTGCCAAAGACCCAACCGACCCACATGATCGCCCCACTGCCGACGATGAAGGCGGCGTCCCGCTCCCCCTTGCGCCGGTCGGCCATGGCCTGGGCCCAGTTGGCGTCGGTCATCAGCGTGAGCGCCGCATGGGACTGCAGCAGCGGCAGGTCGCGCAGCCAGGGCCGCAGGGCCGCTCCCATCACCACATGGCGGATGTTGATGGCGAAGGCCGCGACCGCGAGACCGAGGACGGCGGGCGGGACGGTCCAAACGTCCATCGCCACCATCTGCGACGCGCCGGCGAAAACGAAGGCGCTCATGCCCAGGGCCTGGGCGAGGCCAAGCCCGGTGTCCCGTGCCAGGATGCCGAATCCCAGCCCGAAGGCAATGGAGGCCAGCGCCAGCGGCAGGCAGACGATCGCCCCCCGGCGGGCGCCGGCCAGCGTGAACGTGACCGCGGGTGCGTTGGATTTCGCGCTGCTGTGTTCCATGGGCCTTGTCTAGAGAGTTATCCGGGCGCGGGAAAGATCACGTCGACGACACCGAGGCTTGCGTCCGCCGATCCAGGCATTATCTCAAACAGGAACTTGTTTTAATGAGGAAGTCATGACCAGCACCCGCAAAGCCCGTGCCGTGGGCGTCAATCATATCGCGCTGGAGGTCGGCAACATCGACGAAGCGCTCGCCTTCTACGGCAGCCTGGTAGAGTTCACCCTGCGCAGCAGAAGCGACACCTCCGCCTTCATCGATCTCGGCGACCAGTTCATCGCCCTGCAACAGGGACGCCGCCAGTCGCCGGACGACGGTCGGCATTTCGGCCTGGTGGTCGACGACCGGGACGCCGTGCGGACGGCCCTGGAAGAACAGGGCGTCCAGGTCCTGCCGGGCCGGTTTCTCGACTTCCTCGACCCCTGGGGAAACCGGATCGAGATCGTTCCCTATGAGAACATTCAGTTCTCCAAGACCGACGGCGTGCTCCGCGGCATGGGGATGAGCGACTTGGAGAAGAACGAGAACGCGAGACGGGAACTGGCCGAAAAGGGTATGGGGCCCGACTGACCGGTCAGGCGATCTTCCCGCCCAACTCGTCCTCGATGAAGGCACGGATGATGCTCTCCATGTCGGTATCGCGCTTGAAGCCCATGGCGTCCGCGCGCCTGGTATCGAGCCGGGTCGGCCAGCCGTAGACGATCTTCTCGATCGCCGCGTCCGGCTGCCACTTCACCCGGGCCGCCACGTCCGGCCCGGCGACCGTCCCCAGCGCGTCGACCATACCGCGAACCGTTGCGGTGAATCCCGGCAGCGGAACCGTCCGCCAAGGCCCCCACGCACCGGCATCGAGGTCGTGGGCGTGGCGGGTATTGGCGACGATGGTGCGCGGGCTGGCCAGCCACATCTCGGTTTCGGGCGCCACCGGACAGACCGCTTCGTCGCCCTGCAGCGGCTCGCGGATGATCGAGCTGGCGAAGGTCGAGGCCGCCTTGTTCGGCTTGCCCGGCCGCACGACCACGGTCGGGTATCTGAGGCTGCGACCGTCGAGATACCCCTTGCGGCTGTAGTCGTTGACCAGCAACTCGCCGATCGCTTTCTGTACGCCATAGGAGTTCTGCGGGGTGATCTGCTGGTTGTCGGTCACCACGTCGGGCAGGTCGCCGCCATAGACCGCGCAGGAGCTGGAGAACACCAGCTTCGGCCTGTTGCCGTGTTTGCGGGCCAGTTCCAGGATCGTGCGGGTGGCGTCCAGGTTCACCGCCATCCCGAGATCGAAATCCGCCTCAGCGCCGGCGCTGACCACGGCGGCCAGGTGGAACACGCTGTCCGTGTCGGCACGGATCGCATCGGCCAGAAGGTCGTGGTCGGTGACGTCGCCGACGATGGAGCGCACGCGGCTGTCGCCGGTCAATTCCTCCGGCGCTTCCACCATGTCGGCCAGCACCAGTTCCTCAACGCCGAGCGCATTGTCATCCAGCAAAGAGCGGGCGAGTTTCTTGCCAAGGAACCCGGCGCCGCCGGTGATCGCGATCTTCATGGTTTCCGTCCCCTGATGTCTTTCTTCGTGTCTTGGCGGCCTTGATGTCTGGCGGCTAGTCAGCGGGTCAGCGCCTTGAGCCAGCCGAGTCCCTCGATCGTTCCCGCCTTCGGCCGGTACTCGCAGCCGACCCACCCTTTGTAGCCGAGCCGGTCCATGGTCTCGAACAGGTAGGGATAATTGACCTCGCCGATATAGGGCTCGTGGCGCTCGGGCACGCCGGCGATCTGCACGTGGCGGATGATGTCCAGGTGCTTCTCGAACCGCTTCGCCGTGTCTCCCTGCATGATCTGGACGTGGTAGAAGTCGAACTGCAGCCCGACACTATCGGCCCCGACCGCCTCGATGATGGTCCGGGCCTGCTCCTGATAGTTCAGGAAGTAACCCGGAATGTCGCGCGTGTTGATCGGCTCGATGATCAGGGTCTTTCCCTTGGCCGCAGCCTTGGGCGCCGCGCGCTTCAGATTCGAGACCAGCGTGTCGGTGCAGGCCTCCGGCGTCATACCCTCGGTCATGATGCCGCTCATCACATGCAGCAGGTCGTTTCCGATCACCTCGGCATAGGCGAGCGCGGTGTCGAGCGCCGCGTCGAACTCGTCCTCGCGTCCCGGCATCGCCCCCAAGCCGCGCTCTCCCCTCTCCCAGTCGCCCGGCGGCAGGTTGAACAGCGCCTGGGTCAAGCCGGCAGCCTCAAGCTTGGCGCGGATCTCCACCGCCTCGTGCTCATAGGGGAACAGAAACTCGACCCCTTCGAAGCCCGCCATCTGCGCGGCGTCGAAGCGGTCGAGGAAGTCCACCTCGTTAAACATCATCGACAGATTGGCGGCGAATTTCACCATGGCGTCCCGATCCCCTGTCCTTATGATTTCCGCCACGATACGCGGGCGGCCGATTGCGGCCAAGGCATCACATACACCGACGATCGGGAGGAACGAATGGCACCAATCCTGGGCTGCGTGGCCGACGACTTCACCGGCGCGACCGACCTCGCCAACAACCTCGTACGCGGCGGCATGCGGACGGTGCAGTTGATCGGCGTGCCTGCCGCTGACACCGAGGTGCCGGATGTGGACGCCATCGTCGTCGCGCTGAAGTCGCGGACCAATCCGGCAGCGGAAGCGGTCGAGATGTCGGTCGCGGCGCTCGACTGGCTGAAAGCGGCGGGGTGCCAGCGGTTCCTGTTCAAGTACTGCTCGACCTTCGACTCGACCGACCAGGGTAATATCGGCCCGGTCGCCGATGCACTGCTCGACCGACTGGGCAGCGATTTCACCATCGCCTGCCCGGCCTTTCCGGAAACCGGCCGGACGATCTTCAAAGGCCATCTTTTCGTCGGCGACCAGTTGCTGTCCGACACCCACATGCGCCACCACCCGCTCACCCCGATGACCGACAGCAATCTAGTCGCCGTTCTCGGGCGCCAGACCACGCGCAAGGTCGGCCTGATCCAACACCGAGACATTCAGGGCGGGGTCGACGCGATCCGCACCAGAACCGAGGCGCTGAAGGGCGAAGGCTGCAGCTATGCCGTTCTCGACGCGGTCGACGACGCCCAGCTCCATACGGCGGGCGAGGCTCTGGCCGATCTGGATCTGATCACCGGCGGGTCAGGCATCGCCATCGGCCTGCCCGAGGCGTATCGGCGCCGGGGCCTGTTGGCGCATGCCGCGGGTGCGGCTGACGTGCCGGAGATCGCCGGCAGGGCCGCCGTGGTCGCCGGGTCCTGCTCAGCCGTCACCCTCGGTCAGATCGCGGAGTGGGATAAGACCCATCCCTCCTTCAACGTCGATCCGCTCAAGCTGGCCGACGGAGAAGACGTGGTCGGCGAGGCCCTGACCTTCGCCCGTAAGCGGATCGCCGAAGAACCCGTGCTGATCTATGCCTCCGCTCCGCCGGAAACGGTCAAGGCGATCCAGGACCGGCTCGGACGCGCGGAAGCGGGAGAGCTCCTCGAAGGCGCCATGGCCCGGATCGCGAAGGCCTTGGTGGACCAGGACGGGGTGCGGCGGCTCGTCGTCGCCGGCGGCGAGACCTCGGGCGCGGTGGTCTCCGCGCTCGGCGTGACCGGCCTGCACATCGGCGCCCAGATCGACCCCGGGGTGCCGGGCACTGTAACCCTGGGAACCGGCGAGCCGATCGCCCTTGCCCTCAAGTCCGGAAACTTCGGCGCGATCGACTTTTTCGAGAAAGCGCTGAAGGAGATGGCGTAACGCAAAACACCTGAGCAGATCAGATCGTGTGGTGACGGGATAACTTCGCGATCGCATCAGCGTGCATAGATCTGCTCTACCTTATTGTTTTTTTGGTAAAACACCCTACCGTATTCAATCATGCGGTGATTTTACAAGGATGGGCTTAGCTCTAGACGCACCTCGCCGGCAGCCTCGCTTTCAATCTTTTTTCACCTTTCCTTGAGAGAAGATAAAATACCGAGATGTACGAGTGCATTTCTAAGGATTTTCCGCATGCCGATAACTGAAAATATAAGCAAAGACGGGAGTTTTCTAGCTGTTTGGTTCGAGGGCCGGATAACGCAGGACGACCTCATGAACGCTGTGCAGAGAAACAACAATCTCCTTCCCAAGAACGGCGAATTCGTCGCCATTACGATTGTCGATCCCAGTACCGATATCTCCGAGCTGGACCTAAAAACCCTTCTTGGATTGTACAATTCGCGTGCCCAGCAGTTGAGCGACCTCGGAGCGAAGCGCAGAGCCGGCGCCGCCGTCATCCCTCCGAAAAGTGATGCGCCGTTGCTCACCAACCTCTGGAACGCCCTCTGCGAAGCCGGCGATCAGGACCTCTCATTTGCGGTTTTCGAGAGGCTCAGCGATGCGCTCAACTATCTAGAAGTCTCGGCCGACTCCGCTCGTGAGGTGCTCGCCGGCCTTCAGCGAAGCGATGGCCAGACGGTAACGTCCGCTCAGTTTTTCGCCTCCCTGTGGCCGGATGCCGAACTATCGAGGGATCGCCGAGACCTCTGCCCGTAGACCTCTGCCCGTAGACCGATCGCCCCGGACCGCGGGAATTGCCCGCTCGGTGAAGGACCAGCCTCCGCGGAAGGACCAGCCTCCGCGGCGTGACCCTCATGCGATATGCCGCAGGGCATGGCGCACCACCTTCGCCATGACCGTTGGCAAGGCCGCCTCCCCCAGCCGGTCGACCGGCCACCAGCGGGCATCCGCGACCGGCGGCCCGTCCTCGATCCGACCGGACAGCACCGTCAGTTCCAGGTGAAAATGCGTGAAGGTATGGCGCACGTGCCCCGGCAGTTCCCGCCAACGCACGCCCTCGAGCGGCGCATGGGCGCCCGCATCGCCACTCGGCAGAAGCTCCTCGGTCCAGGGCGAGGAGGGGACCTCCTGCATGCCGCCGAGCAGCCCGCTCTCCGGACGGCGGCGAAGCAGCACGGAGCCGTCGCGATCCACGACGAAGAAGCAGGTGCCTCGGCGTGTCGGTTTGGCCTTCTTCGGCAGATTGCGGGGCAGGTCCTCGGCCACGCCCTCGACGCGCGCGACGCAGGCGTCGGACCAGGGACAGGTGAGACACTTCGGTTTTCGCGGGGTGCAGACCGTGGCACCCAGATCCATGATCGCCTGGGCATAGTCGCCCGGCCGCTCGTCCGGCGTGATTTCGGCGGCACGCGCCTTGAGCGTCGGCTTCGACGCCGGCAACGGGTCGGTCACCCGTCGCAGGCGCGCGATCACCCGCTCCACATTGCCGTCGAGAATCGTCGCGGGCCGGTCGAAGGCGATGGCGGCGACGGCCGCCGCCGTATAGTCGCCAACGCCCGGCAGGGTCTTCAGTCCCGTCTCGGTATCCGGAAACCGCCCGCCGTGATCCCCCGCCACCGCAATGGCGCAGCGGTGCAGGTTGCGGGCCCGCGCGTAGTAGCCGAGCCCGGCCCATTCGCTGAGAACCTCGTCCAGGTCCGCCGCCGCCAGCGCTTCCACCGACGGCCATCGCGCCGTAAATCGTTGGAAATAAGGCCCGACCGTAACCACCGTGGTCTGCTGGAGCATGATTTCGCTGAGCCAGACCCGATAGGGATCCGGCGGCTCGCCGGGGTCCGCGCGCCAGGGCAAGCGCCGACGGTGCCGGTCGTACCAGGCGAGCAGGCGACGGGCGAGATCGGTGGGCGGTATGTCTGCGGCGGCGTTCATCATCGCAGAAGATAGCGTGTGACGGCGGGCGCGCCATATGCATGGATGCGGCATCCGACAGGAAGAGACAGATGGCGGCGAAGACGGCGGCGACCAATCAGACAGGTGACGGCACCCGGAGCGTGCGGCGCGGCGGCATGCGCGCGCTTTCCTATCTGGCGCCGTCTCTGACCGACCCCCTGTTCCGCAAGCGCGGTTTCGTGGAGGGACGCATTCCCCGAGACTGGCCGCAGATCGTCGGCGCCGACCTCGCCAAGGCCTGCGCGCCCGAGTCGCTCGACTTTCCACGCGGAAGACGCGAAGGCGCAACCCTGCGTGTGGTTGCATTGCCCGGCCGGGCGTTGGAAATCCAGCATCTCGCCCCCCAGATCATCGAGCGCGTCAACGGCCACTTCGGCTGGGCGGCGGTGGCGCGGCTCACCCTTCGACAGGGTCTGCTGCCGAAGCCGCCGAAGTCGACCCGCCCGGCCTTGCGACCGCTTGCGGACGGCGAGAGAACGGCGATCAGCAAACGGGTGGAAGGCGTCGACGATCAAACTCTGCGTGACCGCCTAGCCGCACTCGGGGAAGCGATGGCGGCCAGGACACCGGGGCGAAGCGGCGGGGATAAAGACTAGCAATTGGGGCGCGCGACCCGAAAATGGCCGCAATCGCCCCATAATCGGGAAACTTGCGGCGGCGAGGAGACTCGGCGTAATGTCATCAACATCTGGTGTGCGGGAGCGAAAGATGCATCGCAGAACACTAAATCTTGGGATCCTTGGCTTGGCTGGCGTGCTGCTGACGCCCTCCGTGTCGCTGGCGGCGGAGGTCGACCTGGAGGCGGCGACGTCACCGCGCGTCCTGGGCGATCCGGACGCACCATTGACCATGATCGAGTATTCCTCGCTCACCTGTCCGCACTGCGCTTCTTTCCACGTCAACAGTTACAAGCAAATCGTCGAAGCGTATGTGGATACGGGCCGGCTCAAGTTCGAGATGCGCGATTTCCCGCTCGACCAGTACGCGCTGCGCGCGTCGGCCATGGCTCGAGCGATCGACGGCAAGGCGTATTTCGCGTTGATCGACATGCTCTTCAAACAGCAGTCGAGCTGGACCCGCTCGTCCAACCCGCTCGATTCGGTCAAGAAGATCGGCCGCCTTGCCGGTATCCCCGCCGACACGGCCGACGCCTACATGACCAACAACGATCTGCTGGACGCCATCCTCAACGGTCGGATCGACGCTCAGAACGACTACGACGTCAACTCGACGCCGACTTTTGTGATCGGCGACCAGGTGGTCCGGGGCGCCGAGCCGTTCGAGACCTTCCAGAAGATCATCGAGGGCCAGCTCGCCTGAGCCGCTTTGCGGGAGACCCACCACGGTGCAATTCAGCAAACTGCGTCTGACCGGGTTCAAGTCCTTCGTCGAGCCGACCGAACTGGTCATCGAAGAGGGACTGACCGGGGTGGTGGGCCCCAACGGCTGCGGGAAGTCGAACCTCGTCGAAGCGCTGCGCTGGGTCATGGGCGAGACATCGGCCAAGCAGATGCGCGGCGGCGGCATGGACGACGTCATCTTCGGCGGCACCGATTCCCGCCCTCCGCGCAACATGGCGGAGGTCGGGCTCTACGTCGCGAACGACGACCGCCGGGCGCCCGCACAGTTCAACCATGCCGACGAGTTGGAGATCACGCGCCGTATCGAGCGCGAGAAAGGATCGCACTACCGGGTCAACGGCAAGGACGTGCGTGCCCGTGACGTGCAGCTCCTGTTCGCCGACGCCGCGACCGGTGCCCGCTCCGCCGGCCTTGTCAGCCAGGGAAAGATCGGCAGCATCGTCCAGGCCAAGGCGTCCGACCGCAGGGCGTTGCTTGAGGAGGCGGCGAACATCCGCGGTCTGCATACGCGCAGGCACGAGGCGGAACTGAGGCTGCGCGCCGCCGAGCAGAATCTGGAGCGGCTCGACGACGTGCTGAAGGCGCTGGAAGGACAGCGCGCGGCGCTGCGCCGACAGGCCCGTCAGGCCCAGCGCTATCGCGATCTGAGCGAGAAGATTCGGCAGGCGGAGTCCATCGTCCTGCATGCGCGCTGGACCCAGACCATGGAGGAGCGGCGCAAAGCCGGCGTTGCTTTGGCCGAGGCTCGGGACCGGGTGACGACCGCGACCCAGCAGGCCGCCGCGGCGAGCTCCATGCAGACCGATTCGGCGGCCGCGCTTCCGGGCCTGCGCCAGAACGAGGCGGAAGCCTCGGCCGAACTGCAACGCCTGACCGTCGCCCGTGGCGAACTCGACGCCGAGGAACGGCGCATCGCCACGGCGCGCAGCGAAGCCGAGACCCGCCTCCGACAGATCGCCGACGATGTGATCCGCGAGAAAGCCCTGGTGGAAGAGGCCGCCGCGTCGCTGACCCGGCTGATCGCGGAGCGCAACGCCCTGGTCGCCGCTGGCGAGGGCGAAGCCGAAGCGCAGGAGACAAGTGCCGCCGCGCTGACCAAGGCCAATCGGGAGGCGGAAGACGCCGAGGACGCGGTCCACAAGACGACGGAAGCCATCGCCGTCGCCGATGCCCGACGCGCCGCGCTCGAGCGTCAAGTCCGCCAAGCCGAGGAGCGGATCGTCCGTCTGGACCGCCAGCAGGCCGACCTCGCCGAGCGCCGGGCGGAGCTGGTCCGCCAGGCCGTGCCGGAGGACGAACGGTCCGCCGTCGAGCGGGCGGTCACCGAAGCCGCCGCCGCTGCCGAGGCGGCTGAGTCCGGTATCCCCGAAGCGCAACAGGCGCGCGACGTCGCCCTGGACGTCGAGAAGGCCGCCCGAGCCGCGGCCCGGGAGATCGAGGCCGCCGTTTCCGAACTTGAGACCGAGGCGACCGGCTTGCGCCGGCTCCTGATGCAGGCCGGAAACGAGGCGGCGCCGATCGTCGATGCCGTATCCGTAGCGCCCGGCTACGAGGCCGCCCTGGGTGCCGCCCTGGGTGACGACCTCGAGGCTCCGGCCCTCGACGCGGAGGCCGCGGCAACCGACGGCGGATGGCGCGGCGGCGCAGGGCAAGGAGGGGGCGCCGCGGCCGGCACCGATTGGCCCGCCGACATTCAGCCTTTGGCTCCGCATGTGACGGCCCCCGCCGCGCTGGCCGCGCGCCTTGCCCGCATCGGAATCGCCGCCGAACCCTCAGCCGCGGCGAGCGCCCAGCCGTCCCTCGCGCCGGGCATGCGGATCGTCACCCGAGAGGGCGGCATGTGGCGCTGGGACGGTTTCGTGCAGACACCCGGCGCGCCGAGCGCTGCCGCGATCCGGCTGGAGCGCCGCAACAGGCTCGCCGAACTCGACCGCCAGCTCGCCGAGCGCCGTGGCGCCTTGGACGTGGCCCGCTCCGAAGCCGAGCATGCGGTTGAGGCGCTGGCCGCGGCCGAGGAGGCGGTCGAAGTCGCCCGCCGGACCCGCAACGCGGCCTCCGACGCTCTGTCTCGGGCCAAATCCTCCGCGGCCGAGATCGAGTCCAGAATCGCCGCCGTCGACACCAAGCTCGCCGCGCTCGACGACGGTGCGGCCAGGCTGGCCGGCGAACGTGAGGAGGCGGGAGCCGCCGACCGTCAGGCGAAAGACGAACTGAAGACCTTGCCCGACGTTGAGGAACTGCGGGCCGATTCCGCCCGCCTCCGGGCAGCCCTGTCCGAGCGCCGGGCCGAACTGGTCGAGGCACGCACCGAGCACGACCGGCTGGTTCGCGATGCCCAATCCCGTCGCTCCCGCCTAACGTCGACTGAGGGCGAGATCACATCCTGGGAGCAGCGGCGCGACCGGGCGGACGCCCGGCTCGCCGACCTGGACAACCGACGGCAGGCGGAAGAAAGCGAGATCGCCCGTCTGGCCTCCCGTCCGGGCGAGATCGCCGAGGAACGGGAGAAGGTCGTCGCTCTGATCGAAGCGTCGGAGACGAAGCGCAAACAGGCGGCCGACGCGCTGGTCTCCGCCGAAAGCCGTCAGACGGAGTTGGACCGGGTCGCCCGGGAGACGGAACGGGCCGCCGGCGAAGCGCGGGAAGCGCGGATCCGGGCAGAGGCCCAGCTCGAGCAGATCAACCAGACGCTCCGGGTAGAGCGCGAGCGCATCACGGAGCGACTGGAATGCACCCCGGACGAGATTCTGGCGAAGGCCGGGATCGATCCAGACGCTCCGCTTCCTGACGCTGAACAGACCCAGCGCACGCTCGACCGCCTGAGCGGCGAACGCGAGGGCCTGGGTCCGGTGAACCTGCGGGCGGAAACCGAGTTGG
Organism: Alphaproteobacteria bacterium; assembly: GCA_024742275.1. Taxonomy (GTDB): domain Bacteria; phylum Pseudomonadota; class Alphaproteobacteria; order Thalassobaculales; family Thalassobaculaceae; genus Thalassobaculum. The sequence goes on along the minus strand of JANSYS010000002.1, from coordinate 148,179 downwards.
AGGAACTGAACGAGCAGATCGAAGGGATGGAGCGCGAGCGCGACGACCTGACCGGAGCGATCCAGCGTCTGCGCAGCGCCATCTCCGCCCTGAACAAAGAGGGACGCGAGCGGCTGCTGGCCGCCTTCAATCAGGTCGACGGCCACTTCCAGACCCTGTTCCGCCGTCTATTCGGCGGCGGCGAAGCACACCTGAAACTGACGGAAGCGGACGACCCGCTGGAAGCCGGCCTCGAGATCATGGCCAGCCCGCCGGGCAAGAAGATGCAGCACCTGTCGCTGCTGTCGGGCGGCGAACAGGCGCTGACCGCGGCCGCGTTGGTCTTCGCCGTGTTTCTCACCAACCCGTCGCCGATCTGCGTATTGGACGAGGTCGACGCCCCGCTGGACGACACCAATGTCGACCGCTTCTGTTCGCTGCTGCAGGACATCGTCAAGGAAACCGGCACGCGATTCCTGGTCATCACCCACCATCGCATGACCATGGCGCGCATGGACCGACTGTTCGGCGTCACCATGGCAGAGCGCGGCGTTAGCCAGCTTGTCTCGGTGGATCTGGCCCGCGCTGAGCGACTTCGCGACGCAGGCTGAATCGCCGTCGTATTTTTATCATTGAAAATCAGCTAGTTGCCGTCTTTTTCGCAGTGCGGTCGCAGCCTTGACACCCTACAGGCGCCTGCGTATGGTTGCGCCGCTTCGCCGGGGGTCCGGCAAGCACGGGATTCGTCGCGTCCGAGGATGCGCCGAGGTCCGGATCGCAGCGCTTGCGGGACCTGCCTCGGCGGGTCTGGTACGGGGAATGGACGACAGGAAATCCCCACCGTCGCTGGAAGACCTCGCGGACCGTGTTAAGCGGGTGCGGGGCGGCCAGGACGCTGCACGGCGCAAGGATCTGGAGTCGGGGCTGCCATCAAGCGCGATGGGGCTTGCCTTTCGGGTCGGCGTCGAGCTTGTGGCCGGCGTGATCGTGGGGGCGGCGATAGGATACGGGCTCGATCAATGGCTGGGGACAAAGCCCTGGATGTTGATCGTGTTTTTCTTTCTCGGGGCCGCCGGCGGGATGATGAACGTCTACCGCGCGGCTACCGGAAAGGGCCTGTCGGTCGGGTACGCGAACACCGCGGACGGCGACGGCTCGAACGAAGGTGGCCCGAAAGGGTCGGAGCACTCGGACGGCGGTTCGCCGGACGGCGGTAAAAAAGAGGGGTAGCAGGTGGCGTCTCCGGTCGACCAGTTTCAGATCAAGACCATTGGCCCGAGCCTCAACGTCGCGGGCATGGACATCTCGTTCACCAATTCGGCCGCGTTCATGATCCTGGCGACCGTGGTCGTCGGCGTGTTCCTGACCCAGTCGATGAGCGGCCGACACCTGGTCCCGACCCGCTTCCAGTCGATGGCGGAACTGTCGTACGAGTTCATCGCCAACATGGTGCGCGAGAATGTCGGCTCCGAGGGCCGGGCTTACTTTCCCCTGATCTTCACGCTGTTCATGTTCATCCTGGCGGGCAACCTGCTCGGCATGATCCCCTACAGCTACACGTTCACCAGCCAGATCATCGTTACCTTCGCCATGGCCATCACGGTGTTCATCGGCGTCACGATCATCGCGCTGCTGAAGCACGGCACCCACTTCTTCAGCTACTTCCTGCCGGAAGGCGCGCCGATCGTTCTGGCGCCGCTGCTGATCGTCATCGAGGTTCTCTCCTACCTGTCGCGTCCGATCAGCCTGTCGGTCCGACTGTTCGCAAACATGATGGCCGGCCACACCATGATGAAGGTGTTCGGCGGCTTCGTGGTCGCTCTCGGCATCTTCGGCGTGGCGCCGCTCGCGGTTCTGGTCGCGCTGACGGCCTTCGAAGTCCTGGTCGCGGTGCTGCAAGCCTACGTGTTCGCGATCCTGACCTGCATTTACCTTCACGACGCGATCCATCTGCACTGATCGATCCGTCGCGAGACACCAATCCAGCCTCAACCTCCCAACGAACGGAAGGATAAGACCCATGGAACTCGAAGCCGCCAAGATGATCGGAGCCGGTCTTGCCGTCATCGCCCTGATGGGCGTCGGTGTTGGTATCGGAAACATCTTCTCGACCCTGATCGCCTCGATCGCCCGCAACCCGGCGGCCCGCGGCGAAGTGTTCGGCATCGGCATTCTGGGCTTCGCCCTGACGGAAGCCGTCGCGCTGTTCGCGCTGCTGATCGCGTTCCTCATCCTGTTCACCTGATCCGGTTTCGGGTGCCCGCCGTCCGGCCGGCACCCTCGACCCCCGTCAGGAGGATGACGACATGATCGCCAACAGCGTGACCCGCTGGTCCCGGCGCATCGGTCTCGCCGCCGTCGCGACGGTTGCCGCCCTTCCGACCTGGGCGGCTACCGACGGCGGAGGCGGTGGCCTGCCGCAGCTCGACGTCAGCACCTTTCCGACCCAGGTCTTCTGGCTGTTCGTCAGCTTCGCGCTGCTCTATTTCGTGATGTCGAAGGTCGCGATCCCGCGCATCGCCGACGTTCTCGAAGAGCGCCAGGAACGGATCGAGGACGACATCGAGACCGCCGACCGCCTCCGGGCCGAAGCGGAAGCGGTGAAAGCCGAATACGAGAAGGCGGTGGCCGACGCCCGGTCCGACGCCCATGATCTGGTTCGAAAAGCAATGGACGAGATCGCCGCGTCCCATGCCAAGGCCGAGGCCGAGGCGGCGAAGAAGACCGCCGAGACCACCAAAGCCGCCGAAGCTCGGATCGCCGAACAGCGTACCGAGGCGCTCGAGAGCCTGAAGTCCGTGGCCAGCGAGGCCGCCGCCGAGGCGACCGCGAAGCTGACCGGGCTCAAGGTGACAGACGCCAAGGTCGGCAAGGCCGTCGAGGCGGCGATGCAGGGAGGGGCGTGATGTTCTCAGATCCGACATTCTGGGTTGCCGTCTCGTTCGTCCTGTTCCTGGCCCTGGTCTTCTGGAAGGGCTGGGCGTCGATCGTCGGCGGTCTCGACAAGCGGGCCGAGGAGATCAAGCGCAAGCTTGACGAGGCTCAGCAGCTCCGTGAGGAGGCGCAGGCCGCCAAGGCCGACTACCAGCGCCGCCAGCGCGACGCGCTGCAGGAGGCCGAGGCGATCCTGGAGCACGCCAAAACCGAGGCCGTTCGCATGCGCGAAGAGGCCGAGGCGAAGCTGGAGCAGGCCCTGGCCAGGCGCGAGCAGATCGCCATGGAGAAAATCCAGGCGGCCGAAGCAAAAGCGCTTCAGGAAGTGCGGGCGCAGATGGTCGACCTTGCGGTTGCGGCAACCCGACGGCTGATCCAGGACAACATCGACGACACGACCCAGCACAAGCTGGTCGCGAACGCGATCGAAGAGATTCCGACCCGTCTGCAGTAGACGACGGTCACGGACCAGACACCGAACGGCCCGGCGGAACCTCTGCCGGGCCGTTTTCTATTCACCGCCGTTCGCGGCTGCCTGGTCGTCGAACATCAGCCGAAGCCGGGCACGCTGCGCCTCGCGGATGTGATGGCGCGCCGCCTGCTCGGCCCGCGGCTGATCCCGCGCCTCTATGGCCGATAGGATCTCCTGGTGCTCCTGGCGGGCCGTGCCGGAGCGCCCGGTCAGCGACAGCGTCGTCATGCCGAGCAGGGCCATGGCGTCGCTCAGCACGTTCAGCGTCTTCAGCAGATAGCGGTTGTGTGCGGCCCGGTAGAGGGTGCCGTGGAATTGCCGATTGTGGATTGCCAGGGCCTTAGGGTCCCCGTCCCCCGGGTCGGCGGCGATCAGGTCCCGGATCAGGGTGATCTCCGCTTCGGAGGCGTGACGGGCGGCCAGGCCGGCCGCGGTGCCCTCAAGCACCTCGCGCATCTGGTAGAGTTCCATCACTGCCTGATGGTCGAGCTCGGCGATCACCATGCCGCGATACGGCACGAAGGTTAGCAGCCCGTCGGCCTCCAGACGCCGCAGCGCCTCGCGCACCGGTGTCCGGCTGACATCCAGCCGCTTCGCCATCTCGATTTCGCGGATCCGTTCGCCCGGTTTCAGCTCACCCGCCTGTATCGCCTCGCGCAGCCGGTGATAGGTCTGTTCGCCGCGGGATTCGGATGGACGGGGGGCGTCTTCTCCCGCTTCCGGTTCCGCGTCGACGGGAGTCGGCTTTTTCGATCCGCGTGCCATGCCGCGAGTATGCCCTACTCAGCAGCCCTGATACGACCCGAAGTTGCCTCTTCTCCGGCACCGGCGCCCGCTAGTTTCCCGAACACCGCGCCGGACATCAGACCGGTGCCGCCAGGATAATTGAAGTAGAACAGGCCGCCGACCAGTTCTCCGGCGGCGTAGAGGCCCGGAACCGGGTTCATGTCCACGTCGACGACCTGGCCGCGATCGTCGATCCGCAGCCCGCCGAAGGTGAAGGTGATACCACACGTGACCTGGTACGCCTCGAACGGGCCCTGCTCAATCCGAACCGCCCAGTTCGACTTCGGGACCGCAAGGCCCTCAGTACCCCGGCCGTCCTTGACGTTCGGGTTGAACGCCACGTCGGTCTGAACCGCATCGTTATAGGCCTTCACCTCGGCCAGGAAGGCATGCTTGTCGACGCCCTCCAGCTTGTCGGCCAACTCCTGCAGGGTCTCGCCGGTCACCTTCGTCACCTGACGGATCCGGTACTCGTCGCGCTGCAGATGCACGGTCTGCTGGTCGAAGATCTGCCACGCCATCTGACCGGGCTGGTTCAGGATGACCCGGCCGTATTTGGCGTAGGTGTAGTTGCGGAAGTCCGCCCCCTCGTCGACGAAGCGCTTGCCGTCGGCGTTGACCATGATCGAGAACGGGTAGGAGTGTTTCTGGAAGTTGTCGCCGACCGCCAGATCGCCGAATTCCGGCGCATTGAAATCCCACCCCACGGCATGGCCGCCCGACCAGTTGCCATAGGGGCAGGCACCGATCTCCAGCGCCATACGAATGCCGTCTCCGGTGTTGAACCGGGTCCCCCGCACCTTCGCCAGTTCCCAGCCCGGGCCCATGTAGCGGGTCCGCCATTCCGGATTCGCCTCGAAACCGCCGCTCGCCAGCACCACCGATCTTGCCTCGATAGTCTCGACTCCGGCCGGTCCCTTCACCTTGACGCCGGATACCCTCACATCGTCGTAGACCAGCGACAGGGCCCGGGTGGAATAGCGGATGTCGATGCCGTTCTTCTCCGCCGCCTGCCAGAGCGCGTCCACGAGACCGGGACCGCCACCCCAGGCTTCCACCGTCAGTCCGCCCCAGAACTTGAACCTCCCGTCGACCTTGAAGGCCTGACGACCCCAGATCGGCTGGAACCGGACGCCCTTGCCCTTCATCCACATCAGCGTGTCGTAGGACGAAGTGACCAGCGTCTCGGCCAGATCCGGGTTGCAGCGGTACTGGGTCACCCGGAACATATCGTCGAAGAACTGATCGGAGGTGTAGGTTCCGAAATCGGTGATGGCCACTTCCTCGTCGGTTATGTCCGGCATGAGAGCGCGGAGATCGTCGACTCCGTTGTAGACCGTGCGGATCGCGCCCGCCGTAAACCGGGTGTTGCCGCCGCCTTCGTCCTTCGACGCCCGTTCCAGCACCAGCACCGAGGCACCGGTCTCGCGCGCCGACAAAGCAGCGCAAAGGGCGGCGTTGCCCGCGCCGACGACGACCACATCCCATTCAGCCATTGCATGTCTCCCATCGCGGCGCTGGCACCGCGTCCGCGACCTCGGCCGCACATTCGATCGAATAACCGTCGTCGATTTGTATACAATCCGTCGCCGCACGATGTCCAGCATCGGCGCGCCGCCTGTGGCGGAATATCATCCACACCGATCCCTACCGACTTCACCAATCGCCAACACGCCGGAACAGCGAGTACGCTCTCCCCCATGCGCCCTTGGAATCAGACAGTCGGCCCCCGCCTCCGGGTGGTTATCGCTCCCAACATTGCCATCGGACCCGGCAAGGCGGACCTGCTGCAGGGCGTTGTCGAGACCGGGTCGATCGCCGCCGCCGGCAGACGGCTCGGCATGAGCTATAAGCGGGCCTGGGGCCTGGTCGAGGGAATGAAAGAGGATTTTGGCGCCCCGCTGGTTGCGACCAGCCGTGGAGGCTCAGACCGGGGCGGCGCGGAACTGACCGACCTTGGCAGGACGGTGCTGGACCTGTATCGGCGAATGGAGGATCAGGCCGCCGCCGCGACCCGATCGGAACTGGCGGAACTCCAGGGCCTCCTTGCCGGTCGGCAAAGCTGATATGTCCCCTCACACCTCAGTTGACCGCTCCCGTCCGACATGACACGGTTTCGATATATCCATTGGAACATATCGGGTCCCATGAACATCCTGATCGGCCTCGTCCGGGGCGCCGCGCTCTCCCTGGCGCTAGTGGCCGCCGCGACAGTCACGGCGGCGGCCGAAGTGCGGGTCGCAGTCGCCGCCAATTTCGCCGATCCTGCCAAGGAGATCGGAGCGGCGTTCGAGACGGCCACGGAACACCGCGTCGTCTTCAGCTTCGCGTCAACCGGTCAACTTTTCATCCAGATCGCGGCCGGTGCGCCCTTCGACGTGTTCCTGGCCGCCGACCGGGAACGTCCGGCCCGCGCAGTCGCCGACGGGCTCGGCGATCCCGACCACCGGTTCACCTATGCCCGCGGCCGTCTGGCGCTGTTCAGCCGCGAGCCCGGCCTGGTTACGGGTCCAGATGTCTTGGAACGGGACGACATCGGTCGACTGGCCATCGCCAATCCGCAGACCGCTCCGTACGGCGCCGCCGCGATCCAGGTTCTCGTCGGCCTCGGCCAATTCGACCGCTACGAAGACCGGCTGGTGCGCGGTACGAGCATCGCTCAGACCTATCAGTTCGTGGCCACCGGCAACGCCCGGCTCGGGTTCGTCGCCGTGTCGCAGATCGCCGGGAATGACGACGGGTCCCGCTGGCCTGTACCCGAGAGCCTGCACGACCCGATCGCCCAGGACGCGGTCCTGCTGAGCGCCGCCGCCGACCGAGAGGCCGCGCTCAGCTTTCTGGACTTCCTGAAAGACCCAAGGACGGCAGCGATCCTCGCCACCTACGGCTACGCGCCCGGCGGGTAGAGGACGCCGGCCATGCCCGATCTCGCGGAACTCTGGTCGCCGGTCCGACTGACCCTGATCCTGGCAACGGTCACGACGTTGGTCCTGCTGGTGGTCTCCACGCCGATCGCCTGGTGGCTGGCCCGCTCCTCCGCCCGCTGGAAGGAGGCGGTGGCCGCCGTCGTTGCGCTGCCGCTCGTGCTGCCGCCGACCGTGCTCGGCTTTTATCTGTTGATCCTTCTCGGGCCGGAGGGCCCCGGCGGATGGCTCGCCGCGCTCGGCGGGGCCCGGTCCCTAGCCTTCACCTTCACCGGCCTGGTGATCGGCTCCGTCGTCTATTCGCTGCCTTTCGTCGTTCAGCCGATCCGGAACGCCTTCGAGGCCATCGGCGACAGGCCGCTCGAAGTCGCGGCCACCTTGAGGGCCGGGCCCTGGGACACGTTCTGGACCGTCGCAGTGCCACTGGCGCGACGCGGCTTCCTGACCGGCGCCGTGCTCGGTTTCGCCCACACCATGGGCGAGTTCGGCATGATCCTGATGATCGGCGGCAACATTCCGGGCGAGACCCGGGTGCTTTCCATCGCCATCTACGACTACGTGGAAACACTGCGCTGGGCCGAGGCGCACGTACTGGCCGGCGGCATGGTGGTCTTCGCCTTCGCGGTCATCCTGGCGATGCTTGTGCTGGAGAAGCGGATCGGGCGGGCGCGGCCATGAGCAACGCCGCCGACATCATCGACGCCCGGTTCGCCGGAACGGTTGGCGGATTTGCGCTCGATATCGGCTTCACCGCGCCGATGCGCGGCATAACCGCCCTGTTCGGTCCCTCGGGATCCGGCAAGACCACGGTTCTGCGGGCCATGGCCGGGCTGTCGCGCCTTTCCGGCCGCCTGACCGTGGGCGGCGAGGCGTGGCAGGACGATGGTGCAGGCATACTCCTGCCGCCGCATCGCCGTGCCGTCGGCTACGTGTTTCAGGAGGCCAGCCTTTTCCCTCATCTCTCGGTGCGCGGGAACCTGCTGTTCGGCGCCCGGCGATCGGCGAAACAGGCACCGGCGATCGGCTTCGACGAGGCGGTCGCGCTGCTCGGCCTGGAATCGCTTCTGGAGCGCGGATCGGAGAGCCTGTCCGGCGGAGAACGTCAACGGGTCGCCATAGGCCGCGCCCTGCTGTCCGAGCCTCGCCTGCTTCTGATGGACGAACCGCTCTCGGCCCTGGACGAAGCGTCGCGCGCCGATATCCTGGCCACATTCGAGCGGCTGCACGACGCCCTGCCAATCCCGGCGATCTATGTAAGCCACGATCTGGCCGAGGTCGCGCGGCTCGCGGACCGGATGGTGGTACTGTCGAAAGGGCGCGCCGTCGCCGAAGGCCCTGTCGCGCCGATCATGGAGCGGCTCGACCTGGAACCCTCTACTGGCCGGTTCGAAGCCGGGGTCGTCCTGACCGCGACAGTGATCGAGCACGATCCAAGCTATCAGCTCACCAGACTCGATCTGGCCGGCCAGCCTGTTTCCATCCCACGCGTCGAGGTCGGTGCCGGAGAGCGGGTCCGTCTGCGAATCCGGGCCCGCGACGTCGCCCTGGCAAACCGCCCGGTCGAGGGGATCAGCATACGCAACCGTCTGGCCGGACGGGTGGTCGAGATCGTGTCGACGGCATCCACCCCCTATGCAGAGACCCTGATCGAGATCGGCGACGGCACGGACCCGGTAGCGCGCCTGCGCGCCCGGGTGACCCGAGAAGCTGTTGACGACCTTGGGCTCGAGATCGGCGCCAGGGTGTTCGCCCTGGTCAAGACGATCTCGTTCGACGGCCGCTAGGTCAGCCCGCGCGCCTGGAGGTCGGACGCAAAGCGATTCCAAACGACGCCGTCCCGAACTAGGATCGCCGCCATGCCCCAATCCATTCTACTGATCGAACCGGATACGGACCGGGCGGTCCAGTTCCAAGCCGCGGTTGCCAACCGGACCCGTCACGTCACAGTTGCCGCCGGGATCGATCAGGCGCTGCTGATGGTCGCCACGGCCCCGCCCAACGTGATCGTGATCTCGCCGCCGCCGAAGGAGAAAGGGCGCCCTGACGCCAAGGCGGCGCGCACGCCGCCCCAAGGCATCGCGACGGTAAAGCGGTTGCGCTCGGTCGAGCGGTTTTCCGGCCCGATCCTGGTGCTGACCGACAGCACGGCGCGCGACGATCAGCTCGACTTCTACAAGGCCGGTGCCGACGACCTTTGTCCGCGCTGGAGCGGCCTGACCTACATGGTCGAGCGGTTGTCCTTCTGGTTCGAGAATACCACCAACAGCCTCAAGGCGTTCGAGCGGCGTAAGGAAGCCATCGACGCCCTCCTGGACAAGAAGACGCGGATCTGAGGGCGAGATTGACGCCGATGGGGAAATTCTCCCGCCTCCGCTAGCCGGTACCCATTCCCACAAGCCGGTGATTGACTCCCGGCGGCGACGAACGACCTGAGAGAGCGGCGCCGAACGACGGAAGCAGGGAGACGAGAACCATGGCGGGACCGCTCGAGGGATTTCGGATCATCGATCTGACAAGCGTGGTGTCCGGACCGCTTGGCACCATGATCCTGGCCGATCAGGGGGCGGAGGTCATCAAGATCGAGCATCCCGCCGGAGGAGACTTCACGCGCGCCATGGCCAACCGGCGCGGCGGGTTCTCGGCCTCTTTCCTGAACAACAACCGGTCGAAAAGGTCGGTCGCCCTCAATCTGAAGGATCCCCGCGGGGTGGACGCCGTGCTGAAACTGGCGGCCACGGCGGATGCCTTCGTGCAGAACTTCCGCCCCGGCGTGGCAGATCGCATGGGACTCGGAGAGGCCGCCGTCCGGGCCGTGAACCCGTCGATCGTCTATTGCTCGATCAGCGGCTTCGGAGATACCGGCCCCTACGCGGACAAGCCGGTCTACGACCCGCTGGTGCAGGCGCTGTCGGGGCTGACCTCGATCCAGGGGGGCTCGGACGAGGCGCGACCCCGGCTCGTGCGCACCATCATCCCGGACAAGCTGACCGGCTACACCTCGGCCCAGGCGATCACCGCCGCCCTGCTGCAGCGCGAGCGCAGCGGCGAGGGCCAGCACGTGAAAGTCTCGATGCTGGACAGCGTGATCGATTTCCTCTGGCACTCGGACATGGGCAGCCAGACCTTCGTCGGTGGCGAGCTGCCCCAGGAGAAAGCGGCGAGCTTCATCGACCTGATCTACGAGACCACCGACGGCTACATCACCGTGGCGGTCAACACGGACCAGCAGTGGAAGGCCCTGACCGCCGCGCTGGAGCGCCCGGAGTGGCTTGAGGATCCGCGCTTCCTGACGCCGGCCCTGCGGCACGAGAACATCGACGATCGCCTGACACTGACCCAGGAGGTGCTCGCCACCGAGAGTTCGGCCCACTGGCTGGAGCGGCTTGAGGCCCATGACGTGCCCTGCGCGCCCGTCCTCACCCGCTCCGACATGATCACGCACCCGCAGATCCAGGCATCCGGTATCGTCGTGGAACTGGATCACCCACAGGCCGGCCGCGTACGCCAGGCCAGACCCGCCGCCACCTTCTCGGTGACCGAGCCGGACCTGTCGCACGGCGCTCCGGTACTCGGCGAAGATACCGACGCCATGCTGACTTCGGCCGGCTATTCGGAGGCGGAGATCGCCGCCCTGAGGGCCGAGGGCGTCGCCGGCACCCGCGAAGAGGATGCGGCATGATCGACTTCTACTACTGGCCGACGCCGAACGGATGGAAGGTGGCGATCCTGCTGGAGGAGCTGGGCGTCGAGTTCAGGCTGATCCCGCTGAACATCTCCAAGGGCGAGCAGTTTACGCCGGAGTTCCTGGCGATCAGCCCGAACAACCGGATGCCCGCGATCGTGGACCACGGAACCGGGGGCGACCCGGTGACCGTCTTCGAGTCCGGCGCCATTCTCTACTACCTCGCCCGCAAGACCGGACGCTTCCTTCCGCCGGACCCGGTCGGGGAGAAGGAGGTACTGGAATGGCTGTTCTGGCAGACCGGCAACCAGGGCCCGATGGCCGGGCAACTGAGCCATTTCGTGAACTACGCGCCCGAGGACGTCCCTTACGCCAAGACCCGGTATCTCAACGAGTACGACCGGTGCGTCGCCGTGCTGGAACGGCGGCTGGAAGGCCGGGACTGGATCGTCGGCGACGCCTACTCCATCGCCGACATGATCTGCTGGCCCTGGGTACTGATCGCCAAGCCGCTCGGCGCGTCGCTGGACGCCTATCCGAATGTCAGCCGCTGGCGGGCGGCGATCAAGGAGCGGCCCGCCGTGCAGCGTGCCGTCGATCTCGGCAAGGAGTTCCGCCGCTCGGCCCCGCCGGACGAGGCCGAGCGCAAGATCCTGTTCAGCCAGAGCGGCGCGAGCGTGACCCGGTAGGCGGTTCCCTCACCCAAGCGGTCATCGTGATGCAAATCAGGACCGAGCCGCTGGCCCCAAACCGGCGCCGGCATCCACCGCCGACACCGTTTCGATGGTGCTTCGATGGTGCCGCTCGATCCAGACGTGCGTCAGGATGACGGGTAATTCCCTACCCCTCCCACCGTCATCCTGATGTCAATCAGGATCAAGCTACCGGCCCTACGGCAGCACCGGCCCACCAGCACCGGCGCCGTATCGACGGCGCGGCTTTGACGCTGGGGGCTTGATCCTGACGTGCGTCAGGACGACGGGTGGCTCGCTTAACGGTCATCGGCGACGGCTAGGATCATGCACCAAGCCTTGTTGGTGCATCCGTCGCATTACAGTAATGTGACGCATTCGGATGGCCACACGCTGGTCTTTCCGCCCTCCGATCATCGATGGAGTCGACGATGTTCTCCTACCTGCGCACATTCGCGTTCGCGCTCGTGGCCGTCGCCACGCTCGCCGGGCCCGCGGCCGCCGAGCCGCTGAAGCTCGTCATCCTGCACTTCAACGACTGGGACAACATGGAAAGCGCCGGCAAGGTCGCCTCCGTCATCGCCGCCGAGAAGGGCGCGGCGGAGGCCGAAGGCGCGTCGGTGCTTGTCACCTACGGCGGCGACATGATCTCGCCCTCGCTCATGAGCGGCATCGACAAAGGCGCGCACATGATCGAACTGGCCGAGATGGTCGGCATCCAGTACGGGACCCTCGGCAACCACGAGTTCGACCTCGGCGACGACGTGCTGAAGGCACGGGTTGCGGAGTCCGATTTCGCCTGGATTTCAAGCAACGTCACCCTGGACGGCCAGCCGTTCCCAGGCGTCGAGGGCGCACAGCTCATCGACATGGAAGGTTTCAAGATCGGCCTGTTCGGGCTGACCACGCCGGACACCACCTTCCTCGCCAGCCCCGGTCCGGGCGTCGCCTTCGCCGGGTACACCGAGGCGGGTACTGCGGCGGTCGCAGCACTCAAGGAACTGGGCGCCGACTTCGTCATCGCCCTCAGCCACGGGGGCGAGGGCCTGGAACGCGAGTTGGCCCGCCAGGTCAAGGGCGTCGATCTGGTGCTCGGCGGGCATGACGAGGTGGCGAGGGTTCACTACGACGGCCGCGACATGCTGGTCGGCGGCGGCGCGAAGGGCGAGTTCATCGCCAAGACCACCATCACCCTCGACCGGGTTGAGAAGCGCGGCAAAATGAGAGTGGTCTGGAAACCGACCTTCGACCTCATCGCCACCCATGCGGCCACCCCCGATCCCCAGGTACAGGCGCAGGTCGACGCCTATGAAGCCGCCCTGGACGAGGGCCTTGGGCAGGTGATCGGCAAGACGGGCGTTGAAATGGACACCCGTCGCGCCTCGATCCGGACGATGGAAACCGCGTTCGGCAACCTGGTCGCCGATGCCAGCCGGGCAGCGACAGGCGCCGATATCGGCCTGGCGAACGGCGGTGGCATCCGGGGCGACACGGTCTACGCGGCCGGGACCGACCTCACCCGCAAGACCATCCTCACCGAGCTGCCCTTCGGCAACGCCACCGTCAAACTGGAACTCTCCGGCGCGGTGCTGCGCGACGTTCTGGAGCACGGGGTCAGCGGCGTCGAGGAAACCCAGGGCCGCTTCCCGCAGGTCTCGGGTCTGACCTACAGCTTCGACGCATCCAAGCCGGTCGGCTCGCGGATCGTCGACGTCACGGTCGGCGGCAAGCCGCTGGACGATAACGCCACATACACGCTCGCCACCAACGACTATGTCGGCGGCGGCGGCGACGGCTACGGCATGCTGCGTCAGGCCAAGGTGGTCATCGACGGCATCTCCGGCGGTCTCCTGGCCGGACAGGTGATCGACTATGTCGAAAGCCGTGGGACGATCTCGACCGGCGTAGAGGGCCGGATCAAGCGCCTCGACTGAGCGCGGCGGTCAAACTCACGTTCAACGGCCCGCCTCTTCGGATGCGGGCCGTTCTGTTGGGCGCCGAACTCAGCGAAGCTGGAACTGCACCGGCACGACCAACTCCAGTCGGGCCTGGGTCATGTCGGCGGGGATGGCCGGCAGCGGCTGGGCGCGCGCGATCATCGCCTCGACCTCGCGATCGAGCAGATCGTATCCGGAACTGCGATCGATCCGGTGTTCCAGCACATGCCCTTGGCGATCCATCACGAAGTACAGCCAGACAACCCCCTGCTGACGCCGATTGCGGGCGCGTCGGGGGTATTCCTTGTGCTCTTCGAGCCATGCCTGAAGGATCGTATAGTAGTCGACGGACACGCCGGGCCGGCCGCCGCCGCTGCGCGACTCGGTGCTGCCTGCCTGAGCGGACTGTCCCGCCCCGCTGCGGCCTTGAGCGCCGTCGTTCCGTGACGCGGCCGGCTGCGGCGTATCGGCGGACGCCGCATCCGCCGGGGCGATCGCAGCGGTTGCCGGAGCGGCGGTGGGCTGCGTAGAAACCTCCGCCTTTCGGACGTCCACCTTTGTCGGCGGAGCCGGCCGGATTACCGGCAGCGGCGGCGCCTCAACCACCGATGCATCCTTCTCCAGCCTGGCAACCGCGACCGGTTCGGGTGCCACGGACAGCGGAACATTCTCCGCCTTCGCCGGCTCCGGCTCCGGCTCCGGCTCCGGCCGATCCAGCGGCTGCGGACGCACGACCGCGATGACCTCGTCCACCGCCTCAAGCCTCTCGACCGGCTGGATGGCGACATCCGCCGGCGCGGGTGCCGGCGCTTCGGCTGGCCGCACCGCCTGCAGCGGTCGGTCCACGGGGGCTTGCGGCACCGCCTCGGCGATCGCGGCCTTCTCGGGAGCGACGGAGTCGGGAGTTGCGGTGTCGGGATCTACGGGGTCGGGAGCGACGGGGTCAGGAGTGGCGGGGTCAGGAGTGGCGGCAGGTACGACCGTATCCGCAGGTTCGATCTCGCTGACCACATTGGCAACGCTGCCGGGAGCACCGCCGGAGGGACCGAGCGAGATCTCCAAACCACCCATGCCGGTGGCCGCCGCACCCTTCTCTTCGGGCTCGAGCACCATGGCGATGGCGGCGGCGACGTGAATGGCCAAGGCCGCCGCGATCGCCGCGCCCATGTGCCGGGATCGGATCCGCATCAGCCGCCTCCCGCCGGTACGGTCAACAGCTTCAGGGAATCGACACCGGCCTCGCGCAGGAGCTCCATGATGGCGATCACCTCCGAAGCGGCCACGGCACCGTCGGCCTTGAGCCGCACCGTCGCCGGGAGTCCCGCCTTGAGATGCGCGGAAATCGCGGGCTCCAGGGCCAACAACGTCGTCTCTTCCCCGTTCAGGGCAAGACGCCCATCGGCGCCGACCTGGACCAGCAGATCGTCGATCTCGACCTTTCCGGCGTTGATCGAGACCGGGGGATCGATCCTGAACGGATCGCCGGGCGAGAGGCGGCCGGCCAGCATGAAGAAGATCAGCAGCAGGAACACCACGTTGATCAGCGGCAGAATTCGGTCGTCCTCGTTCGAGCGGCGGCGCTGGGACACGAGCTTCATCGGCCCTCCCGCCGGGAGCCGGTCCGCACGAAAGCCAAGTTGGTCACGCCCGCCGACGCAAGACGGTCGAGCACGTCCACCGTCCGCTGAAGCATCACGCCGTCGGCCGTCCGGATGAGCACGCGCTGGTCCGGCGTCTTCCTCATCTGGTCCAAAATCTTCTCCTCGGCCTCGGCGACGGTGACGACGTGCCCGCTGAGCCGCAGATCGTTCGGCCGGACCTCCAGCAGCATGGCTCCCGTCATCGACTCGCCGGCACCGGCGGAGGCCGGCGGCGCCAAATCGATCGAGCGCCAGTCGAGGAAGCTGGAAGCCAGCATGAAAAAGATCAGTAGGATGAACACCACATCGATCAGCGGCGTGAGACTGATGACCGCGCGGCGCCGCCCCCTATTCACCAGCCTCTGCGGTGCGGAGCCCGGAACCGTGTCCCGGGCCGAAGTCGTATCCGCGCTCGTTGACATGTCCGTCGCTTTCCTCGCCCCGCATCCCCAAGCCCCTAGAGCCGAGCATCGCCGGCGAGATGTCGCCTCGCGCGAACGATCCCGGAGCGAGGTCCAGTGTAAAGACCCCGGTGATGGCGCTTTCCATTTCGTGGGCCACGCGTTCGACCGCGCGCTCCAGCCAGTTCAGTGCCGCAACAGTCGGGATTGCCACCGCAAGGCCGACGGCCGTCGTCAACAGCGCCTCCCAGATGCCTCCCGACAGGACCGCCGGATTGACCTGGTTCCCCGATGCCTCGAGTTGTTGGAACGCCCCGATCATGCCGAGAACCGTGCCGAACAGACCGAGCAGCGGCGCCAGGGACGCGATCACCTCGAGCGGCCTCAGATAGCTTCGCAACTCCTCCAGCACGTCACTGCCGAAGCGGCTTGCCTCCTCGCGAACCGTATACTCCGGCAGCCCGCGCTGACGGCCGATGATGGCGCGGGCAACCGCCTGAGCCACCGGATTGCGCGACCCCAGGAGGATGGCGAGCCCGTCATGCAACTCCCCCGCCCGCACACGGCGCAGGGCCGCCGCAACACGCTCGCGGTCGCCCAGGCGCGCAGCGCGGAACTGCCAGAGTTTCACCAGCACGATCGCCATCGCCACCACCGACAGCCCGAGCAGCAACAGGACCACCGGTCCTCCCGCCCAGAGCATGTCGGCGAGGCCGCTCCACCAGCTCGTTTCCACCGAACCGACAGTCTCCGACACTCCCACGCGCTCGGTCATGACGGCACCGGACGGGCGCGGGTCTTTTCGGCACCGGGACGTGTTCCGCAATCGGCCCCACGCATGATCTCAGCTCCTCAGCTCAAGGATCTCTTGCCTCGGACTTTATTGCGACCGACTCGCATTCGCAAGCATTTGATCGTCGCTGAGCGGGATTCGCAGTGTCGGCGACCCTAGGAGCGTCTCCCCTTCAATACGGCGCCTCCGCCGGGTTGACCGCCACGTAGACCGAGCGAACCTCCGAATAGTGGTGGATCGCCTCCTTGGAATTCTCGCGGCCGACCCCCGACGCCTTCACCCCGCCGAAGGGCGCCTCGACGGGGGTCAGGTTGTAGGCGTTGATGTAGAGGCTGCCAGCATCGAGCTGTCCGACGACCCGGTGGGCCCGCGCGAGGTCGCGGGTGAAGACGCCGGCCGCGAGCCCGAATTCCGTCGCGTTGGCCCGCTCGATTCCCTCCGCCTCGTCGGTGAAATCTAGTACCGACATGACCGGGCCGAAGATTTCCTCGCGGGCTATGGTCATGCGGTCGGTCACATCGGCGAAGACCGTCGGCTCCAGGTACCAGCCCGGACGATCGATCCGGCGCCCGCCGGTTACAAGCCGCGCGCCCTCCTCGATGCCCTTCGCGATATAGCCTTGGACAATCCCGAGTTGTCGTTCGGAGACCATTGGGCCGAAGGTGGTCGCCTCGTCCATCGGATCGCCGATCACCGCGTCGCCCAGTCGTTCGGTCAGGCGCTTGAGGAACGCCTCCTTGATTCCAGGCTGCACGAAGACGCGGGTGCCGTTGGAGCAGATTTGTCCGGAGCTATAGAAATTGCCGACGATCGCGCCGCTGACGGCCGCCTCGACATCCGCATCGTCGAACACGAGGATCGGCGACTTCCCGCCCAACTCCATGGTCACGTGCTTGATGCCCTCCGCCGCCGCCGCGTAGACCTTGCGGCCGGTCGGCACGGAGCCGGTGAGAGAGACCTTGGCCACCCGCGCGTCGGTGGTCAGCGCAGCACCGACCGGGCCGTAGCCCTGAACCACGTTGAACGCACCGGCCGGCGCCCCCGCCTCCATCAGGATCTCCGCCACCTTCAACGTGCAGAGCGGGGTGGTCTCCGACGGCTTGAACACCATCGTATTGCCGCAGGCCAGCGCCGGCGCCGCTTTCCAGCAGGCGATCTGGGTCGGATAGTTCCACGCGCCGATCCCGACGCAGACACCGAGCGGACGGCGCATGGTGTAGACGAAGTCGCCGCCGGGCAACTGAACGTGCTCGCCCGTCAGACTGCCGGCAAGCCCGCCGAAATACTCCAGCGCGTCGGCGCCAGAGGCGGCGTCCGCAACCAGGGTCTCGGACAGCGGCTTGCCGGTATCGAGCGTCTCCAGGACCGACAGGTCGCGGTTGCGCTCGCGCAGGATGTCGGCGGCCCGGCGCAATACCCGACCGCGTTCGGTCCCGCTCATGGCCGCCCAATCCGTCTGAGCGGCCTTGGCGGAAGCGAGGGCCTTCTCGACGATCGCGGGGGTTGCCGCATGCAGTCGGGCGATGGTCTCGCCGGTGGCCGAGTAGATCACGTCGATCGGATCGCCCTCGGTGTCTTCGATGTAGTCGCCAGCAATGAAATGGCTGGCCTTGGGCTGTGCGTCATGGGTCATTGCCGTATCCCTATTCCCCGCGCGGAAAGCGCTGGTTCTCCTCGACCACGTTCAGGTCCATGTGATTGCGCATGAAACGCTCCGAGGCCTTCAGCAGAGGCTGATGATCCCACGGATAGTACGCTCCGTTGCGCAGCGCCTCGTACACCACCCAGCGCCGCGCCTGGCTGGACCGAACGTCGGCGTCGAAACGGGCAAGGTCCCAGCGCGCATCGGCCTCCGTCCGGAATTCTGCCAGGATCGCGGCATGAGCCGGATTGGCGGCCTGGTTGGTCAGTTCGTGCGGGTCCGCCTCCAGGTCGAAGAGCTGCTCCGGATCCAGAGCGCAGCGGGTGTATTTCCAGGTTCCTCGGCGCAACCCCACCAACGGCGCATACGACGCCTCGGCGGCGTACTCCATCGCCACCGATCCCGGTCGCGGCGTGCCCGAAGCCACCGGGACCAGGCTCTTGCCTTCGGTCCACGGCAGAACCTCCGCCAAGGAGATGCCCGCCAGCTCGGCCAGGGTCGGGGTCACGTCCAGAGTAGAGACCGGGGCATCGACGAGGCCGGCCGGCATGTGGGGCGCCGAGATCATCAGCGGGACCCGCGACGAGCCCTCGAAGAAGCTCATTTTGAACCAGAGACCGCGCTCTCCGAGCATGTCGCCATGGTCGGAGACGAAGAGGATCACCGCCTCCTGCCGGGTGCGCTCCAATGTGTCGAGAATCTCGCCGACCTTGTCGTCCAGATAGCTGACATTGGCGAAATAGGCGCGGCGCGACCGCCGGATATCCTCTTGAGTGATGTCGAAGCTACGCCAGTCGTTGGCGTCGAAGATTCGCTTCGAATGCGGATCGTGGTCCTCGTAGGCCATCGCCGGGACGGTCGGCTGCAGATGGTCGCACCCGTCGTACAGGTCCCAATATTTGCGCCGGGTCACATAGGGATCGTGCGGATGGGTGAAGCTGACCGTCAGGCACCAGGGACGCTCGTCATGGCCGCGCGACAGGTCGTAGATCTTGCGAACGGCGTTGTAGGCAACCTCGTCGTCATACTCCATCTGGTTGGATATCTCGGCGACGCCCGCGCCGGTCACCGAGCCGAGATTGTGATACCACCAGTCGATCCGCTCTCCGGGCTTTCGATAGTCCGGGGTCCAGCCGAAATCGGCTGGATAAATGTCGGTCGTCAGGCGTTCCTCGAACCCGTGGAGCTGATCCGGGCCGACAAAATGCATCTTGCCGCTCAGGCAGGTCTGATACCCGGCCCGGCGCAGATGGTGCGCGTAGGTCGGAATGGCGGACGAGAACTCTGCGGCGTTGTCGTAGACGCCGGTGAGCGACGGAAGCTGTCCCGACATGAAGGATGCCCGGCCCGGCGCGCAGAGCGGTGACGCGGTATAGGCATTGGCGAACCGGGTCGACCGTTCCGCCAAACGTCGCAGGTGCGGCGTGTGCAGCCACGGCGCCGGTCCGTCCGGGAACAGGGTCCCGTTCAGTTGATCGACCATCAAGATAAGGATGTTCGGGCGCGCCATCGGCTGCCTCCTGCTCCGCGTCCACTGGCCGGCACGGCGACGGATCCGCCCGACATCCTGTCCCTATCCGATTTGCCGGGCGTTCGGAAAGGGCACAGGCGGGCGGTCCGCCCGATGGTCCACGACGATGGCGCACGCCTATGACCGGGCCGAAGCGGAGCCAGAGGCGATCGTGCCCGTTGTGAAGGCGAAGCCGGGTAGCGGTATGGTCAGCGCTCCACGAAGGCCTTTTCGATCACGTAGCTACCGGGGGCGGCGTTGTTGCCCATGGCGAAGCCCAGTCCTTCGACCCAGTCGGTCATCTCGTCGAGCATCGCCGGGCTGCCGCACAACATCAGGCGGTCGTTCTCCGGGTGCAGGGGCGAGAGCCGCAGGTCCTTGAACAACTTGCCTTGGCGCATCAGATCGCTGATCCGGCCGCGCGGGTCATGATCCTCGCGGGTCACCGTCGGGTAATAGGAGAACCGCTCGGCAACCAGATCGCCGACCAGCGGATGGTCCTTCAGGTCCCGTCGCAGCAGGTCGCCATACGCCAGCTCGGACGCGTAGCGACAGCCATGGGCCAATACCACCCGGTCGAACTTCTCGTAGACCGTCGGATCCTTGATCAGCGACAGAAAGGGGGCGAGGCCGGTGCCGGTGGACAGCATGTAGAGGACCTTGCCCGGCAGCAGATTCTCCACCAACAGCGTGCCGGTCGGCTTGGAACCGATCAACACCTTGTCGCCGACGGCGAGGTGCTGCAGGCGCGAGGTCAGCGGCCCGTCCGGCACCTTGATCGAGAAGAACTCCAGATCCTCCTCGTAGTTCGCGCTCGCCATCGAGTAGGCGCGCACCAGCGGCTTGCCGTCCACCTCGAGCCCGATCATCGCGAACTGGCCGTTTTCGAAGCGGAAGGCCGGATCGCGCGTGGTTCGGAAACTGAACAGCGTATCGGTCCAGTGGTGGACATCCAGGACGGTCTCGATCCGAAAAGCGCTCATCTGCGGCCTCTTTGATGCGGTTCCGGGGAGCCGGGCGACCGGGAGAGCCGCTCGAATTCATTCGTATACTTACATTACTACAGCACCGCGGAATGTCCCAGTGATAACGGGAGGTTTCGGAGAATCCAGGCAAACTGCTCGGTCGCGCGCAGAAAGAATGGGCAGGTCGCAGCAGCGGTGCCGCGGCGGCAGATCCGTTCCGCCGGAACGACGGCGTTGACCGGGCCGTTCCCGCCTCAGTCGAACCGGATCTCGCTGTATCCGGCCGCCGCGACCGCATCGCATCGCGCGCGGTAAGCGACCGCGCTGCCGCTGTAGCGGGCGAGGATCCGCTCGGTCTTACCGGCATTGCGGTTTACGCCGGTCATCCAGCTGTCGACCTCGTTGGACAGCAGTCCCTCGCCGGCCTTGCGCACCGTCTCGGTCCAACCGGCCACCGCCTCGGGCGTGGTCGTTGCATAGGTGATGTCGCGGTCCCGCATGTGGCGCATCACGTCGGCCACCCACTCGACATTGTACTCGATGCTGCGCGGAATATTGCCGAGCGCGGTGTGCGGCCCGACCAGCATGAACATGTTCGGAAAGCCCTCGACCATCATGCCGAGGAAAGTCTCGGGCCCGCCCTTCCAGCGCTCCTTCAGGGTCTTGCCGCCCTCGCCGCGGATGTCGATCCGGTCGAAACTGCCGGTGATCGCATCGAACCCGGTGGCGTAGATGATCATGTCGAACTCGAACGCCTCCTCGCCCGTTTCCAGACCGGCCGGCGTGATCCGTTCGATCGGCGTGGAGAGCGCGTCGACCAGCCGCACGTTCGGCTGGTTGAAGACCTCGTAGTACTTGGTCTCCAGCGGCACGCGCCGCGTGCCGAATCCATGGTCCTTCGGTATCAGGAGTTCGGCGGTCTTCGGGTCCTTGACCCGCTCACGGATCTTGCGCGCGACGAAATCGGACAGCATCCGGTTGGCGGTGCGGTCGATCATGACGTCGCGGAAATTGCCCTGCCAGATGCCGAAACCGGGCTCGTTGTAGCGTCGCTCCCAGAATGCCTCGCGCTCCGTGTCGGAGACCTCGAGCGCACTACGTGGATCGGGGGTGTGCAGGAAGCACGCGAAGGTCTCGCGGCAGCGCTGGAAAATCTCCGGATAGCGCGCCTTCAAAGCCGGTTGTTCCTCCGGCGAGATCTTCGCGTTGTGCAGCGGGGCGCACCAGTTCGGGCGGCGTTGGAACACGGTGAGCGTCTTCGCCGTCTTCGCCACCTCCTGAATGGTCTGCACGCCGGTCGCGCCGGTTCCGACCACGGCGACGCGCTTGCCCTCGAAACTCACCGGCTCCTTCGGCCAGAGGCCGGTATGAAACGACTGGCCCTTGAAGTCCTCAATGCCTGGAATCCGGGGCATGGTGGGCGCCGAAAGCGGGCCGATCGCAGTGATCATGAACCGGCAGCGGTACCGCTCGCCGGAATCCAGGGTGACCGTCCAGGCGCGGCCCGCATCTTCGTAATGGGCGGCGGCTACCCGCGACGAGAATCGGATGTCCCGCCGCAGGTCGAGCTTGTCGGCAACAAAGTTCAGATACCGCTCGGTTTCCGGTTGGGCGGCGAAATGCTCCGACCAGTTCCAGGCGGCGAGCAGTTCCGGATCGAAGGAATAGGCGTAGGAGTAGCTTTCCGAGTCGAACCGGGCCCCAGGGTAGCGGTTCCAGTACCAGGTCCCGCCGACGCCCGTTCCGGCCTCGAGCACCAGGACCTTAAACCCGAGGCCGCGAAGCTTGTGAAGCTGATACATGCCGGAAATCCCGGCGCCGACGATGACGACGTCGTAGTCAAGCGCGGAACCGGAAGAAGGTATGGGACCGCCTGGGTCCTGGAGGGCTGTGTCGCTCATGATACCCGGAACCAAAGCAGCCGCCCGGACAACCGGCAAGCTGCTGAATGTGCTGCACTGCAGCAGACTCGCCTGGCGGCGACCGCGATCCGCAGCGCCGCTACGGCACGAAGCGATGATCCATAGACAGGGCAGGCTGCTCGCAGTTGCTGCCCCGAACGGGCTTCGCCGGAACGCCCGCGACTGTGCAATGGGCGGGCACATCGCTGAGCACGACGCTGCCGGCTCCGACGCGGGCACATTCGCCCACCTCGATGTTGCCGAGCACCGTCGCCGATGCCCCGAGCAGAGCGCCCCGCCGGATCTTCGGGTGCCGGTCGCCGGTCTCCTTGCCCGTGCCGCCGAGGGTCACGTTGTGCAGCATGGAAACCTCGTCCTCAATCACCGCCGTCTCGCCAACCACCACCGACGTCGCGTGGTCGATCATGATGCCGCGACCGATCTGGGCCGCCGGATGGATGTCGACGCCGTATACCTCGGAGATCCGGGACTGAAGATACAGTGCGAGAGCCTGGCGCTCGTGTCCCCAGAGCCAATGGGCGACACGGTACGCCTGAATCGCCTGGAAGCCTTTGAAATACAGGAACGGCTCTAGATAGCTGGTGCAGGCGGGATCGCGCTCGAACACGGCCGAGAGATCGGCCCGCACGGCGGCCCCGACCGTTTCGTCCCCATGCACAGCCTGATCCACGGTCTGGCGCAGCGACAACGCCGTGATCGCCTCCGATCCGAGCTTCTGCGACAGATGGAAGGCGAGCGCATGTTCCAACGTATCGTGGGCGAGGACGGTGGCATGCAGAAAGCTGGCGAGCGCCGGTTCGCACTGGGCCGTTCGCTCCGCATCGCTCCGCAGGGAGGTCCAGATCGGATCGAGATCCGGCGATGCCGGTCTGCGCGAGAAGGATATGTCGGGCATCCTCTGCTCCTCCCTCGTCGGCGGGGCCGACCCTGTCGCGCGACCCGTTGATCTTTGACGTTGGAGTCTACCATACCCGTTTCAAGTGAAGGAATTAAGCGCGCTTCGGAACGAGTGACCTGCACCAGCCGCCGACCACGGGCCAGGACCCGCTATCGCCCGCCGGAGCCGTCGCCCAAGTCGACGATCTGCTTGGCAACGGTTGTCATGACAACTATATTCCGCCGTCATGGAACGCACTGACCTTCACAGGAACTTCGGGTTCCTCGTCCACGACGTCGCCCGCCTGATGCGGGTGGCCTTCGACCGTCGCGGCAAGGAGTTGGGCCTGACTCGCTCTCAGTGGTGGGTGCTGACCGCGCTCTACGCCAAGGAAGGCATGGCGCAGTCGGAGCTCGCGGCGTTCATGGAACTGGAGAAGGCCACGCTGGGCCGGCTTCTGGACCGACTGGAGGACAAGGGTTGGATAGAGCGGCGTCCCGATCCGATCGACCGGCGAATCAAGCGGGTGGTGCTCACCGAGACGGTTCAGGGTCTTATGCGCGAGCTACGCGGGATCGCCGCCGACATCCGCAGCGACGCCATGAAAGGCCTGTCACGCGAAGAGCACGAGGCGTTCATCGACACCCTGCTGAAGATCAAATCCAACTTGCATGCCTTCGACGAGTTGGCCGGGCCTACCGCCCAAGCGGAGGCGGCCGATGACTGACGAGACTAAGAAGGACGTGGTTCCCGCCACCGAGGACGGGCCTGTCACCGCCCATAGCGAGCGCCCCCGACGGCGCCGCGGCCGCTGGATCAAGCGGCTGGTGCTGCTGGTGCTGATCCCGGTCGTGGTCCTTGTCGGCGCGTCCTATCTCTACGCCATCACCGGGCGCTACGTGACGACGGAGAACGCCTATGTGAAGGCGCATATCGTCGCGATCTCGACCGATATCGACGGGCGGGTGACCGAGGTCTTCGTACGGAACGACCAGCGCGTGGCGCAGGGCGACCTGCTGTTTCGCCTGGATCCGGACCCGCATTGGCTGGCGTTGAAATCCGCCGAGGCGCGCATGCTATCCGTCCGTCAGGAGGTCGAAGGCACGCGCGCCGAGTTCCATCAGGTCCAGGCCGAGATCGACGAGGCGCGCGAGACCGTCGCCTTCTTCGAACGGGAGGCCGAGCGGCAGCGCGAACTGGCCCGACGCGGCGTGACGACGGAAGCACGGCTCGACGAAGCCGAATTCGAGGTCGCATCCGCGCGCCAGCGTGTCCGCGCCCTCCAGGAGAAGATCCGCTCTGTCCTCGCGGAACTGGGCGGCGACCCGGAACGCGCCGTCGAGCTGCATCCGAAATACGTCGAGGCTCAGACCGCCCGGGAAATCGCCGAACTGCATCTCGGGTATACTGAGGTTCGAGCGCCGACCGCCGGCATCGTGACACAGGTTCATTTGGAGCCCGGCGAATGGCTGGAGGAAGGCGATCCCGCGTTCGGTCTGATTGAGGTGGACGACACCTGGGTGGTCGCAAACCTGAAAGAGACCCAGCTTACCCACGTTCGCGTCGGGCAGGTGGTGGAAGTGGGAATAGACGCCTACCCCGATGTGACCTGGAAAGCGCGGGTCAGTTCGATCGCACCAGCGACCGGAGCGGAGTTCGCGGTTCTTCCGCCGCAGAACGCATCCGGCAACTGGGTCAAGGTGGTTCAGCGGGTCCCCGTGCGCATCGATCTGGAGCCGATCGAAGGCCGCCCCCCTTTGCGCGCCGGCATGACCGCGTCGATCTCCATCGATACCGAACGCGAGCGTCAGCTCCTCACTACCGTTCGCGAGTCGCTTGCTGCGTTTAGGGCGGCAGAGGGACAGCCTGGGCAGTAGACCTCCCGGCAATCCTGGGTCTGCGGCGCCGTCACCGGACCGTCACGGTCGGAGTGTAGTAAGGTAGGACGATCCGCCGTCCGATCTTCGGAGAGCCCTTCCATGCCCGCGCCGAAAGTCCTGGTCGTCGTCTTCGACGGCCTGCGCCCCGATCACGTCACACCGAACCAGGCCCCGAACATCCACGGCTTCGCCAAGGGCGGCGTGTGGATGCGCAACACGGCCTCCGCCTTCCCCAGCGAAACCCGCGTCCAGGTGACCACGTCGATGACAGGTCATCCGCCGGCCGGCCACGGGATCATGGCGAACGCCTTCTACGACCCGGCACTCGGATTCGGTTCGGCGATGGACACCTCCGACGACGTCCGGATGCGCGCGGCGGACAAGGCCTATGGTCGGCTGATCGGCGCTGCGCATCTAAGCGAGATCCTGTGGGGAGCCGGACGCCGGTTCGCCGCCGTCACCACCGGCAAGGTGGGCAACGCGCGCCTGCTCGCCGGGCGGGCGGCGGAACTCGGGCAGCCGGTCCTGTCGATTTGGGGGGACGCGATATCCACCCCGGCCGCCGCCTATGCCAAGGTGATCGACAGGTTCGGTCCGGTACCGGAACAGACGTTCCCCAACACCGGCGTCGCCGACTGGGCGGTGAAGGTTCTGCTCGATCACGTCCTCCCCGACCATGCGCCGGACGCCTGCGTGCTCTGGCTGAACGAGCCCGACCTGTCCTATCACTATCGCGGCCTCGCCAGCGGCGACTCCCAGAGCGCGATCGGCGGGGTCGACGCGGCGTTCGGCCGGGTCCTGGACTGGTGGCGGTCCGAAGGTCGCGACGCCGGATGGCACATCATTGCCATGTCGGACCACGGCCATGTCACCGTGGAGGGGCAGGTCGGCGTCGCCGACATCCTGAGAAAAGAAGGCCTCAGCGTCGGCACGGCTCTCGGGCCCGATGTCGACTATGCGCTGAAGCCGGGCTACTCCGCCCATGTCGCAGTACGCGACCGCGACCCGGCTCTGTTGAAACGCCTTGTCGAGACCCTGCAGGCCCAGGACTGGTGCGGGCCGATCCTGACACGGCGGGATGCCGGTGACGACGGCACACTGCCGCTCTCCGTCGTGAACTGGAACCACCGGCGCGCCGCCGACGTCGCCTTCACCCTGCGCGCCTGGGACAGGGACAGCGAGGACGGTCTTCCCGGCGTGATCCTGGCCGACAATCCGGATATCCCGCTTGGCGGCGGTCTGCATGGCGGTCTGCACCGTCGGGAGCTGAATCATTGCCTGTTCCTCGGCGGCGACAGTTTCCGCAAGGGCGTCGAGATCGAGACCCCAAGCGGGACGGTCGATATCGCGCCGACGGTACTGAAGACCCTGGGCCTGGCGCCGCACCCGCTGATGGCGGGGCGGGCGATCGAAGAAGCCTTCGCCATAGGCGATCCGGCGCCGGAGGTGGTGGAACAAAGCCATGAGGCCGGCACGGGCGGCTACGCCCAGACGATCGTCACCGCACAGGTCGCCGGTGCTAGACGGCCCTACCTTCGCTGGGGTATGCGCACGGCATGAGCGCCCTATCTTTCTGCCATGCGCTTGTTTCTCCTCGCCCTGATGATCGTTTTCGGCCCGGCCGCCGCGGCGGCCGAAAACTGGGTCCGCGGCGATGGCGGCGCCGCCACCCGGTCCGAGTTGGACACGGACCTCGTCGCCGCCCCGTTCGTGCTTCTCGGCGAGACCCATGACAACCCCCATCACCACGCCGCCCAGGCCGCGTTGCTGCGGTCGATGGTAGGGGCGGGCCGCAAACCGGCGATCGTTTGGGAAATGGCGCCGCGCGATCGGCAGCCGGCGATCGATGCCTGGGCCGCCGGGCCGCACTCGAACGATCCGCAGGGTTTTGCCAAGGCGGTCCGTTGGGCGGACGGCGGCTGGCCCGATTTCGCGCTCTACCGGCCGATCGTGGAAGTGGCCATCGCCGCCGGCCTGAAGATGGTTGCCGGCGACTTGGCCTCGGGCTCCACATTTGCGATCGCGCGCGGCGGACTGGCGGCGCTCGGCGACCGGATGGTCGATTCCTGGAAGCTCTCAGACCCGCTTCCGGACGATGCGATCGCCGCCCATCTGGACGCGGTGTTCGACGGTCATTGTCGCCTGGTACCGCGGGAACGGTTAGGCGCCATGGTCGACGTCCAGGTCGCCCGCGACGCCTCCCTGGCGGCGGCCATGCTGCGACATTCCGACGGCGCCGTGCTGATCGCCGGCCGGGGACACGTTCGCGCGGATATCGGCGTGCCACTGCACCTCCGCCGCCTGGCGCCAGGGAAGAAGGCTGTCGCCGTCGGGCTGAACGAAGGTTCGACGGACGGCGCTTTCGACTGGGTGCGGGTCTTTCCCGCGGCCGAGCGGGACGACCCCTGCGAGAGTCTGCGGCAGCGGCTTCAATCCCAAAAATAGAAGACGACAGAGCTGTAGACAATCAACTCGCTAGGCGGTTGCTCCAATGCCGTGTTAGCGTGACGGCCCAGTAAGTGCGGATTCTGAGCATGGCACGGTCCCAAAAACCTTGGGGTATCGCCTCCTGGTTCAAAACCGACCGCGTCGCGTTGAGCGACATTGGCAAGGATTCGCCCATCGCCCTGGTACACCAGTACTGGGCATCCCTCACATCCGACAACCGTCTGCCCGCGCGCCAGCAGATCGATCCGCTGGACCTCCCCACGCGGGTACTGCCGTGGCTCTTCATCGTCGAGGTGACCCAGCGGTCGCCCGTGCTGGACTACCGGTACCGGCTGGTCGGGACGGGGAATGCGATGCTGGTCGGTAGAGACGCCACGGGGTTTCTGGCGAGCGAGATCTTTACCGCGCGGGACACGGAGGTTGTCCCCTTGACCTTCGACGAGACCGTCCGCGATGGCGAACCGACGTTCTGGCGGGCGACCGTGCCGAACGATCGGGTCGGATCCGTGGAGATCGAGCGCGCGCTCTTCCCCCTCGCCGAAAACGGGGTCGACGTCGATGCTCTTCTGGGCGTCGCTCTGCCGGTCGGCGGCACGTCCGACTGACCATCGGACGGGTTTCCAAGAGCACCGAAGCGCCGGACAGACGGGTTGCGTTGACCGGCGCTTGAGAGTATATCCCCGCCTTCCTTCCCCGGACCAGAGCCGGGGATGGACCGTCGCGTCTGGGCGAACAGGGCTGCCCGGCCGACGCGAAGTCGACAACGTCGAGACCAAAGGAGCGACAAAATGCCCAAGATGAAGACGAAAAGCAGCGTCAAAGGCCGCTTTCGCACGACGGGGTCCGGAAAGATCAAGGGCAACGTCGCGTACAAGCGCCACATGCTGCGCCGCCGTTCCCAGAAGATGAAGCGACAGGCCCGCGGGACCTTCGTGTTGGCCGAGGCCGACCAGAAGATCGTCAAGCGGTTCATGCCCTACGGTTGAGGAGCGGATAGATGGCACGAGTCAAACGCGGTACGACCGCACACGCCCGCCACAAGAAGGTCACCGACGCCGCCAAGGGCTATTACGGTCGCCGGAAGAACGTCTTCCGCGTCGCCGTGCAGGCGGTCGAGAAGGGCCAGCAGTACGCCTATCGTGATCGCCGGACCCGTAAGCGCGACTTCCGCGCCCTGTGGATCCAGCGGATCAACGCGGGTGTGCGCCAGTACGGGATGACCTATTCGCGTTTCATGAACGGCCTGAAGCTGGCCGGCATCGAACTGGACCGCAAGGTTCTGTCCGACCTGGCGATCCACGAGCCGGACGCGTTCAAGAACATCGTCGATCAGGCCGAAGCCGCGCTCAAGGCGTAAACCCGCGGCCGATCGCGAAGATACGGAGGGCCGGTCGTTGGACCGGCCCTTTCCCGTTTCACCGAGAAGATCGCCGGGCCGTCAACGGACGCGGATCAGAACCTCGTTCCGTCGCAGCATGCCCGGCGTCCACGGGTCGTCGTAATAGGCGAGCAACGGCGTTCCCTCAGCCTCCAGACCCCGGTCGAAGATCCAGTCCCTCAGCCGGGCCTCGTGCCGGGCGAAATCGGCGTCATCGGCGCGTCCGCTGAACCGCACCGCGGCGAGGCGCATCGGCGGCCAGCGATGCAGTTGCACGTCTTCACCCGCCGGCTTGGGCAGCTCATCGAGATCGAACGCCGACGGCATGACGAACCTAACCCGCCACCCGTCCCCCGCCTGGAGATCCGTCGGCTGCTGGATGACCGGTGCCGTCATGGCGATGCGATCGCCCTCCCGGTCCTTGGCGAAGATGTAGGAGGCAAGCGCCCGAAACCCCTGCCGGACTCCCTCCTGCCGATCGCCCCCGGTGGCGGCCTCCGCCACCACCATCGCCGGATAGTCGCGCAGCTCGAAATCCCCATCCGCCGTCGCTACGGCGTAGTCCGGTTGTTCAACGCTGTGAGTCACCCAGTACCATCCTCCGGCAAGCGCGACGACCAGAACCACCGCTCCCGTGAGCGCGCCGATCGACCATTTCACAACCCGGCCCATGCGTTCTCCGTACTCCGTTCCGCGACCCCTGCCGTCGAGCCGCCGCGCAGGCACCACCGAACCGCCGATACTGAGATGGAGCGAAAGCGCGCGCTGTCGAACCGCGACTGACGCGGATCCCGTTCCTGGGGGCTCGCAAAACCGTCGGCGACCCGCTAAAAGGCGCCACCGGACCGGGAAACGGGCACAGGCACATGACAAACGTCGAAGCATTAGAGGCCGAACTGCTGGCCGAGGTGGAGCGCGCGGGCGATCTCGACGCGCTGGAACAGGTGCGCATCAGCGCGCTCGGCAAGAAGGGGCGCATCACCGCAGAGATGAAGACCCTGGGCGGGCTCGACCCCGAGACCCGCAAGGAGACAGGTCAGGCGCTGAACCGGGTGAAGGACGCGGTCGCCGGCGCGCTGGACGCGCGCAAGACGGAGTTGGCGTCGGCGGCTCTGGACGCCCGGCTGCTGGCCGAGCGGGTCGACGTCTCGCTGCCGGTTCGTCCGGAAATCCGGGGACGGATCCACCCGATCACCCAGACCATCGACGAGTTGACCGCCATCTTCGCCGAGATGGGTTTCGTCGTGGCCGAGGGGCCGGACATCGAGAGCGACTACTACAATTTCGAGGCGCTGAACTTCCCGCCGGATCATCCGGCGCGCCAGGACCACGACACGTTCTATCTGACACCCGACGAGGCGGGCGAGCGCAAGGTGCTGCGCACCCACACGAGCCCGGTGCAGATCCGCACCATGGAGAAGCAGACGCCGCCGATCCGGATCATCGTGCCGGGCCGCACCTTCCGCTCGGACCACGACGCCACCCACTCGCCGATGTTCCATCAGGTCGAGGGACTGGTGATCGACAAGACCAGCCATATGGGCCATCTCAAGGGCTGCCTGACGGACTTCTGCCGGGCGTTCTTCGGCATCGACGATCTGCCCCTGCGCTTCCGCCCCAGTTATTTCCCGTTCACCGAACCGTCGGCCGAGGTCGATATCGGCTGCTCGCGCTCGGGCGGCGAGCTGAAGATCGGCAACCACGGCGACTGGCTAGAGATCCTGGGCTCCGGCATGGTCCATCCGAACGTGCTGCGCTATGCGGGCATCGACCCGACCGAGTACCAGGGCTTCGCCTTCGGCATGGGGATCGAGCGGATCGCCATGCTCAAGTACGGCATCCCCGACCTTCGCCCGTTCTACGACAGCGACCTGCGCTGGATGCGCCACTACGGCTTCGTGCCGCTGGCCCAGCCGACCATCGCCGGAGGGCTTTGAGCCATGAAGTTCACCCTGTCCTGGCTGAAGGATCACCTCGAGACCGACGCCTCGCTCCAGGAGATCACCGATCGGCTCACCATGCTCGGCCTCGAACTCGAGGAGGTCGAAGACCGCGCCGCCGCCTTCGCACCGTTCCGCGTCGCCCATGTGGTCGAGGCGGTGCAGCACCCGAACGCCGACCGTCTGCGGGTCTGCAAGGTGGATGCCGGCGACGGTGTCGTACAGGTGGTCTGCGGCGCCCCGAACGCACGGACAGGCATGAAGGGCGTTTTCGCGCCGCCGGGCAGCTACGTGCCGGGCACCGACCTGCTGCTGAAGCCGGGCAAGATCCGCGGCGAGGACAGCAACGGCATGCTGCTGTCCGAGCGCGAGCTGGGCCTGAGCGACGACCACGAGGGCATCATCGACCTGCCGGATGACGCACCGGTGGGCCAGCCCTACGCCGCCTATGCCGGACTCGACGATCCGATCATCGACATCGCCATCACTCCGGACCGGGCCGACTGCCTCGGCGTGCGCGGCATCGCCCGCGATCTGGCCGCCTCCGGCCTCGGCACCCTGAAGCCGCTGGACACCGCGCCGGTCAAGGGAACGTTCGAGAGCCCGCTGACATTCGACGTCGACCTGCCCGCCGATCAGGCCCATCTCTGCCCGGCGGTCGCCGGCCGCTATTTCCGCGGCGTGAAGAACGGCCCGGCCCCGGCCTGGATGCAGGAGCGGCTGCGCGCCGTCGGCCTGCGTCCGATCTCCGCCCTGGTCGACATCACCAACTACATGATGCTCGACCTCGGCCGCCCGCTGCACGCCTATGACGCGGGGAAGCTGCACGGCAACCCGACGATCCGGCTGGCCAGGGCGGGCGAGAGCTATCTCGCGCTGAACGGCAAGGAATACACCTTCGAGGACGGCATGCTGGTGATCGGCGACGCCAACGGCGTCGACGATCTGGCCGGGATCATGGGCGGCGAGCGCACCGGCGTCGACGACGACACCACCGACATGTTCCTCGAGGTCGCGATCTTCGACGAGACCTCGGTCGCCGCCACCGGCCGCAAGCTCGGGGTCCTGTCCGACGCCCGTTACCGGTTCGAGCGCGGCCTCGACCAGACCGGCCCCTGGTGGGGAGCCGAGGTCGCCGCCCGCATGGTGCTGGAGATCTGCGGCGGCGAGGCCAGCGAAACCGTTATGACCGGCACGGGCCGCGACTGGCGCCGCACGCTGCCGCTGCGCCATTCCCGCATCAAGGCCCTGTGCGGCGTCGAGGTCGCCGAAGCCGAGGCGGTCCGGATTCTCACCACCCTCGGCTTCGAGGTCGAAGGGTCGGGCGAGAGCATGAGCGTCATGCCGCCGCCGTGGCGCGGCGACGTCGAGGGCGAGGCCGATCTGGTCGAAGAGGTCGTCCGCGTCCACGGCTATGACAAGATCGAGCCGGTCTCCATGGAGCGCACCAGCGTCGTCGGCCAGCCGGCGCTGACCGCCGAGCAGAACCGACGCCGCCTCGCCAAGCGGGCGCTCGCCGGACGCGGCATGATGGAGGCAGTGACCTTCTCCTTCCTGCCCGCCAAGCACGCCGAACTGTTTGGCGGCGGCGCCCCGTCCCTGCGGCTGGTCAACCCGATCAGCGCCGATCTGGACGTGATGCGCCCGTCTATCCTGCCAAACCTGCTGGCCGCCGCCGCGCGCAACGCCAATGTCGGCCATCCCGACATCGCCCTGTTCGAGGTCGGACCGGAATACGCGGGCGACCGGCCGGAGGACCAGTCCCAGGCCGCCGTCGGCCTTCGGGTCGGGCGTACCGGCCCGCGCGATTGGCGCAAAGCCGACCGCGGCGTGGATCTGTTCGACGCCAAGGCGGACGCCCTCGACCTGCTGGAAATGCTGGAGACGCCGGTCGCCAATCTCCAGGTCTCGACCGACGCCCCCCACTGGTACCACCCCGGCCGCTCGGGCTGCCTGCGGCTCGGCCCCAAGGTCTTGGCGCGGTTCGGCGAGCTCCACCCGCGCATCCTGGCCGCCTTCGACCTGAAGGGACCGGCGGTGGCGTTCGAGGTGCTGCTGGACGCTGTGCCGATGCCCAAGCGCAAGGGGCCGCAGCGCCCGCTGCTGGAGCGCATCCCGTTCCAGCCGCTGGCCCGCGACTTCGCCTTCGTGGTGGCCTCTGACATCCCCGCCGACAAGGTGGCCCGCGCCGCTGCCGGCGCCGACAAGGCGCTGATCGGCGGCGTTCATGTCTTCGACGAGTACACCGGCCCCGGGCTGGCCGAAGGGTCCAAGTCCATCGCCATCGAGGTCACGCTGCAGCCGCGGGACGCGACGCTGACCGACGAGCAGATCGAGGCGGTCTCCGCCAAGATCGTCGCGGCCGTGGAGAAGCACGCGGGCGGAGTGCTTCGGGGCTGAACCGATCCGACGGCCGTCAGGCTTCGGCCCGACGGTACTTCACCATGAAGACGAACGGGATGATCGCGAAACAGGTCGCGGCGTAGAGGTAGAAGGCGTTGATGTAGCCCATCATCGCCGACTGCCGCCTTATCTCCGTGCCGAGACCGGCGAGCGCCACCGTGCTGTCGATCGGCCAATCCCCGCGCAGGGCAAACAGGGAAGTCGCGTCGGCGAAGATCGACACGTTGGGCACCAGTTCGGTATAGCCCGCCGCCGTCGTGCGGATCACCAGGGCGATGGTCACCGAGATGAAGATCGACGAGCCGACATTGCGGATCAGGTGGTAGGTTGCCGTCGCCTCGTTCATGAACACCTTGTCCAGGGTGCGGAACGTGATCAGCGTGATCGGCACCCAGATGAACCCGACGCCGAACCCGGCCAGCAGGCTGGTCCAGGCCAGGGCGAAGGGCGACAGATTGATGTCGAACGCGCCCATATAGGCCGCCGCTACGCCTTGCAGCAGGAACCCGATCGTCAGAAGCAGCCGGGGATCGAACAGCCGGTTGATGAAGGCCATCACGACGGAGGCGACCAGGGTGCCGAGGCCGCGCAGGGCCATGAAGATGCCGATCTCCGCCTCCGGGTAGCCCTGGATGTCGGCCATCATCGGCGGGAACAGCACCATCGGCGTCCAGAGCACCATGCCGAACAGGAACATGATGGTGCAGCCGATCGCGTAGTTGCGGTCGCGGAACATGGCCAGGTTCAGAAACGGCTTCTCCGCCGTCGTCACATGGGCGAGGAAAAGATAGAAGGCCAGCGCCGCGACGATGGCCTGGATCACGATCTCAGGCGACTCGAACCAGTCCAGCCGCTGGCCCCGGTCCAGCATGAACTGGAACGACGCAATGGCGATCGAAAGCATGAGAAACCCGAACCAGTCCAGGCGCATGAAGCCGGAGCGTCTTCGATCCTGGATCACAACCAGGATGGCGGTGATGGCGATCAGCCCGAACGGTACCAGCAGGAAGAAGACCCAGCGCCAGCCGAGTTCCTCGGCCAGGAAGCCGCCCACGGTCGGACCGATGATCGGGCCGAACACCACCCCCATGGAGAACACCGCCGTCGCCGTGCCGTGCTGATGCCGCGGAAACGTGTCGAGGATGGTCGCCTGCGCCAGCGGCACCAGCGGGGCACCGAAACCGCCCTGGAGGATCCGGTACAGCACCAGTTCCTCCAGGCTCTGCGCCACGCCGCACAGGAACGAGGCCGCGGTGAACCCGACCGCGCACCAGAACATCAGCGAGCGCCGGCTGAACCGGGAGGCGAGCCAGCCCGAGGCCGGCGTCATGACGGCGGTAGCGACGATGTTGAAGGTGACGACGAGCGCGATCTGATCGGTGGTCGCCGCGAAGGTACCCTGCATCTTCGGCAGGGCCACGTTCGCGATCATCACCGTCATCGTATAGAGCATCGTCACGAAGGTGAGCGACACCAGGATCACGGCCCGCTGCGCGAAGGTCGTATCTTCGGCGTCCGGCGACGCGGATGTGACGGCGTTCGCCATGCGGCCGGTCTGCCTCCTCACTTGGACGATAGTGTCTCCGTCTTGGCGCCATCATGGCACGTCCGGCGCCGGCCCGTTAGCCATCGACCGAGGGCCCGCTGGCCGCGACGCTTGCCTGAGCGGCACGCTTCGGTAAGGTGCGGAACTGGAAGGGGGGATGTCCCGATCACCCTTAAGCGAAGGAGACGTCGATGCGCCGCCTGGCGTTCGCCGCAAGCATCATCGGAGCGATCATGACGACCGACACCAACGGAGCGGCCGCCGCCGATCCCGAAAACACGCTGATCATGGAGCTGAAGGACGGTTCCGTGACCATCGAGCTGCGCCCTGACCTGGCGCCGAATCACGTGGAACGCATCAAGGAACTCACGCGGGAGGGTTTCTACGACGGCGTGGTCTTCCACCGCGTGATCGAGGGCTTCATGGCGCAGACCGGCGATCCTACCGGCACCGGCCGGGGCGGCTCCGACAAACCGGATCTGCGCGCCGAGTTCTCGGATGCCAACTACGGCCGCGGCACCATCGGTATGGCCCGCACCCAGAATCCGCACAGCGCCAACAGCCAGTTCTTCATCTGCTTCAACGACTGTTCGTTCCTGAACGGCCAGTACACGGTCTGGGGCGAGGTCACGGACGGTATGGAGCATGTGGATTCCATCGCACGCGGCGAGCCGCCGCGTAATCCGGACCAGATCATCTCCCTCAAGGTCCAGGCCGACGCGCAGTAACGGCTGGCAACGAACGTCCACCGTCATCCTGAAACCAGCTCGGGATGACGGCTTGGGCAATGGTTCAATGGCCGGGGCAGGGCCCTCGAGGGCGCACCTCCTCATCCCGCTCCTCGTCATCCTGACGCACGCCGGGATCTACGGCGCACCGGCGCAGGAAGCTTGGTCCTGACTTTCGTCAGGGCGCCGAGGTAGGTTGGGCGACGTGAATCTCATCAGCGGAGATGGACCATGACCACCCTGATCGCCGGCGGCTGCGGCTTCATCGGCCTTGCCGTGGCCGAACGCTACTTGGAGGACGGCGCGGAGGTCGTGCTGTTCGACCGCAACCCGCTGCACCCGGTCGCCCGCGCCCGGCTCGAGTCGCTCCCCGGTACCTACACGCTGGTCCAAGGCGACATCCGCCAGGCGGAGCCGGTCGCCCAGGCGATCGGCGATCACAAGGTGGACCAGGTGTTCTACGGCGCCGCCGTGACCTCTGGGCCGGACCGGGAGCGGGAGGCGCCCGAGAGCGTGATCGAGGTCAATCTGGTCGGGCTCGCCCACACGCTGAAAGCGGCCTGGAAGGCCGGCGCAAAACGGCTGATCAACATCTCGTCCGGAGCCGCCTACGGCACCGGCGCGTTCAGCGACACCGGCTGGGACGGGCCGCTTGACGAGTACGGGACCCGCGAGGAACCGTTCAAGATCTACGGCATGACGAAATACGGCTCCGAGCGTCTGGTGCGCCGCTATGCGGAGCTGACCGACCTGGATGCCCGATCGGTGCGCCTTTCGACCATCTTCGGTCCGTGGGAGGTCGATTCCGGCGCCCGCGACACCCTGTCGGCCCCGATGCAGGCGGCCCTGATCGCCCGCCGGGGCGGAACCGCCGTGTTCGACCGGCGCGACCATCTGGACTGGACCTATTCGCGCCACGTCGCCGGGGCACTCCAGGCGCTTATGGGGGCGCCGACCGATCGGCTGAAGAGCGACATCTTCAACGTCACCTCGGCCCGCCAGGTCAGCGTGATGGACATGTGCGCCCCTCTGGCCGACGCCTTCCCCGGTTTTTCCTTCCGCCTCGCCGAGCCGGGCGAACCGGCGACGGTCAACCTCTGGGGCGACCAGGACCGGTTCCCGATGAAGCCCGACCGGCTCGCCGAAGAGGCGGGACACCGGCTACCGGACGATCTCGCCGCGACCATGGCCGATTTCGTTGCCTGGATTCGCGCCCATGGAGACTTCTGGGACCGGGACTGAACCCTCTAGTCGACGGACGCGCTACATATCGTCGAACGGGTGCCAGCCGTTGCGATCCTCGATCTCCAGCACCCAGAGGTCCGGGTCGATCCGCCGTTCCTTCTCGATATAGGCGTCGGCCTCCGCTTCGGAGACCGGCTCATCGCCGAGCGGCTTCCGCCAAACGGTCTTGCCGGTGTCGTAGTCCCGGCTAGGCGCAAGCAGAACGCAGCCGATGTCGCGCCCCCGATTGACGACCACATAGACCTGCCCGGCATCGTCGTCGCCATGGCGTACGACCGTGGCGGGTATACCCCGCATGCCGGCCTGTCGGATCGCCGCCTGCACGATGATTCCGGCCTTCAGCCGAGCTTCCGTCACATTGCCCTCACGCTGTTTGTTTTTCCTGGCCCTGCGGATGGCCGAGACGCTGGGAACGCCTAATGAATTCGCCTAGATTACACCCGAACCGCCGATTTGGCGGAACCAAACAGGGAGCTCACCGATGCACACTCGTCTACTGGGCGCGGCCCTCGCGCTGACCCTATTCGCCGGCCCCGTCGCCGCGGCCGATATCGCGCCCGCCGTCGTCTTCGACATGGGCGGCAAATTCGACAAGAGCTTCAACGAGGGCGTCTACAACGGCGTCGAGAAGTTCAAGCAGGAAACCGGGATCGACTACCGGGAGTTCGAGGTCACCAACGAGACCCAGCGCGAGCAGGCCATCGCCCGCATGGCGCAGCGCGGCGCCGATCCGGTGCTCGGCGTCGGGTTCGCCCAGGCCCCGGCCATGGAGAAGGTGGCCAAGGCCAATCCGAACACCCGGTTCGCCATCATCGACAGCGTGGTCGACCTGCCGAACGTCCGCTCGATCATCTTCAAGGAACAGGAAGGGTCCTTCCTGGTCGGAATGCTGGCGGCCATGGCGTCGCAAAGCGGCAAGGTCGGCTTCGTCGGCGGCATGGACATCCCTCTGATCCGGCGCTTCGCCTGCGGCTACGTCCAGGGCGCAAAGCACGCCAATCCGGATGTCGAGGTGTTCCAGAACATGACCGGAACGACCCCGTCCGCCTGGAACGACCCGACCAAGGGCGGCGAGCTGGCTAAGTCGCAGTTCGACCGCGGCGCCGACGTGGTCTTCGCAGCCGCCGGCGGTACCGGGATCGGCGTCTACCAGGCCGCCGCAGACAGCGGCAAGCTGGCGATCGGCGTCGACAGCAACCAGAATCATCTGCATCCGGGCACCATGCTCACCTCCATGCTGAAGCGCGTGGACGTGGCCGCCTACATGGCGTTCACCGACGCGGCGAACGACAAGTTCACCACCGGTTTGCAGAACCTCGGACTGGCCGAAGGTGGCGTCGACTGGGCGCTGGACGAGAACAATAAGGACCTGATCACCGAGGAGATGAAAGCCGCGGTGGAACAGGCGAAGACCGACATCGTGGCGGGCAAGATCACCGTCCACGATTACATGGCCGACAATTCCTGCCCGCTCTGAGCCGGCGCAGCGAACCGAAACGGGGGACGGAGTGAGCATCGCCGAAGACACGGCCGGTCGGCGCTCCGTCCCATCCGGCGCCCCGCCCGCCATCGAACTACTGGGCATCGAGAAGCGGTTCGGGCCGGTTCGGGCCAACCGTGACGTGTCCCTCGCCGTCACCGCCGGAACGATCCACGGCATCGTCGGCGAGAACGGCGCGGGCAAATCCACCCTGATGAGCATCCTTTACGGCTTCTACGAAGCCGATTCGGGGGAGATCCGGATCGACGGCCGGCCGGTCTCGATCAAAGGAGCGAAGGATGCGATCCGCGTCGGCATCGGTATGGTCCACCAGCACTTCATGCTGGTCCCGCCCTTCTCCGTTCTCGAAAACGTCATGCTCGGCGCCGAGGGCGCGCCGCTGCTCGCCGCCGGACGCGAGGCGGCCCGGGCCGAACTCATGCGCCTCGGGCGCGAGTACGGTCTTGAGATCGATCCGGACGCAATCGTCGGAGACCTGCCCGTCGGCCTGCAGCAGCGGGTCGAGATTCTGAAGGCGCTGTACCGTGGCGCGCGAATTCTCATTCTCGACGAACCGACCGGCGTCCTCACGCCCCAGGAGACCGACCAGCTCTTCGAGATCCTGCGTGAGCTGAAGCGCGAAGGCGTGACCGTCATCCTGATCACCCACAAACTGCGTGAGATCCTGGCGGTGACCGACACCGTCTCGGTCATGCGCCGCGGCGAGATGGTCGCCCACCGACCGACCGCCGACACCTCCCGCGAGGAGTTGGCGGAGCTGATGGTCGGCCGCAAGGTCCTGTTCCGGGTCGAAAAGGGACCGGCGAGACCGGGTCCGCCGATGCTGACGGTCGAGAGGCTCGGGGTGGTCGACGGCACGGGCGTGGCTCGCCTGCGGGATGTCTCGTTCGACGTGCGGGCCGGCGAGATCGTCGGCCTGGCCGGCGTGTCCGGCAACGGCCAGAGCGAGCTTCTGGAAGTTCTTGCCGGACTTCGGCCGCCCAGTAGCGGCCGGGTGAGTCTCGGCGATCTGGAAATCGCGCCCGACCGCCCCGTCGACGGCGCCCGGGTCCGGGCGGCCGGCGTCGGACACGTGCCCGAAGACCGGCACGCCATGGGCATGGTGATGGACTTCGATGCGCGCGAGAGCGCGATCCTCGGCCATCAGGACGAGGCCCGATACAACCGGGGCCCGTTCACCGACCCCGCCGCGATCGAGGCGGCCTGTCGGGAGAAGATGGAGAGCTTCGACGTCCGTCCGGCGGACCCCGCCCTCAAGTCCTCCCTGTTCTCCGGCGGCAACCAGCAGAAGCTCGTCCTCGCCCGCGAGCTGGACGGCGATCCGAGGATCATCCTGGTCGGCCAGCCGACGCGGGGGGTGGATATCGGCGCCATCGAATTCATCCACCGCCAGCTCGTCGCGATGCGCGATGCCGGCGCCGCGATCCTGCTGGTCTCGGTCGAACTCGACGAGATCATGGGGCTGAGCGACCGGATCCTGGTGATGTGCGGCGGCGCGCTGGTCGGCGAACTGTCGGCTGCGGAGGCGGACGAGCGGACGCTCGGCATGATGATGGCGAACGTCTCCCTGGAGGAAATCCGCAGGCAGGGAGGGCCCGCGTGAGCGCCCCCGCCTCTTCCGGCCCGGAGGTCTTCACCGAACGCCGGCATCCCGAACCGCCGCGTGCCGGCGACGTGCGCGACGCCTACGATCACGACAAGGGGCGGGTGATCCATTCCGCCGCGTTCCGTCGGTTGCAGGGCAAGACCCAGGTGATGGCGACCGGCGAAGGAGACTTCCACCGCACCCGGCTGACCCACAGCATCGAGTGCGGCCAGATCGGCGAGGGCCTGCTGCTCAAGATCCGAGCCGACGACTCGGTGCCGGACGCGGTGAAGGCATGGCTGCCTTCGCCGTCGCTGATGACCGCCTCGTGCCACGCCCACGACCTCGGCCACCCGCCCTACGGCCATAGCGGCGAGGAAACCCTCAACGCCTGTATGGCCGGACATGGCGGGTTCGAGGGCAACGGCCAGACGTTGAGGGTCCTGAACCGGCTGGAGAAATACCGCCGGCCGGGCATCGGCCTGAATCCGACCCGACGCCTCAATCTGGCGGTGCTCAAGTATCCGACCGCCTACGAGGTCTGCGCCGCCGCCTTCGCGGCGATGGGCAAGGACGCCGACGAACGTCCGCCGAAATGCTATCTGGGCAGCGAGCAGGACATCGTCGACTGGGCGCTGGCCCCGTTCTCCAATGCCGACCGGGACGTCCTGCCGGCGCTGGACACGACCGGCCGGCCGATCTACCGGACCCTGGATTGCGCGCTGATGGAGTGCGCCGACGACATCGCCTACGCGGTACACGACCTGGAGGACGCCATCGCCCGCGGTCTGATCCGCCGCGACACGTTCGAGGCCTATGCGACCCGAACCGCCGACCTGCCGGATTTCGCCGCGCTCAAGACCGCCGGGCTGGGACTCGATCGCGACGCGCTCGCCGACGCCCTGTTCTCGCGGTCAAGCTACGAGCGCAAGCAGGCGATCTCCGCACTGGTCAACGTGCTGGTCACCCATGTCACCGTGTACGAGCGCCCCCAGTTCGAGCACCCGCTGCTGCGCCACACCGTAGACTTCGCCGGGCCGGTCAAGGATCTGGTCCGGTTCCTGAAGACCTTCGTCTACCAGACCGTGATCAACAGCGCCTCGGTCCGACAGCTCCGACGCAAGGGCAACCTCGTGGTCGCCGCCCTGTTCGACGAGCTGGTCCATGACGCCACCATGATCCCGGAAAGCGCCCGCGACGATCTGCTGCGCGACGACCCGATCCAGCGCCAAGTCTGCGATTACATCGCCGGAATGACGGATACCTATGCCGAACGCCTGTACCGCCGGATGTTCGAGCCCGGCTTCGGCACCACCACGGACGAACTCTGAGGATCGGCAATGAGCCGCGAGCTGCCCGCCTGGATCGATATCGGCGTCCTGCCGGCCCTGAACATCCTCATGGCCTTTCTGGTGGCGGGGCTGATTGTCCTGCTGGTCGGCGAGAACCCCTTGGAAGCGCTCGACGTGTTGGTGGCCGGCGCCTTCGGCTATCCGGGATCGCTGGGCTACACGCTGTACTACACCACCAATCTGATCTTCACCGGCCTGGCGGTCGCGGTCGCCTTCCATGCCGGTCTGTTCAACATCGGTGGCGAGGGCCAGGCCTATATCGGCGGGCTCGGCGTCGGGCTGGTCGCCCTGTCGCTGGACACCGCCCTGCCCGGCTGGCTTGTGATCCCGCTCGCCGGGCTCGCCGGCGGCGTGTTCGGGGCCGCCTGGGCGTTCATCCCGGCCTGGCTGCAGGCCCATCGCGGCAGTCACATCGTGATCACCACCATCATGTTCAACTTCCTGGCCGCCGCCCTGATGGTGCATCTGATGGTCAACGTGATCATCGAGCCGGGCCAGATGTCGCCGCAAAGCCGGGAGATGGCGGAGACCGCGTGGCTGCCCTTCGTCCATGAAATCCTTGGTGGCGTCGGCATCGACGTGACCCCGTCGCCGCTGAACGTCTCGATCCTGTGGGCGGCTTTGGCTTGCGTCTTCGTCTGGTTGCTCATCTGGCGGACGCGCTGGGGATATGCCATCCGCACCGTGGGCAAGAATGAGAAGGCGGCGGTCTATGCCGGGATCGACCCCAAGAGGATCGTCGTCGTCTCCATGGTGATCTCCGGCGCGCTCGCCGGATTCGTCGGGCTCAACGAGATTCTGGGCGTGCATCACCGCCTGTTGCTCAATTTCACCGCCGGCTACGGGTTCACCGGTATCGCCGTGGCGCTGATGGGCCGGAGCCACCCGGTCGGCATCGTGCTGGCCAGCCTGCTGTTCGGCGCGCTCTACCAGGGCGGCACCGAGCTCGATTTCGAGTTCCAGACCATCACCCGCGATCTGGTCGTGGTGATCCAGGGGCTGGTGATCCTGTTCTCCGGGGCGCTCGCCTTCATGCTGCATCCGGCGGCGCTGCGGCTCTGGCGCCGCTGGTCGGCTGCGCGGGAGGCGGCGTAATGGCGGATTTCGCGGATTTCTGGCTGCTCTTCGTCCTCACCCTCGACGCGACGATCCGCGTCGCCGCGCCGCTTATCCTCTGTGCCATGGCGGGGCTGTTTAGCGAGCGTTCCGGAGTGGTCGATATCGGTCTGGAGGGCAAGATGCTCGCGGGCGCCTTCGCCGCCGCCGCCGCCGCCTACGTCACCGGCAGCGCCTGGATCGGTCTGCTCGCCGCCATGGCGGTCTCGACCGCGCTCGCCATGCTGCACGGCTTCGCCTGCATCACCCACCGCGGCGACCAGGTGGTCAGCGGCGTCGCCATCAACGTGCTGGTCGCCGGGCTGACCATCGTCCTCGGCATCGCGTGGTTCTCCCAAGGCGGTCAGACCCCGTCGCTGCCCGCCGAGGCGCGCTTCCAATCGCTTGACTGGCCGCTGGCCGAGACGCTTCGCCAGATCCCCGTGCTCGGCACGCTCTACGCCGAGATCGTCAGCGGCCACAACGTCCTGGTCTACGTCGCCGTCCTCAGCGTTCCCTTCACCTGGTGGGTCGTGTACCGCACCCGCTTCGGCCTCCGTCTGCGCGCCGTCGGCGAGAGTCCGAGCGCGGTCGACACGGCCGGCATTTCGGTCACGCTGCTGCGCTACCGCGCTCTCCTGTTCACCGGGGCCTTCTGCGGCGTCGCCGGCGCCTACCTTTCGACGGCTCAGTCGGCCGCCTTCGTGCGCGACATGACCGCGGGCAAGGGATACATCGCCCTCGCCGCCCTGATCTTCGGAAAGTGGCGGCCCGTCCCGGCGCTGCTCGCCTGTCTTCTGTTCGGGTTCCTCGATGCCGTCGCGACGCGCCTGCAGGGCGTGGAGATCCCCGGAATCGGTCAAGCGCCGGTCGCGCTGATCCAGGCCCTGCCCTACGCCTTGACGGTGATCCTGCTGGCGGGCTTCATCGGCAAGGCGATCGCGCCCAAGGCGATCGGCATCCCCTATGTGAAGGAACGTTGAGACCGGAGCCCGCCGCGCGATGACCGAAGTCGTTCATATCCAGGCCGCCGTCGAGGCCATCGACTCCGCCGCCGCCGGTTTCAGACCGCGGCTTGGGATCGTCCTTGGCTCCGGCCTCGACGCCTGCGCCGACGCCGTGACCAACACGGTCGACATCTCCTATGGCGATATCCCGGGATTTCCGCGCCCGGCGGTGGACAGCCACGCGGGGCAGCTTCGGCTCGGCACCCTTGGGGACGTGCCGGTCGCCGTGCTGCGCGGCCGCGCCCATGTGTACGAGGGGCATGCGCTGGTCGACGTGGTCCGACCGGTCCGCACGCTCGCCCGGCTCGGCTGTACCTCCGTGATCCTCACGAACGCCGCCGGTTCCCTGCGCCCGGCGGTCGAGCCCGGGCGGCTGATGATGATCACCGACCATATCAACTGGTCCGGTCTGAACCCGCTGACGGGGCCTAACCTGCCGGATCTCGGCGCGCGGTTCATCGACATGACGACCGCCT
Organism: Alphaproteobacteria bacterium; assembly: GCA_024742275.1. Taxonomy (GTDB): domain Bacteria; phylum Pseudomonadota; class Alphaproteobacteria; order Thalassobaculales; family Thalassobaculaceae; genus Thalassobaculum. The sequence goes on along the minus strand of JANSYS010000002.1, from coordinate 104,439 downwards.
ACGATCCGGAGCTGCGCCGGCAGCTTTCCACCGCCGCCTCGCGCGTTCGGCTCGACCTCGCCGAGGGAGTCTACTGCTGGTATCCGGGACCCAGCTTCGAGACCCCGGCCGAGATCCGCGCCTTCAAGAGCCTCGGCGCCGATGCCGTGGGCATGTCGACGGTGCCGGAATGCATCGCCCTGCGGCACATGGGGGTGAGGGTTGCAGGAATCTCGACCATCACCAATCTGGCCGCCGGCCTCGGCACGGGAGCCGCGCTCGACCACGCGGACGTCATGACCAAGGGCGCGGCCATGGCCGACAAGCTTGCCCGCCTGCTCTCCGCATTCGCCCGGGAGGCGATCGATGTCCTTTGACGATCCGACCGACATCGCGCGCCGCGCGATTGCCTGCCTCGACCTGACGTCGCTCAATGCCGGCGACGACGACAAGACCATCGAAGCGCTCTGCCGCCGGGCCGTCACGCCATCGGGGCCGGTAGCCGCCGTGTGCGTCTGGGCCCGGTTCGTGCCCCTGTGCCGGAAGCGGCTCGCCGGAACGGGCGTCAAAATCTGCACCGTCGTCAACTTTCCGGACGGGTTCGAGGATGTGGAGGCCGTGCGCGACGAAATCCTGCCCGCCATCGCCGACGGGGCGGACGAGATCGACGTGGTGCTGCCCTATACGGCGCTCCTGACCGGGCGGCCGGAGGCGGCCAAAGCTGTGCTCGACATGGCGCGGCTGATGACCGGCAAAAACACGCTGAAGGTGATCCTGGAGACCGGCCGGCTGATCACGTCCGCCGCGATCCGCGATGCCGCCGAGTTGGCGGTCGAGGCCGGCGCCGACTTCCTGAAGACCTCCACCGGCAAGGTCGCGGTGTCGGCCACCCTGGAGGCGGCGCATGTGCTGCTGGACGTCGCAGCCGCGGCGGACCGCCCGGTCGGTGTGAAGGTGGCCGGGGGCGTGCGCACGACCGAGCAGGCGGCCGCCTATCTGCGCCTCGCCGACAGCATCAACGGCCGGGCCGACCCGACCAACTTCCGCTTCGGCGCCAGCGGCCTGCTGGACGCGCTGCTGGCGACGGTGGATGGTGGAGAGGCGTCGGAGTCGGCCACCACCTACTAGGGCGGCAAACCGCTCCGACTGGAGCCTCAGTTCACCCGGGTGATCAGCGGCTTCCCGGCGATCCCCGCCAGCGCGTTCTCCATCACCAGCCGCCCCATCGCCAGCCGGGTGTCGTGGGTGGCGCTGGCCTGGTGCGGCTGCAGGACGACGTTTTCCGTCATGTCCTTCAACGCCTGGGGAACCTTCGGCTCCTTGTCGAACACGTCGAGGCCGGCGGCCCCCAGCCGGCCCTCCTTCAGCGCCTCGATCAGCGCCGCCTCGTCCACCACCGAGCCGCGGGCGACGTTCACCAGCACGCCTTCCGGACCGAGCGCGTCCAGTACCTGGCGGTTCACCATGTGCCGGGTCCCGGCCCCGCCGGGAACGATGGCGATGAGGAAATCCACGTCCCGCGCCATGGAGACCAGGTCGCCGTAATAGGTATAGGGCACGTCCTTCGGACCGCGCGTGTGGTAGGCGATGTCCATCTTGAACGCCTCGCAGCGCCGGGCGATCTCTATGCCGATCCGTCCGAGGCCGAGAATGCCGACCTTGCGGCCATGCACCCGCTTGGTGAAGGGCATGTCTCCGTCGCTCTCCCAGCGCCCGGCCCGCACGTAGCGGTCGGCCTGGGGAATCCTGCGGCAGGTCGCCAGCAGCAGGCCGAGAGCGAAGTCGGCGACCTCGTCGCTCAGCACGTCCGGCGTGTTCGAGACCTTGATGCCCCTCTCGGTGGCGGCCTTCACGTCCACCCCGTCGTAGCCGACGCCGTGATGCGCGATCACCTTTGCTCTTGGCAGGGCGTCCATGATGTCGGCGCCGCAGACCGACGAGCCTGCGATCGCCTCGCAGCGGTCGGCGATGGACGCCAGCAGTCCGGCCTTGTCGTCCGCTTCCCAGAGCTTGTGAACGGTGAAATGCGCGTCCAATTCCGCCATGGCGGCGGAGTACCAGGGGGAGACGACGAGGAGATCGGGCTTGGTGCTCACGGGCTGGCGTCCTTCTATGCGGGGCTTAGGGCTAGAACGAGGAGTTGGGCTGTTGCAGGAAGGCGGTCTCCTCGGCCGTGCTCGCCCGACCCAGGACCGCGTTGCGGTGGGGAAAGCGTCCGAAACGGTCGATGATCACCTTGTGGCGTTCAGCGAATTCGGTCAGCCGGTCGTCGCCCAGCGCCGTGAACAGCGCCATGCACAGCGCCTGATCGGCGGAATTCTCGCTGTGTTCGAAAGGCAGGTAGAGGAACAGTCGACGGTCGCGGTTGGCAACCGCATGATCGCCCTCCGCCAGGGCGCGTCGTGCAACCGCGATCGCTTTGCCGTCCTGGGCGAAGGCCCGGGCGTCGCCCCGGTACAGGTTGCGCGACATCTGATCGAGTAGGATCAGCAGCGCCAGACGCCCGTCCGGCGTCTCCGCCCAGTCGTCGAGCGCGCCCTCGGCGGCGGCGGCATGGGTCCGCGAGAACCGCTCCCGCAGGGTCGCGTCGAAGACGTCGCTTTTCTTGAACCAGTCCTCCTCGGACGACTCGAGGAACCAGAAGTCCAGCACGGCCTCGGGCGTGGCGATCGGATCGGTGTCGCTCATCGGTATCCTCCCGGCGCGAGAGTAGCCGAGCCGTCGCAAAGGTTGAAGGGCGCGGTTGACCCCTCGGGCCCGACCGGACCATCCGCGACGGAATGCGGCCTTGTCGGCGTTGACCTCCATGCGCACATACGGGCGGTAGCGTGGAGGATATCGAGATGCGGATGTTTGCGGGCCGGACCCTGATCGTCGGCGCCTGCCTGCTGGCCCTGACGGGCTGCATTACAGCGCGCAACACCATCCAGTTCACGGATTCAGAGGGACGGCGGGCGTATCTGCGCTACGCCGGTGCGGACGGACCGGTCTATCTCCGCGCCGCCAATCCACCGGCCAGTCTCGGGGACCACGGCGCCGTGGGGGCGGCCCTGGCGGAAGCGGCGAGTGGCGCGATCTTCGCGTTGCCGACGACCTTCACCGCCAACATCGGCGCGGCACCAAACCCCAACTTCCGGATCATCGCACTGTTCGACGCGGAGGAATCGCTTTCGACGGCCGACCTGTGCGAGTCGGAAGCGAAATCGACCGGCCTGACGGCCGCCCGCTACGCCGACCGGAGCAACCTGTTCCTGGCGTTCTGCACCCAGGGCCAGGCGCTGGCCGGAACCAAGGTCAGCGGCCCGAAGATCACGGCGCTCTCGGATCCGTCTCTGCGAGAAATGATCCGGACCGGACTGCGCGAGATGTTCTCCCAGGACGACCGCCAGCGCGAGCGTGGCGAGCCGCCGGTGCTCGGCACCATCTCCGGCAACCCGAGCAGTTTCGGTTTCCGGCTGAACCCGCTTGAAGGCTTGGTCAACTGAGGCGCGGCGCCGATCCGGCTAGAACTGATCCTCGGCCAGCGCCATCACCGTCTCGCCGCCCGCGGTGATCGTGTCCAGCAACGACGGCGCCTGTGCCAGCACATGGTCGGCATAGTGGCGCACCGTGACCAGCTTCGCTTCCAGGTAGCGCGTATCCGCAGCGCCTCCGGCGGACAGTTGATCCCGAGCCGCCAGGCCCGAACGGGCCATCATCCAGCCGCCGGCCACAAGGCCGAACAGCTCAAGATAAACCGCCGAGGGCGAGGCGGCCGACGCCGGATCGGTCGGCATGGTCGCAACCACCCAGTCGGTCGCCTCGGCAAGCGCCGTGCGACCGGCCACGAGGTGACGGTGCATGGCGTGCAGGGTCGTGTCAGCCGCCGCGTGTTCCGCGAGACCGGCGATGGTCAAGTCAACATCCGCAAGCAGTTCCGCCATCGCCGCACCGCCGTCTCTGGCGACCTTCCGGCCGACGAGATCGAGGGCCTGGACGCCGTTGGCGCCTTCGTAGATCGGCAGGATGCGGGCGTCGCGATGATGCTGTGCTGCGCCGGTCTCCTCGATGAAGCCCATGCCGCCATGGACCTGGATGTTGGTCGAGCAGATCTCAACGGCCACGTCGGTACACCACGCCTTGGCCACCGGGATCAGCAGATCAACCCGGCGCCGCGCGGCCGCGGCGACGTCCCTGTCGGCATGTCGTTCGGCGGTGTCGATGGCGGCCGCGGTCTCGTAGACCAGACCGCGCATCGCCTCGATCTGCGCCTTCATGGTCATCAGCATCCGGCGCACGTCCGGGTGATTTATGATCGTCACGCCACCGCTCGACCCGGAGATGGCGCGGCTCTGGACCCGGTTGCGGGCATAGTCGACCGCCTGCTGATAGGCCCGTTCGGCGATCGCCACGCCCTGGACGCCGACCGCCAGTCGGGCGTTGTTCATCATGATGAACATGTACTCGATGCCGCGGTTCTCCTCGCCGACCAGCCAGCCGACGGCGCCTTCGTCCTCGCCATAGGCCATGACGCAGGTCGGGCTGCCGTGGATGCCGAGCTTGTGCTCGAGGCCCACCGGGCGGACGTCGTTGCGCGCACCGGGATTGCCGTCGGCGTCGGGGATGAACTTCGGCACGATGTAGAGCGACAGGCCCTTGGTCCCCGAAATCCCGTCGGGCGAGCGGGCCAGCACCAGATGGACGATGTTGTCGGTGCAGTCGTGGTCGCCCCAGGTGATGTAGATTTTCTGCCCCTTCAGCCGGTAGGTGCCGTCCTCCCGCTTCTCCGCCTTGGTGCGGATCGCGCCGAGATCGGTGCCGGCCTGGGGCTCGGTCAGGTTCATGGTGCCGGTCCACTCGCCGGAGACCAGCTTCGGCAGGTAGAGCGCCTTCTGCTCGTCGGAGCCGACCTCGCGCAGGGCGTCGATGGCGGCCTGGGTCAGCAGCGGACAGAGGCCGAAGGCGAGGTTCGCGCTCTGCCACATCTCCTGCAGGGCGGTCGAGACCAGCCAAGGCAGTCCCATGCCGCCGTATTCCTCCTCGAACGGTGCGCCGTTCCAGCCGCCTTCCGCGAACTGCCGATAGGCGTCGGCGATTCCGTCGGGCGTCCGGACCACGCCGTTCTCCAGCCTAGGCGGAGATTTGTCGCCCACCGGATTGAGAGGGGCCAGCACGTCGCCGGCGAGCTTGCCGCCTTCCTCAAGGATCTGGGAAACCAAATCGGGTTCCGCGGTGTCGAGACCGGGCAGGGCGGCGATCCGCTCCAGACCGACGACATCGTTCAGCACGAAACGCATCTCGCGCAGGGGGGCAGCGTATGGGCTCATCGCTCGCGTCCTCTTCCTCCCGCGCCGGCCGTCGTATCAGGCAGCGGACCGGTCGCGATTCTTGGGAAATCGGCGACGTTATATAGGCCGCCGCGCCGCGCGCCAAACCCAAGTGCGACAAATCTGTCGGCCACGGAGTATCACGGCCCAAAAACTTCCGCAGCGGGGCGCGACCACCGGTCGGCTCAGAGCACCTTGCCCGGATTGAGGATGCCGGAGGGGTCCAGCGTCGCCTTGAGAGCGCGCATCAGATCGAGGGAGACCTCGTCCTTGTAATGGGCGAGTTCGCCGCGCTTCAGGCGGCCGATCCCATGCTCGGCGCTGATCGAGCCGCCCATCTCGACGACCGTGTCGTGGACCGCCCGGTTGAACTCGTCCCAGCGGGCCAGGAACGCCTTGCCGTCGCCGCCTTCGGGAACCTGCAGGTTGTAGTGGAGGTTTCCGTCGCCGACATGACCGAAGCCGACCAATCGGACATCGGGGTCGATGGCGGCCACCTTCTCCCAGGCGGCGTCGTAGAACTCGGCGATCCTTGAGACTGGCACCGACACGTCATGCTTGATCGACGCGCCCTCGATCTTCTGGCTCTCGGATGCATTCTCGCGAAGTTTCCAGAAATCCTGGCGCTGGGTCTCGTTCTGGGCGATGGCCGCGTCCAGAACCAATCCGTCCTCGAACGCGCCTTCGAGGATCGCCTCCAGACGTTCCGACAGGCCGCTTTCGCCGCTCGCCGTCGAGACCAGTTCCAGCAGCACGTAGAACCCGTAGCGCTCGGCCAAAGGGTCCTCGCAGTCGGGCATGTGCTTGAGCACCAGATCGACAACCAAGCGCGGCATCAGTTCGAAGGTCTCGACCGCGTCGCCGCTCTCGGCGCGGGCCCGCCCCAGCAGCGTGACGGCGGCGGCGACGTTGGGTACCGCGCAGAACGCGCTGCGCACGTCGGTCGGCTTGGGGAAGATCTTCAGCACGGCGGCGGTGATGATACCGAGCGTGCCTTCGGCTCCGAGGAAGAGCTGCTTCAGGTCGTAGCCGGTATTGTCCTTGCGCAGGCCGCGCAGACCGTTCCAGATCCGGCCATCCGGCAGCACCACTTCCAGGCCGAGGACCAGTTCGCGGGCGTTGCCGTATTTCAGCACGTTGGTGCCGCCGGCATTGGTCGAGAGGTTGCCGCCGATCATCGCGCTGCCTTCCGCCGCGAGCGATAGCGGGAAGTAGCGGTCCGCCTCCGACGCCACCTGCTGCAGGCTTTCCAGGATGCAGCCCGCCTCGACGGTCATCGTGTAGTTCTGGGGATCGACGGCGCGGACACGGTTCATCCGTGCCAGCGACAGGATGATCTCCTCGCCGCCCTCCGCCGGGGTCGAGCCGCCGCAGAGCGAGGTGTTGCCGCCTTGGGGCACGATCGGAACACCGGCCTCGGCGCAGATGGCGACGACATCGGCCACTTCCTGCGTGCTCGCCGGCTTCACCACCATTCGGGCGGCTCCCCGGTAGAGCCCGCGCCAGTCGGCCAAATGCGGCGCCATCGCGTCGGCATCGTCTGTCCAGCCCCTCGGCCCGACGACTGACTTGATGCGCTCGAGGGCTTCGGCGACGGTCTCTGAGGTGCCGACGGTAACGGGTCGGCTGGCGGCGGCGGGCGCGGCCATGGGCGATCTCCCCAAACGTGAGGCTCTAGCAAGGCGACGGGGCAGATAATACGGCTCCATCGCCGCACGACAAGATGGAGCGCCGATTGGTCCATTCGTCGAAGCGGGGGTTTGGACTGAGCCTCGCCGGCAGGGACCCTTCTCGTGTGGGTCGAGCCGCTCCTTGGCGGAGCCGCTAGGAGTCGCGGCGGCGCGGCATCCTCACCCGCGCGGTGCGGCGGCGCGGCGCAGGCGGTCGTTGATCGCCGCCCCCAGGCCCGCCTCGGGGACCGGGGCGACGGCGATGGCGGTCACTCCCGGCCGGTCGAGCCGGCGCAGGTGGGCGAACAGATTGGCCGCCGCCTCCACCATATCGCCGCGCGGGCTCAGATCGTCCGCACAGCCCAGACGGCCGGCGAAATCCAGTCCCGTCTCCCCGTCCCGGAGCGCCGTCGCCCCGAGCCGAACCGGCACGGACGGTGCGTAATGGGTGGCCAGCATGCCCGGCGCGGTGATCGCATCGCCATGGCTGGCGAGTTCGACCGGGCCGACCAGAGCCTCGATCCGCTCTCGCGTTACCGCGCCCGGACGCAACAGACGGGGACGCTCGCCGGAGACGTCGAGCACCGTGCTTTCCAGACCGACCCGGCAGGGTCCGCCATCAAGGATCAACTCCAGATCGGAGAACTCTTCCGCGGCCACATGCGCGGCGCTGGTGGGGCTGACCCGGCCCGACCGGTTGGCGCTGGGTGCTGCGACGGGACGGCCGACCTCGGCCAGCAGCGCCCGCGCCGCGTCGCTGCCCGGCACCCGGATCGCCGCCGTCTCCAGGCCCGCGGTCGTCAGCCAAGCGATCGGGCAGCCCTCCGCCCGGCGGAGCACCAGGGTCAGCGGCCCGGGCCAGCACGCTTCCGCCACCACCAGCGCTGCCGGTGTGGCCACACCGAGGGCGAAGGCACTCTCCATGTCGGGCACATGGCTGATGAGCGGATTGAAGCGAGGGCGCCCTTTTGCCTCGAAGATGCGGGCCACCGCCGCCTCGTCGGTCGCGTCGGCACCCAGGCCGTAGACCGTCTCGGTGGCGAAGGCCACCAAGCCGCCGGCGCGCAGAATCGCGGCCGCCGCCCGGCGGGCATCTGGATCGGCCATCGATCGGATCTGGGGCGCGTGCGAGTCGGGCATGCCGGCGCAGGTGCCTCAGGACGAACGCAACGTCAAGTCGCCGCGCTGTTTTTGCGGTGCAGCATCGCCCACTACCCGCTACAGTACGGAACCGTTTTAAAGAGGAGGGAGGGCCGGAATGGCACGCATCCTCACCGTCGCCCAGCAGAAGGGTGGTGCTGGAAAGACGACGCTTGCCGCCCATCTGGCCGTCGCCATCGCCGAGACCGGCAAGACCGTCGCCGTCGTCGATATCGACCCGCAGGCATCGCTGTCCTCCTGGTGGGACATGCGGGCCGAGCTCGGCCTGCCCGCCCCCTCCAACGGCAGGGGCAAGGGAAGCCTGTCCGTGCACCGGATCACCGGCTGGCGCACCGCCAACGAGGTGGAGAAGCTGGCCCGCGACCATGACGTGGTCGTGGTCGACAGCCCGCCGCATGCCGAGACCGAAGCGAAGATCGCGGTTCGTATCGCCGATCTGGTGCTGGTGCCGCTGCAACCGAGCCCGATGGATTTCTGGGCGACCCAGGCCACGCTCGATCTGGCGAAAGCGGAGAAGACCCCGGCGCTGCTGGTGCTCAATCGGGTGCCGCCGCGCGCCTCGCTGACCGAGTCGATGACCGCGAAGATCCGGGAGATGGGCGCGAAGGTCGCCAAGGCCCAGATCGGCAATCGCGTGGCGCTTGCCGCCTCCCTGCTCGAGGGCAAGGGGGTCAGCGAGTATCAGAAGCGCGGCACCGCCGCCGCCGAGATCAAGGCGCTCGCGACGGAGGTGATGAAGGGGTAGCAACCGGCCGCGCGCGGCCCTGACGACAATCGGGAGCGCGCGGTGTTGTGGCTGGCTTCACCATTGCGGGCTTCCAGGATGCGGAAGACGTGGCAGCCGTCTACAGGTTCCGCGCCCGCTCCCGCAGGACGAATTTCTGCACCTTGCCGGTTGAGGTCTTCGGCAGGTCGCCGAACACCACCGTCTTCGGACATTTGAAATGGGCCATGTTCTCGCGGGCGAACGCGATGATCTGGGCCTCGGTCGCTTCCGCACCGGGGCGAAGCGTCACGAAGGCACAGGGTGTCTCGCCCCACTTCTCATCCGGCCGCGCCACCACGGCCGCCTCCAACACCGCCGGATGCTTGTAGAGCACGCCCTCCACCTCGATGGTCGAGATGTTTTCGCCGCCGGAGATGATGATGTCCTTCGAGCGGTCCTTCAGCTCGATATAGCCGTCCTCGTGCATCACGCCGAGATCGCCCGTATGGAACCAGCCTTCGCTGAACGCCTTGTCCGTGGCCGCCGGGTTCTTCAGATACCCCTTCATCACCACGTTGCCGCGCATCATGACCTCGCCCATGGTTTCGCCGTCGGAGGGGACCGGCGCCATGGTCTCGGGATCGGCGACGTACAGTCCTTCAAGCGACGGATAGCGAACGCCCTGCCGCGACTTGAGCGCCGCCTGCTCGTCGATCGGCTTGATCGACCAATCGTCGTGCCAGGCACAGACAACCGCCGGACCGTACACCTCGGTCAGGCCGTAGACATGGGTGACGTCGATGCCCATCCGCTCCATTCCGGCCAGGACGGCCGCCGGCGGCGGCGAGGCGGCGGTCATCATCTGCACACGCTGCGGAAAGGACTGCCTGGTCCGGTCGTCGGCGTTCAGCAGCATCGACATGACGATCGGCGCGCCACAAAGATGGGTCACCCCCTCCTCCGCGAACGCCCTGTAGATGGCAGACGCCTCGACCTTGCGCAGACACACATGGGTCCCGGCCTGAACGGTCACGGTCCACGGAAAACACCAGCCGTTGCAGTGGAACATCGGCAGGGTCCAGAGGTAGACCGGGTGCATTTTCATGCCCCAGACCATGATGTTCCCGAGCGCGTTCAGATAGGCGCCCCGGTGATGGTAGACCACGCCCTTGGGATCGCCGGTGGTGCCCGAGGTGTAGTTCAGCGCGATGGCGTCCCACTCGTCAGCCGGCCGCACTCCCTCGTATGTCGGGTCGCCAGTCTCCAGAAACGACTCATAGTCGGTTTCGCCGAGCGTATCGCCGCCCGGCCCCTCGCTGTCGTCGACGTCGATCACGAGCAACTCGCGATCGGTCAGACTCAGCGCCTCCTTCACGATCGGCGCGAACTCGGTGTCGGTGAGCAGGACCTTGGCCTCACCGTGATCCAGGATGAACGCGATGGCGGCCGGATCGAGCCGGGTATTCAGCATGTTCAGCACGCCGCCGGTCATCGGCACGCCATGGGCAGCCTCGATCCCTTCCGGCGTGTTCGTCAGCATGGCCGCAACGGTATCGCCCTTGCCCACGCCGCGCGCCGCCAGGGCCGAACCGAGGCGCCGACACCGCGCCGCCGTCTGGGCCCAGGTGTAGCGACGCTTGCCATGGGCGACGGCCAGTCGGTCGGGGAAGGTCGCCGCGGTGCGGACCAGGAAGCTCAGGGGCGACAGGGGGACGTAGTTGGCCGCGTTCTTGTCCAGGTCGGTCTCGAACGGATTCGCGGGCTCGGAACTGGCGGGGGCGTTGGCGTTCATCGGGCGCTCTGACTGCTCTCCGGTAGGTTTGCAGACCCTAACCGAGAACGACGATCATGCCCACACCCCGAGATGCCGGACCAGGATCGCGCTGCCGATAGCGATCAGGACCAGACCGCCGACGGCTCCGGCCGGGCGGCCCAGGGCGGTGCCCGCCGCCCGCCCCACCAACATGCCGAGGCAGGCCATGACAAACGTCACACCGGCAATGGCAATGGCCGTGGGCACGAGGTCATCCTGCACGAGCGCAAGCACGGCACCGACCGCGAAGGTGTCGACGCTGGTGCCGATGGCGGCGAGGACAAGGGTGGGCCAAACCGCCGCTGGCCTGCCGTCGGACCGGTCCGAAGAGAGCAGGCTTTCCCAGACCATCTTAGCGCCGATTCCGCCCAGGATCACGAAGGCGAGCCAGTGATCGACCGCCGCGACATGAGCGTTGGCGGCATGACCGAGCGACCAGCCGAGGAGCAGGGCCACGGTCTCCGCCGCCGCGAAGACGGCGCCGATCAGCAGCACTTGCGTCAAGCCATGATGGCGCTGACGGGCGCCGTTGCCGATCGCCACGGTAAACGCGTCGGCCGAAACGCCGAACGCCAGGACAAGGGTGGAGAACATGGACCGTCCGCCAGTCGGTGGTATGGGCTGTCCCCGCGCGTTCCGGAGACACGCCACGCATACCCCCACCCCACGGGAAAGTCAAAACTTAGGCGCGGCTAACTTACTGATATAAAAGCAAATTATTCATTCAAACGAACACTTCTACACCCGACGGAAACTTCTTAGGCAACGAGACCCGGAGCCTGCTCGGGACGTACCGACTTGCCGCGAACGACACCATTTTTCGGATGCCATGCGGCTGCAATGCCGGTCGCGCGTACCTCCGCACCGACATGGCCCCCTGCGCCGTCTCCAATGGCGGCCATACGTGGCGCTTAACAAGACGGGTTCGAGGCGCCTAGAGTTTCAGCAACAACGCTACCGAAGGGGCCGGTAAGGCCCGGAACACCAGGGAGGTCGAACCATGGGCGAATTCGACGCGGTCTACGAGTCTTGGCGCGCCGATCCGCAGGGCTTCTGGGCGCGCGCGGCCGAGGATGTCGTCTGGACGAAACGGTGGGACCGGGTGCTGGACGACAGCAACCCGCCCTTCTACCGCTGGTTCGTCGGCGGTGAGACCAACACCTGCTACAACGCCGTCGACCGCCATGTCGACGACGGCCGCGGTGACCAGGCGGCGATCATCTACGACAGCCCGGTCACCGGTACCGTCGAGACGATCACCTACGCCCAGCTCCAGGAGCGAACCGCCGCTTTCGCCGGCGCCCTGGCAGCTCTCGGCGTGGGATACGGCGACCGGGTCATCGTCTACATGCCGATGATCCCCGAAGCGGTCGTCGCCATGCTGGCCTGCACCCGGATCGGCGCAATCCACTCGGTCGTGTTCGGGGGGTTCGCCGCGAAGGAACTCGCGACCCGGATCGACGACGCCAGGCCCAAGGCCATCGTCGCCGCTTCCTGCGGCATCGAGGGTCAGCGGGTGGTCCACTACAAGCCGCTGCTGGACCAGGCCATCGACCTCGCCGCGCATAAGCCCGACCACTGCGTTATCAAGCAGCGCCCGCAGGAACCGGGCGCCCTCACCGCGGGCCGCGACCTGCTCTGGGAGGACGCGGTCGCCCGCGGGGAACCCGCCGATTGCGTGCCGGTGAAGGCGGAGGACCCCGCCTACATCCTCTATACCTCCGGGACCACCGGGAAACCGAAGGGTGTGGTCCGAGCCACGGGCGGCCATCTCGTGACGCTGAAGTGGAGCATGCCGAACATCTACGGGATGGCGCCCGGCGACGTGTACTGGGCGGCGTCCGATGTGGGTTGGGTGGTCGGTCACTCCTACATCGTCTACGCGCCGCTGTTCCATGGCTGCACGACGATACTCTACGAAGGCAAGCCGGTGGGAACGCCCGACGCCGGGGCCTTCTGGCGGGTAATCGCCCAACACAAGGTCAAGGGGATGTTCACCGCCCCGACGGCCCTGCGGGCGATCAAGAAGGAGGACCCCCACGGCAAGCTGCTCGCGGCCCACGACCTCTCCCACTATCGCGCCCAGTTCCTTGCCGGGGAACGGTGTGACCCCGATACCCTCAAATGGGCTCAGGACATGCTGAAGGTCCCGGTGATCGACAACTGGTGGCAGACGGAGACCGGCTCGCCGATCGCCTCGAACTGCCTCGGCATCGAGCTGTTGCCGTTCAAGCCGGGATCCCCGACCCGGCCGGTCCCAGGCTACGAGGTACACGCGCTGTCCCCCGAGGGCGAGCAGATGCCGCCGGGCGAGATCGGCGCGCTGGCGATCAAACTGCCCATGGCGCCCGCGGCGCTGCCGACGCTCTGGAACAACGACGACCGGTTCGTCGAGAGCTACATGGCCGAGTTCCCTGGTTACTACCAGACCGGCGATGCCGGAATCGTGGACGAGGACGGCTACATCCACGTCATGTCGCGCACCGACGATATCATCAACGTCGCCGGGCACAGGCTGTCGACCGGCGGCATGGAGGAAGTGCTGGCAAGCCATCAAGACGTAGCGGAATGCGCCGTGATCGGCGTGGCCGACAACCTGAAAGGCCAAGTGCCGCTCGGCTTCCTCGTCCTGAAGGACGGCGTGAACCGGGAACACGCCGAGATCGTCGGCGAGGTCGTGCAGATGGTACGCGACCGCATCGGCCCGGTGGCGGCCTTCCGCAAGGCGACCGTCGTGCAACGCCTGCCAAAGACCCGGTCGGGCAAGATCCTGCGCGCCACCATGCAGAAGATCGCCGACGGCGAGAGCTTCAACATGCCGGCCACCATCGACGACCCGGCCATCCTGGAAGAGATCGGCCAGTCGCTTCAAACGATCGGGTACGCCCGCAAAGGGTAGCGAGAAAGGAAGAGGACATGCGCCTGGAAGGAAAAGTCACCGTCGTCACCGGCGCGGCGCGCGGGATCGGCGCGGCCATTGCCAAGCGGTTCGCCCTGGAAGGGGCCAAGACCGTCGTCAGCGACGCCGACCCTATGGCCGGCGACGCCTCGGTCGGCGCGATCAAGGAAGCCGGCGGCGAAGCGCGCTTCATCGCGTGCGACGTCACCGACCGGGCCCAGGTCTCCAGCCTCATGGACCGTACGATCGAAGCGTATGGCGGTCTCGATATCGCCGTCGCCAATGCCGGCGTGATCCACAACAACCCGTTCCTCGAGCTGGACGACGCGTCCTTCGACCGGGTGATCGCCGTGAACCTTAAGGGCGTTTTCCTCACTGGCCAGGAGGCGGCCCGGCGCATGGTCGCCCGAGGCACGCCGGGAAGGATCGTCAACACCGCCTCGGTCAACTCGGTGATCGCACCGACCGGTCTCGCCGCGTACAACGCCTCCAAGGGCGGGGTTGCCCAGCTCACAAAGACGATGGCCATGGAACTCGCGGACTACGGCATCCGCGTGAACGCCATCGGCCCCGGCAGCGTCGCCACGGACATGTTCCGCTCGGCCATCATGACCGACAACGAAGCGATGCGGCGGGTCGAGATGCGCACGCCGATGCGCCGGGCATCCGAACCCGACGAGATGGCGGGCGTCGCCCTGTTCCTGGCGAGTGACGACAGTTCCTACGTGACCGGACAGGTGATCTACGCCGATGGCGGCCGCCTTGCGCAGGGTCACATCGTCCAGCCACGGGATTGAGGCGGCCGCCCGGCTACTCGAAGTTCGGGCGCGGGTCGCCGGTCACGCCTTTGGGCGGGCGTTGGATTTCGATCTTGCGCTTGCCGTCGGCGGTTTCCGCTTTCTTGGGCAAAGTCAGCCGCAGGATCCCGTCCTCGCAATGAGCCTCGATCCGGGTCTCGTCGACATCCGGCGGAAAGCGAAATGCCCGACGGAAGGCGCCGTAGGTTCGCTCGGAGAAGATGTAGCTGTCGGTTTTCTCGTCGCGCGAGCTGCGCTTCTCGCCGCTTACCGTCATCTGATCGCCATGCACCTCGACGTGGATATCCTCCTCCTTGACGCCCGGAAGCTCGATCTCGATGACGTAGGCGTCCTTGGACGCCGTCGCATCGGATAGCGGGCTGAAGAATTCGGCAACCCGGTGGCCGAACCGCCGCAGCGGATCCATCACCTGCGGCCACCAGTCGGCTTGGGAAGGAACGCCCTCGACCATCTCTTGACCTCCTTGGCGGTTTTTCCTCGAACCTCGGGACGGGCGTTGGCCACGTCCCTTGCGACGGATCGATCCTACCAAGCAGCCATCAACAGACATTGACCTGCGTCAAACGTCCCATCGCCGACATCGGACCTAGGTCCGATAGGCGAGCCGAAGGTTACCCCAGACCCGGTCGGCAACCCGGATCGGGCAGTCCACCTCCTTGAGAACCTGCTTGTTGCCGCCGCCCATGTCGCGCACGTAGCTCTGGATCTTGTGCGCGTCGGTATTGCGGGCGGCGAGCAATCCGGCCCGGTCGTCGAAGATCCTGCGATTGCGGCTGTTTGCGGTGTTCCAAACGGGATCGCCGGCCTTCTGCGGTTTGGAGAACGCGGCGTTGTGGGTGGGAAGATAGGCGTTCCGATCGACCGCGGCACAGAACACGATCGCCGGATTCTTCGATACCACCGCCTCCTGAACTGCCGGGAACTGTTCGTCGGTCAGGAACAGGAAGCGGGTCGAGTACTGCACCGGGTCGGTGCCCTCGATGGGGACGTAGTCGTCGTCGAACAGTCCCTCGACATCGATGCGTCCTGACGACAGAGCGGATGATAGGATTCCGGACAGTTTGTCCGCGGCGTCGCGGCATAGGGTGACCAGCGGCGCATCCTTCGCCTTCGTCGCGTCGATGATTCTCCGGATGGCGGCAAGCTCCGCCTCGCGCGGCGCCAGGAACTGCAGATGCGAACCGAGGGGGCTGCTGCCGACAACGCGGACCCGCATCGTCCCGACGTTCTCGATCTCGACAGTGCCTTCCTGTCCCGCCGCCTGCTCGTCGAGCCCGGGGAAAAACAGACCGCCGGACCCGGACAGATCCACCGTGTGACCGTTCAGCGACGTGGTGCCGACGGCGAGCGCTCCCGGAATTCCGACCGCGACCCGCTCGTCCCGGCGGCGATCGCCGGCGCCGGAAGACCGCAGCATCGTCGTAATGCGCCGCTGCAGATCCCCTACATCCCGGTTGAGGCGGTTGGCGATATCCGCCAGCCGGTCCGAGGCGCGCAACGATACCCTCGCGGTATCCTGAACCGCGCCGATCTGATCGGCGACCTGACCTGTCTCCAGCGACGCCCGTTCGGCGCTGCGGGCGATTTCGGCGATGGCGGCCCGCTGCTCGTCGGCCGAGCTCGACACCGATCCGGCGCGCTGCGACAACTCCTCGACGCCGCTGACGATGCTGCCCAGCGCCAGGTTCACCGAGTCGGTTGAGCCCGCGATCTGCTGGGTCCGTTCAGTCACGGAGGCGATGGCCTTCTCGGTTTCAGCCGCCAGCGTCTTCACTTCGCCGGCGACGACCGCGAAGCCCTTCCCGGCATCGCCGGCCCGCGCCGCCTCGATCGTCGCGTTCAAAGCCAGCAGGCGGGTCTGCTTGGCGATATTGCGGACCAGTTCGGTGACACCGCCGATCGCCGCCGCGCTCTCGGTCAGCGACTCCATAGCCCGCTTCGCCTCCTCGATGTCGCCGAGGGTGGCTTCGGCCTTCTGCGCGGCACCCGTCGTCTGTTCCGATATCTGCTGGCTCGACGCCTCCAGTTCCTGGGCGGCGCTGGCGACGATATTGTCGCCGTCGCGGGTGTTCTCGGCGCTCTGCCCAACGGTTCCGGCCGCGTTGGTCACATCGCCGGCAATCCCTTCGAGTTGGCCGGCAACCTGGCTGAGGGTCTGCACCTGGTGGCGCACCTCGGAGAGGGTGGTCGACATCTCCCGGTCCAGGCTGTCGGACATGGCCATCAGCCGTCCGCTCGCGTCGTTCTCGTTCGACGTCGCTCCATAGGCGGCCAGACTGGCCGCCATGTCGGCGAAGCACCGGCGGAGAAGAGCGCGGATCGCCGCCTGCTGCTGTTCCGGCTTCTTCACTTTCGACAGCACGCCGAGAACCAGGTCTTCAGTGAGCGACAGGTACCCGGCCAAATAGCTGGTCGTATCGATGCGGTGGTCGACATGGACCCGACCGATCCGGCTTGAGGTCCCGAGCGCGCGATCGAAAGCGGCCTCGTCTTCGCCCTCGAACAGGGTGACCCAGTGCTTGAGCTGCGCGCGCTTCAGACGCTCCAGGTCGGCATCGCCGAACATCGGAGAGATGTCGGGATGGGCCGTCGCCATCCGGTAGAAAACGTCGATGGCCGCGCCGGCGAGCCTCTTGCCCTCGTCTGCCGATCCCGCCTCGTCGAGCCGGAAGAGACGCCGGATCCGCGCGGTCTCCGATGTCCCGTGAGCGTCAGTGATGCGCCGTCTCCCCCGGTCGACCCACTCCGTTTGCTGCCGGTATCGCACCGCTGGGGGTCGGCGGGGACCTAGACAGCCCACCTCACCCGTTTCGCCGGCGTCGTTGCGCCGACAATGCGAAACCGATTCGCCAGAAATAGTATCACGCATATACCGGGTATAATCTTTTCAATTGATTCAGATTCGCGGCATCCAGCCTCCAAGGCCGCATCTACGTCCGAATCGGCGAGATCGCCGATATCCAGCACCACCGGCAGCGTGCCCAGGTCGCTATCCGGGTCCTCTTCGCAGGCGGGTCCACGTCGGATCGCCGGGTGCTCCGGCAGGTCCACCGCGTTCGCGATGAGGGTCGCCGCCACGTCGGCACTCGCCGCGTCAGGAGCCATCACGGTTACGGCGTCGGCGATACCGAGAGAGAAGGAGCGTCCCCCCCGCCCACTCGTCGCCACCCCGCCCACCGGGTCGCCGTGCCGGACCGTCGCCGTCCCGGCCAGCGCCGGAGCCTCGAGCTCGGCGACCAGACCGACATCGAAGCTCTGACCCGGGGCGAGGTGGAACGCGATATCGCCTCCGTCATTGACCCAGGCCCGCGTGAGGTCCGGCGCCGCATCGCGCATCGCGGCAAGCAGATGGTCGGAGACCGCGCCGGCGACGGCGGCCATCGGCGTGACGAAACGGCCGGCGAACGGCGCGACCGCCGCAACCATGCGCCGAGCGACCGGCCCCGAAACCTTGGGGAGCGTTCCGCCGACCGGCCGGCGCAGGGCCGGCAACTCCTCGACCAGCGTCGCCAGCAATCCGTCGAAAGACGACAGGGCTGCCCGCTCGGCCGCCTCGCGTCCCGGTCCCTCCGCCCTGAGCAGCAGATCGATCGGCCCGTCCTGCAGATGGACACGGCCATCGGCCAGACGGGCGGCCTGCATCGCCGCCTCAGCCCGCCGAGCCGGCCGGGGGCCTCTGCGGCAGATAGGGCCAGGGATTGTCCGGGGCCTGACGTTCCCGGCGCAGTTCGGGCCGACTCTCCAACACCTCAGACAGCGGTCGGATCGCGTCCGTGTAGCCGCCGAGATCCTCGAACGCCCAACGCGGCAGCGTGAACTCGATCGGCGCCACCAGAGCCGGCGTCGGCACGTAGCCGAAGGCTCCCTTCGGCAGGCGGGTGACGTCGACCATCAGGGTGATGCCGCCGCCGGGCCAGACATAGACCGGCGCGCCGCCGCAGGTGACGCGGGTGATCATCGATTGAACGGAACGGGTCAGCCTCACCGGGTTCTCGGTCACCCCGGCACGCAGGCTCCCGCCGGCCCCGCCCATGAACAGCACGGTACAGAGCGCCGGCTCGCAGTTCTCGCCAATCCGGTCGACCACCACTTCCAGCGGCTTGGGCATCGGTTTGGCGACGAGATTGAGCCCGTCGTCCAGTTCGAAATAGGCGCTGTCCTCGCCGGTGGTCGAGACCATCAGAACCCGCTCGCCCGGCCAGGCGGTCTTTGGATCGATGCGGTCGATGATGTCCAGCGGATCGGTGACGTCGGTCCCGCCCCAGCCCGATCCCGGATCGGCAACCTGGAAGTATCGCCCCGGCGTGGACTTGCGTCCGCGCACCCGGATGCCGCCCGGTTTCATGTCAAGGAACCTGCCGGCCTGATGCTCGCTCAGGACGCCGGTAATATGATCGTCGACGACGATGACCTCGTCGGCGTGACCGAGCCATTGGCGGGCGAAGATGCCGATGGTCGCCGAGCCGCAGCCCACCCGCATCCGTTCCTCGCGGTCGCCGTCGACCACCGGCGGCATCCCCGCTTGAACGGTGACGCGGCTGCCGCCGTCGATCTCGACCTCCACCGGCTCGCCGTTGCACAGGGCCAGCATGGCGGCACAGGTCACCGTGCCTTCCTTCTTGCTCCCGCCGGTAAGGTGGCGCACTCCGCCCAGAGACAGCATCTGACTGCCGTACTCCGCGGTGGTGACATGGCCGACCGGCTCGCCGTCGACCCGCACCCCCGCCTGCTCGGGGCCGAGATGACGGTCGGTGTCGATTTTCACCTTCACGCCGCAGTAGCTGAAGATCCCCTCGGTGACGACCGTGACCGTATCCACCCCCTCCCACTCGGCACCGACGATGAACGGTGCCGGCTTGTAGTCGGGATACGTCGTCCCGGAGCCGATGCCCGTGACGAACACCGGCGCGTCGGCGATCACCCGGCCGTCCCAATCGGTCGCGTTCTCCAGAAACGGAACGACCTTGCCGTCGCGCTCGACCACCCGCTCGGTGACGACCAGCGGATCGAGACGGACCAGCTCGCCCGCCACATTGGCATAGCGGTCGCAAGCGCCGGACTTGCCCTCCCGGATGCGGCAAAGCACGGGACAGGCGTCGCACCGCACGATGCCGTCGGGCAGGGTCTCCGCTGCCGGGCTCATTCGGCCGCCTCCGGTCGACTCGCTGCCCGGATCGCCGCGCGCAGACGGTGCGGCAGGACCGGCACACGGTCGGGACAGACGCCCACCGCCTGGCGGATGCCGGCGAGAATGGCGGGCGCCGTCGGGACCAGGGCCGGCTCGCCGATGCCCTTCGCGCCGAACGGGCCGAGAGGCTCCCGGTCCTCGATCAGAATACAGTCGACATCCGGCATGTCGCCGACCGTGGGAATCAGGTAGTCGTGCAGGTTCTCGGTTCGCCCCGGCACGTACTCCTCCATCAGCGCCAGACCAAGTCCCTGGGCGATCCCGCCGTGGATCTGACCCTCGACCAGGGTCGGATTGATCGCGCGGCCGACATCGTGGGCCGCCGTCATGTGCCGGACTCGCACGGTACCGAGCGCCGGATCCACTTCGACCAGCGCGATCTGAGCAGCGAAGGCATAGGTCGCGTAGGGGATGCCCTGACCGTCGCCATCCAGCGGCGCGGTCGGCGGGTCGAACGTGCCTTCCCCGACGAGCAGGTGGCCGTCGTCATCGACCGGCAGCACCGACAGGTCGAGATCGCGTGTCCCGGCGGCATCCCGCACGACGATATGCCCTTGCGCGAACGTCAGGTCCGCGTCCTCACCGGCATTGGCAAGGCGCAGGATCCGCGCCCTGAGGTCCAGCCCTGCCAGTTCCGACGCCCGCCCCGAGACGAAGGTCTGGCGCGAGGCCGACGTCTTGCCGGCATCGGGCGTGAGGTCGGTGTCGCCCCAGACCTGGTCCACCCGCTCGAGCGGCGCGCCAACCGCGTCGGCGGCGATCTGCGCCATGATCGTATAGCTACCCTGACCGATATCCACCGCCCCGTTGAACAGGGTCAGCCGACCGTCGGGCTTCAGCGCCAACCGCATGGTCGACGGATTGGTCATCGACGTGTTACCGCAGCCGTACCACATGCATCCGACTCCGGCACCGAGCCTGGTGCGTCCGTGCTTCAGGTTGTGGGCCGCGACCTGCTCGCCGTAGCGCGCCCAGGCGGGCTTGAGAGCCTCGATACAGGCCGCGAGCCCGACCGACTCCTCGATCACCTGCCCCGTGGCCGTGCGATCGCCGGCCCGGAGCGCGTTCAGCAACCGGAACTCCAACGGGTCCATGCCGATCGCCGCAGCCGCATCGTCCATCAGCCGTTCGCCGATGATCGCCGCCTGCGGCACGCCGAAACCGCGGAAGGCGCCGGCGGGCGGGCCGTCGGTATACACCGCCGCGCTTGTCGCCAGCACCGCGCCGACCCTGTACGGACCCGGCGCATGGACCGGCACGCGCCCGGCCACGGTCGGCCCCCAGGAAGCGTAGGCGCCGGTGTCGAAGTCGCCATGGAACCGAAATGCGGCGATGGCACCCTGCGGCATGACGCCAAGGCTTGCCGTCATTCTGGCCGGATGGCGCTTGGTGGTGGCGGCGAAGCTTTCGGGACGGTGATAGAGCGTGGCCACCGGCCGCCCCAGCCTCCAGGCCGCGACGGAGAGCGGAAGCTGCACCGACTGATCGAGCTTGCCGCCGAAACCGCCGCCAACGGCCGATGGCGTCACCCGCACCGCAGTCTGCGGGATGCCCAGGACATGGGCGACCTCGTCGCGGTCCATGTAAGGGGTCTGGGTGGTCACCCGCAGTTCGACCCGGTCGCCGACCCGACGGGCCCAGCCGGCCTCCGGTTCGATATAGGAATGTTCGACGAACCCGGTCTCCATCTCGGCTTGGACCACCGCACCGAACTCGGCCGTCGCCTCGGCCAGCGCCGCGTCCACGTCGCCGGACGCCACGCGCCCACGGATCAGAACGTTCCCCGGCGAGGCATCGTGCAATCGGGTGGCCTCGACCTGGAGAGCGGCTTCAATGCCGATCACCGCTTCGCGCGGCGTCCAGTCGATCGGAAAGCCCGACAGGTCGACCGCCTCGAAGACGGCCCTGTCCGCCACGACCACCGCCGCCACCGCCTCGCCGCGATAGCGCGCGAACCGTTCGGCGAAGACCGGCTGATCCTTCAGGGTCGGATAGATGCCGAAGCTGTTGTGCCCCGGCACGTCGCGCGCGGTCAGGACGGCGACCACGCCCGGAGTCGCCCTCGCCCAGGCATCGATATCGCCCAGGACGAAATCGGCCAGCGCATGGGGCGATCGCACCACCCGCAGCCACAGCGCATCCGCGGGCGTCGTATCGTCGGCGTACAGCTCCCGGCCGTCCAGCTTGCCGGTTCCGTCCAGCCGCGCGACCCGTGCGCCGACCGCACAGCCCGGGTCCGGAAGGTCCGTATCCGGTACGTTGGCTGCCGCGTCGAGCACCGCGTCGACGATCTTCAGATACCCGGTGCAGCGGCACAGCACGCCGCCGAGCGCGTCCTCAACGGCCCGCCGTCCGGGGGTCGGATCGCGCCGCAAGAGATCATGGGCGGCCATGAGCATGCCCGGCGTACAGATGCCGCACTGTGCGGCCCCGTGACGGGCAAACGCGCGTTGCAGGGCGGAATGGGTACCGTCGACCTCCGCCAGTCCCTCGACGGTGACGATGTCCTGTCCCGCCGCCTGGGCGGCCGGAATCAGGCAGGAACAGGCCTGCTCGCCGTCGAGCAACACCGTGCAGGCCCCGCAATCCCCGGCGTCGCAGCCGACCTTTGTCCCGGTCAGCCCCAGATCTTCCCGCAGCACCCGCGACAGGCGCCGTTGCGGCGCAACGTCGGCGGTCCGCTCCGTCCCGTTCACGATGAAGGTCAGGGTCTCGGTCATGTCGCCTCCGCCAAATCGTCGAGACACCGCCGCACGAGGGTGCGCGCCGCCTCCTGCCGGTAGAGGGCGTCGCCGCGCACATCCGCGATCGGTGTGAGGTCGGCCAGATGGGAGTCGGCGAGCGCGTCCGCCGCCTCGCGCGGCGCCAGTCCCGCGACTGCCGTCTCCAGCGCCGTCAGCCGAATGGCGGCGGCCGTACACGCGCCGACCGCCAGGCGAGCGGCGGCGATGGTGCCGTCGGCGGCCAGCCGCATCGTCCCGGCCACCATCACGATCGAGATCACGAGATAGCGCCGGGCGCCGAGTTTCAGGAACCGACCGGCACCGTCCAGCGCCGAGTCGGGAAGATGAATCGCCAACAGCAATTCGTCCGGTTCCAGCGCGGTCCGACGGTTGCCGAGGACGAACCGGTTCAACGGCAGCCGACGCCGGCCCCTGGCAGACGCGATCTCGACTTCGGCGTCGAGCGACAAGAGTACCGGTACTCCGTCTGCGGCGGGCGAAGCGTTGCAGAGGTTGCCGCCGACAGTGCCCCGGTTCTGGATCTGCATGCCGCCGATCTCGCGCGCCGCCGCCTTCAGACCGTCACAGGCACCCGGCAGATCGGCATCGATCACCGCCCGCCATGTCGCCGCCGCGCCGATCCGCAGACCGTCCGCCGTTCGCTCGATCCCGCGCAGATCGGGAAGAGCGGTGATGTCCAGAACATCCTCCTCGGGATCACGGATGGCGCGGGCCGGATAGTGGTCGGTGCCGCCGGCCAGGACCGTCCACCCTCCGTCGGATAGGAGGCCGAGAGCGTCGTCCAGATCGCGCGGGCGCAGATATCGGGTCAAGCAGCCTCCAGTCGATCGCATCGGCGATTCATTAGTATACCAATGAATTGTGCCACGTAGGCGCAGTCGGTCAAGGGGCTGCGATGGCCTCGCGACACTGGATTTGGCCACAATCGGATGCCAGTCTATCCAGTATGAGAGCGTCTTTCCTCCTCCGCCGGTTGTCATCAATGGTTCCGGGCGGGATCGGGAGCATCGGACTCAGGTCGACGACCCTGGCGGAGGAAGTCTTCGCCCGGCTGGCGCTTACCGCCGGTTTGGTCGCGTTGGGGGTTCTGGCGACCGCGATGCCCATCGGTTCGGAAGCCCGGGCGCAGGTCCCGGTGGATCTCGCCCTGGTACTCGCCGTCGACAGTTCGGCGAGCGTCGACGAGTCGGAGTTCGCGCTGCAACGCGACGGTCTCGCTCAGGCGTTCCGCGACGCCGAGGTGATCGAGGCGATCGAGAGCGGGCCTTTCAAGCGGATCGCGGTGGCCCTTGTCGAATGGGCGGGGCACGCCGATCAGTCGATCGACATTCCCTGGACACTGGTGGACGGTCCGTCCGCAGCGCTGGCGCTTTCGGATCGGATCGCGGCGCTCGACCGCCGGATACCAACGGGCGCGACCTCCATCGCCGGCGCCCTCACCTTTGCGAACGCGCTCCTGCTGTCCAACCCTTTCGAAGCGAGCCGGCTGGTGATCGACCTGTCGGGCGACGGGCGCAACAACCAGGGACCGCCGGTCGAGTCGGTCCGACGCAGCGTGGTCGCCGAGGGCGTGACCATCAACGGCCTCGCCATCGTCAATGAGCACCCCACCCTGAACTACTATTTCGAGGACCGGGTGATCGGCGGCGTCGCGGCGTTCGTCGAGGTCGCCAACGACTACGAGGACTATCCCAGGGCCATCCGACGCAAGCTGATCCGCGAAATCCGGACCCTCAACATCAGCGCACCGATACGCCGCGAGCCCCCCGTCGCCCCGACCCGCGTCGCCGTCGGGCACCGGGAACAGTAGTTCGATGGCGATCAGACCGACGACGCTGCTTCCCGTCCTGTCGATCCTGTTCCTGCTGACGGCATGGATGAGCGGGCGGCCTTTCGCCGCCGAACCGGTCGATCTGGAACTGGTCCTGGCCGTCGACAGTTCGGCGAGCGTCGACTACACCGAGTTCAATCTGCAGCTTCGGGGCCTGGCGCTGGCTTTCGAGGATCCGGAGTTGGCCGACGCCATCGCCGCCGGTCAGATCGGCGCCATCGCCGTCACCCTGATCGAATGGTCGAGTGCCGGGCGCCAGGAAGTCTCTATCCCCTGGACCGTGATCCGCTCGGCGGAGGACGCGAGCGCCTTCGCCGCCGAGATCGACCGGGCACCCCGCATGGTGGTCACCGGCGCGACATCGCTCTCCGCCTCGATCCTGTTCGCGGCCTCGATGTTCGACACCAACTCCTTCGACGGCACGCGACAGGTGATCGACCTGTCCGGCGACGGCTACAACAACCAAGGGACGGCGCTCAGTGTCGCCCGCGAACTGGTGCTGGAGCGCGGGATCACGATCAACGCGCTGGCCATCGAGAATCAGGTTCCGGGGCTTGGCGACTACTTCGAGGACAGTCTGATCGGCGGTTTCGGCGCCTTTCTGATCCGGGCGACCGACTACGAGGACTATATCGGTCAGATCCGACGCAAGCTGCTGCGCGAGATCCAACCGGCGCCGATCTCGTAGGCCCCTATCCGCGCGCTGCGTCGAAACCCGCAAGAACCGCACCCAGATTGTCGCCCAGAATGTCGGAGATGTAGCCGCCCTCCTGCACGATCACGGTCGGGCGGCCGTCACGGCCGAGCCGCGCGCCGATCCGGCGGAAGCCGTCGGTGGTCACGCCGAGAAAGGCCAGCGGGTCCTTCTCCGACGCGTCCAGGCCGAGCGCGATCACCAGCGCGTCGGCGCCGAATCCCTCGATTGCCGCCATCGCCCGCTCTAAAGTTTCGAGATAGGCGTCGTCCCCCGTGCCGCGCGGCAGCGGCAGGTTCAGGTTGGCGCCCCGGCCCGGCCCAGCGCCGATCTCGTCCTGATAGCCGGTGAAGAACGGGTAGTAGTCGTGCGGGTCGCCATGGATGGAGACGGTCAGAACGTCAGCCCGATGGTAGAAAATGCCCTGGGTCCCGTTTCCGTGATGCACGTCGACATCGAGGATCGCCACCTTGGCGGCACCACGGTCGCGCAAGTGCTGGGCGGCGATGGCCGAGTTGTTGAGGAAACAGAACCCGCCCGCCTGATCGCCATAGGCGTGGTGCCCGGGCGGGCGGCAAAGCGCGTAGGTCGGGCGGCCGTCGCGCCACATGGCATCCGCCGCGGTCAGCGCGATCTGGGCCGACGCAACCGCGCCGCGCCAGGTGCCGGGACCGATCGGACAGGCAGTGTCCGCCTGATAGTGTCCGGCGAGGCCGACGATATGGGTCGGGTGGATGTTCATGTTCCGACCGGGATGGACGTTCGGCAGGATTTCCGGGGCGTGACCCGGCAGCTCCGCCCACTTGTCCCAGGCGGTGGCGAGGAAGTCGAGATAGTCGCCGGCATGGACAGCCGCGATCGGGTCGAGGCCAAAATCCTCTGGCGCGATGACGTCGTGCTGGCCGGCCTCGACCGCCCGGCGCAGGATGGCCGCACGCTCCGGCACCTCCGGATTTGCCGCCCGGTTGCCGCGCGCGATGAAGCCGCTCGGCGCATGCACGCTGTAGTCCTCGGCCAGTACGACCCGCATCTCGACCCTCCCGCTGAAACCGTCGTGCAGATGTAGCGGGCGGAAGAGCCGGAGGGCAACCCGTCGCGCGCCGCAACGGCGGAGCGTCAAGATGCAGACCTCCGTCGCCCCGAACGCGCTTCAGGATCGGGCGATACAGACGAACGGCAGGACTAGGCCCGCCGTTCCCGCGTGCCGTGGCTGACCGGCTGGGGTAGCCGATTGACCATCTCCTTGGGCACCACCTGCCAGAAATTCGCTCTCTCGTGCCGCCAGTCGATCAGCAGCCGCTCGGCGAACCGGGATTGGGTCTCGCGGACATGCTCGGACACCATACGGCGCAGCAGGGTCTCCCAGTAGTCGGTCTCGACCCGCTGATACACCACGGTCTCCGGGTTCACCATCTGCTCGAAGGTGCCGTCGGCGTCGTAGACGAAGGCCATCCCGCCGGTCATGCCGGCTGCGAAGTTGTGACCGACACCGCCGAGGATCACCGCGGTCCCGCCGGTCATGTACTCGCAGCCGTTGGATCCGCAGCCCTCGACGACCGCGTCGGCACCGGAGTTTCGGACGCAGAACCGCTCGCCCGCCTGGCCGGCGGCGAACAGCTTGCCCGCCGTCGCCCCGTAGAGAACGGTGTTGCCGATGATGGTGTTCTCGTTCGAGGCGAAGGCCGCCGCCATCATCGGCCGAACCGTGATGATGCCGCCGGACAGGCCCTTGCCCACGTAGTCGTTGGCGTCGCCGAAGACCTCGAGCTTCAGACCCTGGACCGCGAAGGCGCCGAGCGACTGCCCGGCCGTACCGCGCAGACGAACGGTGATATGGCCCGGTTGCAGCCCGGACATGCCGTATTTGCGCACCAGGACAGAGCTTAGTTTGGTGCCGATGGCGCGTTGGGTGTTGGCGATGTTGTAGGTGAGCTGCAGCTTCTCACCGCCTTGGATCGCGGGCTTCACGTCCTTGATCATGATCGCGTCGAGGGTGTCGGGCACCTCGTTGCGGGTCTCGACCGTGTTGTGCGACGGCAGACCGCCGGTATCGGCGCGCACCAGGATCGGATTGAGGTCCAGATCGTCCAGCGAAGGATCGCCGCGGCTGACCTGGGCCAGCAGATCGGACCGGCCGACGACCTCGCTCAGGTGACGCATGCCGAGGCTCGCCAGGATCTCGCGGACTTCCTCGGCGACGAAGGAGAACAGGTTCACCACCTTCTCCGGCGTCCCCTCGAACTTCGCCCGCAGGCCCTCGTCCTGGGTGCAGACGCCGACCGGGCAGGTGTTGGAATGGCACTGGCGCACCATGATGCAGCCCATGGCGACCAGCGAGGCGGTGCCGATACCGAACTCCTCGGCCCCCAGCATGGCCGCGATCACCACGTCGCGGCCGGTCTTGATACCGCCGTCCGTGCGCAGGGTCACCTTGTGCCGCAGGCGGTTCAGGGTGAGCACCTGATGCACCTCCGACAGCCCCATTTCCCAGGGAATGCCGGCATACTTGATCGAGGTTTGCGGGCTGGCGCCGGTGCCGCCGCCATGGCCGGAGATCAGGATCGTATCCGCATGGGCCTTTGCCACGCCGGCGGCGATGGTCCCGATGCCGGTGGAGGCGACCAGTTTCACGCATACCCGGGCGTCGGGATTGATCTGCTTCAGGTCATAGATGAGCTGCGCCAGATCCTCGATCGAGTAGATGTCATGATGCGGCGGCGGCGAGATGAGGGTCACGCCGGGCGTCGAGTGCCGCAACCGCGCGATCAGGCCGTTCACCTTGATGCCCGGAAGCTGCCCGCCCTCGCCGGGCTTCGCACCCTGGGCCACCTTGATCTCGATCTCGCGGCAGTTGTTCAGATACTCCGCGGTCACACCGAACCGACCCGAGGCGACCTGCTTGATCGCCGAGCTCGGGTTGTCGCCGTTGGGGCGCGGCCGGAAACGCGCGGGATCCTCGCCGCCCTCGCCGCTGTCCGACTTTGCACCGATACGGTTCATGGCGATCGACAGGGTCTCGTGCGCCTCCGGGCTGAGCGCCCCGAGGGAGATGCCCGGCGCAATCAGCCGCTTGCGGATGTCGGTGATCGACTCGACCTCGTCCAGCGGGACCGCCTCGCGGCCCTGCTTGAAGCCGAGCAGGTCGCGCAGGTTGATCGGCGCCTCGTCGTATACCGAGTTCGCATAGCGTTTGTAGAGGTGGTAGCTGTCGGTCTCCACCGCCCGCTGCAGGGCGTGCATCATGTCGCCGTTGAAGGCATGACGCTCGCCGTTGCGGCGGTAGCGATAGAGCCCTCCGACCGGCAGCGGCACGACGGCCTCGTCGTAGGCCCGGTGATGCATGGCCAGGACCTTCGCCTGGATGCCGTTCAGACCCAGACCGGAGATCCGCGAGGACATGCCAGGGAAGTACTGCTCGACCAGCGCGCGGGACA
Organism: Alphaproteobacteria bacterium; assembly: GCA_024742275.1. Lineage (GTDB taxonomy): Bacteria > Pseudomonadota > Alphaproteobacteria > Thalassobaculales > Thalassobaculaceae > Thalassobaculum. The sequence goes on along the minus strand of JANSYS010000002.1, from coordinate 76,196 downwards.
GGCCGACGGCCTCGAAATTGTAGCCGCCGCGATAGGACGAGAGCACCGAAATGCCCATCTTTGACATGACTTTCAGCAGACCGTCCTGGATCGCCTTCTTGTAGTTGGCGAGGCAGTCTTCAAGCGAACGGTCGGCGAACAGGCCGCGCGCCTGGCGGTCGGCGATCGCCTCCTGCGCCAGGTACGGGTTGACGGTGGTGCCGCCGACGCCGATCAGGACGGCGAAGTAGTGGACGTCGAGGCACTCGCCGCAGCGCACGTTGATCGAGGTGAAGGTCCTGAGCTGCTGGCGGACCAGATGACTGTGAACCGCGCCGGTCGCCAGGATCATCGGCATGCCACAACGCTCGGGCGAGGCCGCCATGTCGGAAAGAATAACATGGGTACACCCGCCTCGGACCGCGTCCTCCGCCTCCCGGCGAATGCGGTTCAGCGCCGTCTCCAGCGCGTGCGGACCGCCGTCGGCGTCGAACGTGCAGTCGATCTCCGCCGCCGTCTCCGCCATGTAGTCGCGCATGGCGTGGAACTCGGCGTTCGTCAGCACTGGGCTTTCGAGCAGCAGGTGGTCGCACTGCTCGCTGTCCTCATCGAGGATGTTGCCCAGGTTGCCGAGACGGGTGCGCAAGGTCATCACTCGACGCTCGCGCAGACTGTCGATCGGCGGGTTGGTGACCTGGCTGAAATTCTGCCGGAAGAAGTGATGCAGGCCGCGATATTTGTCGGACAGGACAGCAAGCGGCGTATCGTCGCCCATCGAGCCGACCGCCTCCTTGCCGCCCTCGGCCATCGGCTGCAGCAGAAGTTCCATGTCCTCCAAGGTCCAGCCGGCCACCACCTGCCGGCGGCGCAGCGCGTCCTTGGCGAAGGACGGCTTCTCCTCGTGCTCGGCCCGGATCAGCTTGTCGATCTTCGTGCTTTCCTTGATCCAGTCGCCGAACGGGCGGCTGGAAGCCAGAAGGTTCTTCAGATCGGCGTCGTGGTAGAGCTTCCCCTCGACCAGGTCGACGCCGATCATCTGGCCCGGATCGAGCCGGCCCTTCTCGATCAGCTTCGCCTCGTCGATCCGCACCATGCCGGTCTCGGACCCGCCGATCAGCAGGCCATCGTCGGTCACCGAGTAGCGCAGCGGCCGAAGACCGTTCCGGTCCATGCCGCCGAGCACCCAGCGGCCGCCATAGGCGGCGATCGCCGCCGGCCCGTCCCAAGGTTCCATAACCGCATTGGCGTAGGCGTAGAGATCCCGCCAGGACTGCGGCAGGTCGTCCTCTTCAGTCCACGCCTCTGGGATGCACATGGTCTTGACCATGGGCAGTTCGCGGCCCGACCGGACCATGAGTTCGAACGTGGCGTCGAGTGCCGCACTGTCGGACGATCCCGCCTGGACCACCGGCTTGATGTCCTCGATCAGTTCCCCGAAGGTCGGATGCGCCATGCGGGTCTCGTGGCTCGCCATCCAGTTGACGTTGCCCTTGACCGTGTTAATCTCGCCGTTATGGGCCAGCACGCGGAACGGCTGGGCCAGCTTCCACGTCGGGAAGGTGTTGGTCGAGTAGCGCTGGTGGTAGACTGCGAAGTTCGAGACGAACCGCTCGTCCGTCAGGTCCGGATAGAACTGGTCGACCTGCTCGGCCAGGAACATGCCCTTGTAGATGATCGACCGGCAGGACATCGAGCAGATGTAAAAATCGGTGATGTGCTCGGCTAGCGCCGCCTTTTCGATCCGCCGACGGATGATGTAGAGGTCGCGCTCGATCTGCTCCTCGTCGTGCTCCGGCGGGGCGGAAAACATGATCTGCTCGATCTCGGGACGGGTGGCGTTCGCCTTTTCGCCGATCACCGAGATGTCCACCGGCACCTGCCGCCAGCCGTAGATGAAGCAGCCGGTCTTCAGGATTTCGGACTCGACGATGATTCGGCAGCGCTCCTGGGCGGCGAGGTCGGTGCGCGGCAGGAACACCATGCCGACGCCGATCCGTCCGTCCAGCAGCTTGTGCCCGGTGTTAGCCACCTCCTCGCGGAAGAAGTCCGCCGGAATCTCGATATGGATGCCGGCGCCGTCGCCGGTCTTGCCGTCGGCGTCCACGGCGCCGCGATGCCAGACCGCCTTCAGCGCCTGGATCGCCGCGGTCACCACGTCGCGGCGCGGCTTGCCGTCGATGGCGGCGACGAAGCCGACGCCGCAGGACTCGTGCTCCAGCGCCGGGTCGTAGGCGTGGGCCGCCTGCAGGGTGGCCGCGTTCTCCCGCCACTCGTTCACGAAAGTCTCACCGTTGAGGATCGGCGTGTCCGACATGTCTGGCCTCCTTAAGGTCAGAAACGGGGTCAGGAGAAAGCTCAGGCGGCCGTGCGGGCCGCGTCGGCCTTGGCGGCGAGGTAGTCGTGAATGCGATCCGCGGCGTCCCGGCCGTCGCGCACCGCCCAGACCACCAGCGACGCCCCGCGCACGATGTCGCCGGCGGCGAACACCCCGTCGAGGCTCGTCATCATGGTCTTGAAGTCGATGCCGACAGTGCCCCAGCGCGAGACCTTCAGTTCCTCGGCGCCGAACAGGGTCGGCAGATCCTCGGGATCGAAGCCCAGGGCCTTGATGGCCATATCGCATTCGATTGTGAAGCTCGACCCGTCGATGACCTGGGGGGTCTGCCGGCCGGTCGCGTCGGGCACGCCGAGATGGATGCGCTGGCAGCGGACGCCGTCGACAACGCCGTCGCCGACGAACGCCTCGGGCGCCGCCAGCCATTCGAAGGTGACACCCTCCTCCTCGGCGTTGGCGACCTCGCGCTGGGAGCCCGGCATGTTGGCCTTGTCCCGGCGGTACACGCAGGTCACCTTCTCCGCGCCCTGCCGGATCGCCGTGCGCACGCAGTCCATGGCGGTGTCGCCTCCGCCGATCACCACGACCTTCTTGCCCTTGGCATCGAGGGTACCGTCGTCGAAGGACGGGACGGCATCGCCCAGGCCCTTGCGGTTCGAGGCGGTCAGGTAGTCCAGCGCGGCATAGATATTGTCGAGGCCGACGCCCGGGCACTGGATGTCGCGCGCCTTGTAGACGCCGGTGGCGATCAGCACGGCACTGTGGCGCCCGCGCAGCTCGTCGAGGGAGACGTCCCGGCCGATCTCGGTGTTGGCGTGGTAGGTCACCCCGCCATCCGCCAGCAGCGCGGTGCGGCGCTCGACGACCTCCTTCTCCAGCTTGAAGTTCGGGATGCCGTAGATCATCAGACCGCCCATCCGATCGTAGCGATCGTAGACATGGACCTCGTACCCGCGCTTGCGGAGTTGCTCAGCCGCCGCCAGGCCGCCCGGACCGCCGCCGATGATGCCGATCGACTCCTCGCGCTCCCGCATCGGCTTGACCGGCTTGACCCAGCCGTTCTCGAACGCCGTCTCGGTGATGTACTTCTCGACCGAGCCGATGGTGACGGACTGGAAGCCCTTCTCGATGACGCAATTGCCTTCGCAAAGCCGGTCCTGCGGGCAGATCCGGCCGCAGATCTCCGGAAAGTTGTTGGTCGCCGAGGAGATTTCGTAGGCCTCCTCCAGGCGCCCCTCCGCCGTCAGCATCAGCCAGTCCGGAATGTTGTTCTGCAACGGGCAATGCACCTGGCAGTACGGCACGCCGCATTGGGAGCAGCGTCCGGCCTGCTCGGCGGCCCCGGCCGGGTCGAACTCGGCGTAGATCTCACCGAAATCGGTGCGGCGATCCTCGGCGGCGCGCTTGGTCGGCATCCGCTTTTCGGTCCCAACGAATTTCAGCATCCGATCGGTGGTCATGGCCTCGTCTCCCTCTTGCGTACCGGTATCGCGAGCCGTCGACACAGATGACGTTTCCGCAGCCGGCACCCGCCGTTCGCGAGGCGGGCAGGTTCTATACACGGTGATCAGAAATCAAAAAAGAGCTAATCGGGCAAATTGGTCCGATTCGGACCTAAAAAACAGGCAATCTCGATCGGCGTCGGGCATGCCATCGCGATTTCCCCCGCCGTCCTTGATCGGAATCGCGACTTTTAGTTCCGAAGTGAGACTTTTTTGCCGCCTGCGCAGCGGCGACAAATCTTATATTGTCCGCTGCGCGCAATCGGACAGCGGGGGGTACGCGTGTCCATCGAACATCTGATCCTGATCGCCGTGGTGCAGGGGATCACGGAGTTTCTCCCGATCAGTTCTTCGGGACACCTGATCCTCGTCCCGACACTGACAGGCGAGGCCGATCAGGGTTTGGTGATCGACGTCGCCGTCCATGTCGGCACGCTGCTGGCCGTGTGCCTCTACCTCTGGCGCGACCTCGCGCAGATGACCGTGGGGACGCTTCGCGGCCTACGCGGGCGCAGGGATCCCGGCTTCCGTTTGGCCCTGCAGATCGTTCTGGCGACCATCCCGGTGGTCGGTGCCGGCTATCTTCTGTCGCGCTATTTCGGCGGTATGCCGCGATCGCCCGAGATCGTCGCCTGGGCGACACTGGGCTTCGGCATCCTGCTGGGCGTCGTCGACCGCATGGGTATGACGATCCGGCGCATCGAGCACATGCGCTACGGCGAGGCGCTGCTGATCGGCCTCGCCCAGGTCCTGGCGCTGATCCCCGGGACCAGCCGCTCCGGTATCACGATGACCGCCGCCCGGGCCCTGGGCTACGAGCGCCAGGAGGCGGCGCGGTTCTCCATGCTGATGGGCATTCCGACCATCATCGCCGCCGGTGTCCTGATCGGTCTCGATCTCTACGAGTTGGGCGACGTGCAACTCACAGACGACGCGCTGATCGCCGGCGGCCTGGCGTTCGTCGCGGCCCTGGTGTCGATCGTTCTGATGATGGGGTGGCTCAGACGCGCCAGCTTCATGCCTTTCGTGATCTACCGCATCCTGCTGGGCGGCGGCCTGCTGATCTGGCTCTATACGGGCTGAGGATCACTGCCTAGTCTCGACCTCCGGAAGCTTTGGAGGAACCGACATGACCGCATTCGCCGAGCACCGGAGCCTCGCGGCCTTCGCCAATCAGGCCGACAATCCCCGCGCGTTGGGCTTCGACGCCGCTCGACTGGCGCGGATCGGCGACTGGATGCAGGCCTATGTCGATGCCGGCAAGCTGCCCTATGCGATGACCGCCATCCTGCGCGGGGGCGAGATCGCCTATCTGGACGCCCGCGGCCATACGGATCCCGTCTCCGGGCAGGCGCCGGCCGTGGACCATCTCGCCCGCATCTATTCCATGACCAAACCGATCGTCACGGCAGCAGCCATGACCTATTACGAGGAGGCGCGGTTCCAGCTCGAGGATCCGATCTCCCGGTTCCTGCCGGAATTTTCCGAGCCCCGGGTCTACATCTCCGGCGAAGGCGACGGCATGATAACCCGTCCCGCCGAAGGACAGATCACCATCCGTCAGCTCATGACCCACACGGCGGGACTGACCTACGGCTTCTTCGATCCGGGCCCGATCGGCGCGATCTACCGCCGGAACAACGTCAATTTCTTCCCAGGTTCGGAAACCGTCGCAGAGGTGACCAGACGCGCCGCCGCCGTACCTCTCCTGTTCGAGCCGGGCAGCCAATGGACGTACTCGATCGCCACCGACGTCCTGGGGCGGCTGGTCGAGGTGGTGGCGGGCAAGCCTCTCGGCGCGGTGCTTCAGGAGCGGATCTTCGAACCGCTGGACATGGCCGACACATCCTTCGGCGTCCCGGAGGAGAAAGTCGCCCGGTTCGTTCCCTGCTACGAGAAATCGGGTCAGGGCATGAAGCGGGGCGAAGAAGCCGCCACATCGAAGTTCCTCGGCCATCAGGCCATGGAGTCGGGCGGCGGCGGATTGACCGGAACGCTGCCGGACTACCTCCGTTTCATGGAGATGATGCGGCGCGGCGGGACCTTCGGCGCGGACCGGATTCTGGGCCGCAAGACCGTCGATCTGATGATGTCGAACCATCTCCCGGGCGATATCGCCTCCATGGGCCAGTCCAGCTTCTCGGAAATGCCGATGGTCGGTATCGGTTTCGGGCTCGGAGGCTCGGTCCTGCTGGACACCGCCGCCGCCCAGATCCCCGGAAGCCCCGGCGAGTTCGCCTGGGGTGGGGTGGCCAGCACCGGCTTCTGGATCGACCGGGCGGAGGAGATATCCGCCGTGTTCTTCACTCAGCTGACGCCATCCTCGGCCTGGCCGTTGCGCCGCGAACTGCGCGTGCTCGCCTATCAGTCGCTGGTGGACTGAGCCTTCGTGGACTGGACCCTGGCGGACTGAGCGCTGGCGGACGGAACGCCGCCAGGCTGCTCCCTGTCGCGGGCGGGGCCGTCATAGTCGGATACACCGGCGGCGACGGCCGAACAGGCGAGCCGGATGTATTTCGGGATCTGCACCTTCTCGCCATCGCGCTCGCCCTTCTCATAGTACTGGACGACCCGACGCTTCAGGCCCAGCACCTCGGCCGCTTCCTTCTGCGACAGTTTCAGGGACTTCCGCCACCGCTTGAAATCCACCGGTTTCATGACGGTCGGATCGGTCGACGCCTTGGCCACGCGCTTCCTCGCAATCGTTTGCGCCGCATTTAACCGCTAGTTAAGACACCAGCCAATATAAAATGCGCACGACGTGCGTTTCTGTACTTGCGAAAAACGCACGTCGTGCGCATATTGAAGCTCAAGACGATGGAGAGCGATCATGGCACGGCAGCTTTTTCTGCATGACGGTGTCGCATACGAAGGCGAACTCGCCCTGTTCCGCGGCGCCCATGTCGGCGCCTCACGGGCCCAGGCGCATGCGGACCTACCCGGGCTGCGTCCCGGTTTCCTGTTCCGGGTGAGCGACGGGACGGAGACCCGGATCATGGACGACGAGGTCGCCGTGCATCGCTACATGCACACCCACCCGAGTGCGACCGTCTCAATGGTGCCCCTGAAGCACTGAAAGCGTGCCCGTGTGGCGGCCGGACCTGCTACTGGCCGGCCGACTATAGTCCGGCCGGCCCGTCCCCATCCAACTCGCAGGCGGCGAGAAGGCTCGCGCGCAGGGACTCTGAGATCGGCACCGATTTCCGGCCTCGGGGATCGAAACACACCGCCGTCGCCACCGCGGTCACCCGGCAGGTACCGTCGACGAAGATCCCTTGTTCCACCCGGCAGGACGTGTTCCCGAACCTTGTGACGCGGGTCCCGGTCCAGGCGATTCCGGGAAACCGGATCTCGCGCACGAAGTCGATCTCCAGGCGCCGAACCACCCAGGTCGTCTCGGGCGAGCCGCCCTCCGCCGCCGCGCTGTAGAGATTCTCCCCGGCCGCCATGAACATGCGCACCCGGCCGTTTTCCAGAAACACGCCGATGGCGTTGTTATTGACGTGCCCGACGATATCGAGATCCCCGGCACGCAACCGCTCCTGCGTCCAGTAGGCGAAGCTCTCCGGCTTGCTCGGATCGAAATCGGTCTCTGTCATGCTGGGTCCCCGGAACGGCGGCGGCGAAATCGGAAGGCGAAGCGACTCAATAGTCGAGCTCGTAGGTCACGCCAACCCGGCTTTGGGAATCCGCTCCGACATCCGTCTCGACCGAAATCGTGTCACTCACCTCGACCTCCACGACGGCCCGGCTGGAATCGCCGGACAAGCCTTGCTGCAGCTTCAGGAACACGCCCGGCGCGATGTACTTGCCGACCGACAGCGACGCACCGACCGACCCGTCGTCGTTGGACCGGGTATCCACATTCAGAGTATCAAGACCCAGCGTGTCACGGACCTGCGACGCGAGGTCCGTGCCGGAGCCAAGACTGCCGGACAGGATGGCCGCCGAACGCGCAAGCTGAAGGGCCTGCAGAGGCGTGAGCTCGGCCTGACTGGAGCCGAACAGAATGCGGGACAGGATCTCGTCTTCCGGCAGGGCAGGAGTGCTCTCCAGGCTGATCTGGGGGTCGTCGGCCCGGCCGCCGACCACGATGGCCGCGGTGATGTCCGGCAGTGTCGCGTCCAGACGCATGTCCAGCGCGGGATTCTCGGGCGGACCGCCGTCGAAGACCACCCGTCCGCGTGCGAAGTCGAAGGTGTTTCCAACCGCATTGAGCGTGCCGCGGCGCACAGATATCTCACCGTCCACGCTCGGCGCATCCACCCTGCCGGTCACCGCGAGACTGCCTATCCATTCGCTGTCGAGTCCGCGCCCCCGCACGAAGACCTGTCCAGGAACGTCGATCTCGACATCCAGCCGCAAGGGGGCTCCGGCCTCCTGTCCCCGGCGCAACTCGGCTTCCCGCCGTGCCTGCTGCTCCGGCGTCTCGATCACCTTCCCGCCGCTGATCTCGATCACCTCGATCTCACTGACACTGGGCGGCAGCGTATCGGGAATGCGGATCTCGGTCGGGAGCACCGTGATTTTGCCGGCCAGCAGATACTCTGGCAGCGATCCTCTCATCCCGAGATCCATGCCGACCGAAACGGTGGCGAAATCCATGTCCACCGCCTGGAAGCCGTTGGCGACGAGCGTCACGTCGGCCGGGAAACCGGCATCCGGCTCCACCGACAACGCCCCTGAAACGGAGAGGGTTCCGCCACCGGCCGCACGGGCATCGAAGCGTCGGATGACAAGCCTTCCGCCGTCACCCTCGGCCCGCACGGTCAGATCCCGCAGATAGAGACCGGCGGACGGGACGTCGACCTCTCCTGCGTCCACCGTCACCGCACCGGCCAGCGCCGGGGCGCCGGCGGTCCCGTCGGCCGTTATCCGCGCCCAGGCGCTGCCGCCCAAGGCGACGAGGTCCAGGGGAAGGAACGCGGACACCCTGGCCAGGTCCAGATCCGCATCCAGCGTTGCTTCGAGCGGTGCCGCGGCATCGAAGACAGGCGGCGCCCCGGGTTGTCCGTCGGTGCCCTGGATCGCAGCGGCGAGGCTGGCGGTCGCCCCATCGCCAACCGAGGCTTTCAACCGGGCTGTGGCCCTACGCTGAGCCAGCGCCAGCGAGAGATCGGCCACCAGCGGCGGCATATCGGCCAGATCCGGCGCCAGCGTGCGAAGACCGGCCGTGGAGAGTGTGACATCGGCCGTCGGGTTTTCGATGGGACCGCTGACGGCGATATCGCCGACGATCCGACCGTCCAGCTCCAAGGTCGGGTCAGCCAACCGCGCCAGCGCCGCCGGTAGATCGCGAATGGCGATGGCGATATCCAGATCCGTCATATCGAATCCGGCATGACCGCTCAGCCTGCCGTCGTCGATAGCCAGATCGATTCCGTCTATCCGCGGCGTCGGCAGCAGCGCCACCTGGATCGGTCCCCGCTGCCGGATCGCCACATCGCCAAGATCGGCCGCCAAACGGCCGATGTTGATCGGCCCGTCGGCCGGATCGATCGGAGCCTGGGCCGTCAGGGCCAGGACGGCCGGCACGCCGATATCGCCCTCTGCGTTCAGGCTCAGGTCCGCCAAACCGTCTCGAACTTCGGCGCGGAGCGTCGCCGCCTTCAACGCCAAGCCGCCGGACGCGGCGTCGGTGACCCAGGCATTCAGTCGTCCGCCGGCAACCCCGGTGACATCGGACAGGGAGGCGTCGAAATAGGCCCGCCCGATATCGGTGCCGTCCTCCAAGGCAAGGCCGGTCAGGTCGAGGGTCAGCGACACGCCCTGTCCTTCCGTGTCGGCCAGCGCGACCGCGCCCTGGACGGTACCGGCAGCAAGCGGCAGGTCCAACGAGGAGCCGATCAGGCCGAGGTCGGCGGCGGACGCGGAAAGATCGCCCCGCGCCAGCATCGTCTCCAGATCGACCGCGACATTTCCGGATACCTGGGCGCCAAGCCCGCCGAGGGACAGATCCCGCAGGGTCAAAACGCGGCCCGCCAGGGCGTAGCGGACAGCAAGCTCGACCGACTCGCCGCGCAGACTGGCCGTTGCGCGCATGTCACCGGCCGGCGCGTCCGGCAGCCCGCTCGCCGTGACCGAGCCGGTGGTCTCCCCGATCTGCGTGCCCGCGACGGCGAGTCGGACGAGCCGCCAGGACGCAGACGCCGCCGGCGCCTCCAGTGTCCCGCCGAGGGCGATCGCCACGGCTGCGTCGCCCGCCAGATCCGCCCCGGCGACCGCGCTCAACGCCGAGAGGTTTGGCGCCGCGAGGTCGACCCGCCCGTCGATCGCGCCGGTGCCGAGATCGACGGTCGCAGCACCTCCCGCATGAACTGTTTCCGCGTCCAGCGAAAGGTCGATTATGTGAAGCAGGTCGTCGGGACCGAGCGCGACGCCGGCGGTCAGCGTCGGCGAAGGCCCCACGAGACTGTCCAAACCCGGATCGCCGACGCCAAGCCGCGTGCCGGTCAAAGCCAGAGCGGCGGAGACGTCCAGCGGGTCGAGGTCAACGCTGCCGTCGACCGAAAGCTCAAGCTCCCCCGCCATGTCGCGCCCGACCAGGGCGCTGAACCGTCCGAGATCGCCCGCCGTCACCGTCAGCGCCGGCGTCAGACGGTTGCCGCCGACAATGCCGACACGGCCCTCGGCTCGGACACCGGCGCTGCCGAGCACGAACCGGTCGACCGTCGCCGCACCGGTTCTCGTCGCCACCGAACCGGCGGCAGACAGGTCGAGACGCGGTCCCAGCAATCCGACCGTATCCAGCCCCTCGACCGCCGGTGTCACCACGCCGCCGTCCAGTGCGACCCTCACCCGTTCCGGCATACGGGCCAGCGCCTCGTCCGCCTCGGCCGTCACGGTCAGCGTCAGATCGTCCAGCACGATACCCGATGCCGCCGGCGCGCCGTCCACCCGCACCGCCAGCCGTCGACCCGAGTCATCCAGACGGGCCGCGACGGCCACATCTCCGGCCAGAACCGGTCCGTCGACAGCCGCTCCGACCAGATCGGAGAGGGCGGCGAGATCCGGCACGGCCAGATCGGCGGCGGCGGAAACCGGGACGCCGTCGGCATCGACCTCGCCGGTGGCTGTGAGAACCGCCTGCGGCAAGGAAACCTTCAGGGACTCAAGCCCGATACTCCCGTCGGGGCGGGCAAGCACGGCGAGGTCGACCGTCGCCGGGATCGCGAGCAACGGTCGCAATTCCGGCGGAGCCAGCCGTGCGGCGGCGATCGATCCGTCCACCGCGAGCCGGGATCCGTCTGGACCTGTGGCCAGGTTTAGATCGAGATCGACCCGCGCGTCCGGACCGAAGCCACCCTTCAGCGCCCCTCGCCAGCCGTCGAGCCCGCCGTCACCGGTCAGCGACAGGTCAAGCGCCGGCCTGCCGTCGACCGCCAGCATACCGGCTACCAGTCCGTTCTCCGGTTCGTGCAGGCTGAGTTCGGCGCGCAACTCGCCGCTCCCCGGTGCAAGGGCCAGGTCTATCTCGGCCCGAGCCGGCGCCATCGACGGCCGCACCGCTTCGATCCATCCTCGAACCCGCGCTTCACCGGCGTTCAGGCCGGCCGACAGGTCGGCGGAAACCGTCACCGCTTCGCCGGCGACGGCCTTGCCCACTGTAAGACCGTCGACCGTCAGACGGTCCACGGCGATCTCGATGCCGGGGCTCTCGAACTTCAGCGACAGCGGCTCGGGGTCCAACGGTTTCGGCTGTTCCGGCGTCTCCGGCAGGACCGGCAGACGGTCGAGGCGGGCGTCCGAAAACGAGAGGGTGTCGACGGATACCCGGCCCGCCAGCAGATCGCGCACGCGCCAATCCAGAACGACCAGCCGCGCCTCGGCGAAAGCGCCCGCGCCGTCGGCAGCGACCACGTCCCGCAACTCGACCCGTCCGGGCAGCGCGCCGTCGATCGCGCCGATCCGCACGGAGACCGGACCGGACGCAGTCGCCTCCTCGATCAGTGCGATGATCCTGGCACGCCCCCAATCGGAGTTGGCGGCCGCGAACACGCCGAGTACCGAAACCGCGAGCACCGCGAACAGGCCGACACCGATTTGGAGCGCGCGCCGCACCATCGCTCAGAACGCCTGGCCAAGGCTGAAATAGACCTGGAAGACCTCGTCGCTGTCCCGGGGATTCAAGGGAAAGGCGATGTCTGCGCGGATCGGCCCGATGGCCGTGAAGTAGCGGAAGCCGACACCCGCCGCCCATTGCAGGTCGCCGTCCAAGCTCGGCAGTTCCTGATTGTAGACCTGACCAGCGTCGACGAACGGCACCACGCCGAAATCGCCGAAAGCCCGCCAGCGCAGTTCCAGGGCGAAGTCCAGGAGCGCGCTACCGCCGGTGGGCTCGTCGGCGCCGTCCAAAGGTCCCACACTTTGGAGCGCGTACCCTCGCACGGAGCCGGAGCCGCCGGCATAGAAGCGCTTGTCAGCCGGAAGATTCGCGGTGGAGGCGCCGGAGATCGAACCGATCCCGGCCCGTGCCGCCAGGACCAGATCGCCGTCGCCGTCGAGAGACAGGTAATGGGCGTGGCGCAGCAGGGTCGAATAGAACGACTGGGTCGATCCCAGACTGTCCAGATACGGCGTGAACCGGAGACGGGTCCGGCCGCCCGATGTCGGGTTGAGCAGATCGTTGGAGGTGTCGATCGTCGCGCCCAGCGGTATGCCGACCAGGGTAAATCGCTGCTCCTTGCCGTCATCCTCGATATGGGTGCGCTCGAGGCTCACGCCATAGTCGACCGAGAGGATGTCGGAGAGTCGCCGCTCGAACCGCCCGATCGCCCGGTAGCTTTCGCTGTCGAAGCCATCCGTCCGCTGTTCCGTGTAGCCGGTCTCGACCGTGAAATTCTGGTCGGTGGCGAGGACGTCCGGCACGGTGAACGCGCCGGTCAGGCTGCTTTCCACCTCGCCGTAGGCCGCCTCAAAGCGCAGCTGCTCCGCGCCGCCGAACAGGTTTCGATGCTCCCAATGCACTCGGCTACCGAGCCCTTCGGACGTGGAGAGACTTACCCCGGCACCGATGCTGCGCGGTGGATTCTCGCGGACGGAGACCGAAATCGGCAGCAGGCCGTCCGGCCCGACCTGTTCGGCGACCTCGATGCCGACGCTTTCGAAATGACCGGTGCTGACAAGCGCCTTGCGGCCCTTCTCTATCGCGCGAACGTCGGCAAGCTCTCCGTAGACCCAAGGCAGGCGCCGGACGATGTAGTCGCGCGCGATCGCCTCGTTTCCGGTCACGGTGACCGGGCCGAACCGGGCCTTGGGGCCGGGCGCGACACGGAACGACACGGTCATGGTCTTGGTGTCGCGGTTCACCGTTGCCGTCCGGTCCGTCAACCGGGCCAGGGGGTATGCCTGCTCCTGAAACAGCCGAACGAGGGTGCTCTCCGCCGCGACGACAGCGTCCGACCGGGCGGGCCCGCCTCGGGGCAGGCCCAGCGCCTCTTGCGTCACGCTTGGGCCAATGGCGCCAGCGCCAGCCGCATCGGCGGCCAAGATCGACACGTCACCGAACGTGTAGACCGGTCCGGGATCGCCGTAGATCAGCACCCGGACCGGACCGCCGGGCGCGGCGGGGGGGTCGACCCGGTGTACGAAGACCGCATCGTAGTACCCGCGCGCGCGGGCGATGGTGGCGAATGTGTCCTCGTCCTCCCGTGCCCGACGCTTGAGCGCCGCCGTTGAGACCGGCAGATCGTCGATACGGGTGCGCAGACCGGAACTCTCCTCCGCCAGCGACTGCAGATCGCCGGCACCCTCCAGCCCCTCGATCGAGACCTCGTAGGCGATCCCGGCGGATGTCTCCGCAGGCGCACCGGAAGGGGTCCCGGCAGGGCTCTGGACCGCGGCTTTGTCGGCGAAAGCGGGGCGGAGTCCGCCCACGATCAGGCAGCAAGAGAGACTTAGGAAGAATGCGAAGCGCATGAGCGCGGCCAGACCGTCCGTGGTCACAGCCTTAGGGTATAAGGGCGTGCGAACGACGAGTCACGTCCCCCCATGACCGGCCAGGACCCGCGTGACCCTATTCATCCTCCGACAATTCGATCGGCTCCCGCGTGACCCGGTCGCCGTGCCTGTGGGTCAGCACCACGGCCGAAACCACAAGCAGACCGACGGCCAGGCAGATCGTGGCGAAAGTGTTGAAGGCATAGGTGTGCATGTAGTTCACGCCGACCACTGCGAGACAGATGAAGGCGAGGACGAGCAGGCCCCAGTGCCAGGGCTTGCCGAGGAAGATGTCAGCCATGGGCGCCTCCGCTCTGACCGGCAGCTGGCTGACCTGGGGCTGCGGCGATCCGCGGTGCCGGAGACCGGCGCCGCAACACGGTGATCGCCACGCCGATGCCCAGACCCGCAAGCGACAGGAAGATGCCGGGAATGCCGTAGATATCGATGGTCGGCGGCATCAGCGAGAGGACGGCAGCCGCGAACATCGCGAGCCGCAGGAGCCCCTTGAGAGGCCCGTGCAGCCAAGCTTCCAACGACGCCGACAGGAACCAGAGGCCGGCCACCGCAGCCAGCGTCGAATACACCGTCCAGGCGATCGAGCCGTCGAACAACAGGGACGGGTTGTAGACGAAGGCGAAGGGGACGAGATACTTCGCGATACCGACCCTGGCGGATTCGACCGCCGTGGCCATCGGCGGCGTCTTGGCGATCGCCGCCCCGGCGAAGGCGGCCAGAGCCACCGGCGGCGTGATGGTCGAGACCACGCCGAAATAGAAGGCGAAGAGATGCGCCGCCATCGGCAGCACGTCGAGCTTCTCCAGGGACGGCACGATCAGCGCCGAGACCGTGATGTAGACCGCCGTCGTCGTCATACCCATGCCGAGCACGATCGCCGCCACCGCCGTCAGCGTGAGCAGGATGAGCAGATTGCCACCCGACAGATCGATCACCGATTGGGTGAACTTGAGTCCGAGGCCGGAGACGAAGACCGAGCCGATGATGATGCCGGCACAGGCGCAGGCGACCGTCACCGGTACGGTCGAGCGGATGCCGCTCTCGAACGCGGCCAGGATGTCGGCCGGGCTCATGCGCGTGTGCGGATTGATGAAACTGAGGCCGATCAGCGCCAGGATGCCCCAAAAGGCGGACATCATCGGCGTGTAGCCGCTGACCAGGAAGAAGATGAGGACACCGAGCGCGAAGAGCAGGTGCCAACCGTCCTTGAGCACCTCCAGGGCCTTCGGCAGGCGGTCCTTGGAAATCCGCTCGATCCCGGTTTTCTCCGCCTCGAAATGCACCATGAAATAGATG
This sequence comes from Alphaproteobacteria bacterium, assembly GCA_024742275.1. Classification (GTDB taxonomy): domain Bacteria; phylum Pseudomonadota; class Alphaproteobacteria; order Thalassobaculales; family Thalassobaculaceae; genus Thalassobaculum. Next base: position 61,127 of record JANSYS010000002.1, on the reverse strand, counting down.
GTGGCGAAGTAGAGGATGGCCGGAATCAGCGCCGCCAGAATCACGTAGACATAGGGCAGCGCCAAATTTTCGGCGATGATGAAGGCGGCCGCGCCCATGATCGGCGGGGTGATCTGACCGCCCGACGAAGCGCAGGCCTCGACGGCGGCGGCGAATTTCGCCCGATAGCCGAGATTCTTCATCAGCGGGATGGTGAACGACCCGGTCGTCACCACATTGGCCACCGCCGAGCCCGAGACCGTGCCCATGAACCCGGAGGCCACGGTGGCCGCCTTTGCCGGACCGCCAACCCGATGCCCGGTGAGCGCGACCGCTAGGTCGATGAAGAACTTGCCTGCGCCCGATCGGATCAGCAATCCGCCGAAGATGATGAAAAGAACGATGTAGGTGGCTGCCACATGCAGCGGGATGCCGAAGATGCCGTCCGTGCTCATGAACATCGTGTCGATGTACTTGGCCGGGCGCGTCGGCGGACCGTAGAAGAAGCCGAAGAACTTATGGGCGTAGAGCGCGTGGACGATGAAGAAGCCGGTCACGCAAACCATGGCGAGACCGACCGTGCGGCGCGTCGCCTCGAGAACGAGCGCGATACAGATGGTCCCGGCGATCAGATCGCCCTCCTCCTTCGAGCCGAGCCGGAGCTGGAAGGCATCGATGTCCCACATGGTCCAGACATGGACGAAGATGACCGCCCCCACCAGAACGAGGTCGATGGCGAAACCAAGCGCCTTGAGTGGGCTGTCGATGGCCTCGAAATGGGTGCGACGGAAAAGCGGCTGGATCAGGATCGCCAGCACCATCATCACCGTGAGATGGGTGGTCCGGAACGAGCGTCCTTCCGGCGTACCGAAGACCGCGACATAGAGGTGGAAGAAGGACAGCGCCACGGCGATCACGACGCAGATGAAGGTGATCGTCCAGGGCAGGGTCCAGCGCTTCTGCACGAGCAGACGCTCCAGGAACGTCGGCTCCTTCACTTCGCCGTAGTCGAGGGCGTTTTCCGTCTGGCTCATCGCGGCCATCCAGCCTGTCAGTATTCGGGGGACGAAACAGAAGGCGGGCGCCGGAGGACCCGGCGCCCGCGAAGGTCAGCGTGGATCGACGATCAGCTCGCCGGACGCACGCCCTTCTCTTCGTAATACCGAGCGGCACCCGGATGGACCGGAACCGAGGCACCGTTCAACGCGTTCTCCAGGCTGACGCCGTTCCAAGTCTTCTTCACTTCCGCGAAGGCGGCGTGGTTGTCCCAGAACACGGACATCATGTTGTAGACGAGGTCGTCCGGCAGATCCTTGTTCACGATCATGCTGGTCACAATGCCCAGGGTCGGGATCTCCTCGTTGACGCCCTCATAGGCCCCCGGCGTGATGGCACCGCGGATGTATCCCGGATTGGCGTTGATGATCTCCGTCAGCTTCGGCTCAGGAACACCGATGAAGCGCAGGCCCGGGCTGTGGTTCAACTCGATGAACGACGCCTGCGGCATCGAGGTTGCGGCCATGAACACATCGATATGGCCGTCTTTCATCAAAGCGACGGACTCGGTGTAGTCCACGTGATGGACCGTGCCGCCATTGTTCTTGATGTCGTTAAAGTTGAAACCATAGGCTTGCATGATCGACTCAGCGAAGGCGGTGCCGGTCCAGCCGGTCTTGCCCGGCGAGATGTTGGCGCCCTTCATGTCTTCGATCGTCTTGATGTCGCTGTCTCGCGGCACCGCGACCTGGAAGGTCGACGGATACAGAGTCGCGAAATAGGCGATGTCCTTCACCGGCTTGTCGAACTTGCCGGTGCCGTTGAACCCGTTCGCGGCGGTATGGGCGTAGGTCCAGCCGATTTCGGCATCGCCGCCACCGACCGCCTTGACGTTGGAGATGCCGCCGCCCGACGTGTTCGAGGTGGCGACGCCGTCGATGTTGTCCTGGACCACCTGCATGATCTTGGCGCCAAGCGGATACCAGGAACCGCCGGAGGGGCCGGACACCATGCGCAGGAACTGGTCGGCGCTCGCGCCGGACGCGCCAAGGGCCAGAATCGGAGCAGCGACAACCGCCGCACGTACGAGACGTTTCATTGAGGTTCCTCCATCTGATCTCTTTACTCACCGGCCGTCTTGTCGCGACCATCGGCGAGCAAAGTTGCATCTGTCACGAACGGAGGCAAGACGTGTTCCGGCACCGGAGGCGGACAAAATCGTCACCGAAGCCCCCAGCAACATCGATCGCAGAGCGCGCCGCTAGTCCCGCAGCCGCGCTTCGGGGAGATAGAGATGGGCGGTGGTTCCTTCGCCAAGCGTGCTGTTCAGCGACAGGGATCCACCGTGCAGTTCGGCGAGAGTGCGCGAGAGGGAAAGCCCCAGGCCGAGACCCTCCGAGGCCCTGACCTGGGCGTGGTCGCCGCGCACGAAGGGCTCCATCACGCGTTTCAACTCCTCGCGGGAGATGCCGAGGCCGGTGTCGCTCACCGCGATGTCCAATTCGCCGTCGAGGGTCCGCCTGATCGAAAGCAGAATGCGTCCTCCGGTCGGGGTGAACTTCACGGCGTTGGAGAGCAGGTTGATGATGATCTGCCGGACCTTGGACGGGTCGCAACGCACTAGAGGAAGCCCCTCCTCGACCTCCACGGTCAGCGTCAGGCCCTGACTTTTCGCTCGCGCCGCGATCAACGCCTCGCAGTCCGAAGCGAGCGCGGCGATCGCCACGTCCTGCTCTTCAAGAGAGATGCCGCCGCTTTCCAGCCGGGACAGGTCCATCGCCTGACCGATCAGATTGTCCAGATGTTCGCCCGCATGGACGATATTGCTCGCGTACTCGACATAGCGCCGATTGCTGATCGGGCCCCACAGTTCGGCCTCGATGGCCTGGCCGAATCCGATGATCGCGTTGAGCGGTGTGCGCAGTTCGTGGCTGAGACTTGCGAATCCCTCGTGCCGTGTCCGGTCGATTTCCCGCGCATGGTCACGGGCCATCGCCAGATCGCTGGCCAACGCATAGTTCTCGAGCCGAAGCCCAATGCCTTCGATCAGCATGCGGGCGACCACCCGCCCCCAGATCACGACCGCGCCGGCATAAGGAATGGCGGCGATCCCGATTGTGCGCGCGAAGAACTGGTCCGACAGGATCAGACCGACGATGGCCGGGCCGACCACGAGACCGAGATAGATCAGGAAGATGCGCGGCCAGATGGCGAAGGAAAAAACAGCGCCCGCCGCCAACGCGCCGATCATCGCGGTGAATAGGGCAATGGTTTCCAGCGGCGGGTCGGAGATCACCAATAGGATTGCGGGCGCCGCCCACAGCAGAGCCGACATCAGGACGCCGGTCTCAAAATACAGGAGCCACTGCCCGTAATTCAGACTGTTGATCCGGCGACCGCGCGAGGCGAACCATGCATAGATGCGGAGCGCCGACACGACAACGACGCAGGCGAGCCAACCATAGGCCAGCGACGGACCGACAACGTCCGCACCGATATAGGCAAGGACCACCGCGGCGAAGGTGCTCGCCAGCACCGAGGCCGTGGACCTGTAAAGATAACGAACCCGTTCCGTATCCAGCGTGTCTTTCGACACGCCGAACAGCGGACCGGTCCCCCCTCTCCCCTCCAAGGCGGGGTCGGCCATCCTGACCTCCCAAATCAGTCCGACGACATCAGATGCCGTCCTTCAGAACGCTCTTATGCGAACACTAGCGAATCCATCGTTAACGAATGGTTGCTCTCGAGGATCCGCTCCCAGCCTTTCGTTCAGGTAACAAGCCCTTTGCGCCGGTGCCAGTCGGCGATCGAGTCATCGGGATACTCCTCGAAGCATCGGTCCTCGGGCCCCGCGACCGGCTGGACCCAGTCCGCTTTCGACGCCAGCATCAGATGGACCCGATCCGGCGGCACCGGTAGCGGCGTGTCGACCGCGGAGGCGAAGGGATGGATCAGATCCGGCCAGCGGCTGTCCCATACCCAAAGCATACTCCCACAACGGGAGCAGAAGTGGCGGCCGAGCGGACTTTCTCCACCTGGCCCCTCGACATGATAGACGGCGACATGCTCCTCGCCTACGACCTCAAGCGTGTCGGCCTGTCCGCCGAGATTGATCGCGAAACCGCCTCCACCGGCGGTTTTCCGGCAGATAGAGCAGTAGCAGAGGTTGAAGGGATACGGATGCGCGCTCTCCAGGCTGAACCGCACCTGGCCGCAATGGCATGAGCCCTCAAGCCTCATAGATCCCCTCCAATCGATGCTTCGGCCTCAATGCGGCCGATCGCCCTTCAGCGTTACCCGTCGGACGTGGCGGCGGTGCCCCTCGTAGTCGTTGACGGCCCGATGCATCAGACACCGGTTGTCCCAGACCGCGACGGAACCGCGCTCCCAGCGAAAGCGGCAGATGAACTCGTCGCGGATCGCATGGGCGTATAGGAAGTCCAGGAGCGGCTTGGATTCCGCTTCGCTCCAGCCTTTGAAGCGGATCGTGTAGTTCGGATTGACGAAGAGTCCCTTGCGGCCGGTTTCCGGGTGCGTCCGCACCACCGGATGCTCGATCAGCCGATCGCCATCCTCGTTGGCGTCGATCGACATTGATACGGACGCGTTCCTGCCGCCCTGGAACTTCGACTGGCTGCCGTAGGAGCGCGTGCCGCTGTGCAGCCCGACTAGTCCGTCCAGGGTCTGTTTGAGCCCATCCGACAGGGTGTCGTAGGCGGCGTGAAGATCGGCGAACAGGGTGTCGCCGCCGCGGGGCGGTACCTCAAGGGCATACAGCAGAGATCCCATAGCCGGTGTCTCGAGAAAGCTCGTGTCCGTGTGCCAGTTGCCGCCGAAGTTGTACTTCCCGGCGTCCTCGGGCTCCTTGACGATGTCTATGATCTCCGGATGGCCCTCCAGCGACTTCACGAACGGGATGGCAACCGGCTCGCCGAACAGCCGGGCCGCCCGCTTCTGTCGCTCGGGATCGTCGAGATCCTGGTCGCGGAAGAACACGACGGAATTGGCGAGGAAGGCGGCATGCACCTCGGCCGCCTGGGCGTTCGACAGCGGCGCACCGAGATCGACGCCCCGGATCACGGCGCCGATGGCGCCGCCGAGCGGCTCGACTTCGATTGTGCCGTAGGTGGGGGCAGCGCTCACGGCGGGATCCTCCGGTTTCGGCCTTGTTCGGCAGTCTACCGGGAGGTCGCCGCATACCGCTACCGGTCATCGATGAGGGAAAACTCACACGCTGCGCGTGATACCGCCATCGACCCGAAGGTTCTGACCCGTGATGTAGGACGATGCGTCGGAGACCAGAAAGGCTGCGACATCGGCGATTTCCTGCGCGCGTCCGTAGCGGCCCATGGGAATCCGGGCGCGGAACTCCGGTTTCTCCGGCCGGCTGTCGATGAAGCCCGGCAGGACGTTGTTCATGCGAATGCCGCTGGCCGCGTATTTGTCGGTCACCAGCTTGGTGAAGGCGGCCAGCCCGGCCCGGAACACGCCCGAAGTCGGGAACGCCGCCTCCGGCTCGAAGGCGGCGAAGGTGGAGATGTTGACGATGGCCCCGCCGCGCCCGTCCGCCTCGAACTGCCGCTCCATCACCGGCACGACCAGGCGCGTCATGCGGATCACATTCATCAGGTAGACGTCGAGGCCGAGATGCCAGTCCTCGTCCGTGAGCTCAAGCACCGGCCCTTTCGGTCCGTGACCGGCGGAGTTCACCACCGCGTCGATCCGCCCCCACTTGTCGAGTGCCGCATCGACCAGCGCCTTCAGGACCGCCGGCTCAAGGTTGGAGCCGGTCACCGAGATCCCGCCGAGTTCCTCGGCCAACGCCTCCCCCTTGCCGGAGGACGAGTTGATGGCGACGGCATAGCCATCCGCCGCGAGCTTGCGGGCGATCGCCGCCCCCATGCCGGAGCCGGCGGCGGTGACGAGGGCGACTTTGGTCTCGGACATCCGGTGGGTCTCCGCGTCAGTGAATTTCAGGTTCCGGCGTCGCCATCGTGCCCATCAGCACGTCGAAGTCGCAGCCCTTGTCGGCCTGGGTGATGTGGTCGGCGTAGATCGCGCCGAAGCCGCGCTCGAACTTGCGCTTCGGCGGGGTCCAGGCGGCGCGGCGCGCGGCCAGTTCCTCGTCCGAGACGTCCAGATGCAGGCGCCTACCGTCGACATCGAGCTCGATCATGTCGCCGTCCTGCACGAAGGCGAGCGGGCCGCCGACCCAGCTTTCGGGCGCCACATGGAGCACGCAGGTGCCGTAGCTGGTGCCCGACATCCGGGCATCGGAGATCCGCACCATGTCGCGGATACCCATCTGCAGAATCTTCTTGGGAATCGGCAGCATGCCCCATTCCGGCATGCCCGGCCCGCCCTGGGGCCCCGCGTGCTTCAGCACGATGACGCTATCCGGCGTCACGTCGAGGTCGGGGTCGTCGAGGCGGGCCGCCATGTCGTTGTAATCGGCGAAGACGACCGCCGGACCGCGATGGGTCATGAACTTCGGATCCATGGCGGTCTGCTTGATGACCGCCCCGTTCGGCGCCAGGTTGCCGCGCAGCACGACGAGGCCGCCCTGCTCGCCGAGCGGGTTGGCGCGGCGACGGATGACCTCCTCGTTGTGCACGTCGGCCCCGTCGATATCCTCGCCGAGGGTCCTGCCCGACACGGTGACCGCATCGGTTTGCAGCAGGTCCTTTAGCTCGACCAGCAACGCCGGAAGGCCGCCGGCATAGTAGAAGTCCTCCATCAGCCACCTGCCCGACGGCCGGATATCGGCGAGCCAGGGCACCCGGCGCGAGATCGCGTCGAACCGGTCGAGATCGATCGGCAGCCCGAGGCGGCCGGCCATGGCGATCAGGTGGACGATCGAGTTGGTCGACCCGCCCATGGCCATCACGGTGGAGATGGCGTTCTCGAAAGCGCCCTCGGTCATGATGTCCGACGGCTTCAGATCCTCCCAGACCATGTCGACGATGCGTCGGCCGGACAGGCTCGCCATGCGGCTGTGGTTCGAATCCGGGGCGGGAATCGCGCTGGAGCCCGGAAGCGACATGCCGAGCGCCTCGACCGCGCTCATCATCGTCGCCGCGGTCCCCATGGTCATGCAGGTGCCGGGCGAGCGGGCGATGCCCTCCTCGATCTCCTCCCAGTCGCGTTCGGTGATATTGCCGACCTTGAGCTCGGCCCAGTACTTCCAGGTGTCGGAGCCGGAGCCGAGCGTCTTGCCGTGCCAGTTGCCGCGCAGCATCGGGCCCGCCGGAACGAAAATCGACGGAATGTTCATGCTGGCCGCGCCCATCAGCAGCGCGGGCGTGGTCTTGTCGCAGCCGCCCATCAGCACCGCCCCGTCGGCCGGGTAGGAGCGCAGCAACTCTTCTGTCTCCATGGCCAACAGGTTCCGGTAGAGCATGGTGGTCGGCTTCTGGAACGGCTCCGACAGGGAGATCGCCGGCAACTCGACAGGGAAGCCGCCGGCCTGCCAGACGCCGCGCTTCACCTCTTCGGCGCGCTGGCGGAAATGGGTGTGGCAGGGGTTGATCTCGGACCAGGTGTTGACGATGGCGATGACCGGCTTGCCGTTCCAATCCTCGCGGCTGTAGCCCATCTGCAGGGTCCGCGACCGATGGCCGAAGGCCCTGAGGTCAGCCGCCCCGTACCAACGCGCACTGCGCAGATCCTCATACCGCTTGCGCGCCATCTCGTTTCCTCCGGTAGATTTAATTGTGTCGGTGTTTCGCCGCAGTCGAGCATCGGGGCCGACGGGGGTCAAGGTGCCGCCGCTGCCTTATGATGGAGCCTGCAACAGCCCCCGATCCGGGGCGAGGAGGAGAGATGACCGATCCGACAGTAACCCTCCTGCGGTTCGGCGCCGACCCGGCGGCGCCGAACAACCCCGACCTGCCGGTCGTCGTCCTGAGCGGCGCGGTTCCGGAAGGCGTCTCCGCGTCGGAGGTGCAGTCGACCGTGCGCCGCAACGGCTGGGGCGGCGCCTGGCTCTATGGCGTGTTCCCTTATCAACACTACCATTCAGATGCGCATGAGGCGCTGATCTGCGTCGCCGGCGAGGCCGACCTGCTGATCGGCGGCGACGGTGGGGAGCGCGTGGTCGTGCGGCGGGGCGATGCGCTGATCCTGCCGGCGGGCACCGGCCACAAATGCCTCTCTTCCAGCGCCGACTTCCTGGTATGCGGCTGCTATCCGGCGGGTCAGGAGAGTCCCGACCTGAAGCGGGAGCACGACCCGAGCGACGGCGTGGCAAACCGAATTGCCGCCGTCCGGCTACCGGAGACCGACCCGCTGTTCGGCGAAGCCGGTCCGCTGATCGACGCCTGGCGGGGCGAGCAGCGATAAGGAATTAGGGACGCCGGCGCGACCGCGCCAGCCGGAGACCCTACTAGTACCGGAGCTCCTGGAAGACCGGGTCGACGCTGCCGTTCCATCGGCTCCCGAAGGCTTCGATGAGGTCGTCCGCCTGGCTGCGGCCGGTCGAGACGATCTCGTCCAGTGGCTTCAGGAAACCGGTCTCGTCCTGACCCTGAAAGTCGAGGCGGGCCCGGCGCCGGAGGCCCTCGCGGGCGAGGTCGACCACATCCCGCGCCCAGTCGTTCAGGCGCCGGCCGCGGAACGTGGCGTCGAGACCCTCGCGCGGGACCGCGTTACGCAGCTCCTCCTGCTCGGCGACCGACCAGTCGCGGCAGAGCTGCCAGGCCTGATCCTGGATGCCGGAGTCGTAGAGCAGGCCGACCCAGAGCGCCGGCAGCGCGCAGATCCGCCCCCACGGCCCGCCGTCGGCGCCGCGCATCTCGATGTATTTCTTGAGCCGGACCTCCTGGAACACGGTGGTCGTGTGGTCCGACCAGTCGCCCATGGAGGCGGTGTGGCCCGCCACCTCCGGCAGCTTGCCGTCGATGAAGTCGCGGAAGCTCTTGCCGGCGACGTCGATATACTGGCCGTCGCGATAGACGAAATACATCGGCACGTCGAGCAGGTAGTCGACATAGCGCTCGAAGCCGAAACCCTCCTCGAAGACGAAAGGCAGCATGCCGCAGCGGTCGGGATCGGTGTCGGTCCACACGTGGCTGCGGAACGACTTGAACCCGTTGAGCGTGCCCTCGGTGAACGGGGAGTTGGCGAACAGCGCCGTCGCGATCGGCTGCAGCGCCAGGGAGATCCGGTACTTCTCCACCATATCGGCCTCGTCCTCGAAATCGAGGTTCGCCTGGATGGTGCAGGTCCGCTTCATCATGTCGAGGCCGAGCGTGCCCTTTTTCGGCATGTAGGCGCTCATGATCCCGTAGCGCCCCTTGGGCATCCACGTGATGTCCTCGCGGGTCGAGGTCGGGTCGAAACCGAGGCCGAGCATGCCGACGCCGAGCTCGTCGCAGACCTCGCGAACCTGGGCGAGGTGGGTGTGCACCTCGTCGCAGGTCTGGTGCAGGTTGTCGAGCGGCGCGCCGGAAAGCTCGAACTGACCGCCCGGCTCCAGCGTGATGGCGCAGCGCCCCTGGGTCAGGGCGATGACTTTGCCCTTCTCCTCGATCCCCTGCCAGCCGAACCGCTGAAGACCCTTGAGTATCGCGCCGATCCCGTCCTCGCCCTCGTAGGGCAGACGCCGGTTGTCGGACAGGCGGAACGCGAACTTCTCGTGTTCGGTCCCGACCTTCCAGTCTTGCTTCGGCGTGACGGCTGACGAGAACCACTCGACCAGCTGCGCCTTGTCGGTGATGGGCGCACCCTGATCTTCAGGCGGACGGGACATCGGGCCTCCGGGTCTCAGTCATGGCGATCGATCCAATCGCCCGCGAGGGCCTGCCAGACGGCAAGCACCGCGAGCGCGGCCGTGTCGGCGCGGAGGAGACGAGCTCCAAGGCTGACAGGCGTAACAAACGGCAGGTTCCGAAGCCGGTCAAGTTCCGGTTCGGCAAAGCCCCCTTCCGGTCCGATCAGGAATCCGGCACGCGCATCCGGTTCTCCCCGGAATCGGGCGAGCGCGTCCGCGATCGGCGGCCCGCCGGTTTCGTCGGCGAGGATCAGGGTGCGATCGTTTGGCCAGGCGTCGATCAGCGCGTCCAACTTCACCGGCGCGCGCACCTCCGGCACCGTCAGCCGGTCGCTCTGCTCGGCCGCTTCGACCGCGTTGGCGCGCAGACGGTCGGTGTTCACCCGGTCAACCATCGTGTGACGGGTCATCACCGGCCAGAGCAGGGAGGCGCCGAGTTCGGTCGCCTTCTGAGCGGTGAAATCGATCCGCGCGCGCTTGATCGGGGCGAAGGCGAGCCAGACGTCGGGCTCCGGTCGCTGCAGGCGGGTCCGCTCGAGCACGGCAAGGTCGGCCGACTTCTTCGCGACAGCGGCGATCTCGCACCGCCACTCGCCGTCGCGCCCGTTGAACAGCGCGACTCCCTCGCCGGGGCCGAGACGGAGAACGTTCTTCAGATAGTGTGCCTGGTCCTGGCCGAGCGCGACTGTACCGCCCGCCGCGAGCGGGGCGTCCACGTAGAGCCGCGTTTCGATACCGTCCTTCATGGAGCGCGGTGTAGCGGGGGCTGCCTCGAACGGCAAGCACGGCGGGGGGTCAGATCCGCTCCACCCACTCCGAGCGATCATAGGGCGCCACACCGACATCGGCGAAGTACTCCTCCGCGCCGAGGATCTTTCCGCCCATGACGCGGTAGAAGCCGATCGCGTAGAGGGAGACGTCATCCGTCGTGCTGGCGATATGGACGCGAGCCACCGCGCCTTCGGCCGTGGCGTCGACCGTCTTGACGGTGATCACCCAGTTGCCCGGGTAGTTCCGGTTCAGACCGATGTACTGCGCGGGGCTCGGGATCCGCTCACTGGTTTGCGGCCAGACGGCCTGAAACCCGCCATCCAGCAGCCGGGAGATCCCCTCCCAGTCCCTGTGATGCATCCGCTCCCACAGGGCGCGTACCGGTTCGGTCGGATCGGAGATCATGGTCGCGAGCATGAGGGGCTCCTCCTGCCGACCCGGGTTTGCCGGTCGGCTGTTGCCAAGGGCCTAAAATGTTCCTTATTTGTTCACGCACTGTCAAGCTTGATTGCGAACCGGGCTGCGCGTAGGGTCCGCCACCGTTTTCCGAGCCGCGCGACGCGCGACGTGCCGCGCGCCCGGCCGCCCGAAACCGTTCGCCGAAGGAGTGCCCGCGATGTCGGACGACTACGATACCGAGAACGCCGCGCCGGCCGGTAGCCATCCGCCCGCGACCAATTCCGCCCTGAACAACCCGGCCTCCAGCACCTCCGCGCCGGCCGCCGAGGCCGACTCGCCGTATATCGGCGGTATCAACGCGGGCCAGCTCGAATCCTTCATCCAGCGGATCGAGAACCTGGAGGAGGAAAAGGCCAACCTGATGGCCGATATCCGGGAGGTCTTCGCCGAGGCCAAGGCGAACGGCTACGACGTCAAGATCATGCGCCAGATCCTCAAGCTCCGGAAAATGGAAGAGGACGACCGCGACGAGCAGGAAACCCTGCTGGAGGTCTACAAGCGCGCGCTCGGGATGTCTTGACGCGTCTTGCTCCCGGCCGCGCGCCCGGCTACTCCGCCGCCTTCCGGGCGGCGTCCGGGTTGCGGAGCTGCTCTTCCAACGCCTTCACCTTCGCCTCTGCCCGCTCGACATGGGCCTCCTTCACGTGGCCGTAGCCGCGGATCTGCTCGGGGACCAGGGCGAGGTCGACGGCGACCGCGTGCGTTTCCGGCGTTAGCGTGTCCGCCAGACGCTCCATGCGGGCGAGGTATTCGTCGCGCAGTCGACGCTCCATCTTCCGCTCCTCGGTCTTACCGAAGATGTCGAGCGCCCCGCCGCGCAGCCCCTTGAACTTCGCCAGCACGCCAAAGGCGCCCAGCATCCAGGGCCCATAGACCGCCTTCTTCAGCCTGCCGGTCTCCGGGTCACGCTGCGCGAACAGCGGCGGCGCGAGGTTGAACTGCAGCTTGAAGTCACCCTCGAACGTCTCGTTCAAGCGTTTGCGGAACGTCCCGTCTGTGTACAGCCGGGCAACCTCGTACTCGTCCTTGATGGCCATCAGCTTGAAGGCATAGCGAGCAACCGCCTTCGCCAGGGCGTCGCTGCCCGGCACCGTCTTCTTCTCCGCCGCCTCGACCGTCTCGACCAGCGCCCTGTAGCGGCCGGCATATGCGGCGTCCTGGTAGTCGGTCAGGATGTTGAAGCGGCGCTCCACCATCTCCGCGAGGGTTTCGGGAGTCGCCCGCTTCGGCGCTTCCGTCTTCGGCGCGACGATGCGCTCCACCGCCTCGCGGTCGTGGGCGGTGCGGCGTCCCCAAAGGAACGCCTGCTTGTTGAACTCGACGGCGACGGCGTTCAACTCGATCGCCCGCTCGATCGCAGCGGCTGAGATCGGCACCAGACCCTTCTGATAGGCATAGCCCAGCATGAAGAGATTGGAGGCGATGCTGTCGCCCAGAAGCTTCGTCGCGATCCGGTTGGCGTCCACGAACTCCGCCGAGTTGTCGCCCGCCATCTCCCGAATCTGGGCCTTCATCGCCTCGGCCGGGAACTGCAGATCCGGATTCTGGGTGAAGGCGCCGGTCATGGTCTCCTGGGTATTGACCACGGCGCGGGTGCGCTCCCGGCTCATCGCTTTCAAACCGTCCTTGGAAACCGCCGTGGCGATGTCGCAGGCCAGCATGAGATCGGCCGAGCCGGTGGTGACCCGGGGCGCGTGGACCGCATCCGGGGACGACGCGACCTTGACGTGGCTGATCACGGCGCCGCCCTTCTGGGCGAGGCCGGTCATGTCGAGGATGCTGGTGCCCTTGCCCTCCAGATGCGCGGCCATGCCGATCAGCGCGCCGATCGTTACGACGCCCGTCCCGCCGATGCCGGTGACGAGAATCCCGTAAGGCTCGTCCAGCTCCGGAAGGATCGGCTCCGGCAGCGCCTCGAAGACCGGCGGCGGGGCGTCCGACTTCGACGCTTCGCCCGCGCTCTTGCGGACCTTGCCGCCAATCACGTTGACGAAACTGGGGCAGAAGCCCTTCACGCAGGAGAAGTCCTTGTTACAAGTCGACTGGTCGATCTGGCGCTTGCGGCCGAACTCGGTCTCGACCGGCTGGATCGAGACGCAGTTCGACTGCACGCCGCAGTCGCCGCAGCCCTCGCAGACCTGCTCGTTGATGAAGATCCGCTTGTTCGGATCCTCCATCAGGCCACGCTTGCGCCGCCGGCGCTTCTCCGCAGCGCAGGTCTGGTCGTAGATCAGGACGGTGACACCCGGCGTCTCCCGCAGATCGCGCTGGATCCTGTCGAGGTCGTCGCGATGATGGACCTGGGTGCCCTCGGGCCAGATGCTGTCGGACGGATACTTGTCCGGGTCGTCGGTGACCACATCGACCCGGGCCACGCCCTCGGCGGCGACCATGCGGGCGATCATCCAGGGCGTGAGCTGGCTGTCCGAGGGCTGGCCGCCGGTCATGGCGACGGCATCGTTGAACAGGATCTTGTAGGTCATGTTCGCCTTGGCGGCGACCGCCTGGCGAATGGCGAGCGAGCCAGAGTGGTTGAAAGTCCCGTCGCCCAGATTGGCGAAGATGTGCGTCGTCTCGGTAAACGGCGCCATACCCACCCAGGGCACACCCTCGCCGCCCATCTGGGTGAAGGTCTCGGTGCTGCGCGGCATCCAAGACGCCAGGAAGTGGCACCCGATGCCGGCCATCGCGCGCGAACCCTCCGGCACCTTGGTCGAGGTGTTGTGCGGGCACCCGGAGCAGAAATAGGGCGTGCGCGCAAACTCTGACGGCTTTGCCGTTTCCGAGGCCATGCGCTGCTCGACCAGGGCGCGGCGGGCCTTGATCCGGTCGAGGTCGGCGATCTCCAGCACCCGGTCGGCGATGGCGAGCGCGATCTCGTTGGCGAAAAGCTCGCCGTTGACGCGGAACAGCGGCTTGCCGTCGACGGTCTTCTTGCCCTCGACCTTGGGCTGGCGGCCATGCGGCTGGTCGTAGAGGATTTCCTTGAGCTGCCATTCGATCAGCGAGCGCTTCTCCTCCACCACCAGAACCTTCTCGGCCCCCGCGGTCGCGGCGACGGCGCCGGACGGCTCCAGCGGCCAGGACATGCCGACCTTGTAGACCCGCAGGCCTATATCGCGGGCCATCTCGGCGTCGATGCCGAGATCGTCGAGGGCCTGCCGCACGTCGAGATAAGATTTGCCGGTTGTGACGATCACCAGCCGCGGCCTGTCCGTGTCCCAGACGACCGTATCGAAGGCGTTCGCCGCCGCGAAGGCGCGCACCGCCGGCAGTTTGAAGTCCTGAAGCCTGTGCTCCTGCGTCGTCCAGTCGTCCGGCCAGCGAATGTTGAGCCCGCCCGGCGGCATGTCGACCTCGGGGATCGCGATCGATACGGCGTCCGGATCGGCGTTCACGGAAGCCGTGCTGTCCATGATTTCCGCAGTGGTCTTGAAGCCGATCCAGCAGCCGCTGAACCGGCTCAGCGCGATGCCGAGCAGGCCGAAATCGAGAGTGTCCTGCACGCCGGCCGGATTCAGGACCGGAACCGACGCATCGACGAAGGCGTATTCGCTCTGGTGCGGGACGGTGGAGGACTTGGCCGTATGGTCGTCGCCGGCGAACAGCAGGACGCCGCCGAGTTTGGAGGAACCGGCGAAGTTTCCGTGCTTGAACACGTCGCCGGACCGGTCCACGCCCGGTCCCTTGCCGTACCACAGCCCGACGACGCCGTCGGCCGTCGCGCCCTGGAAAAGACCCGGTTGCTGCGAGCCCCAGACGGAGGTTGCGGCCAGTTCCTCGTTCACCCCCGGCTGGAAGTGGATGCGGTGCTCCTTCAGGAGCTTCCCGGCCCGCCAGAGCTGCTGGTCGTAGCCGCCAAGGGGCGAGCCGCGATAGCCGGAGATGTAGGTCGCCGTGTCATGGCCCGCCGCCCGGTCGATCCTCCGTTGGATCATCGGCAGGCGCACGAGCGCCTGGACGCCCGTCAGAAATATCCGCCCCCGGTCGAGGACGTACTTGTCGTCAAGCGTTACAGCCGCGAGCGCCCGATCGGTCTGGGCCGTGCTGGACTGAACCATGTATTGCCTCCCGGCTCGTCCGGTTGCCTTCGTTCCTGATATGGAGTGCGAGCCTTTGATCTGAAGGTAAAGGGTGCTGACATATACGGCAACATACAGGCGGTCGCGCGCCCCATATCCTCAGGAAAGTTGGTCTTCCGGCACTGGGCACCGGATGAGCGGCGCCGTTCATGGCGCCAAAAAGAAGAGACCTAGAGCACGTCGATCGGCAGGAACGAGGCGAAATCGTTAGAGAACCGCAGACCGCCGCCACGGCCCGGTCGTTCATCGACCTGCGACTGGTCGGTCGTGCCGATCAGGTACCGAGTCTCGCCTTCCCCATCGCAGAGGGGCAGTAGAATCCGCTTTGCGTAATAGATTGCCTGTCCGTCGCGGTGGACGGTCCCGGACGCGAACAGGATCACGTGCTCCAGCAACACCCGTCGGCAGTGCTCGGTGACAAGGTCGCGGGTCTCGCCATCGTACAACTCGCTCAGGTGCCGTCCACGAACCGGCGTCGGAAAATGACGCCGAACGCCCTCGCCGACCAGCCGGTAGAAAAAGGATCCAAGCCGATCCAGCTCAAGCAACCAGACGAAGGGAAGAAGCCCCGCCTTGGCCAGCGTTATCGGGTCCAGGCCGGATTTCAGAGGAATGGGCGAGTCGAGGCCCCTGGCCGCACGCCAAATCTCCAGCAATGCGGAACACCGCACGGTCCCGGCAATCTGCGCCAAGACTTCTTGCGGCGACCCCTGCCACTCCTGACCCGCAGTATAACTCGTCACACCGTCCCCCATCCCCAAGCATTCCGTAGCAAAATCGGATCGCCAAATCGAGAGTATTCGACCTAACCGACTCCCATACGGGTCGCCGCTCGGGCGGACCATCTCGAACCGTATCGCAGGATCGACGTGGCTCGACGCAGCGGCTTGGAAGCGGTAATCAATCCGCTCCGACGCATCTGGGTTATCGGCGATGCTGGTCTGGGAGTGCCTAAGCAGATGACCGTGCTCGTCACCGGCGCCGCCGGTTTCATCGGCATGCATACCGTCCGTGCGCTGCTGGACAGGGGCGAGCGTGTCGTCGGCATCGACAACATGAACGCCTACTATGATCCCGCCTTGAAACGGGCGCGCCTGCGGGAGATCGAAGGCCGCGAAGGTTTCGCTTTCGAGCGGATCGACTTCTCCGACCGGGACGCGCTGGCGGCGTTCGACGCCCGGCACCCGGAGATCGACCGCATCGTTCATCTGGGAGCCCAGGCGGGCGTCCGGTACTCGATCCAGCAGCCGTTCGACTACGCCCAGGCCAACCTCGTAGGGCATCTGGCCATGATGGAAATGGCCCGCGGCCGCATGCAGCCAACGGCGGCTCAGGACGGGCTGAAGCACTTCGTCTATGCATCGTCTTCCAGCGTCTACGGCGCCAACCGCGAGGTTCCGTTCTCCATCGACCACAGGGTCGACAGGCCGGTCTCTTTCTACGGCGCCACGAAGAAAGCCAACGAGGTGATGACGTACAGCTACGCGAGCCTGTACGGCATCCCGTCGACGGGCCTGCGTTTCTTCACCGTCTACGGTCCGTGGGGCCGGCCCGACATGTCGCCCTGGCTTTTCGCCGAGCGGATCCTGCGTGGCGATCCGATCCAGGTCTTCAATCATGGCCGGATGCGGCGGGACTTCACGTTCGTCGACGACATTGTCGCCGGCGTGCTCGCCGCGCTCGACCGCCCGCCCTCCGGCGGTGAAGCCGGCGTCCCCAACGCGGTCTACAACCTCGGCAACAACAAACCTGTGGCTCTGCTCGACTATATCCGGGTGATCGAGGCGGCCTGCGGCCGGCAGGCGGTGCTCGACATGAAGCCGATGCAGCCGGGGGACGTGCTGGAAACCTTCGCCGATATCGACGCCAGCACCCGCGATCTCGGCTACGTACCGCGCACGGAGATCGAGGAGGGTATCCCGGTCTTCATCGACTGGTTCAAGCGCTATCACGGGTTCTGACAGCGGACCCGTTCAGGTCGCGCGGGCGAAAGACACCGTCGCGGAACATAGACTTACGGCGTCAGTCCTGCCCGGACTCACCGACTCGTACACCCCAGACATCGCCGCGGCGCAGCCAGCCGTCGATTCCCGCCACCTCCACCTCGCACCAGTCGTCTCGGCAAACCTCCAGCCAGGCGATGACGCCCGGCTCAAGCCGCGCCATGGCCGGCGCGCTTTCGGCCGGCTCACGGCGGAGCATGCGCACGGCGGTCACGACGATGACCGTCCGCCGACCGGACAACATCGACTGGTGGACCCAACCTTCGGTGCCCTCGAAATCGCGGATCTTGCGCCAGGTATCGAACTCGGCGACCACCTCGACCGGAAGATTCGGCCGCTGATACACCCAGTCGATCGGGTAGCGGACACCGGGGCCGGTACGAACGTTGACCTCGCGCGCCCGCAAGGTGACGAAACGGGGGATCGGCAGGCCGGTCTCGCTGCCGACCGAGACACGAGCCGACCGCGCCGCCTCCGACCGACTGGCGGACGATCCGGCCGGGTCGCTGGACTGGGCGCCGGCTGCGACCGGGACGGCCAGCAGAGCAACGAGAAGCAGGGCAAACGCGCGCATGAAAGTCCATGGTCGCCGGAGGAAGTCGAACCCTGGCCTTATACCGCTATCCATGGCGTTCGTTAAGGCCACGGACTACGATATGCATGAACGCAGGCGAGGTTGCTGAAGTCGACACGCGGAACGGCCGCCGTCACGGACGACGGCGCCACCGGCCTCGCCACAGGTGACAGCGCGCCGCGACCCTGGTAACCCACGGCCGAACGTCGTGGGTCCGTCGGCGCCAATGGCCGGAGCGATCGCCGGGAGGAGAGCATGCCGCAGTCGAAAAAGCGCGTGGTCGTCACGCGAAAGCTTCCCGATCCGGTCGAAACCCGGATGATGGAACTGTTTTCGACCGCCCTGAACCTGTCCGACGAAGCGATGACCCGCGATCAGCTCGCCGCCGCCATTCAGGACTGCGACGTGCTGGTCCCGACGGTCACCGACCGGATCGACGGCAGCCTGATCGAACAGGCAGGCGAACGCCTGAAGCTGATCGCGTCCTTCGGCACCGGCGTCGATCATATCGATCTTCGCGCCGCCAAGGCCCGGGGCATAACCGTCACCAATACGCCGGGCGTCCTGACAGAGGACACCGCCGACATGGTCATGGCACTCATCCTGGCCGTGCCCCGGCGGCTGGTGGAGGGCAATGCGCTGATCACGTCCGGACGGTGGACCGGCTGGGCGCCGACCCGGATGCTGGGCCATCGGATTCACGGCAAGCGGCTCGGCATTGTCGGCATGGGACGGATCGGCCAGGCCGTGGCCCGCCGCGCCAAGGGATTCGGTCTGTCGGTACACTATCACAACCGCAAGCCCGTCCACCCGGACATCGAAGCGGAACTCGAGGCGACATACTGGGACAATCTGGACCAGATGGTCGGCCGCATGGATATCCTGTCGCTCAACTGTCCGCACACGCCGGCGACCTATCACTTGATGAACCGGCGCCGCCTCGCCCTGATGCAACCGCATGCCTATGTGGTCAACACCGCCCGCGGCGAAGTGGTCGACCAAGATGCCCTGGTGGAAGCCCTGCGCGAACGCCGGATCGCCGGCGCCGGGCTCGACGTCTATGAGCACGAGCCCGAGGTGACCAGCGGTCTGCTCGATCTCGACAACGTGGTTCTGTTGCCGCACATGGGCAGCGCGACGATCGAAGGCCGTCAGGACATGGGCGACAAGGTTATCGTCAACGTGAAGACCTTTCTCGACGGCCACACGCCGCCGGATCGGGTCATCGAAACCATGTTCTGACCACCGCAATCGATCACCGCCCCGATAGGCTCCGGAGATCCTCAGCGTCGTTCCGCCACACGGTCTCGATGGTGCCGTACCCGATAGTGTGGAGCCGGACGTGACGCTTCGAAGGTGAAACGGGGATACGTATGCCGGCCTTTGCCGACCGCTTTCTCCCGCCCGAGGCGCCCGAGCTGCTACGCCGGGTCGCCGAGTACTGGAACGCCCGTCGGGGCACTCGTCTGATGCCGTCCTTCGACGATCTGGACCCAACCGGAATGCCGTGGGCGTTGAGCCGAATGTACGTGCTGCGGGTCAGAACCGCGGAAGAGTTCGTGTATCGTTTGGCCGGAGAAGAGGTGGCGCGCCCCTACGGCAGGCCGCTTCGTGGTGCCCGGATCAGCGACCTGTTGCCGGAAGCGAGCGCCCGCATGATCCAGCACCGCTGGAGTCGCGTCGCACGCGAACCCGCGTGCTGCTACACGAACTCCGAGCACCCGTCGACAAACGGTAGGTTCATCGCTGCGCAACGACTGACCATGCCGCTCGGATCGAACGGTTGGAAGGCGGATCACATTCTGGGGGTCGCTTGTTCTCAAAGTATATCGCTCGACGCCGAGCCGACGATCGAGGGCGCCATCATTCGTAGTGTGATTTGGCGCAACCTCGCGACCGATAAGGTTAGCGTCGAGGTGCCGTCTCAGTGACGGATCGTACGGCCTCGATGACAGCCGCGAAAAGAGGCTCGCGAAGGGTGCCGACGGGCGTCAGACCGGCGGCATCTCGCGGCGTCATGTATCCGACCAGATCGGCTTCCGCCGATGGGCGCGCGTCGAAGGGCATGGATCGCTACTCCCCTATTTTCTTCGAACAAGCTAAACAGTGTCCCGTAAAGAAAGGATTAATGCTCCAACGGAACCGCCGCTGGGACGTTGATGCCCCCGTCCGCCGAGCGGACCCGTTGCGGACCTTGCGATGACCGTTGACCAGTTCGCCACCCTGTCGCTCCTCGCCGCCGTCGTCGTCCTGTTCATCTGGGGACGATGGCGGGTGGATGCCGTCGCCATGCTGGCGCTCATGGCGGCCTTTTGCGTCGGCCTCGTGCCGTCGGAGACGGTCTTCAGCGGCTTCGGCCATCCGGCGGTGATCACCGTAGCCGCTGTGCTGGCGCTGTCCTCGGCGTTGGCCCGCTCCGGGGTGGTCGATCTGATCGCCGCCTGGATCGAGCGGTTTGCCGCGACCCGGTTCACCCAGCTCGTCGCGCTGTCGACCCTGGGCGGAGCGATGTCGGGGTTCATGAACAACGTCGGCGCGCTGGCGCTGCTGATGCCGGTGGCCCTGTCGATGGCCAAACGGACCGGCTACTCGGCCTCGCTGGTGCTGATGCCGCTTTCCTTCGCCACGATCCTCGGGGGCCTGGTGACGCTGATCGGCACGCCGCCGAACGTGATCATCGCCCAGTACCACGAGCAGATGACCGGCCATGGATTTCAGCTCTTCGACTTCGCCTGGACCGGCATCCCGATGGCGGTGGCCGGAATTCTGTTTCTGACACTGGTCGGTTGGCGCTTGCTTCCATCCTCAGGCCAGAACCGATCCGAGGGCGACGCGCCCTTCGACATCGACGGCTACGTGACCGAACTCGTGGTACCGCAAGGGGCGAAGGTGGTCGGCAAGACCATCGACGACATTGCCGAGGAGATGGAGACGCCGCCGCAGTTCGACGGCATCGTCCGAGGTCGCACGCGGGTGATCCGACGGCTGCACCGGGCGCAGCTTCAGGAGGGCGACGTCCTGCTGGTTCACGGCGATACGGAGTCGATCGAGGAACTGGTCTCCAAGGGCTTCAAGATGGTCGCCGCAAAGGACCTCAAGGCCGAGGAGGGCGGCAGCCCGATCGATACGGACGCGCTTGCCGTCGTAGAAGCGGTGGTTACCCCGCGTTCCTGGCTGGAGGGTCGCACGCCGGCGCTGGTGGCGTTGCGGGCGCGCTACGGCATCAACCTCCTAGCCATCGCCCGCTCCGGCGCCCCTATCAGGAGCCGGCTCCGTGATGCGCGCTTTCAGGCCGGAGACGTGCTGCTGCTGCAAGGGGCACGGGACCAGATCAACGAGACCGTCCGGGCCCTGGGCTGCCTGCCGCTCGCCTACCGCAATCTCTCGCTCGAACCCCGCCGGGCGCTGGTGCCCGTCCTTCTGTTCGCCGCCGCGATCGCCGCAACGGTGACCAACGTGCTGCCTGCGGCCGTAGCCCTCACGTTCGCGGTCGTCCTGCTGGTGTTTCTGCGCGGCATTTCCGTGCGCGAGGTCTATGAGGCGATCGACTGGCAAGTGATCGTTCTGCTCGCCGCGATGATCCCGGTGGGCGGCGCGCTGGAGACCACCGGCACGGCCAACCTCCTGGCAAACGCGATCGCCAGCGCCGCCTGGACCACCAATCCGCACGTCATTCTGGCGATCGTTCTGATTCTGACGATGACCCTCAGCGACATCATGAACAATGCCGCGACGGCGGTGGTGATGGCTCCGGTTTCCGTCGGTCTGGCGAGCGCCATCGGGGTCAGCCCGGATCCGATGCTGATGGCCGTCGCAGTCGGCGCCTCCAGCGCGTTCCTGACGCCGATCGGCCATCAGAACAACCTGCTGGTCATGGGACCGGGCGGATACAGGTTTGGCGACTACTGGCGCATGGGATTGCCGCTGGAGATCATCCTGGTCGGCCTGGGCGTGCTGATCATTCCTTGGGTCTGGCCGTTCACATGAGACCTGAACTCCGGCCGATCCGGTGACCTCGTGTTAGCGTCGCGCCACCTTCCTCTCGTCCTCATGCTGGTCCTGGGCAACCTTTGGGGCCTGTCCTTCTCGCTGTCGAAGACGGCGGTGCTGGGCGGCATCCATCCGATCGCCTATGTCTGGATGCAGACGACCGGCGCCTCGCTGTTCCTGTTCCTGGCCTGCCGCCGGGCCGGCATCCGCATCCCCCGCACGGGCAGGCATCTCCTGCTCTACGGCGCGACGGGTCTCGTCGGCACGGTCCTGCCAAGCCTCACGATCGTCACCACCGCCCGTCACATACCGGCGGGCATCATCTCGACCCTGGTGACGACGGCGCCGATGATGACCTTCGCCCTGGCGGTTGCGGCCGGCGTGCAACGGTTCGAGCCGATGGCCCTAGCGGGTCTGACCCTCGGCCTGGTCGGCGTGCTGCTGCTGGTCCTGCCGGAGTCCAGCCTGCCGGGCGCGGACATGACGCCCTGGGTCCTTTTCGGCATGCTGACGCCCATGCTCTACGCCGCCAACGGGGTTCTGGCGGCCCGGCTGCGACCGGCCGGGACATCGTCCTTGGCGGCGGCGTTCGGGATGATGGCGACGGCGTCGCTCGCCAGCCTTCCGATGATGCTCGCCGCCGGGGTCTTCCACCCCCTCTTCGCCGCCGGCCTGAGCCCCCACGATCTGGCGATGACCGGTCAGATCGTTATCACCTGCGTCGCATACATCATGTATTTCGAGATCAACGAGCGCTCCGGCCCGGTCTATCTCAGCCAGGTGAGCTACGTGGTGACCGTGACGGGTCTGTTCTGGGGGTATGTGATTTTCGCCGAAGTGCCGTCGTCGTGGCTTTGGGGGACGGTGGCGTTCGTCTTCGCCGGCGTCTATCTCGTCAATCGCACGACACGGGCAATAGACGCCTGAAATGCCGCCCCGCCCCGGAGCGACTCCGGAGCGGGACCGGTGTTCAACGGCTTCAGGCGGCCATCGCCGGAAGCTGCCAGTTCACCTTGGCCATGTCGGCGACAAGCGCGTCGGCCTTTTCCTTGGCCAGCGGCAGGAACGGCGGACGGACGTTGCGCCAGGAGGACTTGCCGCTCTCGCGGGCCAGCAGCTCCTTCAGGCCGGCGGCGGCCGGGTAGTTCTGCAGCGCGAGGCGCTGGGCGGTGAGCTGCTCCTGCAAACCTTCCATGTCAGGCGCCCCCGCCTTCCAGGCTGCGTAAACGGCACCGCACAGGGACGACGTACAGTTGCCGGTGGCGGTGATGGTGCCGACGCCGCCCGCCTTCAGGGTATCGAGCAGGTAGCGCTCGGTCCCGGCGAAGACATCGAACCCGTCGAACGTCTCGGCCATCGCCTTCATGTTCTCGAAGTCGCCGGAGCTGTCCTTCACGCCGCAGAACACGCCGGGGAAGTCCTGCAGCAGGCGGCCGATCAGGTCGTGGCTGAACGGCACCGCCGACATCTGCGGGAAGTGGTAGAGGTAGGCTTTGAGCCGACTGTCGCCAACCGTCTCGATGACCTTGGCGAAATAGGCGTAGAGCCCGTCGTCGGTCGGGTTCTTGTAGTAGAACGGCGGCAGCATGAGCGCGGACTCGATGCCGATCTCCAGCGTCTTCTTGGTCAGCTCGACCGTGTCCGGCAGAGCGCAGCAGCCCGTGCCGATCATCATGCGGTCCATCGGCAGGCACGATCCGGCAAGGGCATCGAGGAAGGTCAGCCGCTCGGTCAGCGACAGCGAGTTCGCCTCGCCGGTCGTGCCGAACAGCAGCACACCGTCGCAGCCGTTGGCGAGCAGCCATTTGCTGTGGTCCAGCGTCCCCTGAACATCGATCGACAAATCGTCGTTGAACGCGGTCAGGCCTGCGGCCATCACGCCTTTGATGCGCTCGCTCATCGGTTTCCTCCGGGCGTCAAGTTGGGCGCCGACAATATGGCGGCGCCGGGCGGCAATCAAGCCGCGGCGGAAACGGCCCTGCCAAAGCTCCGCCGCCGAGCCGTCCGGAGAGCCGGGCACTCAGCCCGCAATCAGCCCGCGCAGGGTTTCGGCGATCTTTTCCGCCGGAGTGCCGTGGCTGAAATGGGTCACGTAGTCGCCTGCCGGATCGAGGACGTACGTGATGGAAGAATGGTCCATCAGATAGTCCGAGGCCGCGTCGGACTCCACCTTGGCGTAGTAGACACGAAACTCCCTGGCGACGGCGCCGATCTGCTCCGGGGTGCCGGTCAGCATCGAGAACCGCGGATGGAAATACTCGTGGTAGGACGCGAGCTGTTCCACCGTATCGCGCTCCGGGTCGATCGAGATGAAGATCGGACTCACTTCGTCCGCCAGCGGCCCCAGGTCGTCCAGGGCGGCGCTCATCGTCGCCAGGTCCGTCGGGCAGATGTCGGGACAGAAGGTGTAGCCGAAGAACACCACCTGCCAGGTACCTTCGAACGCGTCTTCGGTCACCGTCCGGCCGGTCTGATCGGTCAGGGTGAACGGTCCACCGATATCGACCTGACCGTCCCGCGCCTGCCAGATGAAGTAGCCGGCGGTGACCGTACCGATCAGGGTCGCGGAAAGCAGGGTGACGACGAAGAAGAAGACGCGGGTGGACATGGGAGCACGCCGGGGTTGAGGTCGTTCGGGGGCGGATGGCTGTAATCCGCCGGTCCTGCTCATATGGTACCGGGATCGATCCGTCAAAGCCGTGCCCCCGCAGGAGCGGAAATGCCGCAGGCGGCAGGAGCGGAAGTGCCGCAGGCGGCAGGGCGGGAATGCCGCAAGCGGCAGGGCGGAATTGCCGCAGGCGGCAGGGCGCACTACCCTCTCCCCATGCGCGATCCGCAAACCGTTCGGATCTTCGTCGGAACCGCCGAGGGTACCCGCCTCGCCGAGCGGCTGGCCGACCGTTTCGCGTCCGTCGCCCGCCTGCTCGTCACGCTTCATGACGGTGCCAGACCGCCCCGCGGTTGCACGGTCGACCGGATCGGCGACGTCGCCGTCGGCGACGCTGCGGCGGTGATAGACGCCCTCGACCCGTTTGACGGGAACGCCGTCCGCGCCGTTCGCGACGGCGCCCAGCGCGCGGGAACCGCCAGGCTCACCTACCGGCCTCGCGGCTGGGAGCGGCATCCGCTGGACCGATGGATCGAGGTCCGGGATCTGCCGGGAGCCGTCGGTTCGGTGGCCTCGATCGCCCGCACCGTCCTGCTCTGGCTGCCGCCGCAGGACATCGCCGCGTTCGAGACCGTGGGCGGTCTTCGCTTCCCGACACGTCTCGCCCGTCCGCCGGTCGGATGGGCGCTGCCGCCGAGGTTCGAGCCGATCGTGGCACCACCGCCGTACAGCATCGCCGGCGACACCATGCTGCTCCGCCGGACCGAGGCTCAGGCCGTCGTCATGCGGGCGACCGGAACGGACAGGGACGCACCACTGGTCCGGGCGGCCCGAAGCCTCGACCTGCCCATCGTGATGATCCGCCGGCCGATGGAGCGGGGCGAGGTGCCCGCGCGGTCGGTCGACGTCGCCGTCGACTGGGTGGACTCGATTCTCAACCCGCCGGCCTACGTCACGACCGCCAGGGAGTGGCGTTGACGAAGACCACGCCCGCCTGGCCGTCGGAATAGAAGTCGATCCGGGTCACCGAAACCGTCTCCGCGTGGAACGAGAGGGCCCGGGCCGGCGACAGATCCAGCGCGTGGGCCAGAGCGGCGCGGATCGGACCGCCATGCACCACGGCAACCACGTCGCGCTCAGGCGCCTTCGCGGTCCAATCGTCCAGGGCCTGCCCGACCCGCTCGACCACGTCGACGAAGCTCTCGCCATTCGGCGCCCGCTCTTCCGCCGGCGCCAGCCAGAACCGCCGATAGGCCTCCGGATGACGCGCGCGGACCTCCTCCCGGCTACCGCCCTGCCAGTCGCCGAAACTCTGCTCCATCAGCCGCGGCTCGTCGATCGGCGCCGGGCCGTCGGCGCCGGCCTGCTTCAACGCGGCGGCGGTCTTGCGGGTGCGGAGCAGCGGACTCTGCAGCCACAGCGCATCGGTCGGCAGCAGCCGCGCGACGGCGGCGAAGACCTTGCCGTCTGAAACATCGCAATCGATATCCGCCTGGCCGTAAATCGCGCCGCTCGGATTGATGACTGGGGCGTGGCGAACCAGCCACCAGCGCGTTGGCGTCGGCATGGGCGCTCCTTTCAAAGTGCGAGATACGCGGCAACGGCGGCGAGGGCGGCGGCTTCCGCCGCCTGTTCCGCCGCGCCGAGCACGTCCCCGGTTACGCCGCCAATCTGCCGGCGGGCGAGGGCTCCGACCAGACCTGCGGCGGCGGCGGCGGCGAGCGCCGCGGCGATGCCGATCCCGGCGGGAAGGACGAAGACCGCCAAGGCCAACGCGATACCCGCGGCCCAGAGCGCTCCGTCCCGCCCCGGTTTTCCGGCACCGCGTCCGACCCCATCTCCGGCGGCGAACGGCAGCGCGCGTGTCAGGGCCGGTACGACCCCGCGCGCCACCGCATGGGTCGCGATGAGCGCAAGCACGGCGCTGTCCGCATCCATGGCGGCCAGGCAGGCAGCCTTGAGACCGACGGCCAGGACGAGCGCCAGAACGCCGTAGGTCCCGATGCGGCTGTCCCGCATGATCCGCCGCTTGGCCTCCGCGTCGCGGCCGCCGCCGAAACCGTCGGCCAGATCGGCCAGACCGTCCTCGTGGAGCGCGCCCGTCACCAGGGCGGCGGCGACCAGGGCGATCATGGCCGCCGCGCCGCCGGGCAATCCGACGGCGTCCGCCAGGGCGAAGGCGACGCCCGAGATCAGGCCGACCAGCGCACCGACCAACGGGAACGCCCAGCTCGCCGCCATCAGGGGACGGGTGTCGGCGATCGACCGGGGCCATGGCAGCCGGGTCAGGAAAACGTAGGCGAGGCCCAACTCGTCGAGCCAGCGGGCGGTCGGGCCGCCGCCGACCGGCACGTCCTGCCCCGGATCGGTCTGTGTCATGACGATGGTCTCGCTTTGCGTCGCATCGGGTGAGCGGGTATAGCCTTCGTCCGAGATCGCAACAACCGTGGCAACGACCGCGGCAACGACTGCGTTGGAGACGAACCCCGATGTCCACTACCGGTTTCGACCCCGCCGCCGCCTCGCTCGCCGAGATGCGCGCCTTGTTCAAGGAACTCCCGGGCCCCGATCTGGAGGCCGCGACCAAGGCGGCCGAACGCGAAGTCCAGTTGACCAAGCCGCGCGGGTCCCTGGGCCGGCTCGAGGAACTGGCGAGTTGGCTGGCGACCTGGCAGGGCCGCCATCCGGCGCAGATGCGCCACCCGCGCACCGCCGTCTTCGCCGCCAACCACGGCGTCGCGGCCCGGGGTGTCTCGGCCTTCCCGGCGGAGGTCACCGAGCAGATGGTGCAGAACTTCGTCGCCGGTGGTGCCGCGGTGAACCAGCTCTGTCAGGCGTTCGACGCCGACCTGCGTGTCTACGAGATGGCGCTGGAGCAGCCGACCGCCGATTTCACCCAGGGTCCGGCGATGGGCGACGGCGAGTGCGCCCGGGCCATGGCCTACGGGATGATGGCGGTGGAACCGAACCTGGACGCGCTCTGTCTCGGCGAGATGGGCATCGGCAACACGACCTCGGCGGCGGCGCTGGCCTGTGCCTTGTTCGGCGGTGAGGCCTCCGACTGGGTCGGCCGCGGCACCGGCGTGACCGGCGACGCGCTCGCCCGCAAGACCGAAGTCATCGCCGAAGGCGTTGCCCGGCATGCCGACTTGACCGACCCTCTGGACATACTGGCGGCGCTCGGCGGCATGGAGCTGGCGGCGATCGCCGGCGCCGTCATGGCGGCCCGCCTCGCCCGCACGCCGGTGGTGCTCGACGGCTTTGCCTGCACCGTGGCGGCGTCGGTGCTCTGGAAGGTCGACCCCAAGGCGCTCGATCACTGCGTCGTCGCCCACCGCTCGGTCGAGCCGGGACACGCGAAACTGCTTGGGATCATCGACAAGGAGCCGTTGTTCGATTTCGGCATGCGCCTGGGCGAGGGCAGTGGTGCCACGCTCGCGATCGGCGTATTGCGGGCGGCCGCCGACTGCCACGCGGGCATGGCGACCTTTGCCTCGGCGGGCGTCGCCGGGCCGGGACCGTCCGCCGGCGGCAAGCCCCACTGATCGCACCGAGCCGGGACAGCGTAGTGAGCGGCAAGCCCGCCCCCTGGACGGTGGAAAGCAGCCGGATGGCGTATTCCGACCGGTTCCTGCGCCACCGAATCGACCGCTGCGTCACCGAGCGCGGCAACGTCATCGATCCCTACCATGTGCTCGACTTCAACGAGTGGTGCATGGTGGTCGCCCTGACCGGGAGCGGCGACCTGGTGCTGGTCGAGGAATACCGCCACGCCGCCGGGCAGGTGATCCGGGGGCTGCCGTCGGGCACGGTCGAGGCGGGGGAGGACCCCGCCGTCGCCATGCCCCGCGAACTGAAGGAGGAGACCGGCTACGGCGGCGGAACGTGGATCGCGCTTCCCCCGATCTGGCCGAACCCGGCGACCGCGTCGAACACCTGCCACTGCTACCTGGCGCTCGGGGCCGAGCGCACCGGCACCCAGACCCTCGATCCGGGCGAGACCATCGAGGTGCTCGCGGTGGATCCGGCCGCGACCGTGACCGAGCTTATGGAGGGGCGCTGGAAGGCGAACGGCCTGCACGTGGCCAACCTTCTGATGGCGCGGGAGCACGCCCGAGCGCATCTGGCCGATAACCCGATCGCCGCGAAGCTGATCGGCCGCTGACGTCGTCCTGACGCAAGTCAGGACCAAGCGCTGATCGGTCCGACGTTCGAATCATGATCCTGACTTGCGTCAGGATGACGGATCCTACTCGCCCGTCTGCAGCAGCCGGCCTTCCTCCCGCGCCTTGCCGAAGGCCCAGGCGAAGGTGGCGGCGCCGATGCCGAGATAGACGATGTCGAGCGCGACCGCGCGGGCCAGCAGATCCCAACGGAACACACCCTCTACCATGACCGCCCGCATACCCTCGAACACATGGGCGGACGGCGTCAGCCAGGCGAGCCAGCGGACCGCTTCGGGCAGGATGTCGACCGGGTAGTAGACGGCGCTGATCGGCGCCAGGGCGAACATCGCCACCCAGGCGAGCGACTCCGCCCCGAGCCCGGCGCGCAGGACGATGGCGGTGATGACCATGCCGATACCCCAGCCCATGCCCATCAGCGCCAGAAAGAAGGCGATCAGCGGCAGGCCGAGATCGAAGATCGAGAACTCGTAGAGTAGGATCGCGATCACCGCCGCGAACACGCCGCCCAGGAGCGTGCGGATCGCACTCATGACGATCAGCGCCGTCACCAGTTCCCACGGGCGCAGCGGACTGACGAAGAGATGGCCGAGATTGCGCGACCACATCTCCTCCAGGAAGCAGATGGTGAAGCCGATCTGTCCGCGGAACAGGACGTCCCAGAGCAACACGCCTGCGATCAGCACGCCGCCGGCCTGGGCCAGCCAGCTCGATTGTTGCATGAAGAACTGTGAGACGAGCCCCCACAGGATCATCTGCACCGTCGGCCAGTAAGCGAGTTCGGCCAGACGCGGCCAGGAGCCCTTGATCAGGTACCAGTACCGCCGAACCATGGCGGCGATGCGCCGGGCAGAGGCGGCCGGTCCCGCGGCGCGGGAAACAGGGTTGGCGGCGGGGCTCATGCCGGCACCTGCTCGTCCGGAGCCTCGGATCGCCTGTCGCGGGCGATATCGAGAAACACGTCCTCCATCGTGCGCCGGCCGTATTTCGCCAACAGCTCCTTCGGACTGCCCTGGTCGACCACCCGCCCGGCGCGCAGCATCAGCACATTGTCGCAGAGCCGTTCGACCTCGGCCATGTTGTGGGAGGCGAGCAGGATCGTCGCGCCGGTCTCGTCCCGATACTCCTCCAGATAGCGTCGCACCCAGTCGCCAGTATCCGGATCGAGCGATGCCGTCGGCTCGTCCAGGAGCAGCAGGTCGGGCCGGTTCACCAGGGCCTTGGCCAGGGCCACACGGGTCTTCTGCCCCGCCGAAAGCTTGCCGGCGGGGCGGTCGAGGAGAACGGCAATGTCGAGCCGCTCCGCCAGTTCGCCCACCCGGCGTCGAGCGTCGGCCACGCCGTAGAGTTCGGCATAGACCATCAGGTTCTGCAGCACGGTCAGCCGATGCGGCAGTTCGACATACGGCGAGGAGAAATTCATCCGGTGAAGCACGGCGTAGCGGTCGCGCACCAGGTCGTGCCCGAGGGCGCGCACCTCGCCGGAACTTGGCAGCAGCAATCCGAGCAGCATGGAGATCGTCGTGGTCTTGCCCGCACCGTTGCCGCCGAGGAGACCGACCGTCGCGCCGGCCGGTACCGAGAACGACAGACCGTCCACGGCGCGCACGGCGCCGAACGCCTTTGTCAGATTCCTGACCTCGAGAGCGAATTCCATGGAGGTGACCGGTTGGTGAATGGGCCGCCGGTCCGGCGGAGACGGCGGGCAACATAGGGCGTCGCCGCCGGCCTGGAAAGTTCCATGCGCCCGCGCCATTGTTCGACCATGACATTCGTACAGGACAGCCTCGAGTCCAGCCGCCCGATCGTCACCCGGACCGTCAGCGTCCGGACGCTTGTGGTCATCCGCTGGGTGGCGCTTGCCGGACAGGTGGCGGCGATCGTTCTCGTCGCCTTCGGGCTCGGTTCGCCGGTTCCGATGGCGCCCAGCCTGAGCGTGGTCGCCATCTCGGCCCTGCTGAACCTGCGCCTGCAGATGCGCCGGGACGGCCGCGAACGCCTACGCGAGAGCGAGGCGGCGTTCTATCTCGCCTTCGACATCATTCAACTCGCTGTGCTGCTGTACCTGACCGGTGGCCTGGAGAACCCCTTCGCCCTGATGATGCTGGCGCCGGTCACGGTCTCAGCGACGATTCTCGGGCGCAAGTCGACAGTGAACCTCTGCCTGCTCGCCTTGATTTGCTCGACGGTGCTCACGGTCACCCATTTCCCGCTGCCCTGGGCAGAGGAGGAATTCACGCTTCCCGACCTCTATGTCACCGGCATCTGGTGCGCCCTGGTCATCGCCCTGATCTTCAACGCGGCCTACGCCTGGTGGGTGGCGGAAGAGGCCCGGCAACTCTCGACTGCGCTGGCGGCGACCCAACAGGCGCTGGCCCGCGAACAGCGTATGGCCGCCATGGGCGGTATCGCCGCCGCGGCCGCCCACGAACTCGGCAGCCCCCTGGCCACAATCGCCGTCGTCGCGCGGGAACTCGCCCGCGAACTGCCGGAGGGCAGTGATCTTTCGGAGGACGTCCAACTTCTCCTGTCCGAGAGTAAGCGCTGCCGGGAGATCCTCGCCAGCCTCGGACGGGATCCGACCCCGGACTCCGGCCAGCCCTTCTCCGCGATCCCCGTCGACATGATGATCGAACAGGCCGCCGCACCGCACCAGCGCGACGACGTGGCCGTGATCGTCGAGGTGCAGGACGAGACCGGCGATGGGGGCGCACTGAGCGGCGACGTGCCGATGGTGGTGCCGAGCCCGGAGCTTCTGCATGGGGTTGGCGCCTTTATCCAGAACGCGGTGCAGTTCGCCAAAGCCACCGTCGAGGTCGCCGTCCTGATGGGCCCCAAAGGACTGACGGTCACGATCGAGGACGACGGGCCAGGCTTTCCGATCACGTTGCTGACCCGCCTCGGCGAACCCTACGTGTCCGGCCGCGGCAACCGAGACGGCCATATGGGGCTTGGCGTGTTCATCGCGACGACCCTGCTCGGTCGCACCGGCGCCAAGGTCGAGTTCGGCAACCGTCGGGAGGGCGGCGCCCAGGTAATCATCCGCTGGCCGGAAGGCGTGACCGGACTCGCGCCCAACGCGCTGGTCACGGACGACGTCGCGCGATAGAACCCGTGGTGCCCGATCCCTGATCCGGACCGGGAGCCGGAACGTATAGGGCAGCATGATGATGGCGGATCAATCGGACCCGAAGACACTCACCGCGCCTGCCGACGCTGACGTTTCATTGCTGATCGTCGACGACGACGCGCCGTTGCGCAACCGCCTTGGCCGCGCCATGGAGCGCCGGGGGTTCGACGTTTGTCTCGCCGAGTCCGTTCAGGAAGGGGTGAGCATCGCCCGTCGGCAGCGCCCGGCATACGCGATCCTCGATCTGCGACTCTCCGACGGAAACGGCCTCGACATCGTCGCCGCGCTGCGCGACGCCCGGGCGGATGCGCGGATCATCATGCTGACCGGCTACGGCAACATCGCCAGCGCCGTCGCCGCGGTGAAAGCCGGGGTTCTCGACTACCTGCCGAAACCGGCGGACGCCGACGCGATCACCGCCGCGCTGCTCGATCACGACGACGCTCTGCCGCCGCCGCCGGAGAACCCGATGTCGGCCGACCGTGTCCGGTGGGAGCATATTCAGCGGGTGTACGAGCAGTGCGACCGCAACGTCTCTGAGACCGCGCGCCGTCTGAAAATGCACCGCCGAACCCTGCAGCGCATCCTGGCCAAGCACGCGCCGCGGGACTGACGATTTGCGAACGATCCAACTGCTGTCCCCGGTTTCGTGCCGGGGCATGGCGTCGTGCGTGTCGAGCGCCGAAGGACGACGTCACAGCGTCAACCAGATCCTAAGCGTCCTGGCGAGAGGCCGCAGACTTCGTCGGGTAGGCGAGCTATGAAGCGGGAGACCCGCCCTCAGCCAACACGGCTTTCCTGGGTCAGCAGCTTGTCGACGTAGCGCCCCTGGTACATCGTGATGCCGAGCGACTGACCGAAGCGGATCGCCTCGTCGCTGTCGCAACGCGTCAGGATGATACGGGCGCGACCACACCGATCGATATGCTCCTTTAGTTCGCTGGTGCGATTGCCGGACAGATCGTCGGCCATGTCCGGCGACCAGATGAGCTTCAGCAGGTCGAGGCCCAGGCGCTCGCGGTCAATGAACTGCAGGGTCAGGTGGTTCAGCCCGTCGAGGCAGATCCGATAGCCCCGCTCGCGCATGAAGTCGCGGGCGAACATGTACGCGCCCATATCGCCGAAGATGTCGATCTTCTGCAATTCGATGACCACCGTACCGCGGGCGATCGCCTTCAGCGAACTGTCGAAGTTCAGGAAGGGCGGAGACAGGATGGTGCCGACGTTCAGGTTGATGCTGAAAGAACTGGCGATCGACGTATCGTCGTTGCGGACCAGCATGGACAGCATCCGGGAGTCGAGCGTCTGGGTCAGATGCTGGAACAGCCAAAGGTTCGAGGCGAGATCGAACTCCGGCAGCACCGATTGCTGCAGGTCGGCGATCGATATGTAGAGTTCGCGGAACACGGGCTGCGGGTTCATGTTGCCCGGCGTGATGGCGCAGACGGGCTGCCGGCGCATCAGGTTCGACAGATCCGCCCGGCGCAGGAAGTTCTCCAGCTTTCCAAGCTGTTCAGGGTCCAGCGCCTTGCGCGACCCCTTCGCCTTCTGCTGGCCCTTCTCGCTGGCCACGGCAAGCCGCGCCTTGCGCTCGCGCTCGCGGTGCATCGACTTGACCAGGTCCAGCAGTTCGTCGTGCTGGGTCTCGACGTTGTACCAAGTACAGAACCGCGCGAGATCTTCTTCTTCATCTCCCTGGCTCAGCGGGTCCTCGCTGAACAGGTAGCGCACCTTCATGATCGCGGCATCGATGTCCTCGATCGCCGCCTCCTTGCAGATGAAGAAGAGATCCATGTTCGAGAGGATGAAGATCTGCCCCTCGTAGTTATTGACCATCCCCTCGAAGGTCGCCGCAGCGATCCGGATATGATGGTCTTGGCGATTCTGGGGGCGCAGACGGGACAGATGGATATGTACCGCCATCCGCCCTTCGAGGCTGCGTCCAAGTCGCTGAAGGTAGTCGAGCAGCAGGTATTCCTGGCTCGGCCCCCGGGAGCGGTTTTGCGTTTGGCTGAGCGCCATCGTTCTTCCGTTCTGAACAGTCCACCCGGTCCGCGACCGCCCGAATCATTCGGCCGTCATGGTGAAGCTACCACCGTCTGCGGGTGAGGTAAACGCGAGCGTCAAGGCGCAAACCACCAAAAAAACGGGGGTTTTGGCGAATTTACGTTGCTCTCGGCGTCGATCGAACTCACCGGGCCTCGATTAAATAAAAATTATTCTTAATTCATTAAATCAAGGACCATTCGTTGGGAATCGTCGAGACGACCTCGAAAGTGGGGTTGTCGTCGTCGACGATATCCACCACGGCGACCTCTCCAGCATCGTTGTGGAGCAACAGGTCGCGTGTGAAGGACGGTGCCAGGTCGTCGAGATCCACGACCCGCCAGTCGGCCGCCACCGAGATCGTCTCGTCGGCCACCATACTCGCGCCGTCCATCTCCCACAGCGTCATGCTGTCGCCGGAGCGCCAGACCACATCCGCCTTGCCGTCGCCCGAGAAGTCGCCGACCAGATCGGCCTGCCAAACCGGATCGACCGTGCCGATATCCGTGCTTGTGACTGCTCCTCCGACCGACTGCCAAAGGCTGACGGTGCCGTCGGCGGCACGCACCAGAAGGTCATCGCGCCCGTCGCCACCGAAATCGGCGATACCGAGGATTTCCGTCGACGCATCCAGCGCCATCGTACCGCTCTGAACGGCGCCACCCGCATCGGTCACGTCGGTCCAGGAGATCAGGCCGCCTGTCGCGCCGTTGCGCCACAGCAGGTCGTCACTGCCGTCGCCATCGAAGTCGCCGCTGCCGACCAAGGACCAGCCGGACCCGACGCTCTGAGACGCTCCGCCCGTGGCTATGCCGTTCTCGCCGAGTTGCCAGACCGTTACCGTGCCGGCCGCGCAGTCGCTGAGCAGCAGGTCG
Organism: Alphaproteobacteria bacterium; assembly: GCA_024742275.1. Lineage (GTDB taxonomy): Bacteria > Pseudomonadota > Alphaproteobacteria > Thalassobaculales > Thalassobaculaceae > Thalassobaculum. The sequence continues at coordinate 26,660 of JANSYS010000002.1, read as the reverse complement.
TCCTTGCCGTCGCCGTCGAAGTCACCGGTCGCAGCGACCGTGGCATCGGCGGCGATACCGCTCTGAACGCCCTGAACGGTGATGCCGCCCGCATCGACACCGACCACCGACGTAGCGCCGGTCGCCGTGTTCTGCAGAAGCACCTCATCGGCGGCGCCGTCCCCATTGAAGTCCCCGGTCGCCAGGACCCGCTCGTCCGCCGAAACCGCGTGGGTATCGAGAACTTCGGTGCCGTCGTCGTCGACCGCCACCGCCCGCAGCGTACCGTCGCTGTCGCGCATCGCCAGCACGGTGGCGTCGTCCGCCGTGACGTCCAGGGCCGGCAGCAACTCGCGAACGGGCTCGTCGCCAAGCACCAGTTCCACATTGTCGATCCGCGCGCCGTAACTGTCCGACGTCCCGTCCGCATCGGCACCGACAAAGGAAATCGTGTGCTCGCCGACACCAAGGTTCAGGTGAACCAAGGCGCTGTGCCAGGACGTCTCGGCGTGGGTCTGGGTGTAGACCGTCTCGCCGTCGATCTCGACACGGAACTCGCTTGTCGCGGCCGATGCGCCGCCACGGTGGCGAGCGGCGAAATCGAACGACAGGGTGTGCAGGCCGGCATCCTGGATGGTGAACGCCTGGGTTATCTTCGCGTTGGTGTCGCCGCCCTGGGCGCCGTGCGCCGCATGGCTATCGAGCTCCGCCACCTGGTTGGCGCCGCTGTTGCCCCGGCCACCGTCGATTCCCGGACCGCCCACGGTATCTTGCTGGATCTCGATGGGAGCCGTGCCGGCCACATCCGGCGTCAGATCCTCCGCGATCCAGCCCTCGATCTCGGTGAAAGTGCCCCAGCGGCCATGGTTGAGCGCCGGCGTGTTCTCGAAGTCGCCGTTCAGCAGGAAATTGACCCCGGCCCCGGGACCGGCCTCGCCGCCGATGATCAGCTTCTCGATACCCTCGAGGTTGACGCCGTCCAGATCGTCGATGCTGTCGATATAGACCGTATCGAAGCCATCGCCGCCGATCAGCGCCGTATCGCCCGCGCCACCGTACAGGATGTCGTCGCCGTCGCCGCCGGACAGCGCGTCGGCGCCCGTGCCGCCACTCAGGACATCGTTGCCGGCGCCGCCCGAAAGCGTGTCGTCGCCGCCTCGCCCGAGAAGCGTATCATTGCCCGAAGTGCCGATCAGCAGGTCGTTCCCCGACGTTCCGGCCCGGGCCAGCAGCTCGCGCGCGGGCTCGGTACCGGACACGAGCTCGATATTGTCGATCATCGCGCCGTGCCGGTCTTCGATCAGCGTCCCGGACAGGGCAATCGTGTGCTCGCCGACGCCCAAGTCGAGGGTAAGCCAGTCACTGACCCAGGCGTGCGGCGCCTCGGTCTGGCTGTACACGACCTCGCCGTCGATCAGGATGTCGAAGCCGCTCGTCTCCGAGGTCAATCCCCGGAACTGGCGCGCGGCATAGTCGAACGACAGGGTGTAGGTGCCTTCGTTGAACACCGTGAAGGTCTGCTCGACGAGCGCGTTGTTGTTGTTGACCGGCTGACCGCCTTCCTCCGGACCGGAGTCGAGCTCGAGCACATTGTTGTCCGACGCCCAACCGTCCGGCGAGACCGGCGCGCCGCCGATGCGGCCGTGCTGGATCTCGATCGGCGAGGTGCCCGCAATGTCCGGGTCGGTGTCGACCGCGGTCCAGCCCTCGATCTCCTGGAACATGTTCCAGACGTTCGTCAGTTCGGTCGGTGTGCTCTCGAAGTCGCCGTTTATCAGGAGGTTCGAGCCGTCAGCCGGACCGCTGCTTCCGCCGACCACGAGATGTTCGATGCCCTCGACGGTCGCTCCGTCCAGGTCGTCAATGCTGTCGACATACAGCGTATCGTTGCCGGCGCCGCCGATCAGGCTCTCGTCGCCCGCGCCGCCGTAGAGGGCGTCGTCGCCGTCTCCACCGATCAGGACATCGTTGCCGGCCCCACCGATCAGAACGTCGCCGGCGCTGTTGTCGGCGCCTTCCGGCTGCACGGTGATGCCGGAAATCAGGTAGTCGCTGCTGTCGGTGCCGCCGCTCTGGCTGACGCCGCCATAAGGCAGGGCGGTGAAGACCAGCTTGTCGAAGACGGTTCCGGGATCGATCTCGACCGACGTCGAGATACCGGTCTCCGACGTGGTGTCGATGTTGCCTTCGCCGACCAGCACGCCGTCGCGATAGGCGGCCCAGTGGCCAACTTCGCCGCCGGATCCGTTGTCGCCCTGACCCTCATTCGGGAACAAGCGATCCACCGCCACGGTGGCCGACGTCGCCGGCCGGTCGAGGTCGACGATCAACTCCTCGGAGATACCGGTCGCCGGATCGTACCCGAGCTGAACGGCCGGCCCGCTGCCGGTGCCGCCCTGGACACCGAGGCTGCCGCCGGAGGTGGAGACATGATCGACGCTGGCGTCGCTCAGCGCACCGTCGACGATCTGTCGACCGGTGACGGCGAAGCCGCTGCCGGTCTGAGCGAAGTTGCTCGCGTCGATCTCGAACGTCGACGGACTGGTCTCGCCGTCGCCGATGATCGTGTCGTTGCCGTCGCCGCCGGAGAGCGTGTCGCCGCCGCCGCCGCCGGAGATCAGGTCGTCGCCGCCGCGTCCGAAAAGGTCATCCGCTTCGTCGGTACCGATCAGCGTGTCGTCGCCTTCGGTCGCGCCGAACGGATTGACGAAGCCCGCATCCTCCAGCGCCTGCAGATCGGCGTCATTCGGGTTCGAGGCTTTGGTCTCCTGGCGATCCGTGTCGTTGATCTGGTAGCGCACGACCATGGTGCCGCTTCCGGCTTCGCTCCAGAAGTAGCTGTCGCCCGGCGGCGCGGTGATCGGTCCGTCCTGCGGATCGTCGACGCCGTACATGTCGGCGGTCGCCTCGATCGGAACGTCGTTCGGGTTGCGCAGGCGCCAAATCTGCTCCGCGTCCCCATCGCCGTCGAGATCGGCCTTGCCCATCGCGGTCAGGACCATCCGCTCGAGCGGAACGCCCGGCGTCAGGGAAATCTCGGCCCCGCCGCCTTCGGCCGCGGTGACGTCGGCGCCGACGAACGAGCCGTCGACCTCGAAACTCGCGTCGACGGTGCCGTCGCCGTCGCGATCCAGGTTGACCGTAGTGACGCCGTCCTCGACCGACAGGGTCACGTCGAGCCTGTTCGGATTGACGCCGCCCACGTGCAAGGTGTCGTTCTCGGCGTCGTAATCGGCAACGCGATCGCCGTTCAGATCGCTCCAGCGCGCAGAGAAGACGTCGTTGCCGGCACCGCCGCTGAGCGTATCCGCGCCCTGCCCACCGGACAGCGTATCGTCGCCGTCACCGCCGAACAGCGCATCGTTGCCGGTGCCGCCCTTGAGCATATCCGCCCCGGCACCACCCGACAGCGCATCCGCACCGTCCTGGCCGACCAGGCTGTCGGTCCCGTCGCCGCCGGACAGCTGATCGTCACCGCGGCCGCCGAGGACCGTATCGTCGCCGACGCCGCCGGACACGGTGTCGTTTCCACCGCCGGCCCGCACGGAGTCCGACCCTTCGCCACCCAGGACCAGGTCATCACCGCTGCGGGCGGCAATCGTGTCGGCACCCTCGCCGCCGGAAATCGTGTCCGTCGACTCTCCGCCGACCACAAAATCGGACCCGCTACCGCCAGCGAGCACGTTCGCGCCTTGCTGACCTTTCAGCGTGTCATCGCCATCGCCGCCATAGAGGCTGTCGTCACCGCCGGATCCGACCAGACTGTCGTTACCGATGCCGCCGGAGAGCGCGTCGTTACCACCGCCCCCGTTCAGGGTATCGTCGCCAATACCGCCTGAAAGCGCATCGTTGCCACGGCCGCCGTTGAGGACATCGCTACCCGCGCCGCCCGTCAGCAGGTCGTCGCCCACGCCACCCCGCAGCGTGTCGTCGCCGTCGCCGCCGGACAGGGTATCGTTTCCTGCCTCACCGCGCAGGTCGTCGGATCCTGTGCCGCCGAGGACAGCGTCGTTGCCGGCACCGCCGCGCAAGGAGTCGCTGCCAATCCCGCCCGAAAGCGTGTCTTCACCATCTCCGCCGACGAGCATGTCGGCGCCATCGCCGCCGGAGAGAAGATCGGCTCCACCGTCGCCACGCAGTGTATCGTCACCAACGCCGCCGGACACGGTATCGTCGCCGACACCACCGCGCACGGAGTCGGCTCCGTCGCCGCCGACCAGCAGATCTGCCCCGTCGCCGCCGTTCAGCGCATCGTCACCAACGCCGCCGGAAAGCGTATCCTCGCCGGCCTGCCCGAAGATGGTGTCATTGCCCCCGCCGCCGAAGACCAGGTCGTCCGCGGACCGGGCCGAGATCCTGTCATCACCGGCATAGCCGCTGATCGTGTCCTCATCCGGCGTGCCGACAAGAGTATCGTCGCCATCGGTCGCGCCGAACGGATCGATCGGATCGACCGTAAGGCTCAGGCTGACACCCGAGTCCGTTTCGGTCAGGACCCAGCCCTTGAAGTCGCCGGCGATCCGGAAGGTCGCCAGCGGGCTGCCCGTACCGTCGTCGCCGATGCCCACATAGGTGTCGCCGCCGAACTGCGACAAGGTGACCGGCGCATCGCCGTCGGCGAGATCGGAGATACGGATCTCCTCACCCTCCGCGTAATCAGCGATTACGTCGCCGTCCAGATCGGCCAGGGTGCCACCGAACACGTCCGTACCGCTGCCGCCGACGAGACTGTCGGCACCGGCACCGCCGGAAAGCGTGTCGTCGCCGTCGCCACCGAACAGCGCGTCATCGCCGCCGCCACCGGAGAGCGTATCGGCGCCGGCGCCACCGGACAGTTCATCGTTATCCGCCAAGCCCTCGAGCCGGTCATCGCCGGTACCGCCGGACAGCGTGTCGTCGCCGGAATTGCCGGCCAGCCAGTCGTTGCCCTCACCGCCGGACGCCGCGTCGTCACCGACATTGCCCCAGAGGACATCGTCGCCCTCGCCGCCGATCAGTGTCGTATCGCCCTGGGCGTACCGATGACTCGCGAGGTCGATGATGTCGTTACCGGCACCGCCGTCGATCACTTCGATACCGCTCAGACGACGCCCGCCGAAATCGAGAGCGATGTCGTCAGCGCCGTCGGTACCGACAAGCGTGTCTCTGTCTTCAGCGCCCGTACCACTGTCGGAATAGGTATCCCAACGGGCATGGCTGGCATCGCCCGGATTGAAGCTCTCCGCATCCGTGATGCTGCCGTCGGTCAGCGGGTTCTCGGGATCGCCAACCTGGTAGTTGCGGACTCCGCCGGTCTGATCGGCAGACCACTGATAAAGGTCGCTGCCCTCACCGCCGTCGAGACGGTCTCGGCCATCGCCACCCGACAGCGTATCGTCGCCGTCGCCGCCGCTCAGCGTATCGTTGCCCGCGCCGCCTTCCAGGCTGTCGCCGCCGGTGCCGCCAAAGAGCGCGTCGCCGCCATCGCCGCCTGACAGGGTGTCGGAACCGTCGTCGCCATAGAGCACGTCGTTCCCCGACAGCCCGCTGACCAGATCGTCGCCGCCCAACGCGCTGATCGTGTCGGCATCCGACGTACCCGTCAGGCTGTCGTCACCTTCCGTCGCGCCGTTCGGATCGACCGGATCCTCGGTCAGGGTCAGGGTGACGCCGCCATCCGCCTCGGTGAGAACGGCGCCCTGATAGTTGCCAGACACCGTGAAGCTGGAGACCGGGTTGCCTGTGCCGTCGTCGCCAATACCGACGATCGTCTTGGTGTCGGAAATGGTCAAGGTGACCGGCGTGGCGGTATCGGTAAGATCCGAAATCCGGATCTCCTCGCCTTCCACATAGTCGCCAAGAAGGTCGCCGTTCAGATCGGCGAGGGAGCCGGTGAAGACGTCCTCCCCCTCGTTGCCGAACAGATAGTCGTTGCCCGAGCCGCCACCGATGGTGTCGGCACCGTCACCGCCGAACGCCCAATCCGTGCCCGCTCCACCCTCGATCTGATCGTCGCCGGCGCCGCCTTCGAGACGGTCGTTTCCATCAGCGCCCGACAGGGTATCGTCGCCGGCATCGCCACTCATCCGGTCGTCGCCGTCGCCACCGATCAGACGATCGTTGTCGTCGCCACCCGCCAGCGAGTCGTTGTCGGCGCCCCCGGAGAGCGTGTCCGCCCCGCTTCCGCCAACCAGACCGTCGGCACCGTCGCCGCCATCCAGCAGGTCGTTGCCATCCGCGCCGTCGACCGCGTCGTTGCCGCTGCCACCGGACAGCGTATCGTCACCCGATCCGCCATCGACCGTGTCCGATCCGCTTTGGCCGGAAACCAAGTCGTCACCGTCCTCGCCATCGAGGACATCGTCGCCTTCGCCGCCGGAAATCGTATCGTTGCCGGCACCACCGAACACTACGTCGGCTTCCTCCAAGGCGGAGATTTCGTCGTCTTCGGCGCCGCCGGAAATCGTGTCATTGTCCGGGGTCCCCATCAGGGAGTCGTTACCGTCTCCGCCGGTCAACGTGTCCTGGCCGCTGCCCTCCGGATCGGGCGTTACTGTGATGCTCTTGACGAAATAGTCACTGCTGTCGCCCGTCGACGTTTGACTCGTGCCGCCATAGGGCAGCGCCGTGAAGACGATCTTGTCAAAACTCTGACCAGGCTCGATCGCGATCGTCGCCGAGGAACCGCTGCTCGCGGAGATATTGCCTTCTCCGACCAGGGTGTCGCCGTCATAGACCGCCCAGTGGCCGGTCTCGCCGCCGGTGCCCTCGTTCGCGAACAGCCTGGAGACTTCGACGCTTGCGGACGTGGCCGGATTGTCGAGGTTGACGATCAGCTCTTCCGAAAGGCCAGTGGCCGGATCGTAGCCGAGCTGAACCGCCGGACCCGCCGCCGGGCCATCCACGCCAAGGCCATCGCCGGTCATGGAGACGAAGTCGATGCTCGGATCGCTCAGTGCGCCGTCGACAATCCGACGTCCGACGACCGAGAAGCCGGAACCTGTATCGTCATGGTTCGAACCGTCGATGGTGAACGGATCGCCGCCGGTGACCGTGTCGTTCCCGTCGCCGCCCGTGACCGTGTCGTTCCCATCACCACCGGTGACCGTGTCGTTCCCGTCACCACCGGTGACCGTGTCGTTCCCGTCGCCGCCCGTGACCGTGTCGTTCCCGTCACCACCGGTGACCGTGTCGTTGCCGTCGCCACCGGTAACGGTGTCGTTGCCGTCGCCGCCCGTGACCGTGTCGTTCCCGTCGCCACCGGTGACCGTGTCGTTGCCGTCGCCACCGGTGACCGTGTCGTTCCCGTCGCCGCCCGTGACCGTGTCGTTCCCGTCGCCACCGGTGACCGTGTCGTTCCCGTCACCGCCCGTGACGGTGTCGTTCCCGTCGCCGCCCGTGACCGTGTCGGACAGATCAAACGAGACGTCGGTAAACACACCGCCCTGGCCGTCGCTACCGACGGTGACCTGCGGAGTCCCCGCCACACCAACAACACTGAAAGACATGTCCTCGATGCCATCGCCATCCGTATCAACGGAGAGCGTGGCGACACCACCGGACACTCGCATCGAGAAATCCGAGGGGTCGAGATCGAAGCCCTCAAGGCGGATTACGTCGCCTTCCGTGTATTCGCCGATCACATCGTTGTCGGTGACCGCGTAGGTATCGGCTCCCTCGCCGCCCTCCATGTAGTCGGGACCTGCGCCACCTGAGAGGAAATCGTTTCCGGCGCCGCCGAACAACCGATCCATGCCAGCGCCGCCATAGAGCGTGTCAGCGCCGTCACCTCCAGAAAGAGTGTCCTGATCATCGCCGCCGAACACGGCGTCGTCGCCGGATCCGCCAGCGAGCAGGTCGTTTCCGTCAGCGCCCGTCAGGCTGTCCGCCCCGTCGCCGCCTTGCATCGTGTCGTTGCCTCGGCCGCCGTCCAGCGCGTCGTCTCCGGCACCGCCGGACAGGCGATCCGAATCTGCACCGCCAAACAAGGTGTCGGCCCCGTCGCCGGCCGACAGCACGTCAGCCCCGATGCCGCCGGACAACTCATCGTCTCCGGCGCCGGCACTCAACGTATCCGCACCGTTTCCGCCCGAGAGGGTGTCGTTACCGTCAGCGCCGACGAGATTGTCGTCGCCACTGCCGCCGCTGAAGGCATCCGCACCGGCCCCGCCGGACAGGCTGTCATTACCAAACCCGCCTGAGAGAGTGTCTTCGCCCGCACCGCCCGACAGAACGTCATCGCCCTTGCCGCCATAGAGAAGATCGTCCTCGGTTCCACCGGACAGGCTGTCATTGCCACTGCCGCCGCTCAACCGATCGGAGCCCTCACCTCCGACAAGCTGATCCGCGCCGACACCCCCTTCAAGCGTGTCGTCGCCGGTACCGCCATACAATGAGTCATTGCCCCAACCGCCACCGATCGAGTCATTGCCCTCACCGCCAGAGAGCACGTCGTTGTTGTCCGGCGCACCAGGAACAGTGTCTTCCTCATCGCCATTGCCGCCATCGTCGCCGACGAGCGTGTCATTTCCGGCACCGCCGCTCAGCGTGTCGTTGCCGTCACCGCCGGAGACCTGATCGTTCCCGTCACCGCCGCTGACGGTATCGTTGCCGGCGCCGCCCGAAATCGTGTCGCCGCCGTCGCCACCCGTGATCGTATCGTTCCCGTCGCCGCCGGTGACCGTGTCGTTCCCGTCGCCGCCCGTGACCGTGTCGTTCCCGTCGCCGCCGGTGACCGTGTCGTTCCCGTCACCACCAGTGACCGTATCGTTGCCGTCGTCGCCCGTGACCGTGTCGTTGCCGTCGCCGCCCGTGACCGTGTCGTTCCCGTCACCACCGGTGACCGTGTCGTTGCCGTCACCGCCCGTGACCGTGTCGTTCCCGTCACCACCGGTGACCGTGTCGTTCCCGTCGCCGCCGGTGACCGTGTCGTTGCCGTCGCCGCCCGCGACCGTATCGTCGCCGAGGCCGCCGTCGACGGCGTCGTTGCCGTCGCCGCCGGTGACCGTGTCGTTGCCGTCACCACCGGTGACCGTGTCGTTCCCGTCACCACCGGTGACCGTGTCGTCCTCCGGAACCGTCGGTGTCTGGTTGGCAGCAAACCGGAACTGGGTATAGGGCGCGCCGTTGTCGTCGACCCCGGTGATGAGATCGTCGAGTTCGAAGCCTCCGACGGCAGAGAACGTCAGGTCGGCATTTCCGTCTCCATCGGTATCGACTTCGACGATCGTCGTCTGATTGTTGGCACCGACACGGCTGATGGTGATTGCGTCACTATCGAAGGTAGCTCCATCGATGCGCACGGAATCAAACCGGTCGAGATCAAGAATCACATCCCCGTCGGTTACAGAGAAGGTATCGGCGCCCGCGCCGCCGGCCATGCGATCATTGTCCGCACCGCCATCCAGGTAGTCGTCACCTGCGCCACCGGACAGCACATCCCTACCGGCACCGCCACGCAGGGTATCGCTGCCGTCTTCACCCAGCAGCGCGTCGGCGCCATCGCCGCCGTCGAGGACATCGTCGCCATCGCCAGCCTTCAGGTAGTCGCTATCGGCATTACCGAACATGGTGTCGCTGCCGGCGTCACCGAAGATGCTGTCGGCCCCGGCACCACCGGACAGAAGGTCCTCGCCCTCGCCGCCATAGATCACGTCGAGTTGGTCACCGCCGGAGATCGTGTCGTTGCCGGCATTGCCGTACAGGTTGTCGCGTCCGCCACGACCCACCAGAAGGTCGTCGCCCTCCGCACCCGTGAGATCATTTGCCGAATCGGTCCCGGTCAGATTCTGGCTTTCCCACCCCGCGCCGTCGTCGCCGGCCAGGGAGTCGTCGCCCGCACCGCCTTCGACTGTATCGTTGCCGTCGCCAGCGGAAATCGTGTCATTGCCGTCGCCGCCAACCAGCGAGTCGTCGCCGTCATTGCCATCGATCAGGTCGTTGCCAACTGCGCCATCGACCGTGTCGTTGCCTGCGCCGCCGTCGACCGTTTCGTCGCCCGCACCGCCATCAACAGAGTCGTCGCCGTCGCCGCCGGCCAGACTGTCATTGCCATCACCGCCGAGGACAGTGTCGTCGCCACCGTCCCCCGCGACCGTATCGTCGCCGAGGCCGCCGTCGACGGCGTCGTTGCCGTCGCCGCCGGCGACGCTGTCATCGCCCACACCGCCAAGGACCGTGTCCTCGCCCGTGCCGCCCTCTACCGTATCGTTGCCGTCGCCGCCATCGACACTGTCGTTGCCGTCTCCGCCGACAGCGCTGTCATTGCCGTCGCCGGCAGCGACCGTATCGTCACCGCCGTCCCCCGCGACCGTATCGTCGCCGAGGCCGCCGTCGACGACATCGTTGCCGTCGCCGCCAACCGCGCTGTCGTTGCCGTCTCCGCCTGCCAGAACGTCGTCGCCACCGTCGCCCGCGACCGTGTCGTCGCCCGCGCCGCCATCGACAGAGTCGTTGTCAGAGCCGCCTCCGAGGCTGTCGTTACCGTCTCCGCCAGCCACGGCATCGTCGCCGGCACCGCCGGTAACCGTGTCGTCGTCCGCCCCGCCGTCGAGACTGTCATCGCCGCCGCCGCCGTCGATGCTGTCGCCGCCGGCTCCGCCCTCGACCGTATCAGATCCATCTCCGCCCAAGGCGTCGTCGCCGTCGTCGCCACCGAGGAGGCTATCGTCTCCGGCACCGCCAGACAGGGTATCGCTACCCTCACCGCCGGAAACCGTATCGTTGCCCGCACCGCCGCTGACAACGTCCGGCGCCGAATCGCCGGAGACAAGGTCGTCGCCGTCGCCGGCCTCGATGGTGTCGTTCTCCGGGGTGCCAACCAGCGTATCGTTTGCGTCCGTACCGAGTTCCGGATCGAAGATGTCGAGGGAGATGTCTACGCCGCCATTGCCGTTGTCGACGACGGTCGGCTCCGTGAAGAGGCCCTCCAGACGGATCGTCGCGTCGACCGAGCCGTCACCATCGGTATCGAGGGTCAGCGTGCTGCCGGTCTCATCGCGTTCCAGGCCGACCTGAAGCGTAGCGGCACTGGTACCGTCGACCGAGATCACATCGATCCCGGCCTCGAAGTCGCTGATGATGTCGCCGTCCAGGTCCGCTGCGGTTCCCTTGAAGGTGTCGCCACCGCCGCCACCGGCGAGCGTGTCGGCTCCGGCCCCGCCCGCAATGACGTCCGCGCCAGCGCTTCCGTCCAGATCGTCGTTCCCGGCGCCGCCCAGGAGTTCGTCATCGCCGTCGCTACCGCGGAGCGTATCGTCGTCTGCGCCGCCATCCAGGGTGTCGTTGCCGCCGCCGCCCTGCAGCAGATCAGCACCGTCATTGCCCTGGATGTCGTCGTCGGAGCCTTCGCCGAGAAGTTCGTCGTCTCCGGCCCCTCCGGTCAGGGAATCCGCGCCCTCTCCGCCGTAGACCGTGTCATCGCCGGCACCGGCGTCGAGTGCATCGCCGCCATCGCCGCCGGACAGGAGATCGTTGCCGCCACCACCGCCAAGGGTGTCGTCGCCGACACCGCCCTCAACCGTGTCATCGCCAAGGCCGGCATCGACCGAGTCGTTCCCCTCACCGCCGTCCAGACTGTCGTTGCCATCCGCACCCTGGAGGGTGTCGTCGCCCCCTCCACCGGACAGCGTGTCATCCGAGGCGCCTCCCGTCAGGACGTCATCGCCCTCGCCGCCAGTCGCGGAAATCGGTCCCTGAAGACGGATGGAAAAGTCGGTGCTGGTCGACCCGTCAGGGCCGCTAACCGTCACCGCCTGAATATCGTTGTAATCGCCGTCCAGCGTAAACGTGAGATCGGGATTGCCGTCTCCGTCAGTGTCGACCCTGACCTCAGTGGACGTTCCATCCGCGCTGCGGACCAACTGGGCGGACTCCGCGTCGAGGGCCACACCCTCGACGCGAACCACGTCGTCAGCACCGAGGTCAGCGATGACGTCGCCATCGCCAGCGACGAAGACATCGCCGCCCGCGCCGCCCGTCAGAGTGTCCGAACCGGCCCCACCATCCAGTCGATCGGCTCCAGACCCACCCTGGAGGACGTCGTTCCCGACGCCCCCTTCCAATGTGTCGTCGCCATCGCCGCCGGCGAGCGTGTCATCACCCGAACCGCCTTGCAGATAGTCACGACCGACCCCGCCCTGAACCGAATCGGCTCCCGAGCCCGCATCCATGCGGATCCCGGTGTTTCCAGACCAGGCCACCGTGTCGTCGCCATCGCTGAGCCCACTCGAAGCCGCGCCTAGGTCGCTTGGGTCGAGAATGGAACCGTCGGCAAATTCGATGTTCTCGATGGTCCGAACCGCATCAGTCCAGCCCTGCACCTCAACCATGTCGGCGATATCGCCCCAGGCGGCCGGAGCATCGGCCGCTGCCAGATAGAGCGTCGAGCCGTCGAGCCAAAGGGTAACATCGTCGGCATCGAGATCGGTGAATTGCAGGGTATCGACGCCACCATCTTGCAGAGTCGGCGTGCCCACCTTCCCCAGCGGACTGCGGGTTTGATACCAGTACTCGTCCAGGATCGTGTCGCGGCCGTCGCCGGCGGAATACTGGTAGAGATCGTCGCCGCCGCCACCGCGCAGGTAGTCGTCGCCCTGACCGCCGACCAGCGTGTCGCTGCCCGGCTGTTCGCCAATGCTTTCGCCGCGAATACCGCCGCTGCCCAACAGCGTGTCGTTTCCGGCACCACCGGACAACACATCATCGCCGGCGCCGCCGTCGATAACGTCGTCGCCGTCCCCGCCGCGGGCCGTGTCACTACCGCCACCGGACGCAAGGGTATCCTGGCCGCCGTCGCCCAGCACGCTGTCACTGCCGGAGCCGGTTACGACCGAATCATCACCGTCGCCGCCGCCGATCTGATTGTCGCCATCCGCGCCGTCGACCACGTCGTTGCCCGCGCCGCCGTCGATCGTATCGGCACCGTCGGCGGCGGAAATGGAGTCGTCGCCTCCGCCAGCATCGATCCCGATCACCGGACCGGTCCAGGTCACGGTATCCGCGCCTTCCGATCCTTCGAGGTCAGAGACGAGATCTGCGACACTGAGGACGGTCCCGTCTTCGAATTCGAAGTTCTCCACGGCCCGAAGCGGATTGTCCGCGTCGGTGATCCGCAGGACATCGGTCAGCCCGTAGAGATCAGTGTCCCCGTCCCGTATGCCGATGATAAGGTCATCGCCGTCCAGCGAGACCCACAGATCCTCGAAGGATATTCCAGAGCCGAAGCGGACCGTATCGATCCCGCCGTCCAACTCGCTCGCGTTCTTGACCGCGCCGCCGACGGCACGCTCGTGATAATAGTAGTAGTCTTGAATCTCGTCGTAGCCGTCGCCGCGCTCAAAGAGGTACGTGTCGTTGCCGCCACCGCCGCGCAGCGTGTCGGAGCCAGACCCGCCGGATAGCGTATCGTCTCCGGTCGGTTGGTTGTAGTCGAAGAGGTTGCCGGCCGATCCATCGATCAGATCGTTTCCCGCTCCACCCAACAGGAGATCGTTGCCTTCCAGTCCGTCGAGAAGGTCATCTCCATCGCCTCCCAAGAGCGTGTCGTTGACAGCTCCGCCATAGAGCGTGTCGTTAAGATCAATGCCGGTCAGGTCGACCATGGGCAGGTTTCTCCCCCCTGGAGCGTGCAATCTATCCCCTGAACCAACGAATCACAAATTTTATGCAAATTAACTGGACCTGAGAATTTCGCATGAATTGCTGAAGAATTTTCCAAACTTGGCAGGAGAGGGCCGACAGGTTAAATCCAAGCCTGCTCAGGCTGCGTCCGGCCCAGCCCTGTCGCGCGAAACCGAGGCGCCAGATGACCGCTAATTCATTGTTATACAAAGATTTTGACGACCACGCTTCAGTGGTTGCCGATACCCGCTCGGCGGTGGAGTCGGCTTTCGTCTCCCTGGTTGCGGCGTGCATTGACTCGGTCTCGGCGGGCGGCAAGATCCTGTTCTTCGGCAACGGTGGAAGCGCCGCCGACGCCCAGCACCTGTCCACCGAGCTGGTAGTGCGCTACGTGACGGACCGGGCAGCGATTGCCGCCCTGGCCCTGACGACAGACACCTCGGCGCTCACGGCCGGCGCAAATGATATGGGATTTGAGCGGGTCTTCGCCCGGCAAATCGAGGCCCTGGGACGGCCGGGAGACATCGCCATCGGGCTCAGCACTTCGGGGCGGTCGCCTAACGTGGTTCTCGGTCTAGAGGCGGCCAAGACACGCGGGCTCACGACGGTCGCCTTCGTCGGCGCCCACCGCGAGACCGTCGAGCGGACGGCAGACATCGTGATTTCCGTGCCCTCGACCACGACCAGCCGTATTCAGGAAATGCATCTTCTGATCGGCCACGCCCTCTGCGGCGCCCTTGAGCGGGGCCTTGGGCTGGTGGACCGGACATGACGGACGAGTCACAGCTCGCGTCGCTGGTGGAGAATTTTGCCGGGGTTCGGGTCCTCACGGTTGGCGACCTGATGCTCGACCGGTTCGTCTACGGCGCAGTGGACCGCATCTCCCCGGAGGCTCCGGTGCCGGTGCTTCGCATCGAGCGCGAGAGCGTGATGCTCGGGGGCGTTGGCAACGTGGCCCGAAATCTCCGCGCGCTCGGCGCTTCTGTCTGTCTGGTGGCCGTGATGGGACGCGACCAGGAGGCGCGCGATATCAAGGGCCTACTCCGCGACGACATGGAGATCGAGAGTCATCTGATCGAGGATGACGCCCGGCCGACCACCATCAAGACGCGCTACATTGCCGGCAGTCAGCAGATGATGCGGGCAGACCGGGAGCGGGTCGTTCCGGTGGTCGACGGGCTGGCGGAGGACATCATCGAACGGGCGATCGCCGACCTCGATCATGCGAAGGCGCTGGTCCTGTCCGACTACGGCAAGGGTGTGCTGACCGAGTCGGTCCTGCGGCGCCTGATCGACGCGGCGGTCGAACGCGGCGTTCCGGTGGTGATCGACCCGAAGGGCAGCGACTACGGACCCTACGCGGGCGCGACCCTGGTAACGCCGAACCGCCGCGAGTTGTCGGAAGCCACCGGTCAGCCCGCAACGACCGACGCGGCCATCGTTGAGAGCGCATCGGCATTGATCACGTCTTCCAGCGTCCGGGGCATCCTCGTCACGCGGAGCCAGGACGGCATGTCCCTTGTGCTGGGCGACGGGTCACCCCCGCTGCACCTGCCGGCCACGGCGCGCGAGGTCTATGACGTCTCCGGCGCCGGCGATACGGTGGTTGCAACCCTGGCGGCAGCGCTCGGGGCTGGCATCGCGCTAGACGACGCCTGCCGTCTGGCGAACGTGGCCGCCGGCATTGTTGTCGGTAAGATGGGAACCGCCACGGCAGCTGCCAGCGAGATGGCGGCGGCGCTGCGCCAACGCGAACTCGATTTCGGCGAGTCTAAGACGGTCACCCTGGACCAGGCCCGCGAATTGGCGAACTCCTGGCGCGGGCAAGGCCTCACCGTCGGGTTTACCAACGGTGTGTTCGACCTGCTGCACCCGGGTCACGTTTCTCTCCTTCGCCAGGCGCGGAGTTGCTGCGACCGTCTCATCGTCGGCCTGAACAGCGATTCATCGGTAAAACGTCTGAAGGGGGAGAGCCGGCCCATCCAGAACGATGCGTCACGCGCGCTCGTCCTGGGCTCGCTCGCCTCCGTCGATGCGGTTGTCATCTTCCCGGACGACACGCCTCTGGCCGTCATCGAGTCGTTGAAGCCGGATGTGCTGGTAAAAGGTGCTGATTACACTGTCGCCACAGTGGTCGGAGCCGACGTTGTCCAGTCCTACGGAGGACGCGTGATGTTGGCGTCCTTGGAAGATGGACACAGCACCACCGCTACCGTGGCAAAGATCTCGGGCAACTAGTCGCGTTGCCCGAGTACAGCTATATCCCGTCCCCGCACCGCACCATCGGCGGAAGTCGGGTCAGCTTGGGAAATGCGACTCTGTCCATGACCGAGCGGGGCGGAACGCCGATGCGTCCATGCCCCGATCCGGTATGTTTCCGCTGCCCTGCTCGGCTACCCTTAGAGGGCTCCGGCAACCGCCGTCAGAGCGATCAGGCCGAAACCCAGGCCGTAGGCGATGAAAGTCTTGGTCGCGTCGAACTTAATCATGTCTGCCTCCACGTTGTGGCGGCGGACCGTTCCGCCGTCTTCTGCAGTGCAATATAGAATGGGATACCGGTCAGGATAACTGACCAAAATTGCAGCGGATTGATGCGCAATGGGATATAATTAATGCATTATTAAATCGAATAATGAGATTTTATAAATTTAATAATGCTGCCGACACCGCTCTACCTGCGCGTCCGCAGCTAGTTCGGTTTGGGTTCTAGAGACGCGGGTCCTCGATACCGCGCAACCGCCGCGCCGCCGCGGTCGCAAAACGAAGGGTCATCGCCTTGCGCCGGGCCGGCGCAAGGCGAACGATCGGCGACTCGCGCAAAATCTCCGCGCCCCAAGCATCGGCCACAATGAGCCCACAGACCGCGGCGTCCGGCAGCCGATCGAGCGGGAAGTCCGGCGAGACGGCGAAATAGAACCGATCGCAGAACGGCCCGTACTCCTCCCATTTCCGATCGGCGGCGAAATCGGGAATACCGGATTTCACCTCGACGATGGCAATGGTTCCGTCCGCCGCGATGGCGGTAAGATCGGCGCGCCTGCCAGTCGCGAGGCGAAGCTCGGTCAGCACGGCGTGACCCAGATCGTCGAACAGCCGCGCGGCGCCCCGGGTCACGGCTCGCGTGATCGTCGCGGCGCCTGTTTCCTCGATATGACTCAGCCCCGGCTCGCCGGATTTCTCCATTGCACGGTCCGTCACAGGTTGACGTCCTGGGCTCCCCGGAAATCGGCATCCCGCGTATCCGCCCCGCGCAGATCGGCGTCGGTGAGGATTGCGTCCTGCAGGTCGGCGCCGCGCAGATCGGCGTCGCGCAGATCGGCGCCGGTCAGATCCGCGTGACTCAATGCGGCGAACGACAGGTCGGCCCCGCGGAAATTCACCCGCATCAGACGCGCATGTTCAAGATGAGCGGTCCAGCGCTGGACATTGGAGCCGATAATGTTGATCGGTCCCAGCCTGGCGCCGGTCAGGTCGGCGCCGGTCAGGTTGGCGCGCCGGAGCGTCACGCCGCGCATGTCGGCATGGGACAGATCCGTATTGCGCAGATCGGCGAAGGCCATATCCGACATCAAGAGCTCCATCCGGCTCAGATCACAGCCGTTGAGCACCACGAACTGCATCCCGGCAGCCGAAAGATTGATACCCGACAGCGACTGGCCGCTGGCGTCGCGTCGCGTCAGGTCCGCCCGTTGACCTTGGCGGCCCGACGACCGGATCCAGGCGTCGTGCGCGATCAGCATGGTTTTCATTTCCGCACCCAGCGCATCCAGCACCTTGGGAAGCCGCGCGTCCCGGAAATGCGGGGCGTCGCGATCCAGGTTCGAGAACGCGGCGCCGGCGAGGTCGGCATCGGTGAGTTGGGTGTTTGAGAAGATCACGTTGTAGAGGACCGCGCCGTGCAGAATCGCTCCGGTCAGGTTGGCCTCGGTCAGGTCAGCGCCCTCCAGGTTGCTGCCCGTCAGGTTTGCATGGCTGAGGTCGGCGCGGTGGAGGCGGACGTTCCGAAGGTTCGCGTCGGTCAGATCGGTCTGCACGACGAAGGCGTTGGACATCTTGGCGTTGGAAAAATCAGCGCGCTGGGCGGTGGCGGTCGCCGCATCCGCGGAGGTGGTTTCGAAACCGCTGGCGATCAGGTTGCCCCGCTCGTCAGGTTTCAAAAGGACCCCGTCGCGGAGATCCGCTTCCTGCAGCACCGTATCCGAAAGATTGGCCCCTCGCAGGCAGGCGCCGCGCATATCCGACCGGGACAGATCCGCATGGCGAAGGTCGGCATGGCGTAGGTCACAGGCGAACAGGTTCGCATTGCGCAGCTTTGCGTCGCGAAGATCGGCGTTGGCCATACTGGCGCCGGAAAAATCGGCTCCGGAGAGATCGACGTCCCGGAGACTGAGATAGCGGAGGTCACAGCCCGCGAAGCTCGCCCGCGCTCCGCCTGTCTGACCGCGCTCGAACTGGCCATGGGATTGGACCATGGCGTCGATGTCGCGCTGGCTCAGCTTGCGCAATCTCAACGCCGTCGGCCGGTCGTCACGCGGGAATTCGTGACCCGCCGCGTGCTCCGCCAGGCTTCCAGGAATACCGTCTCGTGCCTTGGTCGTCTTCGCCTTCGTCGGCTTAGCGGCCTTGTCGTCGGTCATCGTGCTTCGTCCGAATATGCCGGCTGCCGTCAAGGCGGCGACCTGTGCTGTGCTGGAAATGAGTCTACCATACGCCTCGTCGAAAAACGGAGCCGGAGCAGATGCGATGACGTGGGATACGGCCCAGTACCTGAAGTTCGCCGATCATCGGCTCCGCCCCGCCGTCGATTTGCTGGGCCGGGTCGCGAGCGACGCCCCGACCCGGGTGGTGGATCTCGGCTGCGGTGCCGGCAACGTCACCAGACTGCTCGCCACCCGCTGGCCCGAGGCACGTGTCGTCGGTTTTGATCCGTCGCCAGAAATGCTGGAACGCGCCCGCACCGATCATCCCACCCTCGCCTTCGAGGTCGCCGACGCGGCCTCCTGGACCGCTGAACCGCCGGTCGACGTCCTTTATTCCAACGCCGCTCTGCATTGGCTTGGCGATCATGCGCGGCTCTTCCCAAGGCTGTTCGAGCAGGTGGCGCCGGGCGGCTGGCTCGCGATACAGATGCCGCGGAACTTCAGCGCTCCGTCCCATACTTCCGTCGCCACCGCGGCGTCCGAAGGGCCTTGGCGCGCGACCATCGAGCCTATGCTGAGCGACCCGCCCACCCACGAGCCAAGTGTCTATATCGACCTTCTGTCGCCGATGGCCGACCTACTTGATGTCTGGGAAACCGAGTACATTCAGATACTCGAGGGAGAGAACCCGGTAGCGGAGTGGACCAAGGGCACGTGGCTGCGCCCGTTCCTCGGCGCCCTCGAGGGGCCGGAGCGCTCCGGGTTCGAAGCGGCGTACCGCGCGCATGTCCGTGCCGCCTATCCGCCGATGCCGGATGGCCGCACGGTCTTCCCCTTCCGGCGCCTTTTTATCGTCGCCAGACGAAAGACCTGACCGGATCGGCGAACATGCGTTCGCCGATCAGAGCCAGTCGTGAGTCTGGGGGAAATTCGAGGCCACGAAGCGATAAGTATCTCGCACGGCGTCGCGAATGCGATCATTCCGCTTCTCGACCGGAATGTTCCACATCTTGATCGCCTGATCCCAAATGAGCAGGCGCTGGTGCAACTCGTCGCGAATCTCGCGGACGTATTTCACCATCGCGTCATACGACTTGAGAACCACCATGATCTCGGCGGTCTGGGCGTCGACCTGTTCGAAGAGACTGTCGAAACCCTGCATTGCCGGCCGGATCAGAATCGCGGCCCGATTGACCTCTTCGTAGAAGTGTTTGTCGTCCTTGTAGAGTTTCCGGGCTCGGTTGAGCTTGGTCATGATCCCACGCGCCGAGTTGTATCGGTCGCGCAGCGCCTCGATGTAGCAAAGCTCACGGGCGAACCGGTCGATCATGTCGAGAACTTCGTCCCGGCGATCTGCGCCGAGGCCAAGGCCATCTGCAATCTTGGTGATACCGTCGCGCACTTTATGCTGCATATCGGCATCGGTCGCCATGCGACGAAGTTCGGTCATGTCGAGCACCACTGACTCGTCGCCGGTCAGCCATGTCGCGACCTGAACCATCAGCCGGTTCTTCGCCAATTCCCGATGGTGATCCTCCACGCGCCACGAGGCTGTTCCATCCAGCAGCTCGGAGGGAATGCTGTCGCCCGGACGAATGTCCTTCACGTACTTCAGGCTATTGGAGACCGTGACCAAGAGCTTGCCGTCCGGCGAGTCCGGCATGATTCCGAACTCGCTGGCGACGTCGTCAATCGGGATGACTGCGTCGATATCGCCAAGTTCAACACGCATGACCGGACTCCGGTCGCGGCCCGAGAGCTCGAAACGTGCGTCCGGTAGCTGAAAGACCCGATGTTGGAAGACGAAATGCGTATTCGGGTCCAGCTTATCGCTTATTGCCACACTTGCCACTGCGAGCGCCATCCTGCTCAATCCTCACGGAGACCTATACCATCGTTAACGGCGTAGCTGGCCAAACCGGCTCATATGCGAATTATTGCCGATCAGGCTGAATAAACCGTTAATGGATCGTCGGATGGAATTCATATCGCGGTCGGTCACAGGGTTAACGTTTTTTTTAAGCCTGATCGGGATTATGCGCCAACATCGTGGGCTCGCCGGGAGAAGATTGTGATGGCCGCCAAGCAAGAGAAACTGTTTTCCATCGAGCGCCGTGCCAAACAGGCCGGTGCCGCCGGTGTGCTCCAGGGCGCCAACTCCGATCTTCCGCCAGGCGTTATCGCCGGCGAGGGCGTTGAGCTCATTCTGAGTCAGATCGCCGAGCTTCGGCAGGAAGTCGCGAAGCTCCGCAAAGGCACGTCGGAAGAGGAAGATCCGGACAACGATATGCGACGCGACGTTCGCGTTGAAATCGCGCAAATGGTCCGCAGCATCGGTCGGGCCAAGAGCGAGATCGCCGCGATCAAGAACCCGGTCATGGGCCGGGACGAGATGGAGAAAGCGTCGCTCCAGCTCGAGGAAATTACCAAGGCGACCGAAGAAGCGACCCACGAGATCATGTCGGCGACTGATGAGGTCGAGCAGCTTCTCAAGCAAATCCACACGCACACGGTCGAAGATCCGGACGTGACGCCCTTGATCGATCAGGCCGGCGAGCGCCTGATCACGATCATCGAAGCATGCGCCTTTCAGGACCTTACCGGACAGCGCGTCACCCAGGTCGTGCGCACCCTGCGTTTCATCGAGAGTCGGGTTTTGGCGATGATCGACATCTGGGGCCTCGATGCGTTCAAGGATGTGGAGATTCCGGACGAGAGCGGCGCCGCCGCGAGCCCGGAGGCCAACGAGGAGGAGGAGCTTCTCAACGGCCCCGCACTGGGCGGGCAGGGCCTCAGCCAGGCCGATATCGACGCGCTGTTCGACTGATCGCCGGATGGCCCGCCGACCCGTTTCCAAAGCCTGCCGTCTTTGCATGGTCTGCAGCTAACAGAGCCTCGGACGATGTCGCGTGCGATCCAGATCAGCCGCAGGTTCTGGGCCGCAACATGGAGCCAGACTCGTGGACGATAGCCTGCCTGACTGGGTAGCGCCGACGGATGGAGAGGTCGTAGCCGCGGCCGACCATATCGTTGCCGGCCGCCGGCCGCCGACCGTCGATGAGTGTGTCGCCGACATCCGCTTTGCCGACGAAATGATGTCGCTTCCTGATGCGCCGCTGCAATTCCTCTACGATTTCTGGCTCGAAAAAGCCGGACGCGATGGAGGCCTTTCGCGGCGCGAGGACTTCGAGATGGTCGCCCTGCTGCCAGCCGTCGGAAACATCATGATTCTCGATGTCGAGCGTGAGGGCCTTGATGCGCGATACCGTCTGTACGGCACTCTCATCGCCAGAAGCGCCGGCAAGGACTGGACCGGAAAGACCGTTTCGGAAATG
This sequence comes from Alphaproteobacteria bacterium, assembly GCA_024742275.1. Lineage (GTDB taxonomy): Bacteria > Pseudomonadota > Alphaproteobacteria > Thalassobaculales > Thalassobaculaceae > Thalassobaculum. The sequence continues at coordinate 5,107 of JANSYS010000002.1, read as the reverse complement.
AGCGCCGCGAGCAAGACCAACGTGGCGCTGATGTACCGCGCGGTCTATCTGGCAGCCTACCGCACCAACCGGCCGCTCTTCACGGAACATAGATCGTTGCCTTGGCTGGGCGCCCGGTCCTGGCGGAGGCTCATGCTGCCGGTTACGCTGACAGGAACGACGTGCGACCAGTTCATCGTCGGCAACGTGGCCGTGGAAGGCCGCGATCTGTCACCACAACAGATGGCTCAACACCGACGCATCCTCGGCGAAGACCAGTCCTTAGCCCACTAGATAAGGCGGCCGGGTCGCGGAGCTCCGAATTGTCCTGCGACATCTCGGCAAATGAGCATGCAATTCGGCGAAAGGGGCTGGAGCGGGCGACCGGGATCGAACCGGCATCATCAGCTTGGAAGGCAGCCGTCCTGGCCAAGAAACTACCTATTAACTTATTGAAAATACATATTTCTGAAAGTGGTAGAATACGTGCTGTATCCACTAGAATCCGCCAGAATACTGGTTATGTGGTAGAAGAGCTGTTGTGCGCGGCCAACGATCAATCACACCCCAAGATTGAAATTAATATTTTTCAGTGGCGCTTTTCCCCAAGTGCTCTTAGGAAAACAGACGCACCCGGCTCAACCGCCTACCGCCACTTCAGCATCTTGCACCCCTCTGTCACTTCCGAGAGCGTGCCGAATTTTCGCACTCAGATTCGATCACATTGAGGGGCAGGACCACTCTCACAGCTTGCTGTCGATCGCCAGATTGAACTTAGCTACCCCCCCGAAAGCTGGACAGTGACGGAAGCTACAGTCTGAGGTCTGCTGATCTTCGAGAGAGGAGATCCGAGATGTCGAAGCGCAAGCAGCACAAGCCGGATTTCAAAGCCCGCTTCGCCCTTGAGGCGCTAAAGGGCGAGTAGACGGTCACGGAATTGGCGAGCCGGTTCGGCGTGCATCCGACGATGATCCACCATTGGAAGCGCGCCCTGTTGTGCGGGGCCTCGGATATATTCGAGCGTAGCGGCTGTCAATGCCGGAGTAAAAATGCATCACTTGTGATCGAGAGAGCCCCCGCGGGGGCTCTCTCTCGATTGCTGTCAATCGGCACGCAAAACTGACCCCCTATCGGCGAGCAATATTGACCCCCTTCGATGGACGGATGGCTGGCTCGATCCGTCATAGCTTGCAGCGCGACAATGAAGATGAGAGTGCGGCGTCAATCAGGATGAGAATGCCGCCGGGCGGGAACGCAGGGAAGGCGTAGCCCGACCGGAGTTTCCGCCCGGCGGCAGTGGCCTTTTTGCGGACCTCACGCGCGTGTCTTGAAGCGCCAGCTCTCGTTGCCGGTTTCTACGATGTCGCAGTGGTGGGTGAGCCGGTCGAGCAGCGCCGTCGTCATCTTCGCATCGCCGAAGACGCTGGGCCATTCACTGAAGTCGAGGTTGGTAGTGACGATGATGGAGGTGCGCTCGTAGAGACGGCTGATCAGATGGAAGAGGAGCTGCCCGCCGGTCTGGGTGCGGATTCCGACGAAAGTCGGCCGGGTATTCCGAGATGAAGTCGGCCGGTGTTCCGATTTGAAGCCGGCCACCATTCCGACATGAAGCCGGCCACCGTTCCGAGATTTATCCGGCCCCCTGGCTGACGGTCCCGGCGCGCCTTCCGGGTCAGCACCTCGGGCATCACGCTTGCCTCGTCCAGTGACGAGGAGGGAGCGGGATGCCGGCGAAGAGAGAGCTGACCATGCGACAGATACGACAGATGCTGCGGCTGGCCCGCGACGGTGTGAGCGCCCGTGAGATCGGGCGCACACTCGGAGCGGCGCGCAGCACGATCCAAGACAACCTGAACCGGGCAAAGGCGGCGGGTCTGAGCTGGCCTTTGCCGGGTGATCTCAGCGACGACATGCTGGAGCAGCGGCTGTTCGCGCGTGCCGGTGCGCGTCGCGGGTTCCGTCGTCGGTCCGAGCCGGACTGGGCGTCGCTGACCTGCGAGCTGAAGCGCCCCGGCGTCAACCTGACGGTGCTCTGGGAGGAGTACCGACAGGTTCACCCCGATGGCTACGGCTACAGCCGGTTCTGCGATCTGTTCCGGGAGTTCGAGCGGCGGCTGTCGCCGGTGATGCGCCAACATCATGCTGCCGGCGACAAGGTGTTCGTCGACTACTCCGGCAAGAAACTGGCGATCGTCGATCCTGCCACCGGCGTGGTGCACGATGCAGAGATCTTCGTCGGCGTGCTCGGCGCCTCGAACTACACCTATGCAGAGGCCACCTGGACCCAGGGGCTGGCGGACTGGATCGGCGCCCATGTCCGGATGTTCCGGCATCTCGGCGGTGTGCCGCGGCTGCTGGTGCCCGACAATTTGAAGGCGGGCGTGCACAAGGCCTCCTTCTATGACCCTGAGCTGAACCGCAGCTATGGCATGATGGCGTCGCACTATGGGGTTGGCGTCCTGCCGACACGGCCGCGCCGCCCGCGCGACAAGGCCAAGGTCGAAGCCGGCGTGCGGCTGGCCCAGACCTACATTCTCGGGCGGCTGCGCCATCAGACCTTCTTCTCGCTGGCCGAGGCCAACGCGGCGATCGCCGGTGTACTCACCCAGCTCAACGGCCATGTCATGCGTCGGCTCGGGGTGTCCCGCCGAGATCTGCTGGAGAGCATCGAGCGCCCGGCGCTCGCCGCCCTGCCGGACACCGACTACGAGTTCGCCGAGTGGCGGCTGGCCCGGGTCTCCCCGGATTATCACGTCGAGGTCGCCGGCTACTTCTACTCCGTCCCGCACGGCCTGATCCGCGAGCAGGTCGATATCCGTGCCACCGCCCGTACGATCGAGGTCTTCCATCGCGGCCGCCGGGTCGCTGCCCATCAGCGCCGCTACGCGGGCGCCGGCATGGTACCGATCCCGACCACATGCCGAGTGTACACCGGCGTTACGCCGAGTGGACGCCAGAGCGGTTCCGGCGCTGGGGACGCTCGATCGGCCCCAATACCGAGGGCCTGGTCCTGGCAATCCTCGCCAACCGACCGCATCCCGAGCAGGGCTTCCGCACCTGCCTGGGTGTGCTGCGGCTGTTCAAGGACTTTGGGCCGCGGCACGCCGAGATGATAGCGGCGGAGGCCGTCGCCCGCGGCGCACTCACCTACAAGAGCATCGCCGCCCTCATCGCCGCCCAGCGCGATCGTCACGCGCCAGCTCCTGACACTGTGGTGATCGAGCACCCCAACCTGCGTGGCCCCGGATACTTCCATTGACCCGGCTACTTCCATTGAAGGAGATCCTAAACATGCTCACTCACCCCACCCTCGACCTGCTGCACGAACTCGGCCTGCACGGCATGGCCAAGGCCATGAAGGACCTCGACACCCAACCCGAGGCCGGGCAGTTGGCGCACGCCGAATGGCTTGCCCTGCTGCTCGAACACGAGGCCACACTGCGGCGTCAGAAACGCTTCGAGAGCCGGGCACGGGCCGCCAGGCTGCGTCACGACGCCAGCATCGAGGATGTCGACTATCGCGCGGCCCGAGGCCTCGATCGCGGCCTGTTCCTCCGGCTCGCCACCTGTGAGTGGATCCGCGCCCGTCATAACTTGCTGATCACCGGCCCGTGCGGCGCGGGAAAGAGCTGGCTTGCCTGTGCTCTCGGCCACAAGGCCTGCAGGGAGGATCTGGCTGTCGCCTACCACCGCATGCCAAGACTGTTCGCCGCCCTCGCCACCGCCAGAGCCGATGGCCGCTATGCCCGAATGCTGCGCTCGCTCGCCCGGCTTGACCTGCTGATCCTCGACGACTGGGGCCCGGAACCGCTCGACGCCGAGCAGCGCCGCGATCTGCTGGAGATCGTCGAAGACCGCTATGAGGCCCGCTCGGTCATCGTCACCAGCCAACTCCCGGTCGATCGTTGGTACGAGGTCATCGGCAATCCCACCATCGCCGACGCCATCCTCGATCGCCTGGTCCACAACGCCCACCGCATCGAGCTCAAGGGCGAAAGCCTGCGAAAGAAGCGGCCTCCGAACATTGCCGAAACTACCCAGACTTGACCGTCCAAAACCGCCAGAAGATCATCAACCACGACCTGGAAAGCGCACCTCAGGTGGCCGGCATCAAATCGGAACGCTGGCCGGCATCGGATCGGAATACGTGGCCGCCTTCAAATCGGAATAGGTGGCCGGTCACGTCGGAATACGCACCTCATCCACACTCAAGCGCCTATCCCGGCCTTTACCGGCTTTCGGCAACTCGACATCGTTCAGTGGATTCTGCAGGCCGGAGAACCCGTACTCCGCCGCGGCCAACTTATAGACCGTCTTGAACATGAGGAGGTCTTCCCGCGCCGTCTTCGACGATACGCCCGACCGGAGTCGCTCATCACGTAGCTGACAAAAATCAGCCGTTGTCAGACTTTCCAGAAGTCGATCGGCGATCGGATGGCGCATCCACATTCTCACCAGATAGGCTTGCTGCTTGCCCTTCCTTTTCGGGACCGCGTGATCGTCGTGATAGCGCTGAAGCAGATCCCTTAGCGTCTTGCCGATGATCGCACCGCGGTCACGGACAATTCCCTTGTCCAGACCGGCCTCCATCTCGCGCGCCCACGCTTCTGCATCGCGCTTCGTGCGGAAGGTCTTGGTTTGCTGCTTGTAGCCCGTCTTGCGAACCCGGGCCTGCCAGTTCGCTCCATGCCGTCTGATTGTCGCCATACCCATTCCTCTCAGGTTACGGCACGACGCGTGCCTAGGAGTATATGGATCCAAGGTTGCCCCGATGTTCGACGCGACGCGGTCAACCCGCCACACCGATCCGATCGATCTCCATCGAGGTGCATCCATTTCCATCCACATACCGGCACGCGTGGCGCACAGTTGGCGCAAACGGGCTTATTGCGGTTGGCGTCTGGACAACAAAAAAGCCGCTAAGCGATTGCTTTAGCGGCGTAAATCTTGGTTGCGGGGGCCCGATCCCACCTTTACCGAACAGGCTTTGACCTGCCCCTGCTGACTGGTCCGGGTTGAATGTTAGTGCATAGGCGGTTTCGGCGCCAAGCTGGGCGACCGGTGTAGCGGAGCGGAGCCGGACGGCCAGCTTGGCGGGATGATCGTCTCCGGGGCCGGTGGCCGGTAT
>JANSYS010000072.1 GCA_024742275.1 Alphaproteobacteria bacterium | reverse complement strand
GGAGCTGTGTCAGGCGGTCACGCCGAGGGCGATGTGATCAGCGGGTTCAGCGGTGTGTTGGGCTCCGCGTATGCGGATACGCTTGTGGGGGACGACGGCGACAACACCCTGTCGGGCGGCGCCGGCGACGACATTCTGGAAGGCGGATCGGGTGCGGACACGCTTGAGGGTGGGTCGGGGTCGGACACTTATGTTCTGGACATGGTCTCCGGGTCCGGCGACGTGGTGTCGGACTTCAGCCGGATCGACGGTGACGTGATCCGCGTCGATGCCGCGGACGCCGCGTCGGAGACGGCGGCGGTTGCGGCGGGGATCGCTGGGCAGGTGGCTTCGGGCGATGACCGTGTGGTGACGGTCGGGGATGCGACGCACACGGTGTCTGGTGTTGGCGGCGATCTCGGTTGGTCGGACTTCGGGTTGTCCGAGCTATCGATCTCGGCGGACTCGGTCCAGGTCGAGGACAGCGCCGGAAGCGTAACGTTCACGATCACGCGGACAGGCGACCTGTCGCGGGACTCGTCGGTGGATCTGGACTTCTCGTCGGGAACGGCGGTCGCGGGTGTGGACTACACCGCGCCGTCGAGCGGCACAGTGACGCTTGCGGCGGGCCACTCGACGGCGACGGTGACGGTTGACGTTCTGTACGATGCGGCGGATGGCGGCAGTCGGACTCTGTCCGTCGGTCTGGTGAACGCAGTGCTTGCGGGGATTGCCGGAGCCGGCGCGACGGCGTCGACGGAGATCATCGACACGATTCCGGTTGCGTTGACGCTGTCAGGAACGGCGGGCGACGACCTTCTGATCGGCGATCAGGCAGATGACACCGTATATGGCGGTGCGGGTAACGACACACTTTTGGGCGCTTCAGGCAACGACCTGTTGTCAGGGTCTGCAGGAAACGACGTACTCTCCGGTGGTGAGGGCAACGATCTACTCCGTGGCGGTAACGGAACCGATCAACTGTTTGGAGGGGCCGGCGACGACACCCTCTCCGGTGGATCGGCCAACGATACACTTTCAGGGGGCGCTGGAAATGACAGTCTCCGCGGGCATGGCGGCTCAGATCTGCTCGTCGGTGGAGACGGCGACGACACAATTCACGGCGAGCCAGGCAACGACACACTAGACGGAGGTGCCGGCCAAGACTCGCTTCGCGCCGGTCGCGACAATGACTTGCTCCTAGGGCGTGATGGAGACGACATGCTCCAGGGCCGGGCAGGGTCGGATACCCTGTCTGGAGGGCTCGGCTCAGATACGCTATCCGGTGCGGACGGCGATGACGTGCTGGATGGTGGGGCAGGGTCGGATATCCTGTCCGGAGGCATAGGGTCGGACGCCGTTTCATACGCGTTGAGCGGATTTGCCGTGGAGGTAGACCTTGGTAGCGGAACTGCGTCGGGTGGTGACGCAGAAGGCGACAGACTTTTCTCAATAGAAAACGTCGCTGGTTCAGCCTTTGGCGACTATCTGCTTGGAAGTGACGCGGCCAATGCCTTCGACGGCGGTTCGGGATCGGATACGCTTGAGGGTGGAGCCGGGTCCGACACGCTGTCTGGCGGTGCTGGTGCTGACACCTTCGTTCTGTCTGGCGAGCAGGGCTCGGGCGACGTGGTGTCGGACTTCAGCCGGATCGACGGTGACGTGATCCGCGTCGATGCCGCGGACGCCGCGTCGGAGACGGCGGCGGTTGCGGCGGGGATCGCTGGGCAGGCGGCTTCGGGCGACGACCGCGTGGTGACGGTCGGGGATGCCGCGCACAGCATCCAGGGTGTTGGCGGCGATCTCGGTTGGTCGGATTT
>JANSYS010000045.1 GCA_024742275.1 Alphaproteobacteria bacterium | reverse complement strand
TCGGATCGCAAATTCATGCCGCAGGTCGTGGCACCTGAAACTGGTTCCCGCGCGTTGACCGATCTCCCTAAATCTCGATGCAAAGTTTCGGTAAGGCCCACCAGCCTGCGTGTTGAAAACGAACAAGCTGTCCAGGCGATGCGGTGTGCCCCTCAATGTGCCCCAGGCATCTTCGCTGGCTACGATCACGCGAGGCCGGGTCTTGGTCTTGATAAGTTGGATCTCGCCTGTCTCATAAACAAGCTGCGAGCGTTGCAGTGACACCGCCTCCTGATCAGCCCTATTGAATGGTCCAGTTTGAACGTTAGTGCACGGTCGGCTGGTCCTGCCCCCAACTTCGGTCCAGCCGCTATGCGACTTTTCTGGCAGTGTCCCGGTTGGTGGTGTAGGAGGCCGCGCGGAGCCCCCGGCGTAGCGCAGCGCACTGTACCCCATGATCTTGCACGCTTGGCTGACGTTGCCGAACTGCTTGGCCAGTTCCAGAACGCCGACCTTGTTGCGGATGATCTTCTGCCCCCGTGTCATTGTGGGCTCCTCTGTCGCAGTCTGGCCGGGGCAATTGCCCCGGCCAGACGGCCCAATCCCCACCACTTCAGCGAATACGTCAGAATAAGTCGATACCTCTACATCTCATCCGGCGTCGGACCGCCGAGCTCAAACCCCAGAAACCGCATCCATGACAGCCGGTCCCGGATCATGAACTCCGTCCGTTTGTCGCTTAGATTATGCTGGGTCTGCAGGATCAGAGCCTTGAACATCGACACCGGATCAAACGGCGGACGGCCACCCGTCGAGCGGTCCCCATAGCCAAGACCCTCAACCAGCCATTCCCGGAAATACTCGAAGTCCACCGTCGCATCGAGAACCTCAAGAGGATCACCATCCTGGCTGAGGCGCTCCAGATGATCCGACAGCCCAAACAACCCTGGCAGGCCCATACATCGCTCCTCTCAAACCCGTCAGCAGAGAGAATCACATCGGAACCGAGACCGGTAGGTTTTTGCGGGCGTCCAGCTGTACCTGGCGGTGGAGAACATCGATCACACCCGCACCAAGGCCAAGAGCCCGCAGACCAACGGCATCTGCGAACGCTTCCATAAGACCGGGCTCGACGAGTTCTACAGGGTCGCCTTCCGAAAGCGCCTCTACCACACCATCGACGCGTTGCAGGCCGACCTCGACGCCTGGATCAGGGAGTACAACGAGGTGCGCACACATCAGGGCCGATGGTGCTTCGGCAAGACCCCGATGCAGACCTTCGTTGACACCCTGCCGATCGCCAGGGAGAAACTGCTGCCGGCTGCGTGACCGCCGACACAATCGACCCGTCGGACAACCCCGCCCACCGATAGGTCGACTGCCAAATCAAGTCCCTACTTTTATACCTGAAGATTATCGGGAACCATGCCACCAACCGATGGCCGCACCATGTGCTATCTGAACACGCCTTAACGGCGTCATAAGGTGTGAGAAGACGACGACCTGTATGGGCAAATGATCAAACGATCTGGGCTGGGATAACTAGTTGGACACCCCGAGCTTGAAAGCTAGCTTTGCAGATTTGGACCCGGCTCGCGAACGACTATACCGGCCAGCAGCATATGGTGCTGCACACAAAGGCCTGACAGAAGTGCGCTCCCGATCACCCCAATGTCTGCTCGGATTCTTCTTGCACACCGGGCGGCAACCACAGAAGAGGGTGTCCAGCTTGGTGTGAGCGAGGTGATGTTCTATTCCTGGAACAAAGAGTACTGCGGTGTGAACGGTAATCAGATCTACCGAATCAAAAATAATATTGAACACCTATAGTCATATTTACGCTTCTGTTCTTGTCAAAAAGTGGACAGTGAACACTTTCATAATTTTTCCACTTTTTATCATGCAGCCAAATCATTTTTCCACGACGAATGATGGGTCTTTTTTCGATTACCGGCATAGAAAATGTTTGAAAAACGTTATCTTTATTTCCAGTGTATGAGGAATTAGATACATTTTTCCCAGTAAGATCTCGCCCAACAGCCTCTACTATCCTTGTTCCAATCAGGCGATATCGAAAATCACTCCCATTACTGAGTACGTCCATAATAATTACATGGCTAACCCATTCTGTAATTTCATAAAAATCAAAATCACCCCTTGTCGGGAGCCGATCGGGCGTATGTTTTGACCACCAAAATTCCACGAAATCTTTGATTTTTTGGTGGCTTGCTGCATCAACAATGTCTTGGTTGCCAGACTGTGTTGGATAAAACATTATCTTATTCTCTACAGCGGTATATTGATAGACAGACTTTACACACTTTGGGCACGCTTGGGTCAATAGTAGTATCATTGACCCTCTTGCCAAAATATGTTTTCAAAATGAAACTAAAAATTTGTTTTCTGAGGCTGAATATATTAAAGTTCATAATCTTTTATAGCTTTTTATGATTTTGTATGAAAATACAACGTATAATTACACGATTTTGATTAAATATTTATTAACGATTCACAATCAATCTCCTCTGTGGGAAGAGGAGGATTTCATGGTTGATGTCAGGATCGTCTACGTTGCTGAGGCAGCGCCAGGGGTTGCGAATGCCGATGTTCAAGACATCGTGCATCGCAGCCGGCGCAACAATGCGATTGCAGGTATTACCGGCATTCTCATCTGGACAGGATCTGTCTTTCTGCAGGCGATCGAGGGATCTTCGGATGCAGTAGGGCGCCTGCTAGAGGTGATCGAGGCCGATCATCGTCACCTCGGCATCATGATAATTTCCGAGAAGACGATCGATCAGCGGCTCTCTCCCGATTGGGCGATGGCATGCGTTCGAACTCTGCCCGATGTCAGCGCACAGGTTCTTGCGGACGCGCTGTCGATGTCGCCAGACCAGGCTGATGTGGCTTTGCGGAATCTTGCCGCTGAAAGCATCCCCTTCACCGAAAAAACGAATTCAGCCCAGCGCCCCTCGGCTGAATTGGTAATCAGAGCGTAGTGCGCGCGGAGTATTCGTTTTGACCTTTGCTCACCAACAAAAAGATCAATGACACGGAGATAGGCAATGTTCGGTTTGAAGGCAGCGAATGACCGGCCGCGGGGATCCGGGCGTCTCCCGGCTGATGCATGGTCGACGATGGTGGAGTCCATGCCGGTCAACGTCATGGTCTGCGACATTAAGACGTTCGATGTTCTCTACGCCAACAAGGCCACGATCGACACTTTGCGGTCTATTGAGCACGCGCTTCCTATCAAGGCGGATCAGCTGGTTGGTTCCTCGATCGACGTGTTTCACAAGAACCCGAGCCATCAACGGCGGATGCTCGCCGATGAACGCAACATGCCCCATCGGGCAGAGATCACAATCGGCGGAGAGATCCTCGATCTCCTGGTGACCGCTCTTAAGGACCGTTCGGGAAAATACACGCATGCAATGGTGACGTGGTCGCTGATCACCGAGCAGAAGAAGCGCGAGAACCATAATGCCTCGCTGCTGAACATGTTGGATGAGATGCCGATCAACGTGATGATGGCCGATCCCAAGACTTACGATATCACCTATGCGAACAAGACGACCGTTGAGACTCTCAGGAGCATTCAGCATCTGATTCCGATCAAGCCTGAAGAAATCATCGGTGCCAACATCGATATCTTCCATAAGAAGCCGACCCATCAGCGCACCATGCTGGCCAATCCCACCAACCTTCCCCACAACGCGAAGATCAAGCTCGGCGAGGAAACACTGAGCCTTAAGGTCGCAGCTATCAGAGACAGCGCTGGCGACTATATCGGCGCGATGGTCAACTGGGCTGTGATCACCAACCAGGTCCGTTTGGCCGAGCGGTTCGAGTCGAACGTCAAGACGGTGGTCGATGGAATTTCTGCCGCGGCGACGGAGATGCAGGGAACAGCCGAATCCCTGGCCGCGACTGCCGAGGAGACAAGCTCTCAGGCGAACGTCGTGGCCTCTGCGACGGAAGAGCTGTCGGCTTCAATCCGCGAGATCTCCAGTCAGGTCGGCACTTCGTCGGCGCAGGCATCTGAGGCTGTGCAGGAAGCTGAACAGTCTTCCGAGAAAGTTGCTCAGCTTGCCGCCGCCGCAGAGCGGATCGGAGCGGTCGTCCAACTGATCAACGATATCGCCTCGCAAACAAATCTTCTGGCTCTCAACGCGACGATTGAAGCTGCTCGTGCTGGTGAGGCAGGTAAAGGGTTTGCGGTGGTCGCCAGCGAAGTAAAGAGCTTGGCCTCACAAACCGAGAAGGCGACCAAAGACATTTCAGAGCAAATTGCTGGTGTTCAGACGGCGACGCGCGAAACGGTTGGTTCTATCGAGCGGATCACGACAACCATCCGCCAGCTGAACGAAGTGTCGACAAGCATCTCCGCGGCCGTCGAGCAACAGTCCGCCGCGACGAACGAGGTGACGTCCAACATCACAGGTGTGAGCGAGGCGAGCAGCGAAACGGGCCGGGCTTCGAATGACATGCTACAGGCGGCCGGGCAGCTGTCCCGAGACAGCGAGACCCTGTCGACTGAGGTCAACGAGTTCCTCGACATGGTGAAGCAGCTCTGACTTTGAAGACCATCAGCCCCGGCGCGCTTTCCAGCGGGTTGGGGCTGATCGTTAGTTCCGCCGAGACATCGACGCCGTACAGTTCACGGACATGGCCGGCGATCTCGCGCGTGCTCATGCCGCGGGCGTACGTCGAGATGATCTTGTCGTCGAAATCCGGAAACCGGCGCTGATACTTGGCGATCAAGGCCGGATCGAAGCTGGACGCCCGATTGCGGGGGATCTCCAACTCGATCTTCCCGGTGCCGGTCGTCACGGTCTTCCGGCCGTAGCCGTTCCGGTTGTTCCCTGGCTCGCCATTGGTCAGATGATGATCCATCTCGGCGTTCAAGGCGCGCTCGGCCAGAGCCTTCTTCAGCTGATCCAGCAGACCGTCGGCCTCGAAGGCCGTGCGGGCGTCAGCTCCGGCGAGCAATTGATCAAGAACGGTATCAGCAATCACAGGCGGTTTGCGTCGGGGCATGGGGGATCTCCTTCATTCCCATCATGCTCCCCCGCACACGAAATTCCTGACAGTCCCACGCTCCAACTATTATTGCAAACCGCAGCCCTGTCCCGTACCGCACTGGGCGAGGCAGTGCATGGCATCAAGGATGAGTTCGAGGCCTATGGCTGGCGACGCATGCAGGCCGTGCGTCGGCATCTTGATTGGGTCGTCACTCGCAAGAAAATCAAACGCCTGATTCGTGAGCACGGGCTGCAGCCGCAATGTCGCAGACGGTATGTCGCGACCACCGACAGCGATCACGATCGGCCGATCTTCGAGAAGCGCGCCAGGGATCTGGAGGTCGACGGCCCAAACCAGCTCTGGGCAGCCGATCTGAGCTATATCACGATCACCGGCGGCTTCGTTTACCTGGCAGCCGTCCTGGATGCCTACTTTCGCCACATCGTCGGCTACGCCCTCGACCGCCGGATCGACGCGCGGCTTACCCTGGCTGCTCTGAGAGCCGCCATAGATAGCCGTGCACCACCGTCTGGCTGCAGACATCACTCCAACCGAGGTTCTCAATATGCAGCCAAGGCTTATCGCGCCGTGCTCGATGAGCACGGTTTGCTGGGGTCCATGGGGCGCAGAGGAAACCCGTATGACAACGCCATGATGGAAAGCTTCATGAAAACCCTCAAGGTAGAGGGCGTCTACCCCATGGCCTTCGAAACCGCAGATGACGTCGCACACCGTCTCCCCAGGTTCATCGACAGCTATAACCAGCGGCGCCTGCACTCGGCGCTCGGCTATCTCAGCCCAACCCAGTTCGAGGAGAAAACCCAAGGCACGGTCAAATCAGCCGCTTGAAAATGTCTGACCCCAGGGGACCACTCCAGTTCAGGGCCCCCTTTGAAGAGTGGTGGCGATGCCTGCGGTCCATGGCCGCGTTGAAAGGCCGAGTCCTGGTTGTATTTGATATTGAGCGGGTGCTAATATTTTGTCTGCTAGATTATCGAGGAGTGCTTAGCGTCATGGCTGATGATGACTTGTATTATACGCCTGCGACTACACTTCTTGAGATGATCCGCACCTTTGAGCTGTCTCCGACCGAGCTCATGACTGCGGTCGTCAGCCGAGCCGAAGCGCTGAACCCGAAACTCAACGCGATTTGCACGCCCACCTACGAGGCGGCCCATGACGCGGCCCGTCAGGCCGAGGATCGGCTCGCCAAAGGCGCGTCGTTGAGAGCTCTTGAAGGACTGCCGGTCACCATCAAGGACCTCGTGATGACCAAGGGAATCCGATCGATGGCGGGCTCGCATATCTTTGCGAACCGAGTGCCCGATGCGGATGCGCCGATCATAGAGCGCCTTCGAGACGCTGGCGCGATCTCGATCGGCAAGACCACCACGCCGGAGCTCGGTTGGAAGGGCTGCGGCGACAGTCCGCTAACCGGGATTTCTCACAACCCCTGGAAGCACGGCTACAACGCCGGAGGGTCGAGCACCGGGGCAGCCATCTGTGCGGCCGCCGGCATCGGTCCGCTGCATCAGGGTTCCGATGGAGCCGGCTCGATTAGGATGCCGGCCTCGTTCTGTGGCGTTTATGGGATCAAGCCGACCTTCGGACGAATCCCCTATGCCCCGGCGCCAAACAACGACAACGTCTCGCATATCGGTCCGATGACCCGCACGGTCGGTGACGCCGCCCTGATGCTCGACGTGCTGGCGGGGCCGGACGACAGGGACATGACGAGCCTAACCGACCAGCCTTCGTCCTATCTGAAAAATCTGGAAGCCGACATCAGCGGCCTGCGCGTGGCTTACAGTCCCGATCTAGGCTATCTGAAGGTTGATGCTGAGGTGGCTGAGCCGGTGCGCAAGGCGGTCGATGCCTTTACCGAGCTAGGCTGTCATGTCGAGGAGGTCGGTAAGCTCTGGGACGATCCGAGCGAGATGCACCGATGCTTCTGGGTCTCCAACTTCGCGGGCAATATCGGCCTGTTGCTGGACGAGTGGCAGGACCGAATGGACCCGGGTCTCGTTGCCTGTGCCCGCGACGGGCTGGCGGTTACCGCCGGCGAGTATGTCCGGGCCAAACAGCAGCGTCTGGATTTTTACGCCAAGGTCCAGGATGTGTTCACCCGTTATGACATCCTGCTCACACCGACAATGTCAGTCGCGGCGTTTCCGGCCGGCCTGCTGATGCCTTATCATTGGCCCCAGCATCCCTGGGACTGGATCCAGTGGGCTGGGTTCTCCTATCCGTTCAACCTGACCTGGGTGCCGGCGGCGACCTGCCCGTGCGGCTTCACACCTGATGGCCGCCCGGTCGGGCTGCAGATCGTCGCTGGACGCGGCCAGGACCTGCGCGTTCTCCAGGCCAGCCGCGCGTTCGAGCGGGCACGCCCCTGGGGCGGCGCGCGGCCGGCGTTGTAAGCCCTTGATCGCCCTTATTATCAAGCGCTTGGTCGCGACGACCTTCGTCATGGCGTTCGTCGCACTGTTCGTCTTCGGGCTGCTGCACCTGGCGCCGGGCGATCCCGCAGCGGTCATAGCCGGCGATATTGCCACCAAAGAGGATATCGAGCGCATCCGCAACGCCCTCGGCCTCGACCTGCCGTTCCACACACAGTTTTTCAATTGGCTCGGGGCGATCATGCAGGGCGACCTCGGCACGTCGATCTTCTCCGGCCGGCCGGTTGCCGAACTGATCCTGCAGCGGGTCGAGCCCACCCTGGCGCTGACCACCACGACCATCCTGCTGAGCGTCGTCGTTGCGGTCCCGCTTGGCATCGTGGCGGCATGGCGGGCGGGCTCCTGGGTCGACCGCAGCACGATGGGCTTCGCGGTGCTCGGCTTCTCGGTGCCGGTCTTTGTTTTCGCTTACCTGCTGATCATGATTTTTGCGGCCCATCTAAAGCTTGTGCCGGTGATGGGCTACGTCTCGCCGACAGACGATGTCGGGGGCTTCCTGCGGTCGATCGCCCTGCCGACGGTGGCGCTGGGGGTTACCTATGTCGCCCTTATCGCCCGGATCACCCGGGCGTCGATGCTGGAGGCGATAAACCAGGACTACATCCGGACGGCCCATGCCAAAGGGCTCGGCATCATCCCGATCCTGTTCCGCCATGCGTTGCGCAATGCTTCAGTGCCTATCGTCACCACGGTCGGGATCGGAATTGCTTTGTTGATCGGCGGCGTGGTGGTGACCGAGAGCGTGTTCGCAATCCCCGGCCTTGGTCGCTTGACGGCGGACTCCATCCTTAGGCGCGACTACCCGATTGTTCAGGGGGTAATCCTCATCTTCTCTGCCATCTACGTCCTCATCAACCTGACGATCGACATCATCTACATCATCGTCGATCCACGTATCCGCTACTGATGTCAGTTGGGACCTCGCAGCCCTCCGCTGAAGGCGGCACCTCGCGGCTCTGGAGCGCGCTGCGCTGGCTTCGGCGCCATCCAACGGTCCTGGCCGGCCTGGTCATTCTGGTGTCTGTGAGCCTGCTGGCCGTTTTTGCCCCGCTGTTCACCATCTACGATCCGGAGCGCCTGGACCCGCTGCGGCGGCTCAAACCGCCCTCCGCCATGCATTGGTTCGGCACCGACCAGCTCGGCCGGGACGTCTTCGCGCGGACGATCTACGGTTCGCGGGTATCGCTCATCGTCGGGTTTACGGTTGCCGCCTTCGCCTGCATCTCCGGCCTCCTGATCGGCTTGGTGTCCGGCTTCGTCCGAGTCCTGGACCCGCTGGTGATGCGGGTCATGGACGGGCTGATGGCGATCCCGGCGATCCTCCTGGCGATTGCCATTGTCGGCATAACGCGGTCGAGCATCTGGGCGGTGGTGGTGGCCGTTACCATCCCCGAAGTGCCGCGGGTCGTGCGCCTAGTCCGAAGCATCGTGCTGACTCTCCGCGAACAGCTCTTCGTCGATGCGGCCGTGTCGCTCGGCGCCAAGCTCCCGCGGATCCTCTTCGTGCACATCATGCCGAACACCATGGCGCCGCTGATTGTGCAGGCGACCTATGTCTGTGCCTCGGCGATCATCATCGAGGCGATCCTGTCGTTCCTAGGCGCCGGCACCCCGCCGGCGATCCCCAGTTGGGGCAACATGATGGCTGAAGGGCGAACCTACGTCCTGGTTGGCTGGTGGCTGTTGCTGTTCCCCGGGCTGTTCCTCAGCCTCGTGGTGTTGGCGGTGAACCTGCTCGGCGACGGCCTGCGCGAGACCTTAGACCCGCGGCTGCGCCGCTCGACAACCAACGAATGAGCGACTAACATATGAAGCCGCAGCGTTTGATCGAAGTCCGAGATCTCAGGGTCCATTTCCCGGTCGAAAGTGGCGTCTTGAAAGCTGTCGACGGGGTCTCTTGGCATATCGATCGTGGAGAGACTCTAGCAATTGTTGGCGAGTCCGGCTCCGGCAAGTCGGTGACCGCGCTGTCACTGCTGCGGCTGACCGAACTCGGCGGTGGCCAAATCGCTTCGGGCGAGATCGAGTTCTGCCGTAAATCGGGCGAGATCGTCGACTTGGTCCAGCAACCGTTGCCGGTGCTCCGCGACATCCGGGGCAATGAGATCTCGATGATCTTTCAGGAGCCCATGACGTCGCTGAACCCGGTCTTCACGATCGGCTTCCAGATCGTGGAAGCGATCCGGCTGCACCAGGGCAAGTCGGCGCGTGAGGCGGATAAGCTTGCGCTGGATATGCTGGAATTTGTGCGTATGCCCGAGGCTCGCAAGCGGCTCGGCGAGTATCCGCATCAACTCTCCGGCGGCATGCGGCAGAGGGCGATGATCGCCATGGCGCTGGCCTGCCGCCCGGCTTTGTTGATCGCCGACGAGCCGACCACCGCACTTGACGTCACGATCCAGGCGCAGATCCTGGACCTGATCAAGTCGCTGCAGCGCGAGATCGGCATGGCGGTGCTGTTCATCACCCACGACATGGGCGTGGTGGCGGAGGTCGCCGACCGGGTCGTGGTTATGTTAGGAGGAGAAAAGGTCGAGGAGGGAACCACCGAGGAGATCTTCCACACGCCGAGACACCCTTATACCAAGGCGCTGCTCGACGCGGTGCCGCGCTTGGGCGCGATGCGCGGCCAGCCGCAACCGATGAAGTTTCCCAATCTAGATTACCGCGCGGAGACAGGGGGCACTGTGGTCGCGCGGGTCGCGGCGGCGGCGCCGACTCAATGGGCCGTGGCGCCGGATGCGGCCCCGCTGCTGGAGGTCGACGGACTGGTTACACGCTTCGCCGTCGGCGGCGGGCTTCTGGGCAAGCCGAAAGCGGCGGTGCATGCGGTGGAGAACATCTCCTTCAGCCTCGGGGTCGGCGAGACCCTGGCGCTGGTCGGTGAGTCCGGCTGCGGCAAATCGACGACCGCCCGGACCATTCTGCGGCTGCAAGAGCCGACCCGCGGCAAGGTGGTGTTCGGCGGCCGCGACATCACCAAGCTGGGTCGGGGCGCCATGGAGAGCGTTCGCCGGCAGATGCAGATGATCTTCCAGGATCCGTTCGCCTCGCTGAACCCGCGTCTGTCGGTCAGGGACCTGATCGGCGAGCCCCTGCGCATCCACCGCCTCGTCTCTGGGCAGGCGCTTCAGGACCGGGTGGCGGAGCTGCTCCGCCGGGTCGGGCTCGGCCCGGAGCATGCTCCACGCTATCCCCATGAGTTCTCCGGCGGCCAGCGCCAGCGGATTTGCATCGCCCGGGCCCTGGCGCTTAACCCGAACCTGATCGTCGCCGATGAGGCGGTCTCCGCGCTCGACGTGTCGATTCAGGCACAGATCGTCAACCTGATGCTCGACCTCCAGGCGGAGTTTGGGATTTCCTATCTCTTCGTTTCTCACGACCTCGCCGTTGTCGAGCGCATCAGTCACCGAGTCGCCGTGATGTATCTTGGGCAGATCGTCGAGCTCGGGCCTCGCGCCGCCGTGTTCGAGGATCCGCAGCATCCGTATACCCGCAAACTGATGTCGGCTGTTCCGGTCGCCGATCCGCGCCAGCGCCGCACGGAGCTGCGTCTGATGACCGATGAGATCCCGTCGCCACTCAAACCCTGGGGGTTCGAGCCGGAGACGGTGCCACTTGAGGAGGTGTCGCCGGGGCATTTCGTCATGCCTCACTGAGTGCCCCTTGAGCACCACCCGAAGAGAGTTCGCATGGAGTACGCCTTTTAGGGGAAGTCAACGATAAGGAGGATGCTGTGAGACACGCAAAACTAGGACGGACGGCCTTGCTGGGAGCCGCCGCACTCGTCGCCAACATGTCCCTGGCGATGGCCGAGACCACGCTCAAGGTCGTGCCGCAGGCCGACTTGAAGAACGTGGATCCGGTCTGGACGACGGCGGCCATTACCCAGAACCACGGGTACATGGTCTATGACACGTTGTTTGCGCTGGACAGCAAGTTGCAGCCGCATCCGCAGATGGTCGACACCTGGAGCACCAGCGATGACGGCCTGACCTGGACCTTCACGCTCCGCGATGGCCTGCTGTTTCACGATGGCTCGCCAGTCGAGACCAATGACGTGATCGCCTCCATCAAGCGGTGGTCTGTGAAGCGGGCCGACGGTCAGGCGATGATGAGCCGCGTGAAAGAGATTGCGCCGGTCGATGCCAAGACCTTCGAGATCCGGCTCGAAAAGCCTTTCGGACCGATGCTCAGCGTGCTCGGCAACCCCACTCTGTTGCTGCCGATCATGCGGGAAGAAGAAGCCAAGACCGATCCGAACACTCAGGTCACGACGATCATCGGCTCCGGTCCGTTTAAGTTCTCCCAGGACGAGTGGGTGCCGGGCGATAGGGTGGTCTACCGCAAGTTCGAAGAATACAAGGCACGCTCAGAGCCGGTCGACGGCTTCGCCGGCGGAAAGGTCGTCAAGGTCGACAAGGTGGAGTGGATCTACATCCCCGACACGAACACAGCGACCCAGGCGCTGATGTCGGGGGAGGTCGACGTCTACGAGATCCCGCCGATGGATCTGATGCCGATCCTGAAGGCGGATCCGAACATCACGGTTCAGGTGCTCGACCCACTGGGCAAGATGGGGCACATCAGGCCGAACCACCTTTACCCGCCGTTCAACGACCCGCGGGCCCGGCAGGCGCTGCAGCTGCTGGTCGACCAGCGCGAGTTTTTGGCTGCTCAGGTCGGTAATCCGGACTTCGAGACAGTCTGCTACTCCGTGTTCATGTGCAACTCGGCGCTGGAGAGCGAGGCCCATGCCGAGCCGTGGATGAAGCCGAATCCTGAGAAAGCGAAGGAGTTGCTTGAGGAGGCTGGCTACAACTTTGAAGACCCGATCGTCGTCATGCTGCCAACCGACCAGCAGATCATTTACAACAACGTTTTGGTGATGGTCGGCAAGCTGAAAGAGATCGGCGTCAACGTCGATGCCCAGGCGATGGATTGGTCGAGCCTGACTTCGCGCCGTGCGAAGACCGACGACCCGAACGCTGATCCGAAGGTCGGCTGGCATCTGTTCCCGACTTGGTGGACTGGCGTGCCGATGTCGAGCCCGCTGACCAACGCTCCGCTGGTGGCGACCGGCGATCCGAAGACCGCCTGGTTTGGCTGGCCGAAGGATGACGAGATAGAGCGCCTGCGGTCGGCCTTCATGGAGGCGACCACGAAGGAAGAGCAGATGGGAATCGTCGATGCTATCCAGAAGCGTTTCTACGAGGTTATCCCCTATCTGAACACCGGCCAGTTCGTTACCCCGGTCGCGTGGCGCACCACGCTGACGGGTGTACCGAACGCGCTGCTGTTCGTCGCCTGGAATTTAGAGAAGACCGAGTAGGCGACCCTACCCATCAACCACCCCGCGTGTTGCTCGGGTCGGCAATGGGAGCAATAGCACAGAACGGCGGCCGTCATGATGGCCGCCGTTCGCATCCGATCAGGTCTAGATCGTCGGCCCTGACAGGCGGGCACCTCTAAAAACCCGGATTTTTCGACGGTAGGGCACGGGACGGGGCGTTTTGACTGCTTTGAGCCGCCCGATCGGGTGTAGTTTGGCCGATTTATGTTTGTTTGGGTGGGCTTCCGGCATGCCCGAAACCGGGACTGTCAGGAATTTCGTGTGCGGGGGAGCATGATGGGAATGAAGGAGATCCCCCATGCCCCGACGCAAACCGCCTGTGATTGCTGATGCCGTTCTTGATCAATTGCTCGCCGGAGCCGACGCCCGCACGGCCTTCGAG
>JANSYS010000004.1 GCA_024742275.1 Alphaproteobacteria bacterium | reverse complement strand
TGCATCGAGATTTAGGGAGATCGGTCAACGCGCGGGAACCAGTTTCAGGTGCCACGACCTGCGGCATGAATTTGCGATCCGAGAATTGGAATCAGGCCGCGACATTTACGACTTGAGCCGGCACCTGGGTCATAGCTCGGTCAAGACGACCGAGCTTTATCTGGATTACGTCGATCGCTCTGGAGCACAAACAAGGGCACAGAAGCGCCGGTTTTCCCGTGAAGGCGGAACAAATGGAACTGCTAAGTGATTGAATTGGCGGAGGGGATGGGATTCGAACCCACGGAAGGGGCATTACCCCTTCAACGGTTTAGCAAACCGCCGCCTTCAGCCACTCGGCCACCCCTCCGCCGGGAGGGCTTATCCGACGGCCGGTTGCCCGACCGCCGCACGGCGTATGCGCGCTCCTTCTACGAGGCGTCGACGGGCGCCGTCAAGCGCCGTGCATCATCTTCCGTTCGACCGTGACGCACCCACGGCCAAAACGGCTTCGATCGGGCGCTCAGGCCTCCAGCGCCTGCACCAGATCGCCGATCAGATCGTCCGCCGCCTCGATACCGACGGCGAGGCGGATCAGATCGTCCGGCACCGGCGAATCCGGCCCTTCGGTCGAGCGCCGATGCTCGGCCAGGCTCTCGGTCCCGCCGAGCGACGTGGCGCTGGTGAACACCTGCATGCGCCGCATCGCCTCCAGAGCCGCCTCCTTGCCCCCCTCGACCCGGATCGACAGCATGCCGCTGAACCCGCCGCTCATCTGGCGCCGCGCCACCGCATGGCCCGGATGATCCGGCAGCCCCGGATACAGGACGTGGGTGATACGGGGGTGGACGTGCATCGCCTCGGCGATCGCCAGGGCGTTCTCGCACGCCTTTCGAACGCGTATATGCAGGGTGCGCATGCCGCGCAGCAGCAGCCAGGCCTCCTGCGGGCCGATCACCATGCCGAGATCCTTGCGCACCATGCGGATGCGCTGCCAGTAGTCATCGGCCCGGGCCGCGACCAACGCGCCGGCCAGCACGTCGCTGTGGCCGTTCAGGAACTTGGTGGCGGAGTGCATGACCAGGTCGGCGCCGTGCTCCAGCGGCCGGGTCAGCACCGGCGTCGCCACGGTGCTGTCCACCGCCAGCCGGGCGCCGGCGGCGTGGGCGATCTCGGCGGCGGCGGCGATGTCGACCACGTTCCAGAGCGGGTTCGCCGGGGTCTCGACCCAGACCAGCTTCGTCTCGCCCGGTCGCATGGCGGCGCGCAGGGAGTCCAGATCGCCCGCCTCCACGTATTGGACCCGAAGCCCCCAATGGGTGGCGAAGTCGTTCAGCCAAGCACGGACGCCCCAGTACAAGACGTCCTGCACCACCACGTGATCGCCGGGCGACAGGGCCAGAAACGGGGCGGTCACAGCCGACATGCCCGACGCGAGCACCATCGCCTCCGCGCCGCCCTCCAGGCGGGCGAGCAGCGCCTCCACCTGGGCATAGGTCGGGTTGTCGGTCCGGGTGTAGTTGTAGCCGGGACCGACGATTCCACCCGGCGGACGCTCGTAGGTGGTCGCGGTGTGGATCGGCGGCACCACCGCCCCGTTCTCGGGATCGATGAAGCCGAGCGCCTGGGCGGCAAGAGTCTCGGGCGCGAGCGGCCGGTTGGTCTTCATAAAAACATCCTCAGATCGGTCGGGCGCCGACCCTAACCGAAAACGCGGTTCAATCGAAGTAGCGGGTGGCCGCGAGCAGACCGCCGAGACGGGCTCGGGTGGCGATCTCGCGATGCAACGTTTCCTGGCCGATCAGCAGGGTCGCGCCCGGCGACAGACCACGTTCCGCGAGGAGCCCGACAAGCCAGTCCGCGATCGGCCCTGCCCCACCCTGCGGAGCGACGCCCTGGATCTCGAGCCGCCAGCCGGCAGCGGCGGCCGTGGCCGGGATCGCCTCGCGCAGCGCGTCCCCGACCGGCCCGCCAACCGCGGTCAGCGCGACGACGCCCACCGCCGGCTGTGACAGCCCGGTAAGCTTCAGCGCGGCCGGCCGCGGGACGATCCACACACCGTCGGACCCGATGCGGGGACCGAAGGGAGCGTGGTCCACCCAGTCGCGACAGATCGCGAAAACCAGGGTGGCCGGCGCGCGCCCGCAATCGGACAGCACCGCCGCGAAGGTCGCGTCGTCGAGGCCGAGTGCGGCCGCGCGGCGCCGACGAATCGCCAACACCTCCCGCGGCGCAGCCCTACGGGCTTTCTTGGCGGCTTTGCGCCAGCAGAAACCGGCCCAGTTCGACGCGGTGTCCAGTGGAGGCCCGCCATTGTGCCCGAGCATTTCCAGCACGAGCCGTTGGCCCGACCGGCGATGCGGCGGCCTCCCTTTTTTCACCCGTCGGAGCGACCCGCTCATAGCTGTACAAGTCCTGCTGGTTCGAGCCGCAGTCTGCCAGCATGTCGGGCCCGACAGTAGAGAGATTTCGCACCGCAACAGAAAGCGGCGCGCCTGGATCGCACGCGCGCCGCATCTTTCGTCTCCTCACAGCCCGCTCGCGGAGCCGTGCGAGAGAACCGCTGTCCTTAGGCCCTCATCATGTCTCCGCACTCGTCGCACCCGAGACGCGTCGTTGCCCGCCGACCGACCGCCGCCCTGGCGGTGCCGACGATCCAGCCACCGACGGTCACAAAGGCATGGCCGAACGCCTGGGCCCGCAACCGGCGGCCGCGATTTACACCGCGATCGATGGCCTCCTGTGAAATCGCACCCGCGCCAAACACCGCATCGGACGAAGCCGCCGCCGCCACCGACACTCCGCCAATTCGATCAGTCGCATCTTCGATCGTGGTCATCGCTACCTCCGTCTCCGCGCCGTCGAGAAGCCGACCGACGCTGTTGTGAGCCCCAGATGTAAACCTTTTCATACGATCGTTAATCAGGTAACATGGCACCGAATTCATGCCTTGGATGAATTAATTCGGGATGGGTAAGGAGATGGTTCTGCTATGGACGTACTGACGGGAATGTCGATTTTTGCGGCGGTTGTGGAGAACAACAGCCTTGCGGGAGCGGCTCGACACATGAACCTGTCGCCGTCGGTTGTCTCCAAGCAGCTTTCGGCGCTTGAAGATCGGCTGGGCGTCAGGCTGCTGAACCGAACCACCCGGCGGGTCAGCCTAACGGAGGTCGGGTCGGCCTACTACGACCGGTGCAAGCGGATCCTCGCCGATGTGGACGAGGCCGAGGCCGCGGTGAGCACGGCACACAGTTCGCCGCGCGGACTTCTGAAGATCACCGCCCCCTCGACCTTCGCCCACCGCCACGTGGCGCCACATCTTCCCGGATTTCTCGACCGTTTCCCGGAGGTCCAGGTCCAGCTTCTGGTCGCCGACCGTCTGGTCGATCTGGTCGAGGAAGGCATGGATCTGGCCATCCGGATCGCCCAGCTCAAAGACAGTTCCCTCATCGCCCGAAAACTGGCGCCGAACCATCGCAAGTTGGTGGCCGCGCCGACCTACCTGGAGAAGTGGGGCATGCCGGTTCGCCCCGAGGATCTCTCCGATCATGCGCTGATCACCCTCCAGCCGGGGAACCCGATCAACGATTGGCACTTTCGGGTCGACGGAGAAGAGAAGATCGTTCGCGCGCGCGGTACGATCGCCACCAATCACGGAGACTCAATCCTCGCGCTCGCACTTTCCGGCGCCGGCTTGGCCATGCTCGCGGCCCATGTGGCGGGCGAGTACCTGCAGGACGGCAAGCTGGTTTCGGTTCTCGACGACCTCGTCAGCGAGGACGTGCCGATCTATGCGGTCTATCCGTCGAACCGCCACCTGTCTCCCAAGGTTAGGGCCTTCGTCGACTACCTGGTCGAAGTCTACGGATCGAAGCCGTATTGGCTCGACCACACGGTGACCCGAGGCCGAGACGCCGCGGAGTGATGCTCCGGCGCAGGTCGCGCTTTTCGCGGTGACGAACGGACGCGTTCGCACGCCGCGAGAGCGGTCTTTCTCGCCGTCAACGCTTCCAAGACGCCAGGGAAGAGCCGTTGGTTCGGGAGCGACGGTCGGCCGTACCGCGCGCTCACGACCGGCGGTTGGGCTCCGCGTCCTCGCCGACGATTCCGGTGCCGTAGACCGCGCTCACAACGCCCGAAACCGACTGCGGCGACGAGCCATTCGTCTCGGCGGCAGAGGGGCGCTGACCGTCGGCCCGGCCTGATTGACGTTCGTCGCGGTACTTGACCCGGTAGTAGCTCATGTACGTCGCCATGAGATCCTCCATCGTTCAGATACACGAAAGAGGATGGAGTCCGGCTCCGGCGCTATCCAGCCCGTTCGCCGCACCTCAGCCTTGCACAGAATTCAACAATTCGGGTGCTGCTGCCAGGTTTGCGCCAAACTCGGCAGGAATTTGATCTGTCGATCGGTCGTCTAGGGTCTCTCCGGCGGCGAACACCCGGTCAGGGCAGCCAGTCGGCGATCACGTAGGGAACCTGGCCGCGCGGCACCTCTGGGTGGTGCCATGAATACACTTTCTGCGCGGCCTCGAACGCCACACGCTCGTCCGCACCACGTTCGCGCATGGCGTTGTAAGCGCGCGTGACGGCTTGGTGACAAGCGGCGCTGGGGCTACAGGCGACGATCTCTCGTACGTCCGTCATGGTGTCTTCCAGCTCAGTGCTGCTTCTTTCGGCGGGTGCCGAACAGCTCCAGATGATGATCAACCAGATCGAAGCCGAGGTCGCGGGCAATCCGCTTCTTCAAGTCTTCGAGCTCTTGATTATAAAACTCCAGAACCTCTCCGGTCTCAACATCAATCATATGGTGATGATGATCGTCCGGGCCGGACTGCGGCTCGTACCGTGCCCGACCGTCGCCGAAATCGCGCTTCGAGACGATATCCATTTCCTCGAAGAGCTTCATGGTTCGATAGATCGTCGCCATCGAGATCGTCGGATCGACTTCCTTGACCCGGTCGTACAGCGCCTCCGCATCCGGGTGATCCTCGGCCGCCGACAGCACACGGGCGATCACCCTGCGAGGTTCCGTCATGCGCAGCCCGCGCTTGGCGCACAGATCCTCGATCCTTGATTCGACCGCGTCCGCGTTCTTAACCGGTATCTGCACCGCCACTGGCCTGTCCTCAGCCTGCCCCAACACTCTGAATGACCTCGGCCTTTCCGCCGTCCGCATCGAACTTAAGGCGTTCGACGGTGGCGAGGTCCGTTCCGGTGACACGCACGAACCGCGCTCCCTCCGGATAGTCGATCGCATGGATCGCACCGACGTCATATAGACCGGCATGGCCCGGCGTCAGGCGGTAGGTTTTCAATTTCTCGATCCTGGCCTCTCCGGCGCCAGAACCCCCATCCAGCCGCTCGTACTCGCTCATGTCGGTATATTCTGAGGCTTGGCCGTAAATCGCCCAGGACGACCCGTGGTCATGCGGCGGCGACGTTCGGGCGGCGTCATTGATATGAGCGAGAACGACGAAGTCGAGTTCCGGGTCTCGGTAGAGCTGGTGGACGCCGATTTCCGCCTGCGGACCGCACGTCTCCTCCACGAAGTCCTGATTCTGCAGCAGTTCCTCGAGCTTGGAACGGATTGTCTCCTTGCCGCCGCGGCCGGGATCGGCCTTCAAAGCGTCATGGGCGTCTTGGCAGAACTGGTCAAACGAGTAAGCCATCAAGGCGTCCTCTATGTGGGATACACGTCTACCCCGAAACCCTACGCCAACCGGCGCAATGCCTCAACCGGGTTCGATCCGATGGACTCGATAGCGGCACGCTATGGACAGACGGCCGTCGCACCAGTCGGCTGATCCGATGCCGCGCGAGCGACCAAAGGGCATCCGGCCCGATCAATCCATGAAGCAGACGCGGATCAAAGCATCGCCTCGATACATGGCGGCGGCGAGACGGTGATTGCCGTCCTGGATACGGCCGTCGCGCAACGTCAACGAACAGGCATCGCGGGCGACATGGCGGACCAGCCATGCGACGCGGCCGGCATGCTCCGAGGCAGGAACAGGTGCGTTCGGATCGCGGCCGTCATCGGGCTCGATCAGATCGTCATTGGACAGGTGGAAGTCGATCAGGGTCTCGTCGACCGTGACGTCGCCGGCCCAGCGGGGGTAGCCCGCGACTCCGGCCAAAGCCTTAACCTCGTCAAGCGGTAACGTCGCCAAACGGATAGCCATGATCCCGTGCCTCCCCCACAACAGGCGCGAAGAACAAAAAGCGTTCATCCTCCGCTCCGAACCGGAGGCAACGCATCCCGAAAATATCGTTGGGCCCTGCGGGTTCGAACCAATGGCTCGCCCCGATAAGCAAGGGTCATATAGCCGAATTCAGGCAGTCGGAAAACCGCGAAAGCGACACCCGATGTCGCCCCCGGATAATCCGCGTCGCGACTGAGCAAACAGTTTGGTAACGCTTTCCCTATATGCTCTCCATCGGTCGCCGGAAACGGGGGCCGACCGTCGTTTTCGCGCCCCGAAACAGGAGGAGGCACGCCATGCCGCAGGGTCCGGAGAGCCTGCAGACAGCCGCCAGCGGCACCGTGGATCCGCTGCTGCTGGCGATCGTGTGTCTCATCTTCGTCATCGGTGCCGTCGTGCCGATCGCGGCCGCCATCCTGTCGAGCCTCAACGAAGACCGGCAAGCCAAGCGCGCGGCCGTCGCGGATCAGCAGGTGAGCAACCCTGTCGCCGAGAACGTGATGGCCGCCGTCGACGTGGTCGAACTCGAGCCGATTGCGCCGGAGACGATTCAGCAAGCGGCGAATGACGACCCGCAGTGGGTATCGGCACACGGTGCCCGATAGGGCGTCGGCACGGCACCCGCTCCATACCGACACCTTCTCAACGCCTGTGCCCGCGGCCGACTGTCAGAAGCGGCGTGGCAGGAAGGTCGATACCCAGGCCGCGCCGAGCAGCAGGACGCCGAGGGCCACAAATACCGACGACAGTGGAAAATAGAGCAGCAGAACCGCATAGATCGCGGGCGGAAGAAGCTGCGAAACCTCAATGTACGTCCTGAAGACCGAGGTCATTTCGGATCGCTCATAGGCATGAACCGAGCGCAGAAACGGAATATTGCCAAGCGCATCGAGCGCCATCGCTCCTGCCGAACCGACGAAGAAGAGAATCGCCACGATCTCCGGCCGCGGCTGCGTGAGACCTGCCCCGACGCAGACCGCCCCGGTAAAGACGAAGGCGAGGATGATAACCCTGCGCATGCCGAGAGCGCGGGCCAACCGACCCGCAAGCGGCGCGCAGAACAGCAACCCCTGCCCGGCAGACAGCATCACCGCCGACAGCATCTCGTCTCCGCCGTATTTGGCGATGTATAGCGGCGGATAGACGAAGAAGGCCGCCCAGTAGGAACTTCGCGCAAAGGGAATTGCCCAGGCGAGCCTGAGGCGAGGCTGCGCCAGATAACGGCGGATGTTCGCCCAGGGGGTCGGCGGCCGTTTCTTGGCCGGCGCGACCCGGGGATCCTCGCGCATTCGCAGGATCCAGAAGTAAGCGAGCGCGACCAGAGCGAACACGGCGCTCGGCACGCAAACCGCGGCGAGGCCGAAGCTCTTGTAGAGATAGATTCCGAGGCCGGGGCCGGTGAACCAGGCCACCCCCATAAACGCGAGCCGTCGCGGCTCCGCCGTCACGAAGTCTCTCCGGGCTATGTAGTCTAGGATATAGAGGTTCAGGGAGATGTTGACGCAGACCACGGCGAGCGCGCGAAACTGCAACGCCCCGATGAACGGAACAGCGGCGTCAAGCAACATCAGAAGCGGCGCGGCGACCATGAACGCGCAACCGGCGCTGAAGATCCATTTACGACGTATCAACCGGATGACCACGGGCACCGCAAAGCTGGCCAGCAACGCCACGAAACCGATCATCGTAAAGGCGACGCTCACGTTCCGCGCCGACTCCAACAACCGGTAGGCTTCGAGAGGAATCACCCCGGCGACCAGCGCACGCGAAAACGCCTCCGTCGCCGACAGAGTGGCAAACACGGTTGCCCCGGGGCGGTCGACGACCCGAAGCCACATGGGAAAACGGATTTCCAAGGTCCTGCGCCCGACCGAGATGCTGACGGTCCATTACCGACGCCAGTATTCACCCGGTCCGAGCGGCGCGCACCCCCTTATGCGTCAGGCTGGGCCTTTCGCGCCATGATGATGGCCAAGACCAAGTCCTCCGGGATCTCGCCCAACGCCTTCGTCTCATCCGTGTCCAGCGCCCGAGGAGCGATATCGCGGACTTTGCGGTAGGCACTCATATAGCGTCGGCAGGTGGGACAGGTCTTCAGATGAATGTCGACGATCATGCGGCCCGCTCGGCCCAAGGCGCCGTCGATATAGTCGTCCAGCGTCTGCTGGAACTCGGCGCAGGTCAGCAGACCGGGAACGCGGTTCTCGAGCCAATGCTGGATACGCCAGCGCAGTCTGTGGCGGGTGATCATGATGGTCCCAACTCGTCCCAAAGCGGCTCGACCAGTGTTTTGAGCGCCGCCCGCGCCCGATGCAGGCGGACCTTCAGCGCGCCTTCGGCAATACCGATCGCCTCGGCCGCCTCGCGCGTGCTGTATCCTTCAATGTCGCGCAACAGAAGAACGATACGGTAGGCGTCGGGCAAGGCGTCGATTTTTTCGCGCAGCATGCTTTTCAACCGCGTCGCTTCCAGTTCCGTCTCGGGGTCGCGGACTTCCGCGCGCGGCTCTCCGACGCGCAGACCCTCCGCGCTGAAGGACGGCAGCAGGTCGTCGATCGGCGTTTCAGCCAGACGTTTGGCGGCGCGTAATCGCATGAGGCACGCATTCACGGTGATCCGATGCAGCCAGCCGCCTAGCGATCCATGCGGCTCGAAGCGGCCGATCGCCTTGTGGGCGGACAGGAATGCCTCCTGCAAGCAGTCCTGTGCGGCCGCCTCGTCCCGGGTCATGCGCCGAGCCACCGCGAACAGCCGGGGACCATGATCCCGAACCAGCCGCTCGAAAGCCCGCTCGTCGCCGGCCTGCAACGCGGCGACGAGATCGATCTCGTCAGCGGATTGGGCGTCGGGACGTTCCATGGCCTCCATCTCCCGGCGCGGCCGACGGGCCACGACGGAGCGTTCTAGCACGTCCGGCGATCACGCGGCGATGTTACCGGGGCGCCTGTCTCGCGGCGAATTGCTGCCGATTGATCCACGTCAATGCACCGTTGTCGCCCTATCCTTAACGGTCAAGTTGCCGACGACGCAGCCCCAGCGCAGAGCTGGTTCGGCGCCGATTGCGCGCGGTTCCGCCGCGACCATCTGGACGGTCGGTTTCCACCGGCCTGTCGATCCTGCTACGTGTGAGCCGGAGGCGGTACCTCGCGCGGTGACACGGAACGCATGGTCCGCGAGACTGCGGACAACGGAGCCGGGGGCCCTTGGAAATGAAGGAGTGGGGAGCATGAAGGCGATTATCATCGGCGGCGGCATCGGTGGCCTCGCGACCGCGCTCAGCCTGCACGAACAAGGTATCGAGGCCCATGTCTACGAGCAGTCGCAAACGATCCGCGAGCTCGGCGTCGGCATTAACACCCTGCCCCACGCCATCAAAGAACTTGCCGCCCTCGGCCTGCTAGACCGGCTCGACGCCGTCGGCATACGGACATACGAGCTGATCTATCAGAACCGGTTCGGTCAGGAGATCTGGCGTGATCTGCGCGGGACCGATGCGGGTTACGACTTCCCACAATTCTCAATCCACCGCGGAAAACTGCAGGGCCTGCTGCTCGATGCGGTGCGGGAGAGATTGGGCGACGACCATGTCCACACCGGCCACCAGCTCACCGGATTGCTGGACGACGGCAAAACCGTCACAGCGACCTTCGACCGGCGCGATACGCGCAGCGTCGTGTCCGTTTCCGGCGACGTTCTGATCGGCTGCGACGGGATCCACTCGAAAGTCCGGGAGACGTTTTACCCGGACGAGGGCCCGCCTAGCTGGAACGGATTGATGCTGTGGCGTGGCGCGGTGGAAGGAGATCCGTTCCTGACCGGTCGTTCGATGGTCATTGCCGGCGGCATGAACGCCAAGTTCGTGTGCTATCCGATCTACAAAGACCCCGACACCCCAAGTAAGACGTTGATCAACTGGGCCGTCGTCGCCCGCCTCGGCGACGGCACCCGCCCGCCGCCGCGGCGCGAGAACTGGAGTCGCCTGGGCGACCGTGCCGACGTGATGCAATACGTCGACGGCGTCTTCGATCTCGACATCATCGACCCGGTCGCCCTGATCACGCGAACCGTCGACTTCTACGAGTATCCGATGTGCGACCGCGATCCGGTGGAACGCTGGTCGTTCGGCCGGGTCACGCTGCTCGGCGACGCGGCCCATGCGATGTATCCGGTAGGCTCGAACGGAGCCAGTCAGGCGATCCTCGATGCCCGCTGTCTTGCCCCCATCCTCGGCGCCAGCGGCGGGGATGTCGAGAACGCGCTCAAATCCTATGAGGCCGAACGCCTGCCGATGACGGCGGAGATCGTGCGGACCAACCGTACGGGCGGACCGGAGGGCGTGATCGATCTGGTCGAGCAACGCGCGCCGGACGGGTTCGAAGACTTGGATCAGGTGGCGACGCGCGAAGAGCTCGAGTCCATCGTCCGCGGCTACGCGACACTCGCGCGGTTCAGCCAGACCGACGTCAATCGGGCCGAGACCTGATCGTCAGTCCTCAATGCGCTTGCCGAAGGTTTCAGGATCCATCACGAGGCAGTACCTGTCTCGCGCGATTCCGTTGCTACTGAGCGGGAGAAACAATCGCACGAACGACCAGACGCGGCTCTTGGGGTCCAAGAACTCCCGCCGGGCGAGATCGGGAGCGCCGCGCTCCATCAGCAGTCTCATCTGGGCATGCACCTCAGCGAGTGCATTCGGCTTGAACGCGTCAGCAAACGTTGAGCCTTTCATCGGGCGTCCATGTGTCTCGTCTATCAACGAGGAGGAGAGCCGCAGCACCCAGTCGCCCCGCTCATCACTCCAATCGACCAGGCTGACGCCCTTGATCAAGCCTCGCGGCAATTGAAGAGGGTCGATCGTCTGCGGCAATCCCTCACCAGACACAGCTTTCCAATACTCCAAGCATTCCGCAAGAAGTGGAAAGCGAACGATTTCTTCGATTGGCATTGGGACGTGAACGCTCGGGAGAGACCAGAGAGGTTGGTCTAAGTCATTTCGCATCAAGACGTTGGTCTCCATGTCTCAAAACAAAATACGCGGCAAGAAAGTCAAAATAAGGCAACCTGCATGAAAAATCGGTTAAGATTGGTTCAAGCGACCAAGAGCTTGAATCGGTTTGTGGTGCTTTCAAGACGTTGAAAACTCATCAACCCTAAGGAATTCGTTAATTTTTTGTAGGATCCCAGCCAACGTCGCCGCCTTTTACGACCATCGAGATACAGGGCCGGGCGCCAAACATCACCACGGCTCGCTCAGTCCTCAACACGCTTGCCAAACGTCTCAGGATCCATCGCTAGGCAGTATCGGTCGCGCGCGACGCCGTCGCTGCTGAGCGGAAGGATCAGCCGGACGTAGGACCAAACACGGCTCTTGGTGTCCATGAATTCGTAACGCGCCAAGTCGGCTTCACCGCGCTGCACGATGTCGCGAACGCGCGCATGCACCGTGGCCAGTTCATCCGGCTCAAAAATCTCGGAAAACCACGTGCCCCCCATCGGAAGTCTTTGGGTTTCGTCGATCAACATGGACGAGAGCCGGAGCACCCAGTCGCCCCGCTCATAGCTCCAATCGACCAGGCTCACGCCCTTAATCAAGCCCCGCGGCAATTCAAGAGGGTCGATCGTCTTCGGCAATCCTTCGACAGATGCGGCTTTCCAATACTCCAAGCATTCTGCAAGAAGCGGGAACCGACAAACATCTTCGATTGGCATCGGGATATGAACGCTCGGGAGAGACCAAAAAGGCTTGTCCAAAGACTTTTGCATCAAGATGCCCAACTCCGCACTTTGACATACGATACGCGGCGGACGACTGAGACGCCAGCAGAACCCGTATGAACGATTTGTGAAAATACTTTTTTCGTCAAGAAATCGGAGCGAGTTTCAAACTCTTTCAAGCTGTCGAATTGAGATCACAACCTAAGCTTATTCAGAGTATTTTTTCAACATGACGCATCAACCGCATTCGAGTGCCTGCGAACGAAAGAGACGGGCGCTTTTATGCATTAGCACCAACGCACGCCGCTCAGGCGTCTATCGGCTGGCCAAACGTCTCCGGGTCGAAAATCAGGGCATACCGGTCCCGTCTCTCGCCGTCGCTGCTAAGAGGGAGTGCGAGCCGGACATAAGCCCAGATACGGCCTTTTCGGTCTTCGAATTCGAACCGGTCGAGAGCGGGGGCTCCGCTTTCCTGCATCAGTCGGATTCGCTTCCGCATGCGGCGCGCCTGACCCGGCCGCAAGCCGTCCGCCAACCTGCCGCCTGTCAAGGGCCCGCCGTGACCCTGGGTCAGCAGCGTTTACGAAGGCCGCACGAACCAGTCTCCGGGCTCCTCGCGCCATTCGATCAGACTGATCCCCTTTATAAGAGCCGGAGGCATTTCGAGCGGGTCGATCGTCTTCGGCAACCCCTCGATTGAATTCGCGCGCCAGACAGCAAACGCCTGGGCCAGCAATGGAAATCGATCGATCTCCGATAGATCCATCTGTTGATGGACGCTTGGCAGCCCCCAAAAGCCGTCAGGTGTTTCGTAAAACGAACTCATACCCGCTTCGCTTTTGCTTCAGCAGTTGTTGAGTATCACACCTCGCAGTCAAAAAAGATACGGCCACGTCACAGGCTCGAGTTCTCGGGCCGGGCCGCGCTCGTCTCGGTCTATTGATGCGTGAGAGCCGAAAAATCGAAGATCAGTCGGGCGGCGGCAGGAACTCGACCTCATGCTGTGCCGCGAGGCGGACGACCTCATCGGGGTCATTCACGTTGTTGATCTTCTCGAACAAAGCACGCAGCGTCCGCGACGGAGACACCCAAAAGAGCGCCCTTACGTCCTTGCCCGAGTTGTTGAAGATCCCGTGCGAGATCCCCATCGGCATTCTGATCAGATCGCCGGTCGCGCCATGCTTCTGCTGGCCGTCGAGCACAAGATCGAAAGCGCCGTCGAGAATGTAGATGAACTCGTCCTGGGCCAGGTGGATGTGCGGCGGCACGAACGTACCGGCGGGGAAGAGCGTCTCGAAGGTGAAGCAGCTCTCGCTCTCCTGCTTCGGCTTGTAGGTCTGGCCCAGGATCGACCAGACGACGCCGTCGATCCCCTCGCCGGCCGGCGTCACGCCCGCTTCCATCACCGTCATGGTCTGTCCTCCCTTTCCGATTGGTGGCAAGATTGAACCATCGACGATCCGCTTTCGGAACCCCGCTATGACGTCCGTGACCATCCGCCCGTCCGAACCGAGCGACGTACCCGCCATTGCGCGGATCTACGCGCATCATGTTTTGAACGGCACCGCGTCGTTCGAAGAGAGCGCGCCGACAGAGTCGGAAATGGCAGAGAGGCGGGACGCTGTGGTGAATGCCGGGTTCCCATACCTGGCGGCCGAACTGAACGGCAAGGTCGTCGGCTACGCCTATCTGAGCAGCTATCGCCCACGATCGGCCTATCGTTTTACCGTCGAGAACTCGATCTATGTCGCCCACGACGCCGTCCGCCAAGGCATCGGCCGAGCCCTTCTGGCCGAACTGCTGCGGATCGCGGAGGCTGGCCCCTGGCAACAGATGATGGCGGTGATCAGTGATCCGGCCTCAGGCTCAGAAGCCCTGCACGGAGCGTTCGGGTTCCGCAAAGTCGGCCAAATGGAAAAGATCGGCTTCAAGTTCGAAACCTGGATCGATGTCGTCGTCATGCAGCGGGCGGTCGGCTAAGGCGGCCCCCTCCGGCCGTATTCAACCGCGGCGAGCCTATCGGACTTGAACCGGACCCCCGGCGCCTGGATAGTCTTTCCTTCACACTGCCGCGTTGTGATCCTCCCCCCGGATACAGCGCATGAGCTGAGTCGCCGGATCGGCGAGAAAGGGGCCGATGATCGGCATCATGCGCGCATACGTGCGGGCCATCGAGGGACTGAACCGGGCAATTGGGCGGGTCGCGATGTACCTGGTCTTCGCGCTAATGGGCGTGCTGCTTTGGTCCTCGGCCTCGAAGACCTTCTTCGACCCCTCGCTCTGGACGTTGGAAACGGCGCAGTTCGTGATGGTCGCCTACTATATCCTCGGCAGCCCCTACTCGATCCAACTCGGCTCGAACGTCCGAATGGATCTGTTCTCTGGCTCCTGGTCGGTCCGGACCAAAGCCTGGGTCGACAGCTTCACGGTCCTTTTCCTGATGTTCTATCTCGGCGTCCTTTTCTACGGCGCGGTAAGCTCGACCGCCTACTCCCTTGGCTATTTCGGGATGGAGCCGTTCGCGTTCTTCGCCGACCTCTTCATCGGGTTTCTCACCGGTGGGCCCGACGCGGTGGCGGAGATGCTGGGATATCTGGAACGCAGCTCGACCGCGTGGCGCCCGCTGCTCTGGCCAGTGAAGGTGATTCTCTGCCTCGGGGTCTTCCTGATGCTGCTGCAGGCGCTGGCCGAGCTGTTCAAGGACATCCTGAGCCTCCTGTCGGGCGTACCGCAGTCTGGAGACGCCTGATGTCCTACGAACTGATCGCGCTCCTGATGTTTGCGTCGATGATGCTGATGCTGATGACCGGCCAGCGGGTATTCGCCGCCATCGGGTTCGTGGGCGCCGCCGCCGGCATGCTGCTCTGGGGCGTCGGAGGCGTCGAGATTCCCTTCGCTGCCGCCATGAAGCTGATGAAGTGGTACCCGCTGCTCACCCTGCCGATGTTCATCTTCATGGGCTACGTGCTTTCGGAGAGCCGGATCGCAGATGATCTCTACCGCATGTTCCATGTCTGGATGGGCCCGGTTCGCGGCGGCCTCGCGATCGGCACGATCGGGCTCATGGTGTTGATCTCGGCGATGAACGGCCTGTCCGTCGCCGGCATGGCGATCGGCGCCACCATCGCTTTGCCCGAGTTGCTGCGTCGCGGCTACGACAAGATCATGGTGACCGGCGTCGTCCAAGCGGGATCCTCGCTCGGAATCCTGGTCCCGCCGTCGGTGGTGCTGGTGCTCTACGCCATGATCGCTCGCCAGCCGGTCGGTCAGCTCTGGCTCGCCGGTGTGATGCCGGGACTGATGATGGCCGCGCTGTTCATCGTCTACATCTACGTTCGATGCCGGCTCCAGCCGAGCCTCGGCCCGCCGCTCGACCCGGCCGAACGCGCGCAGATCGACATGGCGGAGAAGCTGCGCCTGCTGCGCGCCGGGCTGCTGCCGCTGGCGATCTTCGCAGCGATGATGGTTCCCTTCGTCAACGGTTGGACCTCGCTGGTGGAAAGCTCGGCCATCGGCGCCATCGCCGCCTTCCTCGCCGCCGTGCTCAAAGGCCGTATGACGCGGGAGGTGTTCGAGAACACGACCCGAAATACGCTGGCCGTCTCCTGCATGTTCATGTGGATCATCCTGGCGGCGCTCGGTTTCGGGGCGATCTTCGATGGACTGGGCGCGGTCAAGGCGATCGAGGACCTGTTCACAGACAAACTCGGTCTCAATCCCTGGACCATCCTGATCCTGATGCAGCTCAGCTTCATCCTGATGGGCACGTTCCTGGACGACACCGCCATGCTGGTGATCGTCGCGCCCTTGTACGTGCCCCTGGTCGGCGCGCTGGGCTTCGATCTGATCTGGTACGGCGTGCTGTATACGATCACCACGCAGATCGCCTACATGACCCCGCCATTCGGCTACAACCTGTTCCTCATGCGGGCCATGGCGCCGCCGGACATCGGTCTCGGTGATATCTACAGGTCTATTCTGCCCTTTGCCGCGGTCATGGTGATCGCCCTCGCCCTCGTCATGGTCTTCCCGCAGATCGCCCTATGGCTGCCGGAGGTCGTCTACGCGAAATAGTTTTCGCCGCACCGCAGAATACGGTCATCATGGCTCCCTCAACCAAAAGACTAGGAGGGCTTCATGACCACGAGACGCACATTTCTGAAGGGCGCCGCCGCGGCCGCGCCAGCCGCCGCATTGGCGACTCCTGCGATCGCGCAGTCCACCATCAAGTGGCGAATGCAAACTTATGCCGGGCCGGCCCTCGCGGAGCACGTGATCAAGCCCGCCATCGACATGTTCAACAAGATCGCCGGCGACCGGATGCAGATCGAGCTGTTCTTCGCCGATCAGCTCGTGCCCACCGGCGAGTTGTTCCGGGCGCTGCAGCGCGGCACGATCGACGCGGTCCAGTCGGACGACGACAGCATGGCCTCGCCCACCGAGGTCACGGTGTTCGGCGGCTATTTTCCTTTCGCCTCGCGCTATTCACTCGACGTGCCGGTGCTGTTCAACCAGTACGGCCTCGGGGAAATCTGGGAGGAGGAATACGCCAAGGTCGGCGTGAAGCACATTTCCGCCGGCGCCTGGGATCCCTGCCACTTCGCGACAAAGGACCCGATCCGCTCGCTCAAGGATCTCGAGGGTAAACGCGTTTTCACCTTCCCGACCGCCGGCCGCTTCCTGACCCAGTTCGGCGTCGTGCCGGTCACGCTGCCTTGGGAGGACATCGAAGTCGCAGTGCAGACCGGCGAGCTCGACGGCATCGCCTGGTCGGGCATCACCGAGGACTACACGGTCGGCTGGGCAGACGTGACCAACTACTTCCTCACCAACAACATCTCCGGCGCCTGGTGCGGCTCGTTCTTCGCCAATATGGGCCGCTGGGAGGAGTTGCCGGAGGACCTCCAGACCCTGTTCCGGGTGTGCTGCGACCAGTCGCACTACTACCGCCAGTACTGGTACTGGGGCGGCGAGGCGAGCTTGCGGGTCCATGGCGAAAAAATGGAGCTGACCACGATCCCGGATGCCGAATGGGCCACGGTCGAGGCCGCCGCCCGCGTCTTCTGGGACGAGATCGCCGCCGAGTCGCCGCTCAAGGCGAAGGTCGTGGAGATCTTCAAGAAGTACAATGACGACATGGAGAAGGCCGGTCGGCCGTACCGCTACACCTGAACGCTGCCATCCTCAAAGGGCCCGGACCGCTCAATCGCCGGTCCGGGCTGAGAGGGCATCAGGTTAAGCGGTCGATCAAACCCGGCGCTGAATGCCAGAGCCTAGAGTCTGGAACCGGCTTGCGGGTCAAACAGGTGAACCGCGTTCGTCGCGGCGACCTGCACCGCGTCCTGCCCAGGAGCGAAGTGCCCGGTCAGACGCACGGTCACCAACCGCCGCTCGTCGCCGTCGAGATGTCCGTGCAGCAAGGTGTCGGCGCCGAGCTGCTCGATCAGATCGAGGCGCAGGGTCATGCCGCTGCCATCCGTGGTGGGCGTCAGATGCTCGGGCCGCACGCCAAGAGTCACCGACCGCCCGGCGAGCTCCGGTCGCGGGTCGGGCAGTCCGATCGACGAGCCGGAAACCAGCGCCACCGAGGTCCCGCCCTCCGCGACCGTCCCCTCGAGCAGGTTCATCGACGGCGAACCGATGAACGTCGCGACGAACGTGGTGGCCGGCCTATCGTAAAGCTCGATCGGCGTGCCGATTTGCTCGGCCCGACCGCCGTTCATCACGACGAGCCGATCGGCCATCGTCATCGCCTCGACCTGGTCATGGGTGACATAGAGGCTGGTGATGGCGAGACGGCGCTGCAGACGCTTGATCTCGACGCGCATCTGCACCCTCAACTTGGCGTCGAGGTTGGACAACGGCTCGTCAAACAGGAAAACCGACGGCTCGCGCACGATGGCCCGGCCCATGGCGACGCGCTGGCGCTGGCCACCGGAGAGCTGATTGGGTCGGCGATCAAGCAGCGGCTCCAGCTCCAGGATTCCGGCCGCCTCACGGACCCGGCGATCGATCTCATCCTTGGGCGTGCCCCGGTTTCGGAGCCCGTAGGCCATGTTGTCGTAGACCTTCATATGCGGATACAGGGCGTAGTTCTGGAACACCATGGCGATGTCCCGGTCGGCCGGCTCCAATCGGTTCACCGGGCGGCCACCGATCTCGACGAGACCGTCGGAGATGGTCTCAAGCCCGGCCACCATCCGCAGCAGTGTCGACTTGCCGCAGCCGGACGGCCCGACCAGCACGATGAACTCGCCGTCCGCCACATCGAGATCGATCCCGTGAATGGCGTGGAAACCGTTCTGATAGATCTTCTGGACACCCTTGAGGTGCAATTCCGCCATCGTCGGGCGCTCCCTTAGTTCTCGGTTTCGCTATTTCTCGGTCTCGACGAGGCCTTTGACGAACAGCTTCTGCATGACGACGACGACGATCACCGGCGGCAACATCGCCAGCATCGTCGTCGCCATGACCAGGTGCCAAAGCGGCAGCGACTCGGCCGCCTGGGTCATGCGCTGAATGCCCATCACGACCGTGTAGAAGGACTCGTCCGTCGTCACCAGCAGCGGCCAGAGATACTGGTTCCAGCCGTAGATGAAGAGAATCACGAACAGGGCCGCGACGTTGGTGCGCGACAGCGGCAGCAGGATGTCCTTGAAGAACTTCAGCGGCCCTGCCCCGTCGATCCGCGCCGCTTCCGCCAATTCCTCGGGAACCGTCAGGAAGAACTGGCGGAACAGGAATGTCGCCGTCGCCGAGGCGATGAGCGGAAGGCTGAGGCCGATATAGGAGTTCAGCATGCCCAGATTGGCCACGACCGCGAAGGTCGGCAGAATGCGCACCTCGACCGGCAGCATCAGGGTGATGAAGATGATCCAGAAGCAGGCCATGCGGAAGGGGAAGTCGAAATAGACGATGGCGAAGGCGGCGATCAGCGAGATCGCGATCTTTCCGACGGCAATGGTCAGGGCCATAACCAGGCTGTTGAAGAGCATGGTTCCGACCGGAATGCCGCCGGCATCGGCAATACCGGCCCCGAGCACCGTGGCATAGTTCTCGAAGAACTGGTCGCCCGGCCACATCGGGATCGTTCCGTCCATGATGTGCTCGATCGGATGGGTCGAGGCGACGAAGGTGATCCAGATCGGCATGACCGTAATGACGATGCCGAGGATAACGACCAGGTGAGAGATGACCGTCAGATAGGGGCGGTTCTCGACCATCAGTACTCAACCCTCCGCTCGATGTAGCGGAACTGGACGACGGTCAGCGCGATCACGATCGCCATAAGGACGACTGACTGGGCCGCCGAACTGCCGAGATCCAGACCGACGAACCCGTCGCTATAGACCTTGTAGACCAGTATCTGCGTAGCACCCGCCGGGCCGCCTTCGGTCGTGGCGTGGATGATGCCGAAGGTGTCGAAGAATGCGTAGACCACGTTGACCACCAACAGGAAGAAGGTGGTCGGCGACAGGAGCGGGAAGATGATGGTCCAGAAGCGCTTGAAAGGACCGGCACCGTCGATCGCAGCCGCCTCGATCAGCGAACGCGGGATCGCCTGAAGGCCGGCAAGGAAGAACAGGAAATTGTAGCTGATCTGCTTCCAGGACGCGGCGATCACCACAAGTGTCATCGCGTCGCCGCCGTCGAGATAGTGGTTCCAATCGTAGCCGACGCCGCGCAGCACATAGGCGAGAATGCCGACGACCGGATTGAACATGAAGAACCAAAGAACGCCGGCCACCGCCGGGGCGACGGCATAGGGCCAGATCAGCAGGGTCTTATACGCGGTCGCTCCCTTGATCGTGCGGTCCGCCATGACCGCCAGCAACAGGGCGATCGCCATCGACGCGAAGGCGACGGAGAAGCTGAAGACGACTGTGTTGGTGAACGCCTCGAGATAGAGCGGATCGGAGAACAGCTCCTCGAAGTTCTCGAACCAGACGAATTCGGTCGATAGGCCGAACGCGTCCTCCACCAGCAGCGACTGGTAGAGCGCCTGAAGCGCCGGCCAGATGAAGAAGATCAGGGTCACGGCAAGCTGCGGCAGCAGCAGCAGGTACGGCAGCCACAGGTTCCGAAACGTCACGCGCTTGATCAAGGTTCAATCCCCGCAACACACGATGCGGGAGGCCGGCGCTACGCGGCGCCGGCCTCCTCGCAGGGTTCCTTTGCGCTCGGGAGAGAGCGCCTATCGGCCTCAGTCGTTGGCCTTCTCGAACCTGCGCAGCAGCGCGTTGCCGCGCTCCACCGCCACATTCATCGCCTCCTGCGCCGTCTGATCGCCGGCCCAGAGCGCTTCCATCTCCTCGTTGATCACGTCGCGGACCTGAACGAAGTTACCGAAACGGATGCCTTTGGAGTTCGGGGTCGGCGTGTTCAGGCTGAGCTGCTTGATGGCCGTGTCGGTTCCTGGATTCTTCTCGTAGAAACCCTGGGTCTTGGACAACTCGTACGCCGCCGTGGTGATCGGAACGTATCCGGTTTCCTGATGCCAGCGGGCCTGAACCTCGGCCGAAGAGATGTAGTTGAAGAACTCGGCCACGCCCTTGTACTCGGCCGCCGGCTTGCCAGCCAGAACCCAGAGGGTGGCACCGCCGATGATCGAGTTCTGCGGCTTGGCGGCCACGTCCGTGTTCAGCGGCAGCATGCTCTGACCGAACTCGAACTGGGCCTGCTTGACGATCGAGCCGTAATAGGCCGACGAATTCATCCACATACCGCATTCGCCGTTGGTGAACATCGGCAGGCTCTCGCCGCGGCGTCCGCCATACTGGAACAGGTTCTTGCTCTGGCTGTCGGCGATGCTCTGGAGGGTGCCGACGACGGACTCGTTATTGAAGATAAACTCGGTGCCGAGCCCGGCGAAGCCGTTCTCTTCGGTGCCCATGGGGATGTTGTGCCAGGCCGAGAAGTTCTCGACCATGACCCAGGACTGCCAACCGAAGGAGAAGCCGCACTTCATGCCCGACGCGACCAGCTTCTCGGAAGCGTCGAACATCTCGGCCCAGGTGGTCGGGACCTTCGCGCCAGCCTTGTCCAGAGCGTCCTTGTTGTACCAGAGAACCGGCGTCGAGCTGTTGAACGGGAGCGACAGCAGTTTATTGTCCGGCGTGGTGTAGTAGCTGACAACGGCCGGCAGATAGTCGTCCTGGTTGAACGCTGTACCGGTGTCCTCCATCAGCTTGTAGACCGGATAGACGGCGCCTTCGGCCGCCATCATGGTCGCGGTCCCGACCTCGAAGACCTGAACGATATGCGGCTGCTGCTTTGCGCGGAATGCCGCGATCGCCGCCGTCATGGTCTCCGTATAGTTGCCCTTATAGACAGGGACGATCTTGAAGTCGGATTGTGTCGCGTTGAAGCCCTCAGCCATCTCGTTCACGAGTTCGCCGTTGCGGCCGCCCATCGCGTGCCACCACTGGATCTCCGTGGCGGCGATCGCTTCGCTGGCCATGGAGAGGGCGAAAGCGCCCGCCATGCCGGCCATAAAAGTCTTGGATTTGAACATGCTCTTCCCCCGGGGGTCAGGTTGCTTTTCGTTGGCGGCGACGCCAGCGCCGGGCTGACCGAGAGGGGGCCACTATTGAAACGAGCCCCTCCGGCCGGCACCAAATCGGCGCGCCGCATGGATATACTAGAGACAATTACACGACGGGGACAGTTCGATGACTATCGAGTGACACGCTTGCCGATCAACCAACAATCGCGTCCCATAGCGGACCGTCATTTCCTGGGAAGGAACAATAAGGTGCGAAAAACACTCACTCTTTTGCCGCTTCTCGCCTGCCTCGCTTCCGTTCCCGCCCTGGCGGTCGACATTCACGGCCATCGCGGGGCGCGGGGTCTGCTGCCGGAGAACACCCTGCCGGCCTTCCGGGAGGCGATGACGCTCGGCGTCGACGTCCTCGAACTGGACACCGGCATGACGGCGGACGGCGTCGTGGTGGTCTCCCACGACCGAACCCTGTCGCCCGATCTCGCGCGAATAGGCGGCGAATGGATCGACGGCTCCCGCACGTTACGCAGTATGACGCTTGCCGATCTGCAGGCCGTCGATGTGGGCCGCACCCGGCCTGGCAGCAGGACCGCCGAACGGTTTACCGATCAGGTTCCGGTCGACGGCACGGCCATGCCGACCCTGGCCGAGGTGCTGGCGATGGCCAAGTCCGAGGGCCCGGCCGACCTTGAATTCAATATCGAGACCAAGCTGTCGCCGCTGGCGCCGGAGGAAACAGCGGCGCCGGAGGAGTTCGCGGCCGCCGTCGTCGCCGTGATCCGCGAGGCCGGTGTCGCCGACAGGGCCATCGTCCAGAGCTTCGACTGGCGCACTCTCTCCGAGGTAAAACGGATCGCGCCGGAAATCCGGACATCCTACCTGACCGCCGCGCGCAACTGGCTGGACAACGTCCAGGTGAAACGCCCCGGTCCCTCGCCATGGCTCGGCGGTCTCGACATCGACGATTTCGATGGTTCGGTGCCTCGGGCCATCGCCAATCTGCGCGGCGACATCTGGTCGCCCTTTCACCGTGACCTCACGCCAGAAGCTTTGGCGGAAGCGCACGCGCTCGGGCTGGAGGTCCATGTCTGGACCGTGAACGACGGGGACGCGATGGAGGCGCTGAAGGAGATGGGCGTCGACGGGATCATCACCGACTATCCCGACATCGCGATCCAGCGCCTGAGACCGTGATCCCGGAGCGTAGCCATGACCTTTGAGGAATTTCGCAGATCGATAGACGAGGGTGTACCGCCCGACAACCTCGGTGCGGCCCTGCTCGGCCTCTGGCATCAGGGCCGCGGCGCCTGGGAGACCGCTCACGAGACCGTTCAGGCCGATGACGGCGCCCCCGCTGCCTGGGTCCACGCGCACCTGCATCGCTTCGAGGGCGACGAGATGAATGCCGGATACTGGTTCCGCCGTGCCGGCAAGCCCCACACGAAGGGCGACCTCGACGAGGAATGGACGGCGATGGTCGCGGCGCTGCTCGACATGAGCTGATCGGTTCGGGCGTCTGATCGGTTCGGGCGTCTGATCGGATCAGGCGATCCAGCCCTAGCGTCCGCCGTCGCTGGTGGCGATCGCGCCATAAAGATCCGGCCGGCGATCCCTGAACACGCCCCAGCCGAGCCGACGGGCTCGGACCGCGTCGAGGTCGAAGACCGCGGTGATCACCGCCTCGTCTGCGCCACCGGCATCCGCAACGACCGCGCCGGTCTCGTCGGCGATGAAGGAGGTTCCGTAGAAGGTGATTTCGGAACTGGTGCCGACTTCGCGTCCAACCCGGTTGCTCGCCACCAGCGGCACAAGATTGGCCCCCGCATGGCCTTGCATCACCCGGCGCCAGTGGCCGGAACTGTCCACCGGCGGGGCCGGCGGCGGCTCACTGCCGATGGCGGTCGGGTAGAACAGCAGCTCCGCCCCCTTGAGCGCCATCGCCCGCGCCGCCTCCGGGAACCATTGATCCCAGCAGATGGCGCAGCCGAGACGGCCATAGGCGGTGTCCCAAACCCGAAACCCGGTGTCGCCCGGCGTGAAGTAGAATTTCTCCTGGTACCCCGGACCGTCGGGAATATGCGCTTTGCGGTAGAGGTCGAGAACCGACCCGTCTGCGTCGATCACTACCAGACTGTTGAAATGCGCGTTGTGCGCCGCCTCGAAGAAGCTGAACGGCAGCACCACGGAGAGCTCGCGCGCGAGGTCGGCGAAGCGGGCGATCACAGGGTTGTCCTCGACCGGCCGCGCCAGGGCGAACAGAGCGGCATCCTGGTCCTTGCAGAAATAGGGCGTCTCGAACAGTTCCTGAAGCAGGATCACCTGCGCGCCCTCGGCGGCGGCGCGACGGACCAACGCCTCCGCCCGGTCGAGATTCGCCGCGGCCTCCGGCGTGCAAGCCATCTGGGTCGCGGCAACTTTCACGCGGCGGGCCATCCGGTTCTCTTTCAGCGTCCGAAACGGACGACCACCTG
The DNA here is from genome assembly GCA_024742275.1 of Alphaproteobacteria bacterium. Taxonomy (GTDB): domain Bacteria; phylum Pseudomonadota; class Alphaproteobacteria; order Thalassobaculales; family Thalassobaculaceae; genus Thalassobaculum. Next base: position 295,551 of record JANSYS010000004.1, on the reverse strand, counting down.
ACGACCGTCGGGCCGCGGCACCGGACCGTCCACGACCTTCTTCTCACCGAGGTACTCCCGGCGGGCGCGGACCACATCTTCGCTATCCAGCTTCATCAGATCGATGGCGATCAGGTTGACAAAAGCGGCCATAATCTTCTCGATCAAGAGCATGCGACCCTCCGGAGGCCCGAGCGGGCGATGACGGAAACGACCGTCATGGTACGGTGGCCGGCGGCGGGCGCCAAGCCGAACACCTGTACAGAATTGGACCCATGCAGAGCGAAAGCGTACAGACCAAATCCGCATCCCTCAAAGAGCTGAGATTCAGTCCCGCCTCGCCAGTCGATATCGATCGCCTGGTCGCCCTCAAGATCGCGGTCATGCGCGGGGAGCTGGAACGTCTCGGTCGATACACGCCGGAGCGGGCTCGCGACCGGTTCTTGGCCGGCTTCAGCCCGCACGCGACGCGCCTGATCAACATCGACGGTGACTTCGCCGGCTGTGTCACCGTCCACGACCGCGGCGATCATATCGAGATCGAGCACCTCTATCTTCCGCCGGAGTCTCAGGGAGCGGGCCTCGGCCGACGGGTCATGGAGCGATTGATGAAGGAAGCCGCGGCGGCCGCAAAGCCGATCCGCCTCACCGTCCTGAACGGGAGCCCGGCGAACCGTTTCTACAAACGCCTCGGCTTCGTCGAGACTAACCGGGATGCCATCGACATCAACTACGTCTGGACGGCTTAGTTTTCCGCCAGAAAGCGATCGGCCGCTGCCCAGAACTCCGCGCGGATCGCGTCGGTCTCGCCAAGGATCTCGTGGCGGGCATCGGCGACCCGCAGTTCGGTAACCTTCGGCAGCCGCAGGATGGCCCGCTCGGTCGCCCCGTTGTCGACGATCCGGTCGTTTTCGGCCAGCGCGACCAGGATCGGTGTCCGGATCGCCTCGAACCATCCGGGACTGTGGGTGAATTGTATCGAGCGCCAGGCCGCCCGGACCCAGCCGAACGTCGGGTCGCTGACCGCCAGATCCGGATTGGCTGCGATCAGGCGATGGATCCGCTCGAACCGCGCCCGATCCGATGTCAACCTGTTGCCCTCGAAGCGCTGGCGGTGCGGTCCGTAGGGCGCGCCGCCGAAAACGTACCGGCCGGATAGTCCGATGGCGCAAAAAACCGCGAGCAGCGCCCCCACCGGTCGGCGCAATGCCGCAACGCCGATCATCGGTGCCACCGCCACCGCCCGGATCACCCGCTCCGGGTGCCTGCGGCAATACCAGATCGCAAGGTGCCCGCCCATGGAATGGCCGAACACCGTGACCGGCGCGCCGTCCGCCAACCCGGCGTCGGCGACGACAGCGTCGAGATCCGCGAGATGGGTATCGAAACTGTCCACATGACCTTTCGAGCGATCCGGCAGAAAGCGTGCCGACAGGCCCTGACCGCGCCAGTCGAGCACGACGACTCCGAACCCGCGGGCGCGCAGGTCGTCCACCGTCTCCAGATGCTTCTCGATGAACTCGGTATAGCCCGGCAGGAACAGACACCAGCCGGCCGGCCCTGCCGGACCGAAGACCGCGTAGCGCAGGTGCATGCCGTCCGGGCGATCCAGCCAGCGGGTCTCTCCTCCCGCCTCTTCGATCGTGTCCGCCGCAGTCACCGATCCAGCACCACGCCGCAGGACGAGGTCCAAGAGAGATGAACCGGGTCCTCCCAGGTGAAGGCCCGGCGGGTGACCCGGTCCAAGTTGGCGCTGGAAACCTTGATCAGCGGAAGGTCCGGCGCAACGCGCACATGGTAGACTGACGTTTCGCCCAGGTAGGTGATCTCCTCGACAACGCCGGAGACCCGGTTGAGGCCGGGCTCGGGCGGTACCTCCTTGGTGATGTCGATCTTCTCCGGCCGCAGGGCTACCCAGGCGGTTGAACCGACGGCGGGCAACCGATCCTGCTCCATCTCCACCGGCGCGGCGATCCCCGGACAAGCGAGGCGGATCCGACCGTTCGCCGCCGCCTCGACCCGACCCTCGATCATATTCACCGACCCGATGAAATCAGCCACGAAACGGCTGGCCGGGAACTCGTAGAGCTCCGCCGGCGGGGCGATCTGCTGGACGACGCCGGCGTCCATCACCGCGATCCGCGTCGCCATCGACAGGGCTTCGGACTGGTCGTGGGTGACGATGATGAAGGTAATGCCGACCGTTTCCTGGAGGTTGACCATCTCCAGCCGCATCGCTTCACGAAGCTTGGCGTCCAGTGCCGACAACGGCTCGTCAAGCAATAGCACCTTGGGACGCTTGACCAGGGCACGGGCAAGAGCGACACGCTGGCGTTGTCCGCCGGAAAGCTGATCCGGCCGCCGATTGCCGAAACCGCCGAGTTTCACGAGATCCAATGCTTCCTCGGCCCGCCGGCGGATCTCGTCTTTCGCCACCCCGTCGATCCGCAGACCGTAGCCGACGTTGTCGAGCACCGTCATGTGCGGGAACACAGCGTAGGATTGGAACACCATGTTGACCGGTCGCCGGTTGGCAGGGACCAGGGACATATCCTGCCCATCGATACGGATCGTTCCCTCGGTCGGCAGGTCCAGCCCCGCGAGCATCCGCAGCAGCGTTGTCTTGCCGCAGCCGGACGGCCCCAGCAGCGCGAAGAACTCGCCACGTTCGACGGTCAGGTCGACCTTGTCCACGGCGGCGAAGTCGCCGAAGCGCTTACAAAGGCCAGAGATTTCTATGATGGGCGCGCCGCGGGTGGTAGCCGCATCTCCGCTCGTGTTCATGACTCTTTCTTCTCCTGGCGGAACTGCAGCCACAGGGCGGCGCTGGTCAGCAGTACGGTGAGAACGATCAGGACCGTCGAGGCGGCATTTACCTCCGGCGTTACCGAGAAGCGGACCATGGAGTAGACCTTGACCGGGAACGTCACGGTGTCCGGCCCCGACGTGAAGAATGTGATGACGAAATCGTCCAGCGAGAGGGTGAAGGCGAGCAGCGCACCGGCGACCAGACCCGGCCGCATGAACGGAACCATCACGTCCCAGAACACCCGCCACTCGCTCGCGCCGAGATCCTGTGCCGCCTCCGCCAGTTCCTGATTGAACCCCGCGAGGCGGGCGCGGACGACGACCGCCACGAAGGGAAAGCTGAAGGACACATGGGCGATGATGATGGCGGACAGCGAGAACGGCCACGGCAGCCCGCTCGGCCAGCCGACCTTGGCGAAAAAGGCGAGCATCGCCACGCCCATGCAAATCTCCGGTATGACGATCGGCAACGCCATCGCGCCTTCGTATCCCGCCTTAAAGGGGAAACGGAACCGCCACAGGAGCAGCGCGGTCAACGCCCCAAGCACGGTAGCGATCAGCGTCGATAGGAGAGCGATGGTCAGCGAGTTTACGAACGCCTCGATGAGCTCGGAATTGCCCAGGGCCTTCTCGTAGTACTTGGTGGTGAAGCCGCGCCAGACGATGTTGCGCCGGCTGTCGTTGAAGCTGAACGCCACCAGCGTCACGATCGGCGCGTACAGGAAGACGAAGGTCGCCAACAGGGTCAGGCGCATCCAGGTCCGGCGCGTATACTCGAGCGGGCCGATCGGCACACGGGCCATGTCAGATCCCCCCCCGGCCGCGGGCGAGCACGGCGCGCAAGGCGAGGGCCGCGAAGGTCAGATACATCAGCAGGAAGGATAGTGCCGCCCCGAACGGCCAGTCGTTTGCGCTCTTGAACTGTCGCTCGATCACATTGGCAATCATCTGGCTGTCGGTGCCGCCGAGCAGATCCGGCGTCAGGAACGATCCGAGAGCGGGAATGAAGACCAGGATCGCGCCGGAAATGATGCCCGGCATGGACAGCGGGACCACCACCGTCATGAACGCCCGCCATTGGGACGCGCCGAGATCCAGCGCCGCCTCGATCAGCGAGCGGTCGAGCTTCTCCAGCGCCGCGTAGAGCGGCAGGACCATGAACGGCAGGTGGACATAGACGAGCCCGATCACGACGGCGGTGTTGTTATAGAGCAGTTCCAGCGGCTCGAAACGTTCGCCGAGAAGCTGATAGGACCCCAGGCCGAGCAGCGACAGCAGCGTGTTCGACTGCTCCCAAATCCATTCCAGCGTGAAGTTGGCGAAGCCGCGCACCCGCAGGACCGCGATCAGGGCGTAGGTCCGGATCAGCAGGTTGGTCCAGAACGGCAGGATCACCAGGAGCAGGAGAACAGGTCGCCATCTCGGGGGCGCGAAGACGATGGCCAGCGCGACCGGGAACCCGACCACCAGCGAGATCGCCGTGGTGATGCCGGCGAACGCGAGCGATTTGCCGAAGACTTCGAGATAGAGCGGATCGAGGGCACGGGCGTAGTTGTCGAGGGTGCCCGTGACCTCCATGTCGACGAGGCCACGCAGCTCGGCAAAGCTGTAAAGCCAGACGATGGCGAGAGGCACCAGGAAGAACAGGAGGAGCCAGAAGGTCGGCCCCAGGCCGATCAGCCAGAATGCGGATCGGCCCCGCCGCCAGTCCTCCACAGAACCCCCCGCGCCGCTGGAGATCGCGAACCCGTCGCCGGACCGCCGATCAGGCCGCGCCGATCCGGGTCCAGAGACGATCCACGAGCTGGGTGTAGTCGGTGCCCTGATAGATGGCGGTCTCGGAATTGCGGACGACCTCGTCGCTCGGGAAGATCGCCGGGTTGTTCTTGTACTCGTCCGACATCAGCGCCCTGGCCGCCGCGTTCGGCGTGGCGTACTGGATGAAATCGGCGATCGCCGCCCCCGCCTCCGCATCGAGGAGATAGTTGATGAACGCGTGGGCGTTCTCCGGATGCGGAGCGCCGGTGGGAATGCAGAGCGTGTCCTCCCAGAGCAGGCCGCCCTCCTTCGGTACGGCGTAGGAAATGTCGTCGTCCTCGGCCATCACCTGGAGGATGTCGCCGTTCCACTCCATGGTCAGGTCGACTTCGCCCGACAGCAGCAGATCCTGGCCGTTGTCTTCGGCGAAAACCTTGATGTTCGGCTTCTGCTTGATCAGCATCTCCGCGACCCGCTCGAGCACCGCAGGGTCGCTCTCGTTCAACGAATAGCCCAGATACTTGCAGCCGATCTGCAGAACCGTGCTCGGCGCGGCCAGCAGGGCGATCTTGCCCGCGTACTCGTCGCTGTCGTAGAGCACCTTCCAACTGTCCGGCACGCTGTTCACACGGCTTTTACGGTATCCGATGCCGATCGAGCCCCACATGTAGGGCAGAGAGTAGGTCCGGCCTGGATCGAAGGCCGGGTCCATGAAGGCCGGGTCGATGTTCTTGATGTTCGGGATTTTCGAGTGATCAAGCTTGGTCAGCATCTCGGCGACGATCATGCGCTCGACGTAGTCATTGGTCGGCACGATGACGTCGTAGCCGGGATTTCCCGCCTTGAGCTTGGCGAACAGTTCGTCGTTGTCGGCGAACAGGTCCATGTTGACCTCGATGCCGCTGGCGCCGGCGAAGTCGTCGAGGGTGGTTTCGCCGATATAGGTGTCCCAATTGTAGAAATTCAGCACCTTCTCCTCTGCGGCGAAGCCTTTGCCTGAGAAGGTGAGCCCTGCCGCGACGGCGCCGGTTCCTGCGAGAAACGACCGGCGCGAAACGCCGGAGAGGAAGCGATTGGTCATCTGGACCCCCTGTTCTGACCCGGCACCTTTCGCGGTGCACAACGTTGCTCGAATTCAACGGGCTGGACGTGACAGTGTCAATGGCGGTCAGTGCTCGGATGAGCGAGTCTCTTCCTGGTTTGCGATCGTGAAAATATTCTGTGTTTCAGATTATTTTTACACATTCGCTCGAAACTGAACTCTGACAGTTGACGGGCCGGAGCCGAACGCATGGACTTGATTCTTCCACTCATCAGCAACATCGCGCTGCTCGCTCTCGCCGCCATCGTCTATTCGGCGACACCGGGCATTAACGATGCCATGGCTCAGCTGACGCGCTCCGCCATTCTCGGCCTTGGCCTCGGACTGATCTCCGCGCTGGTCATGCTGAATCCCATCCAGTTCGCTCCCGGCGTGATTTACGACGCGCGTTCCGCTCCGCTTCTGATTTCAGGAATTCTCGGCGGACCGGTTGCCGCCCTGATTGCCGTCGTCCCTCCGGTTTTGCTGCGCGTCTGGATCGGCGGCATCGGCATGGCCGCTGGGGTCGGCTCGATGGTCCTCCTCACGCTGTGCAGCGTCGCCGCCTGGGCGGTGATGCGGCGACATCGTTTCTCAATGGTCCTCCCTGCGCTCCTCATCTTTGCAACGGTCAGCTCGGTCATCGCCCTGCCGACCCTCATGCTGATACCCGACAAGGCTATCGCCTGGACGCTCTTCTCCCGGTTCGCGCCGATCCTCGTGCTCACCAACGTAGCGGGGGTCGCCATCCTCGGCCTCATGATGCTGCACGAGAGCAGGCGGCGCACCCTGATCGCCGATCTCCGCAGAAGCGAAGCAGAAGCGCGGGAAGCCTTGCAGGTACGCAATCGTTTCATCGCCTTGATGAGCCATGAGGTCAGGACTCCGCTGAATGCGATCCTTGGCTGTGCCCAACTTCTGCGCGACGACACCCAGGATGCCGGCCAGAAGCAACGGATCGACCGGTTGCGTGTTTCGGCCAAAAGTCTGCTCCGGATGATTGACGACATCCTCCACTTCTCCAGGTACCAAGATCGAAAGTAGCAGGTTTCAGCCGATCGGCGACCGCTTCAGGCTATCGTCGAGAGCGCCCTCTCCAGCATTCGAGACGAAGCCAACCGCAAGGGTCTCGACTTGAGGGTGGCGGGGGACGGCGTACCCGATGTCGTCGTGGAATTGGACGCGGACCGGCTTCGCCGATGCCTGATCAATACGTTGTCCAATGCCGTGCAATCTACCGAGCGGGGACACGTTGCCATCGCAACAACGCTGGAGACCGTCGAACGAAACACGGCCACAGGGCCGGATGCGCTTCTTCGGATCAAAGTCTCCGATACGGGTGTCGGGATCGATGAGCAGCGGCTGAACATGGTCTTCAAACCGTTCGAGCGCCAGGACGCCGGAGCTTGGAGCGGCGCCAGCCTCGGGATGCCCATTGCCCGTGCCGCCGTGGAGGCCATGGGAGGATCGATTTCCATCGACTCGGTTCCCGGTATCGGGACGACCGTCAGCCTAGAGATCCCGACCAAAACGCACGACCGGGCGGCCGCAGTCGAGCAAGGGCCGCATGTCGACTCCACATACGTATCCGTCCGCCAGGGACTCCGCGTCCTTGTCGTCGACGATGTCGAGGTGAATGCCGAGATCGCCTGCGCGTTTCTCGATCAAGTCGGTTTCCATACAAGCACGGCGGCCAACGGGTCAGAGGCGGTCGAGGCGGTCCGGTCCGGTGGGTTCGATGCGGTGCTGATGGATATCGAGATGCCGGTAATGAACGGACTCAAGGCGACCCTCGAGATTCGGAGCGCCGCCACCGACGAATCCGCGCGATCGGTCCCGATCGTCGCACTCACAGCCTACGCGTCGCGGGACGATATGGCCGCCTGCCTTGACGCGGGCATGAACGCCTACCTGACCAAACCGATAGACAAAGCCTCACTCTTCGACGCCCTTGCCCACATCAATCTTGTCGAAGTCGCGGCCGGCTCCCCCCCATCGACGGAAACGTCGGCGGGCTCGGCCGTCGCCTCCAACTCGGAGCCGTCCTTCAGCGTCGAGCGATACGCCTCACTCGCCAAATTGGTACCGGCCGATACCATGAAGATGGTCCTTCAACAGGCAGTATCGGAAATCGAATCGCTCGGAGCGCAGGTCGTTGCATCCGATGTGGAGTCGGAGGACAAGCGGCAAGCGCTGCACAAGATGGTCTCCATCGCCGGCAACATCGGTTTGCTGCGTCTCAGCGCGCTATGCCGGCGTCTGCAGGAGATCCTGCGATCCGGCGCGAGCCTGAACGAGACCGACTTGGCAACGCTTTCCGAAGTCGCGGCCCAAGCGCGGGCGCAGATCGACGAACTGCAGTCCACACCCTCTCCCGCTTCCTGAACCCCATGCCCATTGAACGCCAAATTCTGCTGCTCGAGGACGACATGATTCAGACGATGCTGTTCCGCGCGGCGGTCGACGGCATCGTCGGAAGCGTGACGAACTTCACCGAGTCCGCGGATGCGCTCAAGATCATGGAACGCTCCCGCATCGATCTCTGCGTCGTGGACCTCGGTGTTTTCACCCGGCCGGGCGTGTTCCATCAGGAAGGCGGCAACCGTTTCATCTCGATGGTGCGCGGCAAGATCAGTCTGACGATCCCGATCATCATCGCTACAAGCATCCGCAAACCGGAGACGCTCCTGTCCAGCTTTCGCAGCGGAGCCGACGACTACGTCCTCAAGGACGAAGGCGTGGAGAAGGTGGTCGCCAGGGTCAAGATGTGGATCGCCGAGCTGCCGACAACCCAACTACAGCTCGAATCGAAACGGCAGAAGGTTCTCTCGTTTCTGGAAAAGGTGCAGAAAGCCAGCCTGGATCTGCCCGAGTAAACCTTGCACCGCAACCTTTTCCCAGTATTCAAGGACAGGCAGCCATGCGGCGTGTCGCCACGATCAAAGAGTGATCCAGTCGACACAACAACGGCTCATTCAACCCGCTCTTGAGCCAAGAACCGGTTCGAAACGGGTCAGCTTCCGGTCAAACAGATAGATTGACGAAGGCGCCGCGCGGCGTGCGTTCGCCTTGAGACGCGGCGACACGAGCCGCATTAATCGACCTTTCCGTGTCGTCGTCACTCACCCCGAACCTTGAGGTATTGACCGGCGCCCGATCCTCGTCCTCAACCCGGCCTTCAGCGCGCGCAAGACGGTTTTCGGCGTCTTGCGCTCTCTGCTCTGCCAGTGCGGCATCGCGCGCAGCCTCGGCTGCCGATTCACGCTCCAACTGCAGTTCGGACGCGACGCGGTCAACAGCATCGACAAGGACGGCACCGGACCGGAGACCACTGCCGATAGCCGTCGAGCCCCGGGCGCCCAAAGGCACACCGGCTGCCGACTGGCCCGGTTGATTGAATGACGCACGCGAGACTGCCGCGACCGACGATTCCATTACTTAGGCCTCCCTCGCCCACGGTTATTATCGTGTTTAAGGAAATTTTAAGCAAGTCTCGATCGATGTTTTAGGTTGTACCCGCTTAGAGGTCGGCGAGAGTCCTATCCAGGCATGTGCGCAGCGTCGTCACGAGACGGTCGATCTCGCCGCGGGTGATCACCAGCGGAGGCGAACAGACCATCGTGTCGCGAACCGCCCTCATCACAAGATTGTTGGCGAAGCAGTGATCCCGGCAGATCGTACCCACACGGCCGAGCGGGTCGAAGAAGACCGGTCCGTCCTTATCCTTTACCAACTCCACCGCCGCGATCAGGCCGACTCCCCGAACCTCACCGACCAGCGGATGGTCGGACAGTGAGCGCAGACTGTCCTGCAAATACGGGCCGACATCGCTGCGGACGCGCTCGATCAAGGCCTCCTGCTCGATGATTCTAAGGTTCTCCAAAGCCACCGCGCAGGCGACCGGGTGCCCCGAATAGGTGAACCCGTGGAAGAACTCGCCCCCGTCCTCGATGAGTGTCTTGGCCACGCGGTCCCCGACCATCACTGCCGAAATCGGCGCGTACCCGGAAGAGAGGCCCTTCGCCAACGTCATCATGTCGGGCCTCAGATCGAAGGTCTCGCTGGCGAACCAGTTGCCCGTGCGCCCGAAGCCGCAAATGACCTCGTCGACGATGAACAGGATATCGTGATTGCGGCATATCCTTTGAATCTCCGGGAAGTAGCTCGCCGGCGGGATGATGACGCCGCCCGCGCCCTGGATCGGCTCGGCGATAAAGGCGGCGATCGTGTCGGCGCCGAGCTCCTGAATTCGTTCCTCCAGGGCCTGCGCGGCGGCAATACCGAAGGCATCCTCGGTCATGTTGCCGCCGTCACGCAGATAGTAAGGCGGGCGAATATGCGAGAAGCCCGGCAGCGGCATGTCGACCTGGTTATGCATCGCGGTCATCCCGCCCAGGCTCGTCGCGATCATGGTGGAGCCGTGATAGGCGTATTCTCGGCTGATGATCGTCTTCTTGTTGGTCTTGCCGCGAAGTTGCCAGAACTGACGGACCATGCGGACGATCGTATCGTTCGCCTCGGAACCCGAATTGGCGAAGAAGGCGTAGTCAAGCCCTTCCGGGGTCAGCTCGGCCAGCTTGCCGGCGAGTTCGGTCGCCGGCACGGTCGTCGTCTTGAAGAACGTGTTGTAGTACGGAAGCGCCATCATCTGCCGTGCGGCGGCGTCGGCGAGTTCGCGGCGTCCGTAACCCACGTTGACACACCACAGGCCGGCCATTCCGTCCAAAATCTCGTTGCCGTTTGAATCCCAGAGACGGCTACCCTCAGCTCTGACGATCACCCGCGAGCCTTCGGCGTTCAACGCCTTCGTATCGGTGAACGGATGCCAGTGATGGGCGGCATCGAGGCTCTGGATCGTCGCGGTGTCGACGGCGTGCGCGGGGTTGTTCATGACGGTTGGTCCGGGATAGCGGATTGATGGCCGGACTATACGCCCAATGAAGAAGAACGGCAGCAGTTCAACACCCCCTTCGCCGACGAAATACGATCCTGGCCGTTAAGTCTTCGTTCACTATTCGGGGGCGAGGATGATGGATCGGAAATCAATCGGTTGACCAATCAACCGCTGGGGAGGGGAAAAATGCACAATCCGCTGAACGCCATCAACGCGAACGCCATTGAGTCGCTGATCGCCGCGGCCCGAGAGGCGGAGCTGTCGAAGGCCTACAGCAGCGCGCTCGACAAGGCTCGGCAGATCGCCGCGGAAACCACCCGACAGATCGCCGAACTCGAAGGTCAGGAGACGCGCGACGCGGCCTGAGGGCCGACGGCTGAGATATCCCCGTCTACAGGCTGCGCCGCGGCCTGAGTTGCGTTGCTCGGCGACCTAGACGTTCAGGAGAAGATACTCACGCTCCCAGGCGCTGATGACCTGCAGGTACGCTTTGGCCTCCTGCTCCTTGACCTGCGTGAGCACATTGACGAAGCGCTGGCCCAATATGTCCCGCAGCGGCTTCGACCGGTTCAGGCGAAGTAGGGCGTCTTCCAGGTGCCGAGGAAGGTTTGCCGCCAGATTGTAGGCACTGCCCTCCACCGGTTTCGACGGGTCCAGTTTCTCGATCAGCCCCAGATAGCCGCAGGCGAGCGACGCCGCGAAGGCAAGATACGGATTGGCGTCGGCTCCCGGCACCCGGTTTTCTACCCGCCGGCTTTCGGGGCGCGATACGGGCACCCGGAAGCCGGTCGTCCGATTGTCGACGCCCCAATGTACGTTGACCGGCGCATCCGAGTCCGGCACCAGCCGTCGATAGGAGTTCACATACGGGGCGAAGAGCGCCATCGACGGCGAGACGTATTTCTGCAGGCCGCCAATGAAATTCAGAAAGAACTCCGTGTTCCCACCTTCCTCGTCCGCAAACAGATTGCGGCCGGTCTCGCTGTCGACGACGGAGATATGCATGTGCATCGAGCTGCCAGGCTCGTACTGCATCGGCTTCGCCATGAACGTGGCATAGACCTTGTGGTTCAGCGCAGCCTGACGGACGGTGCGCTTGAACAGGAAGGTCTGGTCGGCGAGCGCCATCGCCTTACCGTGGTTGAAATTAATCTCCATCTGCGCCGCCCCGCTCTCGTGAATCAGCGTGTCGACGTCGATCTCCTGTGCCTCGCAATAGTCGTAGATGTCCTCGAACAGCGGATCGAACTCGTTTACGGCGTCGATACCGTAGGCTTGGCGCGCGGTCTCCGGCCGACCCGACCGGCCGACGGGCGGTTCAAGCGGATAGTCCGGGTCCTCGTTGACCTTCACCAAAAAGAACTCCAGCTCCGGCGCGACGATCGGCGTCCAGCCCTTTTCCGCATAAAGGTCGAGCACCCGGCGCAACACATGGCGGGCCGCGATATCCACGGGGCTTCCGTCGAAGTAATACGCGTCGTGGATGACCTGAGCCGTCGGCTCGCCATACCAGGGCACCATGCGAATGGTCTCCGCGAGCGGCCGCAGGAACACGTCGCTGGCCCGCGGGTCCAGATCGATCTCGTCGATATACTCGCCCGTCACCGTCTGACCGAAGATCGACTCCGGCAGGCGCAGTCCCTGGTCGCGGGTCGCGCGCAGGAACTTCTGGGCCGGGAGGATCTTGCCGCGCGCAATTCCCGAAAGATCGGAGACAAGACACTCCACCTCCGTGATCCGATGTTCGCGGATCCAGGCTTCGAGATCGATTGTCATAGGGAGCCTCGCGGTTTGGAGACGTCAACGAATACAACAGTCTCCTGGCCGCGGCAACGACGCCGGACAGGGCAAGCGGTCACCCCGCAATCGGCAAGGTCAACGCTCAGTCAGTTCGGCAGACGATCCGCCACAAGACCGGTAGAGCGGTCGTAGAGAGCGCGAAGGCGACGAATCCGGCCTCTAGCCCTGCACTGATCGCCCAGCCGTGCAGAGGTGGCCCAACCGCTGCTCCAAGCAACAGAGAACAGGTGATCCAACGGCCTGCGACATGCGGACCGGTCGCGGCGATACTCCCCTGCATCTGGGCCGAAAGCGAGTTGAAGGCGATCTGGAACAGGATCAGGGACGCGAAGAGAAATGCGATGTGACCGGCACTGGAAATACCGTAGCCGCCGGCCGCAACCAGCACACCGAGCAACGCCATGCGACGGATCGAGGAACCTGGTTTTGATGTCTGTGAGGCGGCGACCAACCAAATGCCGGAGCCGATCTTGCAGGCAGCGAACGCCCATGCCGCATGGCGCAGCTCCATGCCCCGTTCGGCTGCCCCGAACAAAACATAGGCAACCAGGCCCGTCTGGCCGACGAACAACACGAAGGCCGCCGCAAGCCCTAGCGCAAGCGGCGCGTTGAACGCGGCCGCAGTGCCCGGCTCACCGACGGACAGCAGCGGCGAAGCGGGTGCGTAGAGCAGGTTGCCGATGCCGAGGATGGCGGCAATAGCGACGGCCAACCAGATCAGGTAGCCGTGATAGTCCGCCAACACGCCGGTCACCTGAACAAGGACGGTGCAGGCGCCGGCTACGACAAGCACGATGCCGAGCCTCAGGGTAAAAGCGAGCTCCGGCGCCCTGAAATGCGCCGCCGCCACTGTTCCAAGGAAGATCAACCCACCGCAACTCAGGCCGACCAGGAACCAACCGCCAAGGAGGCCCACGACACCGCCAAGCCCGGAGACGACCATTCCGCCGAGCAGCGCGACGGACAGAACCGCTGCCCAGAGCTTGGATATCGTAGAGACACCAAGGACGGGCAGGAGGGTCGACGCGATCAGTTGGCCGACCAACAGGGCCGAGGCAATCAGCCCGGCGACTTCCGGCGACGTATCGGTCCCGGCGACGGCCGCCGCGATGGTAAGGGGAAGCAGATGGAGCGGAAGCGATCCGACGGCGGACGTCAAGCTGGCGCCTATCAAGCGTCCTGACGGTTCAGCGGGATCGGCAACAACAGCCGTCATCCCTTATGCCCTTCCAACCGAACGTGTCGCGCCTGACAAGCAAAACGGCGGTGCATGGTTTCACGGAACCCAGTTCAAAGCATCAACTACCTCCAATTGTAAAAATGTTTCCCGATCCGACTCTGCGAGTTTTCTCACAATCACCGGCGACCTTCAGGCCAACAGACGGTTTGAAAGCGCAACCAGTGCGACTATGCCTGCCGAAACTGAAAATCGAATGCCTCACCCCAGCGCACGAAATGGCCGATCGAGGGCGAGCGGAAATGGGCCGAGCAGATCAGCGTGTCCGTCTCGCAGTATTTGTCCATGACGGCAATCCGCGTGGCCTTGGCTTGTTCCGGATCGACATCCGGCGCCGCGATCAGATCCGGATGGCGACACTGTAGGAGGGAGTGAATCATGTCGCCGATCATGACCGCCTCCGCCCCGTTCGAGGTCAAATGCACGGCGAAATGGTCGGGCGTGTGGCCGGGCGTCGGCTCCAGGTGGAGGGTGTCGTCGAACGCGTGGTCGCTGGCGACCTCGACCACCTGACCGGCCGCCACCACCGGCAGCACGCTGTCCACCATGTACGGGACCGGGGCCTCCGCATTGCGGGCGGTCCAGTGCGCCAGTTCCTTCTTCGAAAAAAGATACTTCGCGTTCGGGAAGGTCGGCACCCAGCGTCCGTCCAGCAACCAGGTGTTCCAGCCCACATGGTCGGGGTGCAGGTGGGTGCACATGACGTAGTCGATATCCTCGACCGACAGCCCCGCCCGGGCCAGCGCATCCATGTAGGTCGTGTCGGTCTTCTGGTGCCAAGCCGGCCGGGTCGGCCGGTCCTTGTGATTGCCGACGCAGGTGTCGACGAGAATCGTGTGGCGGCCGGTACGGATGACGTAGGACTGCATCGGAAAGATGAACAGACCGGTTGCCGGATCCAGGCTCAGCGGCTCGAGCCAGTGACGGTTCTGCTCCAGCAGCTCCGGCGTCAGGGTCGGCAGAAATTGAAACGGATCGAAGCCGGGCAGCTCCTGTTCGATGATCCGGTCGATCCGAAGATCGCCGACGGCAAAGCTGAGCGTCATGGGTTGGTGCCTCCGGGACTGCGCGCTGCAAGTGTCCGCCCGCAGGGAGGCACGGCGCAAGATCGCATTCCATAGGCCCTTCCCGCCATGGTATGAGCGGGAAACCTTTTGAGTGTTCCACATCATGTCTTCCGTGCGCCCTGACTCCGTCCCATCGCCCGAAACCGCGAGCGCCTTCCTTGACGCGCATCCTGGCGTCGCGACGATCGATGTGTTGCTCCCCGACCTGTCCGGTGTCGTCCGGGGCAAACGGATCGGACGCGACCAGCTCGACGGCACGTTCAAGAACGGCGCCGCCTTTCCCGCCTCGGTGTTCGGCACGGACGTGACCGGCGACAGCGTCGACTCCAGCGGCCTGGTCTGGGAACTCGGCGACGCCGACTACCCGTGCTGGCCGGTCGCCGGGTCTCTCGTCGAGGTGCCCTGGACCGCCCGGCCCTCGGCCCAGGTCCTGCTGACCATGACCGAGCCCGACGGCACGCCGTTCTACGCCGATCCGCGCGTCGTCCTGCAGCGCGTAGCCCAGCGATACGCCGACAAGGGGCTGAAGCCGGTGGTGGCGCTGGAGCTCGAATTCTACCTCATCGACAAGACCCGCGAGGCGCACCTGCCGCCAAGCCCGGCGATCAGCCCGGTCACCGGCTCGCGCCAGTCGACCACCCAGGTCTACGGGCTGGACGAGCTGGACGATTTCGAGGCGGTGCTGGACGACGTGGCCAACGCCTGTCAGCTCCAGGGTATTCCGGCGATGGCGGCGTCGGCGGAGTACGCGCCGGGCCAGTTCGAGATCAACCTCACCCATGTGGACGACCCGGTCCAGGCGGCCGACCACGCGGTCATGCTCAAGCGCGCGATCAAGGGCGTGGCCCGGGCCCACGGGATGAACGCCACCTTCATGGCCAAGCCGTTCGGCGACGAGACCGGCAACGGCCTGCACATGCATGTCAGCGTCCTGGATCGCGACGGCAACAACATCTTCGCCAGCGCCGAGGACCCGGAGCACGGCTCCCCCGCCCTGCGCCACGCGGTCGGCGGCCTGTGCACCACGATGAACGACTGCATGGCCCTGTTCGCACCGACCGCCAACGCCTATCGGCGGATCCGACCGAACGCTTACGTGCCGCTGTCGGCCTGCTGGGGCTACAACAACCGGACCTGCGCCTTCCGCGTGCCCGCCTCCTCGGCGGACGCGGTGCGGATCGAGCACCGGGTCGCCGGCGCCGACGCCAACCCCTATCTCGCCGGAGCCGCCATCCTCGCGGCGATCCTGCACGGGATCGAGACGCAGGCGGAGGCACCGGCCCCGGTCGACGGCAACGCCTACGAGTCCCAGGAGCCGAGCGTGCCCAAGACCTGGGCGGAGTCGCTCGAGCTGTTCCGCACCAGCGACTTCATCGCCGACTGGCTCGGCGAAGGCTTCCGCCACGTCTTCCACGCCGTGAAGGAGAGCGAGCGCCGGGACTTCGAGTCCGAGGTCACGCCACTCGAATGGGCCTGGTACCTGAAGACGGTCTGAGCGGGACCCGGACAAGATGACCGCCCCAACGACTTCCGCCCCGCTCACCTGGTACCACGCCACGGCGCCGTCGCCCGACCGGCCGCGCCTGATCGGCGACCGGAACTGCGACGTCTGCGTCATCGGCGGCGGCCTCGCCGGGGTGTCGACCGCCCTGCACTGCGCCGAGCGCGGCCTCGACACGGTTCTTCTGGAAGCCGAGACCCTCGGGCACGGCGCGTCGGGACGCAACGGCGGCCAGGCCCTGCTCGGCTGGAGCGCGTCGGCCGCCACCCTGAAGCGGGCCGTCGGCCGCGACAACGCCCGGACCCTGTGGGACTGGTCGCGGGAGGCCTTCACCGACCTGCGGGACCGCGCGGCGCGCCACGCGCCCGACGCCGATCTGCGGCTCGGCTACGTCCATGCCGCCCTCAACCGCCGACAGCTCGCCGGACTGCACGAGGCGCGGGGGGAGTGGGCCGAGTGGTGCTACACCGCTCCGGAAGTCGTCGAAGGGCGGGCGGTGCGGGACTGGCTCGGCACCGACCGCTATGTCGGCCTCCTGAGCGACCCGGACAGCGGCCAGATCCATCCGCTTCGATACCTCCAGGGCCTCGCCCGCGGCGCCGAGGACGCGGGCGCCGCCCTGTTCGAGCGCAGCCCCGTGCGCGCGGTCGACGGCACCGTCGTCCGCACGCCCGGCGGCGCCGTCACCGCGAAGCACGTCGTCTACTGCGCCAACGCCTATCTCGGCCGGCTGGAACGGCGGCTGCGCTCGAAGATCATGCCGGTGGCGTCCTTCGTCGCCGTGACCGAGCCGCTGGCCGAGGATATGGCCGCGCGGCTGTTCCCCCGCGACGTGGCGGTGGCCGACTGCAACCTGGCGCTCGACTATTTCCGCCTGACCCACGACCGGCGCCTGCTGTTCGGGGCCGGCGCGAGCTATTCGGCGATCACCCCGCCGGGTCTGGCGCGCACCATGCGCCGCAAGATCGGCCGGGTCTTCCCGGAGCTCTCGGACGTGCGGATCGATCACCAATGGGGCGGCCTGATCGGCATCACCATCAACCGCATCCCCGATATCGGCCGGCTGTCGGAGACCGTCTTCCACGCCCAGGGGTTCTCAGGCCAGGGCGTGGTTCTGACCGGTCTCGCCGGCAAGATCGTCGCCGAGGCGATCACCGGCGACGACGCCCGGCTCAAACTGTTCGAGAGCGTGCGCCACCTCCCCTTCCCCGGCGGCCCCCTGCGCACCCCGGCCCTGATGGCGGGCATGGGCTGGGCGAAGATGCGGGACTGGCTGGGGGTATAGTCTGCACTCCGCAAGACCGTCGTCCTGAATTCAATTCAGGACCAACGCTCCTCCGCCGGCGGCACGAGCCTCAAGCGGGTTCAGGATGCCGGAAGCGATCAAAACCGCAGCGCCTCATCGACCGGCGCCACCGAGCGTTAGACCCTCTAGTCGGCGGCAGCAGACCATTCCTGCGCCCGTGTGTTCGCCTCCGCGATACGATCTCCCTGCCCGCGCTCCAAGAGTCGGCGCTCCATGCGATTCGTTGTCCAGGTCATCATACGGCGTTCGAGCCGGGTGAGTTCGCCGGAACGATCCGCTACTCCGAACCAGAACAAAGACTCATCCCAGTCACCAGCGATCCCTTTGCCGCCCGCCAGGAAATGCGCGAGCCTCAATGCGGCCTTGCCATGTCCAGCTTCAGCGGCAGCCTTGTAGAGGGCGTACGCGCGAAACGGATCATGAGGGACGGCACAGCCTACATCATAGAGCTCGGCCATCTCGAAGTTCGCCGTAGCGTCTCCTCTCTCTTCGAGTTCGCCATATCGATCTCGGGTTGCCACGCAACGCTCAACGCGGGCGGCCTCCGACAGGCTCTGCCTCGGTACCGCTTGCCGCGCCTCGACAGCCGACTCCTGGAGCGATCCGGAGCCAGTCGCCTGGCATCCGGCTAGTACCAGGACTGCGGAAAAACAAATAGGAGCCCGGATCACAGCCGCAGCGCCTCCTCGACCGGGGTGTATGGCAGGCCGTGGGCGTCGGCGACGGCCTTGTAGGTCACCCGGCCCTCGTGGACATTCAGGCCCTGCTTCAGGAACGCGTCGTCGTACAGCGCCTGGCGCCAGCCCTTGTCGGCCAGGGCCAGGGTGAAGGGCAGGGTCGCGTTGTTCAGCGCGAAGGTGGAGGTACGGGCGACGCCGCCGGGCATGTTGGCGACGCAGTAATGCACCACCTCGTCGACGATGTAGGTCGGCTCCGCGTGGGTCGTCGGCTTCGAGGTCTCGATGCAGCCGCCCTGGTCGATCGCCACGTCGACCAGGACCGAGCCGCGCTTCATCCGCGACACCATCTCCCGGGTGACCAGCTTCGGCGCGGCTGCACCGGGCACGAGGACGGCGCCGACCACCAGATCGGCCTGCAGCACGTATTCCTCGACCGCGTCGCGGGTGGAGAAGATGGTGTTCAACGTCGCCCCGAACTGCATGTCGAGCTCGTAGAGCCGGTGCAGCGACTTGTCGAGGATGGTGACCTTGGCCTCCAGCCCCATGGCCATGCGCGCGGCGTTCGTGCCGACCACGCCGCCGCCGAGAATGACCACGTTGGCCGCCGCCACGCCGGGAACGCCGCCGAGCAGCATGCCGTTGCCGCCCTGCGCCTTCTCCAGGCAATGGGCACCGGCCTGGATCGACATCCGACCGGCCACTTCGCTCATCGGCGCCAGCAGCGGCAGGCGGCCATGGGCATCGGTCACCGTCTCGTAGGCGATGGCGATGCAGCCGCTGTCGATCAACCCCTTGGTCTGCTCGGCGTCGGGCGCCAGATGCAGGTAGGTGAACAGGATCTGGCCCTTGCGCAGGCGGGCGATCTCCTCGGCCTGGGGCTCCTTCACCTTCACGATCATGTCGGCGGTGGCGAAGACCTCGTCGGCGCTTGCCAGGATGGTCGCGCCCGCCGCCTCGTAGTGGCCGTCGTCGAGGCCGATGCCGTAACCGGCATGGGTCTCGACGACCACCTCGTGGCCATGGGCGACGAGCTCGCGGACGCTGGAGGGCACCAGGCCCACGCGGTACTCGTGGTTCTTGATTTCCTTCGGCACGCCGATGCGCATGGCCACCTCCTTGAAAGATGTGTCCGTGACCGTATGTCCGAGCGAAACTAGGCGCAATCGGAACGGTGGTCCCTACTGGACAGCCTCGGACCTGCACTGCCGAGCGAGACCGTCGATCACCGCAGCGTCGTTCGGACTGAGGCTCTTGCCCTGCATAAGCCCTATCAGAATGGGCATATATAGATGCTTGGGAACCAGTTCTTTTGTCTTCAGGTTCAGACAACCGCAGAACTTCGGCACCTGCCGCGCCGGCAACGCAGCGTCGTTGGCGAACCGCTGCATGCAATGCTCGAGACTGAAGGCATGAAGGTGGTTTGAGGGAGCCAGCGTCTGGTTCTGGGCCGTTGCCGACACGGGGGCGGAGCAGAGCGCCATCACCAAGGCGAAGCGGACGAACATGATCGACACGACCTCTACGGGATGAATCATCCGGCAGTCTCGCCTTCTCCGTTCTTCAGCACAAGTTCCGGACGACCGTCGGGGCGTTCCCGTGCTCTCGTCGCGCATCGCCCAATCGCCGCATTTCCACGGGAGCGACCGCTTCTCTTCCTTTCGGTGCAACTCCCTTACCACCGTCCTCAAAACATATTTTTCTATTTTTAATTGATTCTTATCGAGCACACACGATCATGTGCAATTCCGCACATGATTTGACGTCAAAATCTGTTTACTATTATGTCGGTGTAGGGAGTAGGGGGAGCAAGAAGCGCTCCGCCGAGAATGATCATAGTGCGAGCATAGAAATGTTCGGCGGAAAGACATACGAAATCCTCGCCTTGCGCGAAGGCCGTTGGACGATCGAAGCCACCGCCGCGCACAAGGAACTGGCTCAAGCGGAAGCCGCGAAAATCCTGGCGAAAGCCGGGATTCAAGGCGTACGCGTCATCAACGAAGCGAAAGGATCAATCGACCGGCTGAAGCCGGAAGACATCCTGTTCGAGAAGATGAAACCGAAGACCGAAGACAAGGTCTTCGTCCAAGACATAGACGACGCTCCGGTCTGTCATGCGCCGAGCGAGCTGTTCCTCGGTGAACCGCGGGCGACCGTGAACCGACTGTTTCGCAGCTATCTGGACAAGAACAACCTCACTGCCACAGAGCTTATGCACGCGCCGCGCGAGATCAAGCGGCTGCTCGACGAAGGGACGATGCTGTTCTCCGCCATCGGTAAGGTCGCGACCTTCCAGGTGCGCAAGATGGAGGAGACGAGCGTCAACGAACGGCGCGACGTGCTGTTCGACTTCGTCAACAAGATCAACGCTCGGGCGATTGCTGCCTCAAACCAGAAGATCCCGCGCATCCGGGTGGACGGTTTCAACGAGGTAACCGGCGGGATCATCGCCACTGCCCCCCAGGAACATCGCGACCACCTGATCCGATACGCCATGTCGGTGGAGTTGGTAGAGAACCGGAGTTTCCTTGGAAAGTTCGGCCAGCTCATGGAATGGGGCTGGAAGGCGGAGGCGCCGGAGATCTTCCAGGCGATAGATATCTTCGTCGCCGACACGCTCTACAACGTCGATGTCCTGCGCGACCTGATCGGCAATCCGCGGGAACTCGGGACCGCGCTCGTCACTCTGCTTTGCGTGGCCGAGGGCCGACCGATCGGAGACCCGACTGAGGAAGAGGAGGAGCCGCAGGAGCTGACGCCCGAGCACCGCGACTTCACCAACAGGGTGTTCATCAATCTGATCGCGGACGGCAAGCTTCCGGAGAGCCAGGATGTCCTGCTCGATCGGGTCCGGCGCCAGCTTGAGGGACTGAGCCCGCTGTCGCGGGGCGACCGGGAGGAGGAGCGCGAAGTCTTCCTCGGGCTGCTCGACAAGCTGATTCCCGATATCGAGATCATCGGCGGTCCGTCCATGGCCCAGGCGATGACCGCCCGACAGTCCACCATCATCAACAAGGGCGGCAACAAAGGAATGCGGGAAGCGGCGGAGACCATGTTGCCCACCTTGGGCGATCCTGGACGCAAGACCGGATATCTGCTGGCGCTGATGGACAGCGAAGTCGGCCAGACGTACCTGCGCAACGACCTGGAGACGCTGCTCGACAAGATGCTGGTGGAGTCGCAGACCGTGAACCACCTGATCCGGGACAAACTGCCGCCAAACAAGAAGATGGCGAAAGTGACCTCGATCTATAACCACATCGAGAAGTCAAACCTGCCCGCGCAGCGCAAAGTGACCCTGACAGAGCGACTGGACGAGTTGCTAGTGTCCTACATCACAGACGGCAAAATCCTCGATAAACTCGACAACCCGGAAAAGCCGCTGCATGTCCGCGCCTTAATGCTGGTGAGCATGGTCCAGCCGGAGATGCTGCCGAAGGGGAAAGCGTCGAATCTGGCGCGCAGCATCATCGTTCGACACCTGCGCCGGCCGAACTTCGAAGACGAACTGGTCGCGGGAATCCCGGATCCGAGCGAGAAGGCGAAAACGCTGAGGAAATTCCACGAGCAACTGCACCGTTGCGGATTCTTCGGGTGACAGAACGCCACGCAACCGGATGCCGTCTAACCGAACTCCGCTTCGATCTCGTCCGCGAAATCGCCCCACTCGTCATCTTCCGCTTCGGGCGGGGCGCTGGCCCGCGCGGCCTCGATCATGGTCTCCAGCAACCTGTTGTATTCGGTCCAGGCATCGTCGCGCCGCGTGGCTTTGGACGCCGCCCAGGCGGCTGCCAGTCCGGTCGACCGGGCGGCATGGGTCCGGGCGGCGGCGGCCCTCGCCGCCTCCCCCGCCGCAGCCGCCTGCGGCTCGTCGGCCAACGCCGCTTCCCGAGACGCCTGGCGAGCCGCGCCGCGGGCGGCCACCCTCAGGTTGTCGTTGCCCGTCTCGAGAAACCGGCGCACGTCGTCCGGCATGTTCCAGAGATCGGCGACATCGAGCGCCACCTTGCGGGCGAAAGCCCGAAGGACCTCCTCGCCGTCGAGGCGCCACAGGATGGTCCGGCTGCCGCACACGAACTTGTCCGTCTGGCGTTCGCCAACGGCATCGCACTCGACCCGACAAATGGTGTTTCCGGGTGCGAACTTCAGAGCGTCCAGCACCCGTTCCGAGGCATGCAGGCCCTGCTCGCACAGGCTGACGGGCCCATCGTGGCTCAGCGCCTCTCCATCAGCCGGCACAGGACGGCCGTTCTTCAGCGTTTCATCGACAAAATGCCAACCCAGCACGGTTCCCCGCCTTCAGGTCTCTGTTGGTCCGTATTCGATCGTACACCGTGTAGTGACCCTGGCAGAAGCGGTTTCCGTAAAGAGGGGGTCGCTGGTCCGCCACAAACGGGTAGGCAAAGCTGTCCCGATATGGAACGATTGACTACTGTGTTTTCAATGCCTTGATAGCATTCGGGAAGATGACAGGCGGATGCCTAGAGTTCTAATCGTCGATGATTCAAAGCTGGTTCGGCTTACCATCAAGAACATCCTGGCGCGGACTGAGGGTTTCGAGGTGGTCGGCGAGGCCGAGAACGGCAGAGAGGGCGTGGACATGGCCCGCGATCTGTCGCCCGACGTGATCACTCTCGACATCGAGATGCCGGTGATGGACGGCATCGAGTGCCTGCGCCGGCTCAAGATCCTCTCCCCGGCCAAGGTCATCGTTCTGTCCTCGCTTACTCACCCAGCTTCGCCTAAAGCGGTGGAGGCGCGGCTGGTCGGTGCCGACGCGGTGATCGGCAAGCCCTCCGGCTCCGTGAGCAAGGACGTCGACGCGTCTGGTGGAGGGTTGCTGATCGATACGATCGAGCGTCTGCTCGCCCCGGCACCCGCCGGAGCCGCGCCATGAACGCGGTGGTGCGCGACGGCAAGCCCGGCGACGGTCAGGATCGGGTCCCGGTCCTCCTGTTCATGTCGGACGGCCGGCGTTTCGGCGTCCCCCTCACCCGGGTACGCGAGGTCGTCGAGATCGACAAGATGGAGCCGATCGAAGGCGATTCCGGTAACTACATCGGCGTCATGGTTCTGCGGGAAGAACCAATTCCGCTCGTCGTGATGCGCCTGAAGCAGCACGAGACCGACCTCAATCTCGCCATGTGCATCGTCATGCAGCGTGGCAGCGCCGTGATCGGACTCGCGGTGGAACGTATTCTCGGCATCCGCGATTTCGGTCCGGCAAAGCCGATGCACGGGCTCGTCGCCGGCGACGAGGTGCAGCATGCCTTTCTCGACGAGAAGGGCGAACTGGTCCAGGCGGTCGATGCCGACCGCTGGTTCAAGGCCCAAAGCACCCTTCCGCTTCTTGCCGACCAGCGCGCCGTGGCCGAACGGGCTGATCCGGACGAGACGAAAGTCCGCCAGCGCCCGAAGTACATGGCGATCACCGTAGGCGGCCGGCTGTTCGCGATCGACTCGACGACAGTCGACCGGGCGATCGACGACATCGACACCGCTCCGCTGCCCCGTCGACCGGGGGTCAAGCTCGACTCCGTCATCGAAGTCAGCGGCAACGTTCTTCCGGTGCTGCGTCTGACGGAAGAGGGTTTCGAGAAGCAGTCCATCCACATCATCGTCAGCTATTTCGATCAGAAATGGGCGATCGCCACCGAGGGCGTACTCGGGATCGTCGACGATGAAAGCCCCCCGGGTCCGGCCGACGCCGAAGGCCAAGCGCGGGTGATCACTCATAAAGGCACGTTCCACGAAGTGATCGATATGGCGAGCCTGATCGCCTCCCATGTCCCCGAGTTCAATCGCGGCGCCGACCGCGGCGTGGCGGTCACATGAGCTTCGACGACGGCAATTCGGAGATGTGGGACCTGTTCGAGCAGGAAAGCGAGGACTACCTCGCCCAGCTCGAGGCAAATCTCTCCGGCTCCACCGCGGACCTGGAGAATCCGGATATCATGGGGGCGTTGTTCCGCGCCATCCACTCGCTGAAGGGCGTGTCCGCCTCACTCGGCCTGATCGGCATGGAGACTGTCGCCCATGCGGCCGAAGACCTGCTGGACATGTTCCGCAACCGCGAGGCACGACCGAACGACGCCGCGCGCGACCTATTGCTCCAGGCCAACGACGCGCTGGTCGATTTGCGTGCCGCCTGTCTGGAAAGCCAGTCCGATATCCCCGGCGACACCGGATTGATTGCTGCGCTCAAACACGCCAAGGCCCAGCTGAAGAAGGGCGACGAGATCACCGCGCCGACGGCAGCGGCGGCGGCGGCAACGCCGCCGACCCCTGTTGCCGCCCCCCCGGTTGCCCCCGCTCCTGTTGCCCCCGCTCCTGTTGCCCCCGCCCCGGCGGTCGACGAACCGTCCGCCCCCCAATTCGAACAGGCGCCGAGGCCCGCGGCTCCGGCGCCCGCGCCCGAACCGGAAGAGGACGCGGCGTCAAACCAGAGCCGCATGGCGATTCAGGTGTCGCAGAAGCCGGCGAATCCGGACGAGCCGGAGTTTCAGCCTGCGACGGTTCAACCCTTCGACGCCGTCGTCTCGGCCGAACTCGGCCAGCTTGCCGAAGCGCTGGAAAACCCGGCAATGGACAGCCTGGACAGCCGCGCCATCGCATCGTCCCTGATGGCGATCCGCGAGGCAGCGAACGATGTCGGCTACCTCGGCATATCCGAAGTGCTCGGCGGCATTCTGGATGGGCTCGACAGTCAGGATGGAGGCCGCACCGCCCTGATCCGGGGCCTCTGCATCTTTATTCACAGGCTCAGGATCCTATCGGAGCTGGCGGATTCCGGCATCGCCATGGACGATGTCGACGACTCCATGGCGCCACACATCTCGCGCGAGGCGCGGGCGGTCGTCGACCGACTGTCGGTCCGCGGTGGCGCGCCGACCGACTGGGAACTGGTCGGCATCCTTTCCCGAGCCTTGGGCGTGTTCCGGATCTCGGCGTTGGCCCGGTTGGCGAGCGAACTGACACTCATCGACGGCTGGCGGGAGCGGTCCGGCGCGCTTGACGTGGTCGACGAGATCCGCCGCGAGAGCGAGGTGATCGGCATTGAGGGCCTAACGGTCTCCTCCCTCGACATGCCCCGCGATACGTACGACAGGCTACGCGATGAGCTGGCCCTCCTCCTCACGGGCGCCGGCGCCCGTGTGGCTGCCCTGCGCAAGGTTCTCGGCGACGATCTGTTCGACAGCATGTCTCCGGCCGCCCGCGACGAGGCGGTCGCCTTCCTGGAACAGCCTGGCGCTCGCCTGGTCCAGGTCCAGGTCATGGTTCCGGACGGCGCTCCGGCCAGCGGCGAAATTCTCGGTGTGCTGTATCGCAACCAGGTGATTTCCAACCGCGTGCTGGTCGATATCGACCCCGATCTCTATCAGTTCCTCATCGGCATCATCGGCGACGACGCGCCGGTTCAGACGTCGGTTCGGAGTCTCGATACGGATGGCCAGGCCCTCCGCGCTTGGGCGGTGCTCGCAGTCGGCGACACGCAGCTCGCAGTTTCGGGCCAGACGCCGGCCGCTCCGCCGCCCGCTCCGTCGACAACTCGACCCACCCCCGCCCAACCGACAGATGGCACACCGCCACCCGCCGCGGATTCCGACGGTCCGGTTCTCTTCGTCGACGACAGCTCCTGGGATTCCGCGCTCCACGGCTCCTGGTCGCCGGACCAGCAGGAGGGCTTTACGCCGCCCTGGGGCGACACGTCACCGCGGTCGGCGTCCGCGCCTGAGACAGATCGTGAGACACCTGCGGCAGCTCCGCCCCCACCCGCTTCCCGAAGCCAACCGGAGAGTGCGCCGGCAGTAACTCCTCACGCCGCACCGCCGAGGCCGGCGGCCGTGACCGAGGACAAGACGGCGGCTCCGCCTCCCGCCGCGACCGACGGCGGCGTCCCGGTGGAACGTGGGGAGTCGGCTCCGGCGCGCGGCGCAACTGGCGGTGCCGTAGGGAGCAGTGTCGGCGGCAGTTCCCTGCGCGTCTCGTCCAGTTTGATCGACAGCTACCTCGACACCGTAGCGGAACTGCGGCTCAGCCTGTCGCGGCTGGATCAGGGCGCATCCGAAGCCGGGTTCGCCGCCACCGCCGCCGAGTTGCGTTCGCTTGCCAGCCAGAGCGGCGCCCGCAAGGCAGAGAGACTGAACGCCGCGGCAGCGCGGATCGACGATGCCGGCAAGGTCTTCGCCAACCAGATCGCCCGGGCCGAGGCGACGTTGCGGATGTTGCACTCGGTGACCCTTGATCTGCGCGTCGTCCCGATCAGCATCGTGTTCGGCCGGATGCCGCGCCTGGTTCGCGATCTCGCCCGCTCCCTCGGCAAGCAGGTGACCCTGGAGATCGACGACGGCGACATCCAGATCGACAAATCCATGGTCGACGCGCTGATGGAGCCCATGGTCCACATGATCCGCAATGCCATGGATCACGGGATCGAAACACCGCAGGATCGTCTCGACGCCGGCAAACCGGAGAAGGCGACGCTCACCCTGAGGGCCACCCAGAGCGGCAACGTCGCCCAGATCATGATCGCCGAGGACGGGCGCGGTCTGAATACGGCGCGCATCCGCAGTAAGGCATTGGAAAAGGGCTTGATCAGCGAGCAGGACGCCGCGCGGATGACCGAGCGCGAAATCCATCGACAGATCTTCGCTCCCGGCTTCTCCACGGCCGCGTCGGTAACGGAAACCTCCGGGCGCGGCGTCGGCATGGATGTGGTTCTGACCACTCTGCGGCGGCTCGGCGGCGCCATCGATATTGATAGCGAGGAAGGCGAAGGGACCCGGTTCTATCTCAGCTTCCCGGTCTCGGCAGCGCTGCAGCGCATCATCGTCGTCAGCGACGGTGCCCGCGATCTCGGTCTGCCGGAGCGGGCGATCATCGAAGTCATCGAGGTCGACCGCAAACAGATCCAGACCGTGGGAGAACGCGCCGGCATCCAGCACCGGGACGGGTTTCTCACGGTGCGGCCGATCGAGACCATGCTCGGCTGGGAGACACCCGAGGACGCGGCAGATCAGAAGGCGTTTCCCGTTGTCATCATCGGTTCGCCGCAGCGTCGCATCGGCGTGGCGGTCCATCGGGTGAAGCGACGCCAGGAAGTGTTCATGAAGGAACTGCACCCGGCCCTGAACTCGGTCGACGTGCTCGCCGGCGCAACCGTCATGGGCGAAGGCCAGCCGCTACTGGTGCTCGATCCGGAAACGCTGATCGCCATTGCCGGCGGCTAGGTCGGACGCTTAGCCCCCCGCCCGCCGGTCAGCCCGGAAACGGCACCTCCGCTCGCGCTCGATGGGAAAGCCTGGTCGCCTTTCCAGACTACCGAAACGACATGACAAGCCCGGAAACGAACTCCGCGACCTTGCCCAGCGGCACAACACTGTCGGCTCCGCCGACCTCGAAAGCCGCTTTGGGCATTCCGTAGACGATGCAGGTGGCCTCGTCCTGCGCGACCGTGCGCGCACCGGCCTTGCGCATAGCCAGCAAGCCGTCCGCTCCGTCCCGCCCCATGCCGGTCAGAACGACGCCGATCGCCCGCTTGCCGAGTTGATCCGCCGCCGACTGCATCAAAACGTCGACCGCCGGGCAATGCCCGCCAAAGCGGGTATCCTCGCCGGATCGGGTCCAGATCCCTCTGCCGTCCTTCAGCAGACGAAGCTGACGACCGCCCGGCGCCACCACCGCCAGCCCCATCCGCAGAGGCAGATCGTCCTGGGCAAGCGCCACGTCCATCGGGGAAGAGCGGTCAAGCCGGGCGGCGAAGTCGCCGACATATGCCTCCGGCATGTGCTGAACGATGACGATGGGCGGGCTGGTCCGAGGGGTCTTGGACAGGATCGTCAACAGAGCGTCTGTCCCGCCGGTGGAGGCGCCGATACAGATAACCACGCCGAGATAGGGGGACCCAGCTGCGACCGGCCGGGGTGCAGCGGGCGCTCGACCCGGTTCCGCCGCTGACGCCGGTCCCGCCCTCTCCGATTTCGGCGATACGGCACCAGTCGACGCCTGCGCCGCCTCCGCCCGCCGTAGGGTGGCCTCGATCCGCGGCGCCGCGGCGGTCAACTGGGCGCGGATGTCGAGGTCCGGCACCTCCACCGAGAACGCTCCCGCGCCGCCTAGCCCGACCAGTGACGGTGCCCCTCCCGTACCCGATCCGAAAGCGATGAACACAACGGGCCGACCGGCGTCGATGGCACTCGCCACCGCCGGCTCCAGCGTCTGGTGATCTGAATCCGATCCGGCAACGATCACCGCGTCGCTCTGTTTCAGACGCTCCAAGGTTGCCCGAACGGGAGTAATCGCCTGGACGTCACCCAGCCCGGCCAGGCCATTCAGCGTCTCGGTCACCGCTTTGCGCAGCAACGGTTCGGCCGCGACGACGATAACGCTCATGCCGCTCACTTACCGGCCCTCTTGCGGAATATCGCCGGCCTCTGCTGATCGAGGTATTTGCGCGCGAACTCGGCGTCGTCGGTGTGCCCGATGAACAGATAGCCGCCAGGGGCCAACAGATGCGTGAGCGACTGGATTAGACGCTCTCGCGTCGGTGCGTCGAAATAGATCATCACGTTGCGGCAGAAGATGACATGGAACCCTCCGCGCAGGGCGGTCAGGGGTCCGATCAGGTTCAGCCATCGGAACATCACGTCGTCGCGGACGGCTTTCACCACACGATAGCTGTCCTGGCCGACCGGCTCGACGAAGTTGTCGCGCCAGGCCTGGGGAATATGTCTGAAACTCTCGGCCCGATAGACCCCTTCGGCCCCCTGGCGCAGGGACCGCTTGGCGATATCGGTAGCGAGAACACCGGCATCCAGATCCTGGTAGTGCGCGCCAAAAAAGGTCCGCATCGCCATGGCGATCGAATAGGCCTCTTCCCCCGCCGCCGCCGCCGCGCTCCAGATCCGGACGTCCCTCGATCGCTGCCGGCGCAGCCGCTCGTCGATCTCCGGCAGGGCGACCGACGAGAGGAATTCGAAGTGCGCCGGTTCGCGATAGAAGTAACTGTGATTGGTGGACAGCTTCTCGACGATGTCGATGAACAGGTCGTCGTTGCCTTTGCTTTCCGCCGCCCGCAGGAGCGCCTCGAGATCCGCGTGGCCGGTGCGCTCCATGAGCGTACTAAGACGCGACCGCAGAAAGCTCTCCGCGTTGTCTGGCAGAACGATGCCGAAACGCTCGTGAGCGAGGCGGCGAAAACTCTCCAAATCCACCAGGCCGGCCTCAGTACCTCCCGAAATTGCCCGATGTGATCGCGTCGTCCAGTTCCGGCTCGTCCTCAGCTGCCTTCTCGCGGCGGGCCGAAGACCGAACCGGCCGCCGACCGGCCGCCTCTTCATCGTTCTCGCGGGTACCGCCTGCGGACGCATCGAGCTTGAAGCGGGTGATGGATTTCTGGAGTTCGGTGCCCTGGCCGGCGATAGACCCGGACGTTGCCGCCATTTGCTGCGCGGCGGTGGCGTTCTGCTGAACAACCGTGTTGAGTCGATGGATCGCGACGTTGATCTCGTCGGCACCGACCGACTGCTCGTCGCTGGCGGCGCTGATGCCCTGGACCAGATCTTTGACCCGGGTGATCTCCGGCAGCAGGTCCGAGAGCAGCCGGTTGGTGTTCTCGGCCGCTTCCCGCCCGTCGGCAGAGGCATCCTGGATCTCGCTCGCCGCCTGCTTTGAGATTTCCGCGAGGCGCGACACTTCCGAGGCGACGACGGCGAAACCGCGCCCGTGCTCACCGGCTCGGGCTGCTTCCACCGACGCGTTGAGCGCCAAGAGCTCGATTTTTCGCGTGATCTCCTCGACCACCAGGATCTTGTCGGAGATATCCTTCATCGCCGCCGCCGTCTGGGTCATGGCGTCGGCGCAGCGTCCGGCTTCGGTGGCCATCCGTTCGGACACCTTCTCGGTCTCTTCGGCGTTCTTGGCGTTCTGGCGGATGCCGGCGGTCATCTCCTCCATCGCGGCCGAGGTTTCCTGAATGCTCGACGCCTGGTCGTTCACGCCGTCCGACACTTGCTGCGCAGTCTGCAGCAACTCGTTGCTGCCGGTCGTGATCCCGTTGCCGACATTGCGTATTGTTCCGAGGATATCGATCAGGTTCTGCTGCATATGCGCCATGGCGCCGAGCACCTTGCCGACCTCGTCCTTGCCCGCACCATCGGTAATGGAGACGGTCATATCGCCCATGGCGAACCGGTCCACCGTGGACACGGCATTGGCAAGACGGCTGCGAATTCGAAGCGCCAGAATGATACCGATGATCAGCGATATCGCGCCGATCAGGACGGCTGCGATGATGAGGCTCTGCATGACCTGCTGCTCGGACGCCTGAATGTCCGTCACCGAGTCCGTGGTCATCTCATTGACCTTGTGAACCAGGTCGTCGATGGAGACCGTCAGCCTGGCCTGGATCTTCTCGATCTCTTCCATCTTCGGACCAAGCGTCGACAAGCGCGGGATGCGTGCGCCGGCGGCTTTCACCAAAGCGCGATACTGGGTAATCACACGTCCGGCGACGACCTCCACCTCATCGCGCATCTGACGGATCTCGCGGAGGTTTCCCTTTAATTCTTCGTAAAGGGCCAGACGATCCGCCGGCGTCTCCATGGCGGAGTCGATGACGGCTTCGATATTCGCGAGTTCGGTCTCGACCTCTGAAGAGTAGGTCTCGAACTTCGAGATGTAGCCCTCGCCAAGGTCACCGCGCCCCTGGCCGGAAACGGCGATGGCGACGTGCAGCGCCAGTTCCTGCTGAAGCTGTGCCTCGACCACCCGATAGGCGCTCTGCGCGATCGGCGTTTCGGTCGACGCGATCTGGTCGACCTGCTTCGCCACTTTCGACAGCGAAAAGATCGTGTAGCCGGCGAAGGCAAACAAAGCCGCCGTCATGAACACCACAAGAGCAATCAGCTTTGTGGAGATGTTACTCAGCATCTATCAATCCCCCCGATCGACCGGTCAGGCCATCTTCAGACCTCTATTCTGACGGCTGATCGAAAAAGCGCAATTAGCGGTTTGATTCCGGGGCTTGACGGGGTGCTGCGGATCGCCCGACGGATCGCGCGCCGCGTCGAGCCGGATGCGAATCAGCCACGCGCAGGAAGCGCCGCCAGCACGACGACAGCGATCATCGACAGGGCCATCGCTTTGTTGATGATCGATTGGGTCCGTGGCGACAGATCCAGCCGCTTCAGCGAGACGCCGGCCCATAGCCAGCTAAGGTGTACCGGAACCCAAATTACGTTGATGATCAGAAACTTGACGACTATCTCCAGCAGCGGCTCGTCGGGCATGAAGTGAAAGCCCGTAAACAGCGTGGTGTTCACCGCGTAGGACTTAGGGTTGATCAGCTGCAGGCCGATGCCGCCCGGAATGCCGGGCGCGCTCCGACGCTCGATGAACGCCACCCGTGCTCCCGCCCAACCGATCCGGAATGCTAGGTACAGCAGGTAGACCAGCGACGCGTAGAGCAGCGTCGGACCGATTACCGGATGGGCGAGGACGACCGCTGCGACGCCGGTAACCACCAGCGCCGCTGCCAGATTGGTGCCGATGAACAGCCCGATCAGAAACCGAACGCCGGGACCGACGCCGAACCCGGCGCCGATACCGGCGGTGGTCAGCACACCGATGCCCGGCGTGATGATCAGAAAGAAAAGGGCGGCGGCGAAGGTCAGCATCGCGAGAGTCCGGCAGCGGCAGGGTCCGAGCGCTGCGGTCCGCAGCCGAACTCACCCTAGCACAGCCGCCGCTCTCCGCCCCGACGCCCCTGGTGATCGGACGGGAATTGGCGATTACCGGTGGGAATACGGTGGCCTGCCGTCCGATACTCGCCGAAAGTGGGGCCGTGTACGCTTCAAACGGCATCGGGAGGGGTGAGTGACGCTGCGCGCGGTCGACTGCCACATGCATATATTCGGAGATCAGGCGCGATATCCGTTCGCCGAACCGCGCAGCTACACCGTCGCGCCCGCCGATGTCGACGCCTATTGGAAAGCGGTGGCGGGCACCGACATCGATCGCGTCGTCGTTGTTCAGCCAAGCGCCTATGCGACGGACAACGCCTGCACCCTAGACGCCCTCGACCGGCTCGGCGACAGGGCGCGCGGTGTTGTGGTGATCGACGCGGAGACAGTCGCCGACGGCGACCTAGCTCGGCTCCACGAACGACGGGTCAGAGGCGTGCGCGTCAATCTACGCTCAGTGCGGGCCGTTGCGCGTCCGGTCGTCGAGGTCCTGCCGAAGCTCGACCGGCTTCTAACGGGCAGCGGCTGGCACATCCAGGTCTTTTGCGATCCCGATGTTCTGACCGATCTCGCCGCGCTCCAGGACCGATTGAGCGCTCCGCTGGTGCTCGATCATTTCGGCGCCATCGACCCGTCGAATCCCGTTCGGTCTCTAGAGCCGATGACCCGCCTGCTCGACGGCGGCGCCTGGGTGAAGCTGTCCGGCTCCTACCGGATATCCACCGGACCCCATGGCGAAGGCGTGGCCGATCTCGCCCGAACCCTCCACGCCCGCGCACCAGAGCGGACAGTCTGGGCCAGTGACTGGCCGCATACGCCGAATCATGCAGGCGTCACTGCGAGCGGCGATACGGTCGTGCCCTATCAGAAACTGGACACCGCCGGTCTGTATCACGCCGTCACCGACTGGTTCCCGAACGAGGACGCCCGGCGGGCGGTTCTCCAGGACAATCCCGGCCGCCTATACGGCTGGCCGGACTAGCGGAGGCCCGTTCCGCGCTTTCGCACCTTTTCTTCGCACCTGCAAAATAGCAGGATCGATTGTCCCGGCCGGGTACGGTCGACCATCATTCGGGATGAACCGCCCATGCGCCCCGTCACCGTCGCCGCCGCCCAACTCGGTCCCATCGCACTGGAAACGCCGCGCGCCGCGACCGTGGCGCGCCTCGTCGGCCTCATGGAGCGGGCCAAGGCGCAAGGAGCGGATCTGATCGTCTTTCCGGAATTGGCGCTGACCACCTTCTTTCCGCGCTGGTACTACGAGCAGGAGGCGGACCTGGACCGCTTCTACGAGCGCGCGATGCCGGGTCCGGAGACCCAACCGCTGTTCGACGCGGCCCGCGATCTCTCCATCGGCTTCCACCTCGGCTATGCCGAATTGGCCGCCGACGGAACCCGGTTCAACACCGCAATCCTGGTCGACAAGTCCGGCGAGACCGTCGGCAAGTACCGGAAGATCCATCTCCCAGGCCATAGGGAGCACGAACCCTGGCGCGCGTTCCAACACTTGGAGAAGCGCTACTTCGCTCCGGGCGATCTGGGGTTCCGGGTGTTCGATGCCTTCGGTGGACGGATCGGCATGGCGATCTGCAACGACCGGCGCTGGCCGGAGACCTACCGGGTGCTCGGCCTGCAAGGAGCGGAGATGATCCTCATCGGCTACAACACGCCGATCCACAATCCGCCGGCGCCCGAGCACGACCGGCTCTCCTGGCATCACAACGCGATCGTCATGCAGGCAGGCGCTTACCAGAACGCCGCCTTTGTGGTCGGCGTCGCCAAGGCCGGGGTGGAGGAAGGTGTCCATCAGATGGGCGGCAGCCTGATCGCCGCCCCGACCGGCGAGACAATCGCCCAGGCCGTGACCGAGGATGACGAGCTGGTCGTCGCCACCTGCGATCTCGATCTCTGCCGGTCCTATCGCGAAAGCGTCTTCGCGTTCGAGCGCCACCGCGAGCCAGGCGCCTACGCCCTGATCACCGGAACGAAAGGCGCGGTCACGCCCGACGAGGCGAAACGCATAGATCCCGCTCTCGGCAAGCTCGATACATAAAAGAGCGCTATGCCGCCCGCGGTACCCGGCGGGAAGACCGCCTGGCCGGGGTCGGCGACTCGAACCGTCGCCAGTTGGCGATCAGCCGTCGGCCGGACCGATACACATGCTCGCGCGCCAGGTATTCGGCACGTGCCCCCTGCCGGTCAGCGATCGCCTCGAAGATCTCCACGTGATCGGAATAGGATTCGATTAGTGTGTCCAGATCGTGCCAACGGAACTTCACCGTCTGAAGCTGCGGAATGGAGCGCGATTTGCCGATCAGCTCCCGCAGATGACGGTTGTCCGCCGCCTCGAAGATCGTGTCATGGAACGCCTCATTGAGCCGCGACCAAGCCTCGCGAACATCCTCGTTCCACTCTTGCGCGTCGCACAGCGCCCGCGTTTCGGACAGCACTTTGTGAAGCACGCCGCGATGGCGGTCCGGAAGTCC
This sequence comes from Alphaproteobacteria bacterium, assembly GCA_024742275.1. GTDB lineage: Bacteria > Pseudomonadota > Alphaproteobacteria > Thalassobaculales > Thalassobaculaceae > Thalassobaculum. Next base: position 261,215 of record JANSYS010000004.1, on the reverse strand, counting down.
GCGTTCGGCCACGGTGCGGGCCGCCAATCCTTCCAGTACCGAGCGGGCGGCGTAGACATCCTCGACGTCCTGAACGCTGTAGTGACGGACGACATAGCCGCTGTTCGGGACGTAGTCGAGCAGCCCTTCGGCCGCAAGAATACCCAACGCGCTCCGGACAGGCGTGCGGGACACGCCCAGAGAATTTGATATGTCGACCTCGTTCATGCGCTCGCCGGGTCCAAACGTCCCGTCGAGCACGCCCTCCCGCAGTGTGCGAGCGACGGATTGACCGCGTGTTGCCATTGGCTGCTTCGTCCCCGTTTTGGAGTCGCCCCGTCCGGAGCGCCCCGTTATCCATTCCCTTGGCGCCCGCCGATCCCGATCTTGCGCTGACCTCTCTCATGTCCGGCCAGAGCGTATTTCAGGACCCTTGACGGTGGACGCCGCGTGCCGGTCGTTATGCCGACGTTTCACTAATACCATTTCAGGCCTGCGTTAGGTAGAGTTCACACCGTTTCCGTCAATAGGTATTGCATCCAATGTCCGTTCGGCCCATGCGGGGCGCGCCCCGCAGCCGTACCGGTCCCTCCGCAAGAAAGCGCCGCCCAGTGTCAAGCGACCCCCGTACACAATCCCCGCTGGACCCCAGTCTGTCTTCCAGATTTCTTCTACGTTTCAATATATTAAAAGTTCTCCTGCAGCGCGTCTCAGCGCCGGGACGAACAGCGTTTGCAGCCCTGCCACCCAACGCCCAGGGCGCCATCTGGGTCGTGATCGCAGGCTTCTTCTTCACGATCATGACCGCCCTGATCAAGGAGATCGGTGATACAATCCCGGTGGTTCAGATCCTCCTGTTTCGTCAGATCACCATGACCTGCACCGTCCTGCCGGTCCTGATCTCCGGTTATCCGGACATTCTGAAGACCAACCATGTCGGACTGCACCTTGCCCGAGTGTGCATGGCGGTGATCGCCATGACGTGCGGCTTCACCGCCTTCGTTCATCTGCCGCTGGCCGACGCCACAGCCCTGGGATTCGCGAAGAGCCTCTTCGTCACCCTGCTCGCCCTGGCGTTCCTGCACGAGGTCGCCGGCCCGCGCCGATGGTTCGCGGTTCTGCTCGGCTTCGTCGGCGTGCTGGTCATGGTCAAGCCGGACGCCGACGGCTTCAACATCTACTCGCTTCTGGCCGTGGCCGGTGCCGCCGCAGCCGCAGCGGTAATGGTGATCATCCGCAAGGTGTCCCAATACGATAGGCCCGTGACCATCCTCAGCTATCAGGCGATCCTGGTCGGCATCATCATGATCCCGCCGACGATCTATTTCTGGGTGACGCCGACCCTTGCTCAGTGGGGAATCATGCTGGCCATCGGCCTGCTCTCGGTCGTCGGCCAGCTCTGCAACATCCAGGGCTTCAAGACGGGCGAAGCGTCTGCAGTCGCGCCGATGGACTATTCTCGACTGGTGTTTGCCATGATCATCGGCTTCGTGGTTTTCCTTGAGATCCCGGACATCACGACACTGATCGGCGCCGGTCTGATCTGCGCAACGTCATTCTACACGGTAAGGGCCGAGCAGAAGGCGGCACGCGCGAAAAAATCGAAGGGCGCATGATCGGCAGGGACACAGTTTTCTTCTATTTTCGAAATTGTATCCAATACCCGCAGGGTCTACCGTGATCGTGACAGGGACCGCCGGTCCGCTCCGTCAATCCGGGGCGCCGGCCTTTCAGGGAGACTCACGATGGACGATGCCGCCCTCCGCCGTCAGTACGACGGGCTGATCGAGCGAGCGGGTCTGCGCATTCCGCAGGACCGCAACGAGACGATGTTCAACGCGTACAAGCAGGTCGCGGCGTGGACCGAGATCGTTCGAACCCGCAGGCCCGCCGCGGCCGAACCCGCGAACGCCTACGCACTGACCACCGTCGATCGTCTGTCCGAACCGGGAACGGGAGGAGCGCTGTGAACGATCTCCTCAACCTGTCGATCGCAGAACTGGGCCGAGGCTACCGGGACGGCACCCTCTCTCCCGTTGCGGTCACGCGCGCCGCGCTGGATCGGATCGAGGCGACGAACGGGCGGCTGCACAGCTTCAACACCGTCACGGCCGACGCCGCGCTGGCGCGCGCCACGGCGGCCGAGGCGGAACTGAAGGCCGGGACCGATCTCGGCCCGATGCACGGCGTCCCGTTCGGCGTGAAGGACATCTACGATACGGAGGGTGTCCTGACGACCTGCCAGTCCCATGTCCGCGCCGAGTTCGTCCCCGACGCCAACGCCCATTCCGTCCAGCTTCTCCTCGACGGCGGCGCGGTGATGCTCGGAAAATGCGCGACCATCGAATTCGCCACCGGCGGGCCGTCTGCCGAGACCTTCTTTCCGCCCGCGCGCAACCCCTGGAACCCGGAGCACGTCCCCGGCGGCTCCTCTTCCGGATCCGGTGCCGCCGTGGCCGCGGGCATCACCCGGATGGCCCTCGGCTCCGACACGGGCGGATCGATCCGCGGACCGGCCGCGCTTTGCGGAACGGTCGGCATGAAGCCGACATACGGCCGGGTGAGCCGCCGCGGCGTATTCCCGTTGTCCTACACGATGGACCATTGCGGCCCGCTCAGCTGGACCGTCGAGGACGCTGCGATCACCCTGAACGTCATCGCAGGATACGATCCGCTCGATCCGGCGAGCGCCGACGTGCCGAAGGTCGACTACACGGCTGGGCTTTCCAAGGGCGTCAGCGGGATGCGGATCGGCTTTGTCGAGAGCTGGATCGAGGAAGAAGGCAACGCCGATCCTGAAGCGGTCGCAGCGCTTCGTGCCGCAATCGACGTGCTGCGTGCCAGCGGCGCGACGGTCGAAACAGCGCAACTGTCGCCCTACGCGCTTTACCAAGCATGCGGGCGGCTGCTGGTCCTGCCGGAATGCTACGCCATTCACCAGCACGATCTGATCGAGCGGCCGGAACTCTACGGCCGGCCGACACGCGAGCGGCTGATGGCCGGCGCCTTCGTGCGCGGATCTGACTATGTCGAAGCTTTGCGCCTGCGGCGGGAACTGGCGATCGAGGTGAACAACGTCGTCCTCGGCCAGTACGACGCCCTGATCGCCCCGTGCTCGGTGGTCACCGCCGGCCGGTTCGACGGCCTGCCGGACGATCCGATGAAGATGTCCGGCATGATGACCCAGCCGTTCAACGTCACTGGCAGCCCAGCCATGTCGATCTGCGTCGGCTATCACTCCAACGGACTACCCCTGTCGATGCAAATCGTCGGCAGGGCGTTCGACGAGGCGACCGTGTTCCAGGTCGGCGCGGCCTACGAGGCGGCGACCGACTGGCGCGAGCGCCGTCCCTCGCTGGCCCTTGAGGCGGCGGACGCTGCCGAGTAGCTCGTTACCCTACGCCGCCGTGGGCCGTTTCCGGCCCTCGGCGCGATAGACGACCCAGGTGCTGGCGAGCACCAGCGCGGAGCCCGCCAGCACGACCGGCCCCGGCCAGTCGCCGAAGGCGAAGAAACCGATCAGCAGCGCCCAGATCATCTTCGTGTAGTTCATCGGCGCGATCGTCGCAGCCGGCGCATGGTACAGGGCGCGCGTGGTCATGTACTGGGCGCCTCCCGATGCCAGCCCCATGGCGATCAAACCGGCAAGCTGCAGCGGCGTGGGGGTGACCCAAACGGCCGGCAGCAGCGGCAACACCATCGCCGAGGACAACGCCATGAAGAGGAGCACGATGGTCATGGTGCTGTCGTGCTTGCTCAGATGGCGGGCGATCAGCACCGCGCAGGCCGCCAGCACCGTGCCGAACAGGCTGTAGAGCGCACCCTCCCGGATCACGTCGCCGCCCGGTTGAACCATGAACAGGACGCCGGCGAAACCGACGCCAACCGCCCCCCACTTCACCCACCCGACCGGCTCTTTCAACAGCGGTGCCGACAGCGCCGTGACAATCAGCGGCGCGGCGAAGTTGATCGCCGTCGCATCGGCCAGCGGCAGGCGCTCATATCCGGCGAAAATTAGTCCGATGGCCGCCGACATCACGGCGGCGTGCAGCAGATGCCAGGCCGGCATCCGGGTCCGCACCGACCGCCAGTCCACGAACCACAGCATCACGACCGCCAGCGGAATCATGGCGAAGGCGTTGCGGAAGAACATGATCTGAACCACCGGAAAGAGCTCGGTCTGCGCCTTCACGATGCCGTTCAGAACCGAGAACAGCAGAAGGCCGACGAGCATCAGGAGGATACCGCGCCGGCCGTCCGGTTCCGTGGTGTGCCGGGGATTGGAGGGAACGGCGACCGCCATTCCAGGCTCCGTCAGTAGGTGGCGAAGATCCGCTCGATCTCCGCCGGGTCCCGGGTCACCGACAGCGCGAAGGCAAGCAGGATCCGCGCCTTTTGAGGATTGAGGTTATCGGCGATCATAAATCCGTTCGCGGCGAGCTTAGTGCTCTTGAACGTGCGCCCGCTGCCGGCCCTGCTGGACTGGACGACCACGATCCCCTTCTCGACAGCTTGCTTGAGCGGCTCCTCGTCGCCGGGTCCGCAGAAGCCCGGGGCGAAGCCGGCGGAAACGATCCCGGCGGCACCCGCCTCGATGAACGCACGCACGGCCGCACCGTCCGACCCGCAATACGCATAGACGATGTCTACCCGCGGCAGACCGTCCAGGCTCCGGATGTCGAACTCGGTATACGGCGCATGACGACGCAGCGGCTTGCGGTAGAAGGCAACCGCGTCGCCGTCCGCGTGCCCAAGGCAGCCGAAATCCGGCGAGCGGAACGTCTGCATCCGATAGGTCGACGTTTTGGTCACCTCGCGGGCGCACTGGATCTCGTCGTTGAGGAGGGTCATGACGCCCATGCCGCGGGCGTCCGGGCTCGCCGCCGTCCGAATGCCGTTGACAAGATTGAAGCCGGCATCGGTCGACAGCGCGCTGGACGGTCTCTGGGAACCGATCACCACCACAGGCAGGTCGGTCTTGACCGTCAGGTGGAGCACATACGCCGTCTCCTCGAGCGACGCCGTCCCGTGAGTGACCACGAAACCGGCGAGATCCGGATTCTGCGCCGCCACCTCGTCGATCTTGAGCACGAGTTCCTTCCACTCGGCGAACCCCATGGACGGACTGGGAATGGCACGAAACGGCACCACCAGAACGTCCGCAACCTCGTGGACCTCCGGGAACAGGTCGACGATCCTGTCGACCTCGAGCATCGAATTGTTGGCGCCGTAGTCGAGAATGTCGAGCGGCCCTTTGCCGATCGACGCGATGGTTCCGCCGGTGCCGATGACCGCGACCTTGGGCTTGCTCATTCCGCGGCCACCTGCGCGTCTCCGGCGTTCTTGTGCAGGATCTCGACCAGCTCGTCGGTGCTGAAGATATCGCCGAACGTCAAATAGAAGTTGGTCAGAGCCGCGTTGTGCTCAATGTCGGTCACCGCCGCGTTGCCGTCGGTCACCATGACAACCTTGTAGTTCAGCATCATCGCGTCTCGGGCCGAGGACTCGCAGCACACGTTGGTCACCGTTCCGGTAATCAGTACCGTATCGATCCCCTCCCGCTGCAGGATTTCGTGCAGATCGGACGAGCCCTGAACAAACGCCGAGTAGCGGTTCTTGAGCACCTTCTGATCGCCCTCCTTGACGTCGAGCTCAGACCAGAGCTCGTGGCCGATCCCGCCGGGCGACATGGACTCGATGCGCTTGGCGACTTTGGCCGGCGGCGTCATTGCGTGGAGGTTGGACCAGCCTTCGAGGCAGGTCTCGTCATGGGTATTCTGAATCCAGTAGACCTTGCCGCCGGTGGCGCGCACGGCTTCGGCCAACCGATTGACGTTGGGGACGATCGCGCGGGCCTGGACGCAGAGCGCGTGGGCCACGTCGTCCATCATGAACCCGTTCTGCAGGTCGATGACGATCAGCGCGGTCTTCGACGGGTCCAGATTGGCGTGCGGGTGGGGCGTTCCCAGCCGCGCGACGACCGCGTCGACGACGCGCTGGGAAATCTCCGTCTTGTTCATCATGTCTGCCTCCCTGTGGACATGCCGCCGCCACTGTTCAGGCGGGGACGAGTTCTTTCTCCGGCGCCGCCGACGGCGTGAGCTTGATGCAGCGGGCCATGCGACCGTCCTCGAACACCACCTCGGGCGGCAGAGCGGCGGTGCAGGCCGGCTCGGCATACTTGCACCGGGGCGCGAAGCTGCAGCCGGGAGGCATGGCCCTCAGGTCCGGGGGGCTGCCCGGGATCGCTTCGATATCCTTGCCACGCATGTTGCCGTGAACGGTCGAGGACAGCATGCCCTGGGTGTAGGGATGCTTCGGATTGCCCAGCACCTCCTGCACCGTCCCGGTTTCCACGATACGGCCCGCATACATGACGGCGACCCGGTCGGCGATCTCGGCGGCGACGCCGAGGTCGTGGGTAACGAAGATCACCCCCATTCCCATTTCCGCCTGGATCTTGCGAAGCAGGATGAGAACCTGGATCTGCACCGTCGCGTCCAGGGCGGTGGTCGGTTCATCGGCAAGCAGCAGCTTCGGGCGGCAGGACAGGGCCATGGCGATCATCGCCCGCTGCCGCAACCCACCGGACAGTTCATGTGGAAAGGCCTTCAGCCGCCGCTCGGCGGACGGCACCTTCACAAGTTCCAGAAGTTCGAGCGCCCGCTCCATGCCCTTGTCGTAGGAACAGCCTTCGTGACGGCGGACGGTCTCGGCGATCTGGTGTCCGACGGAGAAAACCGGATCCAGCGCCGTCATCGGCTCCTGAAAGATCATCGAGACCAGACCGCCTCGCAGGTCCGACAGTTCCGCACCCTTGAGCGACAGAACGTCCTTGCCGTCGACCTCGATGGTGCCGGAGATCCGCGTTCGACGCTCCGGCAACAGGCGCATCAACGCGCGCATGCTCACGCTCTTGCCCGATCCAGACTCGCCGATGATGCAGAGCACCTCGCCGGCTTCCAGGGTAAGGTTGACATCGTTCACCGCGTTCACGGTGCTTTCGCGTGTCACAAACTTGACGTTCAGGTCCTCGAGCCGGACCAGCGGCGTCTTCTTTGCGGTATCGCTCATCGGTCGTCCTCCGCTCAGTCTTCGCCGGCCATGGCCGCCGCCGGCACCGTCGCCGCGGCCTCCGGCTTGCCCGCTTCGTTGGCCATCGAATGGCCTGAGCGGGGCACGAACATATGGCAGGCCGTGACATGGGCCTCGGACGACAGCCACTCGCCGAGTACCGGACGCTCGATCTCGCAGATCTTCTCCGCGAACTTGCAGCGGGTTCTGAACCGGCAGCCCGAGGGCGGGTTGATCGGGTTCGGCGGATCGCCGACCAGAGGCGGTTCCTCGATGCGATCGTCCGGATCCATCGACAGGCGCGACGCGAGGAGGGCTTGGGTGTAGGGGTGCTTGGGCCGCGCGTAGATCTCGTCGACCGGTCCGATCTCGACAACCTCGCCGAGATACATCACCAGCACGCGATCGCTGACGTACTGCACGACGTTCAGGTCGTGGGAAATGAACACGTAGGTCAGGTTGAAGTGCTGCTTGAGGTAGCGCAACAGGTTCAGAACCTGCGCCTCTACGGACTTGTCGAGCGCCGAGACCGCCTCATCGAGGATCACCACCCGCGGCTCGAGGACAAGAGCGCGGGCGATATTCACCCGCTGCTTCTGGCCGCCCGACAGTTCGTGCGGGTAGCGGGGTCCGAAGAGGTTGGGATCCAGCCCGACCTTGGTCAGCAACTCCCGCGCCGCCTCCTTTGCCTCCTGCTCAGAGGCCCCGTGAACCTTCTTGCCGTAGGAGATAGAGTCCTCGACCGGCATGCGCGGGTTGAGCGACGAGTAGCTGTCCTGGAAGACCATCTGCATCAGCCGCCGCATGTCGCGAACCGACAGACCGTCGTTCTCTCCGACCGCGTCGCCGTCGAAGATCAGATCACCGGAGTCCGGCACGATCAGGTGCATCAGCAGTCGGGCCAGGGTCGACTTGCCGCAACCGGACTCGCCGACGACACCCAACGTCTCCCCCTTCATCACCGTGAAGCTAACGCCGTCGACCGCCCGAACATGGCCGATCGTCCGGTTAAGTACCCCGCCGGTGATCGGAAAGTGCTTCTTCAGCTCGCGGGCGATCAGCATCGGCTGACGGTCGCCGCCGCGGTCGCGCGCGTCTTTCCTGTCCACGGCGTTGAGCGTCTGCGACGGCCGGGTGTTCTCTGTGACGGTCATCGGCTCGCTCCCTACAGTCGAACATCCATGGCCGAGCGCAGTCCGTCGCTGACCAGGTTGAAACAGATCGAGGTGATCAGGATGGCCACCCCCGGGATCGCGCAGACGACCGGGTTGATGTAGATGGCCTGGCGCAGGGTGTTCAGCATCAGTCCCCAATCCGGTTCCGGCGGCGTGACGCCGAGGCCGAGGAAGGACAGGCCGGAGGCGAGCAGGATGCTCACGCTCACCATACTGGACGAGTAGACCAGGATCGGTCCCAGCACGTTGCCCAGGATGTGGACCCGAATGATGCTGAGCGTTCTGGCGCCCGTTGCACGGGCCGCCTCGACGAAATCAAGGTTCCGCACCTGGGAGGTCGCGGTCTCCGCCACCCGGCAGAGTGGTGGAATGAACACCAGGGTCAGCGACAGCATGCCGTTGACGATGCCGCCGCCCATGGCACCGGATATCGCGACGGCCAGCAGGATCGACGGAAACGCGTAGAACACGTCGACCGTGCGCATGATGATCATGTTGGTACGACCGCCGACGAAGCCGGCGACGATGCCGAGCGACCCGCCGACGATGGTCGCGATCAGCACCGGGACGATCCCCATGGTGAGTGAAATCCGGCCCCCATAGAGCATGCGCGATAGGATATCCCGCCCAAGTTCGTCGGTCCCCAGCAGGAAGTCCTTGTAGCCGATCGGCTTCAGTCGATTGATCAGGCTGCTCTGGTAGGGATCCATCGGTGCCAGCAGCGGCGCGAAGATCGCGGACAAAATGATCAGGATGACCATCGCGCCGAAGAACAGCGTGAGATAGTCGTATCGCAGCCGGTAGCCGACATTCTGCCAGTAGCTGCGCACCCGGACGGACGGCGCGCCCTGGACGGCCGCCGCATCGGCCGGGGACATGGTGATGTTCGCCATGGGAGTTCCTCCTCAGCCTTAGCTGCGCTTCAGTCGCGGGTCGACCATCGTCTGCAGCAGATCGATGACCAGGTTGGTGGCCACAAAGATCATCGCCAGGATCAGGATCGTGCCCTGAAGGACCGGCAGATCGCGGGTCAGGATCGCCTTGTTCAGCAGGAAGCCGGTGCCGGGCCAGGTAAAGATCGTCTCCACCAGGATCGAGCCGCCCATCAGGTAGCCGAACTGGAGTCCCATTACCGCCAGCACCTGCGGCATGGCGTTCTTCACGACGTGAAGCAGGATTTCGAACTCGCTCAACCCCTTGGCACGCAGCGTCTCGACGAAATCCTGGTTCAGAACCTCGGCGACGGCGGCGCGGGTGGTTCGGGTGATGATGCCGATCGGAATCATCGAGAGCGTGACCAGCGGCATGAGCAGATGCCGGAAATGGTCCCACTCCCAGAAATTGAAGGTATCGGAGCCGCGCGGGCCCATGCCGGTCGCCGGCAGCACGTTGAGCTCAACCGCGAAGATGATGACCATCACGATCCCGAGCCAGTAATTCGGGATGCTGACGCCGATCACCGCGATGCCGGTCACTCCGCGGTCGATCGGGCCGCCCGCGTGATAACCGGCCACGAGGCCCATCACAAAAGCCAGGGAGAATGCGACGACGACGGCGCCGGTCGCCAGCAGCATCGTGTTTCCGAGGGCTTTGAAGAGATCGTCGGTGACGGCGCGTCCGGTGGCGATGGAGAGCCCGAAATCGCCGGTCAGCACCTTGCCTAGCCAGATGGCGTATTGCACCGGGATCGGCTTGTCGAAGCCGTAGGCCTTCTTGACCATCTCGATGGTCTCGGCGCTGGCGTCCTCGGGCAGGATCGTCTGAAGCGGGTCGCCCGGCGCGATGTAGACCAGGGCGAAGCAGACGATGCTGACGCCGAGCGCAATGGGAATCGCGTACAGCAAGCGGCGAAGAATATAGGCGGTCATGAAAGGAATCCCTTCGGCTCGGAGAATGCTCTGGCGAGGGGGACCCGGCCGGCCCCGGGTGGTCGGGCCGGCCGGATCGTCCTGGTCGTGGTGCTTACTCGACCACGATCGGGGTCAGGTCCTGGAACCAGCTCTGGGCCTGGACGAAACCCTTCACGTTCGGGGCAAGCGCACGCGGGTTGACGTCATGCGCCACCATCAGCTTTACCGCGTCGTCGACCATCATTTCATGCAGCTTGGTCAGCTTCTCCATGCGGACGGTCGGATCGAAGGACGAGTAGATCTCGTCGATCACCGCATCGACCTCGGGATTGGAGTAGTGCCCCCAGTTCGACCCCTTCGGCGCATGCTGCTTGCTGTAGACGTGACGGATCAGGGCGCTGAACGGATCCTGCAGGGCGCGGCTGATGTTGATGCCGTCAATCTCCGGGTTCTTCTCGCGGCCCGGACGACCGACATCGAGAAGCGCGTTCCAATCCATGACGTCGAGGTTGGTCTCGAAGCCGACCGCGTCGAGCTGGCTCTTCACCAGTTCGTTCATGGGCAGCGGCTGCATCTGGCCGGAACCGGAGGTCGAGATCGCGAGCGTGATCTCGCACGGGTAGCATCCGGCTTCCTTCAGCAGCGCAGTCGCCTTCTCCGGATCGTACTCGTACTTGAACATCGGATTTCCGTAGTAAGGGGTCGACGCCGGCACGACGCCATAGCCCTCTTCCATGAACCCGCCCAGCAGCGCCTTCATTTCGGAACGGTTCAGGGCGTAGTTCGCCGCGCGGCGCACCTTCACGTCCTTGAAAGGACCGTCGACGAAGTTCAACTGGTACGACCAGTTGTGCGGATACGGAGCCGTGACGATCTGCATGCCCGCCGACTCCAGCCGCGGAATAGTATCCGGGGACGGTGCCTCTACGAAGTCCACCTGGCCCGAGAGCAGCGCGGCGGCACGCGTCGTCGCCTCCGGCATCGGGATCAGGACCAGACGATCATGCTTCGGGATGCGTGTTTCGTCCCAGTAGTCTTCGTTCTTGACGAGTTCGAGACGCTCCTGCGGAACGAAGGCGTCGAACTTGTAAGGCCCGGTACCGGACGGATCGACCGCGTACTTCTCGTAGTCGTTGCCCAGCTCGGTCAGCTTGCAGCGGCTGATCATGAACCAGTACGAGAGCTGGTACGGGAACAGCGCGTCCGGCTGGCTGGTGATGAACGCGACTTCGTGGTCGCCGAGAATCTCGACCTTGTCGATGATGCCCGTCCGATTGCGGATCGCCGCGAACTGCTTGGCGTTGAACTGCGGGGCGCTCTCGTCGGAGACGCGCGCGAAATTCCAGGCCACGTCCTCGGCGGTGAAGTCGCAGCCGTCGTGCCACTTCACGCCCTCGCGCAGTTTGAAAATCCAACGTTTGTCATCGTTCGGATCGATTTCCCACGATGTCGCCAGACCCGGCTTGATGTCGGCGGCGGTATCGCCCTGGGACAAATCCCACAGCACCAAGCCGTCATACAGATTGTAGCCGACGAAGCGATAGCCCTCGAACCCCTGGTCGGGCTGACCGATCGTCACCGGAATGTCGCCCGCCGTCATGGCGACGCGAAGCACGGACTCGGCCGACGCCGACGTGGCAGCGATCGCCAGGCCGGTAGACACGGCAAGGGCCGAAGCCAGTGTCCTGATTGTACGCATTGTGAAGCCTCCTTGCATGTACCCGCCGCGCTTTCCGCAACGCCCCGACGCGGGTTGACCGCCCGTTGGAACGGTTTCCGCAGTTCCTTCGGCGCCTGCCGCCCAACCGCTCCGTCGGAACGGGGCCAGCAGAACGAACCGCGACTTGGCCTCACCTAACTGCAACAGATGTGCCGAAACGTCCGAAATTGTATCCAATACAAAAAAGCCGCACATCGAAACACCTGCTTGAATTACATATATATTATTTATTTTCATACACTTAATTGGCCTTCTAGCTTCCCGCCTGAACAACGATTTCGGTAGCCGCCGCCCCTCAAGCAGGATGATTTTCTGAGCCCTTGGCGTTATTTCAATGCAGCATTTTGCACATTTTGAATCCACGCGTTGCGCGTTTGCTGTCCAGAACCCCAGAAAGCCAAAGCCAAATCAAAGAGGCAGCTACGCAAGCCTCTGAATTCGCTCTCAACTAGGAAAATCTAGTCGCCGCTATTTTGTGCAACGCAAAATCACTGGACGGCCGGGCCTCCTTTTTGGATACAATTCGAGCTATACGCGGCACGGCCTCGCCGCCTAAGACCGCCGTTAGACCCGTCTTCAGCAGGGGAACCCGCGATGTCCAGCGACGATAGAACCACCACCATGCGCCAAGCCTTCGAGGCGATGACCGCCTTGAACGGGCTCACCCTCCCGCCTGACCGGGTCGAGACGATCTACGAAGGTTTCGTCGGGCTGCAGGCCATGACAGCCGACCTGAGGCGACCGCGCAGCGCCGCCGCCGAGCCTGCAAGCGTCTTCGTGCCGGACACCATCACCCGGGGAGCTGCGTCATGACCGAATTGTTGGAGAACCTGTCCATTGCCGAGATCGGCGCCAAGCTGCGCGATGGATCGCTCACGTCGAAGAAGATCACCGAATACTGTCTCGGGAAAGTCGCCGACCTCGATCCGGCGCTCAATGCCTTCATCACGGTCACCGGCGATCGGGCCATGCAGGACGCGGCCAAGGCCGACCGGGACCTGGCCGAAGGCACGGACCGAGGTCCGATGCACGGCGTCCCCTACGCGCTCAAGGACATCTATGATACCGCCGGCATCCTGACCACCTGCCACTCCAAACTGCGCGAGGATGTCATTCCGGCGACCGACAGCGTTTGCGCGGAGAAGCTGGCCGAGGCCGGCGGGGTGCTGCTTGGAAAGCTCTCCACCCATGAGTTCGCCTTTGGCGGTCCGTCCTTCGACCTGCCTTTTCCGCCGGCCCGAAATCCCTGGAACCGAGATCACGGCCCCGGTGGCTCCTCGAGTGGATCTGGCGCCGCCGTCGCCATGGGCATGACGCGCACCGCCATGGGGTCCGACACCGGCGGTTCGATCCGCGGTCCCGCGGCCTATTGCGGCGTCATCGGCATCAAGCCGACCTACGGTCGGGTCAGCCGCCGCGGCGTTTACCCCTTGTCCTACACGATGGACCATTGCGGACCGCTCTCTAAAACAGTGGAGGATGCGGCGATCACCCTACAGACCGTGGCCGGCTACGACCCGGCGGATCCGGGCAGCGCCGACGTCCCGGTTCCGGACTTCCGGGCCACGCTTGGCGCCGGCGTAAAGGGCTTGAAGATCGGCCTTCTGCGGTCTTTCTATGCCGACGCTGAGGGCATGTCGCCGGAGGCGATCGCGGCGATCGACGAGGCGGTGGAGACCCTGCGGAGTCTCGGCGCCGAGGTGGAGGACGTTCAAGGCGCTTCGCCGTTCACCATGTACAATTCCTGCGGCCGCGTGATCCTGCTCGCTGAAGCCTATGCGATTCACGAGGAGGATCTGAAGACACGGCCCTTGGACTATGGCCAGTTGACGATGGAACGCATCATACTCGGCGCTTACATCTCCGCAGCCGACCTGGTCCAGGCCCAACGGTTGCGCAGGGAACTAAGCCAGGAGGTGAACAGCGTCTTCCTCGGTCAATACGATGCGCTTCTCGCGCCGTCCTCCATGACACCGGCGCCGCGGATCGACGCCACGCCGAAAGGCTTCCCTCTCGCCTGGCCGATGCAGACCATGCCGTTCAACGTCACCGGCAATCCGGCCATGTCGATCCCGATCGGATTCAGCGAAAGCGGCCTTCCCCTGTCGATGCAGATCGTCGGCAGGTATTTCGACGAGGCGACGGTGTTCCGGGTCGGCCGGGCCTACGAAGCGGCGACCGAGTGGCACCAACGCTGGCCGATGCCGGCATCGGTCGAGGCGGCCTGAGGTAGCGATCGAGGCGAATTTCCCGGCCGCGGCCTACATCGGGGCCGCGGCCGGCCTTACGGTCGACCACCGCCCGACGGGACACGCCTGGCCGGTGACGGCCATCGCGCCTGAAACAGGGTATTGGGCTGGGCTCCACGCCCCGCTACAACGGAGTCCTCTTCGGGGTGCGTTGCGCGAACGCTCTTAGGCATCGCCGCTCACCAAAGAGCAAGGCGAATTGCCATGGCCACTCTGGGCGGACTAACCGAACGCGACGCGGCTGACCGGCTCCTCCGGCATGGCCCGAACCGGCTGCCGGAACCGACGCCGACCGGCATCTTCGGCCTGTTCCTTCGCCAGTTCGTCAGCCCGTTCATCTACATTCTGATGATCGCCGCCGCGATCTCCTTCGCCATCAGCCACGTGGCCAGCGGCGTGTTCATCGTGGCCGTGCTCCTGATCAACGCGCTGATCGGCACCATCCAGGAGCGCGCGGCCGAGAAATCCGCATCCGCCCTTCGTCGCATGGTGCGCGGGACGGCGCGCGTGGTCCGCGACGGGCGACCCCGGACCATTGACGGCGAGGCGGTCGTGCCGGGTGATCTGCTCCTTCTCTCGTCAGGCGACAAGGCCGCCGCCGACATCCGACTGCTCGGCACGCAGGATCTGGCCGTCGACGAGTCCATGCTTACCGGTGAGTCGGTGGCGGTAACGAAAGGCGTCGCTTCGTCCATCCCGGTCGACGCCCCGCTCGCCGAGCGCCACGACATGGTCTTTGCCGGCACCGTCGTCACCCACGGCCGCGCCGAGGGAGAGGTGATCGCCACAGGTCTGTCGACCCAACTCGGCTCAATCGCCGGCGAGGTGTCCGCCCGCCGGGTCTCCGAACCGCCGCTGATGATCCGTATCCGGCGTTTCACGTATCAGGTCGCGGCGGGGATCGGCGTCGCCATCGCCGCCCTGATCGCCCTGATGTTCGCCGTGGGGGGCTACGGCCCGTCGGAAATGGCGCTGATGGCGATCGGCCTCGCGGTCTCGACCATCCCGGAAGGTCTGCCGGCGGCGCTCACCGTGGCGCTCGCCATCGGCATGGACCGGATGGCAAAGCACAACGTCATTATCCGTAGGCTGATCGCCGTCGAGGCGCTCGGTTCCTGTACGTTCATCTGCTCGGACAAGACCGGAACGTTGACGGTCAATGAGATGACCGCCACCCGCATCGTGCTGCCCGACGGGCTCAGTTTCGAGGTCACCGGCGCCGGCATCGGACCCGGAACCGTCGAGCCGCCAGGCGGAGACGGCGACGAAGCTCAGCCATTTGAAGACCACCTGCCGAGGCTGCGCGCCCTCTGCACCACCGGCGCGCTCGCGAACGAAAGCCGCCTCGACTACGCCGGCCAAGAATGGGATTTCGACGGCGACATCGTCGACGTCGCTTTCCTCGTGCTCGCCAAGAAACTGGGTCTGTCGATCAGCGCCCTGCACGCCGAGCAGAGCCGGCTCGAGCTGGTCCCCTACGAGTCGGAACGGGCACTGTCCGGCAGTCTGCACCGGCGTGCCGAGAACCATGTGCTTCATGTCAAAGGCAGCCCGGAGAAGCTCCTGGCGATGTCGACGCACATGCGGACAGCCGAAGGCCGAGTGCCGATCGACCACGCCGCCGTCGCGGATCAGTTCGAAGGGCTGGCGCGTGCGGGCTACCGGGTGATCGCTTTGGCCGACCGGGATCTGCCGGAACCGGGTTCCGCGCTGGGATCCATGGCCGAAATGACGCTGCTCGGTCTGGTGGCCATGATCGATCCGGTCCGCCCGGAGGCCCGCGAGGCGGTCGACCGCTGTCGGGCCGGCGGCATCGAGGTGGCGATGATCACCGGCGACCATCCGGCGACCGCCCACGCTATCGCCCGCGAACTCGCTATCGCCGCCCCCGGCGACCCCGTGGTCACGGGCTCCGATCTTCGGCGAGCCGCGGCGCAGGGCTCCGCTGACTTGGACGATCTGGTTCGGGGCACCCGGGTCTTCGCCAGAATCGAGCCCCTGCAGAAACAGCAGATCGTCGAGTCGCTGATGCGCGCCGGACACTTCGTGGCGGTCACCGGGGACGGGGTGAACGATGCACCTGCCATGCACCGGGCCAATGTCGGCATCGCCATGGGCAAACGCGGCACCGACGTCGCCAAGGAAGCAGCCGACATCATCATCACCGACGACAGGTTCTCCTCCATCGTCGACGGCGTCGAGCAGGGCCGCGTGGTCTACAACAACATCCGCAAGGTGGTCGGCCTGCTGGTCGCCACCGGGTTCTCGGCACTCCTGCTCTTCTTCATGGCGGTCCTGACCGGTTTGCCCATGCCGCTGACCGCCGTTCAGCTACTTTGGCTCAACCTGGTCGCAAACGGATTACAGGACGTGGCGCTGGCCTTCGAACCGAAGGAAGGCGGCGAACTTTCCCAACCGCCGCGACGGCCTAACGAGGCGATCTTCGAACGCCGGATCGTCGGTACGGTTCTTCTCATCGGCGGCGCCATGGGTCTGCTCGCCTACACGACGTTCCAAACGTTGCTCAACCTCGGCTACGACCTCGACATGGCGCGGAACCTGACACTCATGCTGATGGTGCTGTTCGGCAACATCCGCGCGCTGTGCAGCCGATCGGAGACCCGCTCGCTGTTCGGTATCCCTCTGCTGTCCAACCCGTTCCTGGTCCTTGCCGTGCCGGTCGCGCAACTCGTCCATATCGGCGCGATGTACGTCCCGGGGCTGAACGGCGTGCTAGCGATCCAGCCGATCAGCCTGCACGAATGGGCGGCCATGCTGGCCGTCGCGCTCAGTCTTCTCGGCCTCGAGGAGGTCCACAAAGCCTGGCGGCGCCGATCCGCTGAGGCCGCTCCGTAACAACCGCCGCCATCGACCAACACCTCGGATGAGCCCCGGCGTCCTCCCCAGGGGGCTTCGTTGGGCGGGCGGTCACCCATTCTCGATCACGATCAGCGCCGTCGTGTCCGGCGCCAACGCCTCGTAGCTGTGTCCCTGTCCCGCCGGAAAGGTGAAATAGTCCCCGGGTTCCAGGGTTTCCGTCGCCCCCGTCGGTCCCACCCGGGCCCGACCGGACAGCAGAACGATATGCTCTACCGTCGCCGCGCCGTGAGGGTCGGACACCTTTACCGAGCCAGGCTGGAACGCTACGCGGTATAGGTCTCTGATCGCCCCCCCGGGGCAACGAGACAGCAGAGTTACAGCGTAGAACGCATCCTCGGCACCGGTATCGGCGGCCTGGTCCCGACGCACCAGTCTTACCGCGGCGCTCCTGTCGTCGATCAGGTCGCTGACGCTGACACCGAGCGCGCCGCTCAACGCCCACAGCGTCTCCAAGCTGGGGTTGCCCTCGCCCGCCTCCAAACGGAACAGGTTCGATTTTGCCATTCCTGCCGCCCTGGCAAGTTCGCTCAACGACAGCCCCTTCTGGATACGACGCGCAGTGAGCATCCGGGCGAAGGCCCGGCGCCGGTCCGTGTTCATCATCGTCTCTGCTCCAGCTCGAAGGTCCCGCGTTGACGCTTGGGGCGATCGTTCTATAAATAGAACGATCGTTCAACACAGAGGCTACCATGACATATCCCGAACGCACCCCGGCCGTCACGCTCGCCACAGGTACCGGGCCTGTCCGGACGATTGGGATCGTCGCCTGTTCAGCCGAGGGAGCCGCTCTCTGCTATCGGACGATCTGTTCCCGTGCGCCGACGATCCTCGGACCGCATACGCATCCGGAAATCGCCCTGCACGGCTTTTCGCTGGCGGAGTACGTGACGGCTCTGGACGCCGCGAACCTCGAGGCTGTCGGCGGCATCATGCTACGCTCAGCCGATAAACTGGCGGCAATGGGCGCCGACTTCCTGATCTGCCCGGATAACACCATCCACGCCGCCCTCGACCACGTCCGGCCTTATTCTCCCCTACCGTGGCTGCACATCGCCGACGTCGTTGCCGAGCAGGCGCTGCGTGGCGGCGTACGGCGGGCGGCACTTCTCGGAACGCGCTGGCTCGTCGACAGCCTGGTCTATCCGGACGCGCTATCGATCCACGGCATAGACTGCGTGCGCCCGGAGGAGGACGAGAAAGACATGCTCGCCCGAATCATCATGAACGAGCTGGTAAAAGATGTTCAGACCGACTCGTCGACGGCTTTCCTGACGGCTCTGATCTCAGACATGAAGGATCGCGGTTGCGACGCCGTGATCCTCGGTTGCACCGAACTGCCGCTCGTCCTGTCGGATCGGAACAGCCCCCTGCCCACGCTGGACTCCACTCGCCTGCTCGCCGATGCGGCCTTGCGCCATGCGATATCGGAGCGCCGGGCGTCGGACTAGCCGGCGGCTTTCAGATCGTTTACCGGCCGCCCGGCATCGATCCGGCCCTCATACTCCGCACGCATATCCTGGAAGAGTTTCACAAGGGCATCCATCACGATGCGAATCCGCGGCAGCGAGCGCATGTCCCGATGGACCAGCAACCACTCGTCGACGATCACCTCGTCCAGGATCGGGGTCAGGCGAACCAGGCCGGGATCCCTGTCGCCAAGGAAACAGGGGAGCACCCCGACCCCATGACCCTCACGGATCGCGTGATAGAGCACCACGCCATTGTTGGTGCGGACCTCAGGCACGGTGCCCGCCAGCAGACCGACCTGCCATTGCTGACCCGGCATATAGACGTGATCGTCGTCGAAGCCGACCCAGGGCAGTACGCGGAGAGAGGCTTCGCTTCCGTCGCAATCGGCGGCGAAAGCCCGGGTGCCGTAGACCGCGTAGGCGAACCGGCCGAGTTTTCGGCCGACCAGGCTGGCGCTGTCCGGGAGGGTGTTGCGGATCAGCAAGTCGGCCTCGCGCCGGGACAGGTTGGCCGAGATATGGGCCACAGCGATCTCGAACTCGATGCAGCGATGGTTCTCCCGCAACTTCATGAGATGTCGCGAGACGAACTCCGCCATGGTCTCGTCGACCGAGATCCGGACGGTGCCGAGATGGTTGTCGACCAGGCCTGCGCTTCGGCGCGCAAGCGCCTGGGCCGCCTGTTCCATCGCCCGCACCTCATCCAGCAGATGGGTCGCCGCCAACGTCGGAACGAAGCGGTCGGGAAGCCGGTCGAACAACCGCGTTCCCAACTCGTCCTCGAGTGCCTTAACCCGTCGGGACACGGTCGGATGGCTGACCTTCAGCTTGCGGGCAGCCGCGGTTAGGCTGCCCTCCTCTGCCAACGCCAGGAACACGCGCAGATTGTCCCAATCGCTGATCACCGAACCCTCCAATCGCACAGCTGACGGTCCCGCGTACCGTCCCACCTGATATTGCGCGTTCATCCCGCACTGCATCAATGTTCAAATTCGTTCAGAGGATCTTCGCAATCGTCCACTGGGTTCCGGGGCCGCCTGAAATAGGATGATCGCGAAATCGACGTTCGAGGATTGAGGTCATGCATTTCGAAACCCGTCTCTGGGCCTTCACCGAAGGCGTTCGCTGGCGGATCGTCTTCGCCGTCCTGGTCGGGCTCGCCGCGGTCGCTCTCGGGATCGCCCGGCTTGCCCTGCTCGGCTGGCTGATCGGCCGGATCTTCGCCGGCGACACGGTCGAGCAGCTCATATGGCCGATCATCGCGATTGCCGCCGTGATGGTTTTGCGGGGCGCGTTCGAGCACTGGCGCAATACCGTCGCCCACCGCACGGCCTCAATTGTGCAGAAGAGACTGCGCCGGAAGCTGTTCGACAAGTTGGCCGAACTCGGTCCGGCCTATGTCGGGCGCGAGCGGTCCGGCGGGATCACCCTGACCCTGGTCGACGGCGTGGAACAGCTCGAGACCTATTTCGGACAGTACATGCCACAGGGCCTGGTCTCGCTTCTGACCCCCATCGGCATCTTTGCCTTCGCCGCTTTCCTCGACCTCCCCGTGGCCGGCGTACTACTGGTCTTCGCGCTGATCGCGCTGTTCGCGCCGGCGATCTGGCACAGCCATGACGAGCGTAATTCCCGCAACCGTCAGAAGGCCTATGCCGCCTTCGCCGCCGAGTTCCTAGACTCGATCCAGGGACTGCCGACCCTGAAGGCGTTCGGTCAAAGCACCCGGCGCGCCGACACGCTGGCCGACAAGGCGCGCGACCTGTTCCGCCGTACCATGTGGGTTCTGGCCACCAATGTCCTGTCGCGCGGCATCACCGACAGCGCGATCGCCTGCGGCGCCGCCCTGGCGCTGGCCGTCGGCGCCTGGCGGGTCGAGGCCGGGGCCATGGATCTGCCGGAACTGCTGGTGATCATGATGCTGGGCGTCGAGATCTTCCGGCCCATGCGTGAGCTACGGAACGTGCTGCATCAGGGCATGGTCGGCATGTCGGCAGCCAAGGGGGTCTATCATCTCCTCGACGGCGAGCCGGCGGTGGTTGACGGCCCGCGCAACCCGGCGGCCGAGAGCCTGGAGGCGAGCGTTTCATTCGAAGCAGTGGGCTTCCATTATCCCGGTGCCCGGCGAGTCGTGCATGACGGTCTCGATTTCACCGTCGCCGCCGGCGAGCGCATTGGACTCGTTGGGCCGAGCGGCTGCGGCAAGTCTTCGGTGGTCCGTCTACTCCTGCGCTTCTTTGATCCGGAACGGGGTCGCGTCACGATCGGCGGCGTTGACCTGAGGGAGATGTCGTTCGACCAGATCCGTTCGCGGATCAGTGTCGTGAACCAGGACACGTTCCTGTTCCATGGGACCATCGGCGACAACATCCGTATGGGCGCGCCGGAAGCGACCGAGGACCAGGTGATCGCCGCCGCGACCGCCGCCAACATCCATGGCTTCATCGCCGCTCTTCCCGAGGGCTACGATACCGTCGTCGGCGAGAAAGGCATCAAGCTTTCCGGCGGCCAGCGCCAGCGCGTCGCCATCGCCCGGGCATTGCTGCGCGACACCCCGATCCTGGTGCTGGACGAGGCCCTGAGCGCGGTCGACGCGGAGAACGAGGCGGTTATTCAGGACGCCCTCAACCGTCTGATGAAGGGGCGCACAACCCTCGTGCTGGCCCATCGGCTGTCGAGCGTCATCGACTGCGACCGAATCCTCGTGCTCGACAAGGGCAAGGTTGTCGAGGAAGGCGGCCACGACGCCCTAATGGCGAAAGGCGGCGCCTATGCCGATCTGATGGCCGAGCAGGCGCGTGAATTCCGGGGCGGAGAGAGCGACGTCACCCTCGACGCACGCCCCGCCACGGAGACCCTCGCGTCCATACCGGGCGGCGCCAAGCAGGCTCCGACCGAGGGGATTATCAAGGCCGAAGGTCTCGGCTGGTTCGATGTCGTCAAGACCCTGATGGGCACCATCATGCCCTGGTGGGGCAAGCTGACTCTCACCTTCGTATTCGGCGTGCTCCGGGTGCTGACGTTCATCGGGGTCGGCGTGTTCAGCGCGCTCACCATCCTGGCACTGAAGAACGGCACGCCCTTCGACCAGTGGCTGATCGGCCTCGCGATCGTCGCCCCTCTGTCCGGCCTGCTTCATTGGCTCGAGTCCTGGCTTGCCCACGACATGGCGTTCCGTCTGCTCGCAGAGATGAGAATCGATACCTTCCGCAAGCTCGACGCCCTGGCGCCCGCCTATCTGGTGCGACGGCGCACCGGAGACCTGATGTCTCTGGCGACCAACGATATCGAGCTGATCGAGTACTTCTTCGCTCACACCGTCGCGCCGGCCTTCGTCGCCGTGTTGGTGCCGGCTTCCGTCCTGGCCGTTCTCGCGAGCCAAAGCATATGGGTCGCTCTCGCGCTGTTGCCGTTCCTGGCAGCGGTCGCGGTCGCCCCGTTCCTCATGCGCGGCAAAGTCGATCAGCTCGGATCGGAAGCGCGGGAGGCGGCAGGCGAACTCGGCGCCGTGGCGGTCGACTCCGTTCAGGGGCTGGGAGAGATCGTCGCCTTCCAACAGGAGGACCGGCGCGGCCAACTGATCGAACGTCTGACCCAACGGCATATCGACCTGCGGCTGCCGTTCTTCAAGGAACTTACCCTGCAGCAGGCGCTGCTCGAGATCTTCACAGGTCTCGGCGGTCTCGCGGTCGTCGTCACCGGCGGCATAATGGCGGCGAACGGCGTCATCGATGCCGGTATCCTGCCGCTGCTGACGCTGCTTGCCATGGCCGCCTTCCTGCCGATCTCGGAGATCGCCCAAATCGGCCGCCAGCTCGCCGACACGCTCGGCGCGACCCGGCGCTACTATGGGCTGGCGAACGAACCCGTGCCGGTGACGGACGGTCCCGGCGTGCCTCCGGCGGAGGGACCGGCCCCGATGACGCTGGACGCCGTGTCCTTCGCCTATCCGGGCCAGCATCGTTACGCCCTGGACACCGTCAGTCTGGATATCCCGGCCGGCGCAACGGTCGCATTGGTTGGGACCTCGGGAGCAGGAAAGACGACCACGGCGCAGCTTCTCATGCGGTTCTGGGACCCGGACAAAGGCCGGGTGACGATGAACGGCGTCGACCTCAAGGACTACAAACTCGACGATCTGCGCGGCCGGATCGCCCTGGTAGCCCAGGACACTTATCTCTTCAACGACACCCTCCGAGCCAACGTCATGGTCGCACGGCCGGAAGCCACCGAGGAAGAGCTCGAAGCGGCGATCCGCCAAGCGTCCCTGGAAGACCTGGTGGCAACCCTTCCGGACGGAATCGACACGCAGGTCGGCGAGCGTGGCACATCGCTCTCCGGCGGCCAGCGGCAACGGGTCGCCATCGCCCGGGCCTTTCTGAAGGACGCGCCGATCCTCATTCTCGACGAGGCGACATCCCATCTCGACGCGGTCAACGAACAGGCAGTCCGTGGCGCCCTCGACACCCTGAAGGCGGACCGCACGACGATCGTGATCGCCCACCGACTATCGACGATCCGCGATGCCGACAAGATCGCCGTGCTGGAGGACGGTCGCGTCGCGGAGGAAGGCACCCACGACTCTCTGCTGGCAAGGGGCGGGCTCTACGCCCAGCTCGTGTCGCGCCAACTCGGCGCTGCGCAGGCCGCCGAGTAGCTGCCTGTCGGGAGTCCGTGATCCAGTCTGCCCGCCGATATCCTCAGTCTGGATACCGGCGGGCCGGGATCAGGGCGGGAGATGGGGAAACACGCCGCCCCGAACTCACGATATGGAACAGCCGCGTCAGGCCGCCGCGGCGACGATTTCCGGCGCCGCGACCTCATCCATACTGAGCTTGAGCGCTTCGCGCCCCCGGTAGAGCCGGGACATGACCGTCCCGACCGGTACACCCAGCCGCTCGGCGGCCGCCCGATACGACAGGCCGTCGACCGCGATCATCTGCACCACGTCGTGTTGCTGCTCGGGCAGCGCATCCATGGCATCCTGCATTTCATGCAGCCGATGGCGCTGGTACTGGTTCGGCGGCACGCCGAGGCTACCCTGGACGTCGTCCAGATCGACGACGGGACCCTGCCGCTTCCGCCGGGCATAGTCGTCGGCGATCACGTTGCGAACGATCCGGTTCAGATACGCCTGCCAGTTCTCCACCTGGCGACCGTCCCGGACGTAGACGATCGCGCGAAGTAAAGCCTCCTGGGCAATATCGTCGGCATCGGCCCGGTTGCCGACGAGCCGCCGGGCCGTGCGCTGGACGCTGCTATAGTGCTCTCTCGCCTGAACTTCGGTGATCGTCATCGCTTTGCTCCAACAACCCAATGTGTCTCCGGCGTGTCGCCGTCTCACCGACAAGACTTAGTTGGAGCGCTGTGACGTTGTTGGGCCAGAGCTGTGACAAGTTTGAGCCAGTTCGGTCACAGGGTGAGTAAACCGGGGCAAGCGGCAGAATCTCGGGCATGAACACGCGACCGGCTGTGCCTCGATCCGGTCTCGCGCGCTCGATATCGAGCAGGCTTGTGACCAAGGCCGAAACGACGCAGGGTCCGCCGAAGCGGACCCTGCGCGGGAAAGCGGGGCAAATCTGCAGCCCCAATTCGGGGCCGCTGACAGGATGACCGTGCAATGGCCCCGATTATTCCCGGCCACCGACGGATTTCCGTCACCTTGGCTCCGCTACCGGCAGATCGATGGTCACCTCGAGGCCCGAGGGATCGGCATTGCGGGCGCTAACTCTACCGTTGAGCGCTCTCACATTGCGGTTGACGATCCACATGCCGAGGCCGAAATGGCCGCCGCCGCGATTCATCGCCGACGCCGGCCGCTTGGTGAATCCTTTTTCGAACAGGCGTGCCAGCACGTCGTCGGCCGCGCCGGGGCCCGAGTCCCGCACAATGATGCGAACGCCGCCGCCGGTACCGACCAGGCGGACCACCACCGAAGAGCCTTCGGGGCTGAAACCGACGGCATTCTCGATCACATTCTCGAACACCGCCTCAAGCAGCTCCTCGCTGCCGAGCACCACGGCCGAGGCCTCTATCTCCGCGCGCAGACGGACACCGCGCGCCTCGCACGGCCCTTCGAAATCGGTGCAGAGCTCCTTCAACAGTTCATCGACCCTTACGGGCTGACGGGGGGGCGACGCCAGCAGCGCAGCAGCCTCCGTCGTGCGCTGGCCCGCGACGATCAGGCTGCTCAGTCGCTGGCGGGACTGGTCGATGATCCCCATCATCCGATGGGCGCGCGCGTTATCGTCGGGCACAGCCCGCCGCAGCGCCTCGATCGACTGGGCAATGGTCCCGATCGGCGTCTTCAGGGCGTGGACCTGCTCTTCCGCGGTCGAGCGGATATCGGCGGATACGTCGTTCAGGCGCTTGACCATGGCGTCGAACTCGCCGGCCACGCCATCCAGTTCCGGGACCTTGTTCAAACGGCGAAAAGACCGTCCATGGCTCCCGCCCGCCGCGATCCGCCTCGCATGGCGCTCAAACCTCTTGAGGGCGCCGCGCACGTCCAGCAGGATCAGAATGAGAAGCGAAGCCATCGCCACATAGATAACGGCCGCGGCGATGACCTCCGGACGCTGCCAGTAGGGCTCGATCAACGACGCCGCCACATCGTCGTCGAGTGCCAGGGAAGCGATCAGAGCCCAGCACCCCCGCGCGGTCTGGATCGGCGTGATCGATACCAGGAGTTCGCGGCCCGCGTCGGGCGCAGCGGTCACCCGGCTGAGCTCCACCATGCCGGAACAAGATGACCAGACATCGCTCAGCAGGCCGGTCTCGCGAAACAGGGTTCGTTCCAGCTCGAGCTGCTCAAGAGTCGACGCCGGCGCGGTGGCAACGTAGAAAAAGTCCGACAGATCGTCTTCGGCGGCCGGGCTGAACAGGAGCCGCAGCCGCATGGTCCTGGACTCGAAGAGCTGGAGCCGTTGCGGCACCATGGAGAACACGTCTCCGTCCGGTCTGCCGAGATCGTTGGCGAGCGCCTGCGCGATCGCGGCCCCGTGGCTGCGCACGCTCTCCAACATGAAGGATCGGCGCTCCTCGTCGGCTGCCTGAAACCGTCCGTAGATAACCGCCGGCACCACGAGGAACAGCACGAGGATGACAATGAGCTTCGCACCGATCGAGCGGGCGTAGCGGGAAGCCAACGAAGAACCGCGCTTGCTCACAGGCGGTCAACCCGGCGCTCGCCAACGGTAGCCGAAGCCCGGGTAGTTTTCGATCTGTTCGAAGGACCCGTCCATGTCCCGGAACTTCTGCCGGATACGCTTCACGAAGCTTCGGACGTTGGCGCGATACCCGTCGCCGCCCGTGCCGACGAAGAAATTCTCGCCATGCACCAGGTTGTAAAGATCGCGATACTTGATATCGCGGCCTGGATGCGAGGCCAGTTCGTAGACGAGTTGATACTCGGTTAGGGTCAGCGGCACCTGATCGCCGTTCCAGAAGGCCCGCCCCGCTTTGCGGTCCAAGGCGAGCGCCCCGACGACGAGCCGGTCGGCACCGGCCCTGCCGTCGCCCTCCGCCTCCGAAGCGCCGCTCCGCCCGCGCACGCCCGACAGGATGATCTGCACCCGGCGCAGAACGATGGAGAAGCTCCGAGATTTGTCGACGAAATCGACGGCGCCCGTCGCCAGGGCGGACTCCTCGAATATCTGATCCGTCAGACTGGTCAGGATGATCGCCGGAAGCTCCATACCCTCGGCATTCATGGCCTTCAACGTGTCGAGGCCGGACATGCCCGGCATCTTCCAGTCGAGGATCACCAAGTCGAAATCCGCGCCCTCCGACAGGCGACGCATCGCCGCCTCTCCGGACTCGGCGGTCTCGGTCTCAATACCGTTATCTTCGAGATTGATGGCGAGGGTCTCGAGTAACAACGGATCGTCGTCGACGATCAGGACACGGGCTGGAGGGCCAGACGGCATTACGACGCGCGCGCTCTCGAAGCCAGCTTCGTCAAGCATGCCGTGCGCTCCTCGTCCGCGAGAGAGGACGGAAGAACCTTGTGGCCGAGGACGGCGAACTGAGACGCGGAGAGCTGCGGGAACAGGTAGAGTTCCACTGAACATCCAGGGACCCGATAGATCCAGACCTCGCCGGGCGGTTGTCCGCGAACCTCGTCGGCAGGTCCCAGGATTGTTCGCAGACTGGCGCGATCCGCGCCGGAGAGCGCATCAACGTCGAGAGCGCGAACCGCTGCCGACTTCTGCGGCTCGGACTCCTCCGATGTTGCCGAGCGCTCCATTTTGGGACGCGGTTCGGGAAGTGGAGGGCGGAGCCTGGGCTGGGCGGCAACCTCCGGTCGGGGTTCCGCCGACAAGGGGAGCTGTAGCGTCGGCACCTGTCGGCTGGAATCTGCGGCACAGGCAGCCAGCGGCAGAGCGCAGATGAGAGCGATAAGCGGACGCATCGACGAGACATCGCCTCGACACCGATTTCTGTCAATCCTCCGAACATCGTTCTCTCGTTCCTGCGGTCGGCGATGGACGCGCCCACCGTTCCGCCTGGGCCCCCGGACCATGCGGTCCGAAGCTATGAAACCGGGCGCCCCGCAACCGATACGGCGGGCGGACATCGGAAGACCAGGAGACCCCGACCCGATCGGCCGGGGTCCCTGGCGGTCAGTGTCGTCGATCCGGAGAACCGGACGAGCCGGCCTCAGTTGGTCGGCGCGGTGATCGTGGTCACCGTAGAGCGCTCGGTCACAGCACCCTGGGCGACGATCTCGACCCGTCGGTTGAGCGGCTCGCGGACACCGTCCGCAGTCTCCACGGCAGGGTTCTGCTCGCCCCTCGCGTCGATCTCCATGTCCTCCACATCTCCCGTGGTCATGCCCTGACGCTCCAGTTCGGCCCGGACATTGGCGGCACGGCGTGCCGAAAGGGCCTGGTTGTACTCGTTGGAACCGGCGCGGTCGGTATGCCCGGTGATGAACAGGGTGATGTTCTGCAGAGTCCTCATCTCCGCGACCAAGGCGTCGATCTTGACCTGGGCATCCGGGGTGATCGCGTCGCTGTCGAAGTCGAAATAGACGACTTCGCGGGCAACTTCCTCAAAGGTCGTCGTCACCTCGGTCGTAGCGACCGTCGGCTCCATCGCTGCACGGAGGTTCTCCATCGCGATCAGGAAGCTGTCGCGGCAGGCCGCGATATGGACCGGCTGGTGCCCCTCCTCCTGCTGCTCGACCCAGCAGTCGTATTTCGCCTGGGCGATGGCCGCCTCGGACGGAGCGATCTCGCGACCACCGGCGTCCAGGGCGCCCAGCAACTCCGTGCGGGCCAGCTTCAGCTCCGCCAATTGCGCCGGGTCCTCGATACCCCACTCTTCGGGATTGGACGGCAAAGGCGTTTCGCCTTTCTCAGCCATCACGCCCTTCGCCGCATGGTTCTCAGCGTCGAACCAGTCGAACATCTGATCCGCCTCGAACAACGCGAGCTGCTTGTACTCCTTGACCAGTTCCTGATTGAAGTCGCCGCCGACCGGCGTTGCCATCCGCATCGCATGGACGTTCGGGAAAAGAATCCCGTCATTGGCATGGGCACCACCGGCTGTCATCAGCGTGACCAGAGCAATCGGTACGGCATAGACGACGGATTTACGCATTCGGTCTCTCCTGGGTTTTCGTGTCGCACATGAAGATCGTTTCGCCTTCTGGACGACGGATTGGATCCGCCGCCTGACGGCCATCGGAATTCCGACAATCAGCGAAGCTTCCGTCGCGCTCAGCCCGAACCGCCGGACTGTCCGGAGGGCGATCGGACGGAACCATCGCTTTCTCGTTTCAACTCCAGCAAGACGGCTTGAAGCGATCGGTTATTCCACAGCGGCCCCCGGAATCTCGCCGATCGGCTGGACTGTCGCTTGACCATCGATGGAAACACTGGCGCATCCCGGCCGTTGCCAACTACCGTGCAAGACATGCGGAGCGACCGGCCTGCTTGAAATCGACCGGTCAGGCGCGTACTAGAACCGCGCGGCGATCCTGGCCTTGTGGCCGGTTTTCCGCGAAACGTCGGCACGGCCGGCACTCCCGCGGCGCGTCCCGTGCGCGCCCGCAGGGGCCCCACCCTCAACCAGAATGGCGCCCGAACATGTCGAGCCCGTCCCAATGCCGCATCCTGATCACCTCCGCCCTCCCCTACATCAACGGGGTGAAGCACCTGGGAAATCTCGCCGGTTCGATGTTGCCGGCGGACGTGTACGCCAGGTTCATGCGGATGAAAGGCGAGGACGTTCTGTACATCTGCGCGACCGACGAGCACGGAACGCCGGCCGAACTTGCCGCCCACGAGGATGGGCTTTCGCCGGCGGATTATTGCGCGAAGCTATACGACATCCAGAAGTCACAGTACGACCGTCTCGACCTGTCGTTCGACTTCTTCGGCCGATCGTCCTGCCCGCAAAACCACGAGCTGACGCAACTGCTCGCCCATCACCTTGAACAGAACGGCCTGATCGAGGAGCGCGCCTCCAATCAGGTCTACTCGATCGACGACGGCCGTTTCCTGCCCGACCGCTACGTCGAGGGCGAGTGTCCGCATTGCGGGTTCGAGCGCGCCCGCGGCGACCAATGCGACAGTTGCAGCCGGCTGCTGGACCCCGTCGATCTGAAGAATCCGCGCTCCCGTATCAGCGGGTCGACCAATGTGGAGATTCGGGAAACCAGCCATCTGTTCCTTCGTCAGTCCCAGATGCAGGAAAAGATCCGCGCCTGGGTCGAAGCCGCCACCGAGTGGCCGCCGCTCGCGCGGTCCATTGCCTTCAAATGGCTCGACGAAGGCCTTCAGGACCGGGCGATCACACGCGACCTGAGTTGGGGCGTACCCGTCGCGTACCAGGGCAAGGTCCGTCCGGGCTTCGAGAACAAGGTGTTCTACGTCTGGTTCGACGCTCCGATCGCGTACATCGCCGCCACCAAGCAATGGTCGGATGCGGGAAAGGGAGACTGGGAGGCTTGGTGGCGCCGGGACAAAGGCGCAGAAGACGTCACGTATGTGGAGTTTATGGGCAAGGACAACGTCGCCTTCCATGCCGTCAGCTTCCCCGTGACCCTGATCGGGAGCGGCGAGCCGTGGAAGCTGGTCGACAAGCTGAAGGCGATGAACTGGGTGAACTGGTACGGCTCCAAGTTCTCCACCTCCGAGCATCGCGGTATCTTCCTGGATGACGCCCTAGAGATTCTGCCCTCGGATGCGTGGCGCTGGCACCTGACGGCGAACGCACCCGAGTCTTCGGATTTCAGCTTCACGCTCGAAGGTCTCCAAAGTTCGGTCAATGCCGACCTTGCCAACGTACTCGGGAACTTCGTCAACCGGGTGGCCAAGTTCTGCGCCAGCCGGTTCGACGGCAAAGTGCCGGAAGGCGGTGATCTCACCGCGCTGGAAACCGATTGCGCCAAGCGCGTCGGCGAGTTGGTTGCCGAGATCGACCGTGAGCTCGAAGCCATGAATTTCCGCAAGTCGGCCGCGGCCATGCGCGCCCTATGGGTCGCCGGCAATGAATATATGCAGGCATCGGAGCCCTGGAAGGCGATGAAGACCGATCCGGTCCGGGCCGGCGTCGCCGTCCGTTTCGCTCTCAATCTCGCCCGCGTATCGGCGTTGGTCGGCGCGCCGGTGATTCCCGCCGCAACGGCTAAAATCCTGCAAGCACTCGGAGAAATCGGCGTGGCGTCATGGCCAGACCCGTCCGACGGCGCGTTTCTGGACGCCCTGCCCACCGGTCAGGCGGTTGCCGCTCCGGATATTTTGTTCAGGCAGATCGAGGATGCGGATGTCGAAACCTGGCGCGTGCGTTTCTCGGCCGGTTAGGGCATGTCCGACGACCTGGTTTCGGGGCATTGACCCGAACTGAGACCCGGCACCAGCAACAGCCTCCTGTTTGGCGGACGTGGAATCCGCGGGGCGGAAACGACCGTCTCGCGGGTCGGAACCCGCGAGCCCGTCCGAGGAACTTAGGATCGAATCGATCCAGGGACCTGTTCACTTGTCGGATTGTTGACAATCCGACAATCGGGAGGGATTTTAGCCGCCCACTGATCCGGAGCCGCTCGTGTCCCTCGCCGATATCCGCTACGTCAGCTTTGACTGCTACGGCACACTGACCAACTTCCAGATTGGCGACGTCACGCGAGACCTCTTGGCCGATCGGGTCGCTGACGAAACGATGCCGATCTTTCTGGAGGACTTCACCGCCTACCGGTTCGACGAGGCGATGGGCGCGTGGAACCCCTACCCGGACTTGTTGCACCGCGCGCTTGAGAGAACGTGCAAACTTTGGAACCTGCCGTTCCGTGTCGAGGACGCCCAGGCGATCGTCGACGCGATTCCGAGTTGGGGGCCCCATGCCGACGTCCCTGCCGGGCTCGCGCGCGCTGCGGAAAAGCTGCCGCTCGTCATCCTCTCGAACGCCTCCGACAACCAGATCCAGGCCAATGTCGACAAGCTCGGCGCTCCATTTGATCGCGTGCTGACGGCCGAACAGGCGCAGGCCTACAAGCCGCGCCTGCAGGCGTTCGAGTACATGTTCGATTCCCTCGGCTGCGGGCCGGAGCACGTGATGCACGTCTCCTCCAGCCTCAGGTACGACCTGATGTCGGCACACGACCTGCGGATTGCGCGCCGGGTGTTCGTCGAGCGCGGCCACGGTCCCGGCAACCCGGCCTACGGCTATGACGCGATCTCCGATATCGGTGGCCTTGCCGCCCTGATCGGCGCCTGACCGATGGCCGCCTCCAAACCCATCGAGCGGCTCACGCTCTCGACCCTCGTAGCGGAGAGGCTGCGCGGCGACATCCTCGCCGGCACCTATCTTCCGGGTCAGCAATTGCACGAAGTGGAACTGGCGCTTGCCCTCGGCGTCAGCCGAGGACCGCTGCGCGAGGCGATGCAGCGGCTGGTGCAGGAAGGTCTGCTGACCAGCATTCCGCATCGCGGCGTCTTCGTGGTCGATTTGAGCGAAGACGATCTGAGGGACGTGTTCTTCGTCCGGGCAAGTCTCGAAGAGGCGGCCGTGAGACGGATCGTCTCCGGAGGGACGCGGTCGGCAACCGCCAAACTCCTGCACGGTATCGCCGACAGAATGGACAAGGCGATGCGAGCCGGCGACAGCGCCGTGGGAGGCGATCTCGATTTCGCCTTTCATCGAACGCTGGTGGACGGGGCCGGCAGCGCCCGCCTGTCGCGGACCTACGCGACGGTCCAGGCGGAAACCCGTCTCTGCCTGCACCGCCTGATGGGAGGCTATCGACGCCGGGCCGACCTGGCCTTGGAACACGTCCGTCTGGCCGACCTGATCGCCTCGGCCCCGTTGGACGCGGTTCTGGAGGAACTTCATCGGCATTTCGGCGACCCTGCGGCCACTCTGCGCCGATCCCTGAAAGACTCTGACGGCGCGGCGGAGGACACCACCCGATGACCGCTTCCGCCCTCGATTTCGACGCGCTCGAGAACCGCGACCTGGACGCCGTGGCCGCCCTCGTGAAAACCCTGAAGTGGCCGCACAGACCGGAAGATATCGCGCTGTTCATGCGGCTTGGCGCCGGTCGGATTGCGCGGGATGGGTCTGGCGAGCTGCTTGGCGTCGCGCTCTGGTGGGCTTTCGAACCCGCCGCCGCGCGCCTTGGACTGGTGATGGTGGACCCCGCGAGCCAGGGGCGCGGCATCGGCCGACGGCTGGTCGAGCAGGTGCTGGCCGATGCCGGCGGACGATCGATGAAGCTGCTCGCCACCGAGGCGGGAAAGCCGCTCTATGACTCCCTCGGTTTCGTCGAGATCGGGGCCTGTCGGCAGTATCAAGGTACGTATGGAGGCTCACCGGCAGCGGATACCGGCATCCGGGAGGCTCGACCTGAAGACATGCGGGCGATCCTGGCGCTGGACGCGGTCGCGTTCGGCGCTGGGCGCGCCGCGGTTTTGCGGGCCCTGATGGGGGCCGGACGCGCGGTCGTTTTGGACGGCGGTTCGGGTGCCAGCGGCTATGCGATGGAACGCGACTTCGGGCGCGGGACCGTCGTGGGCCCGATCGTCGCCCCCACGGAACAGGCGGCGATACGTCTGTTCCAGGCGCTCGCCCGACCGGGATTCGTCCGGGTCGATCTGCCCGTGATCGGCGATACCTTCGCCCGGCATCTCGTCGACTGCGGACTGACCGCTGCGGGTGCCGACTCGCCGGTGATGGTCCTGGGCGACTGGCCGGATCCGATGAATGATCCACGCCTGTTCGCGCTCTCCAGTCACGCGCTTGGGTAGGGGACGACCATGCACAGAGTCATCGTGGTCGGCCGCGGGCTGATCGGCAGCGCCGCCGGCCGGCATCTGGCGGGCCTCACGGACGGCGTGGTCCTTATGGGCCCGGACGAACCTACCAGCCGCGCCGCCCAGACCAGCGCCTTCGCCAGTCACTACGACGAGGGGCGGATGACGCGAATCGTCGATCCGGACCCTGTCTGGTCGCTGACCGCCAAATGGTCGATCGAACGCTATGACGAAATAGAGGCCGAGAGCGGCATCAGTTTCTTTACGCCTTCGGGCTATCTCGGCATCGGCGGGATGGGATCGGAGTACCTCGAGCGTTCCCGTGCGATCGGCGTCACGTTGGGTGCCGAAACCGAATGGCTCGACCCAGCGGGTATCCGGGAGCGGTTTCCGTTCCTGAAGGTCGGCGAAGACATACGCGGGCTGAGCGAGACCGGCCGGGCCGGCCACCTGAGCCCACGGGCCATGGTCCGGGCGCAGAACGAAGCCGCCCGAAAACGGGGCGCCTCGATTGTCGCCGAAGAGGCCGTCGCGATCCGACCGGTTTCCAGCGGTGTTGAAGTCGAAACCGCCTGCGGGACGATCCATCGGACGGAAAGGGTTCTGATCGCCGCCGGCGCCTTCACCGGCGCCTGCGGTCTCGTGGCCGCGGATCTCAAGTTGCGGGTGTTCGGACGGACCGTCGTCCTGGCCAGGATCGAAGGCGACCTGGCGGACGAGCTGGCAACGATGCCCACCATGGGACACGCCGAGAGCGGCGCCTACATCCTGCCGCCCATTCGCTATCCCGACGGCCATCTATATCTGAAGATCGGCATCGGAAGCACCGGCGATGCCGATCTGCGAACCCGAGAAGACTTTACGACCTGGTACACGGGCGCCGGCTCGGAAGGTAATCGTCACTCCTTCAGGTCCTTTCTGACCGATCTGATCCCAGGTCTCGCCCGCTGCACCCATTGGCATACGGATACATGTGCAGTCGCATGGACCCCCTCCGGTTACCCGTACATCGACTGGGTCGACGACGGCCGCATCGCGGTTGCCGTCGGAGGCAACGGCAAGGGGGCCAAGTCCGCCGACGACTGGGGATGGCTTGCCGCTCGCCTGGTTGTCGGAGAACCGTGGGACCATCCAGTGGACCGCGATCTGCTCCGCCTGCCGACGATAGCCTGAGGCGACACGGAAAGTTCACATTCCGAGCCTTGCGGCGCCGCACGCGGGCCGACTAGATGATTGGCTTCGGGACACTCGAGGCCGTTCATGAAGTAAGACGTCGCCATCGTCGGCGCCGGAATTTTGGGGCTCGCCCATGCGCTGGCCGCCGCCCGCCTCGGCAAGCGCGTGGTGGTGATCGAACGCGACGCCTTCGCCACCGGCGCATCGATCCGGAATTTCGGCTTCGTCACCGTGACCGGCCAAGCGGCCGGCGATTGCTGGACCCTGGCCCGTCGATCCCGTGACGTCTGGAGTGAGGTGGCGGCGGCGGCACGCATACCGGTCCTGCACGAGGGCCTCATCGTCACGGCCCGTCATCCGGAAGCGGAAGCGGTGATCGACGCCTTCCTGAACACCGAGATGGGAGCGGAGTGCGAACGCCTGACGGCCGAGGCAGCGCGGACCCGCTGCCCGTCCCTGCGCGCCGAGGGCGTCACCGCCGCCCTGTACTCCCCGCACGAGCTGCGGGTGGAATCGAAGACCGCCCTTCCCGCCCTGGCCCGCTGGCTGGCGGAGGTCCATGGCGTCGCTTTCCGCTGGTCGACCCTGGTGACTGCCGTCCACACGCCGGTCCTGGCGACCACCGCCGGCCGCATCGAGGCGGAAACGGTGGTCGTGTGCCCGGGCGACGGCTTCCAGGGGCTGTTCGCCGACCGCATCGCCGCCTATGCGCCGACCCGCTGCAAGCTCCAGATGATGCGCGTGGTGCCTGAGCACCCCATCAGCCTCGGCTCGGCGGTCATGTCCGACCACGGCCTCGCCCGCTACCAGGGCTATGCCGATCTCCCGGAATCGGGTCCGCTGAAAGCCCGGCTCGATCGCGAGGAACCGGCAAAACGAAACAACGGCGTTCATCTGATCGTGGTTCAGTCGGCCGACGGCTCGCTCGTGGTCGGCGATACACACGAGTACGGCGAAACCCTGGACCCGTTCATCTCCGAGACGCTGAACGATCTCGTTCTGCACGAACTCGACGCCGTGCTCGATCTCGGAACCCGGCGGGTGAGCGAGACCTGGATCGGCACCTATGCAAGCGCCGACGACCGCTGGCGCTTCACCGATGCGCCCGACGGCGCGACGCGGGTGGTTATGGTGACGGCGGGTTGCGGCGCCTCGACCGCCTTCGGCATCGCGGAGGAGACGATCGACGATCTGTTCGGAAGGAACGCGGGATGAGCACATTCAAGGCTGTGGTGTTCGACTGGGCCGGCACGACGATCGATTTCGGCTCCTTCGCGCCCATGGGGGTGTTCGTCGAGACATTCGGACGCTTCGGCATCGAGACCAGCATCGACGAGGCGCGCGGCCCGATGGGAGCGCCGAAATGGCATCACATCGACGCCATGATGAAACTCCCCACGGTCGCGAGACAGTGGCGGGCGAAGTATGGAGCAGCTCCCGCCAAGGCGGATGTGGATCGGGTCTACGAGGTCTTCGTGCCGATGAACGAGGAGGTCGTGGCCGACTACGCCACCCTGGTCCCGGGCACGAAGGAAACCGTCGAGTGGCTGCGGGCTCGCGGGCTGAAGATCGGGTCGACCACCGGCTACACCCGGTCGATCATGGAGCGGGTCGTGCCGCTCGCCGCCGCGCAGGGCTATGAGCCGGACAATCTCGTCTGCGCCGACGATCTGCCGGAAGGACGGCCGGGCCCGTTGATGATGTACAAGTGCTTCGTCGACCTGGTCGTCTATCCGCCGAGCGCAGTCATCAAGGTCGACGATACCGAGCCCGGCATCGCGGAGGGCATCGCGGCCGGGTGCGTTACCGTCGGTGTGGCGCTATCGGGAAACACGGTCGGCAGGACGCCGGAAGACCTGGCAACCCTGTCGGAGAGCGAGATCGCGTCCCTGCGAACCAAGGCGACGGAGGTGCTCAAGGCGGCGAGCGCCGATCACGTCATCGACACAATCGCCGACCTGCCCGCGTTGGTCGAGCGGCTGGAGAGCTAGGGGCTGGAGAGCTAGGGGCGTGCGGGGCCCGGAGAAGTGGCGAGAGGACGACCGGTCGCTCAAATGCCGTAC
Source organism: Alphaproteobacteria bacterium (assembly GCA_024742275.1). Taxonomy (GTDB): domain Bacteria; phylum Pseudomonadota; class Alphaproteobacteria; order Thalassobaculales; family Thalassobaculaceae; genus Thalassobaculum. The sequence continues at coordinate 225,322 of JANSYS010000004.1, read as the reverse complement.
TGCATCGCCGGCAGGATCGTACCCACGCAGTCGCCGAACCCGAGCCTGTAATCCCCCTCGCACCAGCCGCGCAGGGTGAGCGTATCGCCGTCCTCGATGAAGGTTCGCGACACGCCGCCGAGATCGATCGGGTCCCGGCCGTTCCAGGTGATTTCAAGCAGCGAGCCTAGACTGTCCGGTGTCTGACCCGACACCGTCCCCGAACCGAGCAGATCGCCGGTACACATCGCACAACCGGACGCGCTGTGATGGGCGAGCTGCTGGGCGGAGGAATAGTACATATGCCGGTAGTTGGTCCGGCTGATTGTCTTGGCCGTCCCTCCGGCGGGCACCATGTCGACCTCGAGGCGGATGTCGAAATTGTTCGGCGCGCTCTCAGCCAGATACGGGAGCAACGGCATCGCCCGCTCAGGCGTCGAAACCCGGAACGGCTCCAGCGCTTCGCGGGTCACCACCCAGGGACTGATCGTGGTGGCGAAGGCCTTGGCCTGGAACGGTCCTAGCGGCTGGTACTCCCAGACCTGAATGTCGCGGGCCGACCAGTCGTTCAGCAGCACGTAGCCGAAGATGGCGTCGTAGGCCTCCTCGGTGGTCAGCGGCCGGCCCATCTCGCTCGGCGTGCCGACGACGGCGCCCATCTCCAGCTCGATATCCAGACGACGGCAGGGCCCGAAATGGGGAACGGCGGCATCCGGCGCCTTCAACTGGCCGTTCGGACGGCGGATCGCCGTGCCCGACACCACCACCGTCGAGGCCCGCCCGTTGTAGCCGACCGGCAAGTGCAGCCAGTTCGGCATCAGCGCGTTGTCCGGACCGCGGAACATGCTGCCGACGTTGCTGGCATGTTCCCGCGAGGCGTAGAAATCGGTGAAGCTGCGCACGAAGAACGGCAGGTGCATCCTCGCGTCCGCCTGCGCGACAAGGATCTGTCCCTCGGGCCCGCCGGTTTCCGCGTCCAGGAGTTCGGCGATCCGCGCACGGGTCTGCGACCAGACATGCTGCGGCAAGGCCATGAACGGGTTGAGCACGCCATCGCCGAACACCCACTCCCCGGGCGCCGGAACAAGCGTTCCGGCCTGCTCCAGGGCCGTGAGGTCCAGGATCATATCGCCGATCGCCACGCCGACGCGCGCCGCTCCATCGCCTTCGGAGAACACGCCGAAAGGCAAATTCTGGATCGGAAAATCCGAACCGGGTGCATTTGCGCTCTCGACCCAGCTTCGCCGGGCCGGGTCATGGGTGGCATTCAGTCCGGACATGCGGTCGTATCCTCCTGCGATAGCTTGGCAGCGGCGAGCGCGGCCGAGAGGGCCGCCCGGTCGCCGATATGGTTGGCAAGGATCAGGATCAGCCGGGCGTTGAAGGCGTCACTCTCCTCCTTGCTCAGCCCGTCATGGGCCGCAATCAGCTCGGCGTAGAAATCGTCCGGTCCGTCGATGTTCGGGGTGAGGATCAGGTCCTGCATATCAGTGCCTCCCCGTAGCGCCCCGGATCGCCGTCAGTACAGCGTCCTCGTCGTAGCTCTCCCAGCGGGCGGCGACGTGCTGGTCGGGACGCAGCAGGTAGACGGCGGAACGTGCCTTGCCCAGATAGCGATCCGCAAGCGCACCACTCGGGTCGAGCGCCGCAGACAGCGCGAGCCGCGGGACGTCGATGCCATCCGCCGAAACCTCCGGCGGCGCCTCCGCATCGATGGTGAGCAGACGGAATGTCCCCCCCAGCCGGCCCAGCAGGAAGCCGCCGTCGAGCGGCGCGTCAGGGCATGGGCTCCCTGGACGGGACCGGTCGGGGCCGCCGGGAAGCGCGTCCGGGCCGTTCAGCGGCGAGCCGTCATAGGTGCAGGGAACAGACAGCCGACCGGAATTCACCAGGGGTCTGGCGAAAGCGTAGCGCTCGCTGAGATCCAACACGGCATCGCGGAACAGTTTTGAGGTGTCGGATTTCGGTGTGATGAAATCGGTGGCGCGGGTGGAGTTGAGGATATTCTCGTCTGCGCCGAACTCCCGTTCCGACGCGTAGCTGTCGAGCAGTGTGTCGGGCGCGAGGCCCCGGATCACCATCTCGAGTTTCCACGCGAGGTTGTCCGCGTCCTGGACGCCGGAATTGGCCCCGCGGGCGCCGAAGGGAGAGACCTGGTGCGCGCTGTCGCCGGCGAACAGAACACGGCCGTTTCGGAACGCGGTCATGCGGCGGCACTGGAACGTGTAGATCGATTTCCAGACCACCTCGTAGGGGATCTCGGGACCGAGCATCTCCTCGATCCGCGCCCGAACGTTCTCGTCGCGCAGTTCCTTCTCCCGGTCAACATGCCAGCCGATCTGGAAGTCGAGGCGCCAGACATCGTCCGGCTGCTTGTGCAGGAGGGCCGAAGATCCCGACTTGAACGGCGGGTCGAACCAGAATCGCCGTTCTGTCGGAAAGTCGGCCTTCATCCTGACATCCGCAATCAGGAAGCTGTCCTCGAAGACCCGGCCGTCGAATTCGAGCCCCAGCGCGGTGCGCATCGGCGAACCGGCGCCGTCGCAGGCGACGACCCAGTCGGCGGCAACGGCGTACGGCCCGTCGGGCGTCGTCACCTCAAGGATGACGCCGCCGTCCTCCATCTGGACACCGTCGACCCTGTTCCGCCCCCGGATTTCGATCGGCGCGCCGTCGGCCTGAGCCGCCCGGATCCGGTCGACCAGCACCTTTTCGAAATACGGCTGCTGGAGATTGATGAAGGCGGGATACCGATGGCCCTCCTCCGGCAGCAGGTTGAACTCGAAGACCTTGCGATCGCGGTGGAACACCTTTCCCAAATTCCAGACGACTCCGCGCTCGACCAACGCCGTGCCGCAGCCGAGGCGGTCGGAAATCTCCAGTGTCCGTTTGGCGATGCAGATCGCCCGGCTGCCCATGCCGATGCCTTCATGGTCGTCCAGCACAAGGACCGGGACGCCCTTCAGTCCCAGATCCAGGGCCGCCGTCATCCCGACCGGCCCGCCGCCGACGATCACCACGGGGTGCCTTACCGGGGACGGCAAGTCCTGATCGACCGAGCGCCGGTAGGGGTACTCCCGGAAGGCAAGCGTATAGCGATCCTGTAGCATCGCGCCTCTCCCCACTCCTTCGGGGGCTCCTACCCCTGGAGGGCCTCCCACATCTCGAGGTCGCGCTGAGCGGTCCAAATGCGGGGCGTATCGATACCCAGGGCCTCGTCGTAGGCGCGAGCCACATTGAACGGCAGGCAATGCTCGTAGATGGCGTAGTCCTTGAACTTTGCGTCGCAGGCGTCGCGCACGGCGTCCCAGGCGTCCTTGAGGCTGCCGCCACGCGCCGCCACCCGCTGCGCCGGCCGGTAGGTGCTCTCCACGAAGTCCCGTGTCGACTCCAGGCCGGCATCAACCATGTCCACGCCGACGAGGGCGTCGCCGCGACCCGGCGCGATGGATTCTGGATCGTAAGCCTTGACCGCCTCCAAGGTCCCGCCCCAGTCCTCGAAATGACCATCACCACAGTAGCAGGCGGAGTGGTACTCGACGATGTCGCCGGTGAACATGACCTGCTCGTCCGGCACCCAGATCACGGCGTCGCCGGCGGTGTGGGCTCGGCCGATCTGCTTGATCTCGACCTTGCGGTTGCCGAGATAGACCGTCATCGAATCCGAGAAGGTCGTGGTCGGCCAAGTCAGGCCGGGAATGCTCTCGTGGCCCTCGAACAGCCGCGGGAACCGCTGGAACTCGCTGTCCCAGTCTTCCTGGCCGCGCTCGACGACCATGGAGCGCGCCTTGTCCGACATGATGATCTGAACGTCGCCGAACGCGCTGGCGCCGAGCACGCGGACCGCGTGGTAGTGGGTCAGGACCACATGGCTGATCGGCTTGTCCGTCACTTCGCGAACCTTGGCGATCACCATTTCGGCCAAGCGTGGGGTGGCCTGCGCCTCGACGATCATGACGCTATCGTCGCCGATGATCACACCAGAATTCGGGTCGCCCTCGGCGGTAAAGGCCCAGAGATCCTTGCCAACCTCCGTAAAGCTGACCTTCTTCTCGCCGAGATCCCCCTGGGACGCGAAAGCCTTCGCCATTGTCTTCCTCCGCTTGTTCGTCGCTCCGCCACGCGCACTCGCGCGTTCGGATGTTTGTCATAGTTCCTCGTAAGCCTGCGACGCGCGGGACAGGCGTCGCAAACGGCCGCAAAATCCGGCGGTCAGGCCGCTTTCGGCAGCAGCTTTTCGACCAGCAGCGCCCAGAACGAGGCGCCATAGGGAAGCGCGGCGTCGTTGAAGTCGTAGCCCGGATTGTGGACGTTCACCCCGCCCTCGTCACCGACCCCGTTGCCGAGATTGATGTAGCAGCCGGGCCGATGCTGAAGCATGTAGGCGAAATCCTCCGAGCCCATGACCGGCGCCGCCTCGGTGTCGACATTGTCGTCGCCAATCAGCTCACGAGCGATCCCGGCGCATTTCTCGATATGCTCGGCATCGTTGATCAGGGGCGGATAGCGGCGGTCGTAGTTGACATCGACCCGCGCATCGAAGGCTTCGGCGATCGAGCGGCAGATCTTGGACATCTTCGCCTCGGTCGCGTCCTGAACCTCCGGCCTGAACGCCCGGACGGTGCCGCGAAGAACCACCTTCTCAGGAATCACGTTGAAGGTATCGCCTCCCGTCACTTGGGTTACCGACACGACCACGCTGTCGAGCGGATCCGTGGAACGGCTCGCGATGGTCTGCAGGCCCAGAACGATCTGCGCCTGAACGACGACCGGATCGACGGTCTTGTGCGGTCTCGCGGCGTGGCCGCCGTATCCGTGAATGGTGATCTCGAACATGTCGGCGCCGGCCATGGACGGTCCCGGGCGCATGCAAATCTTCCCGACCGGCAAACCCGGCCGATTGTGCAGTCCGTAGACCGCATCGACCGGGAACTTCTCGAACAGGCCGTCCTCCTCGACCATGACCCGGCCGCCGGCTACGTTCTCCTCCGCCGGCTGGAAGATCAGCACCACCTCTCCGGCGAAGTTCCGGGTTTCCGCCAGATACCGCGCAGCGCCGAGGAGAATCGCCGTGTGTCCATCGTGGCCGCAGGCGTGCATCTTGCCCGGGATTTGCGACGCCCATTCCTTTCCGGTGTCCTCGAGAATATCCAACGCGTCGAAGTCGGCCCGGATGCCGATCCGTCCGCCCTCCCCCCCGTTACCTTTGATCGTGGCGACGACACCGGTCTTGGCAAGGCCGCGCTCGATATGATCCACACCGATCTCCTCAAGCCGCTTGGCGATGAAATCGGATGTCCAGACCTCCTCGAACGCGGTTTCCGGATGGGCGTGCATCGCGCGCCGCCACTCGGTCATCTGTTCGTGGAAATCGGCGATGCGATTGATGATCGGCATTGGGGGGCTCCTGACATGAGTCGCTGCAGACTAGGCCCCGCCGCAGCCGCTGCCAAGATCCGGGACAGAGGGACCGGCGAGCGGATCACGGCATGACGGTGCCTCGGTGCCGACGGTGATCCGGCGCTGCGCTCAGATACGGATCAGGGTATCAATCTGGAAAAGGTGTACACCAGCATCTTAACCTTGGAGCCCGGCTTTCGGAATTGTTGGAGTCCGACCTCATGCAGATCCCCGAAACTGACACGATCGTCTACGTGAACGGCCGCCTCGTCCGGAAGTCGGAGGCTGTGATTTCGATCTACGACAGCGGGTTCTGTCACGGCGACGGGGCCTACGAAGGAATCCGGCTGTATGACGGCAAGGTCTTCCGCCTGGAAGCCCATATCCGCCGCCTGTTCGAAGCGCTGACCATGCTCGACATCGATCCGGGCGTGGACGAGGCCGGGATGACGCAGATCGTTCTCGACACCTTCCGCGCCAACGAGTTGACCACCGACCTTCACATGCGCCTCCAGGTGACCCGCGGGCGCAAACGCATGACCGGCATGAATCCGATGCTGAACATCGGGCCCGCCTCGATCGTCGCGTTCGTCGACCATAAGCCGCCGATCTTCGACAAGGCGGGGATCACGCTGATCACCTCGACCCTGCGCCGGGCATCGCCGAACGTGATGGACGCGAAGATCCATCACACCAATCAGCTCAACCAAATCCTCGCCAACATCGAAGCCAACCGGCAGGGGGCGGACGAGGCGATCATGCTGGACGACCGAGGGTTCGTCGCCGAGACGAACTCCACCACCATGTTCTGCGTCAAGGACGGCATCCTGATGACCCCGCATCCGACCTATATCGTGGTCGGGATCACCCGCGGGATCCTGCTGGAGATGGCCCTCGACGAGGGCTGGGGACCCCGAGAAGCCGACCTGTCGGTCTACGACTTCGTGACCGCCGACGAAGTGTTCATCTGCGGAACCGTCGGCGAGCTGGTCCCGGTGAAGGCGATTGACGGACGCCGCTTGAAGGGACCGATACCAGGCCCCGTCACGTCGGCCTTGATGGAGAAGTACCGGGCGCTGACGCGGGCCGAGGGGACGGCCGTCTGAGCGTCCTCGCATCAGCCAACGCGCCGCTTCGCGCTGCCCCGGGTGCCGCGCGCCAACGCGCAAGGACCCTGGCTTCAAAGGCTTTTGGAACCGAGTGGTCCAGATCCCGGCACCGACACATCAAACGCCGCCTGGATCCTGGGGACAGGAGCCGCTACACGGCCCGGTCCATCACGAAGTCGGCTAGGTCCTCGAGGAACCCGTCGAGATCAGCCTTCAGAGTGTCGAACCCCGCCGATTTCTCGAAGGTCTCGACGTCCATGTAGAGGGCGCGATTGAGTTCGATCTGCAGGGAGTGGCGTCCGGCCGCAGGGTCCGAATGGCGCGCGACCAGTTCGGCTCCCTTGTACGGATGGTTGATCCCCACCCGATAGCCGCGATCGCCCAGAAGCGAGGCGGCGGTCTCGATGAACGCTCGATCGCAGGTGACGCCTTCCCTGTCGCTCAGGACGACATCGGGGCGCGGGGCGCCCGCGTCCACGTTCATCGCATTGCCGACCGGTTTCATCGAGTGACAGTCGAGATGGAACGCGACCCCGAACCGTTGATGGGCGTCGCCGATCGCCTCGGATACGGCGGCATGGTAGGGCCGATGGTAGGTCTCCAGCCGGCGCATGACCTCGTCGACCGTCAGCCTGCGTCCGTAGATGGGCCGGCCCTTGAGGATGTATCGGCGAACCACGCCCATGCCGAACTCGGTCTTTTCGCCGGGGTTAACGGGCAACGGCCAGTCGCCTTCGATCAGCGCGAGATCGAGATCGTCCTCGGCCCGGTTCGCGTCGATATAGGCGCGGGGAAACTGGGCGGCGATCAGCGTCGCCCCAACCGCCGGCGCATGCGCGAACAGCTCGTCCACGAAACGGTCAACGGAGGTCATAAGTTCGGCCTCGGTGACGATATGATCGAAATCGTCCGGCCAGTCGGTGCCGTTATGCGGGCTGTCGACCACCAGAGGGATCGGAGCGCCGCGCGGATCCCGGCGCCACAGGACGCCGGGAACGGAACGGTCCGGATCGCCAGGATGCGGACTCATGCCCCATCGTTGAGATGGCAGGCGGACCAGCGGCCGGGAGCGATCTCTCTGAGCGTCGGCTGCTCGACGCGGCAACGCTCGTGGGCATGCGGGCAGCGCGGATTGAAATGGCAGCCGGGCGGCGGGTTCAGGGGGGACGGGATTTCTCCCTTCACCGGGACGAACTTGCGCTTGCGGGTGTCGAGCCGCGGTACCTCCGCCAGCAGCGCCTGGGTATAGGGATGATTCGGCGAGGAAAAGATATCCTCGGTCCTCGCGGTCTCCACCACCCGGCCGAGGTACATGATCACGACCCGGTCGGACAGATGCTCGACAACGCCGAGATCGTGGCTGATGAACAGATAGGTGAGGTTGAACTCCTCGCGCAGGCGCATGAACAAGTTCAAGACCTGGGCCTGAATCGACACGTCGAGCGCGGCCACCGACTCGTCGCAAACCAGGAATTCCGGGTTCACGGCGAGCGCACGGGCGATCCCGATGCGCTGGCGCTGGCCTCCGGAAAACTGGTGGGGATAGCGTTTCGCGTAAGTCGGATCCAAGCCGACCCTTAGCAGCATCTCCGCCACGTAGTCTTCCAGCCCCTTCGCATCGACAAGGCCGTGGATCCTAGGCGCCTCACCCACGATATCCTCGACCCGGAGGCGCGGATTCAGGGAGCTCATCGGATCCTGGAAGATCATCTGAACCTTGAGGGCGGTATCCCGTGCCTCGGCCGAGCTCTGGGTCGACAGCTCGCGTCCGCGGAACAGCACGTCGCCACTTGTCGCGGGATGGACGCCCGCCACCACCCGGCCGAGAGTCGACTTGCCGCATCCGGACTCGCCGACCAGCCCCACCACCTCGCCATCGGCAACGGTCATCGACACAGTGTCGACTGCGTGAACCACCTCGTCCTTCAGACCCGCACCGAACAGGTTGGCGATCTTGGCGGCAGCGTCCAGAGACTTCACGAAACGCTTCGAAACGTTCCGCAATTCCAGGATCGGCTTGCTGTCGGCCGCCGCAGGCTTGCTCTCACCGGTTTCCATCATGGCGCTCATGCGGTCACCTCGGACGTGGGCGCGGCGGCTTCCCCCGCCGTCACCGGATAGTGGCAGCGGACATCGCGCGCGGTTACCGGGTGGGTGATAGCCGGTTCGATCTCGCAGTCCGGCCCCACCCGCGGGCAGCGAGTCTTGAACGGGCAGCCCTTCGGAAGGTTCAGCAGCGATGGTGTCATGCCCGGAATCTGGGCCAGCGGCTCGCCCCGCCTGTTCCGGCTGGGCACCGAGTTGATCAGCCCCAGCGTGTAGGGATGCGCCGGGTTGTCCAGAACATCGTTGACCGTCCCGTGCTCGACCACGCGGCCGGCGTACATCACGCAAATCTCATCCGCGAGCCCGGCGACCACGGAGAGATCGTGGGTGATCCAGATCATCGCCGTCCCGGTCTCCTCGCAGAGCTTCTGCACCTCGTAGAGGATCTGCCCCTGGATGGTCACGTCGAGCGCCGTTGTCGGCTCGTCGGCGACGATGAGGTCAGGCTTGTTGAGCAAGGCGATCGCAATCGCCACCCGCTGGCGCATGCCGCCGGAGAACTGGTGCGGATAGGATTTCAGCCGCTCCTCGGCCGCCGGGATACCCACCTGTTCCAGTGCCGCCCGCGACCGCTCCCAAGCCTCGTTCCTACTGACGTTCTCGTGCGCCTGAATCGCCTCGATCATCTGCGTGTCGACACGCAGAACCGGGTTCAGGGTCATCATCGGATCCTGGAAGATCATCGCGATGTTGTTACCCCTCAGGCGGCGCATCCGCTCGTCCGAGGCATTTGCGATATTCTCGCCCTTGTACAGGATCTCGCCGCCGACCACGCGGCCGGGTTCATCGACCAGGCCGAGAATCGAGAAGCCCGTCACGGTTTTGCCCGAGCCGGACTCACCCACCAGACCGAGGACCTCTCCCGGGCGCACGGAGAAGGACACGTCGTCCACCGCCTTGACCACACCGGCACGGGTGAAGAAATGGGTCTGCAGGTTCCGGACCTCGAGCGTCGGAACGTCGGAATTCGCCACCGGGGTCCCCTCTTACTTCTGAAGACGCGGATTGAGCACGTCGCGCAGCCGATCGCCGACCAAGTTGATGCTCACGATCATGAACAGCAGGGCCAGCCCGGGAAACACGGTGATCCAGTACTTCCCGCTCATGACGTAGTCGAAACCGTTTGAGATCAGCTTGCCGAGCGACGGTTCGGTCTGCGGAAGGCCCAGCCCGAGGAAGGACAGCGTTGCCTCCAGGGAGATCGCGTGCGCGGTCTGCATGGTGCCGACAACGATAATCGGCGCGATGCAGTTCGGCAGCAGATGACGGAACACCACGCGGCCGTTGCTGAGCGCAAGACAGTTCGCCGCCTCCACATATTCCTTGCGCCGCTCGACCAGGGCGGACCCACGGATCGTGCGGGCGTAGTAGGCCCACTGGACCACGACCAGAGCCGCGATGATCTTCAGCACCGCAAAGTAACCGGGCTCGTTCGGCCCGCCCTTCACCACCGCCAGCAGGATCAGTGCGACCAGGATCGCCGGAAACGAAAGCTGCATGTCGACGATGCGCATGATGACCATGTCGGTGCGGCCGCCGAAATACGCGGCGATCATGCCAAGCGTGCAGCCGATGATCAGGGCGATGATGCCGGAGCCCACGCCGACGCCGAGACTGATCCGCAGGCCGTAGATCATGGCGCTCAACAGGTCGCGTCCGGCCCCGTCGGTGCCGAGCCAGGCAACCGTCCCGTTCGCCATTGTTTCACCCGGCGCCAGCAGGTTGTCCATGAAGCTGACGGACGAGAGATCGTACGGATCGGTCGGCGCCAGCCAGGGACCGAAAACCGCGATAAAGATCACCACAATCACCCCAAAGGCGCCGAGAACGGCCACCGGGCTGTCCATGAAGTCGGAGAGAATGCGCCGGAACGGGGTTTGAACGGCCGCGTTCTTCCTGTCGGCGGCCGTATCCTCGACAACGGTTTCTTCTTGGATCGCGGTCATGCCTTGATGTCCTGCAGACGAACCCTCGGATCGAGCAGCGAGTAGCAGATATCGACCATCAGGTTCAGGAAGACGAAGAGCAGCACGATGATCATCAGATAGGCGACGATCACCGGCCGGTCGAGAAGGCCGATCGAGTCGATCAGCAGCTTTCCAATCCCCGGCCACGCGAAGATCGTCTCGGTCACTACGGAGAAGGCGACCAGACCGCCGAACTCCAGACCGAGGACGGTGACGACGGGGATCAGGATGTTCTTGAGCACGTGAACGAAGATGACGCGTTGGTCGGTCAGACCCTTCGCACGCGCGAATTTGACGTAGTCCTGATGCACGACTTCGCGGGTGCCGGCACGGGCCAGGCGAGTCACCGCGGAGAGCTTGAACAGCGCCAGATTGACCGCCGGGAGCAGCACATGGCTCCAACCGTCCAACGTCAGCAGCGAGGTCGGAAATCCGAACACGTAATGGATCTCGTCTCCGCGCCCGGTCGACGGGAGCCAGCCGAGTTGCACCGAGAACAGCAGGATCAACATGATGCCGACCCAGAACGTCGGCAGACTGAAGCCGAGGATCGAGCCGGTCATGATGAACTTCGAATAGACCGCGTCGGGCTTCAGGCCGGCGATCACGCCGAGCGGAATGCCGAAGACGATGGAGATCAGGAGAGCTGCGATCGCGAGTTCCATCGTCGCAGGCAGCCGATCGAGGATCAGTTGCAGCGCCGGTTCGTTGAACACGAAACTCTCGCCGAGATCCCCTTCCGCGGCCTTGGTCAGGAAACGCAGGTACTGGATATGAAACGGCTTATCGAGGCCGAGACTCTCTATTACCGCCGCCCGCTCGGCCTGATCGGCATCGTCGGCGACAAGGATTTCTGTCGGGTCGCCAACCAGGAACACGCCCGAGAAGACCAGGAATGACATGATCAGTACGACCAGGGCCGCCTGCATCAATCGTCTGATGATGAAGACCGTCATCACCGACCTCTCATAAAGCTCAACCCGCGATCGAGTCCAAGGGGACCGCGCGGGAGGCAAGTCGAAACGAGTTTTTGTTTTTGAGAGGCACGGCCGGTCGATCCGGCCGTGCCCCGATTGCGTGACGTCCGGTCAGTTTGCCGGCTTCAGATCGTACGCGAGTGTCCGTTCATCGGTCCGGGAGTTGTAGGTCAGCCCCGCACGCGTCGCCCAGGTGTTCACCTGATAGTGCAAGGGGATGATGCCCTGATTCTCACCAATGGCGATGTCGGTCGCTTCAGCCAGCAGCTGACCCCGTTTCGCGTCGTCCACGGTGGCCAGAGCCTCGCCGATCAGCGCGTCGACCTTGGGATCGGTGTGACGGCCGCGGTTCGACGCCCCCCAACCCTTGTCGGGGTCGTGGGTGGCCAAGAGCGACTTCAGCGGCGAGGACGCCTCGCCCGTACCCGATCCCCATCCGACGAGCACGAAGCTGAACTCCGGCTTGCCGTCCGCACCCTTCGAGGCGCGGGAGAAGTAGACGTTCTTCGGCATGGTGACGACCTTGGTCGGAATGCCCGCCGCAGACAGCAACTGCCCGATCGCTTCCGCAATCTTGGCGTCGTTGATGTAGCGGTCGTTCGGACCGTGGATCGTCAGCCCGAAGCCATCCGGATAGCCGGCCTCGGCCAGCAGCTTCTTGGCGCCGGCGACGTCGTACTTCTCGGGCTTCAGGTTCGGCGATCGGCCGAAGAAGCCATCCGGGAGGAGCTGACCGGCCGGCAGGGCAACACCCTCCATGACACGCTCGACGATGGCCGGGCGGTTGATCATCATGGAGATCGCCTTGCGGACACGCGCGTCCTTCAGCGGGTTCTTGTCCAGCGGATTGCCGTCCTTATCGGTGACGAACGGCGAGTTGTCGCGCCATTGGTCCAGGTGCAGGTAGATCACCCGGTTCGACACACCGTCGCTCAGAGACACGTCCTTGTTTTTCTGGAGAGTCGCGATGTCGGAGGTCGGAACGTTGTCGATCATGTCGACGTCGCCCGCGAGCAGCGCCGCGACGCGGGCCGGCTCGGACGGAATGAACCGGAACGTTACCTTGTCCCAGGGTTGGGAAAGCGGCCCGACATAGTCCTCGTACTTCTCCAGGACGATGCGGTCGCCTTTCTTCCACTCCACGAATTTGTACGGGCCGGAGCCCATGGTGGCGGTACCGTCGTTGAAGTCGCTGGCCTCGATCCCCTTGTTGGTGTCGGGAGCCCCGGTACCCTTCGCCTCGGACGACATGATCATGACCGTGGTCAGGTCGTTCGGCATCAGCGGGTAGGGCTTCTCCGTCGAGATGTGCAGCGTGTGATCGTCGATCTTCGTCAGGGTCTTGCCCTTCGTGTAGATCCGGAACGAAGAGTTGCCGCCGGTATAGCCATCCGCCCGTTCGAACGAATAGATCACGTCATCCACGGTCAGATCGGTTCCATCGTGGAACTTGACGCCCTGGCGCAGCTTGAACTCCCAGGTAGTGTCGTCGATCGCCTTGTACGACTCGGCGATGCTCGGGAAGAGCTGCTGATTCGAATCGAAATCGACCAGACGTGCGAACACGTGGCCGATCATGGCGTTGTTGGGGCCAAGGTTGTGGAAATACGGATCCATGGACGACGGCTCCGAACGGATACCGATCGTAATGTCCTCGGCCATTGCCGGGCCGGCCAAAGCCGCCATCGCGACCGCCGTAACCCCCAGCCGACGAATGAAACTCATCCCTGCCTCCATCTCTGCATTGGGATTGATTGGTATGCGCAGTCGTGTCGTTGCACGCGCGGAGCCGAGAGCATGGCCGAATTGGCCGCACCGCACAATCCCGGATCGGGCTCGTTCTGCCCTTCTCCCTATGGTCTTCGGCCTGGCCATGGCCTAGCCTGACCGCCGAAAGTCCATCCTGCCCTCTCTTGCAACCGCCCCACCCGAACGTTCTATTCACAACCGCGGCCAAGCGATGCCCTCTGCCTTTTCGAAACGGTTTCCGGACACACCCGACGAGCAGGTAGCATGAGCGTCGGTGGGGCAGCGGGCGCCGGTCCCGACGGACCAAGATCGACGCCGTCGTGGCCGGTGGAACTGCCCGCTCCCGATATCGAACGCTGGAGGGCCGGAAACACCGGCATCCCCTTCTTCTGGAGTTTCGACTCAGGGCGGCCGGGTCCGCACGTCATGGTCACAGCCGTCACCCACGGCAACGAATTGTGTGGCGCCATCGTGCTTGACGGATTCCTCGCATCCGGCCAGCGGCCCCGCGCCGGCAAACTTACCCTCGGCTTTTCCAACGTGGCGGCCTACCGGTCCTTCGAAGCCGACTATCCGAACCTGTCCCGCTTCGTCGACGAAGACCTGAACCGGGTCTGGGACCGTGATACCCTGGACGGCCCTCGGTCCAGCGTCGAACTCGCCCGGGCCCGCGCTATCCGCCCGCTGCTCGACACGGCGGATCTGCTGCTCGACATCCATTCCATGTCCAATCCGGTCGAGCCGTTGATGCTCGCCGGCGCCTGCGACAAAGGCGTGGCCCTGGCACGCCGGGTCGGAACGCCGGCGTCGATCGTTGTCGATGCAGGCCATGCAGCCGGCGTACGGATGCGGGACTACGCCTTCTTCGCCGATCCCGCAGACAACAGAGCCGCCCTGCTGCTGGAAGCAGGACAGCACTGGGCGGCCGGCACGCTTCCCGTCGCGGAGGAAGCGTTCCACAGGTTCCTGGCGGCCACGGGCGCACTGGAGGTCGAGGATATCCCAGACGCCTACCGCCCCCCCCCGCCCCCGCAGCGGGTCATCCAGGTCACGGAAGCGGTGACTGTTCGACACGACCACTTCCGTTTCATCGACCACTATCTCGGTATGGAGGAGATCCCGGAAGCGGGGACGGTGCTCGGCTATGACGGGGAAGAACCGGTGCGAACGCCCTATGACGGTTGCATTCTGATCATGCCGGGACGACGCCTCGTGCCTGGACAGACGGCGGTTCGCTTCGGACGCGTCGTCGATGGCTGAGCGGGAGAGAAACCGCGCGGTCGACCAAGACCCCACCGCCAAAACATCAGACGACGACCCGATCGTTCCGGAGGAGACCGCCGGCAAGCCGGGCGGCGACCGGATGACCTCCGGCGGCAAGCGGGGCTCCATGACCCTCGCCCTGGCGATCGGGACGGCCGGCGGTCTGCTCTTCGCCTGGGCTCAGTTGCCGCTGCCGTGGATGATGGGGGCGATGGTCGCCACCACGATCGCCTCGGTCGCCGGCGCGAACATCCGCATCGAGTACCGCCTGCGCATGTCGATGATCGCCATCCTCGGCGTCATGCTGGGCAGCGCATTCAGTCCCGACCTGATCGATCGGGCGGGCGAATGGGCCGTCTCGATCGCCGGCCTGCTGGTCTACGCCGTGACCGCCGGCGCGCTCGTCACCTGGTATTTCCGCAAGGTCGGCGGCTACGACCCCGTGACTTCCTACTTCGCCTCCTCGCCGGGAGGACTGAACGAGATGGTGCTGGTCGGCCGCGCCATGGGCGGCGACGACCGGGTGATCGCCCTCACCCACTCCGCCCGCATCCTGCTGGTGGTGATGACGATCCCCTTCGTCTTCCGGATCTTCGCCGACTACACCCCCTCCGGGACCCTGCTGCCGCCCGGCGCAGGGCTCGACCTGGCACCCGTCGACTGGGCGCTGCTGGCGGGCTGCGCTGTGGTCGGCGCGATCGTCGGCAAGCTGCTGCGGATTCCGGCCGCCTTCCTGGTCGGCCCCATGGCCGTCTCCGGCGTGATCCATCTCGCCGGCTTCACCGAGGCGAGCCCGCCGAGCCTGCTCGTCGCCTGCGCCCAGGTGGTGATGGGCAGCGGCATCGGCTGCCGCTTCGCCGGCACGCCGGTGCGCGAGATCGCCCGCATCGTGAAGATCTCCATCGGCTCGACGGCGATCCTGATGGTCTCGGGCGTTCTGTTCGGGCTGGCGCTCGAGAGCCTGACCGGCGTCCCGTGGTTCATCCTCGTCCTGGCCTACGCCCCCGGCGGCCTGGCCGAGATGAGCCTCATCGCCCTGGCGCTGGGCCGCGACGTCGCCTTCGTCGCCACCCACCACATCTTCCGGATCGGCTTCATCGTGATCCTGGCCCCGGCGGCCTTCCGGCTGATGCGGCGGGGTGCGAAGGACTGAGCGTCTCAGCCCCGCCCCGTCGGAAGCCGCGCCGCCACCTGCTCCGCGATCCAGAGAGCCAGAACGGCGTAGACCGGAATCAGAGGATACCTCAGATCCCAGAGCCAGGTTCCCCGCAACTGGCGCCGCAGACCGTCGAACGCGACGATATCCACATCCAGGATTTCCACGTTGAAGCCGACCCAGAGCTTCCACAGGGCGACGCCGACGAGAACGGTCACCGCTAGACGGATCAGATGGGCCATTCGCTCACCTCCCCTGTGTCCAATCCCTCCGCCGAAGCGACGCGGCGGCAGGCGGCCCGCACGCTCGAACCGAACATCGTTCGCGAGCCCGTCACAGCCGCCTCACCGACGCGGGATCGACCAGAAAGATCAGCAGATCGGCGCGCCGTTCCACGCGGCCCGACAGCTCGACGTAGTGGCTGGTGTGGTCCAACAGGGCGTCCGGGATCGGCGCGCCTTCGGCAACGCCCAACAGCATGACCAACGGCGCCCCCTCCTCCCGATAGACCACGAACATCGGCGGTATGCCGCCGACCAGGCACAGGTTGGCGCAGAGCTTGTGGGTCTTGCCCGATCCAGGGCGCATCGCACCGAGGTAGCACTTGCTGTCGACGATCTCGCCCTTCAGCGTGCGCGGGCCGAGATCCTCTGTCGGCGGGGTCCAGCCGACAGGAACGGAGCCCGAGTCCTCTGCCGAACGCAGTTTCACCTCGCCGCCGACCTGGATGAACTCCACCCCGACCTCGTCGCGCCCCAGCGCGATGCCGCCCACATCAGCCGGGCGGCCGTCGAGTTCGGTGGCGACCTGCTGCACGCCCCGCTTCCCCTGACCCGAAAGGACGACGGCGCGTCCCTGCGGATAGTCCGGGCTCGGCGGCTGGTAGAGCACCGGATAGGGTGCGGCAGCGAGAACGCCGGTTCGGGTCTGATACCCGTCGCCCCATTTGAACGACGCCGCCCCCCAGTCCCCCTGGGCCATCGCGAGAACGGCCGCGGCCGCCATACCCCCGCCGATCACGGCACCCGCGACGACGGCGAGGAACCCGACCAGCGCTTTCGGCGTCGGCGCATACCCGACGAAGAACGGGTCCTTCCCGGAGTCGGGCCGGCTCATGGCTTGGTCTCCTCGAGAACGATGGGCGGCGTCCTGGTCCCCGGCGGCAAGGCCCTGGGATCGATCAGCACGTAGTCGCCGTCCCGTCGCACCCGGAACGTCGGCACCTTCTCGGTGAAGGGAGCCGGGGCGCAGCCGGTCTCCGGGTCGTACTGGAAGCCGTGCCAGGGGCAGGTGACGCAACCGTCGAGGATCCGTCCCTCCCCGAGCGGACCGTTCTGGTGGGCACAGGCGTTCCAGAGCGCCGAGATCTTGGCCCCGTATCGGAAAACCGCCGCGCGCTCGCCGCTTGGCAGGGTCACGGTTCGTCCGCGGCCATCCTCCAACTCGTCGATCCGCAGGGCGCGGATCCAACCACCGTCCGCCAGGTCGAGCGCCGCATGGGCCCTGTCGATGCGGTGCTCGACCCGACCGGCGGCGATGTGCAGCCCGCCGACCAGCGCCAGGCTGACCGCCACCATGGTCGGGAACGCGCCACTCTCCTCCGCCTGGACGACGCCCAGGACCACATGCATCACCACCAGCCCGTAGGCCAGGTAGACCAGCATGTGCAGCGTTTTCCAGGTCTTCGGGCCGAGAAACGCGAGCCAGAAATCATGGCTGGTCGCGGCCATGGCGAACAGGATCGCCAAGGCCGCCATGCCGAGCCACTCGAAGGGGAAGCCGACAAAGGAGGTGACGTCCGTATTGGCGGTCAGCATCGCCGTCCATGGATCGATCGGCGAGAACGCCGCATACCATCCCAGCACGGCATACATGTGGGCGAGCACGACGAAGAGGGTGAGCACGCCGAAATGCCGGCGGTTGTAGAGCACCGGAAGGAAACGCCGATCCAGGCGAGCCAGCGGACCGATGCAGAGGATCACCGTCAGCATCCAGAAGGCGCAGGTACCGAAGGCCCGCATCCGAAGTTCCGCGCCGCCGATACCCGGGACTTCAAGCCATCCCGGAGCAAAGCGCAGATACAGGATGAGATAGGCCGCGACGCCGAGGCCAAGCGCGGCGTCGTAGGCGAGTTTGAAGCGGGTCCACTGGACCGGCCGGTACGCCGCGCTCATTGCCGCGCCCCTTCGATCACCGCGCCCGGCTCGACCGGACGCTCCTGCTTCATCGCCACGCCCAGCACAAGCCCGAGCGCCAGAACAAGCGTCAGAGCCGGCCAGAGCCGGCGATGGGCCCGGCGCCAGGGGGCCTGCATCAGACCGCCTCCCCGGTTCCGGTCCCACCATCCGGCGCGGGCCGGAAGAACCAGCGCCACAGGACCAGCGGCCAGAGACCGACGACGCCCGGCAATGCCAGCAGGCGGAACAGGTAGGCCCCCCGTGCCGAGGGATCGATGCGGTCGACGCCCCACAGCAGAAAGAGTGCGGCGACTCCCGTGCCGATCCATGCATAGGCTTCGGCGATCGATATCAGTGCGCTGGCAAAGGTCATCCGCCGCTCCCTATCCTTGACTGGCAGAGGATTGTTGCCCGCATCAATGCGGGCAAGGACTATCGGGTAACAGACCGGCGTCCCATCGCGGATGTGATCGCCCGAGAGGTGCTGATACCGTTCGGGCGGATCAGGGAGGAGCGCTATGAAGATCACCGCCGTCCGCGCCCATGTGCTGGAAGCCCCCATCGCCGACCGGTTCGCCTTCAGCCAGACCTGGGTCGACCGCCGCGTCGGGCTTGTTGTCGAGATCGAGACCGATGCCGGAATCACCGGCTGGGGCGACGGTTACGGGCCGCCCTGGGCGCTGGCCACGGTGATCGAGAGATACTACGCACCGAGACTGATCGGTCGCTCGCCTCTCGCCGGAGACGCGCTCTGGGAGGAGCTGTACAACGGCCTGCGCGACCACGGGCAGCGCGGCGTGCCGGTCCAGGCGCTGTCGGCCATCGACATCGCGCTATGGGATCTGCGCGGCAAGGTTCTCGGAGTGCCGGTTCACGTTCTGATGGGGGGCCCGATCCGCTCGACCGTGCGGGCCTACGCCACCGGCCTGTACCGGCGCAGCGACGACCGCGCGGAGAACCACCGGCTGCTGGCCGACGAGGCGCGCGGCTACATCGACGCCGGCTTCACCGCCATGAAGACCAAGGTCGGGTTCGGCTTCGATGACGACATCGCGCTGGTGGAGATGCTGCGCCGATCGATCGGTGACGGCATCGAACTCTTCGTTGACGCCAACCATGGCTGCGACAGGGTCCAGGCCACCCGCCTCGCCCGCGCCATGGAGCCCTTCGACATCGGCTGGTTCGAGGAGCCGGTGGAGCCGGAAGACGTCGAGGGCTATGCCGAGTTGCGCACCCGCACCTCGATCCCCATCGCCGGCGGCGAGTGCTCCTTCACCCGACACGACTTCCGCCGCATCCTGGAGATGCGGGCGATGGACGTGATCCAGCCGGACACCGCCTCCTGCGGCGGCCTGACCGAGGCGAAGCGGATCGCCGACATGGCCTGGGCGCACGGCACCCGCTACAACCCGCATGTCTGGGGTACCGGCATCGGCCTGGCGGCCGCGATGCAGCTTCTCGCCGTGCTGCCGACCACCGTCCCCGCCTTCGGCGCCCACCAGCCGCTCCTGGAGTACGACAGCACGCCTCACCCGTTCCGTCAGGATCTTCTGGTCGAGCCGGTGCTGGTGGAGGACGGCATCGCCCACGTGCCCGACGGGCCGGGCCTGGGCGTCGAGATCCGTCGCGACGTGCTGGACCGCTGGCGGGTGAACTGAGCCGTCGTCTTAAGAGCGCGTTCGAATAATCCAGCGGTTTTGTTGTGTGATTTCTTACACAACCTTAGACTGCATTCATGCATAACATCCTCCCCTAAGCCCAATGAGCTTCTTCGGAAGCGGATGACCGGGAGGAACAAATGAAGAAATTGCCTGCTTTGACAAGCCTGCTGGGAGCGGTGGCAATCGCCGCCCTCCTGACACGGCCAGCCGACGCACAAACGCCGCTGCCAAACGATGTGCTGGGAAGTTGCGCGGTCTCCGCAACCGAGTTCGACAGTTGGAAAAGCGGCACGCAAGGCGTCTTCAACGCCGCCGACAGCGCAACCTTCAACGACGCGACCGACTGCAATTTCTTCAAGTGGGGCGCGCAGATGTTTCTCTGGTTGACGTCACAGGTCGACGGCACACACGTTTTCGACGGCGCGGACTTCCTCGATGTCGTGAAGGACGGCGATGTGCGGAACTACGTCGCGTCAACGGACACCGGGGTTGGGGTGTTCGCGCCCCGCACCGAAAAGACCGACGACGACGCGGGCGTCGGCCAGACCGGCGGCGGCGGCGTTCTGATCGGACCCGATGACGGGATCGTCTACTACGGCGTCAAGGTGAACGATCTCTACGCCTACTATCAGGCCGGCGTCACAAGCTCCGCCTTCAACGGAGAGCTCGCTACGAACTTCCCGGACAGCGTCAGCGACATGAACGTGGTTGTCGACTATGCCACGACCGTTTTCGGGGTCGACGGCATCGACAACAGTCAGGCGCTGGCGATGGAGATGAAAACCTCATGGATCGAGGCGAGCCTGCTGCCGAACGATGGCGAGGGCTATGTGACGGTCGAGGCGACCGTCAGCACCTGGGACAAGGACAACGGTAGCTTTTGGCTGCAGACCGGCACCGAGGTGAAGACGTTGGCGCTGATCGGCTTTCACGTCGTCGGCTCGGTCAACGGCCATCCCGAGATGGTTTGGGCGACCTTCGAGCACGTCAACAACGCCCCGCAGAACGGCTACTTCTACTTCAACGCAACCGGCGCCCCCACCTACCAGCCCTACGATGGCAACGGCTCAGACCCCTGGCTCTTCAACGCGTCCCCGGACCAGGGCAGTCTGCCCGTAACCGAGGTGATCGAGCGGGCGACCTTCAAGGTCATCAGGTACCCCGTGAACGACCAGATTACCATCGACCTGAATTTCGTCATCGCCGACGAAGGACAATCCATCGGCCCGAACGAGGTGGTCCGCATCAACCCCTGGGGCGACGTCTACATGACCGACGCCGACGCCGTCGAACCGACCTATGGGTCCACCTCGACCCCGACGACGCGGGCCACCGACCTCGTTTCGCTGAATCAATCGATCATCAATCAACTGGCAGCCGACGACGTCCGCAGGAACTATATACAGACCGGATCGATCTGGTCCGGCGGCGGGTCGAACCAGATTCCGACCAGCGGCACCGATCAGGTCCTGCGCGGAACCCTGCGTCTGGCAAACTCGACGATGGAAACCTTCCATCAGTTTCCGGACAGCACCGGGACCGGCAGCTTTCGGCCGGAAAACTGCTTCGGCTGTCACTCCGTCGCCACCAACAGCAGCCCGAGCCAAGGGGTCAGCCACATCTTCTCGAGTTTGGTTCCGCTGCAACCGCAGAACTGAGATCGAACCCGACCCGTCCGGCTCCTCCGCCGGGCGGGTCTCGACGGGATCGACCGGCCCCGCTAGAAAACGCGCGCCGCATCGGTGATGCGGCACGTTATCGGGGCGGGGTGGAAGTCCCCACCGGCGGTAAGGCTCCGGTCAAGAGATCCGGCGCCAAGCCCGCGAGCGCCCACGGGGTCACCTCCGGGGGGTCAGCAGATCCGGTGCGACTCCGGAGCCGACGGTTACAGTCCGGATGGAAGATAACGAAGGAGAGAGTCGGACTCCCCGGCATCGCGCCGGGAGTGCGCTCGCGAGTTCGTACGCCCTGGTTCAGTCTCATGTCCAAGGAGGACAGCATGAATCAGAGCACCGAAACCCAGACCAAATCCGACTCCGCCGGCGGCCGGATCGCCTTCATCCAGGCCCGCTGGCACGCCGAGATCGTCGATGCCTGCCGGACCTCTTTCCTGGAGACACTCGAGGAGGATCGACCCGGAGCGTTCGGGGTCGACGTCTACGATGTGCCCGGGGCCTTCGAGATCCCGCTCCTGGCCCGTCGGCTGGCGCGGACCGGCCGCTACCGCGCGGTCGTCGCCTCGGCCTTCGTCGTTGACGGCGGCATCTACCGTCACGAGTTCGTCGCCCAGAGCGTGATCTCCGGCCTGATGCAGGCGCAGATGGACACCGACGTGCCGGTCCTGTCGGCGGTCCTCACCCCGCACCAGTTCCACGACTCCGCCGAGCACCGGACTTTCTTCCTGGATCATTTCCGCCTGAAGGGCCGGGAAGCGGCGGCCGCCTGCCTCGCGGTGGTCGCGGACCCGGTGCCGGTCGCCACGGCGGCGTAAAAAAGGGCGGGGGACGGTTCTCTCGGCCGTCCCTCCCCTCTACCCCGCGAAAGGCCAGCACCGCCGAACCGCGGCGCGGGTATAGGGCAGCCGGGTGACATCGGACGCGCACACGCCGCCGGTATCGACCACGAACGCCGCGCGGGCGATCCCCTCGAAAGCAATCTTCCAGGCACTGCCCGACTTGGCCACCAGCACCGGCTCCCTGGCCGGCTCGATGCCGACGCGGCGCAGGTGGGTATCGTCGAACGGCATCACCCGCTCACCGGTCAGCACCACGTTCAGGCCGAAGGTGGTGCGGACGACGGCGACGTCGCCCATGGGGACCTCCTGGCCGGTCATATAAGCGCCGTCCCGGATATAGCGGACCGACGGCTCGGCGAAGACGACGTCGCCGGCGATCTCCACCGGCGGCCCGTGCAGATCGGGCAGGGTTCGGCCGCCGACCGGCCCGCGGAACCTGGACTGTCCGAGAGCGGCGGAAGCCGCCGCCGGATCCCACAGGACGACGGTCCCCCCGACTTCCCGCCGCATGAGTTCGGCCAGGACGGCGGTCCCGTCGCCGGGCGCGCCGCCGCCCACGTTATCCGCCGGCTCGACC
This sequence comes from Alphaproteobacteria bacterium, assembly GCA_024742275.1. Classification (GTDB taxonomy): domain Bacteria; phylum Pseudomonadota; class Alphaproteobacteria; order Thalassobaculales; family Thalassobaculaceae; genus Thalassobaculum. The sequence continues at coordinate 202,686 of JANSYS010000004.1, read as the reverse complement.
AGAACCACAGGACCGTCGCCCGGCTCCGCCGCACGGCTCACCGCATCCGCTACCGGGACCAGCGTCGGCCGGAAGTCATCCCGCGCCCGCTCGATCATGTCGACCACCGCGGACACTTCGCGCTCCACGGCCACCAGGTCGGTGCCATAACCGGTGACCGCCACGCCGAGATGGTCGACATCGGCATAAGCGAAACCCTGGGCGACAGAGACCACGTCAACACCGGGAACCGCCTCCGCCTCGCCGACCCGCGCCATCACCCCGGCCATCGGCGCTTCGGCCGTCGCCTGCATCTGCGGAACGGTGATCATCGCCAGCTTGCGGAAGACCTTGGCGGGGCGCGTTCCGTCAGCGAGCAGACCGGCAAGCCGCCGTGCCGCCTCCTCGCCCCGTGCTCCCATGTCGGTATGGGGAAAGGTGTCGTAGCCTATGAGCATGTCGCAGGCATCGACCAGGGCCGGCCCGATATTGGCGTGCAGGTCGTAAGTGGCGACGATCGGGATATCGGGTCCGATCGCGTCTCGCACCCGCCGGGCAAGCGCGGCATCGCTCTGCTCGACGCCCTCGACCACCATCGCCCCGTGCAGCGCCAGGAGCACGCCGTCGGGGCGCTCCTCGGCGGCGAGACCGGCGATCAGCCCGGCCATCGCCTCGAAAGCGTCACGGGTGACCGGGCCGCTGGGGATAGCGCCGGCGAAGAGCCCGGGGACGACCGTCAGACCGGCCGCCTCGGCGCCAGCGAGCATGCCGCCGACCTCCGTGTTGGTGCCGGCGTAACGCGGCGCGAGCCCCTCGCCCTCGGCCCACTGATAGGCGTGGAAGGCCGCGAGATCGGTGCGGATCGGCGAAAAGGTGTTGGTTTCGTGCCAGATCCCGGCGATCAGCACCCTTGGTCGCATTCCCCCGCCCCGCCGGCTTCGGCATAATGGCCGCAACAAATCCGAGGGAGGCTAGCATGTTGGATCTGGAACGGTTCATCGAGGACTGTTACGCGGCGCTGGACGAGAAGACGCCGGAACGCGCGGCCCAGGAGGTCGTGGCCCGCGCGGTCGAGGATCCGGCCGCCGTCATGAAGGTGATCGGCGAGCCGCAGAAGGCCGGAGTGAATACCCTCCACCGGTCCGACCGTCTGACCGTGCTCAATCTTGTCTGGGGCCCGGAGATGCACCTGATGCCCCACAATCACAACATGTGGGCCTCCATCGGCATCTATACCGGGGCCGAGCAGAACACCTTCTGGCGCCGCACGCCCGACGGCGGGCTCCAGCAGCTCGGCGCCAAGGAGATGGGCGAGAAGGAAGCGGTGTGGCTCGGCGAGACGGCGATCCATTCGGTCACCAACCCGCTGACCAAACTGACCGGCGCGCTGCACGTCTATGGCGGCGACTTCTTCGCGCCCGGCCGCAGCGAATGGGACGACGAGACGCTGAAGGAGGGGCCCTACGACAGCGAGAAGCTGGTCCGCCTCTTCGAGGAGAGCAACACGCGGCTCGAGGAACTGAAGGCGGCGGGCGCGCTCTGAGTTGGTGCGCCGGGGCTACTGACCCCGGTCCACCTTCTGCGTGCCGTCGTCGAGCGGCGGCTGAGTGGGCTCCGTCGACAGACCGCCGCCGGCCGTCGCGGGCGGTGCGAGGCTACCATCGCGTGGGGTGCATTCACCGGATATCACCTGCGACATCAGACTTTCCTTGCACTCCGCCCAGGGCCGGTCGAGTTGCCCGGACCCGGACATATACATCTGACTGATAACGAGAACGGCCAGGATTGCCGCCAGAATCCACATGCCTCGGCTCATCGCGTCCTCATTCCCATGGGCTAGTTTCTACCGTCCCGTATATGGGGATCGCGGGTGTCGGACGCCAGGGCTGGTGGGGGCGGCATTACGCGGGCCAGTCGACCACGTGTTCGACCAGTTCGGCATCGTCCACAAGGGTCTCGGAGACAACCCGCTCGCGCACCGAGATCCCAGCCTCGTGAACGGCGTTCGGATCGCCGCATTCAAGGTGGTGCCACCAGTAGAGCGGCTTGCCTTCCTTCAGCAATCGGTAGGCGCAGGTCGACGGCATCCAGTCGAGTTGATTCACCAGCTTGACGCTCAGGACCACGCAATCCGGAACCTGCTTCTTGCGGTTGGGATAGTCCGAACACCGGGCGCTGGTGCAGTCGAGCAGCTTGCAGGCGACATCGGTGTAGGAAATCTCATCGGTGTCGGCGTCCTGCAGTTTCACGAGGCAGCACTTGCCGCAACCGTCGCACAGGCTTTCCCACTCGCGCTTGGTCATCCGCGCGAGCGGTTTGGTTTCCCAGAACCGATCCTGTGGCTGCTCCGCGGACACGCCGGCTCAGTCGCGGTAACTCGGATCGATCTTGTCCATCTTGCGCATCAGCGCAGCGAACTCGAGCGTGCCGTACTCCGCCTCGGAAGCGGCGAAGCCATTGACGTCCTCTCCCGACTTCTTGGCGATATTGTCCGAGATGATGTTCAGCGTCCCGGCCGATCCGGCGTCGATCTGCACCTGCGCCGCGCGCTCCAGGCGGTATAGCCACAGGAACGCCTCGGCGACCGTCCGACCGGTCGTGAGCAACCCGTGGTTCTTCAGCACCATGGCATGGTTGTCGCCCAGGCTCTCGACGATGCGGTCGCGCTCGTCCAGATAGAGACTGACACCCTCGTAGTCGTGATAGCTGATCCGGTCGACAAAGGCGGTCGAGCCCATGGAGATCGGCAGCACCCCTTCCTTGACGGCGGCGATCGCCATACCCGAACGCGAGTGGGTGTGCATCACGACCTGATGCAGTTCGCTATGGGCCATGTGGACTGCGGAATGGATCACGAAACCGGCCTGATTCACCGGGTACGGGTTCGCGGTGTCGATCTTGTTCCCCTCCACGTCGATCTTGACCAGATTGGACGCGGTAACCTCGTCGTAGTTCAGGCCGTAGGGGTTGATCAGGAAGTGCAGGTCGGGGCCCGGGACCTTGGCCGTCAGATGACCGTAGATCAGCTCGCACCAGCCGAAATGGTCGACCATGCGATAGGCAGCGGCCAGTTGAACGCGCAGATCCCACTCGGCATCGCTGATGCCGGACGGGCGTGCGACCTTCGCAGGGCTCAGTTCGTTCATGGCGGTTTCCTCCTCGTCGATTGGCGCGCCGGTTTGACAGGCGCTGCGTTGCTTATTGCCCTCGATCTCGAATTTCCCCGAGCACCGGCAGGATGTAGTCGCGAAACACGGTCGGATTCTCACTCATCGGGAAGTGGCCGCATTCCTTCATGATCACCGCCTCGGCGCCGTCGATCGCCGCCGCCGTCCGTTCGGTGTCCTCGGGCGTGCAGGAATAGTCGTACTCGCCGGTAAGAAGGTAGAGCGGGCATCGCTTGGTGTCGATCAGGTGCGTACGGTCTCTGAAGTCGGAATCCTCTCGGTAGAAATAGAGATCGCCTTTGAATATCCCCGGGCCGCTCTGCATGTAGCCCCACAGCGTCTCCCACCGATACTCGTCCGGCGACTGGGGCGCCACCAGCCCCGAGACCATGGCGGCGCACACTTCCCCTCCATGGACGTCTCCCCGGTGCAGCCAGCTCGTATCGTACCAGGAGGTCTGGTGGTCGGCGCATTCGATTCCGATCAGCGCCCGGAACCGGTCGGCATGATGCGCGCCGAGATGCAGGACGATGCGCCCGCCCATGGAGCAGCCGATCACCACCGGCCGGTCGAGTTCCATCGCGTCCGCGACCGCCAGGATCGCGTCGGTGTAGAGACTGGTGGTAAGCCGATACTCTTCGTCGTGATAACCGACTGGAGGATTGGATTTGCCGTGCCAGGGCAGATCGAAGGCGATGACCCGGAAATCGCGGGTGATGTCCGGGTCGGTCATCATGTGCCGGTACTGGCGGCCATCCGATCCGGCGGTATGCAGGCAAAGCAGCGGGATACCCTCGCCCGCCTCCTCGATATAGACCCGGCACGCCCGGCCGCCGATCTCGATCGTCGCATAGCGTCCGGTGATGGGTTCGTACTGAATCGCCATCGTCACCCCCTCCTTGCCGACAAACCGGAGGTCGCGCGGGGGGCGGCGAGCACTTCCTTGACGTAGCGCAGATGAGCCATCAGCGGCTGCAGGTCGCCTTCGATCCGCGCGACGCCCAGACGGGTCATGGCGATCATGTCGTGGTAGCCCGGCGCCGGCATCGCTTCCCAGTGCCGGGCCCATGCCGCGGCGTCGGCCTTGATCGCGAAGCGCCAGGCCCGCATGCGGAATGGGCCGGTCTCAACCACCTCGATGCGACCCTCATGGACGCGGATATGAACCGGGAGTTCATCCGCCTGGACCAGGAACTCGCCGCTCAGCGTCCGCCCCCGGCGCACCAGCGCCACGTTGTCATTCACCAGATCCGGCAGGTCGCCGAGCCGTCGCGCTATCTCCTCCGCAGTCATTTCCGTCCCTTCGCCCATGTTTTCGACAGAATATGACACGTCGAGTCTTCGATATAGAGGGCGATAGCCCTGAATTGGGCCGGCGCCCTGGAGCACTCACGAAAAATTAACCAATTGTGGCGTTCACTACGGTTCTTGGTTCGGTCGAAAAGGGTGCTCGTCCGTCAACGTTCCAACCGTCACCCACCTGCCAATCAATCCAGAGCGCCCTCTCCTATGATCCCGAAGCGGAAAGACGACGGAAATCAGCATCGAGAACTGGTCAAATACTTGACCCGTCGCCTCGCCCTGGCGGCGATCGCGGGGCTGTTCGTCTTCGGTCTTCTGGAACTTGCGCTGTCCGACCTGGCGCGCAGCAACGCGCAAAACCGGACGCAGGGCGACGTCAACCGGTTCCGCGCCGCTCTCCAACAGGTCCTGAGCCGCGACGTTCAGCTTATCCGGGGCATGGTCGGCTACGTCCGCGCTCAGCCAAACTTGACCGTCGAGGAGTTCCGCCTGATAGCCAGCGATATCCTCGAGGGCGCGCCCGACCATCTCAAGAACATCGCGCTCGCCCGGGATCTGGTGATTTCACACATTTACCCGGAGGAAGGGAACGAAACTGCACTGGGTCTGGACTACCGGTCGCAACCTCAGCAATGGCCGGCAGTGGAACGCGCTATTCAGGAACAAAGGATCATCGTCGCGGGTCCGATAGATCTGGTACAGGGCGGGGTGGGCCTGGTCGCACGGGTTCCAATCACGCTCCGGGCCGAGGACAGGAGCGACCGACCTCTGTGGGGAGTCGTTTCGTCCGTTTTGGATTTTCCCGCTCTTCTGGATCATACAGGCTACGGATCACTCAGCGCCGACTACCGCATAGCACTGGTCGGCCGGGACGGGGATCCGACGAGCGATGAGATCATTTGGGGCGATCCGGATATCCGAAGCCTCGATCCCGTAACCCTCGACGTGGTCATCCCGACCGGCTCCTGGCGCATTCTGGCAGCGCCCAGAGAAGGCTGGCCGACGTTCATCACGTACCTGCCGCTGCTGCTGCCGATCCTTGTGATCCTGCTTCTGATCTATGCGATTTGGGAGCTGTCGCGGTTCCGCCTCATCGAAGAGCGTATCAACGCAAACAAGGAGGTCCTAGCGGCCCTCCAGCGGGCGGAAGAGGCGAGTGCCGCGAAATCGACCTTCCTTGCGGTCATGAGTCACGAGTTGCGTACGCCGCTCAACGCCATCATCGGGTTCAGCGAACTGCTGGAAAACAGTCCTCGCGATAGCCGGATCTGGGAGCGGGCGCCGGAATACGTCAGCGACATCCGCCAGAGCGGGCGTTTTCTGCTCTCGATCATTGACGACATTCTGGATCTTTCCCGGATCGAAAGTGGGAGGCGGACTGCCACCATTGAACACGCGGACGTGGTTCCGCTCATCCTCGAAGCCGCCAAACGCATGCGGGTCGAGTTCGAGACGCACGGCATCGCGCTTGCCGTGTCGGCGGAGAGCGAAGAAATGATCGCCAGGGGCGACCGCCGCGCGATAATCCAGATCCTCAATAATCTCCTGACAAACGCCCTGAAGTACGCGGGCCCGTCCGCCAACGTGACGATTGCGGCCGCCTGGACGGATACGGATCGGATCGAGATCATCGTCTCGGACAACGGGCCGGGCATCCCCGAAGAAAAACTCGGCGAGATCATGAAACCGTTCGTCCAGTTGTCGTCCTCCTACGCCCGCACCGCCGGCGGTGTGGGTCTGGGACTGACCATTTGCCTGTCTCTCGCTCGGATGATGGACGGCACGTTTACCATCGACAGTACCGTCGGCGTGGGGACCAAGGTTCGCTTGACCGTCCCTGCAAGTCCGAACGCTTGAGCGGGCGCCCGCGCGCTCAGGCGCTACGCGACACACTCGCTGTCTGCCGGGAGACCGAGAGGGACTCGCCGGTTTCCAACGACAGAAGCTCCTCCACCGTCTGACGCCGCCGCGCCAGGCGGATCCCCCCGCCATCAATCATCACCTCCGGGATCAGCGGCCGCGAGTTGTAGTTCGAGGACATGGCCGCTCCGTAGGCTCCAGCATCGCCGAATACGCAGAAATCGCCGACCTTGGGCAAAGGAAGCTCGCGGAACTCGACCACTCCCCCCTCGCCCTGGGTGAAGACGTCGCCGGATTCGCAAAGCGGTCCCGCGACGGCCACCGGATGACGTTCGCCCGCCACCAGGTTTCCGCCAGCGTCGACGAAATCAATCCGGTGATAGCTGCCGTACATGGACGGTCGGGCGAGATCGTTGAAGCCGGCGTCGACCATCACGAAATACCGCTCCGCGACCCGCTTCACCGCCCGCACCTCGGCGACGAGGCAACCGGCCGCCGCTACCAGGAACCGGCCCGGCTCGATCTCCATCTCGACCGGCGCGTTCTGATGCTGCTGGATCGCCAGTCGCGCGGAGTCCCATTTCTCGAAATACGCCGCCGTGTCGATCTCCGTACCGCCCTCGCGATACGGGACGGACAGCCCGCCACCGGCCGAAACGGCGCGGACGGGTAAACCCAACGCCCGATAGGCTTCGATCATGGCGTCACCAACCCGCTCCAGATGCGCGTAATCGACGCCCGAGCCGATATGCATGTGCAGGCCGACGAGATCCAGGCCCGCCGCCGTGATCCGCGGTGCCAGCGACGCGAGCTCCTCATGCCAGATGCCGTGCTTCGAGAAGGGTCCGCCCGTGTTGGTCTTGTTGCTGTGGCCATGGCCGAAGCCCGGATTGATCCGGAGCCAGATCCGGTGCCCGGGACTTGCGGCCGCAATCTGGTCGATCATGTCCGGAGACCCGCAATTCACCGGGATGTTCAATGCCGCCACCCGCTCGAGGGTTGAACGGTCGAACAGATCCGCGGTGAAGACCAAATCGTCCCCGCCGGCTTCATAACCCGCGGCCAGCGCCCGGCTGATCTCGCCGTTGGACACCGCGTCGATCTTGACACCGTTGCGGCGCATCACCCGCAGCAGGTCAAGATTGCTGTTGGCCTTCTGCGCATAGCGGATGGTGTCGAACCCGCGCAACCTCGCTATCTGGCGCTCGATCCGTGCGGCGTCGTAGAGCCAGAACGGCGTGCCGACTTCGGCCGCCACGGCGGCGATCAGGGCACCGTCCCCCTCGCTCGTCCCGAACCGGCCGGCGTCCTGTATCTCTGCGGCCATGGTGCCCCCAAAGGAATGCCCCGCCTCCCGGCGGTAAGGGCTTATCACATGACCGGAAACGCCGGTGAGTTCAAGCCCGGCGGGTTTCCCTAGCGTGCGCGGCGGGCTTGTGGCGGCGGTTTCGTACCGGATGCCCCAGCCGTCGCCCCGGAGCGCGTCGAGGCCGCCACACGGGGCGATGAACGTGAGGCGACCGACCGAAATCAAGTGGCGGAACGTGCATGCAGAGGGCATCGTGACTGCCCCCTACTCGTTTCCTGTCGGCTCGCAAGACCGCGATCAGCCAAAAATTCAACAAGCGTGAACTGAGACCCAGCTCCAGGGAGGCATCTAGATGAAGACGCGTCGGTTCGGCCGCACTGGCCTGCAGATTTCCGAATTGGTATTCGGCGGCGGATGGGTCGGCGGCCTTCTGATCCACCAGGACGACGAGGTGAAACGGGCGGCGATCCGCCGGGCGATCGACGGCGGAATCAACTGGATCGACACGGCAGGGGATTACGGACAGGGCCAATCGGAGATCGCCCTGGGCTGGCTGCTGGAAGAGCTCGAGACCGCCGAACGGCCGCACGTCTCGACGAAGGTTCGCCTCGACCTGACAAGCGACGAGAGCCATGAGAGCCAGATCAGACGGGGCATCGAGACGAGCCTCCACAGGCTCCGCCTGAACAAGGTGAGCCTGTTTCAGCTGCACAATCCCGTCCAACCGAAGGCGACCGACCAGCATGTGAGCGTGGATGACGTGATCGCGGATGGCGGTATCGCCGACCTGCTAGACGGTCTGCGGCGCGAGGGTTTGACCGATCAAATCGGCTTCACCGCGCTCGGCGACACGGCGTCCTGCATCCGGGTGGTCGAAAGCGGAAAGATGGACAGCGCTCAGGTCTACTACAACATGCTCAATCCGACCGCCGCCATGGACGAGACGATCGAGGGGCTGCAGGCGCAAGATTTTTGCGGGCTTATGGCGGCGTGCCGACGCCACGACGTCGGTATCATGAATATTCGGGTTTTCGCCGCCGGCGTGCTGGCGACCGACCGGCGGCACGGACGGGAAGTGGCGATTACCCCGGAGTCCGCAGACCTGAAAGCGGAAGCGCAACGCGCAAGGGCCGCCATGGAAGCCGCCGGCGACAGTGGCGAGAGTCGGGCCGAGACGGCGATCCGGTTCTCCCTCGCCAATGCCGATCTGTCCTGCGTGGTGGTGGGATTGGCGGAACTGGAGCACCTGGAGCTCGCGCTCCAGGCAGCGGAGTCCGGGCCGCTTCCGGCGGCGAGACTCTCGGCATTGCGGGACGTTTGGAGCCGCAACTTCGATCTTTGATATCCGGCGCGCCGGGCCGCACACCTTCCGCCGGAGCGAGATACGACCCATTCAGCGCGCTGGACCGGATCCGTCAGTCGCCCTGCTCTTTGAGGGTGAACTCGCCTTCACGGATCCGGTCGGGCCATTCGGCCACCATCTCGGCAACGGTCTCTTCCCCATAGATGTCGATCATATCGGTCAGGGCGGCGAAGATCGCCGACGACGCGACGATCTCGGAGGACGCCCCCTGAGCCACGGCGTCGTCCCACGCCTCCAGCATGACCCGTAACGCCAGACGCTTTTGCTCGTCCTCCGGAAGGATCGGCGGCTGTTGCTCGTCGTCGCTCATGCTGACCTCCATGCGTCGGCTCCCGACCAAGCGGCAACCCGGTTGCTTGGAGGCTTAGCGCGACCGGTCCGCGCTGTCACCCTGAACGTGGCGGCATCGCGCCGCCCGTGGCAGTGTCAGGCCATGAACCAGACGACGGAAACCCTCGACCCAAACGGCCGCGACCCGGGCCTCGTGTGGCGCGACGGCGTGCCGACCTCGAGCCGTTTCGACGATGTCTATTTCTCGCGCGAGAACGGACTGGCGGAGACGGCGCACGTGTTTCTCGATGGCTGCCGTCTACCCGAAAGCTGGTCCGAAACGGCTGGCTTCACGATCGCGGAGACGGGCTTCGGCACCGGCCTGAACTTCCTGGCGACGTGGGACCTCTGGCGGCGGCATCGACCGGCCGGCGGCGTCCTGCACTATCTCGCGGTGGAGGGGTTCCCCATTGCCAAGTCCCAACTGGGCGATACTCTCGCCGCCTTTCCCGCCCTAGCGACGCTCGCGACCCGGCTGTGCGACCGCTACCCGGATCGGCCGACTGCCGGCTTTCACCGGATCTGGTTCGACGATGACCGGGTTTGCCTGACCCTGGCGATCGGCGAGGTCGCCGACGTGCTCGCCGCGACGGAGGCCCGGGTCGATGCGTGGTTCCTCGACGGGTTCGCACCGTCTCGAAATCCGGCGATGTGGCGGCCGAAGGTGCTTCGCGAGGTCGCCCGGCTGTCGGTGCCCGGCGCCCGGCTCGCGAGTTTCACGGCCGCAGGGCAAGTGCGTCGCGATCTTGCAGATGTCGGGTTTGACATCGCCAAGCGGCCCGGCTTCGGACGAAAACGCGACTGTATCGCCGGCCATTGGTACGGGCCGCCCGTATCGGCGCAGATCGCCCCATGGTTCATGCCTCCGACGGCGCGGAGGCCGAACCGGGCGGCCGTCGTCGGCGCCGGCATCGGCGGCGCGGCGCTGGTCAGTGCCCTCCGGCGGCGGGGAATCGATACCCTCTGGACGGACCGGCACGGTCGGATCGGCGCGGAGGCCTCCGGCAACCCCGCGGGGCTTATGATGGCCCGACCGACGGTAGACGACAGCGTCCAGGGTGGGATCAGCGGCGCCGCTTTCCGCTATGCAGCCGCCGAGGCGATGTCGGCGGGCCTGGCTTTCGGCGGGAACGGGATCCTCGAACTGGCGACCGACGACGCGGCCGCAGAAAAGTTCCTTGCGCTCTCGGCCGCCGGGAGACTCGAACCGATCGCCGCGCGACCGGTCGACTGTGCAGAGGCCAGCGCCATGGCAGGCGTACGACTCGACCGGCCCGCCCTGTGGCACAGCACCGGCGGATGGATAGATCCCCGCTTGTGGTCACTCATTTTGGCCGCTGGGCAACGACCGGCACGGTATGACATCGCGCGGATAACCCGCGCCCCCGAGGGCTGGGCGCTGCTCGACCGGTCCGGACGCCACCTCGCCGAGGTCGGAGCGGTCTTCATCGCCTCCGCCATGGGATCGGCGGAACTGCTTGCGGGTGCCGCTTTGCCGCTCGAAGCGATCCGCGGTCAGCTAACCCGCATAGGGGAGACGCCGACAAGCCGGCGGCTGCGCGCCTGCGTGGCGTTCGGCGGCTATCTTTCACCGGCGATCTCGGGCACCCATGTCGCCGGCGCCACCTACACCCGCGACGGTTTCGCGCCCGGAGCGTGGCCGGTGCCGGTGCGGGCGGACGATCATCGGCGCACGCTTTCCGGCATGCCTCCCGATCTTGCCCGACTGTTCCCCGACGGGCCGTCCATTCTCGGCGGGCGGGCGGCCGTCCGTGCGGTCACCCCAGACCGTCAACCGATTGCCGGACCGGTCTGCGAAGCGCAGGCGCTGGGAGAGACCTATGGGCACCTGCGAACGGACGCCCGGCGCCGCGAGGGAGGGTCGCCCCCCTATCTGCAAGATATCTATGCGCTGACAGGACTTGGCTCTCGCGGGCTGGTGACCGCTCCGCTCATGGCGGAATTGGCGGTCGCGCAGATGCTCGGAGAGCCCTGGCCCATCGAGCGCGCCGCCGCCGTGGCCGTTCACCCGAACCGGTTCGTCGTCCGCGCCCTCAAGCGCCGCCGAATCTAGTCGCACGCTGGCACCCTAAGCGAGCCTCGACAGAGACCGTAGGCTGTTTCTACAGTTCGCGAACATGATCCGGAGACGCCAATGCCGCCGTTCACCATCCAACAGCAGGTTACGTTCCTCTACACGCGGGATCTCGCCGCCGGCTCCGCGTTCCTGCGCGACAAGATCGGCCTGCGGCTTGCGCTGAACCAGTTCGATCTCTGCCATATCTACGAGGTCGCCCCGAACGCGTTTCTCGGCGTTTGCACCAACCGTCCGGCACCGGCCGATCCGGGCGTCACCTACTCCTTCGTGGTGAGCGACACCGACGCCGCCTACGAGACACTCAGGGGTCGGGGGGTGGAATTCGAAGCGCCGCCGCAGCTCAGCGAGCGCTTCAATGTCTACTCGGCATTCTTTGGCGGGATCGAGAACTACCGATTCGAGATCCAGGAGTTCCGGGATCCAAGCTGGCCCGTGCCGGTCTCCTGAGCCCGCGTCTCAAGCGGCGGCGGATTCCTGCGACTTGACGGCGGGCGTCCCCTTTGTGATCGAGATGCGCGGATAGATCGCCACCATCGCCCCGGCGACGCGGCCGGACTCTTCGTCGCAGAACGGCATCATAAGGCGCTCGAAGAGGACGACCCAACTGTCTCCGGCGACCTCGAACTCGGCATATTGCGGCGCACGCTCGGCCAGCATCACCTTGTAGCTTTCCTCGACGTGGCTTCGCAGGCCCTTCGGCAGGGTGTCCAGGTAGCGCCCCTCTAAATCGTCACCCAGGATCGGCGCCAACTCCCGGCCAACCTGGACAAAGCGGACGCGATCCGTGCGCTCCTCGATCTCGACGATCACGATCTGGCTGAGATAGGGAGCGACGTCGATCGGGCAGACGCTGCCGACCGCCGGCAACGCCCGACCGCGCCGCGCTTGCTTCCAGAATCCCAAAAGCTCCTTAAGTTCACGCCGGCCAAGATCGGCAAGTTCGACGCCCATGATGCGATGATTCCCATTGATCTGTGTGACGAGTGTTCCTACTCGACACCCTACCGCCGAGGTTCCTAATGTTTCGTTGACGTCGAGACGACGCATCGCGCCAAGGAACCGCCCATGACCAGCACCGATCTCGCCCTCCTGTCGGCCACAGAGCTGCTGCACGGATACGCCCGCAAGACCATCTCGCCGGTGGAGGCCACGCAGGCGGCACTCGACCGTATCGACGCGCTGAACGGCAAGCTCAACGCCTTCAGGCTCGTCGATCACGAGTCGGCGTTGGCCAGCGCCCGGAAATCCGAAGCGCGCTGGGCGAGAGGCGAACCGGTCGGGCTTGTCGACGGCGTGCCGACCTCGATCAAGGACCTGTCGCTGACCGAGGGCTGGTCCACCATGCGCGGTTCCAAGACCGTCACGGAAGACGGTCCGTGGGACGTGGACGCGCCGTTCGTCGCGCGACTCCGGGAGCACGGCGCGGTTCTGCTCGGCAAGACGACCACGCCGGAGTTCGGCTGGAAGGGGGTGACCGACAGTCCGTTGACCGGTATCACCCGCAACCCCTGGGACCCGAGCAAGACCCCTGGCGGAAGTTCCGGCGGAGCGGCGGTGGCGGCGGCGACCGGCATGGGCGCCCTGCATCAGGGATCCGACGGTGGCGGCTCGATCCGTATGCCTGCGGGATATACCGGAATCTACGGCATCAAGCCGACCTTCGGACGGGTACCGGCATTCCCTCTCTCGCCCTTCGGTTCGGTCGCCCATATCGGCCCGATGACCCGCACGGTGGCCGACTCGGCGCTCATGCTGACGGTGATGAGCGAGCCCGACGCCCGTGACTGGTACGCCGCCCCCCATGACGGCGCCGACTACCGCAACGCCTTGCGCCCCACGATCGCCGGTTGGCGCATCGCCTATTGCCCCACCCTCGGCGGTGCCACGGTGCAGACGGAGGTGGCGGCGCTTGTGGCTAGAGCCGTCGAGGTGTTCCGCGAACTCGGCGCCACCGTCGAGGAGATCGACAGCCCGATCCCGGACAGCCACGACATCTTCACCGTGCATTGGTTCACCGGGGCCGCGAACCTATTCACCGCGTTCAGCGACCAACAGAAGGCGGTGATCGATCCGGGGCTGGTCGAGGTGGCTGAGGCAGGCGCCCGCTATTCCCTGATGGACTACTTCGCCGCGGTCAAACAGCGGGAAGCGATGGGTACGGCGATGAACGAGTTTCACGAGACCTACGACCTTCTGCTGACCCCGACGCTTCCGCAACCGGCCTTCCAAGCAGGCGAAGAGGTGCCGCCAGGCTCCAACATGAAGCGCTGGACCGAATGGACGCCGTTCTCCTACCCCTTCAACCTGACCCAGCAGCCGGCGGCGACGATCCCCTGCGGCCGGGTTGGCGGCCTGCCGATCGGTCTGCAGATCGTCGGTCCGAAATGGGGGGAGGACATGGTCCTTACCGCGTCGGCCGCCTACGAGAGCGTGATGCCGATCGAGCCGCCGCCGCTCTGATCCGGCTCAACGCGCGGCGACCGCCGCCCGCACCCGCGCGGTGACGGTGCTGGCCCGGCGCAGATCGGCATCGATCGCCAGGCCGGCGGCGGCGAAGGCCCGAGCCACCCAGGTATTGCAGGTGTTGGACAGGGAGAAGGTGCCGCGGGCGTCGTAGAACCGGCTCTGCGGATACAGTCCCGGCCCGAGCGGCGCCAACCGTTCGCCGGCAGAGCGCGCGAAGCTCGCCGCGACGAAATCGATCAACCCGTCGAACGCTTCCGGAGCCAACGGCACGTCCACGATCTCCGCGCTCGGAAAATACCGACCCGGCGCCATCGGCATGCCGACGAGATGCATGACCGCCGGCGTCTCGACGAAAGCGGCACTGAAATAGGTCGCGATCGCCGGCTCAGGGTCCCGATAAAACGCGGCGTCGCCCCATCCGAACTCGATCCACTCGGCGCCGGGCAGATCGGCGATCTCCGGGATCAGCGCGGGATCGATATCGGTGGCCCGCACGGCGACGCCTGTATGCCACCCGATATTGACCAGATGGAGGAGCTTCTCCGCCGCCCAAATCGGATGGGGTAGGATGGCGAGACAGGCAATCAGCACCGCCATCCGAACCATCGGCCGTCCCCCATTCTTGGATCCGTTCGATAGCGTGTATTCGCACTGTGGCGTTTCGGAGGCACGATCGACGACCAAGCATTCAACGCCGTTCGGAACGCCCTAAGGCCCAGATGTCTGCGCCCAGCGCCTCCGCGAGGCGTTTGGGCTCTAGGCCCGGCCCTGGCGAAGCGCGCGGCCCGATCGTTCGCCGGTGGAGCGGCCCTCGGCCCAGGCGACGCGGCCGTTGACGATCACCGTGTCGATCCCGGCGGCGGGGGTCATCGGGTCCTCGAACGTCGCGCTGTCGATGATGTCGCGGGCGTCGAACACGCAGAGATCGGCGAACTTGCCCGCCGCGATCTCGCCCCGGTCGACCAGCCCGAACTCGTCCGCCGAGAGCGACGTCATGCGCCGCACCGCCTCCTCCAGCGGGAACAGGCCGAGGTCGCGGGAGTAGTGCCCGAGGATGCGCGGGAACGTGCCCCAAAGGCGCGGATGCGGGAACTCGTCATGGGGCAGCCCGTCCGACCCGAACATCGCCTGCGGGTAGGAGAGGATGCGCTGGACGTCGTCCTCGTCCATGGAGAAATAGATGGCGCCCGCCGGCTGCAGGCGCTCGGCCGCCGCATAGACGTCCACGCCCCATTCGTCGGCGATGTCCTTCAGGTCGCGGCCCTTATGCTCCGGATGGGGAACCGACCAGGTGACCATGACGCGGTTCGAGAAGGCGATGCTGTCCGCCTTCAGCACCGTCGAGGAGGCGTGATACGGATACACGTCGAGGCCGATCTTCTGGCTCTTGCGATACCGCTCGAACAGCTCGAGCGTCTCCTTCGACCGGCCGAAGTTGTCCTTGCCGTGAACCTTGTGGTGGGAAACGATGACCGGCACCCCGGCTTCGCGGCCGATGAGGAAGGTCTCCTCCAGACTTTTCAGAACATCGTCGCCCTCGTTGCGCATATGGGTGACGTATCGCCCGCCGTGGCTCTTCAGGGCTTTGGCGATCTCGATGATCTCTTCGGTCGGCGCCTGCTCGGCCGGCGCGTAGAACAACCCGGTCGAAAGACCGCAGGCACCGGCGTCCAGCGACTCTTCGAGCGTCGACCGCATGGTCCTGATCTCGTCGGCTTCGGCCGCCCGGTAGACGTCATCCATTGTACCCACGCGCAGCGTGGAATGACCGACGAGGAAGGCAGCATTGACGCTTGCCGGAGCCTCGTCGACGGCGGTCAGGAAAGCGTCGAAGGTTGCGTAGTTCCACCACTCCTCGGTCCCGAGGAGATCCAGCGGCGGCGGCGGACGGCGGTCCATCACCAGCGGCGCCAGAGAGATCCCGCAATTGCCGACCACGACGCTGGTCACGCCCTGGCTGACCTTCATGTCCATGGTCGGCTTGGACAGGAGCGCGCGGTCGTCATGGGTATGCACGTCGACGAATCCGGGAGCAACGATCCGGCCGGTGACGTCGATCTCGCGCCCCGCCTGCACCTTGGATAGATCGCCGACGGCGACGATCCGGTCGTCGACGATGGCGACATCGGCACGCATCCGCGCCGCGCCGGTTCCGTCGATCACCTCGCCGCCGCTCAGCTTCAGATCGCACCGATCCAATCCGGTCATCATTCTCTCCTCTTGTCGCAGGCCGATGGCAGCCCGGCGATGCGGCAGTGTCAAGGCGCCTTCCTCCGCCTATGCACAAGTGCCGTTTGGGCCATGGTAGACGCGGTGGAACCGTTCCCGGGGCCGCCGACACTCTTTCAGCCTTCATCCGACGCGAAGAATCCCGCTCGGCAGCCATAGCGGGAGCGGGCCGACACATTGACCCCGGCATTTCGGCCACCACTTCTCACCGGTACAGATCATCCGGCCGAGAGGTTTGCCATGCTCCCGACCCACCGCCCGGTTTCAGGCCGTCTTCTCTTCGCCATAGCATTCGCCGCCGCCCTGACCGGCGTTCTCTCGACACCCGTATCAGCGCAACAGACGGAACGGGCGCGGGCCTGCACACTCTCCGCCGAAACTCGCATCACCGGACTGGATCATCCCTGGAGCGTCGCCTTCCTGCCGGAAGGCGGAGCCGTGATCACCGAACGCGGCGGCGGTCTCTGGTTCGCCGACGCGCAAAGCGGCGAGAAGACTCCCATCTTCGGCGCCCCAACCGTCCGCGCGTCCGGACAAGGCGGATTGCTGGACGTCGTCGCGCATCCCGACTTCGCCCAGAACCGCCGGCTCTACTTCTCGTACTCGGAGCAACGCAGCGACGGTCTGACAGGAACGGCCATCGCCCATGGACGGCTGTCCGCCGACGGCACAGCCCTGTCCGATCTGACGCGGATCTTCTCCATGTCGCCGGCGAGCGGTGGAACACGGCATTTCGGGTCGCGCATCGTCTTCAAGGGCGACGGGACCCTCTGGTTCACGATCGGCGACCGGGGCGATCGGCCACGGGCCCAAGATCCGCAAGATCACGCCGGCTCGGTTCTGCGGATTACCGACGACGGCGAAATTCCGGCAGACAATCCCTTCGCCGACGGCCGGAACGGCGCCCGAGAACTCTGGTCATACGGTCACCGAAACGCGCAGGGCGCTGTCCGGCACCCGGATACCGGCGCGCTTTGGACCGTCGAGCACGGGGCCAGAGGCGGCGACGAAATCAATCGCCCGGAGCCCGGAAAGAACTACGGCTGGCCCGCGATCTCCTACGGTCGCCACTACTCAGGCGGACAGATCGGGTTGGGCACCTCGGCACCGGGGATGGAGCAGCCGCTGTACTACTGGGATCCGTCGATCGCTCCCTCCGGCCTCGCGGTGGTGCGCAGCGATCTCTTCCCGGCCTGGGACGGCGACCTTCTGGTCGGCGCGCTGAGAGGCCAGACGCTGGTCCGGCTCGATGTCGAGAACGGCGCGATCGTCGGCGAGGAACGGCTTTTCACCGATAGCTTCGGTCGCGTGCGCGACGTCCGGATCGGACCCGACGGCGCGGTCTGGCTGCTGACCGACGAAGGCGACGGCCGGCTCGTGCGGATCGTTCCGGCGTCGGGGATCTGCGGCTAGCCCGGCCTCACGGTTGGCCGGCGATCACAGCAACCTGGTTCAGGAATGTTGCGTCTGCCGTCTGCGCGATCTCCAGCGTCTCGCTGATGTGGCTGACCGCGATCAGATTGCCTGACGCGTGCGGGTAGAAGGTGAGGACTTCGTAGGCCGGGCCGCCGTTGCCGACATCGCTGCACGACAATTCGACATGGGGCAGGATCGTGTCGGCCCCGGGCATCAGGCGCAAGTCCGCCTCGGAGGTCAGTTCTCCCGCGCAGCTCGGCGATTTAATCTTCACCAGTTCCTCGCGCAGCGCCTCTTCGCTCGGAGTTCCGCCGACTGACTGCACCAGACCGATACCGCGCTCGATACGCCAGACAAGGGCCGCGTTCCAACGTTTCATCGCCTGTTCGACATCGGTCGGGATCGTGAACCGATCGGCCGGCAGATCATTCAGTACCCGCCAGGCGAATGCCTGGGGCTGGAGCTTGAACAGGTCCTCTCCACGTATCTGGGCCACCCTGGCACGAGCCTCCGCAGCCTTTCGACCTTCCTGCAGTCCCGCCGTGACCTCGCGCACGCATTCTTCGAGCTGACCGAAGGCTTTCGTCGTGCCGGTCAGCGGGAAGTTGAGCGTGCCGAAGAAACCCGAGATCGTGGCGACGTTCCCCGCCTTGAGCGCCTTGACCAACTCCGGGTGGTTCTGGAGCAAGGTGCCCAGCGTATCCCTGGACACCACCTGGAACGCGCCTGACACCTCCGGGCCGTCGTCGACCTTGATGGTCACCTGGGCCGTCTGACCCGGCTGAAGCGTCCAGGTCTTGTTGATCAGGTACGCCTCGAAGATCCCCTGGGCCGACAGGCCGAATCCGAGATCCGTTTCGCCGGGATAGTCGCCGACGATCGCGCAACGCTGAAACTGCCCTTCCTTGGTCATGTAGACGTCGCCATGCCAAATCCCGACCTTAAAGGCGGCGGCAGATGGGCTGGTCGCGGCAAGCAACAAGCTGGCGGCGAGGGCAGAAGCCATCGCGAAGGAACGAAGAGCGGTCATACATCGGCTCCCGGCCGGTGGGATTTCCCTTGCCCTAGCGCGTCCGCAGGGGCGAACTCAAGGGTCGTGGACAGATAACCGCGAAATCGTGACGGATCTGGGGCAGCGCAAGAGGCAAGCCTTCGCGACTGAAGCCCCGAACCTTCATCGGACTGTCGTACTCGGCGTGGTAATGAAACCGCCACGGCCCAAACAGCCGGTGACGCCGAGGAGAGCGCGATGGAGGAAACAGGGCGACCGCACACGGGCAGCGCCGGGGAAGTCTTCTGGGCATTCGCCCGGCTCGGGGTGACCGCGTTCGGCGGACCCGTGGCCCATATCGGGTTTTTCCGTGCGGAGTTCGTCGACCGTCGGCGCTGGGTCGATGACGGCGCGTTCGCTGATCTGGTGGCCTTGTGCCAGTTTCTGCCCGGACCCGCGTCGAGCCAGCTCGGTCTCGCCCTTGGTGCCCGACGGGCAGGCGCGCTGGGAGCGCTCGCCGCCTGGACGGCTTTCACCCTTCCATCGGCGGTCTTGATGATTCTAGCCGCCTACGGCGTTGTCGCCCTCTCGGAAGGGGCGGCGGCGACCGCCATACAGGCGCTGAAGATCGTCGCCGTCGCCGTCGTGGCCCAGGCCGTTCGCCAGATGGCGTCGTCCCTGGCACCGGACCCGATCCGCGCCACCATTCTCGCCGCCGCGGCCTTCCTGGCCTTGATGCTTCCGGGAGTCGCGGGCCAACTCACCGCTATCGGGCTCGGCGCGCTCGCCGGACTGGTTTTCTGCCGTCCGCTTGCTCACACCGGCGGCGATGTTCGCCCCCTGGCGATCCCCGTACCGCCGACGCTTGGCGCTGCGATGCTGATCATCGCCTTGGCGCTTCTCGCCCTGCCCGCCCTCGTCGCCGTGCCCGAAACGCTGGCTGTGGCAGAGGCTGCCTATCGAGCCGGCGCTCTGGTTTTCGGCGGTGGCCACGTCGTGCTGCCGCTGCTGGAAGCCGACACGGTCCAGACCGGCATCGTTGGACAGGACGCCTTCTTGGCCGGGTACGGTCTCGCCCAGGCACTTCCGGGGCCGCTGTTCACGTTCGCGGCGTTTCTCGGCGCCATCGCCGACGCGCCGCTGAACGGAGTGGCGGGTGGGCTTGTCGCTCTCCTGGCGGTATTCCTGCCGGGCACACTCCTGCTCTTCGGGGCACTGCCGTTCTGGGAACGGTTGAGGGCGTGGCATCCCGCCCGCGCCGCTTTCACAGGGGTCAATGCGGCGGTGGTCGGCCTGCTGGTCGCCGTCTTGTACGACCCGGTGGCGACGGCGGCTATCGCTGGTCCTCTGGACGTCGCGGCGGCGATCTTCGCCTATGTGCTGCTAGCCGTCTGGAAGGCGCCGCCCTGGAGCGTGGTGATCGGTTACGGGATCGCCGGCGCGGCGTTGGGAGCCTTGTTCTAAACCGGCCCTACCTATCCCGCTGACCGGCGGTGGCGCCGACGGTCCGGTCGAGAGCCGTGTGCAAGGCCGCCGTGATGTCGGAGCCTGCCCGCTGCCGCAGTTCCATTTCAGCCGTCCGCCAATACGCGCGAGCGGCGTCCAGCCGGCGTCTGCCGTCGGTCGTCAGCACGACGGAACGAGTTCGTTTGTCGGGCCCCGGCTCCAGCTCGACCAACCCTGCGCGCTTCAGGGGAGCAAGGTTGCGCGTGAGAGTCGTTCGATCCATCGAGACTTGATCCGCCAGATCGGTTACCGAGGGCCGGTCCATCCGGGCGATGTTCGCCATCAGCGCATATTGCGTGACCTTGAGACCGGTATCCCTGAGCGCGTCGTCGTAGAACTGCGTCAGCCTCCGGGCCGCGACACGGACGGCAGCGCAGGTGCAGGCCAAACCTGCATCGTCGGCAGGGTCCATCGGCAGTGCGGACATTGACAACTCCGTGCAGGTACACGAGTGTAGCTACACGGTTCCTACCACACCCCACCAATTCCGCCAAGCACCCTACCGGAGACCGCCATGTCGACCGCCGCCCTGCCCCCCTCCCCCGGCTGGCGCACGCCCCTTGTCGTGATCCTGGCCGGATGCCTGATCGCGATGATCGGCTTCGGCGTTCGATCGGCCTTCGGCTTGTTCCTGGAGCCTATGACCGTCGCGAAGGGTTGGGACAGGGAGACGTTCGGGCTCGCGATGGCGATTCAGAACCTGCTTTGGGGCCTGGGTGTGCCGGTCGCCGGAATGATCGCCGACAGGTTCGGCCCCTCGCGGGTCCTGGCGGTCGGCGCCGTCGTCTATATGGCGGGCGTCTGGGGGATGGCGACGGCCGACTCCTCGATGGAGCTCTATATCTTCGGCGGCGTGCTCACCGGGGTCGGTGTCGCCTTCACCGCGTTCTCCCTCGCCATGGCGGCGATGGCCAAGGTCGTCGGGCCGGAACGTCGATCGCTCGCGCTCGGTCTGGGGACGGCGGCCGGATCGTTCGGTCAGGTCGTGTTCTCTCCTTTGGGACAGGGATTCATCGGCGCCTACGGTTGGGAGACCGCGCTGCTGATTCTGGCGGCGTCGGCCCTGCTCATCATCCCACTCGCCTTCGTCCTGCCCAATCAGGCCACCGGCAAGGGCGAGGTGCCGAGCGACCAGACGTTCCGCCAGGCATTGGCCGAGGCCGGCGCCCATCGCGGCTACATCCTTCTGACCATCGGCTTCTTCGTCTGCGGCTTCCACGTCGCCTTCATCACGGTCCACTTCCCCTCCTACGTGAGCGACCTGGGTCTCGACCCGACGGTCGGCGCCTATGCGCTGGCTCTCGTCGGCCTTTTCAACATCGCTGGCTCCTTCGCCTCAGGCATGGCCGGTCAGCGCTGGAGCAAGAAGGTCGGCCTCAGCACGATCTACTTCGCCCGCGCGCTGGTGATCACCGCCCTGTTGTTCGCGCCCAAGACAGAGCTGACGATCTATCTCTTCGCCGGCGCCATGGGGCTTCTGTGGCTGTCCACCGTTCCGCTGACAACGGGCATCGTCGCCCAGGTGTTCGGCGTCCGGTACATGGCCACCCTGTTCGGCTTCGTGTTCCTCAGCCACCAGCTCGGCTCCTTCGCCGGGATCTGGCTCGGCGGATATCTCTACGACAGCGTCGGATCCTATGACGGCGTCTGGTGGGCCGGCGTGGCGTTGGGCGTATTGGCCGCCGTCATCCATATGCCGATCAACGAGAAGCCGCTCGCCCGCCTCGCCCCGGCGATGTGACGGCAGATACGCCGCCGACACACGGGACTGGACAAATCCTGCAGGGGCGGCGAATACCACCGCCCATGTCGAGCCCGCAGAAATCCCGCCTGAGCAAACGGCTGCTGTTCCCGTTGGAGGCTGTCGGCGCGCTGGCCGCCTACGGGCTTTTTCGGATACTGCCAATCGACGCAGCCTCGGCCCTCGGCGCCGCGATCCTAGCCCGGATCGGTCCCCTGCTCCGACTCCACAGGGTAGCGCGGACCAATCTGGAACGGGCTTTCCCTGATAAAGCCCGGGGAGAAATCGACCGCATCCTCGACGGCATGTGGCGGAACCTGGGCCGGACGGCAGGCGAGTTCGCCCATATCCGCACCCTGCTGCGCGAGATGGACAGCCGGGTCGAGATCGTCGGCGCCGAGCACGCGCTGAAGGCCATGGAGGACGGTGGACCGGCGATCTACGTGTCCGGGCATATCGCCAACTGGGAGCTGATGCCGCTGGCGGCCGCCCATGTGGGGCTGGTCATAGACGCGGTCTACCGGGCGCCCGACAACCCGCTGATCGCATCGCTCTACGACAAGCGCAAGCCTCACCCGGACGCCACCATGTTTCCCAAGGGCAGCGCCGGCGCCCGTGGGGTCATGGACGCGCTGAAGCGTGGCCGGCCGCTCGGCCTCCTGATCGACCAGAAGATGAACGACGGCATCGAGGCAAGATTCTTCGGACGCAAGGCGATGACCACCCCAGCCTTCGCTCAGCTCGCGAGGCGCTTCGACTGCCCTATCGTGCCCGTGCGCATCGAGCGGCTGGAAGGCGCCCGGTTCCGGGTCACCGCGTTCGCGGGCGTGACGGTGGCGCGCGACGGCAAGTCCGCCGATGATGTCGCGGCGACGGTTCAGTCTTTCAACGATCTCATCGAAAGCTGGATCCGCGAACGTCCGGAGCAGTGGCTTTGGGTCCATCGCCGGTGGCCGAAAGACGAGTAGGCTGAATTCAGGCCGCGCTCTCAGGCTCGCGGAACTGCAGGGCGTGCAGGCGGGCATAGGTTCCGCCGCGCCCCACCAGAGCATGGTGGTCGCCGCTTTCAACGACCTTCCCCGCCTCGAAAGCATGAATCACGTCCGCGCCCTGCACTGTTGAAAGCCGGTGCGCAATGACCAGCGTCGTGCGCCCCTTCATCAAACGGGCGAGCGCTGCCTGGATCTGGCGTTCCGACTCGGTGTCGAGCGCGCTGGTCGCTTCGTCCAGCAGCAGGATCGGCGCGTCTTTGAGGATCGCGCGGGCGATGGCGATGCGCTGGCGCTGACCGCCGGACAGCTTGGTGCCGTGCTCGCCGACACGGGTGTCGTACCCCTCCGGTAGCGCAGTGATGAAGTCCTCGGCCGCCGCCGCTTGCGCCGCCGCCCGCAACTCCGCTTCGGTGGCGTCCGGCCGGCCGAACCGGATGTTCTCGGCCACCGTGTCGTCGAACAGGACGATCTCCTGGCTGACCAGGGCGACCGCGTCGCGCAGGCTGGCCAGCGTGAGGGACCGGACGTCGGTGCCGCCGATGGTCACAGCTCCCGACTCCACGTCGAAGAAACGCGGAATCAAGTTGAGCACCGTGCTCTTGCCGGCGCCGCTCGGCCCCACCAGCGCCGTCACCTTGCCTGCGGGCGCGACCAGGCTGATACCGGCCAGCGCCTCCGTGCCGTCCGCGTAGCGGAACCGCACGTCGGTCAGCGCCACCTCCGCCGGCCGGCGGTCAAGCGCGACAGCGTCTGGCGCTTCGGCGATCGCCGACTGCCGGTCGAGCAGAACAAAGAGCCGCTCCGCCGCCGCCAACCCCTCCTGCAGGGTCGTGCTGACCTTGCCGAGCCCACGGAGCGGCTGATAGGCCATCAGGACCGCCGCGATGAACGAGAAGAAAGCGCCCGGCGTCGTCGCCCCCTCGATCACCCGATAGCCGCCATAGACGATGACGGCGGCGACCGCGATCCCGCCGAAGGCGTCCACGATGGGCTGCACCGCCGCCCGAACCCGACCTTGGCGATAAGTGAGCTGATAGATCTCCTCGACCAGCGCACCCACCCGGCGGATCTCCGCCCGCTCCATGGCATAGGCCTTGATCACCCGGATCCCCTGGAACGCCTGGCCGAGCAGGGTCGTCAGCTCGCCCATCCGCGCTTGGGCATCGCCGGAGACCCGGCGCATTCTTTTTCCAAGCTTCTGAATCGGCACCACGGTCAACGGCGCCACCAGCAGCGCGATGACTGACAACAGCCAATCCTGATAGAGCATCACCGCGACGAGAAAGACGACCGACAATCCGTCGCGAACCAGTCCGACGATGGCGTTGGAGACCGCTTGCCGCAGCGCCTGGACATCGAAGGTGAAATGCGAGATCAGGCCGCCGGTCGCCCGGCTCTGGAACAGTGCTACGTCCTGGTCCAGCAGATGCCCGAACAACCGAAGCTGAACATCGGCGACGATGCGTTGGCCGACCCTGGCGAGCAGCGCGTCCTGGAAGTACGACGCGGCCGACTTGAGCGCGAAGGTCACGATGACGGCGCCGCCGACGAGCCAGAGCATCGAGCGGTCCTGCTCGACGAAGACCTTGTCGACCACCGGATCCATCAGCCATGCGGTCATCGCCGTCGTCGCCGCGACGATTGCCATCGCAATCGACGCAACCGCCAGCCAGGTCGCGTGAGGGCGCACGAACGCGATCCACAACCGCCGCAACAGGGGGCCGGTGCGGGCGTCGTTGAGCGGAATACGGGTCTTCTCGGGTTTCGGCTCGGCCATGGCGCTCTGATACATCATCGCGCGCTCGGGCGCACCCACCCGACGAGAGACGGTCGCTGGGCGCCTCACCGACCACGTAGGGAGCGCCGAGGCTTCCCGGACCCTCCGGCCTGTGCTAGCCAGCCCCGATGATCGACCTGCCGAAGATTGCCGACATGCCGGAAACCCTTTCCGCCGCCGCCCGCCGGGCGGCGTGGTGGAACCTGATGCTCGTCGATCACGGGTTTCTTCGCGCGGTTTTCCTGAACAAACGCAAGGTCGACGACGACCTCTGGCGCGCCGCCCAGCCGAGTCCGACTCACCTGCGCAAAGCGAAGGCGGACGGGTTCAAAACCATCCTGAACCTGCGCGGGCCGCGAAACGACGGTCCCTACACCCTGGAGCGGGAGGCCTGCGCCGCGCTCGGTCTGACCTTGGTCGATTTCCCGATCCGCTCCCGCTCGGCGCTCGACCGCCCGACCCTGCTCGCCGCCATCGACATCTGGAGGACCCTTGAGTACCCGGTGCTGATGCATTGCAAGTCTGGGGCGGACCGCACCGGATTCATGGCGACGCTGTATCTTTGGCAACACCGGGGCGTGCCGCTGCGCCAGGCGATGGACCAGCTCTCCCTGCGCTACGGCCACGTCCGCCAGGCGAAGACCGGCGTGATCGACTTCTTCTACGAGCAGTACCTGAAGGCCGAGGCCGAGACCGGGATCGGGTTCCGCGCGTGGATCGAGACCGTCTACGACCGCGACCGGCTGAACGCCGCCTTCAAGGAGAACTGGGCGGCCAAGATCCTGGTCGACAGGATCCTGCGCCGGGAGTGACACGGGCGGCATGACGCTTACCACAGCCCCGGATTTCCTGGTCTACGACCGAGACGGAGAACTCGGCATCGACATAATGCGGGCAGGCTTCTCCGGCCCCGCCTTCGAGAGGCACGCCCACGCCACTTTCGCCATCGGCCTGACCACCCGGGGCGGACAGAGCTTCAACCATCGCGGCCGCCGTCATACGAGCACAGCGGGACGGATCATCGCCTTCAACGCCGAAGACCCTCACGACGGCGGCGCAGCGGACAACGACGGCTTCGCCTACTGGATGCTGTACCCCGATGTCGGCGTGTGGGAGCGCGTAGTCGAGGACGCTACGGGTCGGGCCGACGTCCCATTCTTTGCCGATCCCCTGATCGACGACCCGGTGCTGTCGCGGATATTCGCCGCGGTGATCCCCACACTGCAGGCCAGAGCGGCGGCGACCGCCGTCCAGCGCGAGAGCCTGATCGCGGAAAGCCGGCGCGACTTTATACTCCTGGCGCTGGCCCTGCGGCACGGCCGCACAGTCGTGCCGGGCCCGGCGCCGGCGGATGGAGAGGCCGCCACCGTCGCCCGGATCCGAGAGATCATGCATGCCGAATACGATCGCGACATCCGGCTGGACGAGCTCGCCCGCGAAACCGGTCGCAGCCGCTTCCAAGTCAACCGGGCGTTCAGGGCCGCGACGGGTCTGCCGCCGCACCGCTACCTGACCAATATCCGCCTGGAGCATGCCCGCGCCATGCTGGCCGCCGGCGAGGCACCGGCGGAAGTGGCCATCGCCGTGGGGTTCACCGACCAGAGCCATCTGAGCCGCCGGTTCAAGGCTGCCTACGGCGTGACGCCGGGCCGGTTCAGGACAGCCTATCTCGCCTCGGCGTAGGAAGCGCACAAACGTCCAATCGCTCTCGCCCCGACCGCGGCATCGTCGGCCTACGACACCAACAGGAGCCGAGCGCATGCACGACACCAAGATTTCCATCGCCGTCCGCGACGATCTCGTCACTTGGCAAAAGCTGAACGTCGTCGCCTTCCTGGCGAGTGCCGTCGCCGCCCGCTTCCCCGAGGCAATCGGCGAGCCTTACCGCGACGCGGGCGGTCGGTCATACCTGCCGATCCTGGGGCAGCCGGTGCTGATCCTTGCCGGCAGCGCCGATGCCTTGGCCAAGGGACACCGTCGCGCGGTGGAGCGCGGCCTGGAGCTCGCCGTCTATTCCGAGGGCATGTTCCGCACCGGCAACGACGCCGACAACCGCGCCGTCGTCGCCGCCCTGCCGACCGATGCCCTCGACCTCGTCGGCATCGCGACGAGAGCCGAGCGCAAGGAAGTCGACAAGGCGTTCAAGGGGCTGAAGCTGCAGGCGTGATAAAGGTCAAGCGTCGGCCGGGATCTCCATCCCGCGCTGCACCGCCGGCCGCGCCATCAAAGAGTCAAACCAGCGCTTCACATTCGGGTAGTCGGCCAGATCGACCTTCTGCCATTCGTATCGCGCGACCCAGGGCAGGATCGCGATGTCGGCGATCGAGTATTCGTTGTTGGCGACGTAGTCCACGCCTTCCAGGCGCGCGTTCAGCACGCCGTAGAGCCTGCGGCATTCCTTGCCGTAGCGCTCCTTACCGTAGGGCACATCGATCTTGGCCGCCCGTTCGAAATGATGCACCTGGCCGAAGATCGGCCCGATCCCGCCCATCTGCCACATGAGCCACTGGATGACTTCGTAGCGTTTGGCCGTCTCCTGGGGCATCAGCTTGCCCGACTTCTCGGCAAGATACATCAGGATCGCGCCCGACTCGATGACCGTATAGGGCTTGCCGCCCGGCCCGTCGGTGTCGACGATCGCCGGGATTTTCGAGTTCGGATTTACGGCGATGTATTCGGGCGTGAACTGAACGTCCTGGCCGATCGGAATCGGATGGACGTTGTAGGGCATCCCGATCTCCTCGAGCATGATCGACGCCTTGCGCCCGTTCGAGGTCTTCCAGGTATAGAGTTCGATCACGTCGCTTCCCCCGTCTGCCAGTTGCTGGTCGTAGATCGTCGGGCAGGACCCTAATCCAACTGGCACGGGCTGCAAATCCGTGAATGCCGCCCCGGTGGCCTGAGCGGCGCGCATTGGCTACAAGGAATGGCCACCGCCCCCGGCCCCTGCCCTCGGAGGGTTCCGTGTTCAATATCTATCTCTTGCTGCTCGTCTCCATCGTTGCCGAAGTGATCGGCACCACCGCGCTCGCCCGGTCGGACGGGTTCACCCGTCTGGTGCCCAGTCTGATCACGGTCGCGGGCTATGCCGTAGCTTTCTACTGCCTGTCATTTCCTTTGAAGGTGATGCCGACCGGAGTGGTCTACGCGATCTGGTCGGGGCTCGGGATCGTGCTCATCAGCCTCGTCGCCTGGTTTTGGTTCAAGCAGTCTCTCGATTTCGCCGCGCTACTCGGTCTCGGCTTCATCATCACCGGTGTCGTGATCGTCAACGTCTTCTCGAAGTCGGTGACCCACTGACCGCTAACGGCGCTCCAGCGTGATCGTATCCGCCGACGCATCCCAACCGACCCGCATCCGGTCGCAGAGTCCGTCGTCGATCGCCAAGCTCGTCGGCGTCTCCAGAACCAGCGAGGCCGCCGGCTGGCAAAGCGAGACCCGGCTGTCGTCCGCTACCGGAATGTCCCAGACGCGGAGTTGTCCGAGCCGCTCGCGCACAAGGTGATACCTGGTCAGATCGGTGTTCCAGTCGCGACTGTACCCGCCGATCCACTGCTCCACCGCACCATCGCCGTCGAGATCCCCTCGCACAACGGCATGCGCCATCCACTCCGCGCGAGGCCAGCGCAGCATGACAGCGCTCAGCAGGCCGCCCGCCAAGCGATCCGTGAAGGACGGAACATGCGCGTCGAGCACCTGCTGAGGGACGGGCGCCCAGCTATCGGGGTCGACCCAAGTGCCGTCGCATTCCAGCTTCGCCCGATACTCGACGACGCGTACCACCGGGGCGCTCACGTCGTAAGTGACATGCTCGCCGCAGTCGCCGACGCCGCGTCCCTTGTAGAAGAGGGCGATCCGTCCATCGGCC
This sequence comes from Alphaproteobacteria bacterium, assembly GCA_024742275.1. Taxonomy (GTDB): domain Bacteria; phylum Pseudomonadota; class Alphaproteobacteria; order Thalassobaculales; family Thalassobaculaceae; genus Thalassobaculum. The sequence goes on along the minus strand of JANSYS010000004.1, from coordinate 174,292 downwards.
ATCGCGCCAGCCGTCCCGGTCAGCCACGGCTGGTAGACGATGTAGGGCCAGGGCGTCTCCTCGCTCTCCCGCCAGACCGGAAAGGCGAGCAGCGCCGAGGACAGCGTCCCGTCCCGCTCCTCGACACGCAGCGCAACCTCAGTCGCCTGGTAGGCGTGATGCTCGCAGAGCGCGACCGCCAGCCATGTCCGGTCGCCGAGCGCCGAGACCCAGACATGCTCATCCGGCGCGGCCTGAAACAGTTCCTCACGGGAAACCGTGCAGGGTTCGGGCAGGGTCAGCCGGCCGGCCTCGACCAGATCCGTCGGCGTCGGCCCGGCAGCGTCAGCATCAGCGGCGGAGACGAAGGCCGCCAGGGCGACCAGGGTCCAAACAAAACGGCGGCCCCACAAGGGGGCCGCCGCCACGAGTGTCCTTATGCGCAAGGGTTTACGCCGCTTTCCGTTTCGCCGACTGGATCAGGTTCCAGAGCACCTGCGGTGTCGCCGGCATGTCGATATGGGTAACGCCCGTCAACTCGTGCAGAGCGTCCACCAGGGCGCTGATGACCGCCGGCGGGGCGCCGATGGCCCCCGCCTCGCCCGAGCCCTTGATGCCGAGCGGGTTGGTTGTGCAGCGGACGTTGTGGACGTTGAAGTCGAACATTGGAACCAGATCGGCGCGCGGCATCCCGTAGTCCATGAAGGACCCGGTGACAAGCTGGCCCGAACCCTCGTCGTAGACCGTAAGCTCGGTCAGCGCCTGACCGACTCCCTGAACGATACCGCCATGAACCTGACCAGCGAGCAGGTCCGGGTTGATGGTCTCGCCGAAGTCATCAACGATCGTGTATCGCTCGATTGCGACCGTACCGGTATCCGGGTCGATCTCGAGTTCGACCACGTGACAGCCGTTGGGATAGGTCGCTGCCTCCGGCTTGCGTTCGTGCTTCTCATCGAGGCCGGGCGTCATGCCGTCCTCGAGGTTCGCCGGGTCCTTTGCCGCCTTCGCGACCTCCATGATGGTCATGGACTTGTCGGTGCCGGCAACGGTGAAGGTGCCGTCGCTGAACTCGATGTCGGCCGCGGCGGCCTCCATGGCGTTGGCGGCAATCTTCTTGCCCTTCTCGACGATCTGCCGGCCCGCCAGCAGTACGGCGGCGCCGCCGACCGGCACCGAGCGGGAGCCGCCGGTCATGCCCGGCGGCACCTCGTCGGTATCGCCCTGGATGACTTTGACGTCCTCGCCCTCGACACCGATCGTGTCGGACAGGATCTGGGCATAGGCGGTCTCGTGGCCCTGGCCATTCGACTGGGTCCCTATGCGGATCTCGACCTTGCCCTCGTCGGTGAAACGGACATCCGCCGTCTCCGGGCTGCCGCCGCCGCATTTCTCGATGTAGTAGCCCATGCCGATGCCACGCAGCTTGCCGCGCGCGGCCGCCTCCTTGCGGCGCTCCTCGAAGGACGCCCAATCGGACTTCGCCATGCACTCTTCCATGAGAGTCTGGAATTCGCCGCTGTCGTAAACGTTGCCGAGCGGCGTGGTGTAGGGCATCGCCTCCGGTGGGATGAAGTTGCGGCGGCGCACCTCGTCAGGGGTGAGGCCCAGCTCCTGGCCGACCACGTCGATCACGCGCTCGATCAGGTAGGCCGCCTCCGGTCGTCCGGCTCCACGATAGGCATCCGTCGGCGTGGTGTTGTTCAGGACACCGAGAACGTTCACGTAGACCGCCGGGATCTTATAGACGCCCGACAGCATGTGAGTGCCGGCATTGGTCGGGATGAAGGCGCCCATGTGATGCAGGTAGCCGCCGAGCGCCGCGAAGGTCTTGACCCGAAGCGCCTGGATAACACCGTTCGCGTCGACCGCCGCCTCGGCATAGGAGATGTTGTCCCGCCCCTGGGCGTCGGTCATGAACGCGTCCGAGCGCTCAGGCAGATAGCGCACCGCCTTCTTCAATTTCCGGGATGCCCAAGTGCAGAGCGCCTGCTCGGCGTAGAGAAAGATCTTCATGCCGAAACCGCCGCCGACATCCGTGGTCCGGCAGCGCAACTTGCCCGGCTCGATCTTGAGAACCTTCTCGGCGAGCAGGGTCTGGAACACATGAGGACCTTGCGAGGACGACCACAAGGTCGACCGGTCAGTCTCGGGATCGTATTCGGCGACCACCGGACGAACCTCCATCGAATTCACGATGATCCGGTTGTTGACGATCCGAACTTGCACGCTCTTGTGGGCGCCGTCGAAGGCCGCATCGACCGCAGCCTTGTCGCCGCTCTCCCAATCGAAGGCGATGTTATTGGGAACGTGGTCGAAGAGCTGGGGCGCGCCGGCGCTCGCCGCGCCCTCGGTATCGACGGTTGCGTCCAACTCATCGATGTCGAAATCGATCAGCTCGGCCGCATCGCGAGCCTGAACCGCCGTTTCGGCGACAACAAAGGCAATGGGGTCGCCCACGTGCCGGACCTTTCCGACCGCGAGAATAGGCCGCGGCGTGTCGGCGCGTGGGGTGCCGTCCCGGTTCGTCACCGGCGGCACGCAGGGCAGGTCGCCGAGCCCATCTGCCTTCACATCCTCGCCGGTGTACACGGCGACTACCCCCGGCGCCTCCTTGGCGGCCGATGTGTCGATGCTCTTGATCACCCCGTGGGCAACCGGCGAACGCAGAACATAGGAGGCAAGGGCACCGTCGACCTGAATATCGTCGGTGTACAGACCGGTGCCCTTGAGCAGCCGATTGTCCTCCACACGCTTCACGCCTTGTCCGATCGCGAACTTCACCATGTCGCCAGTCTCCGCTGCATATTTACTTGGAGGGCCGGGCCTCAGGGGCACCGTCACCCGATTTGAAGTGTCGGCCGAATGGGCCTCGTCACAGTCACCCTATCAGATTCCACCGGCGTCTCGACGCTCGTGTGCATGGTAGGAACCCTACCCGCTCGCACTCAAGGCCGAATTCGGTTAGCAATGAGTTAGACGTACTTCACCGGATGACCATCCCCGTGTCCAGTTCCTCGCCCCGTTCGGCGCCGGTCGATCCTGCGCCGCCAAGCCTGTCCGCGCCGAAGACGCCGACGCCAGGCTCGTCGACGCCTTTGGCGATCGCCCTACTGGCACTTCTGGCGGTGTTCTGGGGCTTCAACTGGCCGATCATGAAAGTGGGGCTCGCCGAGGTTCCGCCGTGGGTGTTCCGTGGCGCCGCAAGCGTCGTATCGGGTCTAGGCCTGTTCGCCGTCGCCCTGATCGGCCGCCATTCGCTCCGCATTCCCCGCGACAAATGGCGCCCGTTGATTCTATCGGCTCTCCTCAACATGGCGCTTTGGAACATCCTGGTGCTGTACGGAATCGACCTGATGGACGCCGGGCGTGCCGGGATCCTCGCGTACACGATGCCGCTCTGGGCGACCCTGGTCGGTGCCTTCGTCCTGAAGGACCGACTCGGGTCCCGCGCGATCTTCGGCCTCGCGCTCGGCCTCGCCGGCATGGCCCTGCTGTTCTCGGTCGACGCTCAATCACTCACAGGCCCACCGCTCGGGCCGATCCTGGTGGTTGCCGCCGCCTTCTGCTGGGGCGCGGGGACGGTGGTGGTCAAGAATGCCGGCTTTACCCAACCCGTCACCGTCGTCTGCGGCTGGCAGCATCTGATCGGCGTGGTGCCGGTGCTAGTGATCGCGCTCGGCTGGGACATCCACAATGTGGGCGAGGTCTCGTTCTGGCCGGCGATGGCGGTGGTCTACAACATGACCGTCACCGGAATCCTCTGCTATTGGGCCTATTTCAAGGTCGTCTCGCTGCTGCCGGTGGTGGCGTCGACGGTCGGCACGCTGATGGTCCCGGTCGTCGGCGTCTTCGCCAACGCTTTGATCTTCTCGGTTCAGCCGCAATGGGTCGACTATGCTGCCCTGGTCTGCGTGGGCGCCGCGGTGTTCCTCGTCATGACCCGACGCTCGGCGTGACTCCGACGGTCAGCCCAGCATCAGAGTGTTGAGGATGGTCAGGACGCTCATGGTGAAGACGAAGAACACGGTCACGTAGATCAGGTTGGGACTGATCGCCAGGCTCAGGGGACGCAGGGAGAAGAGTCGGCTCGACGTGACGACCGTGAGCGAACTGATCGAACTCATCGATCCCATGCCCCAGCCGAACAGCATGGCGATCATCAGCGGCAGATGGGCGACCGCCAGATCGCTTGTCGTGACGGCAACCATCATCACCGTCCCCGTGATCATAGGATGCACGCCGATGATGGCGAACAGCACCATCGCCCCGGCCACCGCCGCGAACACCGCCCAGACCGGAAGGTGATCGGCGATCCAGGGCGCCATAACGTCGAGGATCGGCGGCGCCGTCTCGGCCAGGGTCCCGAGCACCAGGGACGTCGAGACGATCAGAAGATCGTCCCCCATGGTCGACATCGAGTCCCTGGTCTCCTGATAGATTTCCGCTGTGCGATGGGGCCACCGGATGAGATGCAGTCCGCACAGCAGCGGCATGACCATCAGCACCGCGCCCAAGGTGCTGATCGGAAACACCTGCGAGGCGGCGACGACCAGGACCCCGACACCCGCCATCAGCAATCCGATCGGCGCGAGGCATCCCAGTCCTCGGCGAAGAGCGTCGACGCTGAGAGGTCGGGCGAAGATCAGAAGCGAGATCATCAGCCCGCAGCCGGCCATCGAACCGCCGAGCGCGAACGCCTGCCAGGCCGGGACGTCCGGTACATAGGTATAGGCCACGGCAAAACCGACCAGGAACGGCGAGTAGAGCGCGACCGTGTTCATACCGCGCAGGCAGGCAAGCGCCGCCACCCGGCGCTGCCGCGCGTCGGCGTCCTCGGGAATCACTGACGCCATGAAGGCGAAGGACCCCGTGTTCAGGACCGCCCCGAAGGCGTGGGCCCCGAACAGCAGACCGATTCCGGAGAGCCGCTCCGGCAGGGAGGCGATCCGGTGCTGGGCGGTCCGGACCGCCGGCAACCCGCGGGCCACTGTCCGCGTCATCGCCAGGGTCGGCAGCAGTCCAGCGAAGACCAGGGTCCTGTCCAAGCCGCGCATGATCTCCGCCGGATCGGCGCCGGCCCAGAGCAATCCGCCGGCCAGGGAGGCGATCAGCGCGAAAATCGCGAGGGTCTCCCGGCGCGCATCGAACAGAGAGAGCACGACCACGGCGCCGAGGGACGCCGACGCGGCCACATGCAGCCAGCCGATATCGATCCAGAGCAGCACCAGCGCCGATAGCCAGATCGCCAGCAGCACGGGCGGGCGCAAGCGCCGGTTCAGTGCGGAGATTGTCATCTCCCGGAACCTTGCCCAAAGTCGGCGCCAAGGCAACGCATCAACGTGCCGTAACGCAGGGGAGGACCGCGATGGCCGGACGGCTGGAGGGCAAGCGCGCCCTGGTGATGGGGGCCGGTTCGTCGGGACCGGGATGGGGCAATGGGAAGGCCACGGCCGTCCTGTTCGCCCGCGAGGGCGCCCGAGTGACCTGTGTCGACGTGAACGCCGCCGCGGCGCTGGAAACGGTGCAGATCATCCGGAGCGAGGGCGGGACCGCGGTCGCCGAGACCTGCGACGTCACCGTCTCCGACGAGATTGCCGAGGTGACATCACGCATGGTCGACCGCTGGGGCGGCATCGACATCCTCCACAACAACGTCGGCATCGCCAAGATGGGCGGTCCGGTGGAACTGTCCGAGGAAGACTGGAGCCTGGTGATGGACGTCAACCTCACCGGCGTTTTCCTCGCCTGCAAGCACGTTCTCCCCCATATGCTGGAGGCTGGCCGGGGAGCGATCGTCAACGTCTCGTCGATCGCCGGGTTCCGCTATGTCGGCTATCCATACTCCAGCTACTACGCTTCGAAAGGCGGACTGAACCAACTCACCGTCGGCCTGGCCTTGCAATACGCGGCCCAGGGGATCCGGGCCAACGTCATCATGCCGGGGCTCATGGACACGCCGCTGATCCGTACCCAGATCGCCGGCCAGTATAGCGACATCGACGAGATGATCCGGGAGCGTGATGCCCAATCGCCGACCGGCAAGATGGGCGACGCTTGGGACGTGGCCTATGCCGCCCTGTTCCTGGTCAGCGACGAGGCCAAGTACATCAACGGCGTCTGCCTGCCCGTCGACGGCGGGCATAACATGAAGATTGGTTGATGCTCGCTCCTCCAGTCTTCCCTCACTGCCCGGGACAGCCCCGGGACGTCTGGGGAGCATTATTCAAACCCGATCGCATCAGGGCGGCGGAGGGGAGCTCTGGCGCTTATTTGTATATACATAATGTCTGAACCCGCGTATCCTCCCGTCTTCACGCACTGCATCCCCCGATGCGCAGGAGGGAGGTCATGACGATCACGCTCGTTCCCGGCGAAGCGACACTTGAGACGCTCGAACGGGTCTGGCGCAGCACTGCGCCGATTACCCTGGACCCTTCCGCCCGCCCGAACGTGGAGGCCGCCGCCGCGCTGGTACGTAGGGCCGCTTCCGAGGAGGCCGCGGTCTACGGCGTCAACACAGGGTTCGGCAAACTTGCCGCGGTGAAGATCCGCCCCGAGGACACCGCCACCCTGCAACGCAATTTAATTCTCAGCCACTGCTGCGGCGTCGGCGATACGCTCGACCTGGCGACAACCCGCCTGATGATGGCCTTGAAATTGCTGTCCCTTGGCCGCGGCGCCTCCGGCGTGCCATGGAGCACGGTGACGCTCATTCAGGGCATGCTGAACGCGGGTGTGATGCCGGTAATCCCCGACCAGGGTTCCGTCGGCGCCTCAGGCGATCTCGCCCCCCTCGCCCATATGGCCGCCGCGATGATCGGCGAGGGCCGTGCCATCTACAAAGGAGAGACCCTGCCGGCCGCCGACGCGCTGGAACGGGCAGGACTCGCTCCGATCGTTCTCGGCCCGAAGGAAGGACTGGCACTGATCAACGGCACGCAGTTCTCCACCGCCCTGGCTCTGGCCGGGCTGTTCGGCGCCTGGCGCAACGCCCGTGCCTCGGTGGTATCTGCGTCGCTTTCGACCGATGCGATCATGGGCTCGACCGCACCGCTGGTATCCGCGATCCACGACCTGCGCGGCCATCGGGGCCAGATCGACGTGGCCCGCGCCCAGGCCGTGCTCATGGCCGGCAGCGAGATCCGCGAGAGCCATCGCGAGGGCGATACCCGGGTTCAGGACCCCTACTGCATCCGCTGTCAGGCCCAGGTGACCGGCGCCGCCGTCGATCTGTTGCGCTTCGCCGGACGCACGCTGGAGATCGAAGGCAACGCCGTCACCGACAATCCGCTGGTGCTGGTTGAAGAAGGGCTGATCGTCTCCGGCGGTAACTTCCACGCCGAGCCGGTCGCCTTCGCCGCCGACCAGATCGCGCTCGCCGTCGCCGAGATCGGTGCCATCGCCCAGCGTCGGGTCGCCCTGATGGTGGACCCGACGCTTAGCTTCGACCTGCCGCCGTTCCTCACCCCCGATCCGGGGCTCAACTCCGGTCTGATGATCGCCGAGGTGACGACCGCCGCATTGATGAGCGAGAACAAGCACATGGCCAATCCGTGCAGCACGGATTCCACACCGACCTCCGCCAATCAGGAAGATCATGTCAGCATGGCGGCCCACGGCGCTCGGCGATTGACGAAGATGAATGCCAATCTCAATGTGATCCTCGGCGTCGAACTCATGTGCGCCGCACAGGGAATCGAGTTCCGCGCCCCGCTGTCCACCAGCCCGGCCCTCACGACAGTAATGGAGCGGGTCCGTGCGGCGATCCCGGCCATCGTCGAGGACCGTCTGCTAGCGCCCGATATCGAATCCGCCGCCACGCTGGTCGCCGACGGCGCCCTAATCGGCGATGTCGACCTTCCACCCCTGTGATGCCGGAGGTGTTCCCATGACCAATGCCCGCCACAACGTTAGAGACGTCTACCCCGACACCGGCCCGCAGATCACCGCCAAGTCCTGGCTGACCGAGGCGCCTATGCGGATGCTGATGAACAACCTGCATCCGGACGTTGCGGAGAACCCGCACGAACTGGTGGTCTATGGCGGAATCGGCCGGGCGGCCCGCACCTGGGAGGATTTCGACCGGATCGTCGCCAGTCTGAAGAGCCTGGAGGAGGACGAGACCTTGCTGGTGCAGTCCGGCAAGCCCGTCGGCATCTTCCGCACCCATACCGACGCGCCGCGAGTTCTGATCGCCAATTCGAATCTCGTCCCCCATTGGGCGACCTGGGATCACTTCAACGACCTCGATCGCAAGGGCTTGATGATGTACGGCCAGATGACGGCCGGATCCTGGATCTACATCGGCTCCCAGGGCATCGTGCAGGGCACCTACGAGACCTTCGCGGAAGCAGGACGCCAGCACTACGGCGGCGATCTCACCGGTCGCTGGATCCTGACCGGCGGCCTCGGCGGCATGGGTGGCGCGCAGCCCCTGGCCGCCGTCTTCGCCGGCGCCTGCTGCCTGGCCGTGGAATGCGACGAAACCCGCGCCGACTTCCGACTGCGCACCCGCTACGTCGACGAGAAGACCCACTCGCTGGACGAGGCGCTGGCGATGATCGACCGCTGGACCAAGGCCGGCGAGGCCAAGTCCGTCGCCCTTATCGGCAACGCCGCCGACGTGTTTCCCGAACTGGTGAAGCGCGGCGTGAAGCCGGACATCGTCACCGATCAGACGAGCGCGCACGACCCGATCAACGGCTACCTGCCAAAGGGCTGGACGGTGGCGGAGTGGCGATCGAAACGGGAGAGCGCGCCGAAGGAGGTGGAACGGGCCGCACGCGCCTCGATGAAAGACCATGTGGCGGCCATGGTCGACTTCTGGAACGCGGGAGTGCCGACCCTGGATTACGGCAACAACATCCGTCAGGTGGCGCTGGAGGAAGGTCTGGAGAACGCCTTCGCATTCCCCGGTTTCGTGCCGGCCTATATACGCCCGCTGTTCTGCCGCGGCATCGGCCCGTTCCGATGGTGCGCTTTGTCCGGCGACCCCGAAGACATCTACAAGACCGATGCTAAGGTGAAGGAACTGACGGACGACCCTCATCTGCACCAATGGCTCGACATGGCGCGCGAGCGGATCAGCTTCCAAGGTCTGCCGGCCCGGATCTGCTGGGTCGGGTTGGGCGTGCGGCACAGGCTCGGTCTGGCCTTCAACGAGATGGTGCGCTCCGGCGAGTTGAAGGCGCCCGTGGTGATCGGCCGCGACCATCTGGACAGCGGCTCGGTCGCCAGTCCCAACCGGGAGACCGAGGCGATGAAGGACGGCAGCGACGCCGTCTCCGACTGGCCCCTGCTGAACGCTCTCCTGAACACCGCCTCGGGTGCGACCTGGGTCAGCCTGCATCACGGAGGCGGAGTCGGAATCGGATTTAGCCAGCACGCCGGCATGGTGATCTGCTGCGATGGCTCCGAGGCCGCAGACCGACGGCTGGAACGGGTGCTGTGGAACGATCCTGCGAGCGGCGTCATGCGCCATGCCGATGCCGGTTACGAGATCGCTCTGGACTGCGCCCGAGAGCATCAGTTGCGGCTTCCGGGCATCCTGGGGGACTGAACACCTGCTGCTCCGCTCCTCCCCTACCCTCCGCCCGTTCCCTCGACCGGGAAGGAGGCTTTACCGACGCTCGGACTTGAGAGAGAACAGCGAACCCGGATGGAGCATCGAGGCATGAGTGATCGGCAAGTCGCCGAGCCTCGACACTCGTTCGACCCGCAGCAGAGCCGTTCCAGGCGCCACCTCCAGCGCCGTCGCCGAACGCGCGTCGGCGACAAGGGCGGAGATTTCGTGATCAACTCCCGAGTACGGCACGTTCTCCAGCAGCCACTGGTTCGCGCTCTGCGTCTTGAAGTCGACCTCCAATGCCGACGGCACCTGGTCGAGGTTGATCCAGCGGGTTTCATGCTGGAAGACGCGCCGCCCCGCCCAGTGACGGCTGGTGACGCTCAGGTGCCGGTCGCCGGTCGCCGCACGCATAATCGATTGTAGGCTGGAGGGCGGAGCCGCATGGCGTCGGCCAAGCAGTTCGTAACGGTAGGCGAAGCCTCGGCCTTCGATTTCCTCGCGGATCGACGGAATGCTGATCAGCACGCCGCCGCGCTCACGGTTGGCGACGACGGTTCCGGCGCGGCGGCGGCGAACCACCAGGCCCTCCTCCGCCAGTTCCCGCAGCGCCCGATGGGCGGTGAGACGGGAACAGTCGAACTCGACCGCGATCTGCTCCTCGCCGGGCACCTGGTCGCCGGCGACCAGAGCGCCGGATTCGATCCGTGCCCTAAGCGCGTCTTTCACAACTTGATAGATAGGTGTTTCGGCCACGGCATGCGCCCCTCAGAACTGACCGGAGTTACCGATATAGGGAACCGGCGCTTACGGCACCAGCACGAGCTTGATGAGCAAGCCGACAGCTCCCACGGCCGCGACGCCCGCGAGCCACAAGCCGACGAACCAGGCGAGTCGTTTCAGGACTCGGCGGTTGCGCTGACCATAGGCACCGTCGCTCAATGGAAGCCCTCTCCCGCTCGCACCTTGCCGCGGAACACGCGGTAGGAATAGGCCGTGTAGGCAAGGATGATGGGGAGCAGCACGGCGGTACCGACCAGCAGAAAGCTCAGGCTCTCGTCCGGCGCCGCGGCGTCGTGTATCGACATAGAGGGCGGGACGATGTTCGGATAGAAGCTGATTCCCAGACCAACGAAACAGAGCACGAACAGGATCTGCGCCGACACGAAGGGTTGGATGTCGCAGCCGCGGCGGAGTCCGACGCCGAGGCTCAACACGGTCAGCGCCGTCAGAATCGGAACCGGCGCCGTCCAGAAGAGTCCCGGCGGCGAGAACCAGCGCTCCATGAACACCGGGTCCAGGAACGGCGTCCAAAGGCTGACCACGCCGACCATCGAGACCGTGCCGATCGCCGTCGGCCATGCCAGGGCCAACGCACGCTCCCGCACATCAGCCTCCGTTTTCATGATAAGCCAGGTCGCGCCGAGCAGCGCGTAGCCGATGGCGACCGCCGCACCGCACAGCAGGCTGAATGGCGTGAACCAGTCCCACCAGCCGCCGGCATAGGCCCGGTTCTCGACGTCGATACCCTGCACCAGAGCGCCAAGGATGATGCCCTGGGAAACGGCCGCCGCCAGCGACCCGAGGGTGAACGACCAGTCCCACACGCGCTTCCATCGGACCGTCTTCCAGCGGAACTCGAAGGCGACGCCCCGAAACACCAGGCCGAGCAGCATGGCCGTCACCGGCGCGTAGACCGCCGGCATCACGACCGCGTAGGCGAGTGGGAACACGGCGAAGAGCCCGCCCCCACCGAGCACCAGCCAGGTCTCGTTGCCGTCCCAGACCGGAGCCACGGAATTCATCGCTACGTCGCGCTGCGACTCGGACGACAGGAACGGGAACAGAATCCCGATACCGAGATCGAAACCGTCCAGTACCACATACAGCAGGATCACCGTCGCGATCAGCAGGGCCCAAATCAGAGGAAGATCGAACTCCATGGCCGTCACTCCGCGGCAGTCGGGCGAGGATCGAGGGCGGCAGCCGGGGTGACGCCGGCGGCACGAAGCGGCGCGCCAGGGGTGAGACCGGGCTCGTTGTCGTGCGGCGCCGCTTTCATCGACCGCAGCAAATAGTAAACGCCGGCGCCGAAGACGAGGAAGTAGACCAGGATGAACGCGATCAGGGAGCCCGCCACCGCTGGCGCCGCCAGCGGCGAGGCCGAGTCCACCGTCCGCAGCAGGCCGTAGACCGTATAGGGCTGACGCCCCATCTCGGTTGCGATCCAGCCCGCGAGCACGGCGACGAAACCGGACGGCCCCATCACGATCGCGCAGCGATGGAGCCAATCGGGTTCGTACAGGGTTCCGCGCCAGCGCCGCCAGAGAGCCCAGAGGCCGACACCGACCATGGCGAACCCGATACCGACCATCACCCGGAAGGTCCAGAACAGCACAGGCGCATTCGGCCACTCGTCGCGCGGCCAGGCGTCCAGTCCCTTCAGATAGCCGTCCGGATCGTGTGTCAGAATAAGGCTTCCAAGCTTCGGGATGCCGATGGCGTAACGGGTTTCTCCGGCCTCCATGTCAGGCCAGCCGAGCAGGTAGAGGGGCGCTCCCGCCTGACTCTCGAAATGGCCTTCCATCGCCGCGATCTTGGCCGGCTGGTGCTCCAGGGTGTTCAGGCCGTGCAGATCGCCGGCCACCACCTGGATCGGCGCGACCACCGTCGCCATCCACATCGCCATGGAGAACATCAGACGCGCCGGCCGGTTGGTTCGGTCCCGCAGCAGGTGGAGGGCGCCCACCGCGCCGACGACGAAAGCCGTGGTCAGGTAGGCGGCCAGCACCATGTGGACCAGCCGGTACGGGAAGGACGGGTTGAAGACCACCTGCCACCAATCGACCGGCACGAACTGGCCGACATCGTTGACGGCGTATCCCGCTGGCGTCTGCATCCAACTGTTCACGCTGAGGATCCAGAAAGCGGAGAAGAACGTGCCCAGCGCCACCATGAGGGTGGCCGTGAAGTGCAGCCCTTTGCCAACCCGCTTCAACCCGAAGAGCATGATCCCCAGGAACCCCGCCTCCAGGAAGAAAGCCGACATCACCTCGTATCCCATGAGGGGGCCCAGGACGGGACCGGTCTTGTCGGAGAATACGCTCCAGTTCGTTCCGAACTGGTAGCTCATGACGATGCCGGACACGACGCCCATGCCGAAGGCGACCGCGAAGATCTTCAGCCAGTATCGGAACGTATCGATGTAAACCTGCCGACCGGTGGCCAGCCACAAGGCCTCTAGAACCGCCAGATAGGATGCCAGACCGATCGACAGCGCCGGGAACACGATGTGAAAAGACACCGTGAAGGCGAACTGGAACCGGGCGAGGTCGATGGCGAGAGGCATGTCCATTGATCGGCTCTCCTGGCTGGATAGCGCCGGGCATCGGACCCGGACTCGAGACGGTCTCCCCGCGACACACACGGGGTAGAGAAGCCTCACCGCCACGTCCCTGCGACGATTGATCCCGACATCGCACGGGCAAGCATAGCATGGCGCCGACGGGCGGCCGCTCCCCGATGCTCCAGCTGCAAAACCGCCACAAAACGCCATATGATCGAGGGGAAAGCGGGCAGAACTGACCGCCGGAGGTTTCTATGCGCCTGGTGTTGGACGTCACGAGTTTTCAGAAATCCCTCATGGGTGCGGGTGGTCGTCACGTTTTCGATGAGGCGGGCGGCGTGATCGGTCGAGGCCGGCGGTGCGACTGGATCCTGCCGGACCCGAACCGCTTCGTCTCCGCGACCCATGCCGAAATCTCCTACGACGGCGAGTGTTTCCTTGTCGCGGACATCAGCACGAACGGCGTTTTCGTGAACGGATCGAGCATCGCTCTGGGCAAGGGACGACGCTGGCCGATCTCGGACGGCGACCAGATGGCGATTGGCGACTTCGAGATCGTCGCCCGTATCGAAGCCCATGTCGAAACCCGAGCCGACGCGTTGACGGCGGCTTCGCCCAACGGACCGCAGTCGGCGCCCTTTACGGTCGTTGCGTCCATCGCCGGCACATCTGGCCCGGCAAACCACGACACGCCGCACGATACCGAGCCCGATCAGATTCCCCCATTTCCGGACCCGGCAGTCCTGAAGCCGCCGCCACGACCCGTCTCCGGAGCTACAGCCGCCGACACCCGTCAGGGACCGCCCGCGGTGTCACCACCCAACATCGATTCAGCCCCGCGATCGGTGCCCCCGCCACCGCCGAGATGGAGCGGTGGAAAAGCACCCGCCCTCGTGCCGTCTGATTTCAAGGAAAGCCTCCGTCCCATGGTGGAGACGGACAAGAACAACCGTTTCGCCCGACGTGAGCCTCAGAGCGAACCCTCGACGCTCGAAGCCGAATACAATGCGGCGATCGCCGATCTGGACCTCGAGAAGCTGGTCGGCTCCGACCAGACGGAAGACGAAACACCTGCCCGGCCAACCGGTGCGCCGATTCCTCCGCCACCACCCGCGCTTGGCCGCGCGCCTCGGGGCGAACATCGGGTTCCGAGACCGGAAGCGACGCCGCCCACCGCAGACATTCCGGTTGAGCTGCCGGGCGACGCCTCTCTGCTCGATCCTGCTCCACGCATCCCGAACTCGCGCACCGCCAGCGACGGGCCGCTTTCGCCTGACGCCATAGAAGCCGCCCTAAGGTTGCCGACAGGCCTGTCCGAGACCGAGCGCAAGGCACGACTCTGGGATGAATTCATTCGCCTGCATCGGCTGCGTCACCGGTCGACCGGAGACGAACCATGACGAGCTCCGGCGGAAGCTCCGGCGACGGGCGCGCGCCGACCGCCGACCGCATATCAGATCCGACCGTCACGCTCGACAGCGTCCAAGACCGCACCAGGCCCATCGACCAGTTTTCCGCTGACGCTACCGACACAGATGGGGACACCGTTGTCCGAAGCTCCGGACTCCAGGGCCCTGGAGCGGCAGCCGGCAAACAAGCCACAAGCCCGGTATCCGATAGGCTCTCCCTCGGCGAAGGCACCGTCGTCGGCGGGCGCTACGTCCTCAAGGGCTTGGCCGGAAGCGGCGGGATGGCGGAGGTTTTCCGGGCCCGCGACCGCAAAGCGAACCGGGATGTGGCGATCAAGATCCTCAAGCAAACCTTTCTAGACAATCCCACCGCCATCGAGGCTCTTGAACGCGAGGCCCGTCATGCGGCGGCCATCGACGCCCAGGGAATCGTGCCGGTGTTCGCCACAGGCACCGACAATGGCCGGCCCTACACGGTCATGGAATTTGTGGATGGGAAACCGCTGAGCCAAATCCTGAAGACTCGGGAAGGTCGGTCGGTGACTTGGGCGCGGACGCTCGACTTCGCCGTCGACGTCGGCCGGACCCTCGCCGCCGCCCATGCCAAGGGGATCGTCCACTGCGACCTGAAACCCGGCAACCTGTTCCGAATGGCGGATGGGTCGTGGCGCGTGATGGACTTCGGCGCTGCCCGGGAGGTCCGAGACCTCCGGCGGGACGCCCAGCCCGTCCGCGTCCACCGTCGTCTGTCGGCGGATCGGAGCCTGGAAGCCCTCACCCCCGCCTACGCGAGCCCGGAGCAACTTCGCCATATGGCGCCCGAAGTCCGCGATGACGTCTTTTCCCTGGCGGTCATCACCTACGAAATGCTGACCGGTTTGCATCCGTTCGGCCGATTGTCCGCCGACGCGGCGCAGGAGCGGCACATGACGCCGCCGCGCCCGGCCGGCATACCGCCACAGGCCTGGAACACCCTTCGCCGGGGCCTCGCTTTCGACCGGAACAAGCGGCCGAAATCGATGACTGCCTTCCTGCGGGGCTTGTGCCGTCGGCGGCCCGTCTGGCCGCTGACGCTGCTTGTACTGACGATCTCAATGGGTGGGGCGGCAGCGCTGAACCCCGAGGTTGCCAACAGGGTACTCCGCGATCTGGAGCTCGGCGGACGGGCCGGTATGGCGATGGTCCAGAGCGACGAGCGGGCGGTGGCAGCCATGCTCGACCTAAAAGCCGCCGACGGCCCCCTCGCAGACCTGGCCCTCGCCTTGTCCAGACCTCTGATGGAGCACCGTCTGCGCAGCCTCGCGGCGGTCGGACCCGAGGCGACAACGGAACGATTGAGGGTGGCAATGTGGGCCGCCGGCGCCGCCCGGACGCTCTACCCGGACGATGCGGCGATTTGGCAGCTCGGAGAGCGATCCTTCCACCTGTTGCTGCTGGACCTGGCGGATCGCCTCGGGCGGGACGAACCGATACCGCGCGCGCTCCTGGCCGGGGATGTGACCCTCCTACGTGCCGGCGATCCGACCGCCTATGCGGGCGTCGAGGATGTGATTGCCGATCTGGTCCGGGAGCGGCTGCGGAAGCTTGGAGATCCGGACGCCGCCCGATCGCTCGCCGACACCGCGCGGGATCTGTTTCCGGACAAGGACTGGGCCGAACCGCCGTCCGGCGAAACCGACCTCCAACCAGCCGTGCCGCCAGGACAAAAACCCCCGGAGAACACAGTCCCCGAAAACGTGCCCAGGGCCGCGCCCGTAAAGGATCTGCAAAGCCAACCCCTGGCGCCGCCGCCGCAGTGAGCGCTTGGATGTCCGCAGGCGGCTATACGTGAAGATAGCGTTCGATGACCGCGCCGTCGGCGCGAAAGGCCGTCGTGTCGCCTTCCCAGACGACATGTCCCTTTTCGACTACCGTATGCCGGTCAGCGAGCGCGAGGAGTGCCGAGACGTTCTTGTCGATCACCAGAATCGCCTGCCCCTCGCTCTTGAGCGTCGCCAGAACCCGCCAGATTTCCTCGCGGATCAGAGGGGCAAGCCCCTCTGTCGCCTCGTCCAGAATCAGCAGGCGCGGATTGGTCATCAAAGCTCGGCCGACCGCGAGCATCTGCTGCTCGCCGCCGGACAAGCTCCCGCCCATTTGCCGCCGCCGCTCGCCAAGGCGGGGGAACAGGTCGAGCACCTCCGGCAGACCCCAGCAGGGCGCGCCGCTCCCGCGGCGGTTCGCGGCGGTGGCCACCAGGTTCTCCTCGACGGTCAGCGTCGGGAAGATCTGCCGTCCCTCGGGCACGAGGCCGAGGCCGCAACGGGCGATCTCGTGCGCCGGGCGCCCGCACATGTCCTGACCGGCGATCAAGACCCGGCCGCCGGTCGGGGGCAGCAGGCCCATCACCGCACGGATCGTCGTCGTCTTGCCCATGCCGTTCCGCCCCATCAAGGTGACGACCTCGCCCGCGTGGACCTTGAGCGTCATGCCGAAAAGGACTGGGACCGACCCATACCCGGCCGTCAGATCTTCGACCTCCAGCAACGGCGCGGTCACAGGATCTCCTCCTCGCCCAGATACGCGCTGCGCACCTCCGGATCGGCCCGGATCGCCTCCGGCTTGCCCTCGGCGATCACTCGACCGTAGACCAGCACCGAGATCGTATCGGCCAGGGCGAAGACGGCGGTCATGTCGTGTTCGACAAGCAGAATGGTGTAGCGACCGCGCAGGCCCTCGAGCGTCTCGGTGAGACGGGCGGTCTCCTCATGAGTGGTGCCGGCCATCGGCTCGTCGAGCAGCAGCACTTTCGGGTCCGTCGCCAGAGCCATGGCGATCTCGAGCTGACGTTTCTCGCCATGGCTGAGCGCGCCGGCACGGATCGACGCGCGATCAGTAAGACCGACCGTTTCAAGGCAGGTCATCGCCCGGTCCCGCAGGTTGGTCTCGCGCGCGACCGGGCGAAAGAAGCGGAAGCTGTGGCCGGCATGGGCCTGGGCGGCGACGGCCACGTTGTCGAGCGTGGAGAACCCCGGAAGGATGTTCGTGATCTGGAACGAGCGGGCCAACCCCAGATGCGAGCGCGCATGAACCGGCATCGCCGTGACGGCCCGACCGTCGAGGACGATATCGCCGTCGTCGGGCGTCACCTGGCCGCCGATCTGATTGATCAGGGTCGTCTTGCCGGCCCCGTTGGGACCGATCACCGCATGTATGACTCCCGCCCGCACGGCGAGATCGACGTCGTCGGTCACCGTCAGAGCCCCGTAGCTCTTCTTCAGGCCCTTAAGCTCGAGGACAGGATCAGCCATCACGTCCCTCCCCCCGGAACGCGCGAGCGATACCGCCGCGGGCATACAGCACGATCAGGATCAGCAGCGGGCCGAAGATCACCCGCCAATGCTCGGTGAACCCGGCGAGCACATCCTCCAGAGCCAGATAGGCGACGGCGCCCAGGACGGCGCCGTAGAGGGTGCCCATCCCGCCAAGCACGACCATGATGATCAGGTCGCCGGACCGCTGCCAGGACATATAGGCGGGGCTGACGAACTCGGAATGGTTGGCCAGGAGGGCGCCCGCCAGTCCCGCTATCATCCCGGAGATCACATAGGCCACAAGCTGGTGGCGGTACGGATCGAAACCGATCGCCGCCATGCGGGCCCGGTTCTCGCGCACGCCGGCGATCACCCGGCCGAACCGACTTCCCACCACCCGGCTCGCGAACCACCAGCACAGGGAGAGGCACGCCAGGACGAAGAAGTAGAAGGACCACTCGTTCTCCAGAAGCGGACTGGCGAACAGCTCGCTGCGCCCCCAGATCGTCAAGCCGTCGTCGCCGCCATAGGCCGATAGGCTGGAGGCCGTGTAGTAGGCCATCTGCCCGAACGCCAGGGTGATCATGATGAAATAGACGCCGCGCGTGCGCAGGCTGATGGCGCCGGTGACGAGGGCGAACAGCCCGGCCGCCGCCATGGCGAGCGGGAAGGTCAGCGTCCCCTCCCAGAGGCCGTGTTCGGCGGAGATTCCGACCGCGTAGGCGCCGATCCCGATGAAGGCGGCATGGCCAAAGCTTACCATGGCGCCGTAGCCGAGGATCAGATCCAGGCTGAGGGCCGCAATCGCGTAGATCATCACCCGGCTGGCGACGACCGTCAGGTAGCTGTGGCCGGTCGCCTCCGCAAGTGGCGGCAGCGCGGCAAAGGCGAGCAACAGCACGGCGGCGATGACCCACCCTCGCGTCAGGTTTTCCGACATCAGGAGCGACCTGCCGCGGGAAACAGGCCGGTCGGCCGGAAGAACAGAACGCCCGCCATCAGTACGTAGATCAGCATCGACGCGATCGCCGGGCCGACCTGGTTGGCGGCGGACGGCTCAAGGAACAGCTTGAAGATGTCGGTCATGAACGATCGGCCCAGCGTGTCGACCAGCCCCACCAACAAAGCGGCCAGGAAGGCGCCGCGGATCGAGCCGATCCCGCCGATGACGATGACGACGAAGGCCAGGATCAGCACGCCGTCTCCCATTCCCGGCTCCACCGAGAAGATCGGCCCCGCCATCACGCCCGCGAACCCGGCAAGCATGGCGCCGAAACCGAAGACGATCATGAACAGCCGGCGCACGTCGACGCCAAGTGCGGACAGCATGGCCGGATTGGCCGCTCCGGCGCGGATCAACATCCCGACTCTGGTGCGGGTCACCACCAGCCAAAGGCCGAGGGCGCAGGCCAGACCGGCGACGATCAGCGCGATCCGGTAGATCGGATACCCGAATCCTTCCATGATCGGGATGGCGCCGTCGAGGATATCGGGCCCCGGATAGCTGAGCGGGGCGGCACCCCAGACAATTCGGACGCCCTCGTTCAGAAAAAGGATGACGCCGAAGGTCGCCAGCACCTGATCCAGATGGTCACGGTCGTAAAAGTGTCGGAAGACCAGCATCTCCAGCACCAACCCGAGCACCAGAGCCGCCGCCAGAGCCAGGACGACGGTGGCGAAGAAGTTGCCGGTCAGCCCGTAGAAGGTGACGGCAAGATACGCGCCCAGCATGTACTGGACCCCATGGGCGAGGTTGATGAAATCCATCACTCCGAACACCAGGGTCAACCCAGCCGCCACCAGGAACAGCAGCACGCCGAGTTGCAGCCCGTTCAGTACCTGCACCGCGAATAATGTGCCCGTCATCGTGCCCCAGCATCCCCGTCGCGAAGAGGCTTCCCTATAACAGAAACGGGCGGAACCCGAAGGCTCCGCCCGCCCAATCCGGCCACGACCGGTCAGTTCATGCGGCAATCCTTGGCGTAGACGTCGCCATAGTCGTCAAACACCTTCTCGACAACCGTGGTGTGATAGGCGCCGTCGTCGCGCTTCACTGCCTTCACCAGATAGAAGTCCTGGATCGGGAAGTGATTGTTATTATAGGAGAAATCGCCGCGCACCGAGGCGAAGTCGGCTTTCTCCAGCGCGGCGATCACCGCGTCCTTATCGCTCAGATCGCCGCCGACCGCCGCGACGCCACTGTCGATCAGCTGAGCGGCGTCGTAGCCCTGGCTCGAATACAGCGACGGCAGCGAACCGTATTTGGCCTCGTACGCCGCAACGAACTGCTTGTTGGCGGCGTTGTCCAGGTCGGGGGTCCACTGGGACGAGGAGAAGAGGCCGAGCGCCGCATCCTTGGTCGCCGGCAGGGTGGTCCCGTCCACGGTGAACGCCGACAGGAAGGTCACGCTGTCGGACAGGCCCGCCTGATTGAACTGGCGCACCAGATTCACGCCCATGCCGCCAGGCATGAACGTGAACAGCGCGTCCGGCTTGGACGCCGCGATCTTCGCCAGCTCGGCGGAGAAATCGAGGTTCCCGAGCTTGGTGTACACCTCGTCCACGACCTCGCCCTCGTAGTAGCGTTTGAAGCCGTTGATGCTGTCCTTGCCCGCCTGGTAGTTCGGCGCCATCAGAAAGACCTTCTTGAACCCCTTCTCTTGAGCGTATTTGCCCATGACTTCGTGAATCTGGTCGTTCTGCCAGGAGGTTGAGAAGAAGAACTTGTTACAGGCGCGACCGGCGAAGGTCGAGGTCCCGGCATTGGCGCCGATCAGGAAGGTCTCGCTCTCCGTAACCGGACGGAACACCGCCTGGAGAATGTTGGAGAAAACGATACCGGCGACGAAGTCGACCTTGTCGCGGTCCAGCAGTTCCTTGACCTTGGTCAGTGCCACATCGGGCTTCAACTCGTCATCGACGACGATCAGCTCGACATCGCGGCCACCGAGCTTGCCGCCGTTCTGCTCGACGAAGAGCTCGAAACCTTCCTGGATGTGCTTGCCCAGCACCGCCGGCGGCCCTGACAGCGTCAGCAGCATGCCAACCTTGAGCGGCTCCGCCGCCTGCGCGGCCCCCGATACGGCGCCAAAGGCCCCGGCGACCGCCATGCCGGCGGCCACCGTCGCCGCCATCATTCCCCTACGCATCATGCCTCTCCCTTCGAGTTCCCTGTCGAGCCTGGTTCGCCCGTGCGCTTGTCGTCGCCGGACGCTCCCGCCGGCTTCGCGGTGCAGAATGCCCCGCTCGCGCCCGCTTTCCAACCCCGACGCTAGGGGTGGCCGGGGAGACGGGGACGGAGATGCGATTGCTGGAGGATCTAGAGCTGGGTCAGCGAGTTGTTCAGACGGCGGCGATCACACGACGACGCTGTGGCGCCCCGTTGTCGGCGCCAATCCCGGATCGAAGCAGGCCGCCAGATTGCGCCAGTACCGGCGCCCCGCCTCCGTCGCGGAAATCCGCCATCCATCGAGCGTGACCAGACCGTCTTCCACCAACGGGGCCAGCCGGTCGAAGGCATCGACCAGATCGACAGGTTGGCGCCCTTGGCTTTGGGCAACGCTCAGCAGATCCACCCGGCCATCGCAGAGCACGCGTTCGATCACCGCACGCCGCAGACGGTCGTCCTCGCTCACGGATACACCGCGCCGCGCCGCCGGCTGCCCAGCATCGATCCGGTCGCTCCAATGCTTCACATTGGTCTCGTTCTGGGAGTATCCCCCCGGAAGCGCAGAGATCGAGGATGGACCGAACCCGATCAGCGCATCCGCCGGATCGGCGGTATAGCCCTGAAAATTTCGCCGCAACCGGCCTTCCCGCGCCGCGATGGCGAGGCTGTCATCCGGCCGGGCGAAATGATCGATGCCGATGGCGGTATAGCCGTCAGCCACGAGTTGCCGCTCCGCAGCCTCGGATTGCTCGAAGCGGTCCTCCGCGCCAGGCAGGATGGTGGCGTCGATGGCGCCCTGATGCTTCTTGAACCAAGGGACGTGGGCATATCCGAAGACGGCGACCCGGTCGACGCCGAGCGCACTGACCGCGTCGGCAGAGCGACGGACATGGTCCGCCGTCTGGCCGGGAAGACCGTACATAAGATCCGCGTTGATGCTCGCGATACCGGCGGCACGGAGTGCGGCGACCCGATCGGCCACAAGGTCGGTCGGCTGGATCCGATTGATGGCACGTTGGACTTCCGGGTCGACATCCTGGAGTCCCAGGCTCGCCCGGGTGACACCGCTGGCCGCCAACGCTTCCACGTGGGCGTCGTCCAGCGTACGCGGATCGATCTCAACGGCGATCTCCGCGTCTGATCGAACGGCGAAAGCACCGCGCAGGGTGGACATGACCTTGGAAAACGCCTCTGGGGACATCATCGTCGGTGTGCCGCCGCCGAAATGGATCGAGCAGACCTCGCCGGGATCGACGATCCGGCTCGATATCATCAGAACCTCTCGCAACAGACGTCCGACAAAACGGTCGATGCGGGAGCGGTCGTTCGCAACCGACGTGTGGCATCCGCAATACCAGCAGAGCTGGGCGCAGAACGGTACGTGTACATACAGCGAGAGGGAATCCTTCTCCGTAAGACCGTCCAGCCACCAGGGATAGAAATGACGCGCCATCTCGTCCTCGAACCGGTTCGCCGGCGGATAGCTCGTGTAGCGCGGCAGGGCAGCGGTGGCGTATCGGTGCATGAACATGGCCTGGTTCCCCCAAGTTCCGTGATGCCCAAGCCTCGGCCCGTGAGCCGCCCAAGGCATTGATCCAAGTCAATCAGAGCGACCGGCGGGCGCTCCAAGAATCGGGGCTCCCTTGCGCGAACCGATCCCCTAGTCTGGCTCCGATAGTCTGGCATCAATCAGAAACGCAGCCCCGGCAGATACATCGGGGCGCGGCACCGTCCAGGGAGGACCCCTATGCCAAAGACCCCCGCAACCGCCGTCATTTCCGGAGCCGGTCAGAACATCGGCCGCGCGATCGCCGTCGCCCTTGCCCGTGACGGATTCGATATCGTCGTCAATGGTCGGGCCAACCAAGAAGCCTGCGAAGCGGTCGCCAGAGACGTCGAAGAGACCGGGCGAAAGGCGTTGGTGGTCATGGCCGATGTCGGGCGCTCCGACGAGGTCGCGAGACTGAGGGAACGGGTGGCATCGGACATGGCACCTGTCGCCGTCGTCGTGAACAACGCCGCAATTCGGCCCGAAAAGCCGTTCCTGGAGATGACAGACGACGACTGGCACCGGGTGATGGACACCGATCTCAACAGCGCCTTCTATCTCTGCCGGGCATTCTGCGGCGCCATGGTGGACCGGGGATGGGGCCGAGTGGTCAACCTGACCGGAATGAACGCGATCCACGGCTACGCCGGACGCGCACCCGTTTCGGCCGCGAAACACGGGCTTTGGGGACTGACAAAGGCGCTGGCGAAGGAGTTCGGCCCAAAGGGCGTGACGGTGAACGCGATCTCTCCAGGACCGATCGACACGCAGCATGCCGACGCGTCCATGACCCACCACATCAAGAGTCAGTTGGACAGGATTCCTGTCGGTAGGCTCGGTCAGCCGGAGGATATCGCCGCGCTCACCGCCTTCCTGTGCTCCGATGGCGGCGGCTTCATTACGGGCCAGATGATCGCCAGCAACGGCGGTGCCCAGACGTAGTCTCGGGACAGAGGCCCGGACGCGAACCAACAGGTCGCGGTCGTTCGGATTTTCTTGCACTGCCGAACGGCTCGTGGCATCCGGCAGCATGCCTGATAGAAGCGATACCGCAGAGACCTACGATTACGTGATCGTTGGCGCCGGGTCGGCGGGGTGCGTCCTTGCCAACCGGTTGAGCGAGGATCCGAAAACCACCGTTCTGCTGCTGGAAGGCGGCGGCAGCGACCGGTCGATTTTCGTCGCCATGCCGTCGGCCCTTTCATTCCCGATGAACATGAAGCGCTTCAACTGGTTCTTCGAGAGCGAGCCGGAGCCTGGACTCGACGGCCGGCGCCTTCACTGCCCGCGCGGCAAGGGCCTCGGCGGGTCGTCCTCGATCAACGGCATGGTGTACGTGCGCGGCCACGCCCGCGACTACGACCAGTGGGTCGAGCATGGGGCCACGGGATGGGGCTACGCCGATGTGCTGCCCTATTTCAAAAGGGCCGAACACTGGGAGGGTGGAGCCGACGCCTACCGCGGGGGCGACGGACCGCTTGCGACCTCCAACGGGAACCATATGCAAAACCCGCTGTACAAGGCCTTTATCGAGGCCGGCGTCCAGGCCGGGTACGGCGCCACCGAGGACTACAACGGCCGACGCCAGGAAGGTTTCGGCGCCATGCACATGACCGTGCGGGACGGTCTCCGCTGGTCGACCGCGCGCGGCTATCTTCGACCCGTCCAAGGCCGCCCGAATCTGCGGGTGGTTAAGCACGCCCTGGCCGACCGGGTCACGATCGACGACGGCCGCGCCACTGGAGTCTCCTACTCAACGCGCGGTGTCTCCCGCGTGGCGAAGGCCAGACGCGAGGTGATCCTGGCGGCCGGCTCCATCGGATCGCCGACAATCCTTCAGCGTTCCGGTATCGGCCCGGCCGCCGAACTGAAGCGGCACGGCATCCAGGTGATCGCCGACCGACCGGGCGTAGGCGGCAATCTGCAGGACCATCTGGAAGTCTATTTCCAATTCCGCTGTACGCAGCCGTTGAGTCTCAATCGCCAACTGTCCTTGTTCCGCAAGGGGCTGATCGGCGCCCGCTGGCTCTTGTTCCGGACCGGGCTCGGCGCGACAAACCACTTCGAGTCCTGCGCCTTCATCCGCTCCCGCGCCGGTCTGGAGTGGCCCGACATTCAATACCACTTCCTGCCGGGCGCCATGCGGTACGACGGCAATGCCGCTTTCGACGGCGACAGCTTCCAAGTTCATGTCGGCCCGAACAAGCCCAAGAGCCGCGGCAGGGTAGACATCGCCGACAGCGATCCGTCGACCAAACCGGCCATTCTGTTCAACTACCTGCAGGCACAGGAAGATATCGAGGATTGGCGGCGCGTTGTCCGCCTGACTCGGGAGATCGTCCAGCAACCGGCCATGGACCCATATCGCGGCGAGGAGATCCAGCCCGGCGCCGCCGTGACCAGCGACGCCGAAATCGATGCCTGGGTGCGGGAAAACGTGGAGAGCGCCTATCACCCGTCCTGCACCTGCCGAATGGGCGATCCGGATGACGCGGAGACGGTCCTAAGGCCCGATCTGACGGTGATCGGCGTCGACGGTCTGCGCGTCGCCGACAGCTCGATCTTCCCGACGATCCCGAACGGCAACTTGAACGCCCCGACGATCATGGTCGCCGAGAAGGCGGCGGATCTGATCCTCGGCCGGCCGGCCCTCGCCGCCGAGAACGCGGACGTCTGGATCGCCCCAGACTGGCAAACCGCCCAGCGCGAGGCCCACGCGGGCTAGAACGCTCCAGTCCGCGTTTTTTCGTCTCCGGCACCAACCGGCGTCCCGGGCAACCGGTCAGGCTGCGCGAGTATTGGCGATCTCTGTTCGCTCTCAGAACCCACCTCGCCACGCCCCCGACAGTAGGTTGATCCAGATCGACGAAAAGAGGCCGCTCATTTACGGAGCCTTCACCGCCCTCTGTCCCCGCCCTACACTTCTGCGCAAACGCGTGGGGAAACGCCATGACCGCCACTGACACGCCCTGGGACTACATCGTCGTCGGCGCCGGGTCCGCCGGATGCGTTCTTGCCAACCGGCTCAGCGCCGATCCGTCGAACCGTGTGCTCCTGCTTGAAGCCGGGCGGAAAGACGACAGCCCGTACATTCCGATACCGGTCGGCTTCTACAAGTTGCTGACCAGCAAGGAATACAACTGGGGCTTCTGGACCGAACCCGAGGAGGGCACGGGCAACCGGGCGATCGCCACCCCTCGCGGCAAGACCCTCGGAGGATCGTCTTCGATCAACGGGCTACTCTACGTCCGAGGTCAACCGCTCGACTACGATACCTGGGCGCAATTCGGAAATCGCGGATGGAGCTACGAGTCCGTCCTTCCCTATTTCCGCCGGTCTGAGACCTTCGTCGACGGCGGCGATGATACTCGGGGAACGGACGGGCCTCTCTCGGTCACGACCACCACCGAGAAGCACCCGCTGCTGGATGCCTGGATCGACGCCGCCGAAGCCTGCGGGTTCGCGCGCAACGCAGACTACAACGACGGCGACCAGGAGGGTTTCGGCTACTACCAACTCACCATGCGCCGGGGAAAGCGGTCGAGCGCCGCACGCGCGTTTCTGCATCCAATCACGCACCGTCCGAACCTGACCGTCGAGACCCGCGCTTTCGCCACCGGTCTGATCCTGGAGGGGCGGCGCGCGGTCGGGATCCGATACACGGTGGATGGTCGCCCCCGCGAGGCACGGGCCGCCGGCGAGGTCATCCTCTCCGCCGGAGCGGTACAGTCGCCGCAATTGCTGGAACTGTCGGGCATCGGCCAGGCCACGCTGCTCAAGAGCCACGGGATCGAGGTCGCCCACGACCTTCCCGGCGTGGGCGAGAACTACCGCGACCATTACGGAACCAGGATGCGCTGGCGGGTAACCCAGCCGGTGACTCTCAACGAACTGACCAGAGGACTGCCCTTCGTCAGGGAATTGGCGCGCTATGCCCTGTTCGGCGAGGGAATCCTGACCTACGGAGCCGGCGCCGTTCACGGCTTCGTCAAATCCCGCCCCGATATGGAGACACCGGACGTCCAGTTCCATCTGGCCCATGCGAGTTATGCGGACGCTGCGACCCGCAAACTGGAGAAGCAACCCGGGATGACACTCGCAGTCTGTCAGCTAAGACCGGAAAGCACCGGGACGATCCACATCAAGTCGGGGAACCCGACCACGCCCCCAGCGATTGTCGGCAATTTTCTTTCCAACCCAGTAGACGTGGACGCGTTGGTCGAGGGGATGAAGATCGGCCGCCGGATCGCCGAGGCAGGGCCGCTGGACGTCTATCGCGGGCCGGAGATGACGCCGGGACCGGACTGCGCCGACGATGCCGCTCTGGAGCACTACGCCCGCCAGACCGGACAAACGCTGTACCATATCGCCGGAACCGCGAAGATGGGCCCGGCGAGCGACCGGATGGCCGTCGTCGACGAGCGCCTTCGGGTTCACGGATTGGAGGCTTTGCGCGTGATCGACGCCTCGATCATGCCTACCCTGGTCTCGGGCAACACGAACGCGGCGACCATCATGGTCGCCGAGAAGGGCGCCGACATGGTGCTGGAGGACGCCAAGTCCCGCTCGATTGCGTAGGAGCCCTGCAAAAGATCGGCGGTTGTCGTCCCGCGCCACGCCGACGAGCCATCGGATCGCGAGCGTCGTCCTCGAATCGTTTCGTTGGGATCGGCCCTATCCCCGCCCTTTACCGACCGCTCCCTATCGGGTCTACTTGCCGCTCCGAATACCAAAACGATGGCGTCCCGGAAGAAGGATGCACTCGTGAACGCTTGTTACTCTTTGGAGGACGACACTTATGGGAAAGACACTTGCCGCGCTCGGAGCGGGCATTCTATCCATCGGTCTGCTGGCGTCGCCGGCCATGGCCGAACTGGACCAGATGAACCTGAAGATGGTGGGTACCTGGGGGAACCTGTCCAACTGGAAGGTGAACGAGGGACCGTTCTGGAACGATACGATCCCCAAGGCGTCCGGCGGTAAGATCACGGCGAATGCGGTGCCGCAGACCGATGTCGGCATCAAGGGTTTCGAAGTGATGCGGATGCTGAAGATCGGCGTGTTCGACGTCGCGCACGGGGTCGTCGGCTACATCGCCGGTGAGGATCCGATCGTCGAAGGGGTCGACCTCGCCGGCGTCATCCAGAACTGGGACGACGCGAAAGCCTCGATGGATGCCTATCGCCCGATCGTCGCCAAGCAGTTCGAAGAGACCTACGGCGCCAAGTTGATGGCGCTCTATCCGTTTCCGAGCCAGATGCTGTGGTGCAATGCCGACGTGAACAGCGCCGAGGATCTCGCCGGCAAGAAGGTTCGCGTCTACACCACCTCCATGGGCGATCTGATCGAAGGGCTGGACGCGACCTCCGTGACCATCGCCTTCGCCGAAGTGGTTCCGGCTTTGGAGAAGAAGGTCGTCGACTGCGGCATCACCGGCACCATGCCGGCCTACCAGGCCAAATGGTGGCAGGTCGCCAATCACGCCTACCTGATGAAGGTCGGCTACACGGCAACCTTCGCCGCGATCAACCTCAACACCTGGAATCGGATGAGCGACGAGACCAAGGCGTTCTTCGAGAAGCAGTATGCCGAGTTCGAGAAATCCGCCTGGGCCAACAATATCGCCGAGGACGAGATGGGCATCATCTGCAACACCGGCGTGGGCGGCAAATGCACCGAGGGCGAAGCCGGCGGCATGAAGAAGGTCGAGCCGAGCGCGGCCGACAACGCCAAGCGCAAGGAGATCCTCGAGAATGTCGTGCTGAAGCGCTGGGCCGAGCGCTGCGTCGCGAAAGCCGGCGAGAAGTGCATCGACGACTGGAACGCCACGATCGGCAAGATCGCCGGCGTCGCGGCGACGAAGCCATAAGGACGTCATTCTGACGGTAAGCGGCCCCGGCATCGCTCGATGCCGGGGCCGTTTTCGTTCTGGCTCCCGCTACTCCGCCGCCGAGCTCACGCCGCTCGACAACATGTCGGTCATGGCGCCGTCCTCTACGCCGATCTGAAGCACGTCGTTGAAACGATTGAAGAAGCCGCACAGCGCGATTCGCAGGGTCAGTTCGACGATCTGCTCCTCGGTGAAGTGCTGCCGGAGGTCCTCGAACGTCTGGTCGCGGACCCGGTTGAAATCGTTGGTCACCTTCGCCGCGTAGTCCCGCACCAGATGGTCGACGGCATCGAAACCCGGCACCCTCTCGTCCAGAATGTGCTCGACCGCCTCGATCGTCCCCCCCTGCTCGACCAGCCGCGGCGCGTGATGGATCACGCAATACTCGCAAGCGTTCAGTTTCGACACGACCACCAGGGCGATCTCGAGATAGCGCTTCGGTAGGACCGCCTCGTCGGCGAAGTCCAGCAGCAGTCCCATGATGTGCTTCAGAGCAGGCGGCCTGTGGGCGAAGACCTTCACCTGATTGAGAAACGGCCCGTAGTCGCGAGCGAACCGTTCGTAAACCGGACGGACATCCTCCGGCACCTCGTCGATCTCAACATCCCGTACCCGAGCCATGGGTCGCCTCCTTGATGGATCGTGAACCGCATTCCGAACAGGCGCGGAGAGCGGAGTTGGCCACAGGACATGGACATCATCAATTGCAGGAATGGTTCGGGGACGGGACGGTCCGGGCGAACCTTACCGTCACGCCCTTTGACCTGTTCGGAGCCTTAGTGTTGACTGACGCGCGTCAGAACGTCGGCCAACGGAAAAAAGCGCTCAACCAGCGCGTATTCGGCATGGCGAGGGGACCGTGAATGGGTAAAGCTGGGCAGGTGTTCTGTGGGCTTGGCCGGAGCCGGCTGAGAACGCAGTGATGGCGGGGGCGTCACGGGCGGCTATGTGGCTTGCGCTATGATGGCGACGGCTCATGACGTTCGGTCCCGGAAGACGACGGCGGAGCCGAGCGCGGCCCGGACTATCTTGTCCCCGCAATAGAGCGGAAGGTGCATAGCGGTGTTGGACAAATTACTCGCTGCGAATTTCAGGCTTTCGAGCCTGATGGTATGGATCGGCGGTATCAGCCTGATCGGTGCGGCGTTCATGGTGACGCTAGACGTCTTCCTGCGCGACGTGTTCCTGATCACCCTGGGCGGCGCGGACGAGATCTCGGGGTACATCTTCGCAGTCTCGACGGCTTTTGCCTTCCCCTATGCCGTGCTGCACCGGGCGAACGTGCGGATCGACGCGCTCTACATTCCGCTGCCGCAGACAGTCAGATCGATTTTCGACCTGGTCGCGTTGATCGGTTTGGCGGTGTTCTTCTTTCCGCTCACCTGGCAGGTCGCGGGCATGGTCCAACAGAGCTACGAGTTCTGGACCAAGTCGATCACGCCGCTGCAGACGCCGTTGGCCATCCCCCAGACCCTCTGGTTCTTCGGGATGCTGGTGTTCTGCGCGACCATTCTCCTGGTCTTCCTCGTTGCCCTGACACGTTTTCTGCGGGGCGATGTCACAGGGGTTCACGATGTCGCCGGGGTCCCGACCCTCGACGAAGAAATGCAAAGCGGCGACGGCGGTCACGCCGGATGACGCTGCCACTGGTCCGGTCCGTTCACCGCCGCCAATTTCTTGGAGACTGACACGTCATGCTCGGCACAACGCTGATCATCCTCCTCGTGCTGATTGCCCTCAGCGTCCCGATTGCCGCCGCGCTCGGAACGCTGGGACTGGCCCTCGACCAACTGTATTCCGGCGGGTTCCTGTGGCGCGGTCTGGCGTTGAACGCCTGGGAAACGTCGATCGAGTTCCTGCTGGTCGCCATCCCGATGTTCGTGCTGCTCGGTGAGATCCTGCTGCGCGCCGGGATCGCCCAGCGGATGTACGCTGCGCTCGTTCAATGGCTATCCTGGCTTCCCGGCGGTCTGATGCACTCCAACATTGGCGCCTGCGCCATGTTCGCCGCCACCTCAGGCTCCTCCGTCGCGACGGCGGCCACGGTCGGGACGGTCGCCCTGCCCGAGATCGAGAAGCGCGGCTACAACGAACGCCTATTCCTCGGCACGCTGGCGGCGGGCGGCACCCTCGGCATCCTGATCCCACCGTCGATCAACCTGATCGTCTACGGCCTGCTCACCGATACCTCGGTGCCCGAACTCTACCTCGCCGGCTTCATCCCCGGCCTTATGCTGGCCGGCCTGTTCATGGTGGCGGTGGTGCTGTTCTGCATCTTCCGACCCAGTCTCGACGGCGACAAGGTAGCGACTTCCTGGTCCGAACGTATCCGGGTCCTGCCCGATCTGCTGCCGCCGCTCGGCATCTTTCTCGTCGTGGTCGGCTCGATCTACGCCGGTATCGCCACGCCAACCGAGGCGGCGTCCCTCGGTGTGGTCGCCGCCCTGTTCCTGGCCGCCTGCTACCGCACCCTGTCGCTGAACATGCTGCGCGTGGCGATCGAGGGGACGATGAAGACGACGGCCATGGTGATGCTGATCATCATGGCGGCCATCTTCCTGAACTTCGTGCTTGGCATGATCGGCCTGACACAGGCGCTCGCCGGCTTCATCACGTCCCTGGGCCTGACACCGTTCCAGACGCTCATGGCGGTGATCGTGTTCTACCTCGTGCTCGGCTGCTTCATGGAAACGCTGTCGATGCTCATCACAACGGCGCCGATCATCACCCCCATCATCGTCGGCCTCGGCTACGATCCGGTGTGGTTCGGCATTCTGCTGATGGTGATGCTGGAAACAGCGCTGATCACGCCGCCGATCGGCGTCAATCTCTACGTCGTCCAGGGCGTGCGCGGTAGCGGGCCTATGTCGGACGTGATGGTCGGCATCATCCCGTTCCTGCTGGCCATGTTCGCCATGGTCGCCCTGCTGGTCGGTTTCCCGGAATTGGCTCTCTGGCTACCGTCGCTTTTCTACTGATCGCCGCGTCGAACGCGCACGAAAAAGCCCCCTCTCCGGCGTCGGAGAGGGGGCTTCCGCTCTCTGGCGGACAGGTCTGGGGCGAGGCGGTCAGCCGGCGCCTGCTTCATATCCCGGGATGTCGGTCACCAGCATGTGACCGGGGGTGTGGGTGACCACCAGCGGCAGTTTGGCCTCAAGCACCGTGCGTTGGGGAGTGACGCCGCAGGCCCAGAAGACGGGCACCTCCCCTTCCTCGATCCGCGTCGGATCGCCGAAATCGGGCTTGGCGATATCCTGGATGCCGATCGCCGCAGGATCGCCGATATGGACCGGCGCGCCATGGGCGTGGGGGAACCGGGCGGTGATCGCCGCCGCCCGGATCGCGTCGGCCATGGTCATCGGCCGCATGGACACCACCATCTCGCCACGGAATGGACCGGCCGGCGTCGTCTGAATGTTCGTGCGATACATGGAGACGGTCGTGTCCTCGTCCCAATGGCGCAGCCGGATACCGTCGGTGACGAGCGCCTGCTCGAAGGTGAAGGAGCAACCGATAACGAAGGCGACGGAGTCGCTTCCCCACAGATCGGTGATGTCCCGAACGGACTCCGTCAGAACCCCGTCGCGGAAGATATTGTAGGACGGCACGTCCGTCCGGATGTCGACATCGGTGCCCAGCGTGAACAGGTCCGGATTGCCGGTGTCGGAAACGCCGACCAGGGGACACGGCTTCGGGTTGCGCTGGCAGAACCGGAAGAAGTCGAGCGCGTGGGCGGCCGGCAGGATCACCAGATTCCCCTGGAGATAGCCGGGCGCCAGGCCGGCAGTATGGCCTGTATGGGCGCCCTCACGGATCAGGCGACGCGCCTCGCGCGGGTCGGCGGCGCGTTCCGGGGCGGAAATCGGGGTCTGAACGTTCATCGAAGCCTCCTCGAGGTTCAAGCCGTCAGAGTAGCGCGCTCACCGTCCCAGCGCGATGACGATCACGGAGGCGACCACGATCAAGGTGGCGACCACGATCTTCAGGGTCAGCTTCTCCCGCCGGAAGACGAGCACCGACAGAAGCATGGTGAACAGAGGCGAGGTGGCAACGATCGGCGCGATGACGACCAAGTCGCCGCGCAGCAGACCGGTATTCAGGCAAACGATGGCGATCGAGGTCGTCGCCCCGCCGAGCGCGAACCACTTCACGCCGGGCGACCGCCAGTCGACCACGACCGGCTCTCGCCGAATCCCTCGCACCGACCAGGTGAGGATCGCTGAGACGGTGAAGCCCACGATGCTGGCGAAATAAGGATCCGGGATCCCGGCCTCCATGCCGATTTTCGACAGGACATGACCCAGCGCCCGCAGCAAGGCGGCGCCGATCGGCAGGAACAACGCCCAGAACGGCCAGTCCACGGCGATCTTTCCACGCTTGGAAAGAAGCAGCACGGCAACAATGATTCCGCCCGTGCCGAGGGCCAGAGGCATGGTGAACATCTCGCCCAGAATCAGAACGCCCATCGCCGTGCCGAACAGCGGCGAGGTCGAGGCGAGCGTGCTGACGAGGGTCGGGCCGAGATAACGCAGACCTGCTACCGCCAGGTTGGCCGACAGCGCCGGCCGAAACAGCCCGATCGCGGCGAAGATAAGGACCGCCGGTTCCAGCCAATAGGACCAGTGCATGAAGAAGGGCGCCACCAGCCAGAGGGTGACCGCCGCCGCCGTAATCGAAACCATGGCGCCGGTGCGGCTATCGATCGTGCTGAGGCCCATGTGCTGCCATTGGGAGCCGATGGCGAACAGCATGGCCGCCGCCGTCGCTAACAGCAGCGGCACATAGTCAAAGGGGATGCCGGCCGTCTCCGTCACGCTCCGCGCCCCTGGGCGATATCCCCCAGCGTCACGCGCCGGTTCCGTTCAACATCGCAGGGTCGGAGCGACGGATCAGACGACCGGACATAGACCACCATCGATGTTGATCGCAGTTCCGGTAACGTAACCGCCCGCATCCGACGCCAGCAGCGTCGCGACATTGGCAAACTCCTCGGCGGTGCCGACACGGCCCATGGGGATCGTCTCGCCCATCTCGGCATAGTAGTCGTCGAGCGACCGGTTGCGGTTCTCGGCGGCGTGCCGCTTGACCCACTGATCGCTCTCGATCCGCCCGACCAGAAGGGCGTTGACCAGCACGTTGTGCGGCGCGTACTCGGTGGCCATGGCCTTGGTCAGCGCCATGCCGGCGGCGCGGGTCACGGCGGTCGGGGCGCCCTCCGCCGGCGGCGCCTTCGCGCCGGTGTTCAGAATGTTGATCACCCGTCCCCAACGACGCTGTTGCATCTCCGGCATCAGCCGTCGGCACAGCCTGATGGCGGCGAACAGCTTGAGATCGAGATCGGCCTGCCAGACCGCGTCGTCATGGCTCGCGAACGGTCCCCGCTTTGAGGAGCCTGCGTTGTTCACGAGGATGTCCACCGCGCCGAGCTGAGCCTGAGCGATATCGCACACGATCTCGCAGCCCTGAGCCGTCGAGACGTCGCCGGCGATGGGCACCACGTCGGCTCCAGTGGACTCCTTGATCGCCGCCGCTGCCTCGTCCAGGACCTCCTGGCGCCGGGCCACGATGGCAACGCGACCTCCCGATTCAGCGAAGCGGGCGGCGATCGCGCGGCCGATGCCGAGACTGCCGCCGGTGATCAGGGCGGAGCGCCCGTCGAGCCGAATTTCCATGTTCCTCACCCCATACTGTGCCTTGGTCTTGATGCGCACCCACAATGGCACGGCTGACGCCTTTGGCAGAGGCGAATTCAAACGTGAGGACGGTTACTTAGCGGCGCCGGCTAGTCCCAACCGCAGGGCTAATCATAGCGCCGCCTTGACCGGAAGACGATTAGATATCGGAAAACAATTCGATCAAAAGGCGAAAACGTGAAATCGGGCGTTATTCGCTGGCCGGCAATCTCCTCCGGAACCTTTTCCAACGTTGCCGCCAGGAGCCGCGATCGTTCGTCGGCTGAACAAACGTTCTACAGAGCCGGGATGTGAATCAGACGTCGCGCGCGCCGCGCATGTACCGCTTCTCGGGGTGATAGGCACGCTTGCCCCACCAGGAGAACAGGTCGCTGCGAATCCGGGAAAAAAGGGTGAGGACGGTCATCGACATGAACCGGAGCTAGGGTTGCGGGATTTGTGAACTGCTGTCATCTGAGAAAGATACTCCTTTGAAATTAACAAGCAATAAACGGGCCAAGATCATTTCGCATCGCACCATTGCCTATTCGGAAACGATACACCTATTAAGACGCGGTTCTGACGACCGGATCGATCCCAAAACGCCCCGCTCAGTGGGCCGATCACCACTGGACGTTGGCGTGATCGGCGTTTCCCCTCTTGAGCCTGACGCCCAAAGGCGGCGAGACTTGTATTGCATTGCAGCATCCCGGCACGCTCGGCGGGCTGGTCGGCCCCCAGGCGCCGTCGATCCCGCGCCTCGTTCCCGAACCGGCCGCCCCGCTACCGGCGGGTGCCGCCCGATGGAGGTCGACATGCTCGACATCAACGCCGACCGACTGCTCGCCGACCTCTACGATCTGCGGAAGATCGGGGCGTTCAAGACCGGTGTTCACCGTCCGACCCTGTCGCCGGACGATGTTCTGTCCCGTCACTGGCTGGTCGAAAGACTGACGGCTTTCGGCCACGACGCCGAGATCGACGGGATCGCCAACGTGATCGGACGCGCACCTGGGAAAGGGCCGCACATTTTGGCCGGATCGCATATCGAAACCCAGAACGAGGCCGGCTGGCTCGACGGAGCGCTCGGCGTGATCTACGCGCTGGAGGCCGCGCGCGCGGTTGCGGAAAGCGGCGCTTACGGTGAGCACGGCGTGGACGTGATCGCCTTCGCCGACGAGGAGGGCCACTTCGCGGACATGCCCGGCAGCCAGTCCTGGGTCGGCACACTGAGCGAGGAGACCATCGACAGAGCTGTGGACCGTAGTCACGGCACGCCCCTGCGAGAGGCACTGGCCAAGGCAGGCCTCCACGGCAGACCGAGACGACGGATGGAGCGGGACCGCTATCTCTGCTTCCTGGAGGCCCATATCGAGCAGGGCGGTTGGCTCGAGGCCAACGACCTCACGATCGGCGTGGTCACCTCGATCGTCGGTTCCTGGCAGTACAGGATCCTCATCAAAGGCCAGCAAAATCATGCCGGCACCACCATGATGAAGATGCGCCGCGACGCCGGCGTGGCGGCGACCCGCCTGCTCCAGGCCATCGAGACCGAGTTTCCGAAGATCGCCGCCGAGCTCACCGTGTGGACAGCGGGACGCATCACCCTCGACCCGGGTGCTCCCGCCATCGTGCCGGGCGGGGCTGAGATTCTGTTCCAGTTTCGGGATGCGGATTCGGCGGTGCTCGACCGCCTGCATGCCAAGCTGGAGGAACTCGTGAAGGCGGAAGATGCGACCGGTCCCTGCGACGTCGGCCTGGAGGTCGTCAGCATCACCCATCCGGCGCTGATGGACGGGAGCCTGCGGGCGGCGTTCACCGAAGCGGCGGAGCGGATCTGTCCCGACAGACACAAGCTGATGCCGAGCGGTGCCGGCCACGACGCCCGCACGCTCGCTCCTCACATTCCCAGCGGCATGTTGTTCGTGCCGAGTATCAATGGTGTCTCCCACCACTGGAGCGAGAACACGTCGGACGCAGACATCGTTGCCGGCGCCAGAGTCTTTGCCGGCGCGGTCGGCGACTTGCTGGCGGCCGCCAGGGGCTAGAGTTCGACAAGTCCAAGGCGCTCGCCGCGCCGTACAAGGAGCATGTGCCGATGGATCGGATTTCTGATGCTCCCCTTCCTTGCCGCCTGCGGACCTCTGGGGATCGTGGATCGCCTGACACCCGCGACCGGCTACGAGCGGACGCGCGATATTCCCTACGGCAGCGGCCAACGCCAGACATACGACCTCTACCAGCCCACCGGGCCGGCACGCGATGCGCCGGTCATCGTCTATTTCTACGGCGGCGGATGGAAGAACGGCCGGAAGGACGACTATCGGTTCGTCGCCCGAGCTCTGACCACGGCCGGTTACACCGTCGCCATTCCAGACTACCGGCTCTACCCAGAGGTCACCTTCCCGGCCTTCGTTGAAGACGGTGCCGCGGCTCTGGCGGCGATCGTGCGGAGGCTGGACCGGCCGGCAATCCTGATGGGTCACTCGGCCGGTGCCCATATCGCGATGCTGCTGACATTGGACCGCTCCCGGCTCGAGGCGGCGGGGCTCGACGTCGACGCCACGGTGAAAGCGACCATCGGAGTTGCGGGACCCTATGACTTCCTACCGCTGTCCAATAGTCTTCGAACGATTCTTGCGCCAGACGGCAACGCGGAAGCAAGCCAGCCGATCACCTATGCCCGCGGCGACGCGCCACCGATTCTCTTGATGCATGGGCAGGCGGATACCACGGTCAAGCCGAGAAACACCGCGAACCTCGCCTCGGCCCTGGAAGCCGCGGGCGGCGACGTGACCGTGATTACCTATTCGAGAGTCGCCCATGCCGGCGTTATCGGAGCCTTCGCGAAACCGCTTGGATTTCTGGCTCCCACGCCGGGCGACGTGCTCGGCTGGCTCGAACGCAGGAACTTCTAGGCAACCAACCCGGAGGTCCAGCCAGCAAGCCGGGGGTTGCCATCGCCCGCTCCAGGGGTCAAATCTGCCTCACCGATAAACAGCCCCGCACGAACGGAGAGCGCAGATGCAATACCTCCACACCATGGTCCGCATCAAAGACGTGGACGAGAGCCTGAACTTCTACTGCGGCCTGCTGGGCATGGAGGAAATCCGCCGCTACGACAGCGAGAAGGGGCGCTTCACGAACATCTTCCTCGCTGCCCCCGAAGACAGGGAAAGCGCCGCTTCGGACAAGAAGGCCCCGATGCTGGAGCTGACCTACAACTGGGATCCGGAGGACTACAAGGTCGAGGGCCGCGCCTGGGGTCACCTGGCCTTCCGCGTCGACGACGTCTACGCCACCTGCCAGAAGCTTATGGACAACGGCGTGACCATCAACCGGCCGCCGCGCGACGGCTACATGGCCTTCGTGAAGTCTCCGGACGGCATCTCGATCGAGCTGCTGAACGCCGACGGCCCCAAGGACCCGGCAGAGCCCTGGGCCTCCATGGAGAATACCGGCTCCTGGTGAACCGCCTCAGGCGGGCTTTTCGGACGTGATGCCGATCTCCCGCAGGACCTCTTCGGTATGCTCCCCCAAACCAGGTGGCGGACGGTCGAACCTCGGCCCGTCCGCCGCACTTCTGTAGGGCGCCATCGCCAACCGCACCGGATGGTCGAAGCCTCTGGGCGGCGGCACCTCCGCCAGCGTACCCCGATGCGCTAGCTGCGGTTCCTCCGCCGCCTCCGGGATCGAGTTCACCCGGCTGATCGGCACCCCCCTTGCGCCGAGCTTCCGCGCCCAGTTCGCCGCCGTATCCGCCAGAAACGCCTCACGCAGGGTGCTGTCCACCAGCTCCCGGTTGGCGATGCGAGCCTTGCTATCGGCGTAGCGCGGATCGGTCAGCAGATCGGCGATGCCCAGTTCTTCGAAAACCGCCTGCACATGGGTCTGCATGGTCGCAGACATCAGCACAGTGCCGTCGGCGCAGTCGAAGCTGTTCGCGGTGGGAAGGTGGGTGGCCGAGCTGTTGCCGATCAGCCCGCCCGGATTGCCGTCCACCGTCCATTGGGCGACGGACGGGGCCTGGATGTTCAGGGCGGCGTCCAGCATGGCAATGTCGAGATACTGCCCCTCCCCCGTGCGCTCCCGGCGGAACAGGGCGGCGGCGACCGCATAGGCGGCCGACGCGCCGGTGAACAGGTCGACCGGGAAGTAACCGGTACGCATCGGCCCGGTCTCGGGCGAGCCATTGGTCGACATCATGCCCGAGGCCGCCTGGATCGCTCCATCATAGGCGCCTTCCTTCGAGCGCGGGCCGGTGGCGCCGTAGCCGGTGATCTGGCAGTAGACGACATCCGGCTTGATCGCCTTCACATCTTCCCAGCCGAGACCGAGCCGTTCGGCCACTCCGCCCCGAAAATTCTGTGCAACCACATCGGCCGTCTCGATCAGCTTGTGGGCGATCCGCCGCCCCTCCTCCGATTTCAGGTCGAGGGCCACGCTGCGCTTACCCGGATTCAGCGCCAGGAAGGCAGAGCCCATATCGATATCCGTGTACTTGCTCGGGATCATCCGGTTGCGCATCTGATCGCCGCCTCCCGGGCCGGCCTCGCCCTGGCCGGGGGCCTCGATCTTGATGACGTCGGCACCCTCCTGCGCCAGCAGGGACGTCATGTACGGCCCCGACAGCACCTGGGTGAAGTCGACGACACGGATTCCCTCGAATGCTCTCGCCACATATCCCTCCCGTTCTTCGCCGGGTCTTGCCGCCCGGTCCTGCAGCCAGCACGCTACCGCGGAAACCCGCGCCGGGCACCTCCCGGACGCGGACAACGAGAAAAAGACCGCAACGGGAGACCGCCATGACCGACACCGACACCCAATCCGCAGAACAGGCTGCCGCCATCACCGGCGAGACCGTCAAGCAGGCCGCCGCCGAACTGTCCGACCTGCTCAAGCTGCGCACCTACCCCTTTGGCATGAAACTGTTCGAGGACGTGGAGGAGATGAAGGCGGTCCCGGGCGTGCGCACCCCCATGGACGGCATCCCCTTCACCACCTGCCAGCTCGTCACCCAGGTCCGCACCGCCGGCTTCACGCTGGGGATCGTGAAGGACAACCTGCGACCCAACGCGAGCTGCGGCGCCAATATCGGACTGGAGGAGGTGCCGGAGCGGTTGGCCTCCGGCGAGCAGATGACTGGGGTCTGGTTCGACAACCAGGAGGCCGCGCGCAAGCACCAGGCGGAGATGCCGCGGGTGGCGCCGGGCCGCTATTCCGGGCTCTGCGCCTCGCCGTTGCGCACCGGGCGGCTGGATCCGCCGGATGTCTGCCTGTTCTACGCCTCGCCGGGCCAGATGATCCTGTTCATCAACGGGCTGCAGTTCAAAACCTACCGCCGCTACGACTTCACCATCACCGGCGAGAGCGCCTGCGCCGACAGTTGGGGCCGGGCGCTGAGCACGAAGCAGACCAGCCTGTCGATTCCCTGCTATGCCGAGCGCCGGTATGGCGGTGTGGCCGACGACGAACTATTGATGGCCTGCCCGCCGGACGAGTTCCTGCGCGGGGTTGAGGGACTGAAGGGCCTCTCGAAAAACGGCCTGCGCTACCCCTATCCACCTTTCGGCGCCTTCGCCGATCCGGCGATCGGCATGTCGAAGAGCTACGGGTAGGCCCGCCCCACGACATGCGCTCTCTCGCACCCCCGGCCGTGTGCCGGAACATACTCATCCGCGTGACGGATCGGATCGGACAAGGATGTGGCCCCCGGCACAAGGCCGGGGAGTGCGCGAGAGGGTTGGGCTCAGCTCTGCAACGCCTTCAGACGGAGCGTACCGGCGAGCAGGAAGCCCGCAACGCCCGCCAGGATCCAGAGCGACAGGTCGAAGCTGTGGGTGGCGTCAAAGACCAGGCCCAGCAGGATCGGACCGCCGGCGCCGCCGACCTCGGCCGCCGAGAAGAACAGTCCGCTCGCCGTCCCGGCCCGCTCTTCGCCGACGCCCTTGGTCTCGACCAGCGTCAGAATCGCCACCGTCATCAGCGATGACCGCGCGATGCCCTGCAGCGCCAGGCCGATGGTCAGGGCCGGCTGGCCCGAGACCCACAGAAGCAGACAGGCCAGGACCGCCCCCGCCGCCAAGAGTCCCAACACCAGATGACGGCGCTCGGGCGTTGCCAGGCGTGGGATTGTCAGCGACGCCGCGATGCCGATGACGGTCGGCACCGTCGCCCAGTATCCCGCCTCAACCGGGGTCATGCCGCCGACCCGCAGAATTTCCGGCAGCCAGTTGTTCAGACCGTGATTGAGGGCGAAAATCGCCACGCTCATCGCCAGAAGCAGACGAACGGCAGGAAGCTTCAGCAGCTCTCCGATCACTTCCTTCTGCGGCCGGGGCTTGGCCGCGGAGAGCGGCGGATCGTGCCGCCGTGCCGCCGGTAGGCTGGCGATGGTGAACCAGGTGCAGGCGCCGAGCGCCGATACCACCGACCACAGCAGCAGCACCGCCCGCCAATCGCCGTTGAAATACGGCATCAGCACCGAGTTGGTCAGCGACAACGCGACGATAGAACCGATTGCCGGGCCAGTGATATAAATCCCCATGGCGAGGCCGCGGTCGCTGCCTTTGAACCAGCGGGCGATCTCTTTCGGCGCGCCGGCCGAGACGATAGGCCCGCCGATGCCGAAAATGGCCACGGCCACGAAGAGCATGGCCGCGCTGTCGGCAACACCGCGCAGCAGGCCGGACAAGGCGACGATCATGGCGCCGAGGAACAGCGCCCGCCGCGTGCCGACACGGTCGAGGAAACTGCCGCAGGGCACCGCCGCCACGATGTAAGTCAGTTGCCAGATACCGAGCACCCCGCCCATGACGGTGTGGCTGATCTCCAGGTCTCGGGTGATGGGGCCGATGATGGGCGCCAAGCCGGCGATGGTCAGGCCGAAGCAGAAATACGCCGTCCACACGCCGAACAGGATGGCCCAGCGGATCGGCGGCGCCGGGGGGTCGGCGCTCGCCGCTACGTCGTCACTCATATTCCGGTCCCATCTGGCCTACTCGGGAGGCCGAGACCGCCTACTCCACGGCCGTCGGCAGGACGTAATCCTTGAACCGCTCGCGCAGCGTCAGCTTGGAGAGCTTTCCGGTCGCGGTGTGGGGAAGATCGTCGACGAAAACCACGTCATCCGGCAACCACCACTTTGCGACCTTGTCCGCGAGGAAGGCGCGTACGTCCTCCGGCGTCGTCGTCTGCCCCTCCGCAAGACGGGCCACCAGCAGCGGCCGCTCGCCCCATCTGGGGTGCGCCGCGGCGATGACCGCGCATTCGGCAATCGCCGGATGGCCGAGGGCAGCGCTTTCCAGATCGAGCGAGCTGATCCACTCCCCGCCAGACTTGATAACGTCCTTTGTGCGGTCGACGATGTACAGGAAACCGTGCCCGTCGATCTTCGCCACGTCGCCGGTTCGCAGCCAACCATCGGCGTCGAAAACCTGGGCGCTGGCTTCGGCGTTGGCGAAGTAACCGTCCATCACCCCATGGCCCCGTACCAGCAGTTCTCCGAAAGCTTCGCCGTCATGGGGCAAGCGGTTGCCCGCCTCGTCGATGATCTTCAATTCGCAGCCGAACACGCGCCGGCCCTGGCTCGACTTGAATGCGCGGCGCTCGGGCTCTGGCTTGGCGTTGAGCGTCGGGCCCATTGTGGTGAGCGTGCCGACCGGGCTCATCTCGGTCATGCCCCAGCCGTGAACGACCCGAACGCCGAAATCGGCTTCGAACTCCCGAATCATCGGCTCAGGCGCTGCCGAACCGCCGATGACCACATGGTCGAAACCCGCCGGCTTCCTGCCCTGCTTGCGCATCTCACCGAGAAGGCCGAGCCAGACCGTCGGCACCCCCCAGGCCGATGTCACCTTTTCCTCGTCCATCAGCCGGAACAGGTTTTCACCGTCGAGCTTGGGGCCGGGCATCACGATGCGCGTACCGGTCAACGGCATGGCATAGGGCAGCCCCCAGGCGTTGACGTGGAACAGAGGGACCACTGGCAAGATGGTGTCCGTCGGGGTCAGACCGACCTCGGAAGCGACGGCCAACAGGCCGTAGGAATGCAGCAGGGTTGAGCGATGGGTGTAGAGCACGCCCTTTGGATGGCCCGTGGTGCCGGAGGTGTAGCAGATACCGCTCGCGCTGCGCTCGTCGAAGCTCGGCCAATCGATGGCATTCGGCTGTTGGGACAACAGTGTCTCGTAAGCGAGAGCGCCCTCGAGACCATGGGTATCGTCGCCGAGCACCACATAACGCAGATCGTCCGGCAACTGGTCCCGCAGCTTCTGGACCAGAGGCACGAAGGTCGCGTCGAGGAACAGGACCCGGTCGGCGGCATGGCCGACGACGTAGACGATCTGCTCGGCGAAGAGGCGCGGGTTGATCGTGTGGCAGACCGCACCGATGCCCGAGATCCCATAGTACAGTTCCAGGTGGCGGTAGCCGTTCCAGGCCAGCGTCGCCACCCGGTCGCCCATCCCGATGCCGAGAGCCCGCAGGGCGTTGGCGAGTTGGGCGGCGCGACCCGCAAGATCGGCATAGGTATATCGATGACGGTCACCCTCGACCCGCGCGGAGACGATTTCCTGGTCGCCGCGGATGTCTGCCGCGTAAGTGATGATGTCGGAGATCATCAGCGGCCGGTCCATCATCTGGCCCTGCAGCATCTCCATTCCTCCCGTTCGTCTATTCGTTGTTGGTCGTTGACCGACCGTTACCTGCTAACTACGCCACGCAGCAATGGGAGTCGAGATCGTCCGCGACCACCTGATCGTTCGGGTAGAGGCTCCAGATTCCCGGAAAGCGGACGCTACGGCCGGCGGTCTTCTGCCGTCGAACATGCGCGCGGCAACGATGGGATGTATCAGTCGTCGCTCGGACCGGCGCGGAAGGGAACCACGATCCCCCCGACCGGCTGCGGTTGCGGAGGGGCGAGAGCGAGTGCGATCTCCTCGAGCGCATCTTCGAGATGCGGCGGCAGGGCGAGCCCAGCCCCTCTGAGGTTGCGGGCAAGTCGCTCCGCGCCTTCGGCCAAGCCGTCATCAAGCGGGACGCCAGCCTCCTTCGCCAGCGTGGCGAGCTGAGCGATGGTCTGCACCATCAGCACGGAACGCCGATCCGCGGGGACCTCGACACCCACGGTCAAGCGCGACGGCTTCTCGTTGCCGTACTCGGCCGATCCCACCGACCCGCCCTTGCCTGCCTGAGACGCTTGTCCGGCAGGAGTCGCACCGCGGGCGGCGGAATGCAGGGGAATTATACGGTCGTCCGTCACGCCTTTCCCCTTTGCCCCGATGTCGATAGCCCGAATCGCTCCGATTCTAAGGAGTCGCGCCGGATCTGTCGACATCGGGGAGGTGCGTCTTCCATGAAGACCGACAGCGCCTGCGTCATTTCGACCCAAAACTGATCGATCACATTG
Source organism: Alphaproteobacteria bacterium (assembly GCA_024742275.1). Lineage (GTDB taxonomy): Bacteria > Pseudomonadota > Alphaproteobacteria > Thalassobaculales > Thalassobaculaceae > Thalassobaculum. The sequence goes on along the minus strand of JANSYS010000004.1, from coordinate 131,008 downwards.
CCGTGATAGAGCCATCCGGCACGCTTCGAGTAGCACGTGATCGTTCTTGCTGTGGCCCAATCCGAGTTACGGTCTACTCCGCCGGCGCCATGACCCGGCCGACTAGAGGAGATAGTACCCATGAAATCATTGACGACGCTTGCCGCCGCCTTGATCGGCCTGACGATGGTTGCCGGAACGGTCTCCGCCGACGTCATCGACGATCGGCAGAGAGGCTTCAAGCAGCATGTGGAAAACATGAAGGCGGTCAAGGCCGCGGTCGAAAGCGGTAACGCGTCAGCGGCGGTCGCCCCGGCGACAGCGATGGTTGCCTTCGCCAAGACCGTGCCGAGCCTCTTCCCGGAGGGTTCGGGCACAGGCGACACCCGCGCGCTGCCAGCGATCTGGTCGGATTGGGCGGGGTTCGAGAAAGTCGCGATGGAACACGTCGCGGCGGTCGAGAAGCTCCAGGCCGCAGCCCAATCCGGTGATGCCTCGGCACTTGGCGCGCAGCTCAAGGCAACCGGCGCCACCTGCGGCGCCTGCCACAAGCCGTACCGCGCCGAAAAGAACTAGAGCGCTGGACCGGATCCGAACCGACGTTCGGCCGCTGCGAAATCTTCGAAAAAGACCGGCCCTGCGGCCGGTCTTTTCACGTCAGCCCAAGAGAGATATCGCGTAGGCAGCAGCGGCGGTCAGCACAAAGACGATCGCCGCCACCCAACACGGGGTCCGGCGAATCCGCGCCGGCGCGTCTTCCCGTGCCATCCGCTTTACACCGGTGACCATCGGCAGGATCAGATCGTCTCTGAGGAAGATCATGTAAGCGAACACCGCGACCACATGCACGATGACCACGATCAGCAGGATATCGAACACCTGGTGATGCCAGCCTGTCAGTGTCGAGGACAGGTCATAGCCCGCGAGATGGTAGAGGGGCCCCTCGTAGAGAATGTCATCGCTTGCGAACAGGCCAAGCGTCGCTTGGGTTGCCACCAGAAGCAGAAGAGCCAGGACCGACAGAGCGCCCAACGGATTGTGGCCGGCATGCTCCGGATGCCGGCCAGAAGCTGTCTCTCGGATGTAGCGCAAGACTGCGGCGGGCCCGCGCACGAAACTTGAAAAGCGGGCGAACTCGCCGCCGACGACGCCCCATACCAGCCTGAATACCACAAGCGCCAGGGCCGTCAGACCGAACCGCTCATGCCAGTCCATCATGCCCTGATCACCGGTGATCCAGGATCCGGCGAGACAGGCGACCAGCGCCCAATGAAACAGGCGGGTCGGCCTATCCCAGACCCGGACGGGAACCGCATCAGCCGACTTGCCGTCGTATTCGCCCATGATCCACCCCGATCTAAGCCTCAGCCATGAATGCTCGGTAGTCCTCGACCACTCCCGCGGCACTCGCCTCCACCAGTCGGGCGCCCGCGGCCGGTGTGGCAAGAAAGCTGTCCGCCCCGATCCTGCCGTCCTGATGGATGAGCCGGTAGTCCTCGGCATCATAGAACGGTCGCGGTCGCGGCGGCGCCGGGTCCATGTCGACCTTCTTGATGTGATCCGGAAAGGCGTACTGGGTGACCGAAATCTCCGATGCGGTCGCGTGGCTGCCGTCCCGGTCGCCATAGAGTTCCTGACTGATCTCTCTGACGGCCGGGAAGGCGAACCAATTCGCCAGTTTGCAGCGGACATGAGGCTGATTTGTTCCGACAGCCAGACTCTTCTCCGCGTAGATCTCGCTGAAAGCCGCGGAAACGGTCGCTATGTTGCCGCCGTGGCCATTCAGGAAATAGAACCGCTCGAAGCCGTTTCGCGCGAGAGAGAGAACGCAGTCTCGAACGACCGCCATCAGCGTGGAGGGGCGCAGCGCGATCGAACCGGGAAACGCGAGATGATGTTGCGCCATCCCGATCGAAATCGTCGGTCCGACGATACAACCAAGCGTCTCGGCGGCCCTGTCGGCGATCACCTCGGGGCAGATCGCATCCGTCCCGAACAGGCCGTTCGGACCATGCTGTTCGGTCGAGCCAATGGGGATGATGATTCCCCTGTTGTCATTCAGATGCGCCTCGACTTCCATCCAGGTCATCAATTGCAGTCGCATACGCTACTCCTCTTCAGGTCTCTGCCGCCTGCAAAACGCTGCGGCCGACCGCGGACTACTGGTCCGCCTGCAACGCCCGTTCGATCCAGTCGGCGATCGCCAATGCCTTTGCATCCTCACCATACCCGGTGACGATTTGAACGCCGAGCGGCAAGCCCTGGTCGCCGGTGCCCGCTGGGATCGTGACGCAGGGCCACCGCAGCAGGGTCCAGATCTTGTTGAACAGCGGATCGCCGGTGAACTCCAGACCCGCCGGCGCCTCGCCCGGCGCAGGCACGGTCAGAATCGCGTCGATCCCGTCCAGGCGCGCCGCGGCGTCGTTGCGGAAACTGTCGGCAGCGGCCTGCAACTGGTACAACGCGGTATCGTCGATCTCCCGACCGGCGGCAATGGCCTCTCGGTAGAATTCGCTGAGCTTGTCGGCGTGATTGTCGTACTCCCAGGCGAGCGCTCGGGCGGCCTCTGCGGTCATCAGGCGCATATGAACGTCGTCCATCTTCTCGAACGCCGTCCAGTCGACCAGACCGACGACGGATGCGCCGGCGGTCTGCACCGCGATCCGGACCCGCTCCAGCACCTCTCCCGCGTCCTCCTCGATCTTCTCGGCGAAGGGCACATGGAAGGCGAGACGCGGAGCGGACCCGTCGAACCCGTCGAGACGCGGCGCCGGCTCGCCTCTAAGCGCATAGTCGAAATGCGCGATGTCAGCGACGGACCGCGCGAACGTTCCGACCGTGTCGAGATAGCGCGACAGTTCCTTGACCCCGCGCCGATCGTGCGTGCCGAAAGTCGGCTTGAACCCGACGACCCCGCAATAGGCCGCAGGCCGGATAATCGAACCCGCAGTCTGGGTCCCGAAGGCGAGCGGTACCATGAAATCGGCGACCGCCGCCGCCGATCCGCTGGACGAACCACCCGGCGTGTGCTCCAGGCCGTGCGGATTGCGCGTCTTTCCCGGGTTCCGCCAGGCGAACTCGGTCGAAACGGTCTTTCCCATGACCACGCCGCCGGCGGCACGGGTACGGGCGACGATCGCCGCGTCCTCGTCCGGCTGGTGACCGATATAGATCGAAGAACCGTAGCCGGTTGGCATGTCCGCAGTATCGATGATGTCCTTCACGGCCACCGGCAGGCCGCCAAGCGATCCGGACGCCGAAGACGCCCGGGCGGCAATCCGCGCCTGGTCCGGGTCCAAATGGATAAAGGCGCCCACAGCACCGTCGCGCTCTGCCGCCCTTTCCAGGCAAGAGTCCATGAGCGCTTCGGGCGTTAGGCTTCCGCCTTCGATGGCACGCAGGGCCGCCAGGGCACCGAGGCGATGCGGGGCGTCGGTCATACGGTTCAAGCTCCCATGAGATGGATGACGAGATGCCGCCGGTGCGGACGCTCCCGATGCTCGTAGAGGTAGATGCCCTGCCAGGTACCGAGAACCGGACGTCCGCCGGCCACCGGGATCGACAGGCTTGTCTGGGTGAGTGCGCTGCGGATATGCGCCGGCATGTCGTCCGGCCCTTCCGCAGCATGCCGGTAGAGCGTCGGGTCCCATGGGCCGAGTCGGGAGAAGAACCGCTCGATATCTGCCTGGACGTCCGGATCGGCATTTTCCTGAATCAGGAGAGATGCGGAGGTATGGCGCACGAAAACGGTCAGAAGGCCATCGGTTATGCCGGACTCGCTCACGAATCCGCAGATCCGGTCGGTTATGTCCACCATGCCGGCTCCGTGGGTGGAAACCCCGATCTCGCTCAACGCCTGACGGCTCACCTGCGAGGTGGTGATCGCACGTTCTCTCAACAAAATTCGGGTCCCGATCCGTCTTGCGGGTGGCCTTAGCGGTCTCTAGCCTGCCCACCGTATCCCGCCGGAGAACCGGATGCCACGCCACATCGCATTTGCCTACACTGAGTTCGGCGCGCTCGCACCGCCGACCGCCCTGCGGTGCGATGGAAATCAGGCATGGGTCAAGAACGAAGCCAAGGCACCCGGATGACCCGCCAAGCAGCTCTCAATTTTGGACTGAGCGCGCTCGCCGACCGTGACCGGGACATCGCCGCCTGTCTCCGGGAGATCGGAAATCCGGAGCCCCGGGTGCTGGAGCCGGGCTTCCCCGCGCTGATCCGCATCATCGTCGGTCAGCAGGTCTCCACTGCTTCGGCCGCGGCAATCCTGGCGCGTCTGACCGAAGCTGGCGGCCTCGATCCGAGCCGCTTCGCCGCATTCGACGATGCGACACTTGGGGCAATCGGGTTTTCCCGGGCGAAAATGCGCTACGGTCGGGCGCTGGCGGAGCGGGTACTCGACGGATCTCTGGACCTGAACGCTTTGTCCGCTGCCGATCCGGGCGATGCTCACGGCTGCCTGGTCGCTCTTCCCGGTATCGGGCGCTGGACTGCGGAGATCTACCGCATGTTCGCCCTCGGAGACCCGGACGTTTTTCCGTCGGGAGACGTCGCGCTTCGGGAAGGAGTGCGTCTATTGAAGCGGCTTCCCGAACGTCCTTCCCCGGTGGCCTGCGATGCGGCCACGAGTGCCTGGTCTCCCCATCGAAGCGCTGCCGCCCATTTGCTCTGGCGCCTCTATCGGGTGCGACGCGGCGTCTCCGTCCTTGGCGCGGATCCGTCCGATGCTGCATGATCCGCCGACTTCACTGGCCGCCAGTTGAAGCCTCTGATATTCTGAAATTTCAGCTAAAGTCATGTCGAATGCGTTTGGACATCGGGGACGTGGACAGGAAAAGGCATAGCCTCGAGAGAGCCGAGCGCCGCCGCATCGGGCGCAAGGTCGAGCCCGGCCCACACCCGGAGGCGGGCGGCGCATGAGCGCGGTCGGACGCCCTCTGCCCAGGCCCACGGCATTCGACCCCTCGGTGCTGGATCCGATCGACGACGGATTCCTCCTGCTGGATGCCGACGATTGCGTTGTCTGGTTCACTGAGCCGGTCCTGCGCTTTTTCCCGCATCTCAAGGATCACCTGCGTCCGGGCGTGAGGTTTTCTGATCTCCTGGACATCGACGTCGACGCCAAGAGCCGCTCCAGGTTTCCGGGCGAAGCCGAAACCTGGCGGGAACGTCGCTTGGACGCCCACCGCCGATCTCGGGGCCGGATCGATGGACGCCTCGCCAGCGGTCGGTGGGTCCGGGTCATCGATCACAGCACCGCCGAAGATGGTCGTATCGTCCACTATCGAGACGTTACGGAAGACCGGCGGAACGTCGACGACGCGACCAAGTTCACAGCCCTTCTTCACAATACGATCGAGAATATAAGCCAGGGAATTTGCGCCTATGACGGCCAGTGGCGCCTGGTCACCTGGAACTCGCGCTTCTTCGAACTGCTCGATCTGCCCACGACGTTCGCGAGCAGCGGAACGCCGATGATCGACATCCTCCGCCACCTCGCCGCCAAAGGCGAGTACGGCGACGGGAGCCCAACGGAACTCGCCGACGAGATCGCGGAGATGGTGCGGTCGACACCGGGCAAGACCTACGAGCGACGGAATCTGGCAGGCCGGCTTCTGGAAGTGCGGATCACGCCGATGAGTCAGGGCGGATGCGTGATCGTCTATGACGACATCACCGCGCGCGAAGAGGCGCAGCGCGCCCTACGCCAGAGCGAGGAACGATACGCGCTCGCCGCCGCCGGCTCCAACGACGGCCTCTGGGACTGGGATCTCGAGAAGAATTCGATCTACCTCTCTCCGCGCTGGAAGGAGATGCTGGGCTATTCCAACGACGATGTCGGGGACGGCGCGGAGGAGTGGTTCAGCCGCATCCATCCAGAGGACGTGCAGCGGGTAACCGCGCAGTTGGACGCACATCTGAGCGGCGCCGTCGGCAACTTCGAGAGCGAGCACCGGGTTCGCCACCGGGACGGAACCTATCGTTGGATGCTCGTGCGCGGTCTGGCGGTCCGGGACGATGCGCAACACGCGTACCGCATTGCCGGATCGATGACCGACGTTACGGACCGCAAGCGGGTCGAGGAACAGTCGATCCACGACGCCCTGCACGACAATTTGACCGGCCTGCCGAACCGGACGCTGTTTCTGGAGCGTGTGCGCCAAGCGCTTGCTCGGCACAGGCGAAACCCCTCGGCCGGTTTCGGCGTCGTCTACCTGGATCTGGACCGTTTCAAGGTCGTGAACGAAAGCCTGGGACACACACACGGCGACGACCTGATCATCGCCGCCGCCCGACGGCTTGAGCACAATCTAAAGTTCGGCGACACGGTTGCCCGACTCGGCGGCGACGAGTTCGCCATGCTGCTGGAAGATGTGGCCGACAAGGGCGAGACGCTCGGCGTCTGTGACATGCTGCAAAAGGCCCTGGCATCGCCATTCACGCTGAGCGGCAAGGAAATCTTCGCCACTGCGTCCATGGGCGCCGCCCACGCCACTGAAGGATATGCCAGACCGGAAGACATCCTGCGCGACGCCGAACTTGCCATGTACAAGGCCAAGGAACTCGGCAAGGCGCAAGCGGTCGCGTTCGATCAGAACATGCGCGGGACCGCCGTGACGCCGCTCGATATGGAGACGGACCTCCGTCGCGCCCTGGAGCGTGGCGAGATCGCCCTGCGCTACCAGCCGATCATCTCCCTGGCGAACGGTCGAATTCAGGGTTTCGAGGCCCTGGCAAGGTGGATGCACGCCGAACGCGGCGAGGTATCGCCGGCGGACTTCATTCCTCTGGCCGAAGAAACCGGGATGATCGTAGAGCTCGGCCAGTTCGTTCTTCGCCAAGCCTGCGAGCAGACGGTGAACTGGCGCAAACGCTTCGGCAAGACCGGCCCACTGGAAGTGAGCGTCAACCTCTCCAGCCGACAGTTCAACCAGTACGATCTCGTCCGCATGGTGACGGGGAGCCTTGAGGGCACGGGCATGGACCCGGCCGGCCTGAAGCTGGAGATCACCGAAAGCGCACTGATGGAGAACGCCAATCTCTCCGCCCAGATGCTCCAAGACCTCAAAGCGCTGAACATTCAGATCTGCGTCGACGATTTCGGGACCGGTTACAGCTCTCTCAGCTATCTCCACACGTTCCCGATCGACACCTTGAAGATCGACAAATCGTTCGTGCAGGACATGGGGCGCAACCGGCACAACCTGGAGATCGTGCGCACGATTTCCCTCCTTGCTCAGAACCTGAGACTGGACGTGATCGCCGAAGGCGTCGAGACTCCCGAACAGCTCGCCCAATTGCGGGCCATCGGCTGCGGCTTCGCCCAGGGCTATCTTTTCTCCCAGCCCCTGGATATCGCCGGCGTCGAGCGGCTGCTGAGCGAGAACAGAAGCTGGTAGAGGCTCGACGCAATGCGCCGATTTGACGTCTATTTTCTGCAAAAGCGCGCCGCGACCGGGTGGGAGACCCTGGAGCGCGCCCAGAGCGTTTCAGTCCTTGTCTCCTCCATTGCCCGGGAATTCGACGGCGAGGAAGACGGCGAGTTGCGGGTGGTCGCCGGCGACTGGAACGAGACGGTCGGCGAATGGGAGTTCAGCCAGATCTTCTTCGTAGACCGGTCCTCCATTGACCTGTCCCTTGGCGAACCGTTCGCGGAGGACGACGACGCGCCCTCGGAAGACCTGTCCGCATTCGAGGAACCGACCCCGGATCAGGAAGACGGCTCGGCCGAGAGCGGTGGCAGTTTCGCAGCGGCAATTCACGCGGCCCAGCTGGAAGCGGATCGCGACGACGCGGACATCCGGGATCCCGCCGGAGCCGACGGCTCCGAAAGCGCCGCGCAACCTCGCGAGACCGACGACGCGCCTCCCTTGCGGCGCAGAACCGCCTATGGCGAGGAGCAGGCGACCAGCGAGGATCTGCGGTCCCTGGGGTTTGCCCGCGACGCCCAGGCGATGGAGGAACCTATCGGTCCTCCGCCGGATTTCCGCCCGGAGCCGCGGCGGCGCGGTCGTGCCTTCTTCATGATCGGGACCGTGCTCATCGCCCTGGTGCTGATCCTCGGGGCGGCGGCTGCTCTCATGGTCGCCTTCAAGGTCGACCCGGCTCCACGCTACATCGAAATGCTGCGCGACTGGAAGGACGCCGCGATGGGGGCTGAGCGGAGTCCATCCGCTTCCGACGGCATGGTGATGCCGCAGACAGCCGGCGACACTGAGAGCTTCCCCGGCGTCGCGGCCGGCTTGCAGGGCCGGTGGTCCTACGGCAAGTGCGACGAGGAATATGTCGACTTCCGTCCCGATGCGTATGTGCTGAAGGCGGCAGGCCGCAGCCCGTACCAGCCGGTTCCGGTCATAGAGACCCTAGAAGACGAGTACACTTGGTATATCCGGCGCTCCGACGTGCTGGTCGAGCACTACCAAAAGCTCGGCCCGGATGACATCCAGCTGATCGGCGACACCTCACCGATCGGCTTCACCCAGCGGACGTCGGAGATTTACAGCCGCTGCGCAGCGTAGGGGGCCAACTGCGGACGGCCCGTGCCGACCGCTGTCGGGTCCGTTTCAAGACGGCCGGCATGAACCAAAGCGCAGATCTCGGAAATCCAGGTCAATTTGAGCCGCTGAGTCGGACCATGCGGATATGAGCGATATCGCCCTTCTGAATGTCATCGACATCGCCGCCGTCGGCACAGCCCTGCTCGCCGCATGGTTCTGGTACCGGGCGGGAGGGCGGCCGCCGAGGCGGATCTCGAAGGACGAGGAACTCGACGCGGCCGATCTCAACCGCATCGTGGTGGCGCTCCAGCGGGCCGCCATCCTGAACCGTCGTGCCGCGCTCGCATCCGCCGCTTCCGCGACGATGATCGCCGTAAGCGTTGTGGCGTCCTGGATCGTCGGGTGACCGGGCTTTAGAACAGCGACCCTTGAGTGGGTTTCCGGGGTGCTTCTTCCCGCGGCTCAAGCGTTACCGGGTCGGCAAGGTCGGGATCGTCGTTGCGGACATTGCCGACCCGCCTATCAACCGGGTAAGCCTCAATCACCGAAGGGTCGCACGGCCGCATCAGGCTGGCGGCTTTCTCGAAATCCGTCCCCATCCACGCCGCGAAGGCGTCCTTCTCGAACAGCATCACCGGCATCCGGTGATGGATATCGGCGATCGCCTCATTCGCCTCGGTGGTCAGGATCGTGAAGGTTTCCAGAGCGCTTCCCTCTCCTGTCCCCTCCCATAGTTCCCAAAGGCCCGCAAAGGCGAAAGGCGCTCGGTCCCTGCGCGCCACCCTATATGGCTGCTTTACCCCCGCCTCGGTTCGCCATTCGTAGAAACCATCCGCGGGAACGACACAGCGCCGGTACTTGTAGGCCCCACGGAAGGCAGGCTTCTCCGCGACCGTCTCCGAACGGGCGTTGATCATCTTCGCGCCGATATCGATATCCTTCGCCCAGGAGGGAACCAGCCCCCAACGCATCATCGCGAGGACGCGTCGGCCCTTGGCTGGCCCGTGCTCCATCAGCTTCACGACCGGCGCCGCCTGGGTCGGCGCCATGTTCCAGCGCGGCTCCAAATTCAGGGCCGTGTCCACATCGAAGAGGCGACGTATGGCTTCCGGCGCCGTTGTGATGCTGTATCGCCCGCACATCGATGAACCGCCCTCTTGCTTCGCCGCTGAAGTCTTCCGCAGGCACCTCGCCGCGCCCCTTGGCGCGGTGGAGTCTCGGGACTACGATCCCCCAAACCAACCGCGAACCGGCGAGGCAGGCAATGGCGAAGTTCGGCATCGGACAAGGGATGAAGCGTCTCGAGGACCAGCGATTCCTCACCGGCACCGGTCAGTATACCGACGACTTGCCCTTCGATGGCGCTCTCAAAGCCTTTGTGCTGCGCAGCCCCGTCGCCCATGCGGACATCGCTTCCCTCGATGTTTCCGCCGCCCAGAGGGCCCCCGGCGTGAAAGCGGTGCTGACCGGCGCGGATCTTGCCGCAGACGGCGTGAAACCATTGCCCTGCGGAGCGCTGCTCAAAGGTCGGGACGGAAAAAAGGCTGTGGGTCCTGACTACCCGCTGCTGGTCACGGATCGTGTCCGCCATGTGGGCGACGCGGTGGCGCTGATCGTCGCCGAGACGCTCGACCAGGCCCGCGACGCCGCCGAGTTGATCGATGTGGAGTACGTCGAATTGCCCGCCGTCCCCGGATTGTCGGCCGTCGACGGCGGGGCAACGGTCTGGGAGGCGGCGCCAGGGAACCTCTGTCTCGATTGGGAGACCGGCGACGCCGCCGCCGTCGAGGCAGGCTTCGCCAAGGCCGCGAAGGTCGCCGAACTCCAGCTTGTTAACAACCGGATCGTGGTGAATTCAATCGAGCCGCGGGGCGCGGTCGGAGTGGTCGACGCGGCGACCGGAGACGTCACCCTCTACGTCTCGACCCAGGGCCCGCACGGGGTCCGCGACGTCATTGCGGGCGTGTTGGACATCGACCCCGCCAAGTTCCGGTGCGTTTCGCCTGATGTGGGCGGCGGATTCGGCATGAAAATCTTCCCCTATCGGGAACACGCGCTGGTTCTGTGGGCAGCGGGCAAACTTGGCCGCCCCGTCAAATGGATCGCCGAACGCGGCGAGTCCTTCGTCTCGGACACCCAGGGCCGGGACCATGTCTCCCACGCCAGACTGGCGCTGGATGCCGACGGCCGCTTCCTGGCGTTGTCGGTCGACACCAAGGCCGATCTCGGCGCCTACCTCTCGCTCTACGGCCCGGCGATCCCGACCGTGGCGGGATCCGGTATGCTGGCCGGACTCTACGCGACGCCCGCGATCCACGTCCGGGTGCGGAACTACTTCACCAACACCTTGCCGGTCGATGCCTATCGTGGGGCGGGACGGCCGGAGGCGGCCTACCTAATCGAGCGCCTGGTCGACGTCGCCGCCAAAGTCGCCGGTCTGCCGCGCGACGAGATCCGCCGCCGCAACTTCATTCCAGCGTCCGCCATGCCGTTCACCACGGCGCTCGGCGAGACCTATGACAGCGGCGATTTCGCCGCCCATTTGGACAAGGCGCTCGAACGGGCGGACTGGGCCGGTATTGACGCCCGCAAGGCGGCGAGCGCCAAGACCGGAAAGCTGCGGGGGATCGGCATTTCGACCTATGTCGAGGCCTGCGGCGGCGGCGGTCCCGAATGGTCGGACATCCGCATCGAGCCTGACGGCACCATCGTCGTGCCGATCGGAACCCGCTCGACCGGCCAGGGACACGAGACGGCCTACACCCAGCTTGTCAGCGAAACCTTCGGCGTCGACAACGACAAGGTTCGGATTGTCCAGGGCGACACGGCGGCCATCGAGAACGGCGCCGGCACGGACGGCTCGCGATCCCTGCCTGCGGGCGGGTCAGCTCTGCACATGGCGATTCAGAGCGTGTCGGCCAAGGCGCGGATGCTGGCGGGATATCTCCTGGAGGCGGCGGACGCGGACCTGGAGCTCGCCGACGGCAAATTCACGGTGGTCGGCACAGACCGGTCGATCACGCTGGGCGAGCTTGCGGCCGCCGCGAGCGACCCCGCGCAGATGCCCGAAGGCATCGAGCCGGGACTCGAGGCTAAGGAGATGTACAAGCCGGCCGCCTCGACCTATCCGAACGGCACCCATGTCTGCGAGGTCGAGATCGATCCCGATACGGGCATCGTAGACTTGGTACAGTTCACCGTGGTCGACGATTTCGGCGAGGTGGTGAATCCGCTACTGCTGGAAGGGCAGGTGCATGGAGGCGTGGCCCAGGGGGTCGGGCAGGCGCTGTTCGAGCGCACCGTCTACGACGAGCGCGCGCAGCTTGTGACCGGCTCGCTGATGGACTACTGCCTGCCCCGCGCCGACAACGTGCCGCCGGTGGACTTCTCCATGAGCCCCACCCGCTGCACCACGAACCCGCTGGGCGTGAAGGGCTGCGGCGAGGCCGGTGCCATAGGCGCGCCGCCGGCGGTCATCAACGCGGTTCTCGACGCTCTGGCCCCGGCCGGGGTCACCGACATCGACATGCCGGCCACGCCGGACAGCATCTGGGCAGCGATCCAAGCGGCCCGGCCGACAGCAGCAGCAGCGGAGTAGACGTCATGCCTTCAGTCGTGACAGCGGTCGATCCGGCCGACCGGATCGCCCTGCTCGACGCCATCGCCATCCTGGCCCGCGAGGCCGGAGAGATCATCCTTCCCTACTACCGGGCCGAGATCGACGTCATCGACAAGACCGACGGCAGCCCGGTGACCGCCGCCGACCGCGCCGCCGACGCCCATATCGTACCGGTGCTGAAGGCGCTGACCCCGGACATCCCCGTGGTGGCCGAGGAGAGCGTGGAAGCGGGTGACATCCCCGACGTCTCCGGCGGCCGGTTCTGGCTGGTCGATCCGCTCGACGGCACGAAGGAATTCATCAACAAGCGCAACGACTTCACGGTCAATATCGGGCTGATCTGGGACGGCGTCCCAGTGCTGGGCGCGCTGCACACTCCGGTCGACGGCATGGTCTGGGGCGGCGCGCTCGGCCACGGTGCCTGGGAGGAGACCGCCGAGGGCGTGCGCACGCCGATCTCGGTGCGCCGACCCGGTCCGGACGGCCTGACCATCGTCGCCAGCCGCAGCCATCGCAACCCGGAGCTCGAGGCCTACATCGACACCATGACGGTCAAGGAGAGCGTCTCGCGCGGCTCCGCCCTCAAGTTCTGCCTGGTGGCGCGGGGCGAAGCGGATCTCTACCCGCGTACCGGCCCGACCATGGAGTGGGACACCGCCGCGGGCCACGCGGTCCTGCTCGCCGCCGGCGGGTCGATGACGACGTTCGACGGCTCTCCCTTCGACTACGCGAAGCCGAACTTCCGGAACGGACACTTCATCGCGCGCGGCGCGGTCTGACTGGGACAGCGGGTGATGCGCCGGGCCGCCGTTCTCGCAGCCCTCTCGTTCGGACTGTGGCTCGCAGCCGACGCCGGTCAAGCCCAGACCGCCAGCACCGTCGAGATGCGGACGCCACGACATCCGCTGTCCGAGGGGACGCCTCTGCGGGAGATCGTTCCGCCGAAACCAGATGCGGAGAAGCCGGCCCCCTTGGACGGCAACCCGGCACCGCCGAAGGAACCTGTCGAACAGCGCTCCCGACAACCGACCCAACCGCCGCGCCTCCAGCCGGGCGATCCGCCCAAACCGCCGGAACCGATCGAGATGCGCAATCCGCTCCAACGGCCGGAAAAACCAAGACCGCCGATCGGGACGATCGACCCTCGCCCCGGCACCATCAGAACCTTCCCTGGAACCATCGAGGCGCGGTAACGGCGTAGCGTCGCTATACGGTGACCGCAGGCAATGCGCTCGCCGTCCTACGCCTCCGCTGCCACCCGTCGGATCGCCGCGATGGCGTACTCGATGTCCGGATCCTCTATGCCGAGATAGGTCACCGCCCGCAGGATCGTTGGCTGCACCGCACTGATCTTCACTTCGTGCTCTGCCATTAGGCGGCGAGAGAATTCCGGCCCGTCTATGCCCGTGCCCGAGACGTCGAAGAACACCATGTTGGTTTCGACCGAGGCCGGATCGACGGAGATGCCGTCCACGTCCTCTATTCCCTCGGCCAGGCGCTTCGCATGGGCGTGGTCGTCGGCCAGCCGGTCGACATGGTGGTCGAGGGCGTAGATCCCCGCCGCCGCGACGATGCCCGACTGGCGCAGCGCGCCGCCGAACTGGTGCTTGAACCGCCAACACTCCTCGATGAAGTCCCGCTCGCCGGCGAGAACGCCGCCGATGGGACAGCCGAGCCCTTTGGACAGATCGATCCAGGCGCTGTCGCAGGGGGCGGCGAACTCGGCGAACGAGACGCCCGAGGCGACCACCGCGTTGGGCAGGCGGGCGCCGTCCATATGCACGCGCATGCCATGCTGGCGGGCCGCTCCGGCCACGTCCTTCAGGGTGTCGAGCGGCCAGATCGTGCCGCCGGCCATGTTCGCGGTGTTCTCGACGGACACCAGCTTCTGGCGCGGCATGTGGCGCGACTTCGGACGGATCAGCGCCTCGACCTGATCGGCGGTGAACCAGCCCCGGGTGCCCTGGATGGTGCGGGTCATCACGCCGGCAAGCGCGCCGGGACCCCCGACCTCGTAGTGCAGGGCGTGGCTGTTCTCCTCCAGGATGATCTCGTCGCCATGGTCGCACCAGACCCGGTAGGAGATCTCGTTGCACATGGTCCCGCTCGGCAGGAACACGGCCGCCTCCTTGCCGAGCAGCTCCGCCACCTTCTCCTGCAGGCGGATGGTCGTCGGATCCTCGCCCGCCTGCTCGTCCCCCACCTCCGCCTCGGCAATCGCCTTGCGCATACCCGGCGTCGGGCGGGTGGCGGTGTCGCTATGAAGGTTCACGCGGGGCTGAGCGGTCGGATTGGACGAGACCATGTGGCGTCTCCGGATGAGGGGGCGAAACGTTGCGAAACGCGCGATGCGTTCACACCTTAAAGCGGTGATCGAGTGAGGAGAAAGACTGGATGTCCGAAACACGCGCCGTGCAACGCCGCACCCTGCCCTTCAAGCTCTCCGCGCCGGAGAACGATCGACTGGCGGTACACGTAATCTACGCGCTGTACGCAGCCAATCTGGTCTTTCAGATTCCAATCATCCTCGCGGTCGTCATCGCCTATCTGAAGCGCGGCGACGTGGAGGGAACCTATCTGGAGACGCATATCCGCTGGCAGATCCGAACGTTCTGGCTCTGGCTGCTGATGACCGTGATCGGCGGCCTGACCTGGTGGGTACTCGGCCTCGGCTTCCTGCTCCTTGGATTTGCCTACCTCTGGCTGATTTATCGAGTGGTTAAAGGCTGGCTACGGTTGTCGAACGAGGAAGCGATTGACCGTCCCGGCGACTTCTTCTAACGGTCGACACGCGCAGGGCGACTATCCCACCAGATCAGCAGGTCAGACTATGCCGTTGGAAATTCACCGCGACACGGCCGACATCAAGGCCGACTTCACCATAGACCAGAATAGGGACGCCTATACCGAAGAAGAACATGCCACATGGCGGGTGTTGGCCGAGCGTCAAGTCCCGCTCCTCAAGGACCGGGTGGTTCCGGAGTTCCTCGCCCATGTGGACGCGCTTGATATGGACGGCGGCGGCGTACCGGATTTCCGGCGGCTGAACGAGACACTGAATGCGGCCACCGGCTGGACTGTTGTCGCCGTTCCGGGTCTCGTCCCGGACGCGACGTTCTTCGATCACCTCGCAAATCGCCGATTCCCCGCTACCTGCTTCATCCGAAGCATGGACGAATTGGACTATCTGGAGGAACCGGACGTTTTCCATGACGTCTTCGGGCATGTTCCGCTGCTGCTGGACCCGGTCTATGCCGACTACATGCAGGAATACGGGAAGGGAGGATTGAAGGCTGAGGACCAGGGAGCGCTCGAAAGGCTGGCGCGGCTCTACTGGTACACGGTGGAGTTCGGCCTCAGCCGGTCGGAGGACGGGATGCGGATCTTCGGCGCCGGCATCGCCTCGTCCCGAGGAGAGACGGTTTTCGCCCTGGACGACGAGTCGCCCAACCGAATCAGCTTCGATCTGGAGCGGGTGATGCGCACCGACTACAGGATCGACGATTTCCAGGAGACCTTCTTCGTCATCGACGGTTTCGAGGCGTTGCGCAAGGCCACCGCCGAGGACTTCACCCCGATCTATTCTCGGCTGGAAGCGGAGTCCGACCTCGCCCCTGGCGCCGTGATGGCGACCGATACCGTTCTGCATCGAGGCAGCGGCGCGTACCACGCAAGCAGGAGCCGGGCCACGGCCTGACCGGAACCCGGCCCAACATCACACGTCCCCGACATCATACATTGCTGTCGGGGAAGCTCGCCTTGCGTCGATCCATGAACTCGACGAGCGCTTCATCCACGGCCGGATCCAGGGCCGGGGCCTCGTACTCTGCCAGAGATTTCTTCACGAGATCGCCGGCCCGTTGGTACGTGTCCCGGCTCCCCTCCGAGTTCCACTGCTCGTAGGTCGCGTTGTCGGCGATCGAGGAGCGGTAGAACGCCTTTTCGAAATTCGCCTGGGTGTGGGTGCAACCGAGAAAATGGGCGCCCGGCCCGACCTCGCGGATCGCATCCATCGCCTGGCCGTTGTCGCTCAGATCGACCCCTTCCAGCATGGTCCGCATCATCGCGCACTGGTCGGCGTCCATCATGAACTTCTCGTAGGAACTAACCAGTCCGCCTTCCAACCAGCCTGCGGCGTGCAGCACGAAGTTCACGCCGCCCATGACCGTCGGAAACAGAGTGTTCGCGCTTTCGAAGGCCGCCTGGGCGTCCGGCACCTTGGAGCCGCAGAGAGATCCGCCGGACCGGAACGGCACATTGAGCCGCCGGGCAAGCTGGGCGCAGCCGTAGAGAACCAGGGCCGGCTCCGGCGTGCCGAAGGTCGGCGCACCGGACTGCATCGAGATAGAGGAGGCGAAGCTACCGAAGATCACCGGCGCGCCCGGGCGGCAGAGTTGGGCGAAAGCCATGCCGGCCATCGCCTCGGCCAGGGTTTGCGCCAAGGTTCCGGCGACCGTGACCGGCGACATGGCGCCGGCGAGGATGAACGGGGTGGTGATCACCGCCTGGTTATTGCGGGCGTAGTTCTTGAGGGCGCCGAGCATGGTGGCGTCCCAGGTCATCGGCGAGTTGGCGTTGATCAGCGAGACCAGGACCGTGTTGCTTTCGAGGAACTCGGCGCCGAAGACGATCTTCGCCATCTCCAGCGTGTCCAGCGCCCGATCCGGGTGGGTGACGGAGCCCATGAAGGGTTTGTCGGAATACTTGATATGGGCGTAGACCATGTCGAAGTGCCGCTTGTTCACCGGCAGGTCGACAGGCTCGCACACGGTGCCGCCGGAGTGGTGCAGACCTTGATGGCTGTAGGCCAGCTTCACGAAGTTCTGGAAGTCCTCGATGGTCGCGTAGCGACGTCCACCGTCGATGTCGCTGACGAAGGGCGGTCCGTAGACCGGCGCGAATACCGTATTGCCGCCGCCGATCTCGACGGAGCGCTCGGGGTTTCGAGCATGCTGGGTAAAAGTGGCCGGCGCCGTCTTGATCAGGGAGCGGGCGAGTCCGCGGGGCATACGAACCCGCTCACCGTCGACATCGGCGCCGGCGTCGCGCCACATGGCCAGCGATTCGGCGTCGTCGCGGAACTCGATACCGATCTCTTCAAGGATCGTCTCCGCGTTGTTCTCGATGATCTCCAGCCCTTCTTCGGACAGCACGTCGAAGGTGGCGATCCGCCGCGAGATGAAAGGGCTGTAGAGCGTCGAGGGCCTGCCCCGTGCCGCCCGGCGCGCGTCCCGGCCGCCGCCGCCCGAGCGTCCGCGCCTCTCCCGCCGGCCGCCCGCCTCTTCCATACCCGCAGTCTCCGCCAAGTCGTCGCTCATGGCCGGTCTCCAACACCACGCTGAAGGACGATATTGCGCCCGTACGTCCAGGGTTCTGCGCCGGGCGCGACAGGAACAAGTCGGAGTTGGACCATCGGACCGCTGAATGCCCCGTCGCGGCCTCCGGACTTGCGGCGCGAGCGGGGCGGTCTCATACTTCCTTTATAACCGACAGACAGGGCTGAACGGCGTCCCGTCGGATCCGCCCGAGGGAGGTCCCATGGGCCCGTTTCGCCTAACACACCGCAGAATGGCTTTCGCCGCAGTGGTCTCGATGGGGTTCGCCGCCCTTCTCGCCGCCGCACCGCCTGCCAACGCGGACGCACGGACGTCGGTTCGTCAGGAGAACGAACTGCCGCCACAGGTGCTTGGGCTCGTCGCCCATATGACGCCGATTCCTCTGCTCTGCGATGGCGGCACCTGCCAGGCCCTCGTGTCGTCGTTCTGTCTGCAGGAGGACCGGCCGCCGCCAGCAGCCGGCCAGGCCTACGACACGGCGGGCGGCGGCGACGTCACCCTGATCGTCCGAAAGACCGACGGCAGCACACGGGAATTCTCCGGAGCCGGCCTGCTGGCCTATACCAGCGACGGGCATTTCACTCGAACGCGGATTTCGATGGACTCCGCGCGTTTGGCCTCGCTCGACGCAAGCGCCGTATCGGTGCGGATCGCCCCCATGGTCTCCCTCGTGCCGTTGACCGACAAGCCGTTGCCCGACGCCATTGCCGAGCGCGACGCGGAGACCGCATTCGGCTCGCCACGCTTCACCGCCTCCGATTTCTTCCATCCGGGCAAACAACGCCCGGACGCTGCGGTCACGCTCACCCGGCTGATCGACCGTTTGCCGACGGCGGTATCCGGCGGGGTAGATCCGAACGCGGTCGACCCATTCAAACGGGCGGCGCTATGGTCGACCGTTGTCGACTCCGGCGAATTGAAGAGCCTGTCCGACGCGGGCATCGCACGCGCCAGGAGCGAACTCGATCGTTGCGGCCAGTTCGCCGAGATGGGCTTCAAGCTGACCCTGCGCGGCTGCCTCGAGAGCGCCCACGACCGAACCATGCGCGAACTCAACGACGAGCTTTGGGAGGCCGAGGTCGGGTATTGACGACGGATGGAATGGAGCTGGGCAGCCGATGACACCGAAGAGTGACGATGCGCATCCTAGTCACGGGCAGCGCGGGACATCTCGGCGAGGCGCTGATGCGGGTTCTGTCCGGCAGCGGTCACCACGCGATTGGCTTCGACGTTCAAGCTAGTCCGTACACCGACATCGTCGGCTCCGTCGGCGACTCCGGCCTCGTCGCGGAGGCGATGGACGGGGTGCATGCCGTTCTGCACACCGCCACGCTGCACAAGCCCCATGTCGGCACCCACCGCCGCCAGGACTTCGTCGACACCAACATCACCGGCACTCTCACGCTGCTGGAGGAGTCGGTGCGGATCGGCCTGTCCGCCTTCGTCTTCACCAGCACGACAAGCGCCTTCGGCGGCGCCCTGACACCGCCGCCGGGCGCGCCCGCCGCCTGGATCGACGAAACCGTCCGGGGTGCGCCGAAGAACATCTACGGCGTGACCAAAACCGCGGCCGAGGATCTGTGCGAGCTGTTCCACCGACGGCACGGTCTGCCCTGTCTGATCCTGCGGACGTCCCGCTTCTTCCCGGAAGAGGACGACAACCGGGAACGCCGTGCCCGATGGAGCGACACCAACGCCAAGGCCAACGAGTTCCTCTTCCGTCGTGTGGATCTGGAGGACGCCGCGCAAGCCCATCTCGACGCCCTCGACCGGGCGGCGCGGATCGGCTTCGCCCGCTACATCGTCAGCGCGACCACGCCTTTCAGGCGGGCCGATCTGCCGGGCCTCCGCGGGGATCCGGGCAAGATCGTCGCCGCCCACTATCCGGACTTCGCCGAGATCTACGGGCGCCTAGGCTACCGGATGTTCGACGAGATCGACCGGGTCTACGACAATGCAAAGGCCCGGCGGGAGCTTGGCTGGAAACCGCTCTACGATTTCGGCGCGGTCCTCGACCAGATCTCGCGCGGCGCGCCCATCGGCAGCGATCTCGCCCGCGCCGTCGGCAGTAAGGGGTATCACGACGAAGTCTTCGAGGACGGCCCCTACCCGGTGGAGTGAAGACCGCTACTCCAACCGCTCGGCATCGTTTGACGGCCCCTTAATAGACGCGAGCCCACCCTCCCGCTCCGCCGTTTCCACCAGCCAATCGCGAAAGGCGATGGCAGCGGGATGGGCGATCGGGTCCGCCGGAACCATCACTCGGAAGGGCTCTAGCACAAGACGCGGCGCAGCGATCGGCGCGATCAGGCGCCCACTGGCTATGTCGTCCGCCACCAGCGCCGAGGGCCCGATCGCCACGCCGAGTCCATGGGCCGCCGCCTCGATCGAGAGCATCAGACCGTCCAGATGCAGTTCGCCGATCGGTCGAACATGGCGTCCCCCGGCAAGCGCCAGCCAGTCGGGCCAAAGCGCAGGCCGAGACCTGCTGTGCAACAACGTATGCCCTGCCAAGTCGGCAGGATCACGCAGCCCGATACGCGCCGCCAAAGCCGGACTGATCACCGGAACGCATTGTTCCGTCAGGAACGGCGTCGATTTGAAGCCGGACAGGGTCATGGGCTGCCGTCGAATGGCTGCGTCGAACCGGCCCGGGAGCGTCTCCACCGGCTGCGATGACGCATCGAGCGCGATCTCTATCCCCGGATGCATGTGTTGGAACTTTCTGGCTCGCGGCATCAGCCAACGCATCATGAACGTATGCGGCGCATTGACCCGAAACACGGCGCGCGGCGTTCTGTCGAGATACCGGGCGGTCGCGAGAGTCAGCGTGGTGAAGGCCTGTCCCACATCCGCAAGGAAAGACTTGCCGTCCACCGTCAGCGCGATCCGGCTGGCGGAGCGGGTGAAAAGCGGGCGGCCAAGCCAGTCCTCCAGCAACCTGACCTGCCGGCTGACCGCACCGTGAGTCACGCCAAGTTCATCGGCCGCCGCAGCCAGACTGCCTAGCCGACCAGCAGCTTCGAAGGCTTTGAGCGCATTCAAGGGTGGGAGCGGACGCAACATAGCGTCAGTTTATCTCATACTTTGACGATCATTACTCGTTTGTATGGCTGTAGAACTCACGCCATTGTCGACAGACATCCGCCGCGTATGAAAGGGATCCGACGATGCACGCAGCAGAGTACGCAGCAGAGCACGCAGCAGAGACCGCTTCTCCCGTCGTCATCCGCCGCAGGACGGATGGCGATTCCTACGAACGGATGACCGAAATCCTGCACGCCGCCTACGCACGGCTCGCCGCGATGAACCTACGCTACAAAGCGGTCGATCAACCCGCCTCCGTCACTCAAGAGCGGGCGGAGAGCGGAGAGTGCTTCGTCGCCGAGATCGACGGTAGACTGGTCGGCACCGTCACGCTGTACCCGGCTGGACTTCCGGCGGTCGCTTGCGACTGGTATCGCCGAGGGGACGTCGCCATTCTCAGCCAATTCGCCGTCGACCCGTCCCTGCAGGCGCGCGGCATAGGCCGCCGCATGATCGCCGCCTTGGAAGACCGGGCTCGGGCGGTAGGGGCATCGGAGATCGCACTCGATACGGCCGAACCGGCCACCCATCTCGTCGACTGGTACACCCGCCTCGGCTTCCGATTCATTGAGTACGTCCAGTGGGGGCACACCAACTATCGCACGGTGATTCTGAGCAAGTCCCTTTAAGGCTAGACCGGCATGGTCACAGTCCAGAGCAGCGCCGAAACACGCAATACGCGCATCGATTGACACATCGCGCTATCTTTCGGTAACCTGTTTCCGCGACTGAGGTCCACCCTGGGCTTCCTCCGTCCCATGCGGACACGTCGAAAGAGCCGCGGTCCCCCTGCCGCGGCTCTTTTTTTTCAGGGTTTCTCGAACACGCCGAGAACGACGCCGACATGATCGGCGTCGAAATTGTGGGCCATGTTCCGCATCTTCTCGCCGGCGGTTTCGCCCATCAGTATATCGCCCGCCTGAAGCGGCGCTGCAGCCCCGGTCTCCGCCCGCCGCCGAGCCTCTTCACGTCGGGCGCGAGAGCCCGCCTTTGCTTCCTCGGTCAGATCCCGCACCTCCATGGTTCGGAGCCCCGCCTTCTCGCACAAGGCCCGCATTTCATCGGCGGGAATGAGGTGGCTGAGTTCGGGCCTTTCCGCCCAAGGGGTCGGATATCGGGGCGCTCCGCCGGGTCCCAGCACCACGTCGTAGAAGCAGAAACGACCGCCCGGCTTCAAGAGGCGGAACGCTTCGCGATACACGCCCTCCTTGTCCGGTATGTTCATACAGGCATGCAGGGTGGTGACGATGTCGAACATCCCTGCGTCAAGCCCCGTGGCGGTCGCGTCGCCCTCCAGCACGCGGATCCGGTCCGCGAGACCGACCGCCGCGTTGATCGCTTCCGCCGTCGCGCAGAAGCTCGGCGTCAGGTCCACCGCCGTCACCTCGGCATCGACAAGGTCAGCGAAGATCCGGGCCGATCCGCCGAGGCCGGCGCCAAGATCCGCGACCTTCATTCCAGCCGACATCCCGGTCGCCGCAATGACGTCCTCGGTTCCGGTTTGGCCGCGCATGTGCATCTGGTCGAGGGCCGAGAAATCGGCGCGACTCGGCGACGAGATTCCGTGCTCGGTCAGCCGCCTTTGCAAAAGCTCGAACAGTCCGCTGCGCTCGTAGTGATCAGCGACGGCCTTCATGCCCATGCCAATCCCCCTCGCCTTCAGCCCCAGAGACCCGGCTCCGGGGGCATCACCGTGCTGCCGTCGTAGATCAGGCCGGGCTCCCGGTCCTTGGCCAGGAGCAATGGCGCGTCCAAGTCCACCACCTCGGCGCCCTGGGAAACGATCATGCCCGGCGCCATGGCGAGCGACGTGCCGATCATGCACCCGACCATGACGCGGAACCCCCGCTTCTCCGCCTCGGCCTTGAGACGCAACGCCTCGGTCAGACCGCCGGTCTTGTCGAGCTTGATGTTGATCATGTCGTACTTTCCCTCCAGTGCCTCGAGGGTCGAGGTGTCGTGGCAACTCTCGTCCGCACAGACCGCCGTCGGACGGGGCGCTCCGATCAGGGCGGCATCGTCGCCGGCCGGCAACGGCTGCTCGATCATCGACACGCCGAGTTCAGCCAGTTTGGGCGCGATCTCCAGATAGGAGGCGATGTCCCAGGCCTCGTTGGCGTCAACGACCAGATCGACTCCCGGGGCGTTGTCCCGGATACAGGAGACGCGGGCCAGGTCCTCCCCGTCGCCGGTCATCTTCAGCTTCAGGCACGGTCGGTTAGCGTTGTCGCGCGCCGCTTCGCCCATCGCCTCCGGGCTATCGACCGAAAGGGTATAGACGGTGGTGACCGGCGACGGCGCCGCGCTCAATCCGGCAATCCGCCAAGCCGGCAGCCCTCGGCTCTTCGCCTCCAGGTCCCAGAGCGCGCAATCGACGGCATTGCGCGCGGCACCCGCCGGTAAAATGCCGAGAAGCCCTTCGCGATCGATCCCCCCGGCGACGGCCTCCGCAACGCCCTCGATCTGCGCAATCACACTGTCCACGGTCTCGCCATATCGGGCGTACGGCACGCACTCGCCGCGGCCAATAGATGCGCCATCGTCGATGCTGACCATCACCACTTCTGCCTGCGTGCGGGCGCCGCGTGAGATGCGGAACACTCCGCGGATCGGCCAACTTTCGCGGGCGACGGCCAGCATGCGAGACATCGGATTCTCCCTGGAACGGTTCGACTCGTGGACAGGTACTTCTGGGCGCAAGTTATTTGACGGTGAGCTTGGCGATCTGGACGTTCACGATCAAATCCGGATCGATCAACTCGCGCAACAACCGCCACGCATTGTTGCGCACCTTCTGGATGCCGTCGTAGCCATTGAGCTGCTGCGGCGTAAGGCTGGAAAGATAGACGATCATGCCATCGCGGATCCGCGGCTCCTGGGCGGTGATGACCGGAACCGCGCCCTCGTTCGAAAGTTCCACCGTCAGACTGAGCACCAGGAAGACAGGATAGCCGCGGTTCGACTGCAAGTTCACGACGAACTCGTCCAGCGTATGAAACACGGCACCGGCGGGGCTCGGCTTGGCGGGCGAGGGCGCGGTGTTGGCGATCCGCTCCATCTCCGCCTTCTGCTCGGCCGTCATCTCCGGCTCGGGGCCGCCGAACCCGGGGATCAGGCCGGCCAGAAAGGCGCCAGCGCCCGCGCCGATGAGCAGAAGCAGCGGAAGCAGAACGAAGAGCAGCAATTTCTTCATGACGACTTCGGTCTCAGCCTCGTCCGGTTCCGCAGGAAATGCGCGTCAAACACTTTCAAATCCTATATAATCATGGATCGCGACCGTACACGAGGATCGATCGTCCGGATTTGCCATGGCCAAGCCCGCAGAAAGCGACTGGATGAAATTCGCCCGCGCGCAACCGAGCGTGAGCGCAGAGGAACGCGCTCCAGGTGCCGCCGCCAAGGCCGAATCGTTCATTATCGAACTCGCCGACGAGAACCTGCTGCTCAAGATCAAGCGGGACGATGGCCGTGTGGCCCTGGTCGAACTGACGCCGGAAACAGCGTTCTATCTCCGCGAATACCTGACCAATGCCCTCGCGACTATCGGCATGCCTGACTAGCGGCCCTGCGGCCGGGTCAGCCACCCTTGTCCGGCTCTGCCGTACACCAGTCAATCGCCGCTTCCAGCGTATCGAAAAAGCGCCAGTTCGACGCCGGCACCTGGGAATAGGCAAGAAGCAGATTGATGATCGAACGATCCGCCGGATCCGAAAGGACGGTCGCCATGCGCTCGTTGGGGCGGCGCTCTGGCATTGAGGCGCGGGTGTGACCGATACGTTTCACGTTCTCGACATCGAATGTCGAGAAGACCAATTCTCTCACGTCCCAGACCGAATGCGCCAGCGCGACCGATGACCGAATCTCATTCACTTCTCTCATCGCGCGCTGACTGAGTTCGAGATCGAACTTGCCACGCAGAGTCACGACGATCGTCCCAGTCTCGGGGTCGAATTCGATAGTATACTTCACGCTCTCACCGTGCGGTCGACGCATGGTTGTTCATATTAGTCGTTAAAGGCAGGGCATGTCAGGGGGACGTAGACGGTTTTTGCACCTCGCGCCAGACAAGAGGCTTCTTAGCAGACGCCGATGAAGACATAGGCGACGGCCGCCAATCCGCAGCGGTCCAGAGGTATCGTCTGCCCGCCTCCAGCAATATGTCGACCGTCGCTTCCGGCCCGTCGGGGCCTCCGACGAACCGCATGGTGACGAGCTCGCGCTCTGCCGCGCCAAGCCGCCGGTAGATCCTGTCGCGGTCGTTCAAAGGGTGATCCGCCAGATAGAACTGGGTCGTCAGTTCGCGGCCGCCTGCAAAAGCTTTGACATGAATATGCGGCGTCCGGCCTGGGTAGACCGTCGGTTTGATGGTGCGGAATGCATAGGCCCCGTCCGGCCCGGTCACAACGTGGCCGAACCCTTGGAACGCATCGTCATAGCCGCCGCGGCTCCGGTCGCGCGTATGCAGGTATATGCCGTTGACGTCGCATTGCCAGATTTCTACGCGCGCGCCGTTCAACGGCGTCCCGGCACTATCGAGTACGCGTCCTTTCAGGACGATCACCTCACCGCCGGCGGCGCGGACGGCACCGGTTATGCGGACGAGATTGTTGTCGGCATCGGAGAAACGCATCTTTGCGCTCGGGTAGTAAGGGCCTTCCGTGGCGCTGGGCGTGCGTTGGGCGGCAACCGCGCTGGCCGCTCCGAAGACGGGCAAGGCGCTCATGAAAGACAGAAGTGCGCGGCGATTCAGGTCCATTGTCCTCTCCCGTTCGCGTAGCATTCGCGCGGCCGAGCCGCGCAACCGGCCGATACAATCGGTTCATAGGACTCAGACATGGGGCTTCATGGACCCTGATCCAGGATTTCTCGCTTCCGGTAGCCGCGACGCTGCGGAACCGGAGCGCGGCGTCCATGGCGATCAAACTACAGGCTCCGAAGCAGTGGGCCAGGGCGGCTAGATCCGAGCCAGTGGACCCGACCGACTGACCCAGGCGACCTGACCCGGCCGCTCAGCCCCCTATCGCCCGATGGCGTAGCCCTGCATGCCGCGCGGATTGGCGCCGGCCTTCAGCATCCGGCCATCCTTCACGGCGGCGCTGAGCCGGCCCTCGGACCAGTCCTCGCCGACCTGGACGTCGTGGCCCCGGCGCTGCAGTTCCTTGACCGTCGCCTCGGGGAAGCGGCCCTCGAGCACCAACTTGCCAGGCTTGCGGCCGCGCGGCCAGAACGAGCTCGGGAAGTGCTCGCTGTGGAATGCCGGACAGTCGATCGACTCCTGCAGGTTCATGCCGTGCTCGGCGTGGTGCAGGAACATCAGGGTCTGCCACTGGTCCTGTTGGTCGCCGCCCGGCGTCCCGAAGGCCATGTACGGCTCGCCGTCGCGCAGCGCGAAGCTGGGCGACAGGGTCGTGCGCGGCCGGCGCTTCGGCCCGAGCGCCGAGGGCGAGCGCTCGTCCAGCCAGAACATCTGCGCCCGGTTGCCCATGCAGAAGCCGAGTTCCGGGATGATCGGCGAGGACTGCAGCCAGCCGCCGCTCGGCGTGGCGGAAAACATGTTGCCGTCCTTGTCGATCACGTCGATATGGACCGTGTCGCCCTTCATCGCCCCGCTCTTCGAGACGGTCGGCTCGCCGATGCCCATGCGCTCCATTTCGCGCGGGTCCAGGGCCACGTCGACGCCCAGTGCGGCGTCGATCGAGCCGAGATAGCCCTCAATCGTGCCGGGCCGCAGGTCCATCGACGCCGTCTCGCCGATCAACGCGCGTCGACCGGCATTGTATTCAGGGGAAAGCAGCGTCTGCATCGGCACGTCTCCGAAGTCCGGGTCGCCGTAGAACGCTTCCCGATCCGCCATGGCGAGCTTGATCGCCTCTACGACGGTATGGACGAAGTCCGGTCCGGTCGGGTCCATGTCGCCGACGCCCATGCCGTCCAACAGGGCGAGTTGCTGCAGCATCGACGGCCCTTGGCTCCACGGGCCGCATTTGGCGACGGTGTATCGGCCCCACTCGTAGGTCGCCGGCTCCTCGTAGTGGGACTCCCAACCGGCGAGATCGTCGGCTGTCAGCAACCCGAGATGGCGGCGGCCGGAGACGTCCATCATCGGCGCGGCGTGAAAATAGGCGTCGATCGCCTCGGCCACCCAGCCGCGGTACCAGATGTCGCGAGCCCGGTCGATCACCGCCTCCCGGGAACCGCCGCCGGCTTCGGCCTCCTTGACGATGCGGGCATAGGTCTCGCCCAGCTTCGGATTGGCGAACAGACTACCCGGCGCGGGGGGCTCCCCGTTCTTCAGATAGATCGCCGCCGATGTCGGCCATTCGGTCTCGAAAAGTTCCTTGACGGTGTTGATGGTTGCCGCGATCCGACCGACCGCCGGATAACCGTTCACCGCGTAGTCGATCGCCGGCTCCAGGACCTCCGCCAGCGACATCGTTCCGTGATCGCGCAGCAGCCGCAGCCAGCCGTCGAAGGCGCCCGGCACCACGGCGGGTAGGAAGCCGCTGCCGGGGATCAGATCCAGATCGAGCGCACGGATCGCCTCCATGGTCATCGCCGCCGGACTCGGCCCTTGCGCGCATAGCGCCTGAAGCTTGCCGGTCTTACGGCTGTAGAACAGCGCTGGCAGGTCGCCGCCCGGACCGTTCAGGTGCGGTTCGACGACCTGGAGCGTGAAACCGCTGGTCACCGCCGCGTCGAACGCATTGCCGCCCCTCTCCAGAGCCCGCATGCCAGCAGCGGACCCCAGCCAGTGGGTGGAGGCGACGACACCGAAGGTGCCACGAATTTCCGGGCGCGTCGTGAACATGGCGCAAGCTCTTGGTACGGTTTTCGCAAGGGATTGGCGAACACTATAGGAGCGCGGGCGAGCACCCGGCAAGAACTGCCAGACGCGGACCCGGACAGGAAGACCGCCATCGCCGATGCAGCGATGTTCGTTGCTAGTCGGCAACGAGCCGACTATACTAACTGGTGGTCGAGAAACGATCGGTTCGGGGAAACTCGGATCTACGGCAAAACAGGAGTTTTCCGCCGTGACGAACTTTGCAGCCGCATCAGCCATCCTCGGAGGGGCATCCGGGGGCAATGGCGGCCTTCTGGGCGCCGCGTCCGGCGGTGGCTCGACAGTATCGGCTATCGCCGCGTGGCGCAGCTATGAGCGCGATCAGGTCGCCGCACGCCAGGCTTTCTTAGACAGATCGGACGTTCAGACCGCTCTCGACGACTTCAAGAAAGGCGTATCCAAACTGGATACGGTCGACGATCTTTTGGAAGATCGCGACACCCTGCAGTTTGTGCTGACCGCCTTCGGCCTCGACGCCGACATCAACAATCCCGGCAAGATCCGCAAGGTCATCGAGAGTGACCCGGACGACATCAACTCATTCGCCAACCGGCTTGCTGACAGCCGCTACGGCGAGTTGGCGAAGTTTCTCGATACGGTCGAGTTCGGGGTCAAGAACCTGAAGGTCTCGACCAAGCAGACAGAGGTCATCGACAAATACCTGACGGTTCAGTTCGAGCGAAGCCTCGGCGCGCAGAACTCCGCAGCCCGCGACGCCCTGTTCTTCCTGCGGCGCATCAACTCGGTGGGCAGCACCTTCGAGATCCTCGGCGATGCCGCTCTGCGCGCCATCGTCACCGATGCGCTGAATCTGCCCCCTCAGATCGCCAACCAGTCGGTTGAGAAACAGGCCTCCCTGGTCGAGAACGGTATCGATCTCGACAAGATGAAGCTAAGCGGAACCTCCGCCAGTGAAACCAGTCGGCTCGAGCGGCTCAATGCCGACCTTAGCGCAATCTCCGACGGCTCGAAGGCGATCACGTCCGCCATCAGTACACTGTCATCCATCGTCGCCAGCCTCGAGTCCGTCCGCACGGACTATGAGGACCTTCCGAACATCACCGATCCGGCGGGCGTGAACGCGGCCGAGATCGCCGTGCAGGAAGGCGCGATTCCCGATCTGCTTCGCCAACGCGGCTTGGTGGCGGTCGCAAACCAGGCCACACAGAACACCCGGATCGTTCTGGACGAGCTCGACAAGATCGCCTTCAACCTGCGCAATGCCGAGGATCAGGAGGAGTTCGACGAACTTCAGGCCCAGTACGTGGACTATGCCGACCGAATTCTGGGCGATGACGGGTTCATCAACACAGCCACCTTCTTCGACCCGGCAACCGGACAGACCCAGAACCTGCTCCGCAACGGTACGGCCGGTGCTCTGCCAACCGGCACCGACGCCGTCGCCGCCGAGATCAACACGGAAGTCGCCACCGACGGGACCAAGGCAATTACGCGATCCACCGATCGCGCCGGGTTCCTGACCGACCTGCAGGCTGCCCGCGACGCCATTGATGGCGCGACTTTCGCCAGCCGCTCCGCCGATGTCGACACGGCCGAAACCAGCTTCGATGCCGCCGACGCGGCCTTCAAGACATCGGAAAACCAGAATTCCATCAACGTCGTCAGCATTACCAACGCGCTGAACAATGTCGACTTCGCGAAGGCTCTCGATACCCAGTCCCTGACCACTGGACTGCTGTCCATCGATGACAGCCTCGACCGGGCGTCGACGATCGAACGCGTCCTCTCGGACATCCGGACGCTCGCGAAGGACGCACAGGTGGACGGTGCCGACCTCACGGAAATCAACGCCTACTACACGGCCCGGCTCGGCGAGTTGAACCAGCTCATCAACACCCCCGGCGAGGCGACAAACGGGACGGGATCGGTCACCCTCGACAACCTGCTTGCGGACGGGACGGTCAACTACACCGTGTTCGACACGACGCAGGCCCGTGCCGAGGGGGGCGATCTCGGCGCGTCGATCTATGACCTGCTGCCCGCGTCGATTGCCGATGCCGCCGCGGGCGAGGCTCTGGTCACCCAGCTCGACGACGATCTCAGCCCGGCATTGAAGACGGTCACGGACCAGTTGACCCGCGACCGGACCGTTATTTCCTACGCGCTGGAGTCTATGGATCCGCGCGGCAAGTTGGACACGGAGGTCCGCAATTTCCGGGTCCAACTGGATGATTTGATCGCCGGCGCGGAATCAGACGGCAACAACCTGCTTGGCGAATTCGCCCAGGACATCAAGGTAGCGCTCGGCGCGATCGGATCCACGATCACCATCGACGCGCAGACATCGTTCGAACAGAATTTTCGCTCGGCTCTGGACGGGTTCGACTACGTGGCGATTACCGCCGGAGACGACACCGCACGGGTGAGCGCGTTGAACGACGCTCTGTTCTACGCTCAGGGAACCCTCGGTCGTCTCAAGGCGGAGTCCTACGCGCTCGGCATTCAGCGCGAGATCATCAACGAGGAGAAGTTCGCGATCGAAGGCGACGGCGGCACTGCCAGCGCGTTCCTGAAGCCGATCGAGTTCACCGACGAGGCGCAGAAGTTCATCGAGCGCTATCTGATTCAGAAGGACCTGGAATCCCAAGGCTTTAGCCTGAACCAGAACTTCAACGTGGATAGTGCGCTTGCAAGCCAGATCGGCTCGATCCTGCCCCAGACCAACGGTCTGCTGAACTTCGTCGTCTAAAACCGAGAGGGCGACGGCGGGATCAGCAGCCCGACAGGCTGTTGCCCGCCCGGCGGGCGCATTCCATCAGCACCCAAACCCGGATCGCGCTGGAAAGGTTCGCCTCGCGGTCGCGGTCGATTTCAGAGACGAGCGCGTTCACCGACACGCCCCGTTCCTCGGCAAATCCTGTCAGCATGTCCCAGAACGCCTGCTCCATGGACACGCTGGTCGCATGGCCGGCGATCATGACGGAGCGTTTGCGCGGCAGGGTTCGACCGGCCTCGCCGTCGGTCACGAGCCCGCTCCCGACGTCTGCGGCCCGAGCATCGTCTCGGGGCGCACCCACCGGTCGAAGTCGTCCTCCGACACCAAATTGAGCGCTTGGGCGGCCTGTTTGAGCGTGCTCCCGTCCTCGTGCGCCTTCTTGGCGATCTTCGCCGCCGCGTCGTAGCCGATATGCGGTGCCAGAGCCGTCACGAGCATGAGGCTGCGTCCAAGCAGGTCTTCGATACGGGCTCGGTCCGCCTCCATCCCCTCGACGCAGCGTTCGGAGAAGCTGGCCGCCGCGTCGCCGAGAAGGCGGATCGACTGCAGCAGCGCATCCGCCATCACCGGCTTGAACACGTTGAGCTCGAAATGACCGGTCGCGCCGGCAACAGTGATCGTCGTGTGGTTGCCCATGACCCTGGCACAGACCTGGGTCAATGCCTCCGCCTGGGTCGGATTGACCTTGCCGGGCATGATCGACGAGCCAGGCTCGTTCGCCGGAAGGACGAGTTCGCCGATACCGCAGCGCGGGCCGGATCCGAGCATGCGCACGTCGTTCGCGATCTTCATCAGG
Organism: Alphaproteobacteria bacterium; assembly: GCA_024742275.1. Taxonomy (GTDB): domain Bacteria; phylum Pseudomonadota; class Alphaproteobacteria; order Thalassobaculales; family Thalassobaculaceae; genus Thalassobaculum. Next base: position 100,109 of record JANSYS010000004.1, on the reverse strand, counting down.
GAAGCGGCGACCGTATTGAGCGCACCCGACATTTCGACCACGGCGTCGTGGGCCGCCAGCGCCTCGAACTTGTTCGGTGCCGACGTGAACGGCAGCCCGGTCAGATCCCGCAGCTCTTCGATGAAGGCGTCGGCAAAGCCGGGTTCGGCGTTGACGCCGGTACCGACCGCCGTCCCGCCCTGGGCCAGCGCCGAGAGACGCGGCAGGGCCGCCTCGATCCTCTCGATACCGGTCTCCACTTGAAAGGCCCAGGCGCCGACAGCGTCGCCGAGGCGGAGCGGCGTGGCGTCCTGCAGATGCGTTCGCCCGATCTTGACGATGTCCCGGAGGACCAACGCCTTGTCGGCCAGCGCCCGATGAAGCCGCTGCAGCCCCGGCAACAGACGCCCATGGATCTCCCGGACACCGGCGACATGCATCGCCGTCGGAAAGCTGTCGTTGGACGACTGGCCGCGGTTGACGTGGTCGTTCGGGTGGACCGGGCTCTTGGCGCCCCGCTCGCTACCGAGACGCTCGTTCGCCAAATTCGAGATCACCTCGTTGAGGTTCATGTTGGTCTGGGTTCCCGAACCGGTCTGCCAAACCACAAGGGGGAACTCCCCGTCATATCGGCCCTCGGCGACCTCGGCCGCGGCAGCTTCGATCGCCTCAGCCAATCTAGTCTCAAGGACTCCGAGGCGGTGATTGGCGCGCGCGGCCGCCTGCTTCTGCAAAGCGAAGGCGTGGACAAGAGCGATCGGCATACAGCCTTCGCCGATGGGAAAGTTCTCGAGACTCCGCTGGGTCTGAGCGCCCCACAACCTTTCGGCCGGAACGTCGACGGCGCCCAGACTGTCGGTTTCCTTGCGGATCGCGGCCATCGGAACCTCCAAACTCGGCAAAGACCTACCGTCGAAAGACGGCTGCCAGTTCGATGTGGGGAGACCAGAGAAACTGGTCAATCGGCGCCACCTTCTCCAAACGATAACCGCCGGCGATCAAGGACGCCGCATCTCGGGCGAAGGTGGCCGGATTGCAGGAGACCGCAACCACGGTGGGGACAGTGCTTTCGGCCAGGGCGGCGGCCTGGGCCTTGGCCCCGGCACGCGGCGGATCGAAAACCGCGACATCCACGCCGAAGAGTTCCTGACCGCTAAGCGGTAGGCTGAAGAGATCGCGCTGTTCGGTCGTGAGCCGTGAGCCGATACCGGCCCCGTCAGCCCCCTTGCGAAGCGCCGCCAGCGCTGGTCCATCCCCGTCCACCGCATGCACGGGACCATGCTCGACAAGGGGCAGAGACAGGGTGCCGACGCCGGCGAAAAGATCGATCCGTCTTCCGGACGTCCCCGCAGCGTCCAGAACGGTGTTGCGGATGGCGGCTTCGCCCGAGGCCGTCGCCTGCAGGAAACTCCCCGGAGGCGGCGCCACATCCGCGGCGCCGAAACGGATCGTCGCCGGCCGCCGCACGGCCAAGGGTTCCGGTGTTGGATCGGAGTCCCTTGCCATGCGCATCGACAGCCGCGCCAATCCTTCGCTGGCCGCAAAGGCAGCCCATGCCTCGCGCTCGGCGAGATCGGGCTCGCGCGGCAACACGGCCAACACGTCCAAGCCTGTATCCAGCTGATTGACGATCACGTCCGCGGCCTCGCCGGTTTTCAGCGCCGCATGCATACGGTCATTGAGGGCATGCAGCAGCGCCTGGATCGGCGGCGCGAGGACGGGACAGACATCGACCGGCTCGATCCGCCCTCCCCCGCGCTCATGGAAACCGAGCACGGTGCGGTTCGACAGACGACGGACGGCGAAATCGGCTCGACGGCGAGTTTCCGGATCGGCTGCGACCAGCGGCGCCATCGGCGGGTCGACGATCCCAACCCGCGCAAGATGCTGCCGGATCTGCGCGACCTTCCAATCACGGTACGCATCGTCGCGCCAATGCTGCAGCGCGCAGCCGCCGCAGGCCATGAAATGTGGACACCGCGGATCCACGCGCTCCTCGGCCGTCGTCAGCAATTCCAGCGGGTCTGCGGCCACGCCCTCGCCGCGATCGGCAACCGGCTGAACCCGAACCCATTCACCGGGAAGGGTGAACGGGACGAAGAGCAGACGCTCGCGCATGTCGTACCCGACCTTCACGGACGCTGTGCCGACGCCGTCGCCGCGGCCGCCAACCGTCTCGATCACCACCTCGAGCGGGCTCGCATTGGCGGGTATCCGGCCTTTCTTCAGCGGCGTATGGGCGGGACGTTTGCGGCGCGGCGGCATGGCGGCTCGGTCTGGTTGCCGGTCCGTTACGGACCGGATGTATCAACATGTCGGTGGGTTTAGCCGAAGAGCCAACGCCAAACCAGCCCGGGGAGCTGCAGCAGGGCCGTCGAACCCTCTTGCCCGTTAGACGATGTGGGGGATGCGGCCGGGCCGCGTCACGATCCAGCCCGCGACCAGGGCCATCACCGCGATGGCCAACCCCGCAGCCCAGGAATGGTCGGGAAAGGAAATCAAAAGCACGGCCGACGCAAAGGTCATCGCCGCGACAGCGGCGACCTTGGCACGTGTTGGGATCACGCGATGCCGGTGCCACGCCCTAAGGCCAGCACCAAAGCGCGGGTGATTGTACAGCCAGAGATGCAAGCGATGAGAAGAGCGCGAAAAAGCCCATAACGCCATGAGAAGGAACACCGTTCCTGGCAATCCCGGCAGGATCACCCCCGCCACACCGATTGCCAGGCAGGCGGCTCCGAATACCTGCAGTCCGATCTTGGCAGCTCCGCAAAGCTCGTCCGGCAGCGCGATCTCGATATCGTCGCGGCGAACGGTCTCTGAGCGGGTCGCTTCCTGGGTCATGGCGAATAAGTGTCGCAAAAACCCATGAATGCAAGGTTAACAAGGTCAGTTGGCCCGGTGCGGGCTATTCGGCCGCATTGCCGAGCACCAAGCTGCGGAGGTCCCCGCCCAAATCCGGTCTTCCCTCGCAGCAATCCTCGGCCAAGAACAGCAACAGACTGCGGATACCGTCGACGTCGCTGCTGTAGATGACATTGCGTCCCTGTCGGGCGGATCGAACCAGCCGAGCCTGCTCCAGAAGGGCGAGATGGTGGGATAGGGTAGACGCTACGACCCCGACTTCCTTCGCGATCACACCGGCCGGCAGACCGCCTGGGCCGGTACGGACCAGGAGCCTGAAGATCGCGAGGCGCGTTTCCTGTGCCAGCGCGGACAGCGCGGCGACGACGTTGGCCGTTTCCATAGGCCGACTGTCATCGAAGAGTGTGACGGTTCCGCTGATTTTCGATGACAATTAAATGAAATTACGATGATCCCGAGCCGGTCCTTCTGCGGCGTGACTTCCCCGTGAAGACCTCGGCCTGCCTGACGTCGTCCTATCCCACTACTTTCGAGACGATTGTCGGATCGTGCTGCCGCACCGCGCGAAACAGCCAAGCTGAACGAGATCTACCCGTTCGGGCGAAGCAGGACCTTGCCGTCGCGTCCATAGGTGCCCGCGTGGCGCATGGCGTCCTCGATTCGCTCCAGCGGATAGCGCGCCTCCACCGGCACCGAGAGCGTCCCATCCTGAATTCTACCCGCCAGACCTTGATACATCGCGGCGACTTGGTCGTACTCCATGCCGGACGCGACCTTGGCGAGCCAGAAGCCGGTGAGGCTCAACCCCTTGAAGACCAGATGATCGGCGGTGATCTCGCAGGGTTGGCCGGACAGCAGCCCGTAGTTGACGATTACCCCGCCAGACGCCAGGCAATCTGCGAGCCGGCGCACCAACGATCCCGCGACGGCATCGACGGCGAGCCGGATCTCCGCGCCGCCGGTGGCGGCATGAACCCGTTCGACCAGGTCGCCGCCGTCGACCACAACGACGTCGGCCCCCTGATCCATCAGCGGCTCAATAAGTTCCGCCCGGCGGACGACGTTCACGGTCCGGATGCCGGCCGCCGCCGCGAGCCGGATCAGGTTCACGCCCACGCCGGAATTGGCGGCGTCCTGGATCACCCAGTCGCCGGGAGCGAGATCGACATAGTCTTCCAGTATCCGAAAGGCGGTGGCGCCGTTGACCTTCAGCATCGCCGCCTGCTCGACATCGATATCGGACGGCAGCTTCACCGCCTGGGTGCCCTTCAGGACGACTTTGTGCGCCCAGTTGGTGCGCCCGAGGCTTAGGACCACATCGCCGGGGGCGAGGTGATCGATATCGGCTCCAACCGCTTCAACCGTCCCGACGCCTTCGATGCCGAGGCGCGACGGCACCTCGGGGAGGCTTGCGTACTTCCCCTCGATCAGCAGCAGGTCCGCCGGATTGATCGAACACGCCGAGAGCCGGACAACGATCTCGTCGCCCTTCGGCGCACCGGGGTCGTCCACCTCGACCGCCTTGACCACCTCATGCGCCGGTCCGATCGCCGTGAGTTCCGCTGCCAGCATCGCCGCCTCCTCTCTCAGGTCAGGTTCCGTGGCCCGGCTAGTCGAGCTCCGGTTGAGCGTCGCCCTCCAAGGGGACGTTGAACGCGTTCAGCGTCATCGAGATCAAGGTGTAGTAGCCGAGGATACCGACCAGGTCGACGACCCCCCGCTCTCCCAGAACCTCAACCGCCTCGGCATAGAGTTCGTCCGTGACCTTGCGGTCGCGATGCAGAGCGGCTGCAAAATCGTGGACGACCCGCTCGTCGCGCTTCTCGAATGCCGGGGTGCGCCGGGTGCGGATCGCCTCCACCACCGCCTCCGACAGCCCGGCCTTGAGCGCGATCGGCTTGTGGACGGTCCATTCGAACTGGGCGCCCCAGACCCGGCCCGTCACCAGGATGGCGAGCTCCGAGAGCCGGAGTTCCAGCGACGACCCGTAGCGGCAGAACGCGCCGAGCTGTTGTGCCTTGTCCGCCAGATCCGGCGACGTGAGCCAGATCGCCAGCGGACCCTGCACCTTTCCGCGCGGCCCCGACGCGATGTCGTCATGAATGCGGCGCTGCTCCGGCGACAGCTTGTCGGGCTCTGGCAGCGATAGGCGCGGCGGCGGCAGGACGGGGGGCATGCGTGTTCCTCCGATACGTTTCTTGCTGACCCAGACACGCGGACGTCTTTATGCGGCCGTCGCGGCAATCGGTTCCTCGCGGGCGACCGCGCCATTGCTGTCGAGCACTCTCTCGAACCAAGCATGGATCGGATCGTCGGTCTCCACCAGTTGGAAGGTCGAGGTCAGGCGAGCCCACTGCAGGGAACCGAACAAGACATAGTCGGCATAGGTCGGCGTGGGGCCGCCGATGAAAGGCTGATCCTTGACGACCGTCCGGATCGGCTCGAGGGCTGTCCGGAAAGCGTCAACCTTCTCCTCCCGGCCCGCCTGAAACGCTTCCAGCGTCGCCCCGAAACGCTTCTCGCGCGACGTGCGGAAATAGTCCCGGCAGGTTTCGTCGACGCAGTCGAAGACATCGGCGACGATGAGCGGGGCGATCAGCGGCTGCACCATCCGGTCGACGAAACCGTTGATCGCCTTGGCCATGCCCCGCCCCGCGGCCCCGGCATCCTTGCCGCCGAACAGGGACGGCGCGTCGGGATAGGCGTCCTCAAGATGACAGGCGATCGCGAAACTGTCGGACACGACGGTCTCGCCATCTACCAAGACCGGCACCAGCTGCTGGCCGGAGAAGGCGACCTTCTCCTTCTCGGTGAACTTCACCAATTCGAGGTCGTAGCCGAGCCCCTTATGCGCCAAGGCCATGCGGGTGCGCCAACCGTACGGGCTGAATCGCGCTCCATTCTTTCCGCAGAGATCATAAAGTGTGATGGCCACGACACGCTCCTCGGCGGGGAATTGGGAAACGGAGGAGGACGCTACCACCGGCCCTTCGTCAGCGGCAATCAGCAGAACGCCGACGCCCGTTGCGGAGTTCGCAATCAAGCGCATTCGTCGTCAATCATATGTTCACGATCAATATCCACTATACCGTTTCGATCTGTTTCACGGACGCTGTCATGGAAACCCGAGACTACGCCGCACAGGTAGCTGGCCTGGATGCCGTTCGGCACCCTGATCACCAGACCCTTCTCGACTTCTGGTACGCCACGAAGCCTGCGGAAGGTCTGCCGTCGCGCGATGCCTTCGATCCAATTGCCTTTCGTACGATGCTGCCGCGCATCGCGGTCATCGAACCGTGCCGCGTCCGTGACGGACGACTGGTGGCGGGCGACCAGGCCGAGACCGTCGGCGGGGAACCGGACGGGACCCAGCGCTCGTTCCGCTACCGACTTGCGGGCACGGAGATCGCCGAGCGCGCGGGCCGCGATCCGACCGGCAAGACTTTCGACAACCTGTACACGGGCGTCTATCTGCAGACCGCGAAGCGGACCTATGAGGGGATTCAGATATCGCGGGCGCCTCACTTCTCCCAGCACGTCTTCCCGATAGGCGACGGCACCGGCGAACTCCGCTACGACCGCCTGATCCTACCTTTTGCGAAGGACGGACAGACCGTCGACAGTTTCCTGCTCTGCATCGTGGTGGTGTCGCAAACCGGGACGGTGCAGGTGGAGGGGAGTTTCAGGCGGTATACCTGACGGAGAGCGGCCAGGAGCCGACATCGGCAGTCATTCCTCCTCCCACTCGCGCACCAGACCGATCACCAGCATGTCCACGCGCATCCCGTCCTCCGAGAGCGGCAGGCCGAGCCTGTAGAACGTGCCGGACCGGCCATCGCTGATATCGTTGAAAGGTCCCGACACATAGTGCGGGCGCCGTGTCTTGACGGTTTCCAGATTCCAAGGCCGGGTCTGATCGCCGATGGCGGTGGGCTCGCCTTCGTAGAGATAGCGACCGGTGAGGTAGCGGCCGCGCAGATCCGTGACCTCGGTGCCGTACAACCGCACCCGAAACCGCAGTGGGTCGTGGCTCACGTCGAGCAGGATCAAGTTCCGCAGCAGGCCCGGGATATCGAGCGGGTCCAGGTCGGAGCGCGCCGGCATGGGACGATCGCCGCGCCTGGCGTCCCAGTAGGCGAACAACGCCCTCAACATTTCGTGGCCTATTCGGTCTTCCACTGCCGCGCACCCGCCGTCATTCGATCGCCCCTCCGTCTCCGCCCAGCCGAACCCGTGTTGGCGTCGCGCTCCTACTCGGCGACACGCCAGCCCTCGATCCAGTTGGTGGTGGTGTATTTGTGACCCGTCGGCCGCACCCCCTGGAGCCACGCGGGCAGAATGTAGGCGTCGGCCCGGAAGTAGAGTGGCAGCACCGGCAGGTCGGTGGCGTAGAGCCGCTGGAACTCGGCCCACAGATCGGCGCGCTTGTCCCGGTCGAGTTCGATTTCGATGGCATCGATCAGCCGGTCCATCTCGGGATTGGCATAGCCGGTATAGTTCTGACCGCCCCAATTGTTGGCCTCGCTCGGGATCGACTCCGAATGCAGGGTTGTGCGCGGCAGATGCTCGGGCGCCGACAGCCAAGCGAACATGGCGAGGCCCGGGAACCGGCGCTTCGAGACGGTCTCGCCGAAGAACACCCTGGCCGGCTCGTTGCGGATCACAGTCTCTACGCCAACCCGCTTCCAATAGTCGGCAAGGACCTGCTGAACCAACTCGCGGGTTCGGTTGCCTGCCGTCGTCATCAGCGAGACCGAGAGTTTCTCGCCCGCACCGTTCACCCGCTCCCCTGCCGGCCCGGGAGTCCAGCCTGCCTCCTCCAGCAACGCCATTGCCCGTTCCGGATCGTAGGGATAGGTCGGCACTCCGTCCGTCGTGTAGGTCCAGTCCAGCGGGTTGACCGAGCCGGTTGCGGTGGGTTGTTTGCCCGCGAAAAGGCGCTCGTTGATCGCTTCGCGGTCGACCGCATGCAAAAGCGCGCGGCGGACGCGCAAGTCGCTCAGGATCGGGTTCGAGAGCATGACGTCCAGGTGCTCGTAGATCAGACCCGGCTTGTAGAGAACCGTGTAGGAGTCGCCGTGGCGCTTCTCGAAGGCGATGGCCTGATCGATGGCGAGGCCGCTCTCGCCGGCGATCATGTCGATGGAGCCGGAGAGCAGATTGGCCTCAAGCGCCGAGGTGTTCTCGATCGCGCGGATCACCACACGGTCGAAGGCGGGCGGCGTCCCTTTCCAGAAAGAGTTGCGCACCAGGACGATCTCGGATCCGACCTGAACCTCACCCACCCGATACGGCCCGTTCCAGAGCCCCGGTTCGGTCGGATCGGTCTGATACAGCGTTCGGTTCCGGTAGTCGCGCGGGGACTCGAATGTCGGGCGGTCGAGATGAGCCGGCATGACCGCGAAATCGCCCATGGACTGGTACTTGTAGGTCAGCTTGCGATCGACCACGGTGAAGCGCTTCGGCCCATGGACCTCGATGTCGAGTATGTCCTGATAGGCCTTCATGGTGGCGACCCCGCTCTCGGGATGCTTGCCGATCTCCCAAGCGAACAGCACATCGTCGGTCGTAACCGGCGTTCCGTCGCCCCAGAACGCGTCGTCCCGGATCTCATAGGTCTTGCGAACGCCGGTGACCGGCTCCCCGTCTTCCGTCTGGCTGTCGAACGGCTCGGCATCTCCGTCTTCGATGCTCGGAAGCTTGACGCACAATTGGCAAACCGGCTTCCAATCGGGGCCGTCAATCGTCAGCTGACGTTGGGTTGCCGCCAGCACGTAGGACTTCGCCAGCATGGAATCGATCATCGGATTGAGGGTCGACGGATACTGGCTGACGCCGATGGTCAGCGTGTCTCGGGCAGCGGCGGGGGAGCCGGCGGAGGCGGCCAACAGGACGATCAGAGCGAGCAGGAAGCGGCGCATGGGTCGAGTCCTCAAGAGTGTCTACAATCCAGGATAGGGCCGGACGCTGCCGGGTCAAACCACGAGAAGCTTGGATCCCGACGCGGATCCGCAAAGGCGCGCCGGACTCCAAGGTAAGGCGCAAGACCGGGGAGCCGGACAGCCGCGACACCGCGAAGCCAACCCGCGTCCGCCTTACTCGCCTGCCGCCCGATATTCCGGAAACAGAGAGAGCAGTCCTGCCGAGGTCGCCGCGCAGACGCCCCGCTCGGTGATCAGACCGGTCACCAGACGCGCGGGGGTCACGTCGAAGGCCGGGTTGCCAGCCGGGCTTCCCTCCGGCGTGATCGTCACCGCCGCCACCGAACCGTCCTCCAGGCGGCCGGGGATTTTCGTCACCTCCTCACCGGACCGCTCCTCGATCTCGATCTTCATACCGTCGTCGAGAGTCCAGTCGATGGTCGGGCTCGGCAAAGCGACGTAGAACGGTACGCCGTTGTCATGGGCGGCGAGCGCCTTCAGATACGTACCGATCTTGTTGGCGACGTCCCCGTTCGCCGTCACCCGGTCGGTGCCGGTGATGCACAGGTCGACCCTGCCATGCTGCATCAGGTGGCCGCCGGCATTGTCGACGATGACCGTGTGCGGGACCCCGTGGTTGTTCAGCTCCCAAGCGGTCAGGAAGGCGCCCTGGTTGCGCGGCCGGGTCTCGTCCACCCAGACATGCACCGGGATGCCCTCGTCATGGGCCTGATAGATCGGCGAGGTGGCCGTACCCCAATCCACGGTCGCCAGCCAGCCGGCGTTGCAGTGGGTGAGGATGTTGATCGTCTCGCCCGGCTTCTGCGCCGCGAGCGAGCGGATGATCTCCAGCCCGTGGCGGCCGATGGCGTGGTTCAGCGCCGCATCCTCGTCGCAGACCCGCTCGGCGAACGCCTTGGCCGCCCCGACCCGCTCGCCCGGCGCCAGCGGCGCCAGAGCCGCCCGCCCCGCATCCAATGCCCAGCGCAGGTTCACCGCCGTCGGCCGCGTCGCCATCAAGGTCGCATAGGCCTGCTCCAGGTTACCGTCCGAGGAGTCCTCGCGCATGGCCAGCCACAGCCCCCAGGCCGCGGTGGCTCCGATCAGCGGCGCGCCGCGCACCAGCATCGCCTTGATGCTGTGGGCCGCATCGGCCATGGAGGTCAGCCTGAGGGTCTCGAAGGCGTGGGGCAGTTTCGTCTGGTCGATGATCTCGACCGCCGATCCATCCTCGGCCAGCCAGATGGGCCGGTAGTGTGTTCCGTTGACCTTCATCGTCTCTATCCTTCGCGAACCGCGGTGCGCTGCTTCGTTCTGATGACTCCGGCGGGGCCGAATGATATGACCCTGCCATCCCAACCGCCACCGGAGTCCTGCCCGCATGATCCCGCGTTATTCCCGCGAGAAGATGGCGTCCATTTGGTCGCCGGAATCGAAGTTCCGGATCTGGTTCGAGATCGAGGCCCATGCCTGCGACGCCCAGGCCGAGCTCGGCGTGATCCCCAAGGAAGCCGCGAAGGCCGTCTGGGAGCGCGGCAATTTCGAGGTCGAGCGCATCGACGCCATCGAGGCGGAGGTCAAGCACGACGTGATCGCGTTCCTGACCAACCTCGCCGAATACGTGGGGCCGGAAGCGCGCTTCGTCCACCAGGGCATGACCAGCTCCGACGTGCTGGACACCTGCCTCGCGGTGCAGCTCACCCGCGCCGCCGACATCCTGATCGAGGACGTGGACGCCCTGCTCGCCGCGCTGGAGCGCCGGACCTTCGAGCACAAGAATACGGTCAAGGTCGGCCGCAGCCACGGCATCCACGCCGAGCCGACCACGTTCGGCGTCACGCTCGCCTCGCACCATGTGGAGTTTCAGCGCTGCCGCGAACGCCTGGTCGCCGCCCGCAAGGAGATCGCCACCTGCGCCATCTCCGGCGCCGTCGGCACCTTCGCCAATATCGATCCGTTCGTGGAGGAGCATGTCGCCAAGGCGCTGGGCCTGGAGGCCGAGCCCGTATCGACCCAGGTGATCCCGCGCGACCGTCACGCCATGTTCTTCGCCGTGCTCGGCGTCGTCGCCTCGTCGGTCGAGCGGCTGGCGACCGAGATCCGCCACCTTCAGCGCACCGAGGTCCGCGAGGCCGAGGAGTTCTTCAGCGAGAAGCAGAAGGGCTCGTCGGCCATGCCGCACAAGCGCAATCCGGTCCTCACCGAAAATCTGACCGGTCTCGCCCGCCTGGTGCGGATGACCGTCGTCCCGGCGATGGAGAACGTGGCGCTGTGGCACGAGCGCGATATCTCGCACTCCTCGGTCGAGCGGATGATCGGCCCGGACGCCACGGTGACCCTGGATTTCGCGCTCGCCCGTCTGACCGGGGTAATCGACAAGCTGATCGTCTATCCCGAGACCATGCAGGCCAATCTGGACAAGCTCGGCGGCCTGATCCACAGCCAGCGGGTCATGCTGGCCCTGACCCAGGCCGGGGTGAGCCGCGAGGACGCCTACCGGCTGGTCCAGCGCAACGCCATGCCGGTCTGGCTCGAGGGCAAGGACTTCCGGACCCTGCTCGGCGCGGATGCCGAGGTGACGGCGGCCCTCAGCGCCGAGCAGCTCGACGGGCTCTTCGACCTCGGCTACCACACCAAACATGTGGACACGATCTTCAGGCGCGTGTTCGGTCGGACCGAGTAGGAGCACGGGACGCGAGGGCCGCATGATTGACTACCGCCCCGCCCTCGCCTCCGACGCCCCGGCGATTGCCCGGATCCTCCGTGTCTCCCTGCGGACGGCCATGCCCTGGCTGCCTGACCTGCACACGCCCGACGAAGACTTGTGGTTCGTCGAGAGCCGTCTTCTACCCCGCGCGACCGTAACGGTTGCGGAAATCGACGGCGTCCCGGTCGCTTATTCCGCTCTGACCGAGGGCTGGATCGAGCACCTGTACATACTGCCCCAGCACTGGCGCGCGGGTATCGGCTCCGCACTGATCCGGCGCGTCCAGGCCCACGAATTGGATCTTCAGCTTTGGGCTTTCCAACGAAACTTCCCCGCACGGCGTTTTTACGAAGCTCACGGCTTCCGATCCGTCGAATTCACTGACGGGTCGGCGAACGAAGAAAGAACGCCCGACGTGCGGTACCATTGGCGCGCCGATCGCGGACAGTTCGCCGCGCCACCGCTCGCCGTGCGCGAGATGACCGTGGCCGATCTCGCTCCCGCCCTGGAGATGCGGATCACCACCAACGAGAACGCGATCACGACTGACCGCCTGGAGCAGCAATACGGCGTGACGGCACAGAGTCTGACGCCGCGGCTCTCCGGCGATCTCGCAGGCTGGCTTTGCGAATCCGATAGCCAGGTGGTGGGATTCGTCATGGCCGACCGGTCGACCGGCGAGCTCGAAGTGCTGGCGGTGCGGCCTGGCTACGAGGGGTTGGGCATCGGCCGGTCGCTGCACGACCGAGCGGTCGGATGGCTAGAGTCCGAAGGCTGTGAGCGGATCTGGCTTGCGGCCAACCCGGACCCGTCGATACGGGCGTCCGGTTTCTATGCCAAGAGAGGCTGGAGGCCGACGGGCGAGGTCCGGGGCGAGGACATCATCCTCAGGCTTGAAGCCAATCCGCATTCGTGACCTCCCGCCCTGCATCAGCGGCAAGAGATTTGGTGCGGCTTAGAGGCGGGTGCGTCTACTTCGGGTCGATCAGAAACGTGGTCAGGACCCAGCGCTGTCCCCTGGTAACCGGCTTGGCCTCGTGCAGAATCTCGCAGCCGAACACCGCGCCAGCGCCTTTCGACGGTGTGTACCGGTGCGGGCCATACTCGGGAAAGACCAGTTCGCCGCCGTCGTAGTCATCGTTCAAGTTCAGGCATACCGCAAAGCGTCGGCGCTGTTCGGCGCGCAGGCTGTTGCGGTGGGGAGCGAAGAAATCCTTTCGGGCGTCAGCGTAGCCGATGACGGTCAGCGTCTCGAACCGCAACGGATGGCGGAAGTTGAACGCCTTCTGAATCTCGCCCATGACGCGGGGGCCGATCTGCTCGGCGATGGTGCGCTGCAGGTCGGGGTCTGCAACAACATGCTCGCGGGTGCGCTTGAGCGTTTCGTCGGTGACGTTTCGGAATCCGTCATTGACCGTGCCTTCGAGATTGTCCGTCTTCCAGCGCTCGATCAGCAGGTCGCAAAGCTCGTCGGTCAGCAACCTGTCGAGGATCATCGCCGGTGCCGCCCGGACCAGGCGCTCGGCACCGGTCGATGCCGCCTTCGCTTCGACTTCGAGCACCTTCACGGCATCGGAGACAGGATCTCGGCTTGTTTCGGTCGTGAAGACGGAGATGACACGCTGGTTGGCGTCCAACACCGCAACCGCGGCCGCTGGTCGGGCGGCATCGTCTTCCGATCCCTCCGGCAACGGCCGGAAAAGCCGCATGCCATCACCGTACGGGTCGATCATGACGAGGGCGCCCGGATCCATCTGTCCGGTCGGCTCGCGCCGCATCAGGGCAAACCGGTGGACACCCAACTTGTCGAGCCGGTCCGAATGCTTGCCCAGCGCCGCCAGGATCCGACGCCCCTCCCCGTCGTTCGGCAACGGCGTCGCCGCTACCAGGATCGGGCCACCGCGAACCTCGAGATAGAGCTGGCGCGTCTGTCCCTTCAGGTCCGGAAACGTCAGGTTCGGCGTCCGGTCACCGGGGCGCAGGGCGGGAATACTCATATCGGGCTTTCGCGCCTCGGCCGGTCGATACGGAGCGGCTCAGGACTGTTCTTTGATCTGCGCGGTCGCGACGACCAGCAGTTCGTTCATCTTGTGGCGCAACCGGGCGTCGGAAAGCTCGCCACCCGCCGCCTTCACCTTGTCCTGGACGAACTCGACCACATCGTCGTCGCCCGGACGGTCGAAATCGGCGGCAACCACTTCCTTGGCGAACTCGGCGCGTGCGTCGCCGCTCAGACCCAGAAACTCCTCGGCCACCCATTCACCGAGCATCCGGTTGCGTCGCGCGGTCGCTTTGAACAGCAGTTCCGCTTCATGGGCGGATTTGTTCTCCTGCGCCTTCTCACGTTCGTCGAACCCGCTCATCACACGCCTCCCAGGCTAGGCGGAACTCCATAAACTACCGTTGTCCGCGACCGGAGGCCGACAGACCGGGCCGGACCATACACAACCGTTCCACCGTTGTGAACGCGGGAGTTACGGGCGGCTGGCCGCCACCGATTGCGGCTTGCCGATGTATGAACGAAGGCCCACTTTGACGGTCCAATGTGCAGCGTGATCATTCTGCGCCGGCCGGGTCATGCGTGGCCCGTGATCCTGGGCGCCAATCGAGACGAGATGGCCGACCGGCCGTGGAAGCCGCCGGCCCGGCACTGGCCCGACAGGCCGGAGGTTGTGGCCGGTCTGGACATCCTGGCCGGCGGAAGCTGGTTCGGTGTCAACGACCACGGCGTGCTGGCCTGTATCCTCAACCGCCACGGCACCCTCGGTCCCGCCGCAGGCAAACGGTCGCGCGGTGAGTTGGTTCTTGAAGCGCTTGAGCATGCCGACGCCGCGGACGCTGCCCGCGCCCTGGAAGCCGTCGAACCGTCGAGCTATCGCGCGTTCAATCTGCTCATCGCCGACAGCCGAGACGCATTCTGGATCGCCAACCGGGAAGACGACGGCACCATTACCAAGGAACCGATTCCGGAAGGCGTATCGATGCTGACGGCCCATGATCTGAATGACCGAAAGGCTTCGGCGCGTGTCGCCCGGTATCTGGATCGCTTCCGCTCGGCACCCGCACCCGATCCGACAGGCGGCGACGACGGCGACGGGGACTGGGATGCGTGGGCGATGCTGCTTGGCTCGCGGGATTTCTCTGCCGAAGCGGGACCGGCTGGTGCGATGACGGTGGTCAGCGATAGTGGCTTCGGTACGACCAGTTCCTCCCTCGTGGCTTTGCCGGCCCCCGGCGAAGGGCGGCCGATTCTGCGTTTCGCAGCCGGGCGACCCGACCGGACGCCGCATCAACCCGTCGATGCCTGGCCGACGCGGCCGAGGCAGTAGCCGCCCGATCGATCCCGTGGCATCCGCCGTCCGAAGGAACCGCCCGGGCGATTGAGTTGCCTGGGCCCTGCTGATATAGGGTCCGGGTTATCTCGCGCTCTGCCCCGCGATCGCCCGGCACGCGCGACGCCGGCGAACCGGCGCCAGACCGCCGCTTTGGAGATCGTCCGATGGCCAGACGCCGCAAGCTCTACGAGGGCAAGGCGAAGATCATGTACGAGGGCCCCGAGCCCGGTACGATCATTCAGTACTTCAAGGACGACGCGACGGCGTTCAACAATCAGAAACACGGCCTGATCACCGGCAAGGGCGTCCTGAATAACCGCATCAGCGAATACCTGATGACGAAACTGACCGAAATCGGCGTCCCCAACCATTTCATCCGCCGCGTGAACATGCGCGAGCAGCTGGTCCACGAGGTCGAGATCCTGCCGGTCGAGGTTGTGGTGCGCAACGTGGTGGCGGGCTCGCTTGCCGAGCGTTTCGGCCTTGAGGAAGGCACGCCGCTGCCGCGGTCGATCATCGAGTACTACTACAAGTCGGACGAGTTGAACGACCCGATGATCTCCGAGGAACACATCACCTGTTTCGGCTGGGCGGCAACCCAGGATCTGGACGACATGGTCGCTCTGTCGCTGCGCGTGAACGATTTCCTGAGCGGCCTGTTTCTCGGCACAGGCTTGCGCCTGATCGATTTCAAACTGGAATTCGGGCGTTGGTACAACGAGCACGACGAAGTTCAGATCGTCGTCGCGGACGAGATAAGCCCAGACAACTGCCGTCTGTGGGATATCGAAACCAATGAGAAGATGGACAAGGACCGGTTCCGCCGCGATCTCGGCGGTGTAAAGGAAGCGTATCAGGAGGTTGCCCGCAGGCTCGGCGTCCTGCCGGAAGCGGGACCGATGGATCTCAAGGGCCCCCAAGCGGTCCAGTAACACGCCGGCTACCACCGGCGAACGGCACAAGACGGGAAAAGACGATGAAAGCCACCGTTCACGTAACGCTGAAGTCCGGCGTCCTCGACCCCCAGGGAAAGGCGATCGGCCATGCGCTGTCCACCCTCGGCTTCGAGGGCGTCGGGGACGTCCGTCAGGGCAAGGTGATCGAGATCTCGCTCGACGAGTCCGACCCGGCACGGGCGGAGGCCGATGTGACCGCCATGTGTGAGCGTCTTCTGGCCAATACAGTCATAGAAAACTACAAGATCCGTATCGATCCCTGATACGCGCAGGAGCGGTCATTCTATCGTTGATTGTCGCTTTCAGCATATTTATGTGTATTTTTGACGCGGTCATACGCCGTTAGTCTGCGATAACACTCGCTCGCCTCCAGTCAACGAGCTCGACCTTTGCCGCCGCCGAGTTTTAACCGCCCGCCAGTGATTCCAACGACCGTCGAAGCTCAAGCGCTCTTGGAAGCGATAAGCTTCGCCGGCATCGGCATGGTGGTGCTGGATGGGGAAATGCGTCTCGTGGCCTGCAATCCCCGCTTCGCCGAAATCAACGAGCTCGCCCCGGATGAACTTACACCCGGCTGGGACTACGCGCATCTGATCCATCGCAATGCACGCCGGGGCGACTACGGAGCCGGCGATCCGGAGATCCGCGCGCACAACCGGCTGGCGTTCATCCGCGACTCGCTGCCGTTTCAGGTCGAAAGGCTGCGCAAGGACGGCTCGGTGTTGCTCATCGGCGGCACCAGGCTGCCGTCCGGCAATATCGCCCTCACCTTCGACGAACGCGGCACGGAGGCGCGCGAGCGCATCCCCGGATCGATGATCAGCTACAATTCACTCAGACGAGCGCTCGATCATTCCGGACAGGGTATCGAGATATGGGACGCCGGTGACCGGCTGCTCTACATCAACCCGGCCATGGATCGGATCTCGCGAAGTTCGGGCACGCCGCTCGAAATCGGCATGACGTTCGACGCGCTTCTTCGCCAACGCGCGAAGCTGCGCTCGCCGGCCCTGAACGATGCGGACGAAGAAAGCTATTTCGCCGAGCAGGTCGACCAGCATCGTCGCGGTGGCCAGAACCACGTCCTGCGACTGCCTGACGACCGATGGGTTCTGGTCCGTGCGGCCCCCTTGCCCGATGGCGGAACCGTGACGGCGGTCAGCGACATCACCGACCTTGTTCGAGCGGAGCAGGCCCTGAGGGACAGCGATCGCCGTCTACGCGATTTCGTGCGGGCGAACTCGGACCGCTTTTGGGAATTGGATGCCAAGCTGCGCTTCACGCTCCATATGGATCTGCGGAGCGACTCGGCGCCCGCCGCCACGCAGCATTCTCTCGGCCTCACGCCCTGGCAGGTGGCCGATGCCGATCCCGAGATCGACAAGGCTTGGAGCGATCACAAGAGTCTCCTGGAGCGGCGTGAAGTGTTCCGCGATTTTCGGTACGCAGCGCGTTCCAAGGATGGAACGCTCCGACATTGGCGGGTATCCGGCGTGCCGGTATTCGATGCCGAAGGAACGTTCCAGGGCTATCGCGGAACGTCGGTCGATGAAACGGAGTACCGCCAGGAACTGCAGCAGGCCCAACGCGCGCTGCGTAGCGCGCTGCGGGACGCGGAGACCGCGAATCGCGCGAAGTCCATGTTTCTTGCCACCGTCAGCCACGAGCTCAGGACGCCGCTGAACGCCATCATCGGTTTTTCCGACCTGCTGGTCGGCGAGGTTTTCGGACCGCTGGGCGACCCGCGCTACGCCGCCTACGCGCGCGATGTGCAGACCAGCGGCCAGAGTCTGCTGTCGCTCATCGAGGATATGCTGGACCTGACCCGGGCAGAGATTGGGCAGATCATGCTCCGGGAGAGCAGGGTCGATATCGGCGCCGAGGTCGTGACATCAGTTGGGATGGTACGCACCCGGCAAACGGGGGGTGCCGCGCCCATCGGGGTCATGGTGCAACCCGACCTGCCGCCGATCTGGGCCGACGGCAGACTGCTCCGCCAGGTGCTGTTCAACCTGATCTCCAACGCCGCGAAGTTCACCCCGGCGGACGGATCGATCACGGTCGAGGCGGAACTCTGCGAGCACGGCCTGGAGCTTCGGATCAGGGATACGGGAATCGGAATACACGGGCGCGACATCGACAAGGTTCTCCAACCGTTCGAACAGGTCGACAGTGATCTGAACCGCAAGTACGAAGGCATCGGCCTGGGCCTGCCCCTGTCTAAGGCCTTCGTCGAACTTCACGGTGGAAACCTCTCGATTCAAAGCGAACTCGGGATCGGAACCACGGTCTTCGTGCGGCTGCCGCGCCATCGCATCGGCGCCGACGCCTCTCCAGTACACCCTGCCCCGTGACCAACCGCAGCAGCGCGCTTGCGCCCGGACGCGCTCGGCCCTAGTTTCCCGCCGAACAGGTCCTCCCCGCCTCCGGCGCGGTAAGCGCGCGGGGGCAACCGCCGTTGGAGCGCCCATGAAATCGGCCATCATCGTCTTCCCCGGCTCGAACCGCGACCGCGACATGGTCATGGCCCTGCGCCAGGCCTCGGGCACCGATCCCGCCATGATCTGGCACAAGGAAACAGAGATTCCGGATGTCGACCTGATCGTCGTTCCGGGCGGCTTCTCCTACGGCGACTATTTGCGGGCTGGAGCGATGGGCGCCCTGTCGCCCGCGATGCGCACCGTCAAGGAGCGCTCGGAGAAGGGCGTTCCGGTGCTCGGCGTCTGCAACGGCTTCCAGATCCTGACCGAGGCCGGCATGCTGCCGGGCGCGCTGATGCGCAACGCCGGGCTCAAGTTCGTCTGCAAGACCGTCCACCTCAAGGTCGAGACATCGCAGACGCTGTTCACCAGCGGGTACAGCGACGGTCAGGTCATCGCGGTGCCGGTCGCCCACAACGACGGCAACTACTTCGCCGACCGGGACACGCTCGACCGGATCGAGGATCGCGGTCAGGTGGCGTTCCGCTACGTGGCGGCCGACGGCGGCGCGGGCGGCAACCCGAACGGCTCCCAACGCGACATCGCCGGCATCTACAACGACACCAAGACGGTGCTCGGCTTGATGCCGCATCCCGAGAACGCGATCGAAACCCTCCATGGCGGCACCGACGGGCGCGGCCTGTTCGACGGCCTGGTCAAAGCGCTGCACTGAGCACCGGATAGACAATGACCCTTCCCAACGCCGCCATCACCGACGAGGTCGTGGCCGAGCACGGCCTGACCCGAGACGAGTATCAGGTCGTCCTGCGCATCCTCGGCCGCGAGCCGAACCTGACCGAGCTTGGCATCTTCTCGGTCATGTGGTCGGAGCATTGCTCCTACAAGTCGTCGAAGCGCTGGCTCAAGACCCTGCCGACCGACGGCCCGCATGTCATCCAGGGGCCGGGCGAGAACGCCGGCGTGATCGATATCGGCGACGGACTGGCCGCGGTCTTCAAGATCGAAAGCCACAACCACCCGAGTTTCATCGAACCCTATCAGGGGGCGGCGACCGGGGTCGGCGGCATTCTGCGCGACGTGTTCACCATGGGGGCGCGGCCGATCGCCAACCTGAACGCCCTGCGCTTCGGTGACCCGGATCACCCCAAGACACGCCACCTGATCTCCGGCGTGGTCGGCGGCATCGGAGGCTACGGCAACTGCGTCGGCATTCCGACCGTGGCCGGCGAGGTGAACTTCCACCCGGCCTATAACGGCAACATCCTCGTCAACGCCATGACCGTCGGCCTCGCCCAGGCGGACCGGATCTTCTATTCGGCCGCCGCAGGACCGGGGAACTCGGTCGTCTATGTCGGCGCGAAGACCGGCCGCGACGGCATCCATGGCGCCACCATGGCGTCGAAGGAGTTCGACGAGGACAGCGAGGAGAAGCGGCCCACCGTCCAGGTCGGTGATCCCTTTACCGAGAAGCTGCTGCTGGAGGCCTGCCTGGAGCTGATGGAACGGGACTGCATCGTCGCGATCCAGGACATGGGCGCGGCCGGCCTCACCTCCTCCAGCGTGGAGATGGCCGACAAGGGCGGCCTCGGCATCGAACTCGACCTCGACCGCGTGCCGGTGCGCGAGGAGGGCATGACCGCCTACGAAATCATGCTGTCGGAGAGTCAGGAGCGCATGCTCATGATCATCCGTCCGGAGAGCGCCGACGAGGCTCGGGCGGTGTTCGACAAGTGGGACCTGGATTTCGCCGTGATCGGAACCGTGACGGAGACCGGTCGGATCGTCCTGAAGAAGGATGGCGCAGTCCAGTGCGACATCCCCGTCGAGCCGCTGGTCGGCGAGGCGCCGGAATACGACCGCCCGCACGTCGCGAGCGAACCTCGCCCGGTCATCGCCGCACGCGACATACCGCCCCCCAAGGCGCCGCTGGGCGACGTACTGGCAACGCTCATGTCCTGCCCGGACATGGCGAGCCGCCGCTGGATCTGGGAGCAGTACGACCATCTGGTCATGGGCGACACGATGATCCGCCCCGGCGCCGATTGCGGCGTCGTGCGCATCCGCGACACCGACCGCGGTCTGGCGGTGACCGTCGACTGCACGCCCCGCTACTGCCTCGCCGATCCTAAGACCGGCGGCGCCCAGGCGGTCGCTGAGACCTGGCGCAACATCACCGCGACCGGCGCGACGCCGCTGGCCGCCACCAACAACCTGAACTTCGGCAATCCGGAGAAACCGGCGATCATGGGCCAGATCGTCGGCTGCGTGACCGGTATGGGCGACGCCTGCCGGGCGCTCGACTATCCGATCGTCTCCGGCAACGTGTCGCTCTACAACGAGACCGACGGCTCGGCGATCCTGCCCACCCCGGTGATCGGCGGTGTCGGCGTCATTGAGAATGTCGGCAAGCTTGCCACCCCTGCCCTGAAGAAGCCGAACGAGAGTCTGGTCGTGGTCGGGCAGCCCGCAGGCCGCGCCGACGGCTGGCTCGGCGCATCGCTGTATCTCCGCGAAATCGAGGGCCGTGAGGAAGGGGCGCCGCCGCCGATCGATCTTACCGCCGAAAAGCGGACCGGCGATCTGGTGCGAAGCCTGATCCACGACAGCGCTGTCAGCAGCTGCCACGACGTTTCCGATGGCGGTTTGCTCGTCGCGGTCGCCGAGATGGCACTGGCCTCGCGGAAACTCGGTGCCGATGTCGTCGCGCCCGACGGCGCGATCGCCCATGCTTGGGCGTTCGGAGAGGACCAGGGTCGCTACGTCGTGACCACCTCGGACCCCGACGGTGTGATGGCGCGTGCCGAGTCGGCGGGTGTTCCGGCCGCCGCCGTCGGAACGGTGACGGAAGTTGGCCAATTGACACTCAATGGCACGCCCCTCATATCGGTGGATGAACTGAGCCGGCGGCACGAAGCTTGGTTGCCCAACTACATGGCGGCAGAGAGTTGACCGGTCGGCAGAGGGAGAGACGCATATGGCCATGGAAGCGAGCGAGATCGAGCGCCTCATCAAGGAGGCGCTGCCGGACGCTCAGGTGACCATCGAGGACCTACGCGGTGACGGCGACCATTATGCGTGCCATGTCGTGTCGTCTGCCTTCTCGGGAAAGAACCGCGTGCAGCAGCATCAGTTGGTGTACAAAGCCCTGCAGGGACGCATGGGGACAGAGCTGCATGCGCTCGCCCTGCAAACCGCCGCGCCCGAATGACGGCGTCGGCCAGCGACTGAAAGGAGCGTCAACATGCTCGACGAGGCCCTGAAGACCCGGATCGACGGCGAGGTCGCCAGCAGCGACGTGGTGCTGTTCATGAAGGGTACGCCCGTCTTCCCGCAATGCGGCTTTTCGGCCGTCGTCGTCCAGGTGCTCAGCCATCTCGGCGTCAAGTTCAAGGGCATCAACGTGCTCGACGACCCGTCGCTGCGGGAGGGCATCAAGGAATATTCGAGCTGGCCGACCATTCCGCAGCTCTATGTGAAGGGCGAATTCGTGGGTGGCTGCGACATCATTCGCGAGATGTTCGAGACCGGCGAACTGATGGAGATGCTGAACACAAGGGGCGTCGACGTCCGGCCGAGTGAAGGTGTCGCCTGACCCCCATCCGGACTCCCCGGATACGCCTCCCAGACGGTTCCGATCGCCCTTCGCGATCCGCCCCCGTACGCTGGTGATCGTCGGCATCCTGGCGATCGTCAGCGGGGCCTTCGGGCTGCGCGATCACATGAAATTCCTCGTTTCCGCCGAACAGGCGGATGCCGAGGTGGTGTCGGTGGAGACGTTCGACCCGACGGAAGGCTTCACGCTCTATCGGCCCACGATCCGTTATCTGTCGGCCAACGGCGGGACGACCGCCGTGGTCGCGGATACCTATAGGCCGACCGTTGCAGGGGAGATTCTGTCGGTCGCCTACGACCCCGCCGACCCCGCCGACGCCCGCCTGATGGACCCCCGGGACCGATGGATCCTGCCGCTGTGGATGGTGGTGTTCGGCGTGATTACCATCGTGGTCGGCATAAGACGCGCGAGGCGAGCGGACCCCGCCGACCCGGAGTGAGACCACATGCTGCACGGTGCGCTGATCCAAGCCGGCATCCACGGCATCGTTTTTGACAAGGACGGCACCCTCATCCGGTTCGAAGAAACCTGGACGCCGGCCTTCCGCGCCAGCACGGATCATCTGGCGGCGGAACTGGGCCGCCCGGACCTTGCCGAGGAAATGATGCGGGTCGGCGGCTGGTGCCAAGAGACGCAACGGATTCTCCCCGGCACCGAGCTTGCCTCCGGCACCACGGACAACGTTGTCCGGCTCTGGAAGTCGGTGGCGCCCGACCTCCCCGATGAGCGCACCCTTGTCCCTTGGCTCGATGCCTTCTGGCATAGCCGGGCGATGGATTTCCTGACACCGATCGAACCACTGCCGGAGCTGTTCTCGGCGCTGCGCGCGGCGGGTGTGCTTTGCGGCCTTGCCACCAACGACAGCGAGACCGGCGCCCGGGAAACCGCGGAGCGTATCGGGATCGCACCGCACCTCTCGTTCACCGTCGGCTACGACAGCGGCCACGGATCAAAACCGGATCCGGGCATGATCCTGGCGGCTCAGTCGCACTGGGGGTTGCCGCCGGAGCGGACGGCGATGGTCGGCGACTCGCCGGCTGACCTGCAGGCCGGTCGGGCGGCAGGCTGCGGACTTGTCATCGGCGTCCTGTCGGGCGCCAGCGGCCGGAACGTGCTCGAACCGCTGGCGGATCTGGTTCTCGATGACATTCACGGGTTGAGAGCATAGGGGTCGCGCTTCAACTCTCCTCTCCGGATATCTCCCTACCGATAGATCAGCGCCGGGATCAGACAGTTGCGAATCGTCTCCGTCGTGGTCGAGCCCAGGAACAGGCTGCGCAGCCGGGAATGGCTGTAGGCCCCCATCACCAGTAGGTCGATGCCGACATCCTCCACATACTTCGCGATCACCTGATCCGGTTGTCCGGGAATGATGTCGACAGAGACCTGGATGTTGCCGCCCTTCAGCAATGCCTTGGCGTTCTCCAGGTTGCGCTCGACCGAGCCGCTGCGGTCGCCGACCGTCAGCAGGTGACACTCCAGTCCGCTGAACAGGGCCGTTCGGGCGACATAGTCAACCGCCTTCAGCGCCGTGCGCTGACCGTCGAAGGCGATCAGGAACCGCTTGATCGGCTTGAAGGCGCGCGACGCGATCAGGACCGGAACATGCGACGACCGCACGACCCGCTCGAGATTCGAGCCGAGATGCATCTTGGCGAAATCGGCGGCGTCGCCGCGCTTACCGATCACCAGCATGTCGGCACCGACTTCCAATGCAGCCACCGTCTCCAGCAGATCGCCGTGGCGCAGCTTCGGGGCCAAAGCTGTCACACCCTTGGACTTCAGCGATGCCTGCGCCTCCTCCAGGATAAGCCGCCCACGCTTTTGGGCCGCCTTGGCATTGAGTTCGTCGAGATCGGCGAGTTCCTTGAGAAGTTCCTCGCGCATGCCGGCGGAAAAGCTGCCGCTGAGGTCTGCGGGAGCACTCGGCACGGTTCGCCGGCCCAACACATGGACCAGTTCCACCTCGTCCACCCCCAGGCGCTGCGCTGCCCATGCGGTGTGATCGCCCACGCTCTGCGAATAGCCTGATCCGTCGATCATGGCGATGATCTTACTCAACCCGCCCTCCCTCTAACCCGCTCTACACGCCCGTCGCTCAATGCTCGAGCAGCCGGTCCATCGCCCCGGGTTTGTCGTGGATTGCCAGCCTGTCGACGATCGTCTCGCTGGCCTTGTTCAAACCGACAATCTCGACGGTGGCCCCTTCGCGGCGAAACTTCAAGACGACCGTGTCCAGGGCGGCGACGCTCGAAATGTCCCAGATATGGGCGCCGGTCACGTCGATGGTAACTCTCTCCAGCGCCTCGCGAAAATCGAACGCTGCAAGGAACCTATCCGCGGATGCGAAGAACACCTGACCCTCGACAATGTAG
Organism: Alphaproteobacteria bacterium; assembly: GCA_024742275.1. Classification (GTDB taxonomy): domain Bacteria; phylum Pseudomonadota; class Alphaproteobacteria; order Thalassobaculales; family Thalassobaculaceae; genus Thalassobaculum. Next base: position 75,917 of record JANSYS010000004.1, on the reverse strand, counting down.
GTCCTCTCGGCGCCGTCCGGCGACAGGGTCGAGGTCACCCGGAAGATCTGCGAGATCTTCCACGCGAAGAAGATGCCGGACAGCAGAACGCCGACGAGCACGCCGATCGCGAGGTTATGGGTCGCCACCACCACGATCACCGTCGCGAGCATGACCATCGAGGAGCTGCGCGGGTGCAGCTTCAGATCCTTCAGCGACTGCCAACTGAACGTGCCGATCGACACCATGATCATGATCGCCACCAGCGCGGCCATGGGAATCTGCTTCACCCAATCGCCGAGACTCACACAGGCGATCAGCAGGAAGATACCGGCCAGCAAGCAAGACAGCCGTCCGCGACCGCCTGATTTCACGTTGATCACCGACTGGCCGATCATCGCGCAGCCCGCCATACCGCCAATGAAGGCGGTACCGAAATTCGCGACGCCCTGACCGACGCATTCCCGGTGCTTGTTGCTGGACGTGTCGGTCAGATCGTCGACGATGCTGGCGGTCATCAGCGACTCGAGCAGACCGACGACAGCGATCGCGGCTGAGTACGGCAGGATGATCTGTAGGGTTTCCAAGGTCAGCGGGACATCCGGCAGGAGAAAGACCGGCAGCGTGTCCGGCAACTGCCCCATGTCGCCGACGGTCCGCAGGTCGAGGTCCAACCCCAGAGTCACCGCCGTCAGGATAACGATGCACACCAACGGCGACGGTACCGCCGTGGTCAGGCGCGGCAGCAAATAGATGACGCCCAGTCCGGCGGCGACCATCACATAGGTCAGCCACGGCACGCCGATCAGCTCGGGAAGCTGAGCCATGAAGATCAGGATGGCGAGGGCGTTGACGAAGCCCGTCATCACGCTCTTCGACACGAAGCGCATCACCGTCGCCAGCCGCAGGAAGCCGCAGGCGATCTGGAGAAGGCCGGCCAGCGCCGTCGCCGCCAGGAGGTATTGCAGGCCGTGGTCGCGCACAAGCGTCACCATGAGCACCGCCGTCGCCGCCGTCGCCGCCGAAATCATACCGGGACGGCCCCCGAAGATGGCGCTGAGAACGGCAATCGAGAACGACGCGTAGAGCCCGACTTTCGGATCCACGCCGGCGATGATCGAGAAGGCGATCGCTTCCGGGATCAGCGCGAGCGCGACGACCATCGCCGCGAGCACATCGCGACGGACATTGCCGAGCCAATCGGTCTTTAACGTATCGAGCGAGGTCCCCTCCTGGGTTCCGAAACATGCGCAATTTTTGTGATGATCGACCTGACGTATAGAAAAGCCGGCGATATTGCAATGCAGCATGGCCGGGCGATACCCACGTTCCTTGCCCACTGGACGCGGGTTTGTCGCCGTGGCACTTCAAAAACACTCTGCCGCCGGGAACACAGGACATCACGCCCCATGGACGTCAGGTTCCTTCGCAAATTGATCCGCGCGACGCGTGGGTTCCTCACCATTCCCGGCCTGATAAGCCTGTCTGGACTTCTGGTCGCCGCCGCCGCCCTGCATGTCGAGTCTTACCTCAGGGCTGAATATCCGGGCGCCGTTCCCGGCTGGATCGTCGTCAGCCCTGAAACAGCACGCAGCATCTTCACGACCTCCGCGAGTGCCTCGATCTCGGCCCTGGTGATGGTCTATTCCATCGTGCTGCTCGTCTACACCATGGCAGCCAGTGCGATCGGCCCCCGGCTCTTGCAACGATTTAGCGACGACCGGATCAACCAGATCGCGGTCGGCTCGCTCGGCGCGACGTTTCTCTACGCGCTCTCCTCCGACTGGATGTCGCCTCCCGGGATAGACCGCGACATCACCGTGGCCGTGTCGCTCGTCTCTTCGGTCATCTCGGTTCTGCTGCTGTTGCTGTTCGTCCAGCGGGTTTCCGCACGCGCCACGATCGATCGAGAGGCCGCCGAAATTTCCTGGACCTTGGAAAACCAGATCGCCCGCGCTCTGCAGAAGAGCACGCCGATCTGCTCGGATGACTTGACGCTGCCCGAAGGGCCCAAGCGGCGGATCTACGCTCGGCGCGAGGGCTATGTGGACACGATCGAGCCCAAACAACTCCTCAAACCAGCGAAGGCGACCGATGCAACGGTCATCTATGATGTCTGTCCTGGCGACTTCGTCATCGAGGGCACGCCAATCGCCACCGTTTTCAACGACCCGGACGGGACACTCGACGGTCACGTTGCAGAGGCGGCACCGCTGCTGGATGTGCGCACTCCGGAGGGGGATCTCCGATTCTCCGTGAATCTGCTGGTGGAAATCGCGCTGCGCGCCCTTTCTCCCGGCGTGAACGACACCTTCACGGCGATCGCCTGCGTCGATCACCTCTCGGCGGCACTGGCGACCGCCCGGTCAAAATCCTTGTCGCTGGGCGTCTATCTGGATTCTGATGGTGCCGTCCGCGTGGCATCGCCGACCATCACCGCCGACACTCTTTTCCTTGAGGCTTTCCCGCCTCTGCGCCGAGCGGCCCGGAACAACGGGCTGATGGTCGCGGCGCTTCACCGAGCGATCGCGCGCATGATCGCGACTGCCGACAAAGGAAACCGCCAGACGATGCTCGACGAGCTAGAGTTGCTCGTGGCGGAGATCGAAGCCGGCGACCAACTGCCGACCGACAGAAAACGTCTAACCACACTCATTAACGAGACCCTTGAGTCCGAGCGCGACCGAGCCGCCGGCTGATCTGTTTCTTGCGATCCTTGATGCATCGCAAGATCGCGCCCCGCCGCCGATGATAGAAACCGCTTCTGGCACGGGCGAACGCTTGCCGCCGTTCCCGGCGAGCCGCCGTCCGCAACGACCTGGACATCGGATAAGAGCATGAGCGTCGCCCTGCGCATCCTCGCCGCCCTTGCCGTCCTCGCCGCGGCAGGCGCGTGGTATTGGCACGTCAGCCAACTTGATGGACCGCCACAAGGCTTTGCCAGCGCCAACGGGCGGATAGAGGCGGAGCGGATCGACGTCGCCGCGAAGTATGCCGGTCGGCTCAAGGACGTTCTGGTTGCCGAAGGCCAGACCGTCGAGGCCGGCGACATCATCGCGGTGATGGACGCGTCCGAGATCGAAGCCCGACTGCGCGAGGCCAGGGCCGGCGTCCGCCAAGCGGAGGAAGGTCTGAACGAAGCGCGGGCGCTGCTCGACCTGCGCCAGAGCGAACGCGTCTTCGCCGCCCAGGAACTCCACCGTGCGGAGTCACTTGCGAGCCGTGGCTTCTCGCCGACGGAAACCGTCGACCTTCGGCGCTCCCAACATGCAACTGCCCTGGCCGCCGTGGAGTCCGCGAAGGCCGCCATCGCTCGGGCGGAGGCGTCGATCGAAGCGGCGCACGCAACGGTGGCCCGCATCCAGGCGGATCTGGACGAGCACATTCTGCTCGCTCCGCGTGGCGGACGCGTCCAATACCGTCTGGCGGAGCCAGGGGAAGTCGTCGCCGCCGGCGGCCGGGTCGTCACCCTGCTGGATCTAAGCAACGTCTATATGACCGTGTACCTGCCCACCGACGACGCCGGCCGGCTGGCCTATGGCGGCGACGCGCGACTGGTCTTCGACGCCGCGCCGGACTACGTGGTTCCGGCAACCGTCACATTCGTTGCCGCCGAGGCCCAGTTCACGCCGAAATACGTGGAGACCGCCAGCGAGCGGGAAAAGCTGATGTTCCGGGTCAAGGTTACGATCCCACCGGACCTGCTCGCGCGGTATCGGGACGTGGTCAAGGCCGGTGTGCCGGGTATCGCCTACATGCGTCTCGACCCCGATGCAGCCTGGCCGGAAGACCTGGCGATCAAGCTGCCAGGCGATGACTAGCAGGGTAACCGCCGTGGCGGATCGGCCGCCCGCGACGGTCGAGATGCACGCCGTATCGCATCGCTACGGTCGGACACGCGCGCTAGCCGATATCTCCCTGACGGTTGCCGCCGGGGCTTCCCTCGGACTGATCGGTCCGGACGGCATCGGCAAATCCACCCTGCTCGGCCTGATCGCCGGTATCCGGCGAATTCAGGACGGCAGCGTCAGAGTTCTCGGCGGCGATATGGCGCATGGCGCCCATCGCCATTCCGTCTGCGGCCGCGTCGCCTACATGCCGCAGGGCCTGGGCCGAAACCTGTATCCGACCCTGTCGGTCCGGGAGAACATCGACTTCTTCGCCCGCTTGTTCGACCAGCCGTCGGACGAACGCGCCCGGCGGATCGCCGAGTTGGTGGACGCGACCGGACTGGCGGCGTTTCAGGCTCGACCGGCTGGCAAACTGTCCGGTGGCATGAAACAGAAACTGGCACTCTGCTGCGCCCTGGTCCACGATCCGGACCTGCTCATCCTCGACGAACCGACCACCGGTATCGATCCGTTGTCTCGGGCCCAGTTCTGGGCGCTGATCGACCGGTTCCGCGCTCGCCGGCCCGGTATGACGATGATCGTCGCCACCGCCTATATGTCAGAGGCTGAAGTTTTCGATCGGCTGATCGCGCTGGATGAAGGCCGCATTCTCGCCACCGGGTCCGCCGCCGACCTGAAGACCCAGACCGGCACCGACTCCCTCGACGACGCTTTCGTCGCCTTGCTGCCCGAGACCAAGCGCGCCGCGCATCACGGCGTTTCGCTGACCCCCCGCTCCCCGGACGGACGGCCACCGGCGATCGAGGCGGAAGGGCTGGTAAAGCGGTTCGGCGCGTTCACCGCCGTCGACCGGGTCAGTTTCCGGATCGAAAGCGGGGAGATTTTCGGCTTTCTCGGCTCGAATGGCTGCGGCAAGACCACGACGATGAAGATGCTGACCGGGCTGCTGGATCCGACCGAAGGATCGGCCAGGTTGTTCGGCGAGCCGGTCGGTGCGAGCGGGTTCGCGACGCGACGCCGGGTCGGCTACATGTCCCAGTCGTTCTCCCTCTACTCCGAACTGTCGGTCCGGCAAAACCTCGACCTGCATGCCGACCTGTTCCAGCTCACCGGCAACCGGAAGCGCCAACGGGTCGCCGAGCTGATCGACCGGTTCGAACTCGCCGACGCGAGCGGGGAGAGGCCGACCAGCCTGCCTTTGGGCGTTCGCCAGCGCCTCCAACTGGCCGTCGCCGTGCTTCACAAGCCCGACATGCTGATCCTCGACGAACCGACCAGCGGAGTGGACCCGGTGGCCCGCGACCGCTTCTGGGAACTGCTGATCGAGCTGTCGCGCAACGACGGCGTGACCATCTTCATCTCCACCCATTTCATGAACGAAGCCGAACGCTGCGATCGGATTTCGCTGATGCATGCGGGCCGGGTTCTGGCCGTCGGCACGCCCGCGGAGCTGCAGGCGGAGAAGCGCGCGGCAACCCTGGACGGCGCCTTCATCGACTTCCTGAAAGAGGCCGAGGCGGTCCCGGAGACCGGCAAGCGTCCGACCGCCCCGACGAAGGAACCGGGGCCTCGCAAGCCGCGCGACGGCGTGTTCTCCGTCGGCCGCAGCTGGGCCTTTGCCCGGCGCGAGGCGATCGAACTGATGCGGGATCCGATCCGGCTGACCTTCGCCATCGCCGGGCCTCTGATCCTGATGCTGGCCATGGGCTTCGGCATCTCCTTCGACGTCGAGCGACTCACCTATGCCAGCCTCGACCAGGATCGCTCGCGCGAAAGCCGGATGTTCCTGCGCCAACTCTCCGGCTCCCCTTACTTCGCGGAGATGCCGGAGATCACAAGCCAGACCGATCTGGACAGTCGGATGCGGGCCGGCGACATCGCGCTTGCCGTGATCGTTCCGCCGGGCTTCGGAAAAGACCTGCTGGCCGGACACAAGCCGGAGATCGGCGGCTGGCTCGACGGCGCGAACACGAGCCGGGCGGAGACGATCCGCGGCTATCTGGAGGCGGCGTTCGCTGAGTTCCTGAACGAGGTGTCGGTCACGGAGACCGGATCGCCGCTCCCGCCGTCCGCTGTCACGGTCGAAACCCGCTTCCGCTACAATCAGGCGTTCAGATCGGCCTACGCCATCCCGCCGGGCGTGCTGATGATGCTGTTGATCATGATTCCGGCCATGCTGACGGCGCTCGGCGTGGTTCGCGAGAAAGAGCTTGGGTCGATCACCAACCTGTACGCCGCGCCCGCCCGGCGCATCGAGTTCCTGATCGGGAAACAGCTTCCCTACGTAGCGGTCGCGATGGCCAGCTTCGCCAGCCTCGTCGCGATGATGGTCTCGGTGTTCGGCGTTCCCTTCTCGGGCGGGGTCGGCGCGCTGGTCCTGGGCGCCCTGCTCTATACGATGGCGGCAACCGCTTTCGGGCTCGTCGTCTCGGCCTTCGTCGGCTCGCAGATCGCGGCGATCTTCGCGACGGCGATCATCGTCATGATCCCGGCGGTGAACTTCTCCGGCATGATGTATCCGGTCGCGACGCTCGAAGGCGGCGCCCGGATCGTCGGCGAGGCCTTTCCGTCGCTCTACTTCCAAAAAATCAGCGCCGGCGTTTTCAACAAGGGTCTCGGGCTGCCCGACCTTTACGCGAACCATCTGGTTCTCGGTGGGTTCGTGATCACCTACTGGATCCTGGCGACCCTGCTGCTCCGCAAACAGGAGGTCTGAGATGAGTTCCGGTCCCAGGAACGTCCTCCGCCTCGGCATCAAGGAGCTGTACAGTCTGGCGCGCGACCCGGTGTTGATGGGCCTGATCCTCTACACTTTCACCTTCGCCATCTACACCGTGGCAAACGGGGTCCGCACGGAAGTCCGCAACGCTGCCGTCGCCGTCGTGGACGAGGACCGTTCCGTGCTGTCGACACGGATTCGGGGCGCCCTGCTGGAACCCCAATTCCAACCGGCCGAGATGATCTCCATCAACGCGCTCGACCGGGCGATGGACAGCGGCGCGTTCTCCTTCGTGATCGATATTCCGCCGGGACTGCAGGCCGACGTGCTGGCCGGGCGAACGCCCACGATCCAACTCAACGTGGATGCGACCGCCATGACGCTCGCCGGCAATGGCGCGCGCTACATTCAGAACGTCATTCAGGCGGAGGTGACGGGATTCCTCGGTCGCGCGGAGGGAGCCGGGGAACGGTCTGCCAGCCTGACGGTAAGGGTGAAGTTCAATCCCAACCTGGAAGCGAGCTGGTTCATGGCGGTGATGCAGATCATCAACAACCTGACGATCATGGCCGTCATCCTCTCCGGCGCCGCGGTGATCCGGGAGCGGGAGCATGGCACCATCGAGCATCTTCTCGTAATGCCCGTGACCCCGGCGGAGATCATGCTGGCCAAGATATGGGCCAACGGGCTGGTGATCGTGGCCGCCGCCGTCTTGTCCCTGCATCTGGTCGTCCAAGGACTGCTCGCGGTGCCGGTGGCCGGGTCGACGGCGGTGTTCGTGCTGGGCGCGTCGGTCTATCTCTTCGCCGTGACCTCGCTCGGCATCATGCTGTCGACCATCGCGACAACCATGCCCCAGTTCGGTCTCCTGTCCATCCCGGTATTCGTCGTTCTCAACCTCCTGTCCGGCGGCATGACGCCGCTCGAAAGCATGCCGGCCGGCCTGCAGACGATTATGATGGCGTCGCCGGCCACCCATTTCGTCAAGTTCGCGCAGGCGGTGCTGTTCCGGGACGCCGGCCTGGCGATCGTCTGGCCGGACCTCCTGGTGGTCGCGGCGATCGGCGGCACGTTCTTCAGCCTCGCGTTGATCCGGTTCCGAGCGACCATGGCCGCCGCGCAATGAGTTTCCGCCGGGCGCCGGAGCGGATCGCGGAGGAAGACGACACGTCGCAGTCGACTTGAGGCGCCAAGGTGCCATCTTCGTGACGGGACCGCTGCCGCGCGATAGTGTCTCGGCCCCGTCCGACCAACCGGTATCAGGTACATCATGGTCATGCAGGCAGATGCGGTCATCGTCGGCAACGGTCCCACCGGGCGGCTGGCCTACCGGGCCCTTCGCGACCTCGGTCTGGACGCGGTCGTGGTCGCCCCAGCGCCCAATCCCGGCCCCGACCCGCGCACGACGGCCCTGCTACCGGTCAGCGTCGCCGCGCTCGACCGGCTGGGGGTCGATGTGCGTCCCGCCGCCACCCCGCTGCCGGAACTGACCATTCAAACGACAGGCCCGCTGGGACTGGTCTCAGAGCGGTTCTCAGCCGCGGACGTCGACAGTGCCTATCTGGCCCTCAACGTCCCGATCGGCGACCTCGCCGCCCTACTCCCGCTGTCCGACACCGTCGAGGCCGCCACTTGCGGCATCGACTATGCCGGCGGCCGTCCCACGGTCATCACCGAAACGGGGGAGCGGATCGGCGCTCGGCTGGTGATCGCGGCCGACGGCATCGCATCGCCGACCCGCGAAGCGGCCCAGATCCGCATGCACCGTCATCCCCTTGGCCTGAGTGCCTACTGCGCGCCGGTGACGCTGGAGTCCGCCCATGGCGGCCTGTGCATCGAGCGCTACGATGATGTCGGGTCGGTCACCGTCATTCCGGTCGGCGAGCGCAGCGGCTCCCTGATATCGATCGGCACCACCCCGGCGGTCGAGCGTCTGGCGAGCCGACAGGCGACGGATATCGCCGCCGCGATCGCGGGGCGTCAGCCGGCCTACGGGTCGCTCAAGCTTACCGGGGCCGCCGCGGTCTTTCCCCTCTCGATCGGTTGGGCGACATCACCCGCGAGACGCAGGGTGGTTGCCGTCGGCGAGGCCGCCCACACCGTGCCCCCCATCGGCGCCCAGGGCTGGAACATGGCCGTCCGCGACGTTATGGCGCTGCATGGCGTGCTCTCGGAAACGGTTCGCGTTGGCGGAGATATCGGCTCCGCGAGCGTTCTCGGCCGCTATGTGCGCAACCGCCGGACGGACCTCGTCGGGCGCATCTCCGCGGTCGGACTGCTTGCCGGCGTGGCGACCAATCCGATTGCGCCCGTGCAACTCGCGCGTCAGATCGGTCTCGGTGCGCTGTCCCGTCTGCCGGGACTCAAGCGGGGACTGATGCGGGCAGGGCTCGGCTGATTTTTCGCCCCGGCGCCGCGTCGGGCCGATCGGTCACCCCACGCCTCGGTCGGCGCTCCTGCCGGAAGTCTACGCTTTTCGAGGCGACAGGCGCGGCGGTGCGCCGATCAGCACCAGAAGGACCAGCACCGCCAGCGCGACCGGCGCGAAGATCCATGCCTGTGCGGTGCCGAGTACGGCCAAAGTCGCCCAACTCGCCACGCACCAGATCGCAGGGACAATCGCCAACAGCAGTGTCGTCCATCGACGTCCGGCGGCAAGAACGGCGCCCAGAGTGACGATCGCTGTCGGATCGGGCATCAGCGCGAAGACCTCGGCGCCCGCCGATCGGTCGGCGAGAACGGCGGCCATGGGCGGCACCACCAATCCGTACAGGCACACGGCGACGGCGATCCACCGCCCCGGCCACCGCAAGCGGGTTTCCAGCGCATCCGCTCGAAATCCAAGGAAGAGAAGCAACGCCGCCTGGCCCAGAAACACCGGAATAAGGTCCCCCACCGCCCAGTTGATCGACGCATAGCCCGGAAGGAAACCGAGCCCGGTGACCGCCCATGCCACAGCAAGAATGGCGGCGAGCCCTCTGCCGACCCAGGCCGTCCGCAGATGCCCATCCCAAACCAGGAGGAACAGGACGGTGATTCCGACGAGCAGGGCCGGAATCTGGGCCGGCCAGAGAGCCGCGTTGTGTCGCTCGAACAGCCGCCAATAGACCCGCTCGGAGAACATCAGGAAATCTTGCGGACTGTAGGTCAGCCACGTCTCCATCAGAGATCCCGGACGGCCGCCGCGATCTTCTCCCGCATTCCCGGGTCGGGCAGCGGACCCGCGGCCGCGGCGACATTCTCGCGGGCATGATGAGGCTGCGTCGTGGCCGGAATCGGGATCGTCGCGGCCGGGTGGGAGAGAATGAACTTCAGGACGAGCTGTGCCCAGGTGTCCGCCCCAAGCTCCGCCGCCCAACCGGGCAGCGGCTCACGGTCAAGCCTTTGGGGGAGCGCCCCGCGCCGGAAGGGCCGGTTGACCAGCACGGTGATAGCCCGCTCCCGCGCGAGCGGGAGGATCCTCTCCTCAACCTCCCGGTCCACCGGGTTGTAGGTGACTTGGATGAAGTCGAGATCGCGAGCCTCCATAACCCGCTCGAACAGGCCGTGGCGTCGACCGTGGGAGGTGGTGATCCCGATATGACGTACCTCCCCGGACGCCTTCATCTCGGCCAGCGTTTCGAGATGCGCTTCCCAGCCGACCAGATTGTGGACCTGCAGCAGGTCGAAACGCGGCACCTGCCACTTGGCAAGCGACTCTCCGATCTGGGCGCGGCCCTCGTCCGTATCGCCGATCCAGACCTTGTCGGCAGAGAACACCGACGCGGTCCGATCGATCCGCGCCAGTCCGGCGCCGATCACATCCTGGGCCGACCCGTACATCGGCGAACTGTCGATGATCGTTCCACCGGCCTGGAAAAACGCATCCATCACCTCGGCGCAGTCGGCCCGCAGCACCGGATCATCACCGACGTTGAACGTGATCCAACTGCCGAGCCCGACCGCCGGAACGGACAGGCCGGTGGACGGGATCGTCCGTTGCAGGATGGCGGACTTCATTTGGGCCGCTGCCGGTCGTGACACCGCGCCACCGAGGCCGGTCCCTGCGACCGCAGAGAGCGCAAAGGCGGAAATGCCTCCGGCCAGCACGCGGCGCCGGGTCGCAAAAAGGTTCGAGTTTCGATGATCGGTCATGATCCGCTATCTGGCGCGCTTGCCGCCGACGGCAAGTGCAACGGCGACCCCATGTTTCATCCACACCACAGGTTAACGCGCCACACCGCCCCTAGACCGGCGCCTGGGGACGCCCTTAGGCTTCTCGATAAGCAACACGGAGATATCGCCATGGCGGACGGAAACGGTCGGGAGATTCCCTCCATCGACATCGCGCCCTTCCTGTCCGGCGATCCAACCGCGAAGCGGGCGGTCGCGCGAACCGTGGCGCAAGCATGCGAGAAGGTCGGCTTTCTGATCATCTCCGGCCATGGTCTGCCGCAGGCTACGCTGGATCGGGCCATCGGGCTCGGTTTCGGCTTCTTCGATCTGCCGCAGGTGGAAAAGGACCGGTTCCAGCCGACCGGAGAGGCCCGCCAACGCGGCTATCATCGCGTCGCCACCCGCAACCTCGCCTCGACCCTTGGACACAAGACGCCGCCGGATCTGCGCGAGTCGGTCTTCCTCGGTCCGGTCGATGACCACCGCCGACACTATGCCGACACGCAGGATGCCACGACCGCCTATGCCCCCAACATCGTCCCCGACGTGCCGGCGGGGTTCGACGCGGCGTTGATCAATCTCTACAGGGCCTTCGAGCGCCTGTCGGTGGACCTGACCCGGATCCTGGCCGCGGCGCTCGATCTGGAGGAAGAGACGTTCGTCCCCCTGCTCGACCGCCATTTTTCGATCTTCGGGATGCACCACTATCCGGTTCTCGCGACCCCGCCGCAGCCGGGCCAGCTTCGAGCCGGCGCCCATACCGATTTCGGCGCCATGACCATCCTGGCGATGACCGAGGGACGTGGCGGTCTGGAGGCCCGGATGCGCGACGGACGCTGGATACCGGTCCTGCCGAAGCGCGGCGATCTGGTGGTCAATCTCGGCGACATGATGCAACGGTGGACCAACGACCGATGGGTTTCGACCCTGCACCGGGTGGTCGTGCCCGATACGGGCGACGCCCGGAGCCGGAGGATGTCGATCGGATACTTCGTCCACCCGAACTTCGATGCCGAGATCCGCTGCGTGCCGACCTGCCTGGCGCCCGGCGACACCCCACGCTATCCGGCGATCACCGCCGGCGGTCACATCCGCCAAAAGATAGACGCCAGCCACAAGGCGGCGTGACCGCCGTCAGTCCCCGTCTGTCGGAACCGATGTGGCGGACAGGTCGGCGTCGACGGCGCTGTCATAGGGAATGTCGTGGGTGATCAGGCCGCCGGTCAGCAACGCCGCCTTCAGCCGCACGAAGGCGGTCACCGGGAAGACCGGCGTCTGAGCCCACAGCCCCACATCGCGCAGGGTGGCAATGATGCGCGCGAGCGCCTCGGGCGGAAGATCCGGGAAGTAGGGCGCGACGGTCGCCGCCATCTCCCGCGGATCGGCCCCATGCAAGTAGCGCAGGCTTCGGCCGATTCCCCGAACCAAGGCCCGGCATGTCTCTCGCTCTTGGTCGGCGAAGGTCCGCGTCGTGTAGAAGCTGGTGAAACCCACGTCGCCCCGGGTGGCGAAGCGATGCCAGACATGCGCCCCATGCGCGGTCACGGCCAGATCGGCATAGGGCTCGAAGACTTGAATCACGTCGACCTCGCCCCGCGACAGCGCCTCGACATTCTCGGCCATGGCCCGGTCCGCTGTCCGTGTCCAATCGTCCCGCATGACACCGGCACGATCGAGGTCGTCCTGCAGGGTCATCCAGGGGGTCGGAACCTCGACGGCGACGGCGAGCCGGAGACCCTTAAGGTCGGCGAAGCGGAAATCCGGCTTGGGATCGCGGCCGACTAGGACAAAGGGGTCGCGCGCCACGACCTGGCCGAAGCACACGAGCGGGCACTCCTCGCCCCGTTTGCGGGCGGCATCATGGTGCATCATCACCCGCATCGGCCCACCCCAGGAGACGTCGGTCGCCCCGTCCAGCAGGCCTTGGGCGGTGTACTCGGTGGAGGGCGACAGGGTCACGGCGACATCAACGCCCTCGCGCGTCCAGTCTCCCCGCTCGATAGCGAGATAGAACGGCACATAGCCGATGGTACGGAGGTTCTCGAAGAGCGTAATCGCGGGTCTGCGCATGGGTCGAGCATAGCAGGACCGGCGGCGGCGGCCATCCGCCCAATCTGGGATGACCCGCGGACTGCCTCGCCTATGCGCCGACCCGCACCGTATCGGGACCGATTGTCTCGGTCTGATAGCCGGTGCCGACGAGAGCCGCCAAAGCCTGTGCGACGATCCCGGCGGCATCGAGGCCGACCTCCGCGTATTGCCGCTCCGGCTTGTCGTGGTCGATGAAGCGGTCAGGCAGGACCATCGGACGGACCGCCAGACCACGGTCCAGCGCTCCGTCTCGGGCCAGGAACTCCAACACCTGCGCGCCGAAACCGCCGGAAGCACCTTCCTCGATGGTGATCAGCGCCGCGTGCTCACGGGCGAGGCGGCGGACCAGGTCGGTGTCGATCGGCTTGGCGAAACGGGCATCGGCCACCGTGGCCGAGAAGCCTCGGGCCGCCAGTTCGTCCGCCGCCGCCAGGCATTCCTGCAACCGGCCACCGAGGGACAAGAGGGCGATCGCCGATCCTTCGCGCACCACCCGTCCGCGTCCGATCTCGAGCGGCGTACCTTTGGCAGGGAGTTCGATGCCGATACCCTCGCCGCGCGGGTAGCGGACCGCGCTGGGTCTGTCATCGATCGCGGCGGCCGTCGCAACCATATGGGCGAGTTCCGCCTCGTCAGAGGGCGCCATGACGATGAAACCGGGCAGACAGCAGAGGTAGACCAGATCGAAGGAACCTGCATGGGTGGCCCCGTCCGCTCCGACCAACCCGGCCCGATCGATGGCGAAACGCACCGGCAGGCTCTGCAAGGCGACGTCGTGGACCACCTGGTCGTAGCCGCGCTGCAGGAAAGTGGAATAGATCGACGCGAACGGCTTCAGCCCCTCGGTCGCCATACCGGCGGCGAATGTCACGGCGTGCTGTTCAGCGATGCCCACGTCGAAACAGCGATCCGGAAAGCGCTTGGCGAAACGGTCGAGCCCGGTTCCCGAAGGCATCGCGGCGGTCACGGCGACGATCGCTTCGTCGGCCTCGGCCTCGGCGATCAGACTGTCGGCGAAGACCTGGGTATAGGTCGGGGCGTTCGCGCTCGGCTTCGACTGGACGCCGGTGACGACGTCGAACTTGGCCACGGCGTGGTACTTCTCGGCATGAGCCTGCGGGAACGGATGCCCCCGCCCCTTCTCGGTCACCACATGGAGCAGGACCGGACCGTGCTTGCGCCCTTTCAGCTTGCGCAGAATGGGAAGCAGGTGATCGAGGTTGTGGCCGTCGACCGGACCCACATAGAAGAAGCCCAACTCTTCGAACAACGTCCCGCCGGTGACCAGGCCGCGGGCGAATTCCTCGGCCCTGGCCGCAGTCTTCTCGATGGCGCGGGGGAACCGCTTGGCCATCTGCTTGGCCAGTTCACGCAGGGAGCAGTAGGAGCGCGACGAGACGATCTGGCTCAGATAGGCGCTCATGGCACCGACCGGGGGCGCGATCGACATATCGTTGTCGTTGAGGATGACGAGCATCCGACTATCCGAGGCACCGGCGTTGTTCATCGCCTCATAGGCCATACCGGCACTCATGGACCCGTCGCCGATCACGGCCACGACGTCGAAATCCTCTCCCTTCAGATCGCGAGCCGTTGCGATACCCAGCCCGGCGGAGATCGAGGTCGAGCAGTGCGCCGCGCCGAACGGGTCGTATTCGCTCTCCGAGCGACGGGTGAAGCCGGACAGCCCGCCCCCCTGCCTTAGGGTCCGGATGCGATCACGACGGCCGGTCAGGATCTTGTGCGGGTAGGCCTGGTGGCCCACGTCCCAAATGATCTTGTCGCGCGGCGTGTCGAAAACGTGGTGCAGCGCCACCGTAAGCTCGACCACGCCGAGGCCCGCCCCCAGGTGGCCGCCCGTCACCGAGACGGCGTCTATGGTCTCCTGCCGCAGTTCGTCGGCGAGCTGTGCCAGCTCCGGCGCGGTCATTCCGCGCGTATCGCGTGGGTAGGTCACCCGGTCGAGCACCGGGGTCCGCGATCCTGCCATGTCAGCCTCCTTCATCATGCGAGTCGCCGGTGCGGCGCATCGGGCCGCCACCGGCCGTACAGTTCAAACGCGTGGGCGCAGAGCGCCAGAGTCAGAAAGCCGCCGACCACCGGCCAGGGCGCGTCCAATCCCCACGCCCGGCAGGCGGCGACCAGTGCCGCCCCTGAAATCAGGAAAGGAAGAATGCGCGCCGGCGGCACGCCCCGTCCCGTCAGCTTCCAAAGCGTCGAGAGCACAACCGCTTCTAGCAGCAGGACGGCGAGCACGATGTCGAAGATCCGTCCGGAAGCGAAGAGCGCGTCGATCATCGCCACGGCTCAGGAGACCTTGGCCAGACCGAGCAGGTGGGCCGTGTCCTTGAGGAAGATCCGCAGATGCGCCAGCGGATCGGCCCTGACCAGTTCCTTCTCCATGTAGGATTGCCAGGTCAGTCGCTGAACGTCCGGATCGCCGCACATGCTGACGAACCGCTCGCGCCGGCGGTCCGACGAGTACCAGAAGGACTGCATCACACCGAGTACCCAGAACACCCAGCCATGCAACTTCATGAACCGGCGGCGGGCATTGGCAAGTGCCCGGACATCCCCTGTGCTCAGAACTTCCTCGGCCGTCTCGGCGGCGATCTGGCCGCCGACCATGGCGTAGTAGATTCCTTCGCCGGAAGCCGGTGCCACACACCCGGCGGCATCCCCGGCCAATACGACGTCCCGGCCGTTGTCCCAGCGTTTCAGGGGCTTGAGCGGGATCGGCGCGCCCTCGCATCGGATCGTCGGGGCGGCGGCGAGCCCGGCACGCTCCCGCAGCGCCGCCGTCGCCTGACGCAGGCCGAAGCCTTTTTGCATGCTGCCGGTGCCGACGCTCGCGGTCTTCCCGTGCGGAAAGATCCAGGCGTAGAAATCGGGCGACAGATCGCTATGGTAGTAGACGTCGCATCGATCCGCGTCGGGACCGTCCTCCGCGACGTCGATGATCTCGTGATAGGCGAAGACGCATTTTCCCTCGCCTGCGCCCGGCACTTCCTGGCGCGCCACCTGGGAGCGGGCCCCGTCGGCGCCGATCACGATCCGCCCGGCGACCGCCTTGGGCTCCCCGCCCTGCCGGCTTTCTCGGAAATGGACCGTCGCGAGGCCGTCCCCGTTGCGGCTGATATGGTCGTATGTCCCGGTGAGCCGCGTGGCGCCGGCCTCCGCCGCGCGCACGCGCAGCGCCTCATCGAAGATCTCCCGGTCGACCATACCGACAAACCCGTCCTCTATCGGCATGTCGACCACGCGGGTCGAGGGGGCGACGATGCGGGCACCGCGCGCCCGGGCAACGATTAGGCTCTCTGGAATGGCGAAGTCTCGGATCAGGCGGGGCGGTACCGCGCCACCACAAGGCTTGATGCGGCCGGCCCGGTCGAGAAGCGCAACGGATCGACCAGCGCGGGCCAGGATCTCCGCCGCCGTCGCCCCCGACGGTCCGCCGCCCACCACGATCACATCGAAGACCGGCGCGAGCGCCGCTGAACCCCGATTGCTGGATTGAGTCATGGCTGTCTCCTAGCGGACCACACCGGCGATGACGCCGCGGCCAAGAGTGGCCGGGTCCATGGTCTGTCCTGTCATGGTCGCACGGCTACCCACCCGCAAAGCGAGGACCGCGGCGACGAGAAAGAGGGCCGCCTCCACGGCGAAAACAGCGCCGTAGGCTGTGGCGACCGAAGGAAAAATGAGGCGCAGAATATCGACCGAGATCGCGCCCAGCAGTCCGCCGAGGCCGAAAGCGAGCGCCTGAGCCGCGCCGAAAACACCCATCCGCGTTCCTTCGCGGCGGGTCCGGCCCGTCGCGGCGATCGCCATCATTGTCCCGATGGCGGCGACGGCGAACGCACCGTTGGAGAGACCGAGCAGAAACACGTTCAGTCGGAGCGGCCACTCGCCGGGCGCCGTACCACCGGCGGCCAGAGCCAGCATCGCGACTCCGGAGGCCAGGCAACCGCCGACCACCCAGGTTCCCATCGCGCCGAACCGACGGCGTCCGAACAGGGTGCAGACGGCGCCGACCGCGAGCATGCCCAGCAGAACCCCGCCGTGATGAACGCCGGAGAGCGCCGTCGACTGTCCCGGCGTGAGGCCGAACACGAGGCCGGCATATGGCTCCAGGATCAGGTCCTGAGCGCTGTAGGCGAGCATGGAAACGAAAACAAAAACCGCGAAGCGGCGCACGGTCGCCTCGCGCCAGACTTCGGCTAAGGCGGCACGGAAGGAGGGCGGCGGCTGATGGCCGGCCGCCGCCTCAGCAACCGCCGGACCCTCGGTCGGAGAGGCTGCCCCAGTCGGGCGCTCGACGCCCCACACCGCGAGCGCGGAGACGATGAAAGCGATCAGAGAGGCGCAGGCGACGAGCAGCACGAGCCGCTCCGCCGAATAGGGGTCGAGCAACGCTCCCAGAGTCGCGGCGGTCACAACGAACCCGGCGATCATCATCAGCCAGACGATCGTCGCGGCCGCAGGACGCCGGGCCGGCGCAACGCTCGTCGCGAGCAGCACGAGCAGGGACGTTCCGGCCGCGCCGACACCGGCGCCGATCAAAAGGAAAGCCACAGCGGCGGCGGCTAGGCCGAGTACCGGGTCGGCGGCAATCAGGCTCGTGGCGACGGCGGCGCCCGTGCCGCCCGCACAGAGCAGTCCCATACCGCCGACGATCCAGGGGGTTCGCCGTCCGCCGGCATCGGACCCGTAGCCCCAGCGCGGCCGCAGGATCTGTACCGCATAGTGCATGGCCACCAGGAAACCCGGAACCATGGCGGGAAGGGCGAGTTCCACCACCATGACCCGGTTGAGGGTCGAGGTGCAGATAACGACGACGGCGCCAAGGGAGGTTTGAATGAGTCCGAGGCGGAGAATACCGATCCAACCGAGTCCGGACGTCATCTTCCTCTCCCTATCCCGCGGACAGCGCGAAGGCGCTTGCCAACATGCCCAGCACGTAGAGCGTCGTACCGGTGGCGTTGTACCAGGCCGCATACCGGCGCGGATCTTCGAGCAGCCGGACCATGAGCGTTGCTTGCACGGCCACGAGGGCGGCGACGACCGCCGCATGGACCGGAGCGCTCCAGGAGAAGAGAAGACCGACGACGACGAGTTGCGGAACGGTCATCACCGCGCAGGCGAGCAGAGCGGCGCCCCGCACGCCGAGCAGGACCGGCAGCGACTTCAGGCCGAGCTGACGATCACCCTCCACCGCCTTGAAATCGTTGAGCGCCATGATCCCGAAAGCGCCCAGGCTGTAGAGACCCGCCAGGATCAGGATCGGCGTACTCGGCAGCTGACCGGACATTGCCGCCGCGCCGGTGAACCAGGGAAGCCCCTCGTAGCAGGCGCCGACGGTGAGACAGCCGAGCCAGCCGTTCTGCTTGAGACGGAAGGGAGGCGCGCTGTAGGCCCAAGCCAGGAGCAGACCGACCGCCGCTGCAACGGCGACCCAGACGCCGAGAAGCATGGCGACGCCGAGCGAGAAAACCGTCCAGGCAATGCCGAGTCCCAACCCCCAACGGCCCGGCACTCGCCCCGAGGGGATCGGTCGGTTCGGCTCGTTGATCGCGTCGACATGGCGATCGAACCAATCGTTCACCGCCTGGCTCGTACCGCAAACCAGCGGCCCGGCCAGCAGGACTCCGAGCAGGAGCGTCACCCAGTTTTCGCTGATGGGCACCCCGGAGGAAACGACCCCGCACATGAACGCCCACATGGGGGCGAACCAGGTGATCGGCTTCAACAATTCCAGAAGCGCGGACGGCGCCGGATGGCGCGGTCGTGTAGCCCTGACTGCGTGAGTATCGACCATGGGGGTAGCGTAAAATTGACAGCCAGAAGTGTCAATTTAACTTTACGCTCGATTGTCAGGAAAAGTTGACAGTCAGCCGGTCGGCCCTTGTTCTAGTCGTCCGGTGCATCGGCATCGGACAGGCCGTAGCGGCGCAACTTGGAATAGAGACTTTGCCGACTGAGGCCCAACATTTCCGCCGCCGACGCCCGGTTGTCACCGGTCAGCCGCAATGCCGTCTCGATACACAGCCGCTCGATCACGTCGGTGGTCTCGCGCACCAGATCCTTTAAGGTGACCCGCCCAACAAGTTCGGTCAGTTGGCTTGCGTCCCGCGGCAGGGTCTGGGCCTCGCCGCCGAATGCCTCGACCCGACGATGCGCCGGCCGGATGGCGAAGCCGAAACAGGCATCCTCGGCACCGGACACCGATACAGCGGAGACTTCGACCGATTCCCGCGCCCCGAACTCGCCGTTCACCACAGTCGAGAATTGCCGCACCGCTCCCTGCTTTCGCAAATTGGCCGAGATAACGTTGATGTCCACGGCGCGGCCCAGCCAGCGGCTGATCGGCTCGCCCATCGCCTGCTCCTCGGTCGCGAGTTGGGCAAGATCCAGGAAAGCACCATTCAAGGCCATCACGCGGAAATCGGTATCGGTCACGACAAAACCGTCTGGGATTTGGGAAATCGCCTTGAGCATGGACGATCGCGCCAGATTCTCCGTTTCCGAAGGGGTGGGCATATCGGCGACGCCGAGTCGAAGCAGAAAATGGGCATCGTTTCCCTGTCGGAAGATCGACGCTCCCATCTCCAGCGAATGCCCCGCGCGCCCGACCCTCACGGTCGCCTGTGCCGGCCGACCTGTCGCACCGACGGCGACGAGCAGCGCGCTGGCATCCTCCCAACTGTCCTCGGCGATGATGTCCTGGAGCGGCACACCGCTGAGTTTCTTGGTATCGCGGTCCAGCAACCGGACGGCGGCGGGATTGACCTCGACGATCTTCCGGCTTGTCGCATGCACGATGACCACGGCTTCAGAGGCCACCTGGAACAGCATCCTGTAGCGGGTCTCCGCATGACGAAGTCGCGCGTACTCCCGCTCCATCGCATTCTGCGCATCGACCAGGCGCTGCTGAAGTTCGGCCATTGCGCTGAGATCGCGTCCAAGCACGAGGGTCCGATCGTCTCCCATCCGCAACGCGCCGTAGCGAACCGGCAGATCGAGGCCAGCGTCCGAGGGATGATTTACCTGACGCCATCGCGTGACGGTGCCGCCCGCGGCTTCAGACAACATTTCTGTGATCTTGTCGCGGCTCTCGATCGTAACAGTACTGACGAGAGCTGTGCCGATGCATGTATCGAACGGGTGATTGGTAAGGTCGGAAGTGCTGAAGGCAACGTCTCTAATCACACCGTTCCTATCGACGATCAACGCGATGTCGGCCGCCATACCGATCGCCATTGCGGCAATGTCCGCGTCCAGGTCGCCAATCGACTTCCGCGGAGATTTGAACGGATTCAACACTTCAGCCAGCGCCGGAAGGTTTTTGAACACTCGAGACTCGCTCAACAGTTTCTGCGCTAAGCCGTAGGCCGACGGCTTTAGTGACGTTATGCCTCTGTCGTCTCGAGCTTCTCAGGCGGCTAGAAGGTGGGCCTAGCCAACAGTTGCAACAAGCTCAAGGATTGTATGACCGCATCCCGACCGTCCAATGCCGAAGCATCGGCGCCCACATAGGCCACCCAATCCGGGTGATCCTGGAACACCGGCCCCCCAACAATGATGCCGACATCACGGTTCCGTGAAGACTTCCGCACGCCCCTGATAACCGAAGCGAGTTGGTCGATCAATAACTCACCGCTCAGAGAGAAGCCCACGACCGAAAACCAGCGTTTCTTCGCGCAAAGGACGATCTCGCGCTCCGTGCGCGGCATCTCCTCGCACACGGACCATCCGGCCCGGCGGTAGAACTCGCTCACAACCGATGTACCAAAAGTGTGCTGCTCCCCCGGAGTCGCAGACAGCATTACAGACGGTCCGACCGGCATCGGTCCTTCAAATGGATCGAGATCGCAGGAAATACCGTGCAAGAGCCTTTGGAGCTGGTTGAGGGCGACCGTCACATCTGTGAAGTCGCACAGATCCCGCTCCCACATGACCCCGAGCAAACGGGCGCTTGGCGCCAGCAGGTCGAGCAGGACGGTCTCATCATCCGCCCCGCGCCCTCGAATCTCCGCCAGACACAAGTCGACTTCGCCCGGCGGGGCGACGAGCAAATGGGTGACCAGGGTTTCGACATCAGCCGGAAGAATTGCCGACCCCGTCCGGGGTGCCGCGGCACCTGTGCCGTGCATCAGCAACAGCCGAGGAATGACCTCTGCCTCGATGGTTCGCATCAGAGGAACCGACAGCGCTGGCGGAGCGTCCCACCTACGTTGCTCGCGATTAGGATTGACCACACGTTGGTCGATGGGTCGGCGATCCACATCAACCGTGGCTCGAATTACCGGCATGGCGTTCGCCCCTCGTTGTTCTTTTCGAGCGTTTTGATTTACCGTTACACATCGCCATGTCGCCCGTAAGTACTATTCGCCGAAACCACGAATAAACGTAATTTAATTTCTTCCAGCCTCCAAAAACCGACTGCCCTGCAATTCTGACGGGATGCTACCGCAAAATTTTGTCTATGTGTAAAATTTTTTGGACGTCTAGTTAAGTTGACACTCTCGTCGGATCGACCGTAGAGTCCTCCTTGAGGATCCCCGGACAACGTTCCGGTCCGCCTTCGAGGGAGTTCGACGATGCCGCCCCTTAACGATCAGATCCGGGCCACCCGCCCGATCTACACGCCGGAGCAGCGACGTCGACGCGACAAGTCCCCCTGGACCATCGTCCAGGGAGTTCTCGCCCCGGCACAGTTTCTGGTCTTCTTAGTTAGCCTTGCATTGGTGATCCGGTTTCTCGCCACAGGAGAGGGCGCGGAGGCTGCGACCATCTCGATCGTGGTCAAGACCCTGTTTCTCTACGCGATCATGGTCACCGGGTCGCTGTGGGAGAAGGCGGTGTTCGGCCACTATCTCTTCGCCGGCCCGTTCTTCTGGGAAGACGCGGTGAGCATGGTCGTGATCGCTCTGCACACCGCGTATCTTGTCGCTTTGATCGCCGGTTGGGGGTCGATCACGGCGCAGATGATGCTGACCCTGGCGGCCTACGCGGCCTACGCGATCAATGCCGCGCAGTTCCTGCTGAAGTTGCGCGCCGCACGCCTGGAGATCCGGCGGCACGACGGCGCGCACGAGGGCGACTCGGGTCTGCGGGAAGTCGGGGTGGCGGGATGAGCGCCGTACGTCAGTCTTCCGCTCTTCCGTCCGCCGGCTGCGACGATCTGCCGGTTCTCCGTGAACGGGGCCAGCGGGAAGTCTTCTGCGGCCTGACCGGAATCATCTGGCTTCACCGTAAGATCCAGGATGCCTTCTTCCTGATCGTCGGCTCCCGCACCTGCGCCCACCTGATGCAGTCTGCGGCGGGCGTGATGATTTTCGCCGAACCCAGGTTCGCGACCGCGATCATCGAAGACCGCGACCTCGCCGGCTTGGCCGACGCGAACGACGAGTTGGACAAAGTGGTGGACCGCCTCCTGAAGCGGCGCCCCGACATCAAGCTGCTGTTCCTGGTCGGCTCCTGCCCGTCGGAGGTGATCAAGCTCGACCTGTCCCGATCGGCCGAGCGGCTCGGACGGCAGTACGGCCCCCATGTCCGCATTCTCAACTATTCCGGCAGCGGCATCGAGACCACCTTCACTCAAGGCGAGGACAACTGTCTGGCCGCGATGGTTCCCGAATTGCCAGCCGCCACCCCCGGCGAGCCCGGTCTGATGGTGGTCGGCACCCTGGCAGATGTGGTCGAGGACCAGCTCCGCCGTCTGCTCCAGGGCCTGGGAGTTCCGGAACCGACCTTCCTGCCGGCTCGCAACGCCGCCGATCTGCCGCCGGTCGGGCCCGATACACGATTCCTTCTTGCCCAACCCTATCTGGCCGAGACGGCACGTCTTCTGGAAGAGCGCGGCGCACAACGCCTGGCCGCCCCCTTCCCGCTTGGTGCCGAAGGAACGACCCGATGGCTAAAAGCCGCCGCCGACGCTTTCGGCGTGTCGCCCGAGCGGTTCCACGAGGTGACCGACCGGCCGCACCAGCGGGCCACTGAGGCCGTCTCCCGGTACAGGGACGCGCTGGAGGGGCGATCGATCTTCTTCTTCCCGGACAGCCAGCTTGAAATCCCGCTCGCCCGTTTCCTCTCCGAGGAGCTGGGTATGCGCCCGCTGGAGGTCGGCACGCCGTACCTGCACCGGGGCATCATGGATCCCGAGATCGCTCTGCTGCCCGCCGGAACGGACCTTTCCGAAGGACAGGATGTCGACCGGCAACTCGATCGCTGCCGCGCCGCGACCCCCGATCTGGTGGTCTGCGGCCTCGGCCTGGCCAATCCGCTCGAGGCCGAGGGCATCGCCACCAAGTGGTCGATCGAGCTCGTGTTCACTCCGGTCCAGGGATACGAGCAGGCGGCCGACCTCGCCAACCTCTTCGCGCGCCCCTTCGACCGACGCACACGGCTGGAGGTCTGAGCCATGAAGCTCGCGGTGTGGACATACGAAGGGCCGCCCCATGTCGGCGCAATGCGCGTGGCAACCGCCATGCGGGAGTTGCACTACGTCCTTCACGCCCCGCAGGGCGACACGTACGCCGACCTGCTGTTCACCATGATCGAGCGGCTGCCGCATCGGCCGCCGGTCACCTACACGACCTTCCAGGCCCGCGACCTCGGGTCCGACACCGCGGAACTCTTCAAGCGCACCCTGCGAGAGGCCCACGACCGCTTCCAACCGCAGGCCATCATGGTCGGCGCCTCCTGCACCGCCGAATTGATCCAGGACGATCCGGGCGGCCTCGGGCGAACGCTCGGTCTGCCGGTTCCGGTGGTGCCGCTCGAGCTGCCGTCGTATCAGCGCAAGGAAAACTGGGGCGCGTCGGAAACCTTCTACCAACTCGTCCGGGCCTTCGCCGGAGCGAACGCTCCCGAAACCGGCACCGCAAGGCCGGCGAGGCCGGACGGCCAGAAACCGTCCTGCAACATCCTCGGGCCGACCGCGCTCGGCTTTCGCCATCGCGACGACGTGGTGGAGATCACCGACCTGCTGGAGCGGCTCGGCATTGACGTCCGCGTGGTCGCGCCCCGGGGCGCGACTCCGGCCGACCTGGCCCGCCTGGGCGACGCGGATTTCAACGTCGTGCTCTATCCGGAGACGGCGGAGACCACGGCGCGCTGGCTGGAGCGGACCTTCGGCCAGCCGCGGACGACCACGGTTCCCATCGGCGTGGGCGCGACCCGAGCCTTCATCAACGAAGTGGCTGCCCTCGCCGGCATCGATCCGAGCGCGGAACTCGACAGTGAGCGATCGCGCCTGCCCTGGTACTCGCGCTCGATCGACAGCACCTACCTGACCGGAAAGCGGGTCTTCGTCTTCGGCGACGGAACCCACGCCGTCGCTGCCGCCCGTGTCGCCGCCAACGAATTCGGCTTCGACGTGGTCGGCGTCGGAACCTACGACCGTACCTTCGCCCGGGAGGTCCGCGCCGTCGCCGAGGAACTCGGATGCGAGGCGCTGATCACCGACGACTATCTGGACGTCGAGGACCGGATCGCCGAGTTGCGGCCGGAACTGGTACTCGGCACCCAGATGGAACGGCATATCGCCAAGCGTCTCGGCATCGGCTGCGCCGTCATTTCCGCGCCGGTTCATGTCCAGGACTATCCGGCGCGGCGATCCCCACAGATGGGTTTCGAGGGCGCCAACGTGCTCTGGGACACCTGGGTCCATCCGCTGATGATGGGACTCGAGGAACACCTGCTCGCCATGTTCCGCGGCGACTTCGAGTTTCACGACGCCGCCGGCGCTTCGCACCATGGCGCCTCCCACCAGAGTCCCTCCCGTCAAAGCGCCTCTCCGGCGGACCATGCCCAGCAGGCGGCCGTCGGCGCGCCGGCCCCCTCCTTCGAGCCGACCGCCGCGGCAAACGACCTTTCGGAGCCCGCCTGGAGCCCGGATGCCGACCAGGAGCTGAAAAAGATCCCGTTCTTCGTGCGCGGCAAAGCACGTCGGAACACCGAGACCTTCGCGCGAGAGCGCGGAGTCGCCACGATCACAGTCGAAACGCTGTACGATGCCAAAGCGCACTTCGCCCGCTGACGCCACGCCGGTACGCGTGGTCTTACTGACCCTCGACGGACACGTCGCGGGCGCGGTCGGGCGCGCGGCGGAGCGCCTACGCAAGGAACTTCCCGGCCTCGTTCTCTCGTTCCACGCGGCCTGCGAATGGGAAAACCGACCGCAACGTCTACAGCAGTGCATCGACGATATCGAGCGCGGCGACCTGATCATCGGAACCATGCTGTTCACCGATGGCCACATTCAGATGATCCGGCCGGCCCTCGAGGCGCGGCGGGAAAGCTGCGACGCGATGCTGATCTGCATCTCGGCCCAGGAGGTCGCCTCCCTCACCCGGCTCGGCAAATTCCGCGGCGACTCCAACCCCTCAGGCCTGGTTGGTCTCCTCAAGCGGCTGCGTGGCCGGCCTGGCGCCTCAGGCGGCGCACCGGCCGCCTCGTCCGGCGCGCGCCAAATCAAGATGCTACGCCGGATACCGAAGCTGCTGCGCTTCGTGCCGGGAACCGCCCAGGATCTGCGGGCCTATCTCCTGGCGATGCAGTATTGGCTGGCCGGCTCCGAGGACAACTTGGCCAACCTCGTGCGGCTGCTGGTCGACCGCTATGCCGATGGTCCTCGCCAGTGCCTGCGCGGCCATATCTCGGTCGCGCCGCCGGTCGAGTATCCGGATGTCGCCCTCTACCACCCGACCGTGGCGGGCCGAGTGACGGAACGGGTCGAGGATCTGCCCGCCGCCTCAGGATCCGCCGGTACGGTCGGGCTCATGATCATGCGCTCCTATGTGCTGTCGGACGATGCCGGACACTACGATGCGGTGATCGCAGCGCTGGAGGCCAGAGGCCTTCGGGTCCTGCCGGCCTTCTCCAGCGGACTGGACGCCCGGCCGGCGATCGAAAAGTTCTTCATGGACAAGGATGGCCGGTCCACCGTGGACGCACTGGTCTCCCTGACCGGCTTTTCCCTGGTCGGAGGCCCCGCCTACAACGACAGCGCCGCCGCGGAGGACCTGCTCGCCCGGCTGGACGTGCCCTACATCGCCGCGCACGCTCTCGAGTTCCAAAGCGCGGAGAGCTGGGAATCTGACCCCCGGGGGCTGACCCCGGTCGAGTCGACGATCATGATCGCTGTCCCGGAGATCGACGGCGCCACCGGGCCGATGGTTTTCGGCGCCCGCGGCACGCCCGACACCGAGGAGAGCACTGGCCGGATGCACGCGATCCCCGACCGGGTCGAGCGTCTGGCGGATCGCATTGACCGACTGATCGCCCTCCGCCGGACGCCGGCCGAGGATCGCCGGGTTGCGGTCGTCGTATTCGATTTTCCGCCGAACTCGGGTGCAACCGGGACAGCGGCCCATCTCTCGGTCTTCGACTCCCTGCACCACACGCTGCGCGCCCTGCGCCACGCCGGTTACCGGGTCGACCTTCCGGCCGATGCCGACGCGCTGCGGCGCGCAGTCACCGAGGGCAACGCGGCACAGCACGGAACCGATGCCAACGTCCACGCCAAGGTCAGCCTGGACGACTATGTGCGGCGCGAACCCCATCTCGCCGACATCGAGGCGCAGTGGGGCTCGGCACCCGGCCGCCACCAGACCGACGGCCGGTCGATCCACGTCCTGGGCGCGTCCTTCGGCAACGTCTTCGTGGGCGTGCAGCCCGCGTTCGGCTACGAGGGCGATCCGATGCGGCTGCTGTTCGAGCACGGCTTCGCCCCGACCCATGCGTTCAACGCCTTCTACCGGTGGATCCGAGAAGACTTCAACGCCCATGCGGTGCTGCATTTCGGCACCCACGGCGCTCTGGAGTTCATGCCCGGGAAGCAGACCGGATTGAGCGAGGCCTGCTGGCCCGACCGGCTGATCGGTGCCGTGCCCAACCTCTACCTCTACGCCGCGAACAACCCCTCCGAGGGCGCCATCGCCAAACGCCGGTCCGCCGCCACACTGGTCAGCTATCTGACGCCCGCCGTGACCCGGGCCGGCCTATACCGAGGGCTTCTCGACCTGCGCGGCTCGATCGACCGCTGGCGGGCCCTCGGTCCGGACGACGAGGCGGAACGGACGAGACTCGCCGCGATCATCGACGCGCAAGCGACGGAACTTGACCTTGATGTGCCGGAGACCGCACCCGAGGACCGGATCCCGGCGCTCCATCGTAAGGTCGCGGAACTCGAGGAAACCCTGATCCCGCACGGCCTCCACGTGGTCGGCGAGCCGATGGCGGCCGACCAGCGGCGCGAAATGGTGGCGATCCTGGCCGAGGCGCAGCTCGGCAACGCTCTGTCCGAAGACGCGGTGGACGCCCTGGCAGACGGCCGCGTGCCCACCGGAACCGGGCACGATGCCGAAGCGCTGGACCCGATCGCCCGGTGCGGACGCCTGCTGTCCGAAGAGCATGAACTGTCCGGCCTCGTTCACGCCCTCGACGGCGGTTTCACCCGTCCGGCGCCGGGCGGCGACCTGATCCGCTCGCCCGCGATCCTGCCGACCGGCCGAAACGTCCACGGCTTCGACCCTTACCGTCTTCCCGGCGCCTTCGCCCTGATCGACGGCGCGGCCCAAGCCGCCCGGATCATTGCCCGAGCCGAGGCCGACGGGCACGGGATGCCGGAGACCGTCGCCCTGGTCCTTTGGGGCACCGACAACCTGAAGAGCGAAGGCGCGCCGATCGGCCAAGCCCTGGCCCTGTTGGGCGCCCGCCCGCGTTTCGACAGCTACGCCCGCCTCGCCGGCGCCGAACTGATCCCGCTGGAACAGCTCGGCCGACCGCGGATCGACGTGATCATGACCCTGTCCGGCATCTTCCGCGACCTGCTGCCGTTGCAGGTTCGCCTGCTGGCCGAAGCGGCCTGGCTTGCCGCAAGCGCCGACGAACCGCTGGAACAGAACGCGGTCCGCCGGCACGCGCTGGCCTATTGCGAACGGAACGGCTGCGACATGGAGACCGCCGCGCTCCGCGTGTTCTCCAATGCCGACGGGGCCTATGGGTCCAACGTCAATATGCTGGTCGACAGCGGCGCCTGGTCGGACGAGGACGAACTCGCGGAAACCTACACACGGCGCAAATGCTTCGCGTATGGCCGCGACGGCAAGTCGAGCCAGCAGGCCGAGCTGCTGACCAGTGCGCTCGGCGACGTCAGCATGGCCTATCAGAACCTGGAGTCCCTGGAGCTCGGCATCACCACCCTCGATCACTACTTCGATACGTTGGGTGGCATCGGTCGGGCGGTCCGGCGGGCCCGCGGCAACTCGGTACCGGTGTACATCGGCGACCAGACCCGGGGCGCCGGCGCGGTGCGCACCCTGGGCGAGCAGGTCGAGATCGAGACCCGGACCCGGATCCTGAACCCGCACTGGTACGACGGCATGCTGAAGCACGGCTACGAGGGCGTGCGTCAGATCGAGGCCCACGTCACCAACACGATGGGTTGGTCCGCGACGACCGGCGAGGTGGCGCCCTGGGTCTATCAGCACATCACCCAGACCTACGTGCTGGACCGCGAGATGCGCGAGCGGATCGCCACGCTGAACCCGAAGGCGTCGGCCCGGGTCGCGAACCGACTGCTCGAGGCCCACGAACGAAACTACTGGTCGCCCGACTCCGAAACCCTGTCCGCCCTGCGCGAGGCAGGGGACGAACTGGAAGACCGGCTCGAGGGAGTTTCCCCCGGCCCGGCGGCCGCCTGAGGATGAAAGGAAACACACCATGACACCGCCTGACGGAATTACCGGCCCCGGAGGTCGCGGCGACGGCGACGGCAGCGTGCAGGTCCGCATGGACCCGTCCCTCACCATCGGGAAGGCGAAGGTCTTCGCCGTCTACGGAAAGGGCGGCATCGGCAAGAGCACGACGTCGTCGAACCTCTCCGTCGCGTTCTCGAAGCTCGGGAAGCGGGTGCTGCAGATCGGCTGCGATCCCAAGCACGACAGCACCTTCACCCTGACGAAGTGTTTGGTTCCGACGGTGATCGACGTGCTTGAAAGCGTCGATTTCCACCCGGAAGAACTGCGGGTCGAGGACTTCGTGTACGAGGGCTACAACGGCGTCATGTGTGTCGAGGCGGGTGGTCCGCCGGCCGGAACCGGATGCGGCGGCTACGTGGTCGGTCAGACGGTCAAGCTCCTGAAGGAGCACCATCTGCTCGACGACACCGACGTGGTGATCTTCGACGTCCTCGGCGACGTGGTCTGCGGCGGTTTCGCGGCTCCCCTCCAGCACGCCGACCGGGCGCTGATCGTCACCGCCAACGACTTCGACTCGATCTACGCCATGAACCGCATCGTCTCGGCGATTGCCGCCAAGGCGCGGAACTACGACGTCCGGCTCGGCGGCGTGATCTGCAACCGCAGCGCGGCTACGGATCAGGTGGACAAGTTCAACGCCGTCGCCGGATTGGAGACGATGGCGCATTTCCCCGACCTCGACGCCATCCGCCGCAGCCGGCTGAAGAAATCGACGATCTTCGAGATGGACGATGCCCCGGAACTGGAGGCGGTCCGCGAGGAGTACCTAAGGCTTGCGGCGAAGCTCTGGGCCGGCGTGGACCCCATGGTGGGCACCCCGATGAAGGATCGTGACCTCTTCGAACTCCTGGGATTCGACTGATGCAGAGCGCGACCTACACAAACCGACGCCAGCAGGTCGAAACCTATTTCGATCGCACGGCCGCCGAGGCCTGGGCCCGTCTGACCTCCGATGCGCCGGTCAGCGGGATCCGCGCGACGGTGCGAGCCGGGCGCGACAGAATGCGCCGCCTCCTGCTGAACTGGCTTCCTGAGGATCTCGCAGGCCGGCGGATCCTCGATGCCGGCTGCGGCACGGGGGCTCTTGCAGTCGAGGCGGCGCGCCGCGGTGCCGAGGTGGTTGCGATCGACCTGTCGCCGACCCTGGTCGACCTCGCCCGGGAGCGTCTTCCCGATGTTCCGGGTCCGGGACGGGTGGACTTTCGGGTGGGCGACATGCTCGACCCGGCGCTCGGACGCTTCGACCACGTGGTGGCGATGGACAGCCTGATCCACTACCGGGCCGACGACGCGGTGCGGGTTCTGGCGGGCCTGGCGCCGCGGACGTCGACGTCGATGGTGTTCACCTTCGCGCCGCGCACCGCCCTGCTCACGGTCATGCACACCGCCGGCAAGCTGTTTCCCCGCCAGGACCGCTCGCCATCGATCCAGCCGGTCTCCCATCGCGGGCTCGTCGCCGCCGTGCGTCGCGAGGATGCGCTGAGCGATCTGACGGTCGGCCGTGGCGAACGGGTGGACAGCGGTTTCTACATCTCGCAAGCGATGGAGCTGACCCGCTGATGAGCCCGAGCCGTCGCAGGATGTCGCATATGTGGATGCAGGTCGCCCCGCGTCTGCTTCCGTTTGCCGACGCCGCGACGCCGGATCTTCCGCTCGGCCGCCTGCTGCGCCTCTCGCTCTTCCAGGTCTCCGTGGGAATGGCCATCGTGCTGCTCAACGGCACCCTGAATCGGGTCATGATCGTCGAACTCGGCGTACCGACCTGGCTGGTGGCGATGATGGTTTCGCTACCGCTGCTCTTCGCGCCGTTCCGCGTGCTTGTCGGCCACCGCAGCGATACCTACCGCTCCTTGCTCGGATGGAAGCGGGTGCCGTTCATCTGGATGGGCACCATGCTTCAGTTCGGCGGGCTGGCGATTATGCCCTTCGCGCTGATCATCCTGTCCGGCGACATCACCACCGGACCGCAGTGGGTCGGCTACGCCGCCTCCGCCCTCGCTTTCCTGCTGGTCGGGATCGGCCTGCACACCACGCAGACCGCCGGTCTCGCCCTCGCCACCGACCTGGCGAGCGAGGACGCGCGACCGCGCGTGGTGGCGATGCTCTACGTCATGCTGCTCGTGGGTATGGGGCTGGCCGCGGTGATCGTCGGCGAACTGCTGGCCGATTTCAGCCAGCTTCGGCTCATCCAGGTCATCCAGGGCACCGCCGTCGCAACCTTGGCGCTGAACCTGATCGCGCTGTGGAAACAAGAGGTTCGGGATCCGTCGCGCACCCGTCCGGACCGGCCCCGCCCGACCTTCGCCGAGGCCTGGGCCGCCTTCATCGCCGGCCGCCGTGCCGGCCGGCTGCTGGTCGCCGTCTTTCTGGGAACCGCCGCGTTCAGCATGCAGGACATCCTGCTGGAACCCTATGGCGGCGAGATCCTGGCAATGACGGTCGGCGAGACCACCCGGCTGACAGCGCTGTTCGCCTTCGGCACGCTGATCGGTTTCGCCCTCGCCGCCCGGGATCTCGGGCGCGGCGGCGATCCGTGCAAGCTGGCCGCCTTCGGCTGCGTGGTCGGCGTGTTCGCGTTCTCGGCCCTGATCTTCGCCTCGCCTCTGCAATCGGCGGTCCTGTTCCAGGTCGGCACGGTGCTGATCGGTCTCGGCGGCGGCATGTTCGCCGTCGGCTCTCTGGTGGCGGCCATGAGCCTCGCCGGAGAGAAAAGCGACGGCGGCGGACTGGCCCTCGGCGCTTGGGGGGCGGTCCAGGCGACCGCCGCCGGCGGCGGCATCATGATCGGCGGCGCGGTCCGCGATATCGTTTCCCAGCTCGCCGCCCACGGCTTGCTGGGCGAAGCCTTGAATAATCCCGCGACCGGGTACGGCGCGGTCTACCACCTGGAACTCGTACTCTTGTTTGCGACCCTGGCGGTCGTCGGCCCCCTCGTCCGCTATTCGCACGGACGCAGGGCGCCGTCGACCGGGAAGTTCGGGCTCGCGGAATTCCCCGGATAAGGGAGGGAGGAAGTCATGGAAATCGGCGCCATTACAGGACATATCGACGTCGCACAGGTCGTGCTCTACGCGTTCTGGCTGTTCTTCGCGGGACTGATCATATACCTGCGCCGCGAGGACCGGCGGGAGGGATACCCGCTGGAGGACGGCATCTCCGGAAAGGTCGACAACATCGGGGTCGTCTGGATGGCCGAGCCGAAACGGTTCGCGCTGCCCGAGGGCGGTTTCGCCGAGGCCCCGAACTTCAAGCGCGAGACCCGGCCGTTGAACGCCGAGCCGATCGCCGCCTTCCCCGGCGCGCCGCTGCAACCGACCGGCGATCCGATGCTCGCCGGGGTCGGTCCAGGCGCCTGGGCCGAACGGCAGGACATTCCCGACATGACGGCCGAAGGGCAACCGCGGATCGTCCCGATGCGCTCGGTCTCTGACTACGGCGTGGTCGACGGCGATCCGGACCCGAGAGGCATGCCCGTCGTCGGCGGCGACGGCAAGGTGGCAGGCACCGTGACCGATGTCTGGGTCGACACCGCAGAAGTCCTGATCCGCTATATCGAGATGACGGTCGGCGACGGCGACGCCGCGCGCACCGTTCTCGTTCCAGGCGGCTTCGCTGACGTCCGCGGCGGCAAGGTCGACGTCCCGTCGATCTACAGCGACCAGTTCTCCGCAGTGCCCGGCATCGCCGCCTCGGACCGCATCACCCGGCTCGAGGAAGAGAAGATCATGGGCTACTTCGGTGCCGGTCTGCTCTACGCCGACGCGCGCCGTCAGGAGCCACTCCTGTGACCGCGGCCTCCGCACACCGGGACGCGCAGATCGACGCGCCGATGGGAGAGTTCGACGACTCCCGTCCGCTGGACGCGGCACCCGCCGGAATGGCGGGTGACGAGCGGATCGTCTGGCAGGGAGCGCCGACCTGGTCCGGCTTCGCCCGGCACGCGCTTCATCTGCGCGCGGTCTCTGTCTACTTCCTGGCGATCCTTGCCTGGCGGTTCGGAGCCGAACTGCTGGCGACCGGCAGCGTCTACGCCGGCATGGTGTCGGCGGCCTGGGCGCTGGCCCTCGCGGTTCCCGTGTTGGGCTTCCTCGCCCTGTACGCGCGACTGGTGGCCCGCAGCACCCGCTACACGGTGACGACGCGGCGTATCGTGCTCCGGATCGGGGTCGCCCTGCCGATGACCGTGACGATCCCGGTGGATCTGGTCGCGTCCATCAACGTCCGGGCCAATGCCGACGGTACCGGCGACGTCACCCTGGGTGTTCTGCCCGACCGGCGGCTGTCCTACACGGTGTTGTGGCCGCACGCTCGGCCCTGGTGCTTCGCCAGGCCCGAAGCGGCGCTGCGCGCCGTTCCGCAGGCCGAGGCGGTCGCGGGCGTGATCGCCGGCATGCTGGCACGCCAGGCAGGTCAGACCGACACCGCCGCCAAGATCGTCACGGAAAACCGCTCGACGCAGGCGGGGCCCGGCTCCCTGGCGGCGGCCGCCGGCTGAGTGACACAGGAGAACGCCATGACAACCCAGCATCGAGCCAACGACGTCCCCAAAGGCGCGCTGATCGCAGCCGGCGTCATGATCGCGTTCTCCATCGCCACCGCCGGCGTAACCAGACTCGCCGGCGACTACACGATCGAACCGCCCGCCGCGGTGGCCGCCGAAAGCCGCGACCTCGTTTTCAGGGACGCGCCGGATCGCGGTATCGCGGTCTTCGACGGGACCACGGGCGAGCGCATCGCCGATCTGGCGCCCGGCACACACGGTTTCATTCGCGGCCTTCTGCGCGGTCTGTCGCGCGACCGCATGGTTCATCAGGTCGGCGCCGACGTGCCGTTCACGCTCACCCGCTGGTCGGATGGACGCTACTCCATCACCGACCCGGCGACCGGCAGCGTGCTACACCTCGCCGCCTACGGTTTCAGCAACGTCCAGGAGTTCGCGGTCTTCCTGCCGCGCCCTCAGCATCAGGCTTCCCGTTCCAAGGAGGTGCCCCAATGATCGGCCTGTTTATCGCGGAACGCCGCGAGTTCGACGTCGACTGTACGATCGACGTGGAGTGCTCGATCGAACAGTTCTACGCGAACGTGGAGTTCGACGGCGACACCGACGTCCAGCCCGGCGACCAGGTACTCGTACACGGTGCGCCGATCACCATCCCCTACGGCGAACGCCGCCAGTTCAAGCGGCGGGCAACCGTGACTCGGGCGAATTGGCTGGAGCAGCAATGGACCCGCATCGCCGCCCATCTCGAACTCACAGAACTCTATGATCTGAGCTTCACCGAGCGGAGGGACCTATGAACGCCGCCGTCGCCGACGCGCTCGACGCGCGCTATGACACCACCGGAATGGCGAAACAGGACACCGTCCTGAGCCCCCATTTCTACACCACCGATTTCGACGCCCTCGACCGTATCGACGTGGAACCGGTCCGCGCCGAGTGGGACATGCTGATGGCCGAATTCGAGGCCGACGCGAACCGGGGCCACTTCAAGCGCACCGACGAATGGGATGCGGTCGATTTCGACAGCTACTCGCCGGAACTGCAGAGCGAGCTTGTCGATTTCCTGGTCAGTTCCGTCACGTCGGAATTCTCCGGCTGCGTCCTTTACGCCGAGACCAAGAAACGGGTGGCCAACCGGGACATCAAACGCTTGTTCCGCTTCATGGCGCGCGACGAATCCCGCCATGCCGGCTTCATCAACGACACCCTGAAGGACTTCGGCATCGGGGTGAATCTCGGATTTCTGACCAAGGCGAAGAAGTACAAGTACTTCAGCCCGAAGTTCATCTTCTACGCGGTCTATCTGTCAGAGAAGATCGGCTACGCCCGCTACATCACGATCTACCGGGAGCTGGAAAAGCATCCGGAAAACCGCATACACCCGATCTTCAAGTGGTTCAAGGAGTGGTGCAACGACGAGTTCCGCCACGGTGAGGCCTTCGCCCTGATGATGCGGGCGAACCCGGCGCTGCTGCGCGGCCGCAACCGCCTGTGGATCCGGTTCTTCCTGCTCGCGGTCTATGCCACGATGTACGTCCGAGATCACAACCGGCCGTATTTCCACGCGGCGCTCGGTCTGGACCCGACCGAGTACGACCTGCAGGTCTTCCGGGTGACGTCGGAAATCTCGAAACAGGTCTTTCCGTTCACCCTGGACACCGACGCGCCTGCGTTCCGGGCCGGTCTCGAACGCCTCCGGCATCTCGCCGGTCGGATCGCCGACGCCAAGGCCGAGGGAGGCCTGTTCGGTGGCCTGCGGCGCATCGGGCTGACCGCGGCGGCGGGCGCGACCCTGCTGCGCCTCTACTTGCACCCGGTGCAGGAGCACGAAACGCCGGAAGCGATCCGGCTGGCTCCGACCTGGTAGAGGCGTGCCGGTGTCGAACCTGATCACATACGCGCTGCCAGTGCTTGCCGCGCTGCTGCTGTGGTGGTTCAGCACCGGTCTGATCCTGTGGCTGGTCCGGCTGCCGGCCTGGCACCGGCCACTGGTTCTGGTCGGAGCGACCGGGCTCGTCGTGATCGCCCTCGCCGTCATCGTCCGGACGGCCGGCGAAACCGATGCCGCCTCCGGATACCACGCCTTCGCCGCGGCGTTGGCGATCTGGGGCTGGCACGAACTCACGTTCCTTCTGGGACTTGTGACCGGTCCCCGAAAGTCCGTCCTCAGCGTCGGCGCCGGCCGCTGGCGGCGCTTCGCCCAGGCGTCGGCGGCGATCGCCTACCATGAAGCCGCGCTTGCCGTCACCGCGGCCGGTTTGCTGGCGCTGACCTGGGGGGCGGACAACCAGATCGCAGCCTTGACCTTCCTCGCCCTCTGGGTGACGCGGTTGAGTGCGAAACTGAACCTCTTTCTCGGCGTCCCGCATTTCGGGGACGAACTGATGCCGGTGCATCTGGAGCATCTGCGCAGTTACTTTGCCGTGCGCCCCATCAACCTGCTGTTTCCGCTGTCGGTGACCGCGATCACCGCCGCTGCGGCCCTCCTGGTCGCCCGCGCCCTCCATCCGGGCGCCCTACCGGTTGAGGTGAGCGGGCTATTCTGCCTCGCTGCCCTGCTCGTACTTGGAGCGCTGGAACATTGGTTCATGGTGCTGCCGGTTCGCGACGCAGCACTCTGGCGCTGGGCCGCCGGAAGAACCGCCCTGCCCGCGGCCGACACCGCGAGCGGAGAACCCGGACCCTTCGACGCTCGATCGGCCCCGGAATCCGGATAACGAGATCGGAATGACGACACAAACACCAGCGCGGCCGGGAACCGCGTCCAACGAGGAGGCGACCATGGACTATCAATCCTTCTTCGAAAGCGAGCTGGAAGCGCTGCATGGCGAGGGACGATATCGGGTCTTCACCGATATCGAGCGTCAGCGCGGAGCCTTCCCGAAGGCACGCCGGCACGGACCCGACGGGCAGTCCGACGTCACCGTTTGGTGTTCGAACGACTATCTCGGCATGGGTCAATTCCCGCCCGTTCTCGAAGCCATGCACGCCGCGCTGGACCAGTGCGGTGCCGGCGCCGGCGGCACCCGGAACATCTCGGGCACGAACCATCACCACGTCCTGCTAGAGCGGGAACTTGCCGATCTCCACGGCAAGGAATCGGCGTTGATCTTCACATCGGGATACGTCTCGAACTGGGCCGCCTTAAGCACGCTGGCCTCCAGGATGCCGAACTGCGTTGTGTTGTCGGATTCGGACAACCACGCGTCGATGATCGAAGGGATCCGGCACAGTCGGGCCGAGAAGGTTTTGTGGCGCCACAATGATCCCGAAGACCTGAACCGCAAGCTGTCGGCCCTGGAGCCGGACCGCCCGAAGCTCGTCGCTTTCGAGTCGGTCTACTCGATGGACGGGGACATTGCGCCGATCGCCGAGATCTGCGACGTCGCTGAGGCCCATGGCGCGATGACCTATCTGGACGAGGTCCACGCGGTCGGACTCTACGGCCCGCGCGGCGGCGGTATCGCCGAGCGCGAGGGTTTGATGGATCGGCTGACCGTCATCGAAGGAACACTGGGCAAGGCGTTCGGAGTGATGGGCGGCTATATCGCCGCCTCGGCGGCGCTCTGTGACTTCGTACGCAGCTTCGCCTCGGGCTTCATCTTCACCACCGCCCTGCCGCCGGCGGTCGCCGCCGGCGCAGCCGCCAGCATCCGCCACCTGAAGACCAGTCAAACCGAGAGGGAGCAGCAGCGCGACCGTGTAGCAGCGGTGCGGCGCCGCCTGGACGCCATCGGCATCCCGCATCTGGACAACCCGAGCCATATCGTACCGGTGATGGTCGGCGACCCGGTCAAGTGCAAGTGGATCAGCGATTACCTTCTCAACCACTACGGAATCTACATCCAGCCGATCAACTATCCCACCGTCCCTCGAGGGACTGAGCGGCTGCGCATCACACCGTCGCCGTTGCACAGCGACGCCGATACCGACCACCTGATCTCGGCACTGGAGGAACTCTGGGTCCAGTGCGCCCTGAGCCGTGCGGTCGCCTGACCGGATCGCGGTGATGAGATCATCAGTCTCTTCGGCGACGGCCGAGCGGCAAGTTCCGGACCCGGAGATTCCCGCCGTGGCGGCAGACGGATCGCTCTACCCCATCGGCAAGATGGAGGCGCATCGGAGCGGTGTCCTGCACGTCGCGGTTTCGATCTTCCTGGTGTCGGGCGGCCGGTTGCTGATCCAGCGGCGTGCCGAGGGCAAGTACCATTGTGGTGGGCTCTGGGCGAACACCTGCTGCAGCCATCCCCATTGGCAGGAATCCCCGGCCGATGCCGCTACTCGTCGGCTGACCGAGGAACTCGGGATCGCCGGTATTCCGCTGACTCCAGCCGACGAGCTGGTGTATCGGGCGGATGTCGGAGCCGGTTTGGTGGAGCACGAACACGTCCACCTGTTTCGCGGCGACCCGGCGCCGGACATGGCCATCGGTCCGAATCCGGACGAGGTGATGGAGGTTCGCTGGATCTCTTACGGGGACCTTCGCGACGAGATCGGCCGCGACCCGTCGCGCTTCGCACCGTGGCTGCGAATCTATGCCGAACGGCGTCCGGACCTGATGTGCTGACCGTCGCGCCGAGAACGAAGCACGACGCGGCCTGAGCCGCGTCATGGGTCCGGCGGACGGTCCTGCCTGGCTAGACATCCTGGGCGAAACCGGTCTCGTCCCGATCCGCATCTGCGGAACGCTCCCTCTCGGCACGGAGCAGCATGTGAATGAAGGCGGTCACCTTCGCGGCGCGAAACTTCGACGCCGGCAGGACCGCGTGGATGCCGCCTTCGGGTAGCCGCCAATCGGGCAAGACCATCGTAAGGTGTCCCGCCACCAGATCCTTCCGAACAAGGTAGTCGGGCAGGATGGCCAGGCCCGCGCCGTTCTTGACCGCTTCCATGATCGCGGAGGCGCCGTTGATCGACAGACCGCTCTCCATCACGACCGTCGCGTGCCGTCCCGCAACCTCTTCGAATCTCCATCGCAGCGGTTCCGGCAGCGCCGCATTCGCGATGAAGGGGCAGTTCGCCAACTCGTTCGGGTGCTGCAGGGCCGCCAGCCGCGCGGCGTCTGCGCCGGGGCCGACCAGGACCTGTTTGAAGATCCCCATCTTGCGCGCCATCAAGCCAGAGTCGCGCAGCCAACCCACACGGATCGCAAGGTCCAAGTCGCCCGCCATGAGATCGCTATGATCGTCCGTCAAACGCAGCTCGACCCGACATCCGGGGTACTGCCGCCGGAAGTCGGCGGCCACCGGCGCCACGATGGCCGTGCCGTAGTCGTTGGGGGCGGTCATCCGCAAGATCCCGACCGGCCGCTCGGCCAGATCGGATATTTCGCCGAAAGCCTCCTCCGCCTCGCCGAGGATAGTCGCGCACCGAGCGTAAAAAACCTGACCGGCTTCGGTAGCACTCACCCTGCGGGTGTTCCGCACCAGAAGCGTCGCCTGCAGCTCGCTTTCAAGCTGCGTCACTTGGCTGCTGACGACGGCTTTGGTGACGCCCAAACGTTCGGCCGCTTTCGTGAACGACCCGGTTTCGACGACTGCGGCGAAGTAGGCCAGCCTGTTGAGATTGTGCGCTCGCGACATCGCATCATTTGTTTGCTTTTTCTACACTGATTGTCAATTTTGTTTGCCTAATCATTCTCGGTTGCCCGCGCTATATCTCGGCCTAGGAGACGGCGCATGACACAGAGACTGACCCTTCACTACCTGTTCGATCCGCTATGTGGCTGGTGCTACGGCGCATTGCCGGCGATCAGGGCGCTCGACCGGCATCCGGCGATCGATCTTCAGCCCTTGGCGACCGGATTGTTCGCCGGCGCGGCCGCCCGGTCGATGAAAAGTTTCGCGGCTCAGGCATGGGCGTTTGATCAGCGTATCGCGGCACTCACCGGCCAACCGTTCAGCGAAGCCTACCGCAAAGACGTGCTAGGGGCGGTGGATGCATCGCTCGACTCGACAGTCGCGACGCTCGCCGTGACCGCGGTGACTGACGCGGCCCCCGATCGCGTCATCGAGGCGCTCTCGGTGATCCAATCCGCCCGCTACCTGCATGGAAAGGACGTGACATCGGCGCCGGTCGTTTCCTCCCTGCTCGCCGATCTGGGTCTCGCGGACGCGGCAGACCGGATCGAAACGCCCGACGCGGCGCTCTTGCAAATGGTGGATGACCGGACCGCAAGAGCGCATCGGACGCTGTCGGCCTTAAACCTCAACGGAGTTCCTGCGTTGAACGCGGACGCGGGCGGCGACCAGCGTGTCCTCGACACGCGCATCCTCTACGCCGGACCCGATGCAGCACTGACCGCCCTCGGCCTGGCCGGTTGCTCAGATACGGAGGCCGGGCTTTCATAGCGCGGCGCTGGCGCCCGCGAGCCGCGTGATGCTTCGCGGTCTGGACGTCGGTCAACCCGCGACCGGTCCCACAAAAAAATGGAGCCGTGCGACACCGGCCGCGACGGCTCCATAGGGATGGAGCGGGACGGGGAAGTCACTCCCCGGCGGCCTTACGGCGCGCCGGAAAGGGACGGGTATTGGTCGAGCATCGATGCCCCATACAGCGGCTTGAACACGCCCTGATGGCAGGTCGCGCAGTTCGCTTTCGCGACGTCGCCCGTCGGACCCAGCCGCTCCGGCGGGAACGTATCCGTGAGAGGAAGCAGATACGACCCGTTCAAGTCCTGAACCATGCGGATGCCGTGCCAGGCCGTCTGCCTAGGTGGCGGGCTCAATTCCCAACTGCCGAACGCTTGGGTGTTGTGGCAGTAGGTGCAACCCACACCGAGACCGTCCGACATGTGCATCATCAGCCCGTAGGTCTCCTCCGTCTGGCGGATCGTCGATCCTCCCTCGGTGGTGGGAAGAGCGGCCGTGGCCTGCACCCTGATCGGAGCGTCACCGACGAGGTACGCCTCGAACGCGGTCACCGGCAGCGAAGTATAGGCGCTCTTTTCAGACGGTCGGTTCTGACCATCGTTCCACCCCAGCATTCCCGCAGAGGCGAAACGCTGCGGCTTGTCCTTGAACCAGATGTTTTCCGGAACCGGATTACCGCGGTGGCAGGTGTAGCAGGTGACACCGGTCTCCTTCACATGATCTTGCCAGTCCGTGTTGATGTTCCACGTCATCTGGATCATGCGGCGCGAGACGGTCTTGGTGTAGAGCGAGTCATCCGCAAGGTTGTCGAGGTTGTGGCAGTAGCCGCAGCCCTCTTCGGGTGCCACCCACTCAGTGATCGCCGCCATCAGCCGCGTGAATTGCGGCTCCGGCAGGCCGCCGAGAACCTGGACGTTCTCGTAGATCTCACGCGCCTTGGGAGCACTCGCGAGATCGGCGGGGCTGTCCAGAGGATAGATCTCCGGCGGTATCTGGTTCAGCGCGACCAGTTTTGCCTGCTCGCGTGGATTGTTGGGTTCCTCCATGCCGGTACCGCGATAGCCGACCTGTTGGACGTCGATCGGCGGGCGTTCCCACCCAACGGTGAAGAAGAAGGCGATCACCAGGAGGGCGCCGAAGGGGAGGAGAGCTGCAACGATAGCGATGTTTTTCATCTCACCCTCCTTGGGCCGGATCCGGGATCGGCGCCCACATTTCAGGATAGGCCGGCGCGAAACTGTGCTTCACCGCCCAGAGGTACCAGTTATCGACGACCGTCCCGGTCAGCAGAATTCCGATACCGCCCGTGAGCGGACACAGAACCGCGAACCACCATGCCCAGCGATGGATCGATTCCATCGAAGCGTTGAAGCCCATGGTCCAGCGCCAGAACAGCGCCGCCCGCTCGGACGCCGTACCGCGATCGACGATCTGTTCGATCTCGCGCTCGCCGCCGTACCGGCCGACCGCCAGGATCGTCGCCCCATGCATGGCGAACAGCAGTGCCGAGCCGTACAGGAACACGATCGAGAGGGCGTGGAACGGATTGTAGAAAAGGTTGCCGTAGCGGATCGAGAAGGCGGCCGTCCAATCCAGGTGCGGGAAGATGCCGAACGGCACCGCTTCCGACCAGCTCCCCATGAGAACCGGACGGATGAAGCCCAGGACCAGGTAGAGCCAGATCGCCGCAGCGAAGGCCCAGGCGACATGGGATCCCATGCCGAGCGCCCGGGCCCGGTTATACATCCGCAGCCACCACAACATGATGGAAACGGTCAGGGTGAAGCCGGCGAACAGCCACCATCCCCCCTCGTTCATCGGCGGAATGCTCAGTCCGTATTGCGGTGCCGGGGGCTCAAGCGCGAGCCACGGCAGTTGGCGGACGAACTCGATCGGGTTCCAGTCGACCGACGCAAACATGTTGAGGCCGATCGTCACGAACGCGACCAGGCCGCATGCCAGCGAAAGGATCCCGAGCGTGCCCAGGTAGACCGGGCCGATCTGCGCGTTGCCGAACAGCCCGAGGAGTTTTACGAAGATCGGTTTGCCGATCCTGGGTTCGTCACCCGCCGGTAGCGGCACGCCATAGTGCGGGTGTCCCTGCACCTGAACGCGCGTGAAGACGTTCTGAAAGGTAGGCATAATTCCCTCCTTGGCCGGCTATCACCACACGGGCAGGTCAAGCCACCAGTTCCACCATTCGGGCCAGCCTCGGGTCCAGAACGGTCCGCTGATCACGATGCAGACGGCACTCCAGAACCCTGCGTTCAACGCCACGAACAAACCCAGCCGGTGGATGCCGAGCGTGCCGACCGAATAGCCGATGGTGTCGCGAACGTAAGTGTCCTCGTGCTCCGGCGTTTTGATGGTCTCGCCACGCGCCGGATTCACCGACGACAAGACCACCGCCCCGTGCAGCGACAGCAGCAAGCAGGTCGTGAAGAAGAAGGTCACGGCCAGCATGTGTGCCGGGTTGTAGTGGAAGTGCAGGAACTGGTAGCCGACGTTCGACACCCAATCGAGGTGGCTGAAGATGCCGTAGGGGAAACCGTGCCCCCAGGCACCCAACAGGAACGGCCGGATGACCACCAGCGTGACGTAAGCGAAGATCGCGACGCCGAAGGCGATCGGCACATGATAGCCGATACCGAGCTTGCGGCAGATCTCGACCTCTCGCAGCGCCCAGGATCCGAAAGCGCCGATGGCGCATATCGTGATGATTTGCCAGAGCCCCCCTTCAGCCAGCGGCGCCAATGCGAGACCGTACTTGATGTCCGGCGGCGCGATGCTGATGAGCCAGGGATTCCAGGTGGGTCCCAGTGCCGCGCCCCAGAAGATGAGGGCGGTCCCCAGAACCGCGAAGAAGATCGTCGTGACTCCGAAGAATCCGACATAGAACGGACCAAACCAGAAATCGAAGAGGTCACCGCCGACCAGCGTACCGCCTCGCACCCGGTATTTGCGTTCGAAACTGAGCAGAGCCATTGTCGCGCTCCCCGCGTCGCCGCTTTGTTGGCTATCCGTCGGGCCCGGCACGCGAAGGCGTCCGTCTGGCTCCCGGCGGTTGTCGGGAGACGGACGAGGCCGCAAAAGCGCATCGTCCGCCCCCAGGTTGGTGACCGGGATGTCCGGCGGCGGAATGCCCGCTGGGCACCCCGGTCACCGGCCTCCCGGTAAGGCCGTTCTCAGCCCATCAGCCAGTTGAAGCGCTCTGTGCTCAACAGGACAAAATGGATGAGGAACGCCAAGGTCGCCAGAAAGACGGCCTGTGCGACCAGAGCACGGCGAGGATCGAATACCAGCCAAACTCTCCACATAGCTCGTCCCTCCCTAGACTAGGTTGACCAAAGAGGTCGCGGCGACCTTCACACCGTCGATCATCGACTGTGCATAGCCGTCCGGACCCGGGATCCAGGGACGCCACATCCAAACGAGGATGTGAGCGACCACCGCGATTGCGGTGAAAAGCATGAACCCCTGAATGTAGAAGCGATGGAACTCCTGC
Organism: Alphaproteobacteria bacterium; assembly: GCA_024742275.1. GTDB lineage: Bacteria > Pseudomonadota > Alphaproteobacteria > Thalassobaculales > Thalassobaculaceae > Thalassobaculum. The sequence continues at coordinate 32,978 of JANSYS010000004.1, read as the reverse complement.
GCTTCTCCTTCGGTCAGACCCGAAAGGGAGCTGGCCCGATTGGGATCTACCATGATGTTTCCCTTCGGATACTTTCTCTCATGCGTTACCGCGCTTCTCCCGCGCGGCGGAGACCGCCAACACGACCGGCCGTAACCGGACCGAGGTGGCGGATGCCCGTTCGGCCGAAACCGAACGAACCACGGAGCCCGTCAGCTCATCATCGCGTAAGGCAGATACGCGTCGGCGGCGGCTCGTGCCTCGCCGAAGATGGAACGGGCGGTTCGGGTCGACGGTGGCCAGGGACGCCAGCGGGCCGGAAGGACCCGCGACACCAGGGCCGCCGCCAGAAACAGGGGAAGGCAAAGGAAATAGAGCAGCCAGTAGTCCCGCCGTGCGGTGACGCAGCTGCTATGCCGTTGGCAGTCGTTCTTGGACATTGTCCGGTCCTCCCTTGACTTCCTTTGGCCACTCATGCCGCCTGTCCTTCTTTCGCAGCGGACAGCGCCTGAATGACTCGTTTCTTCGTAATCCGAGGTTCTCCGGCCGTCTGGGCGTCGCGCTCGACGCGATCGCGCAACCGTTTTGCAGCGGAAATCCTGACCAGGAACGGTTCGGCGTCGACATGCAGGTCGAACAGCCTCTGGGCGTCATCGTCCCAGGGTCGGGTCGAGGCCGTCTGCGTCGCCTTGGCGGGCGTCGCATCGACACGATCCATGTCCACAGAGAGCGGAAGGATGTGGAACAGGGCGTCGAACAGGGCGTTGCAGTATTCCTGAACGATGTAGGTCGCTCCGGCGTAGCCCATGAACGGCGTGCCCGTGGAGCGGCGGATGATGGCGCCCGGGAAAGAGGCCGGAATGTACTGGGCGCGGCAACCGAGCTCGGCGGCGTAGAAACGTTCGTTGTACGACCCGTAGAGCACCAGCGGAGGGGTCGAGGCGATCGCCTCCTTGACCGCAGCGTTATCCGGTTTTGCCCCGGCGGTCCGGGAGAACGCGAAGGTGCAGGGAATCCCGAGTTCGTCGGTCATGAACTGCTGCAGGCCCCGGGCGTAGGTGTCCGTTGCCACCACCGCGTAGGATGCGGTGGCGAAGAAGTCCTGCGTAACGCTGCGCCACAGATCCCAGATCGGCTTCAGCGTCGTCTGCTTCTCCTGCTCGATGAACGGCTCCGGATCGAGACCGGTCAACTCGCCGAGCTTGCGCAGGAAATTCGTGGTGGCGTGCATGCCGATCGGCGCCTGCAGATAGGGCCGATCCATCTCCTCGCAGAGATTGCGGCCGAACTCGCGGTACAGGCAGATGTTCACATCCGCGTCGGGCAGCCGCTTCACGTCCTTGATGTGGCTGCCGAGCGGGAAGACCAGATTGATTTCGCAACCGATCCCCTCCACCAGGCGGCGGATTTCGGCCAGGTCGGACGGCATGTTGAAGGTGCCGTAGATGGCGCCGATGATGTTGACGCGCGGCTTCGCCCCCGCCTTGACTTTCATCTCCGAGCGGGCCGGCACCTTCTTGGCGCCGAACTCGGTCCACAGCCAATAGATCGCCCTGTCGGCGCTCTGCCACTGATCCTCGTCGATGGTCCGCGGAAGGAAGCGGCGGATGTTGGAGCCTTCCGGGGTCACGCCGCCGCCGATCATCTCGGCGATGCTGCCGGTGACGACCACGGCTGGAATGCTTTCGTCCTGTGTCGAGCTGGCCCGGCGCAGCGCCTCTTCGGTGCCGTTCATGGACAGCTCGTCCTCGGAGAGTCCGGTCACGGTCACCGGCAACTCGTGCGGCGGCAATCCGTCGGTGTAATGCAGAACCGCGGTGACCGGCAGGTTCTCACAGCCGACCGGCCCGTCAATGACGCAGCGCAGGCCCTTTATCGCGGTGAAGGCGTAGACTGCGCCCCAGTAGCCGCCTGCCCGGTCGTGATCGAGAACAAGCATCGCTCAGTCCCCCGCCGACATCGGTTGGGCCGCCGCCCGAGACGGGACGGTGTAGCCGGTCGACTCGCCGGTACCGACACCGGCAAAGAAGTCGACCATGCCCGCGAACCGGTCCCGGCCGCGGGTCTGTGCCGATACGATCCCGGCCAGCGAGCCGGCTCCGGCCGGCCCGAAGAGCGGGCGGGCCGACACCATGTTCGTGAAGTAAACTGCGGGCGTGCCCCGCTCCTTGGCGGCCTGGACCAGGGGCGTGGTTCCCAGCGCCAGGTCCGGCGCGAATTCCTTCATGGCCGCCAGATCCTGTTCGAGCGACGCACGGTACTGGATGTGGGCGCCGCGGGCCTCGAGCCACTCCCGGTCGGCATCGCTCCACTCGGTCTTCGGACAAGCCGTGCCGACATAGGGCACCCGCGCGCCGGCCTCCACCAGCAGGCGGGCGACCAGGAGTTCAGAGCCTTCATAGCCGGAGACGGTCACGGTGGCGTTGATCGGGTTGTCGGCCAGGGCCGCCCGGATCGCCGGGAGCGCGGCGTTCTTGGCAGCCGAGATTCGGTCCGCCGGCACGCCGGCGGCCTCGCCGATCGCGTCGAGCCAGGCGGCGGTACCGTCGACGCCCACGGGGCCGGAGCCGACCACCGGCCGGCCGGCGGCGGCGAACTCACGCACGCTGGCGGTGTAGAACGGATGGACGGCGGCGGCGACCCGGCTGTCGAGACAGGCGTAGAGATCGCGCCACTCCCGAGACGGCAGCTGCGGCGCCACTGAGAGGCCCATCGGGTCGAGCAGCGCGCCGATGCCGACCGGGTCGGCCGGAAACAGTTCGCCGATCAGGGTGACGGTGGGGCGGTCGTCCTTTTTCGCCCGCGGCCGTGCCACCGGACCGGCCTCGGCCTCCTTGCGGGCGTAGCGCAGCATGGCGCCGGCCAGAACGTCCTTCGCCTCCGCATGGGTCGGCACGCCGAAGCCCGGCACATCGATCCCGATCACCCGCACGCCGTTGATCTCCGGCGGCAGGCGGTCCAGCGGCACGCCCGAGGCGGTCGGAACGCAGAGGTTGATAACGACGATCGTGTCGTACTTCTCCGGGTCCGCCATCTCTTTGACACCGTTACGGATGTCCTCGTAGAGCTGGCCGGTCACCAGGGTTTCGGAGTTGAAGGGCACGTAGCCGACCGTGCGGCGGGCGCCATAGAAATGCGAGGTGAAGGTCAGGCCGTACACGCAGCAGGCGGAGCCCGACAGGATCGTCGCCGTGCGGCGCATCCGCAGCCCGACCCGGAGCGACCCGAAGGCGGGGCACATTGACTGCGGCTGGTCGTGCGGCCCCTTGGGATAGTCGGCGGCCAGCTTGTCGAGGATATCGCTCTTTCCGGCGGAACGGGCCGCCTCCTCCATCACCCCAGGCCCGGCATGACAGCCGAGCAGCGCCGCTTCCGCCTTCTTCTTGGCGGCGGACGCGCCGAAGCCCTCAGGCTTCGCGGTCTTCCGGGGATCTGGTCCGATATCCTGCATTCCGATCGGCCTCACACGCCTTCGTAGACGACTTCGAGGGACGGTCTCGGCGCGTAGGTCGCGCCGCACATGTCTTCGAGCGTGGCGGGCTGGAGCTGCACCCCGCGCCCCACCGCATCGCCCTTGAACAGGCCGAGCAGGTCGTCATGGCTGAGCGGCGTCGGGCGGACCGGCGGTGCCTCGGCGGCACGGGCGGCGAGTCCTTCGAAAAGGGATGCCCATTCGGTGCCTGGACGGCCGATGATCTCGTAGTTCGCGCTCTTGCGACGGATGTCCTCGTGCGCCGGGATTTCCGCCAGGACGGGAATGCCGACGGCGGCGGCGAAAGCCTGGGCCTCGCCCGTGCCGTCATCCTTGTTGATCATCAATCCGGCGACACCGACATTGCCGCCCAGATTGCGGAAGTAGTCGACCGCCGAGCAGACGTTGTTGGCGACATAGAGCGACTGCAGGTCGTTCGAGCCGACGACGATGACCTTCTGGCACATGTCCCGGGCAATCGGCAGGCCGAAGCCGCCGCAGACCACGTCGCCCAGGAAGTCGAGCAGCACATAGTCGAAGTCCCAGTCATGGAATCCGAGCTTTTCCAGTAACTCGAAGCCATGGATGATGCCGCGTCCGCCGCATCCCCGGCCGACCTCGGGCCCGCCGAGCTCCATGGCGTAGACGCCGTCCCGCACGAAACAGACGTCGCCGATCTCAACCGCCTCGCCGGCGGCCTTTTTCTTGGAGGAGGTTTCGATGATCGTCGGGCAGCTTCGCCCGCCGAAGAGCAGCGACGTCGTATCGCTCTTGGGATCGCAGCCGATCAGGAGCACCCGCTTACCCTGCTGGGCCATCATGTAGGACAGGTTGGCGAGGGTGAAGCTCTTGCCGATACCGCCCTTGCCGTAGATCGCGATGATCTCGGTCTGCTTGGCCGGGGCCGCTTCCGCGTCTGCCGGTGCTTGTGCCGCTTGGATCGACGCCGTCATGCTCTCGCTCCCCAATTCAGGATCATTTTCAGACAGTCGCCTCCGGCGAACGCTTCGGCATAAGCCGTCTGCGCCTCCCCGACGGCGCGGCGGTGACTGATCAAACCGTCCAGCGAGAGCCGGCCGTCGACCAGCATTGCCTGGACCGCCTGCAGGTCCGTCGGCGCCCACTCCGCCGCGACGCGGATGCGTGCCTCGCGCAGGAAGGCGGGCGGGAAGGCGAAGCTGACGGGATCTGCATAGAAGCCCGCCAAAACGACGCAGCCGCCGCGCGCCAAACGCGGCAGAAGTTCGTCGAGGATGCCGGCCTGGCCGCTCATGTCGTAGATCGACGGGTAGTCCCAGCGGTCGTCCTCGCGCGGATCGATGACCGAATATCCTTCGGCACCCGTCCGGCGGAGCGCGTCCGGTTCCCAGACCGTCGGCGCCGGAAAACCGAGGGCGAGCGTCAGTCGAGCAAGAAGCCGACCGAGCACACCATGACCCGCGATCAATGCAGGAGGGATCGCGTCGGGTGCGCTCAGCGCGTGATGGGCGGTGGCCGCCAGAGCGAGCAGCGTGCCCTTCTCCTCAAGCGAGGAATCGATCGTGACGGCGCGCGCGGAGGGGACGACAAGGCGCGATGCGGCAGCGCCGAACAATCCGCGGAGCTCGCCGAAGCAACTTGCGCCGGGCACGAAAACCGTTTCGCCGCTGCGCGGCCCGGACGAAATCCTGCCGACCGCCTCGTATCCGGGAACCAGCGGGTATCCCATTCCCGGGAAATGCGGCATGCGGCCGGTGAAAAGAAGGCGCTCGGTGCCGGTGCTTACGCCGGTCCACTCCACGTCAACGACCACATCCTCCGCGCCCGGCTCACTCAAATCGACCGGCCTCACCGTCAGGCGTTCCGGCTGTTCGAGGATGATGGCGTGGGCAGAAGGCATTGGTCTTCCTTCCTTCGGCGGCAGGAAAACCTGCCTGTCATTCGATTTTGTAAGCTTATATTTACATTTGAGAGTGTCAAATAATTTTGACATTCGTTAACGAAAATTAGCCAACTAAACCTCGGCGACGAGGAGCCGCGCCAGCATCGGGCGGCGGGTCGGAAGTTCCCGAACGGCGCGGAAACCGGCAGCTGACAGCATCGTCCGGAGAGTCTCGACGCTGCGGCATCGACCCCGTCCCATGGCCATCAGATAGAATCCGAAATAGGCATCGCCGACGGCGTCTGGGTGCCGCATATCGGTCATCGGCTCGGCAATGAGCAACCGGCCCCCGGGCGGCAAGGCCGCGCGCACCCGCGCGAGCAATGGCGCCACGCGTTCGTCCGGGTGGTCGAAGCAAACCCGAACGAGGGAAATCAGGTCCGCCCCGCCGGGCAACGGATCGCGATGGAAGTCGAGCCCGGTCGCCTGCGCCCGATCCGCGATCCCTTCCTTCTCGAAATGGAGTCGCGCCTGGGCGGCGACCGTCGGCAGATCGACCGTGACGACATTCAGACCGGTCGTCCTTGTGGCGGCCGCCCTCGCGAATCCGCCGATGCCGCCGCCGACATCCATGAGACGCCGGTGGCCCGCCATGGGATAGGCATCCAGCACATCCTCGGCAATCATCGGAAGGGACGCCGCCATCAACTCACTGTAGGTGCCGGTCCGCTCCGCACCGATGCTGGCCGAGTCTTCTGCCGTGGCGTAGCCCCAGTAACTCTCCAGCGCCCTGCCCGCCGTCTCCCCGCGCAGCAACGCCACCGGATCGGCGAGATCGGCATAGAGTGCGGCATGGTGGGTCACCATCTCCGCCACCCCTGCGTTGCCCAGCATTGCCGCGCCGAGATCCGCCAGGGCGTATGTGCCACCGACGCGGTGTTCCACCAGGCCGAGGGCCGCCGCCGCCCGCATCAGGCGCTCAGCCGCTTCCGGCTCCAGGGAGATATCGTCTGACAATTCATCCAGGGTCCGAGGACCGCCGGAAAGACGCTCGGCGACGCCGAGTCGAACGAACGCGACGAGAACCTGCGAATAGACGAAGCCGGCACAGAGATCGAACAGTGCGCGGCCCTTGCGACGGGCGATCCATCGGGTCAGCGGAAACGACGCGGCGGCTCTTTGGAAGGCGGGATCGGAGACCATCCGGACGCGCCAATGGCGCAGGGCGTCGCGCCAGGAGCGCCCGCCACGCTGTGGAGCGGAGTGAGCGGTGTCGACCACGGTCGCGGCCTGTTTCAGGCGGCCCGAACCAGCCCTTTGGGCAGGATCTTACCGCCTTCGGCCAACACCATGGAGCGCAGGCCGTCGCGCCCCGGACAGTCAGGGATACTGTCGATCGTCCGCTGGACCAGTTCGGCCATCCACTTCTTCGCCCCGTCGATCCCAAGGGTCTGGGCGGCATTCGGTCGAGCATGGGCCTGGTCCTGACCGGTCGGCTTGCCGATCTGTTCCGGGTCTGCCGTGAGATCGCAGATGTCGTCGGCTACCTGATAGGCTTCGCCCAAGCCGACCCCGAATTCGAGCCAGGCCGGATCGTTGTGCCCCGCCGCTCCCGCGCCCGCCGCCGCGGCCCCGGCGAACAGGGCTCCGGTCTTCGCGCGCTGATAGGCCGACAGGTCGACGTTCGACTCGCATTCCCAAGCTTGGCCTGCACAGATGCCTGACGGCGTTCCGACCGCCCGTCCGAGGGTCGCGATCAGCGTCGCCAATCGATCCGGCGAGTCAGCCGCCTGTCGAGCCAGCGACTCGAAGGCCATGACGATGAGTGCGTCTCCGGTCAGGACAGCGAGCGGTTCTCCGAAGGCCCGATGGACGGAAGGCTTGCCCCGACGCGTGGACGCATCGTCGAAGGCTGGCAGGTCGTCATGCACCAATGAGGCGCAATGCAGCAGTTCGATCGAGGCCGCCGCGGCGGCGCTCAAGCCGGGTCGGTCGTCGCCGCAGGCTCGCGCCACACCCAGCGCAATCCTTGGACGGATGCGGTGGCCGGCGGGGAAGACCGCATAACGGATGGCGGCGGACAGCCCAGCGGGTGCCGAGGGCGTCTCGCCGGCCGACACGGCCTCCTCGAGGGCTTCTTCGATCCTGAGCTTGATATCCATGATCGCCTCCCGGAACGCATGTCGAATTAAGTGTCCAATTATTTGGACATTAAATATTGTAAATTATTCTATACACTGATCGCTCATCCCGGCAACGGCGTTTCCAGCGGCATCATGCTCCCTGCTCCCAAAACCAGAGTTGTCAGATCGGACGACCATGTGGTCGTGGTCGGCGCCGGCATCGCCGGTTTGGCCACCGCCATCCGCCTCGCCGCGCAAGGCGTGGCGGTCACCGTCGTCGAATCTGCCGAGCACCCCGGCGGTAAGATCCGGACCGTCCTGGCAGCGGGAAAGCCGGTGGATTCAGGGCCGACCGTCGTCACGCTCCGGGCGGTGTTCGACGAGCTTTTCGATATTGCCGGGACCCGCACCGAAGACCATCTCACCTTCCGGCCGGCCGAAATTCTGGCACGACACGCGTGGAGCGCGACGGAGCGGCTCGACCTGTTCGCCGATTTCGAACGTTCCGCCGACGCAGTGGCCGCGTTCGCCGGTCCACGGGAAGCGGCGCACTTTCGATCCTTCCACGAGCAGGCGGCGCGCGTTTACCGGACGCTCGACCGATCGTTCATGCGCGCTCCCCGGCCTTCGCCGTTCGGACTGACTCTGGGCGGCGGCCTGGCCGGAGCCCGCGACTTGCTGGCCACGCAACCGTTCTCGACTCTGTTCGACGTCCTGTCCCGCCAATTCGAAGACCCCAGGCTCCGGCAGCTGTTCGCCCGCTACGCGACCTATTGCGGGACGTCGCCCTACCTCGCGCCCGCCACCCTGACACTGATCGCCCATCTCGAGCAGGAGGGCGTCTGGACCATCGACGGCGGCATGCAGCGACTGCCCGAAGCGCTCGCGGCCGTTGCCCGCGATCTCGGTATCGGCTTTCGCTTGGGGGCCCAGGTATCATCGATAGACACCGCCGGAGGCGCCGCCAGCGGCGTCCGGCTGGCGAGCGGGGAGGCGCTTGCGGCCGATGCCGTCGTCTTCTGCGGCGACGTCAGCGCACTCGGTACGGGACTTCTAGGACCGAGCGTCGCCCGCGCCGCACCGGCAACGGAACCCGCGAGCCGGTCCCTGTCCGCCCTCACCCAGTCCCTGGTGGCGGAGACCGACGGCTTTCCACTGGTCCATCACAACGTGTTCTTCAGCAGCGACTACGCTGGCGAGTTCGCGGATCTCGTGGATCGGCGCCGACTCCCCCGCACCCCGACGGCGTATCTCTGCGCCCAAGATCGCGGCGCCCAAGATCGCGGTGCCCAAGATCGCGGTGCCCAAGATCGCGGCGCCTCGATCGAGGGCACCGCCGCGTCGGTCGGCGAGGAGAGACTGTTCCTGATCATCAACGCCCCGGCGACGGGCGATACCGAAGACTTCCGGAGCGAGGAGACCGAACGATGTCTGGACAGAGCCTACGCCCTGATGGCGCGATGCGGCCTGACGGTGCGTCCGTCGCCGGACGGATGCGTAACGACGACACCGGCGGACTTCGCCCACAGGTTTCCGGGCACCGGCGGAGCGATCTACGGACCGGCGGCCCTCGGCTGGAAAGCGTCGTTCAAGCGCCACGGCACGACGACGGCAATCCCGGGCCTCTACCTGGCGGGGGGCAGCGTGCATCCGGGACCGGGCATCCCGATGGTGGCGCTCTCGGGCAAGCTCGCCGCCGAACGGGTGATGGCGGACCTGACTTCGCGCAGGCGGTTCCACCGGGCGGCTATGTCTGGTGGTACGTCGACGCGCTGAGCGAGGACGGCCGCCAGGGCCTGACGGTGATCGCCTTTGTCGGCAGCGTGTTCTCGCCCTACTACGCCTGGTCCGGACGCCAAGACCCCGAGAACCACTGCGCGATCAACGTCGCGCTCTACGGCGCCGGCTCCGACCGCTGGGCGATGACGGAGCGCGGACGGGGTGCCTTGCGGCGGACGGAGCGGACTTTCACCGTCGGGCGCAGCGCGCTTCATTGGTCGCAGAACGGCCTCACCATCGATCTGAACGAGCGCTCCGTGCCTCATCTATCGGCAATTCGGGGCACCGTCACGCTCACCCCCGACTGCCGACCGGGCATCGACTTCACCCTGGACTCGGCTGGACGGCATAGGTGGTGGCCGATCGCGCCCATGGCTCAAGTTTCGGTCGACCTTGATGCGCCGCAATCGACTTGGCGCGGGCACGGATACTTCGACAGCAATTGGGGCTCGGAGCCGCTGGAAACGGGCTTCAGACGTTGGGATTGGTCCCGGTTCCGGGGTCGGGATTCGGCGCTTGTCCTGTACGATGCGGAGCTTCGCGGCGGCCAGGACCTGTCGATGGCGCTGCGCTTCGGAGCCGATGGCGGGCTGGAGCGACTGACACCGCCCGAACGCGCCGACCTACCGGCCGGCCTCTGGCGCGTCCAACGTGGAACCCGGGTCGATGCCGGCAATTCGGTCTCTGTCTCGCGGCGGCTGGAGGACAGTCCGTTCTACACCCGGGAGATCCTCAACACCCGTCTCTATGGCGAGCGCGGCCCGGCCGTCCACGAGAGTCTCGATCTGGACCGCTTCGCCAGCCCGATCGTCAAACTGATGCTGCCGTTTCGGATGCCGCGGGCCGCGTTCGGCTAACGCGACAGGTCTTTCGGTTCGACGGCCTGTTCGCTTTCGGCGTCCGCGGCTTTGCGATCGTTGTCCTCGCGCTCGCGCCGAAGCTGGTTCAGTTCCCGCAACTGCCAATAGCCGAACCCGAAAACGACCAGGGTGATAAAGATCGGCTCGATCAGGGCAAAGGCATCCGACGACACGTCCTATGCCTCCACCGTCCGGGGGTTGAGCCGGATGATGCTCCTGTTGAGCGCGCCGGCGAACGTGACCCAGCCTAGATACGGCACCAGCAGCCAGGCGGCAGGCGGAGAAACCGGATAGAAGACGAGGATCGTCGCCAGGATCGAGGACCACAGACCGATAAGCTCGTAGAAGGCGAGGTCCGGCCTGCGCAAACCGAAAAACAGCGGCGACCAGCCGGCGTTCAACAGCAACTGCAAGCCGTAGACCGCCATCGGCAACGCGACGGCCGGCCACTCGCCCGCTTCCCAGACCCACCAGCCCGAAACCGCGATCATGGCGTAGAGCACCGTCCAAGCCGGGCCGAACAACCAGTTCGGGGGCCGCCAGGGGGGCTTACGCAGCCCTTCGTACCAGTCGCCCGGCTTGAAGAAGACGCCGGTCAGCGCAACCGCGGTACAGGCGCCGATAAAGACAAGCAGAGAGAGATCGATCACGGAATTCTCCAGAGGATTCACCCGGGACTCGCGTCCCTTGGTATCGATCTGGTCCGTCGATCGCCGGATTCCAGGCGTATCAAGAGATCCGTCGCCCATTCGGCCCGCGCTCCGAAGCCCGGGCCCGGTTGCGGACGGGGCGCCGGACAGGACCGGACGGCGTCGATCAGAAACCGGGTCTCCTCAAGCGGTTCGGCCGAAAGACCGGGGACGATCGCCTGACCGGATAGCGTCGCCCAGGCCAACAACGCCAACTTGCGTCGGCCGCTGACAACGGCGCGGCCGTCGACTGAATTGCTGTCGAGTCGCAGAACCTCTCGGCCGATTTCGGCGTACAGCAGCTGCGCCGTCCGCACCCCCGTCCGGCAGCCGACCGGAAGCTGCCCGATTCCGGCGCGAGAGCGCTTATAGAGGCGATCGGCTTCGTCCAGCAGACGGCGCACCACCCGGCCGAGGGCCGGACTGTGGCACGGGGTGGCCAACCAGGCGTCGGGATCGAGCCCCGCCTCGCGCATCCACTGGCGCGGCAGGTACAGCCGTCCGGCTCGCGCATCCTCGCCCACATCGCGGGCGATGTTGGTCAGTTGCATCGCCACACCGAGGTCGGTCGCGCGCGCCATCACCGACCCGTCCCGCGACCGCATCAACACCGTCATCATCGCACCCACTGTCCCGGCCACCCGGGCGCCATAGGCGCGCAGCTCAGAAATCGTCTCGTAGGTCCGACCTTCGGCATCCCAGGCGAAGCCCTCCAGCAGCGCCTCCGGCAAGGCCCGCGGCATCCCGCAGTCCCGCACGACTCGGGCAAAGGCCCGGTCGGCGGCAATGTCCCGAGGAACTCCGGCATAGATCGCATCGAGGCGCCGCCTCAGCCGCTCGAGAGCCGCCGTCTCGTCCCCGACCTCGGCATGGTCGATCTCGTCATCCGCGAGACGGCAGAAGGCATAGAGCGCGTAGGCCGGATCGCGGACCGACTTCGGCAGGATGAGCGAAGCGTTGTAGAAACTCCGCGAGCCACACCGGATCAGCTCTCGGCACTTCGCGAGATCGTTCGCCTCGGCGGCGCGGTCGTCAGCGGAACGCGGCAGCATCGGGCACCACTTGGTCGAGAACCTTGGCTGAGGATATCACGCCGGGGACGCCGGCTCCGGGATGGGTACCCGCGCCAACGAGATAGAGCCCGTCGACATCCTGGGCCCGGTTGTGCGGACGAAACCATGCGCTTTGGGACATGACCGGTTCCAGGGAGAAGCCGGCGCCGCGAAGCGAGTTGAGCTGGTCCCTGAAATAGAGGGGCGTAACAACCTTGGACGAGATCACTTCCGACCCGAGGTCCGGCAAAACCGTTGCCGACAAGTAGTCCTCGATACGCTGGCGATATGGCTCTTCCATCGTTTGCCAGTCGACCGCCCCGTCGAGGTTCGGAACCGGCGCCAGCGCGTAGAACGTATCGCATCCAGGCGGCGCCAGGGACGGGTCGGTGGCCGTCGGCCGATGCAGATAGAGGCTGAAGTCATCCGCGAGGTGCTTCTTGTGGAAAATATCGCTCAGCAGGTCACGATAACGCGGACCGAGCAGGATCATGTGATGGGGCACACCCTCATAGCGGCGCTTCGTGCCGAAATACCAAACGAACAGCCCCATCGAGTAGCGCGACCGTTCAACCCGCCAGTTCGGCCACCACCGCTTCGACGCATTCCGCAGCAGGTGTTTGTAGGTGAACGGCGCGTCGGCGTTGGAAACCACGATGTCGGCCGACAGAGTCTCCCCGTCCTTCAGGCGCACACCCGTCGCCCGGCGCCCGTCCAGCGTGATCTCATCGACCTCGGCGCCGTAGGTCAGCCGGTTCCCCTGCCCTTCGATCAGGGACACCAGACCGGACACGAGCGCGCCGGTGCCTCCCATCGGGAAATGCACCCCCCATCGTTGTTCGAGATCGCTGATCAGCGCGTAGATCGCCGTGACGTCGAACGGGTTCCCGCCGATCAGCAGCGGGTGAAAGCTCATGAAGGCGCGCAATTCGGGCGATTTGATGTGGCTAGCGACCATCGCGTGCAAGGTCCGCGCGGCGCCATGCTTGAGGAGCCGCGGCAGGACACCGGCCATGAAGGCGGCGGAGCCCATGGGCTTGTGCCCCAGCTCGACGAAGGCGAACTCACAGATCTCGCGGCTCGCTTGCATATAGCGGTCGTAGCCGGCGACGTCCTCCGGCGAGAACTTGGCGATCTCGGCCCGCATACGCTCGGGGTCTCGCGAGGCATCGAAGGTTCGTCCGTCGTCCAGGCGAATCCGATAGAACGGGGACATCTCACGCAGATCGATCTCGGCGTGGAAGTCCCGGCCCGCCAACGCCCACAACTCCTCGAGCACATGCGGCACGGTGATGATCGTCGGCCCCGCGTCGAATGAGAAGCCGTCCTGCCGGAACACCCGAGCACGCCCACCCGGTCCATCGCACTTCTCCAGAACCGTGACGCGGTATCCTCGTGCACCGAGCCGTACCGCCGCGGCCAAACCTCCGAAACCGCTGCCGATGACGATCGCGTGGGGTGCCGCACCGTCGACCCGCGCAGCGCCTCTGAGAGTCCCGTCGGCCTCGCGCGGCGGCAGGGGCGTGCCGCGCGTCGTCAACATTGGACTGAAAAGAGTGTCAACATAGCTTTACAATACGGGTATTAGACAGGTTCGACAAGCGCGGACCCGCCGTCTCCGAAGTGCCGGCCCTGCCAATTCCCCTGGATTTCGCTCGGCACGAAACGCGCGAAGAGATCCTCGGAGAAGTGATCTTCGGCACGAGCCCTTTTGATCGCCTCAAGATGGGCACCGTGACGCGCGAAGGCGTGCATTGCCGCCAAGCTTTCCCACACGGTGAGGGTGGCTTGGCGGAAGAACGGCGCCTCGCCAAGACCGGCCGAGATGAGGCAGCCCCGCGCGGTATCGAGCGACACCTGAGCGGGCGCGGCGTGGACCCAGAAGGAGACAGCCTTTCCCGGACGGATGGAGGCACGGGTGAGCGACGCGATCGGACCTTCGTCCGGCTCCAGAGCGGTTACCGTCAGCGGCGTTCGGCCCGACCAACTCCCCTTGGTCGAGAACGCCCGCAGCTTCATCGTAAGCAGCTCCGCCGACAGACCGCGATATCCGTCGAGCAGCCTGGACGACAGGAACGCGTCGGCTGCGGCGTCGTCGGTGAAACTGACGAAGAGGCCGAGATGGGTCAGGCTCGGAACCGGAACGAAGCCGCCGTCGCGCCCGCTGCCCAGCACCTTCACGAAGGTCGCCCCCGGAATCGCACGGGTGCGCCAGCGGCCGGTCACCAGGCGCCATAGTCCGGAGAGAGCGGAGCGGGTGTTGATCAACACCACCACCGCGACGGTACCTGCCTGCTTGTTCTTTTCCATCGCCCCACCGTCCTGGTTCTAAACCTGTCGATCCACCGCCATTGGACCGACCACGCCCGCGCAATGACGCTGCTGAGGGTCTGAGTCGTATGCCAACACTAACCGTCGGATCTTCGCGCCTCCGAAACGCCGACCTCGGCCGCAACCCGCTGGATCAGCGACACGATCTCATCCGGCCGTTCCTCGTGGGCGAGATGACCGCCCCATGCCAGCCTTTCCAGGCGCGCCATCGGTATACGCCGCGCCAGGTCTTCCGCCTGATCAGGCGGAACCGTCCGATCGCCCGCCGCCGCGACCAGGATCAGTGGTATGGCGAGCGTCGGCAGCTCCCGATGCAGGCGCCGCAGGTCCCAGTTCGCCATCATTCCCAACGCGCCGGCGACATGGCGAGGACTGGCGGCCAGACGCCGGTAAATGGCCGCCGCCGTAGGATCAAGATCCGATCCCGTTCCGGCCAGAAGACGCTCGAAAACGTCTGCCTTCGACAGGCGCCGGGCGAATAATCCCGGCGTCACAGGGTTCATGGCAAGAAGTTTGGCGAGCGGAGAGAACAGGCGGCCGGCCAAGCCACCGAACGGGATAAGAGCGCCGTTCAGGCTTACGACCGCCAGCAGGGTCGAGGGACCGTGCAGGGCGTGATGGGCGAGAACCGCGGCGCCGGCGGAATGGCCGACGCCCAGAACCGGGCCGATCTCGAGTGTCGCGAGCAGTTCGGCGATGCCGTGCGCCATGCCGGGCAGCGACAGTCCGTACAACGAGGGCGATGCGGTGAACCCATGTCCCGGCAAGTCGGGAGCGACCACCGTGAAATCCCGCGCCAGGGGCTCCAGCATGCCCGCCCAGGTGTGGGTGGAGGCGCCGGTTCCATGCAGAAGCAGAAGGCCGGGGCCGGAACCGCCGACCTGTACGTGCCATTTCAGGCGGCCGGCCCGCACAAAGCGGCTCATCTGACGGTTTGGCCAGTCGGGACCATCCCGGTCCCAGTCCAGATCCCGTGCGTTGGCCATGAACACTCCCTAGCCCTGGCGCCGGGCGCCGTCTCCTCTGGCCGCGATGACGGCGCGGGAAACGGTCGCGGCATCCGCCTGCGGTAGCGGCAGGTAGGTCGCGCGCATCGCTCCGGCGATCTCGGCCGCCTCTGGCCGGGGCCGGGGGCTGGTGTCTAAAACCAGCGCGGACACGCCGGCGCCGGCGATCCTTCGGGCGGCGTCCAGGGCGTCTTCCATCGCTTGAGCCCGGCCACCCTCACCATCCCGGTTCACATTCGCGCGGCCATCGGTCAGAACGACGAGAGACGGCGTTCGTTCCTCGCGCCGGATCGCGAGAGCCATGGCCGCTGCCATGTCGAGTCCGGAGGCCAACGGCGTTCCACCACCGCCCGGCAGACCGGCGAGACTCCGCTTTGCCCGCACGAGCGATCGCGTCGGCGGCAGCAGAAGTTCGGCCGCCGTCCCACGGAATCCCAGCAGAGCCACCCTGTCCCGGCGCACGTAGCACTCGGCGAGCAGAAGTTCGACGGCACCTTTGGCCTCTGCCAGACGATTGAGGGCGGCCGAGCCGGACGCGTCGACCACGAAAACGGTCACGCTTTCCGTGCGGTGACGGTAACGGGCGACGCGGAAGTCTTCCGGACGCACCAGGACGCGGTCGCCGTCACGACCGCGCAAGCGCTGCCAGGGCGCCGCGGTCCGCAGCGTATCGGCCAGATTGAGACGGTCGCCTCGCCTCGGATCGCCCGGAACGCTGCCGACCGGACGGCCCCGCCGGCGCGACAAGCCACCCTCGCCCCGACGACCGGTGTTCGCGCCCGACCGTTGCCGCGCCGCCGACGCGGCGAGCTGTTCCAGGAGATTCGGCGGGAGCGCCGCAAGCGCCGCCTCGATCAGTCTGTCCGCAGCGGTTTCCGGCTCCGTGCGCTCCGTTGCGTCGTCCGGCTTCTGCGCGTCGTCTTGGGGCGGGTCTGGCTGCGGCGGATCCGGCTCGCTATCCGGCGGATCCGCCGGGTCGCCCGGAAGCTGGGTCGCGCGTTGGGCATAGACCAGGCCGACCGCGACGGAGACGTCTTGATCAGCGACTTCGGCGCGCCCGGCCAGCGCGGCATGGGCCCGCGCCACACGCACGGCCAGCCCCGCCAATCCCAAAGACGGAACACCCAGGGCGGCGCCGATCGCGCAAAGCGCTTCCACGGCATCGTCGCCGACCGCAACGTCCCGCAACCGGAGGCGCGCGGCCTGCGCCATCGCGGCGAGGTCGCCCTCATCCGCGATCCGGTTCAGATCGGCGATCGAGACGCCGGCGAGATCGACGGCCAGGGCGAGGCGCTGGAGCAGCATGGCGGGGACCGCTTCGTCGTCGTCTCGCCCCTCGTCGAGAGCGACGACCGCCACCCGCGCAGGCCAACGTGCACTGATGCCTTCTCGCTCCGCGGCGACGATCCCGGTATCCAGCACGGAGGAAAGACGAGAGGCGGTGCCCGCCGTCATACGCTCCGCCATGGGCGCGACGAGCACGCCGCCATCGATCTGGGCCAACAACCCTCGCTCGACCTGCGGCCGCCCGCTGCGAAGCGTCGCGGCCAAGTCCAGTCCTCCGATCAGCCTGTCGTCGCCGACATGAACCGGAAGGCGACGCACTGGCGTCTCCGGTGGCAGGCATTCCCGAAACACCGATAGCCAGCGATCGAGCACCGGCCCCGGCCGTGCCCGGACCCACGCACCGCCAAGGGCAAGAGAATCGATGGCCAACAGCACAGCGGAAAGCAAGACATCCTGCGGGTCACCGACGGCGGAGACTGCATCGCCGGAACCCGGACCGGAACCGGTCTGCTTGTCCGGCGACCGAGCCGTCACGTCGCGAAACAGGCGTCTAGAGCCCGTTCGACCCGGGAGGTGGCGCCGACGTCGTCCAGCGGATCCCGGCGCAGACGGTGGCGCAGTGCCGTTGGGGCAACCCGACGGAGATGCGTGTTCGCGACCGAAGACTTTCCTTCGAGAGCGGCGAGCGCCCGTGCCGCGCGCACGAGGATCAACTCGCCGCGCAGGCCGTCGGTCCCAAGCGCCAGACAGATTTCAGCCGCTTTCTCCAAAACCTGTTCGCCGACCTCCACCGAGCCGAGCGCTTTCCGTGCCCGGACGATCTTGCGTCGAAGGGCAGCCTCCTTCGAGGCCCAAGTCGCGAGGAACCCGTCTCGATCGCGTTCGAACGCCTCCCGGCGCCGAACCACCTCGACCCTGTCCCGAATATTGGTCGGCGTCGATACCTCGACCGACAAACCGAACCGGTCGAGCAACTGCGGTCGCAGCTCTCCCTCCTCCGGATTGCCGCTGCCGACGAGAACGAACCGTGCGGGATGCCGGACACTCAACCCTTCGCGCTCGACCACGTTCTCGCCCGACGCGGCCACGTCGAGCAACAGGTCGACCAGGTGATCCTCCAAGAGGTTGACTTCATCGATATAGAGGAACCCACGGTGCGCACGCGCCAACAACCCTGGCTCGAAACGCTTCTCGCCACGACTCAGGGCGATCTCCAGATCCAGAGCGCCGACCACGCGATCCTCCGTCGCGCCCAAAGGCAGATCGACGACGGGAATCGGCACCGTATCCGACTTGGATGCACCGCTCGTTCCCGAAAGCCCGCATCCGGAGAGACACTCCTGCACCGGCGCCGATGGATCGCAGTTGAAGCGGCAGGACCGGACAACCTTCATGGTCGGCAGAAGGTGGGCCAATGCGCGGACCGCGGTCGATTTGCCCGTTCCGCGGTCGCCGAGGATCAGCACGCCGCCAATGCTCGGGTCGATCGAGGCGAGGGTCAGCCCGAGGCGCATCTCCTCCTGGCCGACGATTGCCGAAAATGGATAAACCGATACCATTACACTGATGATGTCTCTTCAGGTTGACACTGACAAGCCGGATAGCAGACTACCAAGGGCCGTACCCGGTTGAAGACCCCAAGCCGTCCGAGACACGTTAAATCTTTTTGCTGCATAGGCTTGAAACCCAAAGACGACGAAACACAGTCTTTGCGAAATCAGAAACTCTGGAGGATTGAATGACAATGCGCGCTATCGCCGTGACGGGAGCGATCCTGATGACCCTGTCGCTGGCCACGCCGGCCGCCGCCGAAGGCGACGCCGCCGCCGGCGAGAAGCTCTACAACAAGTGCCGCGCATGCCACGTCCTGGCGGAAGGCAAGCGCCGTGTCGGGCCGTCCCTGTTCGGACTGTTCGAGCGGAAGGCTGGCGCGTTCCCGGGATTCGCGCACTCCGACGACTTGGTCGCGGCAGGCGAGGTGATCAACCCGTGGAACGAAGACAACTTCAAGCAGTACATCGTCGCTCCGAACGAATATATCGGCAGCGTCATCGGTAAGGATAAGGCGCGCACCAAGATGGTGTTCCCCGGTTTGAAGAACGAGAAGGAAGCCGAGGACATCCTCGCCTATCTCAAGCCGTACTTCCTGGGCGAAAAAGAAGGCAAGTAGGCGGCCCTGCCCGCCGTCCTAAGCGGCGGGCGTTCTCCTTAGGCGCCAGTGTCAACCGGCCGTCATGGTCCCTGCTTCTGCTGCGTCGACGACCGCAGGGTAGGGAAAGGCGGCCGGGATCCTCTACCGGCACTGCGCCGTTGCCGCGGGCATACGGGGCTCCGCAGGGGGAATAGCGCGGCGTCGACGAACCGATCTGCCGCGCTATCGGTGCTTCAGGCCCGGTGACGGACCGGCTGCGAAGGTTTCAGTCGCCTAGTCGAGCGGAACGGTGGAGTCCTCGAACGGTTCCTCATCGCCGGACGCGGACTCTTCGGAATTTTCGTCGGTTTCCTCAGAGATGTCCTTCGCCTGCTCCTGAACCTCGACCGCGTCCGAGACCTGTTCCTTGAGTTCCTCGCTTACCGAACTCCCCATGTCCTCGACGATCTTCGGGAGTGCCTCGTTCACGCTGCCCAGACTGTCGCCGGCGGAGGACAAGTCCCCGGATTCCAAACTTGTCTGGGCCTTCTCCAGATTGGTACCGGCCTCCTCGAGTGCCGGCGTGACTTCGATCTCGGCAAGATCCTCGATCTGCTTGTTGGCGCTGTCGATACCGCCCTTGAGATTGTCCTCGGCGACATTCTTGTAGGCTGCCGACCCCTCGCCTCGAACATTCTCGACCGCGTCGTCGAATTCCTGCTGGTTGCTGGCGACCTTGATATCGTCGCCGGGCGCGGCCCGGTCGGCGAGATCCTGATTTTCCTTCTGCGCCGCATCGCCGACTTTGTCCGCTGCCTCGTCGGCTTCCTCCTGCTGTTGCTTGTCGGGTTCCTTGCCTTCGTTTTTGTTGGCCTCGTCGTCGGCCAGCTTTTTTTCCTTGGCGGTGAGCTTCTGCTTGAGGAAATCGAGCGCCATCCAAACGCCCATCACCTTGAGGAAGTAGTCGAGCAGCTTCTCGAACGAGAGGCCGGACCAGAACTTGTCCCAACCGCTCTCGGGCGCCAGTGGGATCGCCATCGCCTTGAGGTTCACGACCGTCCCGCTGAAGATCGGCCAGACCGTGGTGTCACCGGTTTGGTTGGTGAAGGTCGCCTTGTAGCCGAAACCACCGTTCAGAGCGATCGCGCCGGCTCCGTCGATCAGCTGGCCGTTGTCGAAGGTGAGACTCGTCGACGGGCCGGATGTCGGCGTGTAGGTGATGTCGAATCCGCTGTTCGGATCGGTCGGGTCTGCCGGTGACGGCGCGTTGGCTTTCTTGGAGAAGATGATTTTCCCGGTGTTCGTGACGCCGCCTGACGATGATCCGCCGCCCGCGGAAGAGGTGTAGACGTAGTACGTCTGGCCGGGCTCGCCCTTGTCGTTCATGCCCCAGAGATAGGCGAAGGCGCGCAAGTAGGTGCTCGCCGCCACGTAGCTCGGAAAGTCCAGTCCGGCGAAGGCCGGATACTGTTGCCAGAAGGTGGCCATTGCGGCATCGATCTTGGCGACGCTGCCCTCCTTGAGAGCGTTCGTCATGGCCGCTTGAAACGCCACCGCCATTTTCGAGGTCGGCGAGGTCATGATGTTCTGGCAAAAGGTCAGGGCCTTGGCCATGTTGGCGTTCTGCGCCGACGTGAGACTGATTGACGGATAGCTCTGTTTTGCGAAGTCCAGCACTTCCGACTGAACGGCCACCGGGAACAGCGAGTCCGGTTTCGAGAAGAGCAGATCGTAGATGTAGCAGGGCTGCGTCGCCCCGGTTGAGTCGACATAGGTCTCGTCGAGCACAAGGGTCGCGGTCGCGCCATTGGCGATCGTTGACTTGCTTCCGGATTTGAGCAGCTTGAGCTGTTGCATGTAGCCCTGCTTGGGCGAGTTGCTCGCGACATTGGTCGAGGAATTGAACGCGTTGAGCGCGACCGCCGCGACTCCCGCGTTGTTGGTCACCTTGCAGTTCTTGTCGATCGCCATCGGATATCTCCTTTCCAAAAGCATTGGTCAGTAGGTCACGTGTGTGATGCTGGTTCGGATGCCGCCTTCGAACTTGGTCGCGACGACCGCACCGCCCCGCGGCACGCCGCCGTCGGCGAACGTCACCCCGCTGAAGTCCACATCGGTTTGCCGAACGACCGTTCGGCCATCCGGCGCGAATACGGTGACGACGGTTCTGCGCGGCAGCTTCCGGCCGGTCCCGTCCGCAATCGCCCAGTACTCGGAGCGCTCCAACAGGCTGCCGTCCGGGCGCTTTGCCTCTACGGTCTTGTCCGGAACGCTTGCGGGGCGCAGCGGCCCCGTCGTGGCGTCGGCCGGATACGGGGAGACGCTTGCGAGATCGAGCAGCGCGCCCGGCGCTATGCGAGAGATCCGCTTGACCTTGCCGTTGGCGTACTGGAACAGCGTCCGGCCAAGAACGCTGCCACTCGGATCGGCGGCCGCGACCACCAGACCGCCGCCTTTCACCTTGCGTAAAGGGTCGAAGGTGACGGCGCCGTAGTTCGAGGTAAGCCGCTCGGTCACCGTTTTGCCGTCTCGGCCATAGGTCGCCGTCTCGACCATGTCCGGAACGCCGTACTCGTTCAGATGAGAGGCGGTCTTGCTGGCGACCGAGCCGTCCGCCCGGCTGCGCGTCAAGTCAAGCGTCCCGCCCACCAGTCTGGTCCCCAAGCACTTGGCGCCCCCATAGTCGACCGCGAGCGTCGCGGTCAGTGCGCTGGAGGCCGGGTCGTAGCTGGCCTGTGTGAGACCTGCGAGCGCCTCTCCGGCGTAGGCCATCTCGGTGTGATGCAGGGGTTTCCCGTCCTTATCCGTGGTCCGGATCAAGACGGAACCGTCGCTCGGCAGTCCGGCCACGTTCATCGACAGCCGGGAGTAGTCGCCCGAGACCTTTCGGGTCACCTGCCCCTGGATGTCGAGTAGATCGCTCTGAGCCGACCGAACGCGCCCCCCGTCGTCAAGCGCGATCGACGTTCGCGAGCGCACCTGCCCACCGGACTCCGCCGCCTCGTACCGCACGGTCGATCCGCCGCCGGTGGCCGGTCCATAGGTCGCCGTTCCCGTCCCGGCCACGCCGTTGCCGTCCGGTCCGTAGCGGGTGACCAGGGCGCTTCGCGGAGGTGCGGTGGATATCTTGGCCGTTGTTGAGATGAGAGTGTGAACGTCTGTCGTGTCGGGTTGCATCACGCATCCTCCTCGCTCGCGCAGATTTGCGGGTCCGGCGCGGAACCGAGCACGCCGGCGAGATGGTTCAGAAGAGCCACGCCCTCGGCCCGGGTGGCTGAACGCTTGTAGGAAAACCGCATGTCGAGGCTGACCCGGGTCCGGTCGGATTGGTTCTCCACGGACCCATGGCCCAGGTAGCCGCCGTCGAAGATCAGGACCTGCCCGTATCGGACCGGGACGGGCCGGAAATCGCACGCGCCGTAGTCGCTCTCCAGCCACAGCGCCGTTTCGTCCGCCACGTCGCAGAATGGCATCCAAAAATTGATCTGGTCGATCCGTTTGGTGACGCAGATGTCGTGGTGGAAGGAACTGACGCTGCGGGTACCGGCGAGATGAATGCGAAGCTTCGGCGTCTGAGTGTAGCTGATGCCCCGGCCGACCAGCGGCGCCAGCACACGCAGCATGAAACCGTGATACAGACGCCAGAAATCCGCCTCCGGCCCCTGCTCCGCCATCATGTTCGCAACGATGACGTTGTCGCGCGCCGTCGGATGGACCCGCCGTTCGCCTCGGCGACGCTTGTGCTCGCCCAGATGGACGTGGAGCCGATCCAACCTGCGGATCCTATAGACGTCGCGACTGAGGATGGCCGCGAACGGCCAACGCCTTGTGTCGTAGTCGAGCAGGACCCAGGGCGCCCGGGGGACGGGACCCGCCTCCCGGGCGAGCCACGCCCGGTCGACCCGCGATGGATCAGCACTCGGCGTCGGGGTCAGGCCAAGACTCCCCTTCATAGCGGAACGTGCTCGCGCAGGGCGTCGAGCAGGCGACCGATGCGGCGTTGGTTGACAGCCGCCCGATCCCATCCGTGCCAGAGAAACAGTCCGCCCTTTGCGGCCGCGTCGAGCTGGACCCGGAGCAGGTGCGGCCAGGCCCAGGTCGGCACCCCCATCCTCGAAGCCGCCGCGAGCCGCGATCGCTCGACGTCGGTCGGCGGACGGTAGCCGCGCAGGTGAACGGTACGGCCGCCGGCGGTCCGCGCGCTGCCATACGCCAGCGGACAAAGTGTGATCGGATCCACCAGGAACCGCAGGTCACCCGAACGCGCACCCGCCGGTCCAGCGGACCAGATCAACGCGCCGTCCCGGATCTCTGCGTCCAGAGAATGCCCGGCCAAGCTCAGTCCGGCGGCAGTGAAGTCCAGCGGCCGCACGCTCGCATCGTCGCCCGAAACCATCCGCAGGGCGAACCGGCCATGAACGTGCCGCAGGTCGTCGATTTGCAGTTGGGACAGCGGCACGCGCAAGACGCCCGCCACCAGATGGCGGTTGCTCACCGCCACGGCATCGGGCACCGGGCTGCCGTCCCGCCAAAGACGCATCTCCGCCCCCCCGGCCTCAAAGGATGGCAGAAGATCCGCCGAACCATATGCCCCTGCGAAGACGCTGAGCGGTGGGGTCGGCTTCAGACGGGTCTCGTAGAGACGGAGGGGCGCCCCCACCGACGGCTGCTCACCATCGGCCCAGACGGTGCCCACAAGACGCCGGGTACCGACGCTCAGGAGATCGGTCTGCAGCCGGCCCGATGTAGCGTTGCCGTCGGCCTGCTCCCAAAGGATGACGCCGTTCAGCAGGCGCGCGCCACGAAGACGCTGACCATCCAAAACGATCCTGTCGCCCGCTCCACCCGGTCGGGCATGGATGACAATGGACCTCTCCTGCATGCGACAGAGGTAGAAACCGCCCCACGGAGTGAGTTCCTGGCGCAGATACAGCGCCCAGTCCTCACTCAGGTTCGGCCAGTCGACGGACATTCCACGCTTTCCGACCCAGGTTTCCGCGGCCCTGAGACGGTTCTCCGGGGGCAGGTCCGACAGCCGGCCGAGATCCGCCGTCTCCGACTTGCGGGCCAACAAATAGGTGAAGAAAGCCCGGTTCGACGGACAGCAGGAGCGTCTGCTCTCCTTCGCCGCCAGTTGGATCGCGCCGGGATCGCCGCGGGCCATAAGCCGTCGACTGACGGCATCGAGCGGCCCTGGATAGGCGGCGACGGCTGCGGCCGGGTTGCTGCGGTACAGGTCGCGGAACGCCCGGTCGTCGCGCAAGGCCAGGATGAAGTCGGCGGCCTCGCTTTCCCGCTGCCACTGATAGGTCCGGGGCACATCGAACCGCGCGAAGTCCTCGAACGCCTTGCGCTCGCGCGCCGCATATCGGTCGATGACCCGCAGCGGCTGGTCCGGGGTCCGCAGAAGCTGATCCGGCCGGATCAGACCGAGACGCTCCAGCATGCCCGCATCGGACTCGGCGACCGTGCGCGGCGGCAGATAGAAGGTGGATATGCCGGTGACGCGCGCCTGCGCCTGCGGGTCGCGCAGGGAGGCGATCGTCTGGCGGTCGATCTGCGGCTCCACGCCGGGATAGCGCGAGCCGACATAGTTCACCACCGTCTGATCGGCGCCATAGAGGTCTTCCAGGTAGTCCAGGAGAACGCCGAAATTGGCGTTGATGTAGCCCTGGCGGCGGTAGCCGAGTTCGCCGATCAACCCGACCTGCCACAACACCAGGTGCAACCCGGTATCCGGACGGCGGCGGCGGATCAGCATGTCGCTGGCCTCGTACATGACCATGCCGGGCTGGCTGGGATCGACACCAAGATCGGCGCACAGCGTGTCGAGGGCGCTCACGGCCGGGCGCATGGTCGCGCGGTGCCCCTCGCGGCGGGCGATCTTGATCGCCCGGTGGGTCGAGAGGACGAAGATGCCCGGATGTCCGTAGAACACGGCCGCGACGGTCTGACCCTGGCGCACGTAATGCAGCATCGCCTCGGTCATCTGCATGTAGGTGATGTAGCGGGCCTTGGCGTCGTCGTAGAGCACGTAGAGATCGAGCGCATCCGGCCGCAGCCTGTTCAACCAGACCTTGGTCGCCGGATCCGCGACGCAGTAGAGGACCTTGTCTGCGTCGCGGATCCGTTTTTCGTCGGCGGAGGTGAACCCGACCGCCTCGATGCCGGAGCCGATTACCTCCAATTCTCCGACCCGGTCCGGCGGCATGATGCGGGCCGGGTCGTCGCTGATGTCATCCGCCCGGGCCGCGATTTCGGCTGCCAGGCTCCGCCACCGCCGCCGGTGCTCGTTTTCCGACGGATAAGGGCTGTTGCTTCGCAAGGGGTGCTGAACGGTCACCGATCCGCCCTCAACCCTTGAGGTACTTCATGGCGACCGCCGCCCCCACCTTCAACGGCAGGTCCTTGCCGCCATAGGTGTAGGTGGCCAGCGCCTCGAAAGCCTTGTCCGGGTCTCCTCCCGACCCGGCGTTCTTCATCGCCGTCACCGCCGCCTGTTCGTCGCTCGTCGACCACTTCCAGGCCGCCTGGGCGGCGTCGGCCGTGGCGTTCTTCGTCTGCAGGATGGAACTGACGGTGATCTGCAGCGTTCCGGCGTCGGCGCCGGAGGTGGCCACGTACTCGCCGAAGGTCGTCCAGCGCGCCTTGATCGGGATCTTGTCGTTCAGCATGTAGTTCACCAGCAGCCCGAGACCGGTGGTCTGGCGCGGCTGAAGGTTCGCCATGTCCTGCTCGTCCGCCTGCTTCCAGGCGTCGAGGATCTTCCCGAAAGAGTTGAACGCGACGTAGATCGCTACGCCCTCGACGAGGGTCGGGAGCGCTTTCTTCATGATCCAGTTGCCGATGCCGGACAGGGCCTTGCCGATGCCGCCCGGCTGGACGTCGACATCGGTATCGATGTCGGTATCGACGTCGATGTCGATATCCGTGTCCGTATCCGTCACGACGTCGATATCGACATCGACATCCACGTCCACATCCACGTCGACCACGGCGACGAAATCGACGTCCACATCCACGTCCACATCGACGTCGACATCCACGTCGATGTCGATATCGATATCCACGTCCACATCCACGTCGATATCGATATCGATATCGATGTCGACGTTGACCGGATCGGCGGTGTCGCCAACGCCGGTATCCGGGGCGGCGCTGTCGCCGGTCTCGTTCAGCGAGCCGCGAATCCTGTCGGCGAGTTTGCTGGTGGCGTCGGACAACCACTTCGCGCCCTTGCCCAACGCCTTGGCCAGATCGATCGCCGCGTCCACCGCCATCACCAACTGGACGGTGAAGAACGCGCCGTAGGCCAGGTCGTACAGAACCGAGTACCAGGGGAGAGACGGATCTTCGTAGCTCTGTGCAATGAACTGTTTGCCGTCATTGGTGCCCACGAACCCCCAAGTGACGGTCGATGGTTTGCCCTCCCAACTCAGGTCCCGGATGATCGCCGTCAGCGAGAGCCCAGATGCCGCCGTCGCACCTACCGAGGTCAGGGACGAGGCGTTGAAGGAGAGCGCGGCCTGATTGCCGCCGTTTGGGGTGTATGTGGCCGCGCCGCCGGCGATGGAGATCTTTCCGACACAGTTGGCGGGCAGAATGAAGCCCATCGAACTGGCCGCCGGTGGCTCGTAGCAGTAGTAGGTACCGGGGAAGGCATAGAGTAGGTTCGTCGCCCAATAGCCGATCGCCGAGAACAACGCGAACGTGAATCCCGGAACGCCGTTTTGGTTGAAAAAATCGGCCGTCGCCGAAGCGAGACTTCCAGCGTCGGTCGTCTCGACCAGATTTGCGAAGTTCAGAGATTCAGGCGCGTAGGGCTGACTGGAGAAGGTCTGATAGAAGGCCCAACCCTTCTCCGCCAGAGCCTCGTCGGCGGCGCCCAGGAGGATCGTCTGGCTCGGAACGTCCAACTGGTCGACGACGACCGCCCTGACGGGGAAGCGGTCGCTCTGACGCACTATGACGAGCTTCAGCACGAAGTCGCTCGCGGGAATCTTCGCGGTGCCGTTCGGCGCCACCGTCCCCAGCTTCGTGTAGATCGGCACGTAGTCCGCCGGCTCAGATGACGGCGGATCGGATGGCGTGGACGCCATGGCGGAATAGACGTCGACCGCCGTCCCATAGGTGCTGTTGATGGTGATCGTGTAGCTGCTCGCCATGAGACGCATCCCTCCAAAACGAGTGGGCGGGGACCCCTCTGGCCCGACCTTTGGGAGGCCCGTCGGCGGCGCGATAGAGCGCCGCGTGCATGGCCGATCCCGGTCGGCGTGCAGCGCACGCTCCCGCATCCAACGGAGACGCCGTCCGGTAACCCCCTCGACGTCCGCCACTATTTGTTGAATAACAAGTTACTCAAAACAACGCAACCAAAAATAGTATTTTTGATTTGAAGAGCGGAATTACGGATCGGCAGTGGAGTGGACGGCGAGGCGTGCCGCAGCCGCCGGCCATGGACCAACGGCCTGAACGGCCCACCGGTCAGGCATGAGGCATGAAGAGACGGGATACGGAACGCGGATGCGTGCGGCGGCGGCAGCCGATAGGTCAGCTCCGCCAAAGAGGCGGTCAGCCCTTAACGACGACTAGCGGAATGAACTCCCGGACCTACCCGTTGGCCACACCGGCGACATTGACGTACAGCGCGTAGAGCGAGTGGCTGGCCGCCATGAACAAGCGGCTGTTGGCGCGCCCCCCGAAACACAGATTGGCGCAGCGTTCCGGCAGGGCGATCCGGCCGATGGGATCGCCATCCGACGAGAAGACCATAACGCCGTCCAAATCGTCGGAGCCCATCCCCCAGCCGCACCAGAGATTGCCGAGGACGTCGACACGCAGGCCGTCTGGCGTCCCTTCGCCCGCGTCGATCAGCACCCGTCTGCCTCGGATCGATCGGCCGTCGTCCGAAACATCGCATTCCAGAATTTTGCGGGCCGGCGTCCCACGCGACTCGACGACGTAGAGTTTCGTCTCGTCGGGCGAGAACGCGAGCCCGTTGGGGCCGAGGATGTCGTCCGCCACGACCATGGTGGCGCCGCTTTCGGGATCTAAGCGGTAGACGTTCTGACCCAGTTCAGGTTCGGCCTTGTGCCCTTCGTAATTGCCCTGAATGCCGAACGACGGGTCGGTAAACCAGATCGACCCATCGGATTTGACCACGACATCGTTGGGTGAATTGAGCCTATTGCCGTCATGGCCGTCCGCCAGGACGGTCAGGGTCCCATCGTATTCGGTCCGGGTGACGCGTCTGCCGCCGTGCTCGCAAGTGATCAGCCGCCCCTGACGGTCGCGCGTCTGTCCGTTTGCGAAGTTGGACGGCTCCCGAAAGGCTGACACATGCCCCGTGACCTCGTCCCAACGCATGATTCGATTGTTGGGGATGTCGCTCCACAGCAGATACCGTCCATCGCCGAACCAAACCGGCCCTTCGCTCCAGCGGCACCCGGTCGCCAACCGTTCGATTCCGGCGAGCGGCAGCTTCAACGCGTCGAAGCGCGGATCCAGCGAAATGACCGAGGGGTCAGGGTATCGCGATGACGGCTGCCAATCGGTCGTCCGCTCGAAGCCGTTGTGCATCGTTTCTTCCTCGATCTGTTTGACACGGTGCGCCCTTGGGCCGTCATCGCCGTCAGGTCACCGGGCCGGGATTGAACAGCGCCAACTGGTTCGTGAGCCCCAAGCGTTCCGCACAGGTTTTCTCGCCACTGGCGACGGCGAGAATCGTGTCGAACATCTCCTGTCCCATCGCTTCCAACGTCCGATCGGCGGAAATGATGCGCCCAGCGTCGATATCGACCAGGTCGTGCCAGCGCCGCGCGAGATCTGTCCGGGTGACGACCTTGACGACCGGCACCGCCGCCAGACCATAGGGTGTTCCCCGGCCCGTCGTGAAGACGTGGACATTCATTCCGGCGGCGAGCTGCAGCGTGCCGCAGATGAAATCGGAGGCCGGGGTCGCGGCGAACAGCAGACCCTTGCGGGTCGCGC
This sequence comes from Alphaproteobacteria bacterium, assembly GCA_024742275.1. Classification (GTDB taxonomy): domain Bacteria; phylum Pseudomonadota; class Alphaproteobacteria; order Thalassobaculales; family Thalassobaculaceae; genus Thalassobaculum. Next base: position 4,417 of record JANSYS010000004.1, on the reverse strand, counting down.
GCTCACCGGCGGGGACCACACCGGCGATCGGCATCGAGCCGGACTTGCTGATCGACCCCATCGCCTTCTCGGCGATGTTCGACAAGCCGCCTTTCTTGTTCCCGGGCGTGGTGTTCGCGCTGCGATCCGATCGACCTGCCTCCAGGTAGGAGTCGTACCACTCCATCTCGCGGATGAGATCGCGTGCGACGTCCGGTGTCGCGGCGCGTGCGACCAACTTGTCGATACCGTCGCGAACCTCGGTGACCTCAGAGAACATGACCGTCCCGCCGGCTCGCACGATCATATCGGCGGCGATCCCCAGGGCTGGATTTGCGGTAACTCCAGACAACGCGTCACTGCCGCCGCACTGGAGTCCAACCACGAGATCGGAAACCGGGCAGGTTTCCCGTTGCCGTGTGTTCAAGGCCGCAAGATGCCGCTCGGCTGAGGCGAGGATCGAGGTGATCATCGCCTCGAAACCGGTATGCGTTTCGTCCTGAAGGGTAACCACGTCATTCGAGTCGGCGGGATCGACACCCCAGTCGTCCGAACCGTTGAGCATCTCGGGGAAGAGCCGCGTCGGCTGAAGCTTTTCGCAGCCGAGGCTCACCACCATCGTCGATCCGGATAAGTTCGGGTTTCGGGCGATGTTCCGGAGCGTCCGGATCGGTACGGCGGCGCCCGGCGCGTCGATGGCAACACCGCACCCATAGGTGTGCTCCAGCGATACGACATCGTCGACATTGGAAAACCGTGGGAGGATCTCCCGCCGTATCCGGTCGACCGCATGAGCCACGACACCCGAGACGCATTGCACCGTATTGGTGATCGCGAGGATGTTTCGGGTGCCGACGGTGCCGTCCCGGTTCCGGAAGCCCTGGAACGTGTGACCTTCCAGCGGGGCCACGTCGGTGGGGCTCGGTTGGGGCAACCGCAGCTCGGAGAGAACCGGCGGCGACGGCATGTTCAGGTTCGTTTCCCTGATCCAGCCGCCCGCCGGAATCGGACAGGCCGCCCGACCGATCACGGTGCCGTAGCGCACCACGGCATCGCCGGCAGCCAGCGCGGTCAGAGCGACCTTGTGCGCTTGGGGCACGGTCTCGGCCAGCACGAGACCGTCGACCTCGGTCCCTTCGGCCAAGCCGCCGTCGTTCGCGACGACGGCGACATTGTCCCTCGGATCCATCCGAATGAGGCGCGGCTGAGCGCTCATGCCCGCCCCCTATCCGATCTTGTGCGAGGCCATCCGCTCGAGCGCCTGCACCATGCCGGAATGATCCCACGCGCCGCCGCCGGCGGCGGAGCACGCGTTGAAAAGCTCCTGCGCCGTGGCCGTATTCGGCAGGCTCACGCCCAACTGTCGCGCGTTGGAGAGGGCGAGGCCCAGGTCCTTCTGATGGAGCTCGATGCGGAAACCCGGATCGAAGGTCCGTTTGATCATGCGTTCCGCATGCACCTCGAGCACCTTGGACGACGCGAAACCGCCCATCAGGGCCTGCCGGACCTTCTCCGGGTCCGCTCCCGCCTTGGAGGCGAAGACGAGAGCCTCGCTGACGGCTTCGATATTGAGCGCGACGATGATCTGGTTGGCGACCTTGCAGACCTGACCGTCGCCGACGCCGCCGACGAGGGTTATGTTCTTCCCCATCAGCTCAAAGAGCGGCAGGACGCGCGCGAACGCGGCCTCCGTGCCGCCGCACATGATCGTCAGGCTACCGGCCTTCGCACCAACCTCTCCGCCGGAGACCGGAGCATCGACGTAGTCGCACCCGAGAGCGGCGATCTTCGCGGCGAACTCTTTCGTCGCCAGCGGGGAGATCGAGCTCATGTCGACGACGCATTTGCCGACGGTGAGACCGCTCGCAACCCCCGCGTCGTCGAACAGGACGGATTCGACATGCGGAGTATCGGGCACCATCAAGATGATGATGTCGGCTTTCTCTGCGACCTCTTTGGCGGTCGAGCACGCGGTACCGCCGCGCTCGACCAGAGCATCGGGCACCCCGCTACGCGACTGCAGAAAAACCTCGTGCCCGGCCGCGATCAGGTGCCCTGCCATGGGTGCACCCATAATACCGAGACCGATGAATCCCACCCTGCTCATTATGTTCTCCAGCGTTTGTTCGGGTCAGTATCCATCATTACCGGATTGAGCCAAACCGTCACGCATGGAGGAAAGAGTCTGTTGGCGAACCGGATGCCGTCAGCCCCTGTCGGAAGCGGTCGTGACGACCTGCCACCCATGCTCGATCCGATTCAGTTCCGCGGTGGGAATCCCGTTTTGGATGCCAGCTAAATTTCCGTATTCTTTGCCTTGGCACCGATTAGTTCGATCGCATCGGCGACGCTCATAGGGCGTACGTCATCGAGCACGGCAAGGATGGAACCCTGGTGGATGGAACCCTGGTGACGGAAGTTTGCCGTCAGGCCGGGATTGGCCAGGTGCCCTACCTCAGTTGGAAAAGAAGTACACGAGCAGGATGCCGCCGGGGATGCGGCGGATGCGCTAGCGTGAGCTACAGAACGCGCATAGTCGGCGGATCAAGGCTAGACCGCGATCGATCGTACCGAGACCATTGAGCCGAGGGACATGGAGGCGATGCCGTTCATGCGCGACCAACTGCCGACGGGTCGGAAGCTTCGCGTGCTGACGCTGGCCCGGAAATTCTCGCCTCAGACGAGAGTCCGGTTGGAAGCAGCCCGATGTTCCCTAAGCGCCGTATTTCATTGAAGAGGGAACGCCTGACACAGTATGGCCGAGCTGATGTAGGATTTTCGCCAGGGTCGAATCTTCAGCAGGGTCGAATCTTCAGAGTGATCGAAGATAGTACCATCGCCTTTCAGTCAGCGCCGAAGGCGCGCAGATCGGAACGATAGTCATGTATGAATCAAAGAAGCTTCGGGAGAAGCTCGCGGATCTCGAGCCGGAGGAAGCGGAGTCTTTGCTTCGAAAGCTCCTAAAGAAGACCAATGACGATAAACAGAAAGCTATGATTAGCGCTATTCTTTATGAATACGTACTAATTAATAACCAAAAAATTGAATCTCGGTCTCCGTCCATTACTCAAAATGAAAAATCTTTGGTTTCCGAAGATTTTCGATTTGAAACATTTTTTGACATAGACGGATACGCGAGAGAGTTACGTAAGGCGCCTATTTATTGGCCCGGTAGCTTTTGGAACGATCGAAACAAAAGGTTCATCGATGAATTGGACGGGGTAGGCCTAAACGACTTCAAGAGAACGTTCAATCATTCTCTCGGAAACTTTCTGGTATTGGACGTTAGATCGCCGGAGTTCCGAGACATGCTGGGCTCGATCGACCACCATGGCTCAAACGGCGCCTTCTCCGATATTCGGGCTCCATATGATGCGAGAACGTTCGAAAAGGCACTAGCGCTGAATCCGTCGTTGTCAGCCCCGGACCCGCAAGCCGCATATGCCGTTTATTCAGCTTTCTGCAGCCTCGTATGGGATCGCGCGCTCTTGCTTGATGAAGCAAAAGTCATTCCAAGAATGTCAGAACCATTGAAAGGAAACCCCTATCGTATTGAGCGGGGTGACAGGTTAATCTCTCAAGATCTCGCGAGGTCAGCAATCGAATACAATACAATCTCCAGATTCATGAATGACAATCCTGTCGTACTAGAAATAGGCGCAGGATATGGGCGGCTTGCACACGCATTTTATGTAATGGGGGTGCAAAAGTATATAATAGTGGACGTCGCACCCACCCTATTCCTCGCGCAAACATATATAGAATCAATTTTCCCCAGCGCAAAAATATTTAAATTTGAATCTTTTGAGCATTTGGACTTGGAAAAATTCAACGAGGCGGACTTCGTGTTTCTTAGCCCAAACCAGATTGAGCTGCTACCAGACGCGTCGGTAGACGTGTCTATAAACATTGCATCATTTATGGAAATGACAAGGGACGCTGTGACCCGGTACATGATTGAAATTGATCGAGTCTGCAGCGGGATTTTGTATACGAAACAATGGGTTTCCCACAGTAGAAAGCTGATCGATCACCAGTTTGGCCGGTATCAGTATCCGACACGGCCGAACTGGAAATGCGTCTTGGACCGCGCCGACCCGATGCACTGGCGCTTCTTCGAGCAGGTCTGGCGTGTGTAGCGTATCGAAGTCTTATGAGGCTTTTTCTGCGAACAGGGAACTTGCGGGCACCTGGCGCCGCTAAATTGCATTCGCGGGTTCCAACCGCATACGGCTAGTTAGTCATCCCCCGAACAACAAGGCGCCTTATGTATCAGAAACTCTGTTATAGGCCTTGTAACTCTGATATCCCAAGCTGAGTGCGAACCTGGTCGATGCAGCGCCGACGACGCGAGGGGCTCAGAAGTTTCCCTTGGCAGCCTCAGCCAGGATCTGTTTGTCCAGGGTCAGGTCGGAGACCGCGCGGCGCAGCCGCTCGT
>JANSYS010000060.1 GCA_024742275.1 Alphaproteobacteria bacterium | reverse complement strand
GACGGATGCTGGGCCTCGTTGTCGAGAACCAGCCGCACGGCGCGCTCGCGCACTTCAGGGGAAAACTTGTTCGTGGTCTTGCTCATGATGCTCCACCCTACTCAGGAGTTGGAGCCTCCGGCAAACCCGGCGCGGTTCACCCCAGGTAACAGTGCCCTCGTTTAACAAAGCCCTTTTGAACCATGGGCGGGCGCGAGCATCATAGTTTGGGAGTACGAGCAAATTCTTTATTGGTGTTCCATCTTCAGAAATGCGACGTTTTGTAAAAGATCCCGCCAAGAAATTTTCTGTAGTTATTTCGTAAAATTTCTGACCTTTTCCCTCGTGCCCGGCGACGACAATCCCGCCATTCAAGTTTCCAAAGTAGAGACTGGTTGGAACCGAAAAGGACCTCAGCTGAGAGAATAGTGCGCTTCTGATCTGAGATGGGGCCTGATAATCAATAATCTCCGTTCCAAACATTAGAGCATTCTGCTTGAGAACGGATTCGGCTTCCTCAAAGACGCTTTCCAAGCGCAAAGATACCTGATGATTTAATTGCTGGATTCGGGCCTCAATTTGACGTTGAACGGCCGTCTCTGAATAAACGTAAGCGAAAAACGATAGTGAAAGGCCAACAAGAATCACAATGGCCAAGGTTGGGACTAGGAAAATGCGCCGCAATGATCGATTAGAGCTAGCCAATAAAACTTCCTCCGAACAAGCGCTTAGGACTCCGCAAGCTGCGAATTGAGGCAGCGTAGCGTTGCAGCGTTAATGGTGTGCTAACAATCTGCATAGATCACATTGAAAATCACGTAAGGAACATACCAAGAACGCTGAGTGCGAAGCCAGTGCCAACACGCAAAATCGCCAGCCCAAACGAGCGGCGGTGTTGTAAGTTATTGATTTTATTGGGTTCGGATGGTGGGCGCACAAGGACTCGAACCTTGGACCCGCTGATTAAGAGAAGAAAGACTGTGGGGTAGAGTATTGATTTTATTGAGTGATTTGAGGTGATTTGAAAATGCAGAGGGCGTGCATAGGTCTGGTATATTGGAATTGAAATAAATCCAATGAACTGTAATGCCTTTTAGCGTGCACAGCGAAACCCAATGTAGGGCACCTTTCCCGACGGCACCGTCAACCGTGCCGTCGAGGACCGATTGGTCGCCTTCGCCGAGGCCAGGCGCCGCTTCGAGGCGCGGACATGAAGCGATACCGAGCGGTGAGGTCGGACCCGAAGCCGGTCGGAATGATCACTCGGCGGCCGTGACGCTCCGGTCAACGGCGTCTCCGAGGCCCAAACGATACGCGACATAGTATTTTCGGATGTTTCCGACATATCGGACCGGCTCGATCCCCACCAACTCCATCAACGCATGCTCGACGTTGCCGTCCCAGCGATCCGGATCGAGACCCGAGCGACGGGCCAGGGATCGAGCTTGCTCCAGTCTTGCCGGGCCGGCGTTGTAGGCGGCGAACGCGAAAGCCCAGGGGTCGAAACCTTCGCCGACGGTTTCATAGCGTCGGCGAAGATGATTCACATATCTTGCGCCGCCTAGAATGTTCCCCTCGGCGACGTGGATGTCCGCACCGCCAAGCACCGGGTCCGCCGCGGTCGAAGGCAGGATCTGCATGATCCCGACGGCACCAGCCGCGCTCACGACCGACTGGTCGAGCCGCGACTCCTGATATCCCTGAGCGGCCAACAGCAGCCACTCGACAGACAGCTCCTGCGACGCCGCCTCGAACAGCGGGCGCAGCGCATGGAGCCGGCTGACCTCGTTGTGATCGTCCAGCGGATGGTCGATCCATTTGGTCGACTGGAAATAGCGCTTGAAAAGGACATTGCCGACCAAGGTGCCCTTTCGGTTCTCGGCAAGATAGGCGTCAACAACGGCTTTGAGCTTCGGCGTGCCCAGACGCATCGCCCACGCAATCTGATCTCCTTCCGCCAACGCGACGTCGCTCACCGTGATGTTCGGCAACACCGCCGACCACAACTGCGCCTCGAAGTCGTCGACAACGACGTAGTCGACGATCCCGGCATTGGCCATCTCCAGGAGTGCCTCGCTCGCCAGATCGTGTTGCTCGATACGGACGGGTTCAAATCCGCGCTCCGACAAGGCATTGAGGGTCGAGAGAGAGCTATCCACGTAGCTGGTACCGCTGGCGACATGGACGACGGCGCCAGACAGCGCCTCCAGGTTTGTCGGCGGCTCGGTGCCACGACCGGCAACAACGACCTCCCTGACGTCGGTTAGGTAGGGCCGAGAGAACTGCACCAACCGCTCCCGGTCGGGTGTGATCGTGAGCGTCGCGGCGGCAATGTCGCCATATCCTGCCATCAGTTTCGGGAGAATTTGCGAGAACGGAAGCGGGACATAGACAACGTTCAGTCTTCGCCCCTCGGGCACACTGCTCCTCAGGTGCTCCACGAAACGGTCGAAAAGCTCGAACTCGAATCCGCGAAGGCGGCCGCCGTCGATGAAGAAACGGGTCGGCCCATACTCCACCAGAACCCGCAGCGTCCCACGAAGAAGGATCGCATCGAGATCGCCGCTCATGCGGGCGTCGAGGTCGGCCGCGAGATCGAACGGGTCGTCATCCGCCCGCGACGTGCCCGGAGAAAAGGCCAACATCAGGCCGAAGACGAAGAAAGCGATCCGAACCAATCCCATGCCGCCCCCCGAGAGAGCATAGGCCGACATTCCCCAGATAAGTTCCAAACTCGGCCCCGATTGTAGCCGAACAGGCTCCTGCATGGAACCATGAACTGCATTCCCATCCGCTGGGCAGAGCTTTCGACCTCCTGACGGCCTTTGGCACCCTATTTCGGTCGGATCCCACCTCATTCGGACACACTTCGCCCTCCGTCATCTTGCCCTTTTCCTCCGTTCAAGCCGTCGCGAGGGATGGTCGTCGCAAGTCGACGATCAGCCGTAGGATGCCCTGGAACAGATCACGAGGCACGGCGACCTCGGCCATCTGGAAGGTGACGTATCGGCCCTGAGCGACGACCTTGGCCCCGATCTTGACCAGCTTTTCCCGCAAAGTGGTCAGCGACCAGTGCTCGATTTCCTTCGGCAATGCCAAGGTCCGCATGAAGTTGGCCAGATTGTAGGCGAGGGCGTGAAGCTGGAGCCGGACCTCGTTGTTGCGGAACTTGCGGCATGACAGCCGGGACCACTTGATGGCGTTCTTGCCTTCCTTGATCCACTGCTCGGCCGTGCCTCGATGATTGTAGAAGGCGACGACCCGCTCGGCCGGACGGCTCAGGTTGGTGACGATGAAGCCGACGCGGGGATACAGTTCGCCCGGATGCCATTCGACCTTGGCGACCACGCGGCGTTTCCTGGTCCATGATACGGCCTGATAGCTGAAGCTGGCATAATGACGGCGGACATGGTTGGGCGGACGGCCGACCGGGTGGCGGAGCAGATGACCGATGCTTTCCTGAAGGACCTTGTTGGCGGGCAGGCGGATCGCATAGAGAATGCCCTCGGATTCCAGGTATTCGTAGATGTCCGGCGAGGCGAACGCCGCGTCACCGCGAAAATAGAGCCGAACCTGCCGCTCCTTGTAGCGTTCGACCACCGGCTCCAGCACGTCACGCCAGCCGTCGGCGCTATGGACGTTGCCAGGCCGCAGAGAACACCGCTCCAGGTCGCCCATGTGGTTGAACAAGAACAGCGGGTGATAGCAGGTGCAGCCGAAGTGGCCGTTGTAGGCCGTGCCTTCCTGGTCGCCATAGGTCGGGCTGACGCTGGAGTCCATGTCGAGGACCATCATCTTCGGTGGGCGACGGTCATGGACCCGGTCGATCCAAGCCCCTGACAGGTCGGCCAGGGCGGCGATGTTGTCGTCGGTGGCCAGAAACTGGGAGTGTCAGGAATTTCGTGTGCGGGGGAGCATGATGGGAAGGAAGGAGATCCCCCATGCCCCGACGCAAACCGCCTGTGATTGCTGATGCCGTTCTTGATCAATTGCTCGCCGGAGCTGACGCCCGCACGGCCTTCGAG
>JANSYS010000074.1 GCA_024742275.1 Alphaproteobacteria bacterium | reverse complement strand
GTCACCCGTGAACAACCTCTAACCCATTGAGATTGCGAGGGTCTGGCGCGGTTCAAAGTATTCGTTTTCGCAAGGCTTTCCGCCGTATGGCGCCAAAACCTTGCAAATTCGCGCGCGCTTGTGCGGGAGGTCTTCCGTCCAGGTGCGATCCGGGATTCACTGGTCGATGAACGAGAGACCGGAGGGACTTATGCGGCCAAAGACGCCTGATGCCACCGAGCAGCCAGACATGTTTCGGGAAACGCTGGAAGCGATCCTCGACCCGCGGCACGCGCTTCTGGAACTGGCGCGGTGGATCGACTGGGGTCGGATCGAGGCGGTATGCGGGGAGACCTTTGTGCCCGATGTGGGCCGGCCCGGGCTGCCGACACGGCTGATGGCCGGGCTGCACATCCTGAAGCACGTGCGGGGTCTGTCAGACGAGGGTGTCACCGAGGGCTGGGTCGAGAATGGCTACTGGCAAGCGTTCTGTGGCGAGCGGTTCTTCCAGCACGAGGCGCCCTTCGATCGGAGCTCGCTGACCCGCTGGCGTCAGCGGATGGGGGCGGAGCGGCTGGAGGTGCTGCTCGCCGAGACGCTCCGGATCGCGGTGGAGAGCGGCGCCGCAAAGCCGCTCGAGATGGAACGGGTGACCGTGGATACGACGGTGCAAACCAAGGCGGTGGCGCATCCGACCGACGGGCACCTGATGCTCCGCGCGGTGGAGCGGCTCGGCGCCCTGGCGCGCCAGCATGGCGTGACGCTACGCCAGTCCTTCGCCCGGGTCGCACGCTGTGCCCGGCAGGAGGCAAGCCGGCTGCTCTACAGCCGCGGCCACAAGCAGGGCCTGCGGCATCTGCGCAAGCTGAGAACGTATCTTGGCCGACTGATCCGGGACATCGGTCGGAAGATCGCTGGTGATCCCGCGCTGGAGGCGGCCTTCGCCACGCCGCTGGAGCGGGCACAACGGATCCGCGACCAGCAGCCCGGCGATGCAAACAAGCTCTACGCGTTCCACGCCCCCGAGGTGGAGTGCATCGGGAAAGGCAAGGCGCGGACGCGTTACGAGTTCGGTGTGAAGACGTCGATCGCCACGACCAACGCCCGCTGCGCCGGCGGGCAGTTTGTGCTCGGTGCGCTGTCGCTGCCGGGCAACCCTTACGACGGTCACAGCCTCGCCCCGCAGATCGATCAGATCGAGCGCCTTCTCGCGCGGCCGATCCAGCGCGCTTATGTCGATCGCGGCTATCGTGGGCATGGTGTCTGCCGCGACGGCCTCGACGTGATCGTCACCCACACCCGCGGCATCACCTCGCCGACCGTGCGCCGGGAGATGCGCCGACGAAACGCCATCGAACCCGTCATCGGTCACATGAAGGAGGACGGCCTCCTCGAACGAAACCACCTCGCCGGACCCGAAGGCGATGCGATCAACGCCATCCTGTGCGCCGCCGGCCACAACCTCAGATTGCTAGAGGCGTGGTTCAGAGCGCTTTTTGCGCTCTTGATCCTCATCGCTCTTCACGGTCGCCGACCGTCATCCGCCCTGACTCAGAGCGCCGCGTGAACCGCTGGACCTCAAAAAGGAGGTTCTTCACGGCTGACCCGCTCCCCGTTGGGGCCCCGCCCGGTCGCGGTCAGGAGGAACCAGCCGGTGCTACGTACCGCGACCCGACCGGTCCAGACCCCGGCGTTCACGCCGGACGGGATCTGCGCCCGGATGAGATCACCGGTCCGGAACCCCTG
>JANSYS010000007.1 GCA_024742275.1 Alphaproteobacteria bacterium | reverse complement strand
TCAACAACCGCCGCCTGCTGGAGCCCATCGGGAACATCCCGCCCGCCGAAGCCGAGGCCAACTTCTACGCCGCTCTGGACGCTGAACCCATGGCCGCGTAACTAACCGAAATCAGCCTCCGGCAAACCCGGCGCGGTTCACTGGCTCTCAACCCAGAGCTCTTCCGCGACCGAATTCTTAAGCTGACTCCGAAGCGATATGGGCGCCCTTCAAAGAAGCACTTCGGGGCAATTCTGGATCTCCACGAACAGATGGTTGGTTCCGGGGCTGCGGAGAGTGCGCTGACTGTTACGCTTGCTCAGATCTCCGATATCCTCCGTGGTGGGGAGGTATAGCTATTTTGACCTTCAGCACTCTCATATGAGCAGCTTGCGAAACGTCAATTTTGTAATTGCGAGAAAATCCGCTGAGAAATTTGTAACTGCGAGAATTCGGCCGAGGAACAGTGAGAAATAGCGATTGGCCTGAACCACAAATCAATGGGTTAGAGGCCAATCGAGTTCGGTAATTGTGGAGATTGACATGCATCGAGACGCCCCGACGGGCGGCGCTCGACGGGGTCGACCGGGGCCGTCCTGCAAAGGACGGCCCTTTCGCGTTTGAGAGCCGGAGTTTCCGATGCCCGCTCATAAATGGACGTCCGCGCGCCGCGCCGCTTTCTTGGCCGCCCTGGCCGAAACCGGAAACGTTTCCAGAGCGGCGCGGGCTGCCAAGGCGTCCCGCTCGCGGGCCTACCAGCTCAAGGCGGAGGATGCGGATTTTGCGGACGAATGGAACGACGCGCTTGAGATCGCGACCGACGCGCTTGACGCCGAGGCCCGGCGCCGGGCGATCGACGGCGTCGAGACACCGAGATTCCACCAGGGCAGGGTCGCCGGAACGGTCCGAAAATATTCGGATTTTCGCGCTCGAACTCGGGCAGACGGTGGCGGTCAGCTATCCCCGCCACGGTTTGGATCTGGGGCGCAACCTCGTCGTAGTCGGCATGGTGGAGGACTCGGCGCAGAACGAGATCACCTTGGACTTGTGGGGATAGCGACGACATGGCGAACATCCTCGTTTCATACCGCAACCTTGTCGACGAGGCGGCCCTGTCGGGAGGGACTTGGAGCGTTGGCCTGCCGGCCGCCAATCTGGCCGACCGGCAACCATCGAAGGTGGCACGAACCGTCGGGACCGCTCCTGGCAACACGACTGTAAGCCTGAATTTCGGCTCCGGGCGACCGGTCAGGTTCGTCGCGCTTGTCCGTCACAACCTAACCCAGTCGGGTCGGTGGCGTATCCGGCTCGGCAACGAGGCTTCCATGGCGGCGCCGGTTTTTGATTCCGGATTTGTTGCCATTTGGCCATCCGCTATTCCCTTCGGGATAGGCGTTTGGGGCGAATTCAACTGGGGGGGGCATGTGGACGCTTCGGAGGCTGCCACGTATGGAGCCCAGGCGGTCTACAGTATCCGAGACGCGGTTCATGCTCAGCATCTTCGCCTCGACCTTGAGGACGAAGGGAACCCCGCTGGTTTCCTTCAGGCCGGGCGATTGGTGGCGGGTCCGGCATGGCAACCATCGATCAACCTGCAATACGGCTGGTCTATAGAGCAGGTGGACGAGAGCGAGATTAGAAGATCCCGCGGCGGCCAGAGTTTCGTGAACGTTCGTCCACGCTTCCGCCGACTTCGCTTCAGTATCGATCATCTGGAAAAGGACGAGATGTTCGGCCATGCCTACGAACTCGAGCGCATCAAGGGCAAGGGCGGCGACATCCTGGTGATCGTGGATCCGGACGACCGGACACATGGCCTTCGTCACACCCTGTACGGGGCGCTGTCAGAGAGCGCGCCGATCATCAACACCCATCCTGGACGTTACTCACGGCGGTTTGTCGTGGACGAACTCGTTTGAGAAAGATCCGTCAACCAAGGAGGACACCGTGGCTTGGAGCGTCACTATCGCCGGAACGACCTATACCCAGGCGAACGTGGAGGGAAATGCTTATGCCGACGAGTCCAGCGGTCTCCCGGCAATCCTGAGATCGGTCGCCGAGATGGGCGCGTCCATATCCGGTGTGTATGCGACGTCGTCCACGGGGTTCTTCGCCGAGGTCGGTCAGGTAACTCTGACGACCCATCAGCATGCGGACGATGTTTTCCTGCCGGTGGGGACCCTGGTTCGCGCCGCCAGCGCTTCGGATTTGACTGTCTTCGTCGTCGGAACCGTGAGCTCGTTCGTCGGTCATGCGTTGGTCATCGACGCTACCATCGCGTCGACCGGAGGCGTGGCGGCCGATTGGGTGATTGGTCATCCCTTCATGGTGGTACGTGCGATCCAGTTGGACCCGGCTCCAATGTTGACGGCAGATTTGAACGCGAATGAGTATTCAATCCTCAACGCCGCGAACTTGCAGAGTTACGCCGTTACGCTAGGCGCCTTCTACGCGCTCGGTCTCTAGCGCGCCGCAGTATCCCTCGAGAAGTCCCACAATTGCGAGGAGACCAGAAAGATGGCTCTCACGAATACGCCCGCTTGGCCCCAATCGCCCCGTCACTCGGTGGTTGGCGTCAGTGCTCCGAACACAGCGACCGACGGATCGGGCACGATTGCTACGGTGATCAGCGCGGGCAGTGACGGTACCCGGATCACGGGCCTGCATGTCGGAGCCTCGGCGACGGTCACGGCGACGGCGGTCCGATTTTTTATCTCGATGAACGGCGGTGGCAGTTGGACCTACCTTCCGCGCCTGGATGTTGCGATTCCGGCCCACAGCTTCTCCGATACAACTTCAAATGCCGGCCGTGTGATGGTGATCGATCAAAATGATCCCGCGCAGACGTTCGACTTGCCAGGCAATGCTGTGTTGGGGGTCACGATCACCCTTAGCGTTACAGGCGGAAAGATGATCGTCGAGGCTATGGGCGCTGATTACTAGCGTCTTGGCACGAGGCGGTCCGAAAGCCCTGGTTGCATCAGCGGAGACGAGCGATGCGTGACTACAACGTGAACCAGGCGACACCGACCCTTCGCGAGAGGCAGTCCTGCGAAGGCGCAGTATCGAATTTCCGTCTACGGGACCTAGAACGCCGAGTAGGCAGGATCGAGGCCTTTCTTCTCGGCATCCTATGCGCGATCGCCCTCTCTGTCTTGGGCGGCCTGGCCGCTCTCATAGGACTGCCAGCTCCCTGATTGCATTCAGATCTATGAAAGGAGAACTCTTATGGCTGCAGCAGTCGCCAACCACGGGCTCTTGACCGGACTGCCAATCCTAAATCCCAGGGGCGCGAAGAGACATTCCCGCAGGTCCGGCGGTGCCGCTCTCGACAGGTTCACGCATCCTTTGCGAGGAGACGGGCGATGAAGCCGACGGTGACCGGGGCGGCTGTCGGGTCCGGTGTTCTCGTTGCCTGGTCCTGGAACGCCGCCTTTCCCCAGACGCCAATGCCAGCGGAAGTCGCGGCCGTGGTTGGCGCGGTTCTCTCGCCTGTCTTCGACATTCTGGTGGCGCTTCGGGATGCGACCGTCCGCCGGGTCTCTCAATCCCTGGACGGCGGTACCCAATCGTAGTGCCTGCGCATGTACCCAGCGCTGAACTTCCCCGAGTCCCAGTCTTCCGTCAGGGTCTCAGTCAGGCGTCCCTCCGGCGGTCCATAGCCGCCGGAGCCCGGCGTTTCCACAATCGCCCGCTCCCCCTCGCGCAGCAGGGCGTCCCCGAACTTCGTCGGCATCTCCCGCATGGCGCCGTCGCGGGTCTCTAACGAGAACTTCCCGGATCCGCCTGGTTTTCCGCCGAACACGCCCCAGGGCTGGTGGCGGAAGCGCTCTCCGATCCCTGTGAAGACGCAGTCGTGATCGACCGGCGTCACAACTCGGCGCAGGCCGAGGCCTCCGCGCCAGGTTCCAGCCCCTCCGGAATCCTCGATCAGGCCGTAGGCTTCGACCAGCAACGGGTACTCCATCTCGATTGCTTCGACAGGCAGGTTGGAGGTGTTGGTGATGTGGACTTGTACCCCGTCTTTCCCGTCGCGGTCGTTCCGACCGCCAAACCCACCCCCGAGAGTCTCGAGATAAACATACGGCCGCCCGGACCGCGGATCGGTCCCGGCAAAGATCGCCATCGAGTTCGCCCCATTCGCCGCCCCGACCGCCTTGTCCGGGAGCGCGTCTGCCAGCGCCCCGATCACCACATCGACGATGCGCTGCGAGGTATGCGCCCGGGACGCCACGGAGGCCGGCTCGACACAGCTCACCACCGTTCCGGATGGAGCTGTCACGGTCACCGCGTCGATGACCCCATGATTGTTCGGTATCTCCGGATCCAGCATGGCCTTCAGGACGTAGCACACGGCGGCGATCGTTCCATTCAGAGGGATGTTCACATTGCCGGGTACCTGCGTTTGAGTGCCGGTGAAGTCGAACACGGCGTTGTCGCCGTCGATGGTGACGGCAAGCGCGATCCTGATGTCGTCCAGCCCGGCCCCGTCATTGTCCATGAAGTCCTCGAACCGGTAAGTGCCATCGGGGATCGCGGCGATGCTTTCCTTCATTCGGGCATAGGTTCGCTCGATGATGCCGTCGAAAACCGCCGACACGGTGTCGCGGCCGTTGCGGTCGATGATGTCTAGGAGGCGTCGGTGAGCCAGACGAAGGGCGGCGAACTGAGCGTTGTAGTCGCCCCGCCTCTCCTCCACGACTCGCACATTGAGAAGGATCAGGTCGAACAGGTCCTGGTCTAACTGCCCACGCCTGAACAGCTTGATGAGTGGGATTCGCAGCCCTTCCTGATAGATCGATGTCATCCCACCGGCCATCGAACCTGGGGACATCCCGCCGACATCCGCATGATGTGCGATGTTGCACACGAAGCCGACCAGTTCGCCATCGGCGAAGACCGGCATTGCCAGATTGACGTCGGGCAGGTGTGTGCCCCCGCCAACATGCGGATCGTTCGCGCAGAATACGTCGCCCTCATGGATCTCGGAGAGCGGGTATTTCGCCAGCAGCTTCTGCATCAATCCCAGCATCGAGGCGAGGTGAATCGGAATCGACCCGGATGCCTGGACCACCAATCGTCCTGTCCTGTCCACGATCGCCGTGGAATGATCGTGCCGTTCCTTGATGTTGGTGGAATAAGCGCTTTTCATCAGCGCCACGAAACTCTCGTCCGCCACCGATTGGAGTGCGTTGAAGACGATCTCGGTGGTGATCGGGTCCGGTCCGGCGGCCTTGCTCTTGGCACTCATTTCGACACCTCGATGATCAGGTTCAGGGCGGCATCGACCGAGACAGTGTCGCCGGGGTGGACGACGGTCGTGGCGTCGAGCTGATCGACAATGGCGGGACCGACGAAGCGATGACCGGGTGCCAGCGCGGCGCGGTCATAGACCGGGGTATGATGCTCCGCACCTTCGAACCAGACCGCCCGATGTGTCGTCGGCTTTGGATGCCGGTTGTTGTCGCCTTCTGCTGCCGGGGGAGGAATGCGATCGGCCTCGCCGATTGCCGTCAGTCGCAGATTTACCGTCTCGATCGGGTCGTCTGCGGTGTAGTGGCCGTAGGTCTTTTCGTGGGCCTCGAAAAACCGGCGCTTCAGTTCTCCGATCTCGGGCAGGGCCGGGTCCGAGCCGTCGGTCTCATCCGTCGGCACCAGAAGTTCGAAGTTCTGGCCTATATAGCGCAGATCGATCGACAGCCGTAGGCGTCGCCGCGCCGGTGCGATCCCTTCGGTCTCGAACCAAGCCCGAGCTGAGGCGGCCAACGGCGCGACGGCTGCATCGATTGCGGCTCGGTTCGCATCGGTCAGAGACAGGCGGGCGGTGGCCACGAAGTCCTCCTTCAGATCGGAGACCACGAGACCTTGGGCGCAGAGAATTCCCGGCGCCGGTGGGATGATGATCTCCGACATGTCCAATGCGCGGGCGACGTCTCCGGCGTGTAGAGCCCCGGCGCCGCCGAACGGCATCAGAACGAAATCGCGCGGATCGTGACCGCGCTCCACAGAGACGGTTCGCAGGGCGCGGACCATATTCGCCGTAACGATCCCGAGAATACCCTCCGCAGTCCTTTCAAGGGTGAAGCCCAGCCGCTCGGCGACGGGTCGGATAGCTTTTTCGGCGCGGCTCCGGTCCAGAGCCATCGCGCCGCCGATCAGGGTGCCCGACAGTCGGCCGAGCAGAAGATTGGCGTCCGATACGGTTGGCTCGGTTCCGCCGCGGCCGTAGCAGGCCGGACCCGGTACTGCGCCGGCCGACGCCGGTCCGACCTTGAGAAGTCCGTCGCGGTCGAACCACGCGATGGAGCCACCACCCGCGCCCACCGTATCCACGTCCACTATCGGCAGGCGCACCGGGAATCCGGCGACGTCGCGCCCGAAGCCGATCTCCGCTTCGAAATCGCGAATCAGCGCCACATCGGCACTGGTGCCGCCCATATCCAGCGTTACCACGTTCGGCTTGCCGGCCAGCCGCGCCACATGGGCGGCGCCCACCGCTCCGGCCGCAGGCCCCGACAAGGTTGTGCGCACCGGGAAGTCGGCCGCCCGGTCGACGGACATCAGCCCGCCGCTCGACTGGTTGATGCCTAGGCGCGCGTTCGGTGCCCGCTCCTCCAACTCCCTCCCCAAGTGACGCATATACCGCCCGATCAGAGGCTGTAGATAAGCGTTCAGCGCGGCGGTCGAGAACCGTTCAAACTCCCGGAATTCCGGCTGAACCGCGCTCGACAGCGAGACCGCCACATGCGGCAACCTCTCCGCCAGCCGTCTACCGATCCGCTGCTCGTGCTCCGGGTTGAGAAACGCGAAGAGAAGACACACCGCCACGGCCTCGGCGCCGGACGCCGCCACTTGGTCGATCGCCGCATCGATCGCAGACTCTTCGAGGGCGATACGGGGTGTGCCGTCCGCCATCATCCGCTCGCGCACCTCGAAGCGGTGTTTGCGCGGAACCAGAGGCGGCGGTGCGTCGGCTTTCAGGTCGTACATTTTCGGCCGGATCTGCCGTCCGATCTCCAAGAGATCGCGGAACCCTTCGGTGGTGATCAGCGCCAGCGGTGCTCCTTTTCGCTGGATCAGGGCATTGGTTGCAACGGTGGTACCGTGCGCCAACCGGGTGATCGCGTCCGCCTTGATCCCGTTTGCCGTCGACAATGCGTCGAGTCCCTCGAGGATCGCTTCCGCCGGGTTGTGCGGTGTCGATGGCGTTTTATGGACGACAACCTGCGCGGTCTCGCGGTCGACCGCATAGAAATCCGTGAACGTGCCGCCGACATCGACACCGATGAACCAGGACATGCGCGCTCCGTTAGCGTTGATTGCCGAACGTCATGAAGTAGCCGGAGGCGTCTACGGCGGAGGAGGGAAGGTCGAACGGCTGCAGGACGTCGTTGCCGAAGACTGACTCCAGGGCCGAGGTCGCCGTCGTCGGCGTGTCGGTGTCGAGGATGACCAGCCATTCCTGCTTCATGCCGTCCGGGATCGGTTTGCCTTGGGCCTTGATGCCCTCGGCCACGACGTCGAGGTCGTTCTCGAGCACGCAGGCACCAAGAACGCCGGGGCGTTTCACCACTTCGGGAAGGAACTTTTCTGCAAGCGCTTCGCGGAGTGCGGCTTTCTGTGCATCGGCGGGAAAGAACCGGGCTAGTCCGGCGGCGCCGGTGAAGCCGTGGGTCAAGTCCACCGTGCATTCCATGGTCAACCGGTCGAAATGGGTGAACAGCGCCATGACCTTCTTCGACCAGGGCGACTGGTCGCCGAGAAGCTTCATGTACTCCGGCGCGCATAGATCTCGGACGCTGTCCGTCTCGTAGGTCGCGAAGTATTTGACCTTGGCCTGATCGTCGGCGGCGACGTAGCGGCGCGCCCGCTTGAACCCGGGCATGAAGACCCGCTCGTCGATGTGCTCGCGGTTGTACCACTCGTTGAACTCTTCCTCGTGCTCGCCGGCGACCTCGGTAAAGGTGACCAGCATGCCCTTGCCGTATAGCGGCATCTCTCTCTCCGTCAGGGGTCGATGAAGGTAGGACCATGCCTACCCGTCCGGCAGGTGGGAGCCCAGCCTGACCACGGTCTCCGATCTCAACCCGTATGGTGGGGCGCTGCCAAGGGCAATTCTTGGAACGGGCCGACGGAATGTGACGTCGTTGCGCCGTTCAGGCGACAAGGCGCGCGGCGAATTCCTTCAGCGACATACCGGCGGTGCCGCCGAGCTGTCTGGCGGTTTCGTTGACGCGGCTCAGGATCCCATCTTCGTATGTTGAGCGCGCATCGCCGATCCGGGCGCTCATCGCGGAGACGGTGCCGGCGGCGATTCCGCGCGCGTCCAGGGCTGGAAGCCGCGTAAATCCGGCACCGTCCGCGCCGCCGCCTGCGTCGTTGTAGAAGGCCGCATAGCCGTCGACTTTGAGGGCGGTAAGCGGATCGTTTCCCAGCATGCCGCCGTGGCTTCCGCAAACGATGACCTGTCCGATGTCCTCGGGGCCGAGCAGGGAGGCGGAGTCTGCAAGGACGATGCGCCGACCGCTGGGACCGGGCGGCAGATCGATGCGCGCTTCCTCGTAGCTCGGCATCTCGGTGATCGGCATTGGCGCCGAGGTCAATCGTCTGGCCGCCTCCATCACCGTCTGGTTCTCTGCGACCCCGACGGCGCGAGCGATGCCGTTGACGGTTGAGATCACACCGCGCGCCACCATGTCCTCCGCATTGCCGATCCGGGCCGACATCGTGTCGATCGCGGCATAGGCCAGACCCAGCGCGTCGCACCAGGCGGCTCCGCCGATCCCGGCATCGTCCTTCCCCCGCCCGGCATCGTTCAGGATCATCGCCCGGACGCCCGCCTTGGCGGCGCAGTAGGCTGCATAGATGCCGCCGTGGGAGCCAGAGACCAATACCGATCCCGACCAGGCGTCGGTCGGCTTGGTCACGCTGTCGGCGGTGACGACTCCGGGGGGCAGAGCGGGCATTGTGGACACGCCTTCCGTTGGACCCGCCCATCCTGACCGGGCCCGCGCATCGGGTCCAGGGCGCGCGTTCTAGTCGGGCACCGTGGGAAGCGGGATGCCGATGTCGCGCGCGGCGACGACGTCGGTGAGCCAATGGCGCAGGAGCGCGTAACCCCGAACGGCGTCACTGTCGACGTATCGGGATTCGCGAACGGGAGGCTCCCGCTGCAGGTCCTCGAGAAACGCCTCGGCCCGTTCCCAGCGACCCGCCTCAGCGGCGGACTGGACCAACTGGTGGAGGTAGGAAACTCGTGGCGGCCCGTCCTCGGGACCGTCCTCGGGGCCGTCCGGCAGGTCCCGTGTGATCGCCGCCGCGGCATCTAGCAGCCGGTCCGTGGCCCATCCCGCCGCTTTCAGATCCCGCTGCCCGATCAACTGGCAGGTCGACCCGGGCTGATCCTCGAAATCGCAGAATTGGGCCAGATCCCGCGCTTGGCACTGGGAGAGGGCGCCGCCCTTCGCGTTCGGTCCTGCTGCGGCAGGCATTCCCAGTTTCCTCGGAGGGGCCACGCCGTTCAACTTTTGCGTGAGGGCGGAGTCGGTTTCCGCCGCCGTTGGCCCTATCGAAGGATTGGTTACGTTTTACGACGAGGAGGACCGGTGGACGTCACGGTCGTTCGCAACGGAAGTGCATGTCGTGCTGAGCAACCGGAGTGCTTTCCTCCCGAAGATCTATTTCAAGAGCCTCATGGTGAACGGCCAGACCGAACGTGGGCGCTGGCATGCGAGTGCGGATTGGTAGGGTGTTTGAGTTTGTCCGCCAACCGATCTACCGCGCCGGTGGGCTTCCGCGTGACGGCGCTGCCCTACGGGCGTCCACGGTAGACCGGCACGTCCTGGCTCGGGATCCATAGGCCCGCCGGCGGTTCGCCCGTTTGATAGAAGACGTCGATCGGCATACCGCCGCGCGGGTACCAGTAGCCGCCGATCCGCAGCCATTTCGGCCTCAGCAGATCGACAAGCCGCTTGGCGATGTCGAGGGTGCAGCCCTCGTGGAAGGCGCCGTGATTTCGGAAAGCACCCAGATACAGCTTTAGGGATTTGCTCTCGACCAGCCAATCGGTGGGAACGTAGTCGATGATCAGGAACGCGAAGTCCGGCTGACCCGTCACCGGGCAGAGCGAGGTGAACTCCGGCTGGGTGAAGCGAACGACGTAGTCGGTACCCCGGTGCGGGTTCTCCACACGCTCCAGGACGGCGTCCTCCGGCGATGCGGGGAGGGTGCTCGTGGCACCCAGATGGTTCAGGCCGCTGTAGAGTGTCTGGTCGCTCATCGGCTCGCATCCGTATCGGGGTCAAAATCGAACACGCACAACAGCCGGGTGACCGGTTGATCGGGTTCGGCGAAGGGCAGTACTAGCACGCTGAATTGCTTCAGGTCGTTTGTGCTGAACGCCAGCGACCCCTGATACCAATAAGGCTTCCTTTCGCCGACCGCCCAGTTGAAGCGGTCTACGGTCCCGGCGCTCCCGTCGAGACTGTCGGAATAGAGGTGGGTGCCGTCGAAACCCGTGGCTTCCCGAAAGGCTGTGCCGGCCAGGCGGGTGCGGTAGCGACCGGTGCTCGCTTCACATTCCTTGACCAGGATCATCGGCAAGCTGCCCTTAGGGAGCTCAATCGGGTCTATTCGGGCCGGAGGCGGCATATCCTCGTCTGTGCGGGCGGCAAGCCAGAACTCGAACACAGCGCGCTGATGGACGTCGTGAAGCTGCGTCGGATCCTCCAGCGGACGAATCCATATACCGTCGTGGGTCCGCGTGGTGCGCTCGCGCATGGATCGGTCCCTCTCGTTTGATCAGGCGCCAGTGTCCGACAGTCCCATTAGGAATTAGTAAAAATTTACAAAAATAAATTTTACATGTGATCAACGCCATTCAGCCAGGACCTGCGGATCCGTCTCCAGCGCCGGTCGGTCGAGCGGTTTTCCTCCCAGGCGCCGATAGGCCCATACGGCCGCTCCGCGGACCAGCGGGCTCGAGTCATCCAATCGCGGCACGACCGCATTCATGGCCTCAGGGTTTTCGGAGTTTCCTAACGCAATAAGAACGTTACGGACGAAACGATCGCGCCCCGTGCGTTTGATCGGAGAGCCGGAGAAGCGGGATCGGAACGCCGCGTCGTCGAGAGCGGCCAACTCGCCGAGCGCCGGTAGAGTGAGGTCGTCGCGGGCGACGAATGCCGCCTCCTTGGCGGTCTCCGCGAACTTGTTCCAGGGGCAAACGGCAAGGCAATCGTCGCAGCCGTAGATCCTGTTCCCCATGGCGGCGCGGAACTGCATCGGGATCGGACCCTTGTGCTCGATCGTCAGGTAGCTGATGCAGCGCCGCGCATCGAGGGTATAGGGGGTCGGGAACGCGTCGGTCGGGCAAATGTCGAGGCAGCGCCGGCAGGAACCGCAATGGTCGGTCTCCGGCCTGTCGGTCGGCAGTTCCAGCGTCGTGAAGATCTCACCCAGAAACAGCCAGGAGCCATGATCTCGGCTGACCAGATTGGTGTGCTTGCCCTGCCAACCGAGACCTGCCTGGGCGGCGAGAGGCTTCTCCAGCACTGGAGCCGTGTCGACGAAAACCTTCACGCCGCAGCCCAGTTCGGCATGCATCCAGCGGGCGATTCGTTTCAGTCGTTTCTTCACCAGATCGTGGTAGTCCCGGTTGCGGGCGTAGGCGGCGATGACACCCCGGTCGGTCTGTTCCAGATCGGACAGCGGATTGTGTTCGGGGCCGTAGTTCATGGCGCAGACGATGACGCTGCGCGCCTCGGGCCACAGGGTTTTCGGGTCGCGGCGGCGGTCGACGGTCTCGGCCATCCAGGCCATCTCGCCATACTGTCCGGCGTCGACGAAGGCGTCGAGCCGCGCCTGCTCCCGAGCGCCGATTTCGGCAGGAGCGATGCCGACCGCGTCGAATCCCGCGTTTCGGGCTTCGGCCTTGATGCGGTCGGCGAGGGTCGGTGCGTCGGTCATGCGCGATCTGTGCCTCCCCCGTATCCGTCTTCCCGGCAAAGCCTATCTCGGGAGTTGCCCGCTTCGGCGCTCCTACGGTGCCGGGACGTCGCCTGCCGCTTGCTGCGCATGGAAGGCATCGGCGAAATCGGCGAGCGTGCCGCTCTCGACCGCGCCGCGCAGTCCGGCCATGAGTTCCTGATAGTAGTGCAGGTTGTGCCAGGTGAGCAGCATCGGCCCCAGGATCTCGTCCGTCTTCTGCAGGTGGTGCAGATAGGCGCGGCTGAATCCGGTACAGGCTGGGCAGCTGCAATCGGCATCCAGCGGCCGCGGGTCGGAGGCGTGGCGGGCGTTGCGCAAGTTGACCGGCCCGCGCCTGGTCAGGGCCTGACCGGTTCGCCCCGATCTGCTCGGCAGGACGCAGTCGAACATGTCGATGCCGCGAATCACCGCGCCGACCAGATCGGCCGGCTTCCCCACCCCCATCAGATAGCGCGGGCGGTCCTCCGGCAGGTGCGGGACGGTCACGTCGAGGACCCTGAACATCTCCTCCTGTCCCTCGCCGACGGCAAGTCCGCCCACGGCGTAGCCTTCGAAGCCGATCGCCGTCAGTGCCTCGACCGACTCGACCCGCAGGTCGTCATAGACGCTGCCCTGAACGATGCCGAACAGGGTGTGCCCCGGTCGGTCGGTGAACGCGTCCTTCGACCGTTGCGCCCATCTCATGGACAGCCGCATCGATTCCGCCGCCTGCTCGTGGGTGGCGGGATGGGGTGTGCATTCGTCAAAGGCCATGGTGACGTCGGACCCGAGCAGGTGCTGGATCTCGATAGAGCGCTCCGGCGTGAGACGGTGCCGGCTTCCGTCGATGTGCGATTGGAAGGTGACGCCGTCCTTGTCCAGCTTCCGCCTGCCAGCCAGCGACATCACCTGAAAGCCGCCGCTGTCGGTCAGGATCGGCTTGTTCCAGTTCATGAACTTGTGCAAACCGCCAAGCTCGGCAATCCGCTCGGCGGTCGGCCGCAGCATCAGGTGATAGGTGTTCCCGAGCAGGATTTCCGCGCCTGTCTCGGCGACGGATTCCGGCCGCATCGCCTTGACGGTGGCCGCGGTTCCGACCGGCATGAAGGCGGGGGTCTCGATGCTCCCGTGGGCGAGGGCGAGACGGCCCCGCCGGGCGGCGCCGTCGCTGGCCCAGGTCTCGAACCGGATGCTCACGGCGCGCTCCTCTCCAATAGGCAGGCGTCGCCGTACGAAAAGAAGCGGTAGCCTTCGGCGATGGCGTGCGCGTAGGCGGCGAGAATCCTCTCCCGACCGGCAAAGGCGCTGACCAGCATCAGGAGGGTCGACTTCGGAAGATGGAAGTTGGTCAGCAGCACGTCGATCGCCTTGAAGCGGTAGCCGGGCGTGATGAACAGGTCGGTATCGCCGGACCAGGACGGAACCGTGCCGTCGTCCCGCGCCGCCGCTTCCAGCACCCGTAGCGTGGTCGTACCGGTCGCCACGATACGGCCGCCGGCGGC
The DNA here is from genome assembly GCA_024742275.1 of Alphaproteobacteria bacterium. Classification (GTDB taxonomy): domain Bacteria; phylum Pseudomonadota; class Alphaproteobacteria; order Thalassobaculales; family Thalassobaculaceae; genus Thalassobaculum. The sequence continues at coordinate 176,492 of JANSYS010000007.1, read as the reverse complement.
GCGCGTCTCCGCGATGGCCGCCGCGGTTGCCGGCGAAATCTCGCCCCATTCCGAATGCATCTTGTGATCGTCGGTATCGTCGACCTTTACCGGCAGGAACGTGCCGGCCCCGACATGCAGGGTGACCATCGCGCGGCGAACGCCCCTGGCCTCGATTGCGGCCAGCAGCCCTGGGGTGAAATGCAGTCCGGCCGTCGGTGCCGCGACCGCGCCGTCGCGGGCGGCGAAGACCGTCTGATAGTCCTCGGAGTCGTTCTCGCTCTCCTCCGACCCGCGCTTGATGTAGGGCGGCAGCGGCATGGTGCCGTAGGCCTCCAGCGCGGACATCAGATCGGGTCCACCCCGGTCGAAGGTCAGTGTGACCTCACCGGCCTCGCCCTTGGCGGAGACGTCGGCCGCCAGCTCGTCGGCGAAGACGATCCGGTCGCCGGGCCGAAGTTTCTTCGCCGGGCGGGCGAAAGCGCGCCAGGTGCTCTCGCCCTCGCGCTTGTGGAGGGTCACTTCGATCCCGGCTTCGCCGCGTCGTCCTCTCAAACGGGCGGGAATGACGCGCGTGTCGTTGGACAGCAGCAGGTCGCCGGGACGCAAGACGTCCGGCAGGTCCCGCACCACCCGGTCGGCCATCCCGCCGCCTGTCAGATCAAGCAGGCGGGCCGACTCGCGCGGGCGGGCAGGGAAGCGGGCGATCCGCTCCTCCGGCAAGGTGTAGTCGAAAAGATCGACGCGCATCCGCCGCCGACCCTCAGGCGGTACGGGTCGGCATCTCCGTCGGGGCGTTCCGCCACTCGGCCGGCAGCAGGCCGACGAGCATCCGGAAAGGCACCAGCAGGATCGCCGCCATGGCGAGCTTGGCCGCATAGTCGCCGAGCGCCCAGGTGACCCAGGGCAGGCCGGTCATGGCGAAGGCGGCCGAGAAGAAGATCGCCGTATCGACGGCCGATGCGACCAGGGAGGAGATCAGCGGCGCCCGCCACCAGGTGCCCTGACGCAGCTTGTTGAAAATCCATACGTCAAGCAGCTGGGCGACGAGGAAAGCACTCCCGCTCGCTACGGCAATGCGCGGATCGGCAAAATAAAGCGACAGGCCGACGCCGACTGCAAAACCGGCATAGACCACGCGCCGCGCCGCGGCGGCCCCGAGAATCCGGTTCGACAGGTCTGTGACCAGGAAAGCGATCGGATAGGTGAACGCGCCCCAGGTCAGCCAGTCGTTGATCGGGTAGCCGACGGCGATGTTGGAGACCACGACCACGAGGCCGATGGCCACCATCGCGGCAATCAGGGCTGAACGTTCGGCGGTATGCGTGCGCATGGACGGCACCTCAACGGCAAGAGCGCGGAAAGCGCGGGGTTCTAACGCCGCAGCCTCGGAATGTCGAGAGGCTGGGCCTGTGAGGCACCCCGACCACTGTCCTCTGCTCTCCTATTTTGGGAACTTGCCGTCCAGGACACCCCAGATCTCGTGCGCCTTCAGATCGCGGACGGTGACGATGCGCTGGTCGCCACGCTCCAGGATCTCCAATAGGGTGCCGCAGGTTTTCTGGCCGAGAACCACGTCGTACCAACCGGCCCGGCGGATGGCCCCTTCGGTCAAGAGAAGTTGCGGCGGGCCAAGCTCGTCCCGGGCCTCTTCGATCGACCAATCCTCGACATCGCCGTCCAGGTCTTCGAGCGAGACTCCCCTGGATGTTTCGCCGCAGCTCTCGCGTGGCTCGGCACCGAAGGGCGCGAGCTTTGCGAGTTCTTCGCGATCGGAACCGCAAGCGGCCAGCAGGCCGATACAGAAGAACAGCAGTGCGGCGGTGCGGCCCCCGCGAAGGAAGGGAAGGATCGTCGACATGGTCGGTCTCCTAATGTGGAAGGCCCCCTACCGGCACCGACTCAAGCGTGTCGCGGCGACAGGATCAAGTCCCTTCGCCAATCGCCTCGAGCATCCGTCTTAGCGCGGCGAGGGAGGCGGCGGTGGCGGCCGGTCCGTCGTGGGGCATGTGGGTCTCGATGGCGATCGCCAACTCGCCGCCAGGCGCCGCGTTCAGGATCGCCCCGAGGCTCGTCCCATGATCGACGGTCCCCTGGCCGACGGGCACATAGCCCCCGTCGGCTGCGAGATCCTTCACATGGACGGTGCCGCCAAGGCGGGCGGCCTTGGAGATATCGGCCTCGCTCGGCGGGGGATGGCCGGCGGATAGCTGGTTGGCGATGTCGATCGCCGCCTTCAGCCGCGGATGCGGGTGATGCTCTGCGACCGCGACGATGTCGGCGAGGGTGGCGACGTTGCAGACATGCTCGTTCTCCAGGACCAGATCCACCTCATAGGCCTCGGCCAGGTCGAGCAGAACTTGCAGGTCGTCGTCCAGGTCGGCCGGCGTGAAGCCCGGATAGGCGAGGTAAGAGAATATTCGGACCTGACGGGCGCCAAGAGCGTTCGCCACCTCGAAGGCGTGGACCATGGCGGTCTCGTGACTCATCGCGTTCGGATCGAAGCCATGAAAATTGGTGCCGGCCGGCACTGGCATGCCGGGCCGGGTCCACTTCAGCAGCGGCGAGCAGTAGCAGCCGACTGTAAGTCCTGCCGCGTTCAGCCGGTCGGCCAGCCGGGCGAGTGCATCGTTGTCGAACAGGATGACGTTCCGGTCGTCCACCGAACGGATGTCCACCCGTTCGACCGAATGCTCTGCCATGAAAGCCAGTACCTTCTCCAGGTCCTGGCTGACCTCGTCGGTGATGATCGAAACGACGGGACGCGCGGGCATGGCGTCAAAGACCGAGGCGCCAGCGGAGCAGGTCGATGCGGTCTTGGCCCCAGAAGATCTCGCCGTCCGGCAGGACGTAGCTGGGGGCGCCGAACACGCCGGCGTCGATCGCCTTCTGGGTGTCGGCGGCGAGCCTGTCCGTATATCCCGGCGCGGCCTCGACGATGGCCGCTCCGTCCAGTCCGACCTCGTCTGCGACCGCTCTTACGACGTCCGTATCGCCCGTGTTCCGATCGTCCCGCCACAGCGCCGTGAGTAGCGCGTCGCTCAGAGCCAAGGCGTCGGCGCCGCTCTCGCGGGCGGCAATGATGGCGAGCGAGGAGATCGGCGTCGTTATTGGAAACGCCTTGGGTTCCAGTACCAGCGGAATGCCGAGACTGTCGCGCCAGCGCTTCATCTCCATCCAGCGATAGGCCTGACGCTGCGGCGCGCGCTTCGGCAGGGGCAGGCCGCCGGAGACCGCGAACACCGCTCCGAAATCGACCGCATGCACGCCGACCGTCGCGCCGGTCTGCTTCACGATGTCCATGAACCGGCCGGAGCCGAGATAGCTCCACGGGCTGGAGGTCGAGATGTAGTAGTCGATATGCAGGCTCACGCGGGGTCTCCCTTGGGGTTCTGGTTCTCATGCCGGTCGCGCAGGACGCGCCGCATGATCTTGCCGGTCGTGGTCATGGGCAGATCGTCGACGAACTCGACGATGCGCGGGTATTCATGGGCGGCGAGGCGCGTCTTGACGTGGTTCTGGATCGACCGCTTCAGATCTTCGCTCGCCGAGTGTCCCTCGGCAAGCACCACACAGGCCTTCACCGCCTGGGTGCGCTGCGGGTCGGGAACGCCGATGGCCGCCGCCAGCGCTACCGACGGGTGAGTCATCAGGCAGTCTTCGATTTCACCCGGACCGATTCGATAGCCGGCCGAGGTGATCACGTCGTCGTCGCGGCCGACATAGTGCAGATATCCGTCCGCGTCGCATCGGCCGAGATCGCCGGTCAGCATCCAGTCGCCGGCGTATTTGTCCCGCGTCGCCTCAGGCTTGTTCCAGTAGCGCAGGAACATCACCGGATCACCGCGTCGCACGGCAATGGCGCCGGCCTCCCCTGCTGGAACCGGGTTCCCGTCGCCGTCGACGATGGCGACCTCGTGGCCCGGGATCGGTTTGCCCATGGAGCCGGGGCGCACTTCCATGATTGAGGCGCAGTTCCCGACGACCAGATTGCACTCGGTCTGTCCGTAGAATTCGTTGATGGTGAAGCCGAAGGTGCGACGGCCCCACTCCAGCAACTCGGACCCCAGGGATTCGCCCCCCGAGCCGATCGATCGCATCGTCGCGCAATGCGCGCCCGGCACCTGCCGCATCATCTTCAGCGCGGTGGGCGGAAGAAAGGCGTTGCGCACCCCGTGTCGGGCGATGAACTCGAAGGCGGCCTCCGCATCGAACTTGGCGAAGCGATGGGCGACGACCGGCACGCCATGATGCAGAGACGGCAGCAGCACGTCGATCAGTCCGCCGATCCAGGCCCAGTCGGCCGGCGTCCAGAACCGATCGCCCGGCTTCGGAAAAAACTCCTGCGGAAATTCGACGCCGGGAAGGTGGCCGAGCAGCACTCGGTGGGCGTGCAGCGCGCCCTTGGGCGGGCCGGTGGTGCCCGAGGTGTAGATGATGATCGCGGCGTCGTCTGCCAGCGTGTCGACCGGCTTGAACCGTTCGGAGGCGGCGGCGAGCGCCGGGGCGAAGGCCTCCCAGTCGGACCCGTCGCGGCTCTCGTCGGCGACCAGGACCAGTTTCAGGTCCGGTAGCTGATCGCGGATGGCGGCGATCTTGGCCAGGCTCTCGCGATCCGTGATCAATGCCGCGGCTCCGCTGTCGGCCAAGCGATACTGGAGTGCGTCTTCTCCGAACAGGGTGAAAAGCGGGACCGAGACCATGCCGGCCTTGTGCGCGGCGATATGGGCGATCGCGGTCTCCGGGCGCTGGGGCAGCAGGATCGCCACACGGTCGCCGCGCGCCAGACCGTTCCCAACCAGTACATTCGCCAGCCGGTTCGAGGCGCGCTTCAATTCGGTGAAGGAAACCTCGCGGACGGTTCCGTCGGCGTGAACGTGAATCAGCGCCGTACCGGCTCCCCCGTCAGCGTGGCGGTCGCAGATATCGACACCGATGTTGTAGTGCTCCGGTACCTGCCAGCAAAAGCGGCGGCACGCCTCCTCGTAGCTGGTGGCTGGGTCGAGCATAGGATCTCCCTTTTCGCCGATCAAAGCGCGAGCGCGGGACGCGGGCAAGAGCACACGGTCATCACGCGTCCAGGTTTGGAGCCCGCGGCTCGATTCTCAGCGGTTCACCCGACCCAGCGGGAAAACGCGAAGCAGATCGGGATCATCCGGCAGATGACGTGCTGCGTGAACTCCTCCAGGGCGGCCACCGCCTGGGCCGGCGCCGGTCCCGCATCCGCCCGCAGATGGGCGAGGCGCCCGGACTGGGCAAGCGCCATGCTTCGGCTGGTGGCGATCGCGGTCTGTAGACGCCCGTCGGCGGCAAGCGGCGCGAAGCCTGCATGCATCAGTGCCAGAAGGCCGGGCCAGTAGGCGAGATGCCGGTACATCGTCGCCAGGATCGGTTCCTCCGGCCGGGCGCCGAGCCCGTTCAGCGCCAACACCAGATCCCAGACATGCGGATCAACGTCCTGTCGAGAGAGCACCTTGGGTATCGGTGCTGACGGATCGGGCGTTGGGCCGGCATCCTCGGTCGGCGCTGGTCCCGATGGCGGCACCAACAGCGCGCCGAGCGCGAGCAGGTTGAGACCGTTGCCGCGGTTGTAGCCGGAGGCGATGGCACGAACCGTGTCCAGGTCCCTGTCCGAAACGCCAACTGCGGCGAGAGCGCCGGGTGCCAGCGGCTCGGGCATGGCGACCGGGAGTCGGGCAAACAGAGCATTGGCAGCTTGTCCGGCTCTGCCGCTCGCGTAGATCGGCCTGGCTGCGCCCCAAGCCCAGTCCAGTCCGCCGTCGATTGTCGCCAGGTGGCGCCAGATCAGGTTGACAACCGGTATTCCCAGCGTCGCCCTGATATCGTCGAAGGTCGCCGCGACCGCCCCCGTCGCCTCGTGCTCGGCGATTGCCGGAACCGGGTCACCCATTCCTTCCTCCCACGTGGTTCTTGTCTGGTTTTGAAAGGATTGCAGCCCGCCGATAGGAGTCCGGTCAATCCGCGTTCTGCGCAAACCAGGGGTTGGAGGGCGGGGCGACAATCGGCTATGCGAAGAGGGAAGAGCCTTTGGGAGGAAATGAGAATGACCGATCGACCGAAGGTCGGCTTTGCCGGCGTCGGCCTGATGGGCCGGGGTATGGCCGGCAACATCCTGGCCAAGGGATATCCTCTGACCGTCCTGGGTCACAGCAACCGCGGGCCGGTGGAGGCACTCAAGGCGGAAGGGGCGGCGGAAGCCCCGACCGCCAAGGACCTTGCCGCCGCATCCGACATTGTCGTTCTGTGCCTGCCTAACAGCCGGGTGGTCGAGCAGGTCTGCCTTGGCGCCGACGGGATCGTCGAGGGAGCCGGGCCGGGAACCCTGGTGCTGGACACCAGCACGGCGGAACCGGCTTCCACCCGACGCGTAGCGGCGGCACTGGCGGAAAAGGGGATCGACCTGATCGACGCGCCGATGACGATGACGCCGAAGGAGGCGATGGAGGGAACGCTTAACGTCCTGATCGGCGGTCCCGATCCTCTGGTCGAGAAAGCGCGGCCGGTATTGGAGTGCTATGCCCGCAACATCTTCCATATCGGTCCGCTGGGCGCGGCCCATGCGCTCAAGCTGATCAACAACTTCATGAGCATGTCCATGTCGGCTCTGATCGCAGAAGCGGCGACCACGGCGCGGGCGGCCGGGGTCGATCTCGGCAAGCTGCGCGAGGTGGTGTCCGCCGGAGCGGTGAATTCCGGCATGTTCCAGAAGATCATGGCCTATGCCGTCGACGGCGACGCCTCGGGGCTCCAGTTTGCCATGGCGAATGCTCGCAAGGACGTCGGCTACTACACCGATATCGCCGCCGAGGCCGGGCTGCCCTCTCCCTTCGGATCTGCGGCGCTGCAACTCTACACGCTGGCGTGCTCGACCGGGCACGGCGAGAAGCATGTCCCACTTCTGGTCGACGTGATGGCGGAACTCGGTGGTCTGGAGGGAGCTGGGAAATGAGTGCGGAACAGGTCGATGCGGTCGTCATCGGTGCGGGCGTGGTCGGCCTCGCGGTGGCCAGGGCTCTGGCGTTGGCCGGGCGCGAGGTGCTGATCCTCGAGGCCGCCGAGGCAATCGGCACCGAGACCAGTTCGCGCCACTCCGAGGTGATCCATGCCGGGATCTACTACCCGCCGGGCTCGCTGAAGGCGAAGTTCTGTGTCGAGGGGAAGCACAAGCTCTACCGCTATCTCGACGAACACGGCGTGCCGTACAAGCAGCTCGGCAAGCTGATCGTGGCGACAGCCGAGGATCAGCTCCCCGCGTTGCAGCAGATTCAGGATCGCGCGGTGAAGGCGAACGTGACCGATCTTGAGTTCAAATCTCACAACGAAGTCGCCGCGATGGAGCCTGAGCTGCGCTGCGTCACCGCGCTCTGGTCGCCGTCGACCGGCGTTCTGGATAGCCATTCCTATATGCTCGCCCTCCAGGGCGATGCCGAGGAACGGGGTGGCATGATCGCCTTCCATGCCCCGGTCGCCGGCGGCAAGGTCGGCGAGGAGGGCATCGAGATCGCCGTCGGCGGCGCGGATCCGATGCTGCTCAAGGCGAAGACCGTGGTGAACGCCGGCGGCCTGCACGCCCAGCCGCTGGCCGCCAGCCTGATGGGCTTCCCGGCCGACAAGGTGCCGCCGCACTTCTACTGCAAGGGCAACTACTACTCGCTGTCCGGCGTGCGCGCACCCTTCACCCACCTGATCTACCCGGCCCCGGAGCAGGCGGGGCTGGGCATCCATCTGACCCTCGATCTCGGCGGCCAGGCCCGGTTCGGTCCGGATGTGGAGTGGATCGACGAGATCAACTACGACGTCGACCCGCGCCGCTCCGACAGTTTCTACGCCGCCATCCGCAAGTACTGGCCGGGCCTGCCGGACGGGGCCTTGCAGCCGGGCTATGCCGGCATCCGCCCAAAGATCCAGGCGCCCGGCACACCCGCGGTCGACTTCATGGTTCAAGGCCCGGCAGATCACGGCGTGCCGGGTCTGGTGAACCTGTTCGGCATCGAGAGCCCGGGGGTGACGTCCAGCCTGGCGATCGCCGACCATGTGGCGGAGATGATCGCGTAATGGCGCGATTGCTCGGGCATTCAATCAGCATTCCGCGAAAAAATCCGGAATGTGATCTGGATTAAGGAATTTCCTCAGCCGCCGCCCGGGTCTGCAGGCGGTCCAGCAGTCTGTCCAGCATCTCCCGCTCTTCAGGTGTGAACCCCTCCAGCAGCGCGGCCTCCCGCGACCGGGCCAGCGGGACGATCTCGCGGTAGACCCGCTCGCCCTCCGCCGTCATTGCGATGGTCTGGCGCCGCCGATCGTCGGGATCGACCGTGCGCTGGATCAGGGCCGCTTCCGTCAAGCGCGCGATTGCCCGGCTCACCTGTACCTTGTCCATCGCGGATCGCCCCTGAATTTCCGAGGCCGTTGCCGGACCGAACGCTCCAAGGATCGCCAGAATCCGCCACTCCGGAATGGTGATCCCGAAACGCTCAGCGTAGAGCCGGGCGATGCCCTTGGACACCGTATTCGCCAGCACCGCCAGCCGGTAGGGCAGGAACCTGTCGAGCATGAGCGGTGCGTCTGTCGTCGAGGGCGGGCTGTCGGGCATGGCGTGTTTCCGGTCCGATATCGGTATATGGTTTCAGTTGCAACCAATCGACTCATTTGTTACATATGTAACTAACACGTTCGTCGGCGCGCTGCGACCGGCGCGTTGTCCGTTTGCGAAAGTCAGGAGGTATCCATGGCCACTACAACCCTTCCTCCCGTTCCCGAGGGTACGCCGGAAAATCCGATGGCCACCGACGGGTTTGAGTTCGTGGAGTACACGGCCCCGGATACGGCGGATCTGGAGAAGCTGTTCACCGCCATGGGCTTCCGGGCGGTCGCGAAGCACCGCTCGAAGAACGTCACCCTGTATCGGCAGGGCGGCGTCAACTTCATCGTCAACGGTGAGCCGGACAGCTTCGCGCAGGCGTTCGCCAAGGTTCACGGTCCGTCCTGCTGCGCGATCGCCTTCCGGGTCAAGAATGCGGCGGCCGCCTTCGAGCGGGCGGTGAAGCTTGGCGCCAAGCCGTTCGAGGGTAAGGTGGGGCCGATGGAACTGAATATCCCGGCGATCCACGGCATCGGCGACAGCCTGATCTATCTGGTCGACCGCTACGGCGAGCGTTCGATCTACGACGTCGATTTCGTGCCGATCGACGGGGAGGAGCAGGATCCGGCCGGCGTCGGCCTCACCTATATCGACCACCTGACCCACAACGTTCACATGGGCCGGATGGACGTCTGGGGCAGCTTCTACGAGACGCTCTTCAATTTCCGCGAGATCCGCTACTTCGACATCGAGGGCAAGCTTACCGGCCTCAAGTCCAGGGCCATGACGAGCCCGTGCGGCAAGATCCGCATTCCGATCAACGAGAGCTCTGACGACAAGAGCCAGATCGCGGAGTATCTCGACCAGTACAAGGGCGAGGGAATCCAGCACATCGCCATGGGGACCGACGACATCTATGCCGCCGTCGACGGTCTGCGCGGACTCGGCATGAAGTTCATGGCGCCGCCGCCGGCGACCTACTACGAGATGCTCGACGGCCGCTTGCCGAATCACGGCGAGGATATCGACGCGCTCAAGTCGCGGGGCATCCTGATCGACGGCGCGCCGACCGAGGACAGCGGGTTGCTGCTGCAGATCTTCACCAACACGGTGATCGGCCCGATCTTCTTCGAACTGATCCAGCGCAAGGGCGACGAGGGCTTCGGCGAGGGCAACTTCAAAGCGCTGTTCGAGAGCATCGAGCAGGATCAGATTAACCGCGGGGTGCTGAAAGCGCAGGCCTAGCGGAAGGCCGCCTGGACGCCCTGGAAATACCTGTCGATGGCGCGGGTAAGGCCGGCGGCGACCTTGCGACGGTAGGCCGGATCCTGCAGTCGCTTGTTGTCCTCGCGGTTCGACAGGAAACCGAGTTCCACGAGGATCGACGGGACATCCGGCGCCTTGAGAACGGCAAAACCGGCAAACCGGTGCGGGCGACCCAGCAGCTTGGTCTCACGCTCCATCTCGCGCACGACATAGCCGGCGAGACGGGCCGAATAGTTCATGGTTCGGCGTTGGGCCAGGTCGATAAGGATGTTGGTGACCTCGGGCTCCTGATGGGACAGGTCGATACCGGCGACGATATCGGCCTTGTTCTCGCTGGTCGCCAGCGCCTCCGCCTCCTTGTCCGAGGCATTCTCCGAGAGTGTGTAGACGGAAAGACCGCGGAGCGAAGCGTCGCCGATCGAGTCCGCATGGAGGGAGAGGAACAGGTCGGCGTCCACCCGCCGGGCGATCGCGATACGCTCGCGCAGGCGTATGAAGCTGTCGTCCTCGCGGGTCAGGACGGCCTTGTATCGTCCGGTCGCCTCCAGCGATTCCTTCAGGGTGCGGGCTGCGGCCAGGACGATGTCCTTTTCATATGCCCCTTCATGCCCGATGGCGCCGGGGTCAACGCCGCCATGGCCGGCATCGATCACGATGGTCAATCGGTCGTCCGAGGTCGGCAGGGGCGCCGGCGCGGCGGGCGGAGGGGAGATTCGTGGGGCGCTGAGGGCGACGTGCCGCTTGATCGATGCGTCGGAGTCCGTGAGGAACGCATCGCGCGTGCTGGGGACGAGGTCGATAACCAGCCGATACTGTTGGGCGCCCGACGGAGGCAGGACGAACGCCGATTTGACCTGGACCGGGCTGCTCGCGTCGATGACGACGCGCGACGTTCCGGCGCGGAACTGACCGTAGCGCCAGCCGGCCACGGGGCCGATCGTCCGGTCGGTGGTGGTTTCAGGGAGGCGAAACGCCACTTCCGGCACGTCGATCACGACCCGATACGGATCGGGCAACAGGAAGATGGAGAAATCCACCCGCTGGTCCATGTCCAGGACGATGCGGACTTTGTCGGGGTGGGTTCCGACCCGTAGGTTCGACACGACGGGAAGATCGACGGCGAAGGCCGGAAGCGCCGTTGCGATAACGGTCACGACCGCTGCCAACGCGAGCAGGCAGAACCGAAGCGCATCCATAGCCGCCCCGCCATACCGCCGGGTCGACCTGATCGCGCATCCCGACATTCCCTGCCCCCCGATCCGATTGAAAGCCCCACCAGTTTAGCCAAGGCGAAGCGCAAAGGCAATAATTCCAATTAATTTCATGCTTCTAGGAAGCTAAATTCCAGTTGTCCCTCAATTTCCGATGGGGGCCGGGCGGAAACCGCGGGCAAATCGAGCGGCTCGGAAGTTTTGGATTGTTAGTATGCGCCTGGAACAGTATGGTGCATTCGTCCTCGAAGACCGTGTGCGGATTCGTGCGCGCCTTTTTAGGCCAAAGGGTTACGAGGATACGCGAGACTTTTATCGATTTCGGGCCCGGAGCGAATCCTTGTCTCCGTCCCCGCGCAGGACCGACCGACGTGAGACCTGCAACTTGGAACAGTCCGACGACGGCGACCGTCATGTCGCCCGCGGCAACCCGACTCCTTCCCGCCCCCGGGGCGTGTGAGGGTCGCGGCGCCGTGTCCGATCCCACCGAGGCTTGTTCCTTCGACCGCATCCGGCGTGCCGCAGGTACGCCGACGTTACAAACCGCGCCGTTACTCTCCGCGCCTGGGCCGACGCCGTTCCGCGTCGCCGACCGCGCGGGACCGCAGCCACGCTTGCGGTCGTTGCGGCGCGACACGGAGACATCGACACATGACCAAGCGTATGCTCATCGATGCCACCCACCCGGAAGAGACCCGGGTCGTGGTGGTCGACGGCAACAAGCTCGACGACTTCGACTTCGAGACGGCATCAAAGAAGCAGCTTAAAGGGAATATCTATCTCGCCCGGGTTACCCGGGTCGAGCCATCCCTTCAGGCGGCGTTCGTCGAGTACGGCGGCAACCGCCACGGCTTTCTCGCCTTCTCCGAAATTCACCCCGACTACTACCGCATCCCGATCGAGGATCGGGAGGCGCTGCTCCGTGAGGAGCAGGCCGAAGCGATGGCCGAGGACGACGACGTCGATGACGAGTCCGGTGCCGACGACGACACGTCGGGCGAAGATACGTCGGGCGAGGACCAGGACGGTTCGGAGGACGCTGACCAAGGGCCGGCTGGAGACGCCAGCGACGCCCGGGATAGCGACACCGAGTACGATGAGCCCGAGGAGAGCGGGGACGAGGTTCCGGCCCGGGCGGCAGAAGTCCGGGTCCAAACCAAGAAGGGCGCACGGCCCGAAACCGTCGGCGGCGACGCGATGGAAGAGGTGCGCCGTCGGCGCAAGCCTTCCAACCGCCGCTACAAAATCCAGGAAGTCGTCGCCCGGCGCCAGATCATGCTGGTGCAGGTCGTCAAGGAGGAGCGTGGCAACAAGGGTGCTGCCCTCACCACCTATCTGTCGCTCGCCGGCCGCTATTGCGTGCTGATGCCGAATACCGCGCGGGGCGGTGGGGTGAGCCGAAAGATTACCCATGTGGGCGATCGCAAGCGGCTGAAGCAGATCGTCGAGGGTCTCGACGTGCCGGAGGGGATGGCGGTCATCGTCCGTACCGCCGGCTCGCAGCGGACCAAGGCGGAGATCAAGCGGGACTACGAGTATTTGCTGAGGCTGTGGGACGAGATCCGTCAGACCACCCTAGACAGCACCGCTCCGTGCCTGATCTACGAGGAGGCTAACCTGATCAAGCGGTCGATCCGCGACCTCTACACCCGCGATCTGGACGAGGTTCTGGTCGACGGCGATGACGGTTACCGGATCGCCAAGGACTTCATGAAAACGCTGATCCCGAGCCATGCCAAGCGGGTGAAGCGCTACAAGGACACCCACGTTCCGCTGCTCCACCGGTTCCAGGTGGAGAGTCAACTCGACGCCATCCACAGTCCGGTGGTGGAGCTGAAGTCCGGCGGCTACATCGTCATGAATCAGACCGAGGCGCTGGTCGCGATCGACGTCAACTCGGGCCGCTCGACGTCTGAGCGGAACATCGAGGAGACGGCCCTCAAGACGAATCTGGAGGCCGCCGACGAGGTGGCTCGTCAGCTGCGCCTGCGTGACCTCGCCGGTCTTGTGGTGATCGATTTCATCGATATGGAGGAGTCGCGTAACCAGCATGCGGTCGAGCGCCGCATGAAGGAGGCGATGAAGTCGGACCGGGCGCGCATCCAGATCGGCCGGATCAGCCATTTCGGCCTCATGGAGCTCTCGCGCCAGCGCCTGCGGCCCTCTCTGGTCGAGGCCAGCACCCAGGTCTGTCCGCACTGTAAAGGATCGGGCTACATCCGCTCCATCGACAGCACGGCGTTGCATATTCTGCGCGTCATCGAGGAGGAGGGGCTGCGCAATCGCGCGGCGGAGATCGCCGTTCATGTGCCGGCCCAGGTCGCCCTCTACATCCTGAACCAGAAGCGCGATCGACTGGCCGAGATCGAACTGCGTTACGGCACGCGGGTCATCCTGGAGCAGGACGACAGTCTGGTGCCGCCGGATCATCGGTTGGAGCGCCTGCGCCCGAAGACAGCTGACGAACGGGCCGCATTCCAGAGCGCGGTCGCCGCCGGCTCCGCCAACGCCGCCGAGATCGAGGAGGACGAGGCCGATCTCGTGGAGGACGACGAGGACGAGGCCGATAACGAGACCCGCGAGGAGCAGGAGGAGCGCAAGGGGCGCGGTCGCTCCCGCCGCCGTCGCCGGGGAGGTCGCCGTCGGCCGGAGGATCGCGGCGACGAACGTGGAGAAGAGCGATCGGATGATCGATCCGAGGACGGGGGCGAGCGGCCTGACGACTCGGATGCCGAGGGCGATGGCGAGGAAACCGCCGCCGACGGCGATGAGCGCGGTGACGGAGACGATGACGACGAGTCCGGTGACGGCCGCAAGCGTCGTCGGCGCGGGCGCCGCGGCGGTCGCCGGAGGTCGCGCCGTCGGCGCGATGGTGAAGAGGGATCGGAGGAGTCCGGATCCGGTACCTCGGATGACGATGACGACGGCGACGAGGATGCCCGCGCCTCGGACGCTGTTGGCGAGCCAGCCGTCGCGGCCTCTGCCGCCGTTGCCGAGGTGACGTCGGAGCAGGCTGACTTGGGAGAGAACTCATCCGATCAGGTGCCCGCGGCTCCCACAGAAACCGTGGATGTGGCTGAAGAAAACGTTTCGGCTCCGGAGGTCGCGACGCCGGAAACTGAGACGGCGGAGACTGCGGCGGAGACTGGGGCAGGGACTGCGGCGGAGGACGTACCGGAGAAGCCGGCAAAAGCGGCTAAACCGGCCAAGAAGCCTGCGGCCAAGCGCCCACGCCGTCGAAAGAAGACGGATGATGAAGATGCCGCGGCAGAAGCGCCGGCCGCTGAAACGCCTGCGGCCGAGGCGCCCGTCGCCGAAACGGTGGCGGAAAGTCCGGACACGGGGCCTGCGGCTGAGGAGCCGCTGAGCGGCGAAGTCGGCGAGGACCGTACGGCAGTCGAGGCACCGACTGAGACGGCGGAACCGGCGGCGCAGAATCTAAGTTCGGTGCCGATCGAGGTCCGGACGCTCGACAAGCCGGTGGAGAAACCGCGCAAGGGTTGGTGGCGCCGTTAAGGCGTCGGCGCAATCGGGCGGCACCGGATGGTGCCGTCTGCTGGCCCCTATTGCTTCGGCGACCATGATCGCCGTGTGAACGGACTGTCCGACCCATGCTCCGGGATGGCGCTCACAGCCATCCCTTAAGCCGTCGACACGCCTCGGCCATGTCCTCTCCCGATCCGGCAAAAGAAAGCCGGATGCTTGCGTGGCCGCGGGCGGGGTCGAAGTCGGTGCCCGGCGTGCAGGCGATGCCGATTTCAGCCAGCATGCGACGGCAGAAGTCCTCGCTGTCGTTGGTGTGCTGCGCGACGTTGGCGTAGATGTAGAAAGCCCCGTCGGCCGGCGCGAGATCGGTTAGGCCCGCAGACGGCAGGTCGTTCAGAAGAATCTCCCGATTCCGCGCGTAGCGGGCCACGTTTGCCTGTGCCTCATCGTAGCAATCGAAGGCGGCGGTGGCGCCGATTTGCGACAGGGTCGGCGGTGAGATGAAGAAGTTCGCAGCGAGCCGTTCAACCGCGTCGATCAGGTCCGGAGGTACGACCATCCAACCAATCCGCCAACCGGTCATCGAGAAATACTTGGAAAAACTGTTGATCACCAGGGCGTCCGGGGCGCTTTCGAGGGCGGAAACGGAGCGGTGCCCGAAGCTGATCCCGTGGTAGATCTCGTCCGAGATCAAGCGCACGTCGTTGGTCCGGCACCAATCCGCGATCGCCTTCATGGCCGGCGCGTCGAGCATCGTCCCGGTCGGGTTCGACGGGCTCGCGACGATCACCCCATCCAACGGGCCAGAGTCGTTCAGGCGCGCGACGGTCGGCTGGAAACGATCGTTGGCTTCTGTCGGCAGGTCCACGACGTCTACACCCAGCGCGCTCAGAATGTTCCGGTAGGCCGGATATCCGGGAGACGCTAGGGCCACCCGCGCGCCGTGCTCAAAGGCTGACAGGAAGGCGAGAGTGAACCCGCCGGACGAACCCGTCGTTACCGCGATACGTTCTGCCGGAACGTCGACGTCGTACCAATCCCGGTAATGCCCCGCGATCCTCTGGCGAAGGTCCGGCAGGCCGAGCGGGAGCGTGTAGCCGATCAGGTTGGTATCGAGGGCGGCGCGGGTTGCGGCCAGAACGCCCTTCGGCGCGGAGGTTGACGGCTGTCCGACCTCCAGGTGCAGAACGTCGCCGCCCGCGGCCTCGCGCTCGGCTGCTGCCGCCATGACCTGCATGACGATAAACGGATCGACGTCTCCCCGCGATGATGGCCCCCGCACGGCCTAGCCTCCAAACTCGAAGAACATCAGACCCGTGCTCCGCGGATCCTTTGCGACGCCGCATTGGATCTCGCGCCGAGGCAGACCTTCGAGGCACCGGAATACGCTGCCGGTACCAATCTGCTCGGCGGATGCAACCTTGTAGCCTCGTCGCTCCAGGTCGCCCCGCTCGCCCGATGGGGTTTCGGGCTCTACAAAAACTGTATTGGTCCCGCCGGCAAAGTGACTGCGCGGGATGACGGCCACCTCGTCCAGCGGTACCTGGCGGACCCAGTGGTCGAGGGTGGTGGCGATAACCGCCGAAAGCGCCCGCCGGCCTCCGGCGCCCGAAGCGGCCATCTGGAACTGTCCGGTGTTCACGTTCCCGACGACCAGGGAGAAGGCGCCGGGACCATTCACCACTTCGCCGTTGGGCGGAGCGATGAAACTCCCAAGCGCTTCCATGAGCTTGCCGGTTCCGAAAGGCGCGCCGAACCCGACGGCGCAACCGACGGCCAGCCCGGTCGGGTCCACGGCGAAGAAAGAGGTCGCTCCGGCCCGACGATCGGCGTCGGCCCCGAGGGTGGCGGCGAGTTGCGGCGCCGTAGCCGCACTGGACTGGCGGGATGGATCGTAGCTGGCGATCGCCGCTTCCAGAGCTGAGGGCGTGATCGGCGCGTCGGTCATGGCCAGAACGGAGGCCCGGCTTTCCGCCTCGGCCAGGAGATGGGCGCGGGCACCGGCGTTTCTGGTGTCCCAACCGCCCTCCTTGAAGATCATGCCGAGCGACGCCTCCGCCAGACGTATATCGCCCCTGGTCGGCGCGGCGATGCCCCAGAAATGGTTGTCGTGCTCGACGTCCGCGACCGGCCGCCAGGTCGGGAGCGCTGTGCGCAAGCGCTCAGGGTCGACCGAATAGCCCGCGTCGGCCGCGCTTTCGATGAAGGTCCTCGCGAGACCGCCGATGTACAGGGTTCCGACACCTTCAGAGCGCAACCGCGCCAAGGCCGATGCCAACTCGACCTGGGCAAGCTCGGTTCCCTGGGCAACGGGTCGCCCATCCGGCCAGTAAATCGCGGCGGCGGCCGGATCTGCAGTCAGCGCGCGGCCGTCCCGCGCGAGTTCGCCGGCGAAGGCTCGGCTGACCGGCGCGCCGAACCTGGCGATCCGTTCGCCGAGGATGATCAGTTCGCTGAGCGGCTTCCTGCCGTGGCGGGCATGGAGCGCGAACATGGCACGCGGCGCGAGCGGCAGCGTGGTGGCGTTTCCTGTGGCGCTCGACGATTGAGGGAGAAACTCCAGGCGCTGGAGCGTTCTGGCTCCGGGATCGTGGACCACGCAGGACCCGCCCGCGGTGATTCCGACGGAACTCGGGAGCGTCGCCGTCAGAGCAAAGAACGTGGCGACCGCCGCGTCGGCGGCCGAGCCGCCATCGACGAGCACATCGCGGGCCAGCAACGCCGCGCGCGGCTCCTCGGCTACCACTGTCCCATAAAAGCCTTCGGACAGGTCGAAGGCGTCCGATCCGCAGGCCGACAACAGCAGCGCTGCGACCAGCGCGAGGGCGCCGCGGTGGCGACGTCGTGGTTCCGACGACCGGAACCTTTCCCCGGGGGCGTCCGGGGGATACTGTGTCAGGGGGCGAGAACGATGCTGTGTGGACGCTGGCGTGAAGCGAATCATCATTGAACCGGGGCGCTGGATACTCGCGACTCTGACCGTCGCATGTCTGGTTCTGTCATTGACCTCGGGCGCGAACGCGCAGACGCGCAGCCTCATCCGGGACGCGGAAATCGAAGCTACCATCCGGGACTTGGCCACGCCACTGTTCCAGGCCGCCGGGCTCAGTCCGGAAGCGGTGTCGATCTACCTGATCAATGACGATCGGTTGAATGCCTTCGTCGCCGGGGGACAGAACCTGTTCTTGAACACCGGCCTGATCATGGCCATGCGATCCCCGCTCGAATTGATCGGCGTGATCGCACATGAAACCGGCCATATTGCCGGCGGACATCTGGCCAGGACATCGGATGCGATCGCGTCGGCCACGACAACCGCGCTGCTGTCCGCGATCGTCGGTGTGGCGACGGCGGTCGCGACCGGCCGCGGCGACGCGGGGGCGGCGATCGCGATGGGCGGCCAGTCTGCCGCAACCCGCAGTTTCCTAAGCTATAGCCGAGCGCAGGAATCGGCGGCCGATCAGGCGGCTCTACGCTTCCTCGATACGACCCGGCAATCGGCGCGCGGACTCGCGCGGTTCTTCGAAGAACTGGCGTCGCAGGAATTGCTGTCGGTCCAGCGCCAGTCGCCTTATCTGTCCACCCACCCGTTCACCCGGGACCGTCTCAACGCGGTCGAGGAACATGTTCGGACTTCTCCCTACGCGGACATCCCGGCGACCCCGGAGCAGACCGCCCGGTTCGACCGCATGGTGGCCAAGCTGCACGGCTTCATCCGGTCGCCCTCGCTGACGTTCCGCAAATATCCGGAAACCGATACCAGCACGCCGGCACGCCTGGCCCGGGCAATCGCCTACCGCGAAGTACCGGACTACCCGAAAGCGATCGCCTTGACCCGCGATCTCATCGCCGACGCGCCAGAAGACCCTTACCTGCACGAACTGGAGGGCCAGCTCTTGTTCGAATCCGGGCGGATCGACGAGGCGGTGGGACCGATGGAGAAAGCCAACGAACTCGCACCGGAGACGGGCCTGTTGGAGGTCTCGTTGGCGCAGGTCCTGTTGGCCAAAAACGATCCGGCGTCGGACCAGAAGGCTCTGGATCATCTGCAGAGCGCGAAGCGGTCGGAATCCGCATGGCCGTTCTTCTGGCGCCAGCTTGCGACCGCTCAAGGGCGGCTCGGGGACATCGGCCAAGCGGCCCTGTCGCTGGCCGAGGAGGCGGTCCGGCAGAGCGACTGGACATCGGCCGAAGCGCAGGCGAAGCGCGCGCAGAGCATGCTGGCTTCCGGTACGCCGGCCATGCTGCGAGCCCTCGATATCGAGGAACTTGCGAAGCGCGAGCGGGCCGCGAGCCGGAAGAAATGACGCCACCGTGAATACCGGTGACCGTCTGCGGCGGTGGACGCACAGATCCACCTGCGACAGGATGGACGCGTTTTCATTTCCGGAGACCGCGATGTTTCGCACCGCCCTCGCCACCCTTTGTGGCGTCCTGCTTCTCTCGTCGGCTCTGCCCACGCCGCCGGCGCGCGCCCATGACGGGCCGCTGTCGGTCGACCGCAAGGCGGAGATCGAGGCGCTGGTGCGGGACTACATCCTGCAGCACCCGGAGATCATCCTGGAGAGCGTGGCGATCATGCAGGCGCGCGAGGAAGCGCAAAAAAGCGCCGCCGCCAAACAGGCGCTCGTCGATAACCGTGCGCCGCTGGAACGCGATCCGGCGGACCCGGTGCTCGGCAATCCGGACGGAGACGTGACCATCGTCGAGTTCTTCGATTACCAATGCGGCTACTGCAAGACGATGATGAAACCGCTGCTGGATCTGGTGCAGGAGGATGGGAATATCCGTCTGATCCTTAAGGAGTTCCCGATCCTCGGCCCGGAGTCAGAGACGGCGGCGGTGGCTTCGCTCGCCGCCCAGCGCCAGGGCAAGTACGAGATATTTCACACGGCGCTGCTCGGACTGCGCGGTCGCCTGAGCACCGAGGCGATCTGGCAGGTGGCGCTGGAAGCCGGTCTCGACATCGAGACTCTCAAGAAGGACATGGCCGACCCTGTCTTGCAGCAGCACATCCGCAAGTCCTATCAGTTGGCTCAGGCGCTGGAGATCCAGGGAACGCCGGCCTTCACCATCGGCAACCAGATCATCCCGGGAGCCGTCTCCAAGGAGCAGCTCGCGGAACTGGTGGCCGAGGCGCGCGCCGGCGGCTGATCGCCTAGGCGTCCTTCGGCTTCTCCGGCTGGCGAGCGTAGAACAGCGCCGACACGCTGAGGGCGGCAATCACCAGGACGAATACGATCCGGTGACCGGTTTCGGCGGCGCCGCCGGTCGCCTCGACCCAGTCGATAGCCGCTCCAGTCGCTGTCTGCAGAAGAAAGACGCCGGTTAGCCCGGCGAGATTGATCGTGGTGATCGCCCGACCGGCGCGGTGCGGAGGCACGAAACCCCTGGCGTGGCTGGCCAGGACCACGAAGAAGGGCGCCACGCAGCCGAAGACGAAGAGGATCGGGCCGGCGACGTAGATCGGTGCTGTCGGCCAAATGGCCAGCACGGCGAGGCAGGTCACCTCGAGCCCTACGGCGCCAAGGATCAGCCGCTTGCGCGATCTTGCGAGGCGCTCCAGCGGGCCGTAGGCGAAGGTCCCGACATGCAGGGCAATGACCATGATGAGCAGGGCGAGGGATGCCTGCTCGTGACTGAGCTCCTGGACGTCGGTGAAGTACGGGCCGGCCCAAAGACCGCCGATGGTCATGAACGGTGCCGTGAAACAGAACCCCATCGCGTAGATCCGCCGCAGTTCCGGCATCCGGATCACCTGCCAGAGACCTCTCAGCGATTCGGCAAATGTCTCGGGGTCGCGCTTGACGCCGGTTGACGCGGGTCCGTCGCGCACGGAAATCTGGATGACGAAGGTGAGGATCAGCGTCAGGGCGGCGATCACGAGGAAGGTCGCGGTGAGTCCGGCTTCCGACAGCAGCATCTCCAGCGGCGCCGTCGCGAGAACGCCGCCGATTCCGCCGGCGATTCCGACCAGGCTGGCGGTCGACTGGGCGACCCGATCCGCCGGTGCCCAACCCATGGCAATTAGGTAGACGGCGGTGATCACTCCGCCATGGCCGAGACCGATCGCGAAGCGACCGGCAACCAGAGCCCAGGTGTTCTCCGCCACCGCGAAGATCACGATCCCGCAGACCGCCACAAGACCCATGGCGACCATGGTCCGCTTGGCGCCGATCCGGTCGAACAGCAGACCCGTCGGAAGTTGAACCAGGGCGGAGGCAAAGAACATTGCGCCCATGACCGTGCCGATGTCGGTCGGCGACATCGCTCGATTGCTGCCGAGATAGTTGGCGAGCACGCCACCGGCCGAGCGGTTGATCTGGACCACGACGAAAAACGCGCCGAGCAGGATCAGGATGTTGCGCAACGCCCGACGGTCTTCGGGACGCCACTCGCCGCCAGGAGCGTTCATGGGTGGGCGCACCGGAACGGCTCGGCGCGGCCGCGCCGGACCCACGCAGGAAAAAAGGGCATGAAGGGCGTTTCCAAGGCTGTTTTTCCGTCAGCCTAGCGTGTTGCGCCTGTGCTGTCCGCAGCCAAACCTCTCGGCAGCCAAACCTCTCGGCAGCCAAACCTCTTAGCCACCCTGCAGTGACGGTCGGCCTATCGCACCACGTAGACCGAGATCGGGGCATGGTTGGCGACGTATCCGGCGTTTGTCGCGAACACATGCTCCTGGAGGCCGGGCAGGTGCGAGGCCATGACGATCAGGTCTGCGCCGAATTCCTCTGCACCGTCCAAGATCGCGTTGGCGAGATCGACCGGTACGTCATGCACCGCGACAGTCTTCGAGGAAACGGTCAGACCTCGGTTCGTCGCCTGTGTTTGCGCGAAAGCGACCAGCTTGGCGCCGTAGGCTTTCGGTGTGGCGGCGACGGGGCTCGGTTCGGTCCCCGTGACGCCGAGAAAACAGATCTGCGCGTTCTCGGTTTTCGCGATCGCCCCGGCGACGTCGAGCGCCTTGGCCAGCTTGTCGGAGTGCTCGAGGTCCACAGGGACGAGGATCTTGGCGGTCATGCTTCTTCCTCCTCAGCGTCAGCCTTGAGCACCGTGCCGCTATCGGGCGATCCACGCCTTGATGTCGATCAATCGACAGGTGCCCGCCCGACGGAGACGGCGTACGCTTCGGGGTTCGCTTACGCCAACCGGTCGGGTCCTCCGCCCTTCAAGCCGGCGACCAGCACGGCGCCGGCCGTGAAGGCGAGCCCACCGACCCCGAAGACCGCGGCATACGACCCGGTCTCATTGAACAGGGCGACCAACCCGTATCCGCCCACGAGTTGGGCGGCGCCCACCGATAGAACCATCCAACGCCAAAGACCGAGCATGGAGCCGGCGCCCATCACCCGTTGGGCCTGACCGGCGATGATGGCCGTCAGGCCCGGCTGGGCGCCGACCAGCAGGCTGGAGGCGAGGATAGCGGGTGCGGCCGTGACGAGAACCGGCAGGACGGCGCCGAGGGCCATGCTCAGATAGACGGCGATCAGGCCGAGCCGGAAGCCGACCCGATCGGCGAACCGGCCCCAGATCAGGGTGCCGGCGATCGCGGCGCCGCCGAACAGCATCCATTGCATCCCGGCTAAGGAAGCCGTCCAGCCGAGATCGCGGACGAGGTAGTCGACCCAGTAAATCGAGTGCGGCACCAGCCCGACGGCGAACAGGCCCTGGGCCAGGACCAATCGCAGGCCGTCCCCGCGCGCCGCGCCGAGTGTCGCCGGCGGCGGCGGGATCGCCCGGGCCGCCGACGCGGCGGGGCCGGTCCAGGCCCACAGGCCGAGACCAAGGGCCAGCAGGCCGATCGCTGCCGTGCCGGTCCACGCCCAGATCTCCCCCATCGCCAACAGCCAGGGTAGCCCGGCAGCGGACAGCAGGATCCCGATCCCGACGCCGGTATAGGCGATCGCCGTGGCGAGACCGGTGCGCCCCGTCGGTGCCGTCGCCGTCACGCTGGAAATGCCGAGAATCATGATCACCGCGACGGCGATACCGACCAGCCCGCGCCAGACCGCGAGCCAGAGGAAGCCGCCGGGGACGATGCTGGCGACCAGGCTGAGCACCGACAGCGCCATCGCGACCCGCAGCCAGAACACCCGGTCGGCCCTGCGCAGCAGCCAGGGGACGGCGAGACCGCCGGCCAGATAGCCGCCAAGATTGACCGCCCCGACATACCCGGCCTCGGATCCGCTCAGGCTGCCGGAGCCGATCAGTGCCGGCACCATCGGCGTGTAGGAGAAGCGTCCGAGACCCATGCCGATCAGCAATCCGCACTGGGCGCCGATGGCGACCCGCAGCCAGGGCGGGATGGTCAGCAGGGGTCTCATGGGACAACGGTAGACGGGGGGCCGGATCGGCGAAAGCGGTATGGTTCGGTCTGTGCCGCACCGTCCCGGCCCGCACTGCGGCTAGCGTGGATCATCGCCACAGAATGAGACGCCTGCCATGACCGTCCGCGCCACTCCTCCACTTCTGGAGTTTTCCCTGCTTGGCTGTCTGGCCCTGCTCTGGGGCGGTTCCTATCCGCTGCTGAAGGTCGCGGTAGCGGAGATCCCGCCGGTCACCCTGATCGCCGTGCGGGTGACGGTTGCGGCGGTGCTGCTCCTCGGTATCGCGCTGGTCCAGGGCGAACGGCTTCCGGTCGGACGGGTGATCTGGGCGAGGCTGTTCCTGCAGGCCTTTCTCAACAGCTACGGCGCCTGGACCCTGCTGGCCTGGGGGCAGCGGCAGATCGAGAGCGCGCTCGGGGCGGTGCTCAACTCGACCTCGCCGCTCTTCGTTTTCCTGGCCACCGCCCTGGTCACCCGACATGAGGCGACTGGCGGGCTGCGGCTGGCCGGTACCTGTCTCGGCCTTGGCGGCGTGCTGCTGATCGTCGGCACCGACGCGCTGAACGGGCTCGGCGGGCAGGTCATCGCCCAGATCGCGGTGCTGGCTAGTGCCGCGCTTTATGCCGGGGCCGCTCTGCATGGCCGTCGCTTTTCCCATCTGCCGCCGGTGGTGACGGCGGCGGGCACCATGCTCTGTGCCGCGGCCGTACTGATTCCGGCAAGCCTGATGCTCGACGGGCCCTGGAAACTGGCGCCGTCCATGAAGGCGGTGGCCGCGGCCCTGGTGCTCGGGGTGGCCTGCACCGGTATCGCCCTGCTGCTGTATTTCCGGCTGGTCCGCACGCTCGGCTCCCTCGGTGTGGCAAGTCAGAGCTACCTGCGGGCCGGGGTGGGCGTGCTGCTCGGTGTACTGGTGCTGGGCGAGACTTTGACGCCGACCGTCATGTCCGGGGTCGTCGCGGCGATCGCCGGTGTGGTGGCGATCAACTGGCGGCGCTAGGTCTCTCCGCCTCGGTTGCGGCATTCCGTACCAATGGTCGATTCCCGGAGAGCCGCCTCCCATATAAAGTGGAGACGGTTCAACGCGCGAGACGGCGCCAACCGGGAGGAGTGACATGGGCAGCTACCCGATCGACATGGCGAAACACCCCGCCGTCACCAGCTTCTTCGACCCGGCCACCAATACCATCTGCCATGTCGCGGCGGACCCGGAGACCAACGCCTGCGCGATCTACGACTCGGTGCTCGACATCGACTATGCCGCCGGCCGCCTGTCCCACGCTCATGCGGACGAGGTGATCGCGTTCATTCGGGCTAAGGGGTTGAGCCTGGATTGGCTGATCGAGACCCACGTTCACGCGGACCATCTGTCCGCGGCTCCCTACATCCAGGAACGGCTCGGCGGACGGATCGGTATCGGCGCCGGGATCGTCGAAGTGCAGGAGACCTTCGGAAAGGTGTTCAACGAGGGCACTGCTTTCCAGCGCGACGGCAGTCAGTTCGACCGGCTGTTCGAGGATGGCGACACGTACAGCGTCGGGTCGCTGACCGGTATCGCCATCCATACGCCTGGCCATACCCCTGCTTGCATGACCCATGTCCTTGGGGACGCGGCCTTCGTCGGCGACACGCTGTTCATGCCGGATGGCGGGACGGCGCGGGCCGATTTCCCCGGCGGCGATGCCGGTCAACTCTACGACTCGATTCAAAAGGTCCTTTCGCTGCCGGACAAGATGCGCCTGTTCATGTGCCACGATTACGGCCCCAACGGCCGAGAAATCCGTTGGGAGACGACCGTCGGCGAGGAGAAGGCCCGTAACATCCATGTCGGGACGTCCGCGGAAGGCCGGGACCGTGACGCCTTCGTGCGGCTGCGCACGGAGCGCGACCGGACGCTGGCCATGCCGCGCCTGATCATCCCGTCGATCCAGGTGAACATGCGTGGTGGACACCTTCCTCGCGGCGATGATGGGAAACCGGTCCTGAAAGTCCCGATCGACACGCTCTAGAAGCCATACCCACGAGCACAGTCGCGCGGGTAAACGGATTGTTTACCGATTGGCGGTAGACTGCTGCCGTTAAGTTCCAGTTCGCGGTTCGCAGATGCTGCACGATACGAGACATAGGGCTCCTTCCCGCATGGATGAAAGCATCCGGATCGCGAGCGTGGGTCACGTGGAAGACCCGCTCTCCGGTTTGATCGGTCGCGATGGTTTCGTCGACCGGTCGCGCGTCAGCCTCGGTCGGCAGCTTCGGTCGGCCTCGGCGTTGACGATGATCGAGATCGACCATTTCGA
The DNA here is from genome assembly GCA_024742275.1 of Alphaproteobacteria bacterium. Classification (GTDB taxonomy): domain Bacteria; phylum Pseudomonadota; class Alphaproteobacteria; order Thalassobaculales; family Thalassobaculaceae; genus Thalassobaculum. The sequence continues at coordinate 151,327 of JANSYS010000007.1, read as the reverse complement.
CGTTCTGGTCGGTCGTTTCGGACAAGAGTGCGGAAGCATGATCATCCGCGGCGTCGCCCAGCAGCTTCAGACCGTAGTGCGCGGCAGGGATGTGGTCGGCCGGATCGACGAGACGACTTTCGCGATCCTTCACACCGAAATAGACCTGTCCGCCGTCAAGGATGTCGGCGAGCGACTCCGGCGGATGGTTCAGTCCCTCGGGTTCTTCGCCGATGACGGTTCCGCGATCCCTGTCACGGTGAGCATCGGCATTGATGTCGTCACGGCGGCCGGGCGACAGAACGCTCCAGATCTCACCGGTATCATGGCGCGGGCCGAATCCCGTCTCGATACGGCGCGGCAGGCCGGCTGCAATCGGGTCGTCTCGCCGAGCGCCGCGTAGCCTCGCTCTTCGCGTGGACGAGTCGGCCGCAGTCTCGGCGGCCGGTTTCCGACTTCCGCCCTAAGCTACGGTATCGGCTTCCGGCGCCCACCAGCCGCCGAGCTCGCGGGTCACCAGCGACGCGAGCATGTCGATCGCTTCGGGCGAAGCGTTGACGCAGGGAATTGCGGTGAAGTGCGTACCGCCCGCTTCTTCGAATGTCTCGTGCCCCTGCATGGCGATTTCCTCAAGGGTTTCCACGCAATCCGCGACGAAACCGGGCGTGACCACCGCCAGACGCCGGATCCCCTCGTCTCGGGCCAGGGCTTCGATCGTCTCGTCGGTATAGGGCTGCAGCCATTCCTCCCGGCCGAACCGAGACTGGAAGGTGAGCCGGAACCGCTCCGGGGTCATCCCCAGCCGCTCGCGGACCAACCTGGCCGTCTTGGCGCAGTGGCAGTGATAGGGGTCGCCTGCCATGAAGTAGCGTTTCGGCAGGCCGTGAAACGACGCGAGGATGACCTCCGGCTCCCAGTCCAGGCTCGCCAAATGCCGCTCGATCCCGACGGCCACCGCCTCGATATAGGCCGGGTCGTCGTGGAAGGCGGGCGCGGTGCGCACAGCCGGCTGCCAGCGCATGTCCAGCAGTTCCCGCGCCACCTCGTCGATCACCGTTCCGGTCGTGGACGCGGAGTATTGGGGATACAGTGGGACGATCAGTATCCGGTCGCAGCCCGCGTCCTGCAGCGCCCGCATCCGCTCGCCGACCGCCGGCGTGCCATACCGCATGGCCCAGTCGACCATCAAAGAGTCGGCTGCCGGATCAAGCCGTTCGGCCAAGCCGGCCGCCTCTTCCCGGGTGTAGTGGCGCAGCGGGGACTCGTCGGTCTCGGTCATCCAGATCGCCCGATAAGCCTCGGCCGTCTTTGGCGGCCGCGTCCGCAGGATGATGCCGTGCAGGATCGCCTTCCAAAGGATCGGGTTGAGTTCGATCACCCGCCGGTCGGACAGGAACTGGGCCAGGTAGCGCCGGACATCCGGCACGCGGGTCGAATCCGGGGTGCCGAGATTGACCAGCAGGACGCCGACGCGGCCCAGCCTGATCTTCGGATGGTCGGGGGCGCCGGCGATTTCGGCGGTAGTGCGAAGGCTCATTGCTCTTTTTCCCGACTCAGCTGTCAGTGCGGCCCGTCGATCAGGGCTCGAAATCCCGGCGTTTCTGCCAAATGGCGCATATCCCCGTACGGGCAAGTCCCGTCCGGGGCGGCGCGGCCGTCACGACGGATCGATGTTTTCCGTCGCCCGGACGGGCCGCTCGCGAAACGGCCGCCGTCAGAAACTCCAGAAGGACCTAGCGTGTCCTGTCCTTCACCGCCACCGACTCGTGCATCCGCGAGAGGGAGACGGCGGTCCGCCGAAGGCATTATCGTCGTCCAAATGGATGCCGACGGCGACCTTCGACGCGGACTTGGCCGATGAGTGTCGTCGCGACCGCGACAATGAAATCGCCGGTGCAGAACGCCTCCTGCCCATTGTCTTGCCGTTGCCGGAAGAAGAACGATCGTCTATCGGTGCGACGGCGGCCGATAGACGATCGGCGCGACACGATGGAGTGGGACGGCCCAGGAAATGTCCACGCGGTACTTCTTCTTCGGAACACTGATGGATCGCGACGTGCTGGAGCTGGTGCTGGGTCGGTCTGTTGCGGACGATGCCTTCGAAGCCGCGGCGCTGTACGGATACCATCGGGTCCGGGTCCGAAAGGACAGTTTCCCGATGCTGGTCGCGGATCCTGGCGCATCGGTGGACGGGATCGTCTACAGGACGCGCAACGCCGAAGAGGATGCGCGAATCCTGTTCTTCGAGGATTTCGACTACGGCTTGCTCCCCTGTCGTCCGCGCACTTCCGAGGGGATGGTCGATGCCATGTTCTGCGGCATCGACACCGCCGTCGAGCCGTCCGACGAACCGTGGGACCTCGAGACTTGGGGGCCGCGCTACAAGGCCGGCTTCTTGCGCCTCTCCGAGATCTACATGGACTGCTTCGGCCGGATGACGCCGGAGGAGGCGGAGCCGATTTGGGAGAAAGGCCGTCTGGACCTCGTGGCCAAAGGACTGCTCTAGCGCCGACGTTGTGGAAAGCCAATGACCGCCGACGCGGCGACGGATAGGCTCGCCCGGTCCGTTTCCTGGTTCGTTCCCCGAGGCCCCCGATGAGCGCTCTCACCCCCATTCCGCTGACCGCCGAGGCTTTCGCCCCCTACGGCCATGTGTTGAAGCTTCCGACGGGTCCGGGCCGGGTGGACTATTCCGCCTCCGCTCAGAACCTTCGCGGCCCGGCGGCAAGGCTCTGCTTCCGCACCAGCCTGACCCCGCCGAGCGCCGTGCCGCTGACCACGCGGACCATGGAACGGCACGAGTTCTCCAGTCAGGCGTTCCTGCCGGTCGACGTCGCGCGCTATCTCGTGCTGGTAGCGCCCCATGGATCCGATGGTCTTCCAGACCCTGAGAATCTGGTTCTTTTCCTGGCGAAGGGCGATCAGGGCGTGAGCTACAACGCCAATGTCTGGCACCACCCGATGACGGTCCTCGACCGGCCCGCGATCTTCGCCACGGTCATGTTCCTAGACGGCGGCGAGAAAGACGAGGAGTTCGTCGACCTGCCGCATGACGTGACCCTGACCCTCGGGCGCGGGCGTATGCCGAGGGTGATGACGAAGCCCGAACCGCTCTAGTCGCGTCGGCGGTCGCCTTTGTCGATCGTCGAACAGTTTGGAGCCGCTTCGCAGGCCGCCAGGGCCATCTTGCCTACCCAACGGATCGCGGCGTCTTCAGCGTCCTGACCGGCGCATCCGGTAAGGACGGTCAGACCGAGCAGGCAGGCGATGATTTTCGGCATTGGACACCAAAATTATTGTTTTATATTGATTAATAATCATTATAAAACGATTCCGTCCAATGGTTTTGGAGCGATCCGATGGTCGAAGCATTGACGGCTGAACGACGGCGGGAGCGCCTGAGCCGGTTTGCCGCCGCGATGCGCTGGGTCAGCCTCGCGTTGGCGGTCGCCGGCCCTGTGATCCTGATCGGTGTCTGGCTCAGGTTCGAGGCGTTCGCACCCTCCGTGATGCCGGGCCTGCGCCTCTCCGAGCTTTTGACGGGCGACCGCATCGGCGGATATGCGATCTCCATGCTGCCGGCGGCGATCGGCATGTGGGGGTTTTTCCATCTCGCACGGTTGTTCGGCCGCTTCGCCGAGGGCGATCTCTTCGACCGCGACAACGCGGTGCGGTTGCGGCGGTTCGCGGTCTCGCTGCTCGCCGTGATCCCCGCGAAGATCGTCGCCCATGCGCTGTTGTCGGTCTGGCTTACCCGAGCGGCGGAGCCGGGCGCGCGCCAGCTTCAGATCTCCGTGTCCAGCACGGACGTCGTGCTGTTCGCCATCGGCCTGCTGATGGTGGCGCTGGCGACGGTACTCCGCGAGGCCGCCGCGATCGCCGACGAAAACCGTCAGTTCGTCTGAGCGCGTCCGTGCCCATCGTCGTGACCCTCGATGTGATGCTCGCCCGCCGCAAGATGCGCGGCAAGGAGTTGGCGGAGCGTATCGGCATGACAGAGCAGAACCTGTCGCTGCTTCGATCCGGCAAGGTGAAGGGGATACGGTTCGAAACGCTTTCCCGGATCTGCAACGTGCTCGAGTGTCAGCCGGCGGACCTTCTGACCTACGAGCCGGAGGAACCTCCGGACGGGTGAGCCGACTTCAGGTCCTTAGCGCCTTGTCCAACGCCTCGCGGAAACGCGACCGGTCCTGGCGCGTGAAGGCAGGGCCGCCGCCCTTGGCCTCGCCCATCGCGCGCAGGTCGCTCATTAGGTCCCTCATGCTCAGGGCCATGCCGATATTGGCGGCGGTGAAGGCTTTGCCCTTGTGATCGATCACCCGCGCGCCCGCTTCGAGGCAACGGGAGGCCAGCGGTATGTCTCCGGTTATCACCACATCGCTGGCTGCGACCTTGCCGACGATCCAGTCGTCCGCCGCATCGAGATCCTGGCTGACGACGATGTTGTGGACGGTCGGATGCTCGGTGACCCGGAAGCCTCGGTTGCTCACCAGGAAGACCTCGACACCAAGGCGTTCGGCGACCGACACGATCTCGTCCCGCACCGGGCAGGCGTCGGCATCGACGAAGATCCTGGCGCCGCTCATGTCTTTCGCTGCTTCAGTTTGGCTGCGTAGAACTCCTGGATCGCATGCCGCTTGTACCGTTCGGGGGAATAGAACCTCCCGGCGATCCCTCGGCCGTCGATGCGCTTGATGACGACCTTCAGTTCCAGATCCAGCTTGCCTGCCTTGTCATGAAAATCGTGAACGACGATCCGGATTGTTGCCTTCTGACCGGCGATCAGGCCGCCGGAATAGGGGCCGGCCAGGAAGCCGTCCTCCGACCAGTTGATCGGAGCCACGTCCCGTCCTTCTATCCGCACGAAACTATCGCCCCGCACCTTCAGGCGCGGTTGACGGCGGCGCTCGACCTCGGGTGTTCGCGGGCGAGATAGAAAAGGTATCCTCATCGCTCGCTGCCTAGCACAGGTTGGCCGCCCTTGGTACTGGCGGGGAGTCCGGGCCGCATAGGACCGGGCCGCATTTGAATTGAGCCCAAGATATCAGCGACGCACGGACCGGTCGTCCATCGGAGAAAGCCCACTCACCTCTGACGGATCCGTTCCGATTCCGGCATTGATCGTTTGCCGGAAGGGAGGTTTCCCTTGATCGAAACTAGGCCATCCTGTTTATAGCGCCAGCCGCTTAAAACGGTTCGAAAACAGACGAAGTCAGGGAGCAAGCGCATGACGGAGCGGGTAGAGGTCGGTGGACTGCAGGTGGCGAAGGAGCTCTATGACTTCGCCAACAACGAGGCTCTTCCGGGAACCGGCGTCGACGCCGCAGCCTTCTGGGAAGGCCTTGGCGCCATCGTCCGCGATCTCGCTCTCCGCAACGCCGCCCTGCTGGCCAAGCGCGAAAAGATACAGGCGGAGATCGACGCCTGGCACAAGGCCAACCCGGGACCGATCGGCGACCTGCCCGCCTATAAGGCTTTCCTGAAGGAAATCGGCTACCTCGTTGAGGAAGGACCCGACTTCAAGGTCGAGACCGCAAATGTCGACCCCGAGATCGCGTCGATCGCTGGCCCGCAGCTCGTCGTTCCGGTGATGAACGCGCGCTATGCCCTAAACGCGGCGAACGCCCGGTGGGGTAGCCTCTACGACGCGCTCTACGGCACGGACGCGATTTCAGAGGAAGACGGCGCCGAGCGCGCGGGCGGCTACAATCCGGCGCGCGGGGCGAAGGTCATCGCCTGGGCACGCAAGTTTCTGGACGAGTCCGCTCCCCTGGCGTCCGGCAGTCATGCTGACTCGACCGGCTACGCCATTGATGGCGGAACGTTGACGGTGACGACGTCCACCGGCACGACGGGCCTCAAGGATCCTGGTCAGTTCGTCGGCTACAAGGGCGACGCGGCCGCTCCCACCGGCATACTGCTGGTGCGCAACGGGATGCACGCCGAGATCGTGATCGACGCCTCTCATCCGATCGGTAAGACGGACCCGGCCCATGTGGCCGACGTCGTTCTGGAATCCGCCGTCAGCACGATCATGGACTGCGAGGACTCGGTCGCGGCGGTCGATGCGCCGGACAAGGTGCTCGCCTACCGCAACTGGCTCGGCCTGATGAAGGCGGATCTGGTCGAGCGGTTCGAGAAGGGCGGCAAGACGGTCGAGCGCAAGCTGAACCCCGACCGGAGCTACACCGCGCCGGACGGCTCCACGCTGACGCTGCACGGCCGGTCGCTGATGCTGGTCCGCAATGTCGGCCATCTGATGACCAATCCGGCGGTGCTCGACGGCGACGGCAACGAGGTGCCCGAGGGCATCCTCGACGCGATGTTCACCAGTGCCATCGCCCTGCACGACCTGAAGGGCGGCCAGAGCCTGCACAATTCCCGCGCCGGCTCGGTGTACATCGTCAAGCCGAAGATGCACGGCCCCGAGGAGGTCGGCTTCTCCAACGAGCTGTTCGGGCGGGTCGAGCAGGTGTTGGGCATGACGCCGAACACCCTGAAGATGGGCATCATGGACGAGGAGCGGCGGACCACCGTCAACCTGAAGGAATGCATCCGCGCCGCCAAGAGCCGGGTCGCCTTCATCAATACCGGCTTCCTCGACCGTACCGGCGACGAGATGCACACCTCCATGGAAGCGGGTCCGATGATCCGCAAAGGCGACATGAAGGCCGCCCCGTGGATCGCCGCCTACGAGAACTGGAACGTCGATATCGGGCTCGAATGCGGTCTGACCGGCAAGGCGCAGATCGGCAAAGGCATGTGGGCCATGCCGGACCTGATGGCGGCGATGCTGGAGCAGAAGATCGGTCATCCCAAGGCCGGGGCCAACACCGCCTGGGTGCCGTCGCCGACGGCGGCGACCCTGCACGCCACCCACTACCACACGGTCGACGTGAAGGCGCGTCAGGACGAACTCCGGTCGCGCAGCCGGGCCAAGCTCGACGACATCCTTACGGTGCCGGTGGCCGCTCGCCCCAACTGGTCGCCGGAGGATATCCAGGCCGAACTCGACAACAACGCCCAGGGTATCCTCGGCTACGTGGTGCGTTGGGTCGATCAGGGCGTCGGGTGCTCCAAGGTGCCGGACATCAACGATGTCGGGCTGATGGAGGACCGAGCGACGCTTCGGATCTCCAGCCAGCACATCGCCAACTGGCTGCACCATGGGGTGTGCAGCGAGGCACAGGTCATGGAGACCATGAAGCGCATGGCGCAGGTGGTCGACGGCCAGAACGCCGGCGACCCGGCCTATCGTCCGATGGCGGCCGACTTCGACGGCAGTGTGGCCTTCCAGGCTGCGTGCGATCTGGTGTTCAAGGGACGGGAGCAGCCGAGCGGCTATACCGAGCCGGTGCTGCACCGTCGCCGGATCGAAGCCAAGGCAACATTCGGCGGATAGCGACGTCGCCCGACCGAATTCCGATTGTACAGACATATCGCGAGGCCCATTTATCCAAAATGGGCCTCGTTCTCGTTGCGGATCACCCGATGGTGGCGCGAACGGCGTCCCGGGCCAGGTGAACCCTATGACGAATCGAGGAATTCATGTCTCCAGTGGTCGACTTCATTTCGGGCGGACAGGTCGCCCTTATCGTCTTGGGCATCGTGCTGGTCTTTCTGGTGGCCAAGGGTGTTCGGATCGTGCCGCAGGGCGAGCAGTGGACCGTCGAGCGGTTCGGTCGCTATGTGACCACGCTGGAGCCGGGGCTTGGGCTGATCAACCCGCTGTTCAGCCGGATCGGCCGGAAAATCAACATGATGGAGAACGTGCTCGATATCCCCGAGCAGGACGTCATCACTCAGGACAACGCGTCCTGCACGGTCGACGCCATCGTTTTCTACCAGGTGATCGATCCGCGCCGCGCCGCGTACGAGGTGCGCGATCTGGAGCAGGCCGTCGTGAACCTCGCGCTGACCAATATCCGCTCGGTTCTGGGTAGCACCGCCCTCGATTCCGCGTTGTCCTCGCGAGACGAGATGAACAACCAGATCCTCCGCGTCATGGACGAGGCGACGGACCCTTGGGGTACGAAGATCACGCGGGTCGAGATCAAGGATATCGCGCCGCCGAAGGATCTGCTGGACGCAATGGCGAGCCAGATGAAGGCGGAGCGCGAAAAGCGGGCCGAAATCCTGGAGGCGGAGGGTTATCGCGCCGCCGCGATCCAGCGGGCGGAAGGCGACAAGCAGTCCCAGATCCTGAAGGCCGAAGGCGAGCTTGTGGCGGCCCAGCGTCAGGCGGAAGCGCGCGAGCGCCTGGCCCAGGCGGAGGCCGAGGCGACGCGCTTGGTGGCCGAAGCGATCGGGTCGACGGGAACCAACGCGGTAAACTACTTCGTTGCTCAGAAATACGTCGAGGCACTGACCGCCTTTGCCCAGTCGCCGAACCAGAAGACCGTGTTCATGCCGCTCGAGGCGGCATCGCTGATCGGCTCGATCGGCGGCATCAAGGAATTGCTCAACAGCGTTTCTGGCGACGGTCCGCCGCCGGTTTCGCGGACCCCGGCCCGATCCTAGACACGGCCAGCAGGAGGCGAGCATGGAGCAGCTCTTCGTGATACGGCCCGAACCCTGGCATTGGGTGACGCTTGGGTTCGCCCTGATGGTCTTGGAGATCGTCGTGCCGGGTACCCTGTTCCTGTGGTTCGGTATCGCCGGTGTGGCGACGGGCGTGGTCCTGTTGGCGGTGGATATGCCGACCGCCTATCAGATCGGCCTCTACGGTTTGTTCGCCGTCCTGTCCTACGTGCCGGTCCGGATGTATGTCCGGCGGTGGCAGAAGGGAGATCTGGGCGCCGCCCAAGGTCTGAACCAGCGCGGCGCGTCGCTGATCGGCCAGCGGGTCGGCGTGACGGAGCCGGTGGTGAACGGTTTCGGTGCCGCCAAGGTCGGCGACTCCCGATGGCGCATCGCCTGTGATGAGGATCTCGAAACCGGGACGTCCGTGGAGGTGGTCGAGGTTGTCGGATCGACATTAAAGGTCCGACGTCCGGTCGGCGGATACACAGTTGTCGGCGACTAGCAGGATGGCGCCCCTGGATTTGGCGGAAAGATAGGCAAAATCCGACTGTATTGCCTACGATTTAGGCTTGTATTCGGCATTTCACCCATTGCACTGCTGCGATGCACAATTAAAAATCAGGGGCTAGCGCGCGTCCGGCCGTGCATGTCACCCTTTGCCCGGTCGTTGTAAGACGCCTGTCCTGTTTTCCTGTGTTAGGAGCGCCCTCGCGGTGCTGCATCATATTGCCCACCGATTGCTGATCTCGATCCCGGTCCTGATCGGCGTGCTGTTCATCGGTTTCCTGCTTATGCAGGTCGTTCCCACGGACCCGGCGACCGTGCTTGCCGGTCCCACGGCAAGCGCCGCGGACGTGGAGGCCATCCGGGAGGCTATGGGTCTGAACGAGCCCGTGATCGTCCAGTTCGGCATGTATCTCGGTCGGGTTCTGCAAGGAGACCTAGGTCGGTCCCTGATTTCCAACTCGGAAGTCATCGTTGAACTCGGCAACACCGTGGGCCCGACCATCGAGTTGATGGTCGCCAGTCTGATTTGGGCGGTGCCCCTCGGCATCGCTTTCGGCACGTTCGCTGCCGTGCGCCGCGGGCAGATTTCCGACCGCATCATCATGGCCGCGTCGGTCGCGGGCGTGTCCATGCCGATTTTCTGGTTCGGCCTGATGCTGATCCAGTATGTCGGCTTCCATTGGCAGCTCTTGCCGTTTCAGGGGCGCGGTGGTCCGCTCTGGACGCTGGACGGGCTGCGTCACATCGCGCTGCCGGCGATCACCCTGGGCGGCGTGTTCATCGGTCCTGTGGCCCGCATGACCCGGACATCGCTTCTGGAGGTTCTGGGCAGCGACTTCGTGCGTACCGCTCGAGCCAAGGGCGTCAGCGAGCGGACCGTGGTGCTGACCCATGCCCTGCGCAATTCCTTGATCCCGGTCATTACGCTGATCGGCCTGCAGATCGGCTTCCTGCTCGGCGGGGCGGTGGTCACCGAATCCATGTTCGCTTGGCCAGGTGTCGGGCGGCTGGCCGTCGGCGCGATCGTTTCCGCCGACTACGCGCTCAGCCAAGGGGCGATCCTGGTCCTGGCCCTCTCCTTCATCCTGGTGAATCTGATTGTCGATGTGCTCTACGCCTTCCTGGACCCGCGGGTGAGGGCAGGATGACCGAGATTCAGATGCAAAACCCGCCCGGGGGCACTCCTGGGGCCGCTCCGGGGGTTGGACCGGAGGCCGAGCCTGGAGCGGGAACGTCCATGATCCGCTCCTCGGTGTTGCGCAAATTGGCCCGGGACAAGGGAGCGATGCTGTCGGCGATCGTGTTGGCGATCATCGTGTTCTGCGCTCTCTTCGCGCCGGTCCTCGCGCCTCACGATCCCTACGACAACAATCTGCGGAACATGCTGAAGCCGCCGTCCTGGACAGAGGGAGGGCTGCCCGAACACCTGCTCGGCACCGACGGTCAGGGGCGGGACATTGTGACACGGTTGCTCTACGGCACGCGCACGACGCTGATCATGGGATTGCTGGCGGTACTGGCGGGTGGCCTTATCGGGTCGGCCCTGGGCCTGATCGCCGCGTATTTCCGGCGGCTTGAAGGTCCGATCATGCGCTTGGTCGACATTCTGCTGTCGTTCCCGTCGATCCTGTTCGGACTCGCCATCGCCGCCGTGCTGGGCGCCGGCATCTTCGCGATCACGATAGCGTTGACCATTGCCGCGATCCCCACCATCGCCCGCATCACCCGGGGCGCGGCCCTGGTGCAGATGCAGATGGAGTACATCACCGCCTGCCGGGCCATCGGCATGAGCGACATGCGCATCATCTGGCGTCACTTGCTGCCGAACTGCCTGTCGACGATCTTCGTCTATCTGACGCTGCAGCTCGGACAGACCATCCTGCTCGGCGCCGCGCTCAGCTTCATCGGCCTCGGCGCTCAACCGCCGACCGCCGAACTCGGCACCATGGCGTCGGAAGGACGGAACTTCCTGTTCTTCGCGCCGCACGTCTCGACGATCCCGAGCCTTGTCATTTTCCTCATCGTGCTCGCCTTCAACGTGCTCGGTGACGCGCTGCGGGACGTCCTCGATCCACGCCTGCGTCAATAGTCCCGAAGGGGGTTGGGACGGCGCGGGACAAAGAGCGGGGCGTGGCACAAACGCCCCGGAACACCCCAGGAGGCCAGTAAATGGGACATGTAAACAAGTGGCTCACAGCGGGCGCAGTGGCGCTCGCCGCCGCCGTGCCGTTGTCGACTTCGGCGTCGGCTCAATCGTCCGTCACGGTCATGCGGCAGATTGATACCGACCGCTACGACCCGCACACCTCGACCGCCCGATCGACGGCGGAGATCATGTTCATGGCAGGCGACACGCTCGTCTCGCTTGATCCGGACATGAAGACCATCCACCCACTTCTCGCGAAGTCGTGGGAGGTGTCGGACGACGGCACACTCTACACCTTCCACCTGCGGGATGACGTGACGTTCTGCTCCGGCAAGAAGTTCACCGCCGCCGACGTGAAAGCGACGATCGATCGCTGGCTCAACCTCGACAAGGGCGTGGTCAAGAACCGCGCCGGCGACGTGAAGGAAGTCCGTGCGGTGGACGACTACACGGTCGAATACGAGCTGGAGCAGCCGTACTCCGAGCTGCTCTACCAGATGACCCAGCATTTCCACACGATCATCAACGTCGATCAGGTCAACGAACTCGGCGATGATTTCGGCGTGAAGGGCTTCGATGGCACCGGCCCGTACTGCTTCGAGAGTTGGGAGCCGCGCAACGAGCTCGTGCTTACCAAGCACGAGGCCTACACCTGGGGCCCGTCCTTCTACGCGAACACGGGACCGGCCAAGGTCGACAAGGTCGTCTGGAAGATCGTTCCGGAAGAGAACAACGTGGTCGCCGGCATTCAGACCGGCCAGGGCGACGTGACCCAGTATCTGCCGTACTGGTCGATCGATCAGCTCGAGGCCAATCCGCAGATCTCGCTCACCCAGCCGCCCTTCTACTTCTGGACCTTCTACATCGGCTTCAAGATCACCCGCGACAACGTCTCCGACGTCAAAGTTCGCGAGGCGATCAACCTGGCCGTCGACCAGAAGGCGCTCGCTGAGGGACCGTTCTTCGGCAAGGCCGAGCCGGCCACCGCCTATGTTCATCCAGGCACCCTCGACTACGCCGGTGACGCGATCAATGAGGGACTCTTCGGCTATGATCCGGAAAAAGCGGCGGCGCTGCTTGACGAGGCGGGCTGGACGCTGGGCGATGACGGCTTCCGCTACAAAGACGGCCAGAAGCTCGAACTGATCACCTACAGCTTCACCAATATCTGGAGGCAGATCACCGAGGCGGTGCAGGGCGACCTGCGCAAGGTCGGCGTCGACATGAAGGTCGAACTGTTCGACGCCACGGTCGTCTGGGGCAAGCTGAAGACCCAGGACTTCGACATGTACACGATGAGCTATCCGTACGTGTCGGCCGGCGACGCGCTGAACCTGTACTTCCCGTCCGGGAACATGCCGAGCCCGAACCGGATGAACTGGGACGACAAGGAGACGGACCAGTGGCTGTTCGAGGGCCGTGGCGCCCTGAGCGACGCCGGGCGCGCGGAGGCCTATGCGAAGATCCAGAAGAAGGTTCACGACGCCGTGGTCTGGATTCCGCTGGTCCACGAGCCAATGTTCGTTGCCGCCGGTCCGAAACTGAAGCCGGTCCAGGCCCATGGTCTGTACGGCGCCGGCCTCTACAAGGGCTTGAGCCTCGAGCTCAAGTGACCTGACGGTCACGGAAAGATGGACGGGGCCGGTCTTAGGATCGGCCCCGTTGCTTTTCGGCGGCTGCCGGGCCGCCTCTACGGGTTGGGTCTATCGTCCTCGGGGAGGAGGATGCGTTCGGCCGCGCCGTCGAGATCCTCGAACTGGCCGGAGCGGAGCGCCCACAGGAAGGCCACCAGCCCGATCAGGCCGAGAACCAAGGCCGCGGGGATCAGGATCGCCAGGATGTTCATGCGCGGGCTCCGAGAGCGGGGGGAAGATCGGTGACGGCTTCGCTCCCGGGCGTCGCCCGTTTGACGGCGCCCCCTGCGCGGTCCGGCAAGGCGAGGCGCAGGGCGTTGGCCACGACGACGACGGAGGAGGCCGACATGGCGATGGCCGCGGAGAGCGGCGTCGCATAGCCGGCGATGGCCAGGGGAATCGCGATCGCGTTGTAGAGGACGGCCAGTCCGAAATTCTGCAGGATCAGACGCCGCGCCATGCGGGCGACCGCGATCGCCGACGGCAGGGCCCCCATGTCTTCGCTCAGGAACACGATGGACGCCGCGCTGCGGCTGACGTCTGAGGCCGCGCTCGGGGCCATCGACACGTCCGCCGCGGCGAGCGCCGGCGCGTCGTTCAGCCCGTCGCCGACCATGAGGACCCGGTGGCCATCGGCCTGCATCTGCCGGATCGCGTCGATCTTGCCAGCCGGCGTGGCCCCGGCACTCCAGTCTTGCAGGCCGAGCCATCGCGCCGTCTCGGCCACTTTGGTCTCGCCGTCGCCCGACAGCAGGATCGGGGCCAGACCGAGATCCTTGAGCGCCGCTACGGCGGCGTCGGCGCCGGGCCGCGGGCGGTCGGTGATCTGAATGGTTGCGGCGAGCGCGCCGTCTTGGGACAGTACCGGCCATGCGCGGCGCTCCTCCGGCAGCGCGGCCAGCGCGTCCGCGTCCAACGCCCAGTCCGCTCGACCCAGTCGCCAGCGTCGCCCGGCCAGCGTTCCTTCGATGCCGCGGCCGGTTTCCTCCCGCATCCCGTCGACCTTGGCGACGCCACCGGCGCAGGCCGCCTCGATGGCGCGCGCTATGGGATGGCGACTCTGGCATGACAGCGCAGCGGCGACGGCACGGGCCTCCTCGGAAATCCCGCCCAGTGTCGCCCGATCGACCGTTGGAGTGGTCAGGGTGCCGGTCTTGTCCAGCACGACCCGATCCACCGTGGCCAGCGTCTCCAACGCGCCGCCGTCACGCAGGAGGATACGGCTCTTCAATAGTCGCCCTGCCGCCACGACCTGAACGATCGGTGCGGCAAGACCGAGAGCGCAGGGACAGGTGATGATCAGCACGGCGATCGCGGTGGTCAGCGCGTGATGCAGTCCGTCCCCGGCGACCAACCAACCGGCGAAAGTGGCGGCGGCGACGAGATGCACGGCCGGCGCGTAGACAGCCGCAGCCCTGTCGGCCAGGCGGCTCAATGCCGGGCGCGCCGTTTCCGCCGCCTCCAGCATCGAGCGCATCTCGCCCAGGAAGGATGCGGTCGCGGCCCTGGTCGCGGTCAGATCGAGTGGGCCCTCGACCACCAGCGCGCCGGCAACCACGATCTCCCCCGTGGTCAGAACGACCGGATCGCTCTCTCCGGTCACAATGGAGAGGTCCACCGTAACGCTTCTGGACGCAATCGTGCCGTCGACCGGCACCCGGTCGCCGGAGGCGACGAAAACCGTCATACCGGGGACGATGTCGCCGATCGGTGTCCATGTGTGGGAGCCGTCCTCGGCGACGACGACCGCGCCGCGGGGTGTTGTGCGGTCCAGCGTTCGGAGCGCCGCCCCGGCACGCGATCGCATGACGTGATCCAGCGTGCGACCGATCAGCAGGAAGAAGAGCAGCGTAACCGAGGCGTCGAAATAGGCGTGGGTCCCTCCGGTCAGTGTCTCGTGCAGCGACAGGGCCACGGCGAGAATCACCGCGAGGGAGATCGGCACATCCATGTTCAGCCGACCGGCTTTCAGCGCGTGAAGCGCGGGGGCGAAGAACGGCCGCCCGGCGACGGCCACTGCGGGAACGGCGATGCCGGCGGAGATCCAATGGAACAGGTCGCGGGTGGCGGCGTCGGCGCCGGACCAGACCGAGACCGACAGCAGCATCACGTTGCCGGCGGCGAAGCCGGCGACGGCGAGTGCGATGAACAGCCGGCGCAGCACCGGGTCCGGACCGGTCTCCGCCATGTCCATCAGGCCGGAGCGGTATCCCGCCCGGTCGAGGGCGGCGAACACGGCCTCGGGATCGACCGCCTCGCGGGGCCATTTCACCGTGACGAATCTGCCGGCGAGATTGACCCGCGCGTCCTCCACGCCCTCGACGCCGCCGACCGCCTTCTCGATGGCGGCGATACAGCCGGCGCAGTGGGCATCGGGCACGGCGAGGCGGGTCGAGACGAGGCCATCTCCCAGGTCGTGGGAGGCGTCCAGCAGTTCGCTGCGATCCGGCCGGTGGGCCGAGCCGGGAACAGACAGTGAGGCGGAGGCGGCGCAGCAGGACATGTCAGTCGCCGCCTTTCACCGAGAATCGGGTCTCGTAGCGCCAGACCAGGTCTCCCTCGAGAAGCAGGGCGACGTCGGCGACCCAAAGACCGGGCGCGAGGGCGTCCGGCATGGAGACGAGTCCGTCCGGCGCGGCGGGCACGTCGATGATCCGATCCTCGGTCCGGGTCACCGGGCGGCCGATCTGCACGGTACCGCCCAGGATCCGAACGCCGTTTCCATCGAGGTCGCGCAGCGCCAGGGTCAGGGTGTCGTGGGATTGTTCGAAGCGCAGCGTAAAGCCGAGCGCCTGCTGCTGGCGGGCCTGCTCGAGCCGGGTGTTGAAGCGCTGGCTCTCCACATAGGAGTTGGCCACGACCAGTCCCGGCCAAGTCATCGAGGCGAAGGTGGCCATCGTCAGGTTGACGGCCACGATCAGGCCGAAGAACGCGATCATGCCGAAGAGAACATGTCGCCCAGTGAGCCGGAACGAACCGGCGCTCGACGGTGCTGGGGCGGGGGTGAGATCGCTCATCGTGCTCCTCCATTGTCGAAGATCGCGTCGTATTCCGCCCGCTCGGATCCGGCGCTGTCCCGGACGCGGAACCGGAAGGGGGTCTGCTGGCCCTCGAGACCGCCCGGGTCGGCGATGACGAAGATCTTCTGTGCGCGCAGGCTGTCGGGATCGACGTCGAGGAAGATGGCCTGCCGCGGCTCGTCCTTCTCCAGCGGCATCAGCATAGCGCTCTCTGGGAAGTCTTCGATGGTCAGCAGGATGGTCCGCTTCTCAGGCATCATGTTGAGGATCTTGACCGTGTAGCCGTTGCGGACGGTCCCGTCCGACAGGGTCACCGACACCGGATTTCGGTCGTGCAGGACGTTGAGCTCCAGCCGTTCCCGGGTCGCCAGCATGACCACCATGGCCAGCCCGATCAGAGACCAGATGGTGAAGTAGGCGATGGTCCGCGGCCGGAGGATGGAGCGCAGGGTGGTGTGCTGCACCTCCGGCGCGATCCTGCCCTCGGGCGTGTGCACGCGGCCGGGATCGATGGTGCCGTCGGCGAGCTGCGCCAGGCGCATGTTGTGATCGTAGCTGGCCAGCGTCGAGTAGGAGATCAGCCCCTTCGGCCGGTCAAGCCTCTGCATGATGTCGTCGCAGGCGTCGATGCACAGCGCACAGGTGATGCACTCGAGCTGCTGGCCGTCGCGGATGTCGATGCCCATGGGGCAGACGGCGACGCAGGCATTGCAGTCGACGCAGTCGCCGGCCGCCGTGCCGGCCGTCTGCTCGCGTTTCTGGTGGCGGGAGCGTGGCTCGCCCCGCCAAGCGTTGTAGGTCACGGTCAGCGAGTGCTCGTCGAGCATCGCCGCCTGGATACGCGGCCAGGGGCACATGTAGGTGCAGACCTGCTCTCGCATCAAGCCGCCCAGCGAATAGGTGGTGAAGGTCAGCACGGCGATGGTGCCGTAGGCGACGGTCGGCGCGGTGCCGGACACGACGTCCGACAGCAGGGTGGGCGCGTCGGCGAAGTAGAAGATCCAGGCGCCGCCGGTGGCCACCGCGATCAGCAGCCAGATCGCGTGCTTGCTGACGCGCTTTGCGAGCTTCGAGGCGTTCATCGCCGCCTTGTCGAGGCGGATGCGCTTGTTGCGGTCGCCCTCGATAAACCGCTCGACGACCAGGAACAGGTCGACCCAGACGGTCTGCGGGCAGGTGTAGCCGCACCAGGCGCGGCCGACGGACGAGGTGACGAGGAACAGGCCGAGGGCAGCCATCAGCAACAGACCGGCCACGTAGTAGAATTCCTGCGGCCAGATCTCGACCCAGAAGAAATAGAAACGTCGGTTGTACAGATCCAGCAGAACCGCCTGATCCGGGGCGAACTCTCCCCGATCCCAGCGAATCCAGGGTGTCGCGTAGTAGATTCCCAGGGTGACCAGCATCACCAACCACTTGAAGCGGCGGAAGGCGCCCTCCGCACGCTTCGGGTGTATCTTCTTGCGAGGCGCGTAGAGCGGCTGTTGGCGGTCGCGACGGTTGACCGGTTCGACGTCGAATTGCTCGAGGCCGCCCCCTGCCTTGCCGTTCTGGTCAACCGTCGTCATCGGGTATCTCCGCCAATCTTGTGTGCGGGGGCGGCTATTCGCCGCCGCCCAGACCGTGCACGTAGACGGCCAGTTGCTTGACCATCGCGTCGCCGAGACGGTCGCCCCAAGACGGCATCACGCCGTGCTTGGGATTGTTGATCTGGGAGACCAGCTCCTGGTGGCTGCTGCCGTAGAGCCAGAGCGCGTCGGCCAGGTTGGGCGCGCCCAGATCGGTGTTGCCGAGGCCGTCATCGCCGTGGCAGGCGGCGCAGTTCTCCATATAGACCCGGGTCCCGGTCTCCATCGCCGTGCCTTCGTGATCCAGACCGGAGAGCGAGCGGACATAGTTGGCCACGGCCAGCACCTCCTCGCGCGGCAGGACCCCTGCAAAGGCCGGCATCTCCGAGTACCGGGTTTCCGGGTCCTCCTCGTAGCGTACGCCGTGTCGAATGGTGTGGGCGATCTGGTCGACCGAGCCACCCCACAGCCAGTCGTCGTCGTTCAGGTTCGGATAGCCCGCCGCCCCCTGGGCGCCGCTGCCGTGGCATTGGGAGCAGTAGACCTTGAAGGCCGACGCCCCACCCGCCGACGCGAATCGCGCAAGCTCCGGGTCGTCCCGGATTTCCGTCACGTCGGTCGTACGGATCCGCTCCAGCATGTCCGCTCTCCCGGCCTCCACGTCGGCCATGGTCTGCTGCAGCTCGAGCCGGCTGGAATAGCCGCCGACACCCTTGGTCGCCCCCTCGATCAGCGGGATCGCGGGGTAGTAGATGCAGTAGCCGATCGCGAACACGATGGTGGCGTAGAACACCCACACCCACCAGCGCGGCAGCGGATTGTTCAGCTCTTTGATCCCGTCCCATTCGTGACCGGTGGTCTCGACATTGGTGACGTCGTCGATCTCCTTCTCGCTCATGGCTCAGTCCTCCTTAAGCGGGATGGCGGCGGCATCGTCGGCCGATTTGCGTCCACCCGGTCGAAACGTGTAGGCGATCACCGCGAGGAAGATGATCAGCATGTAGAGCAGACCCCAGCTATCGGCGGCCTGTCTCAGACTGTCGTAGGTCATGGCGAACCCTCCTCAGCGCGCGTTGGCCTGGGGGTCGAAGGTCGAGAAGTCGACCAGCGTCCCCAGCATCTGCAGGTAGGCGACGACCGCGTCCATTTCGGTCAGACGGTTCGGATTGCCGTCGAAGTCCCCGGTCTTGGCCTTCGGGTAGCGGGCGAGCAGCCCGTCCCAGTCGGCGTCCGGATCGGCCTGGGCCTTCATGTCGGCCAGCGCGTTCTCCACCATCTCGCCGTCATAGGGGACGCCGAGCAGCTGGTTGGTCGTCAGATGGCCGGCAATGTTGTTCGTATCCAGGTCGGTTTCCGCCAGGAAGGCGTAGGACGGCATGATCGACTCCGGCACGACGGAGCGCGGCTCGATAAGGTGCTGGACATGCCACTCGTTCGAGTAGCGGTCGCCGATGCGGGCAAGGTCCGGACCGGTCCGCTTGGAGCCCCACTGGAACGGGTGGTCGTACATGCTTTCCGCTGCCAGGGAGTAGTGGCCGTAGCGCTCCACCTCGTCGCGGAACGGACGGATCATCTGGCTGTGGCAGACGTAGCAACCCTCGCGCTGGTAGATCTCGCGCCCCTTGAGTTCGAGCGGCGAGTACGGACGCATCCCCTCGACCTTCTCGATGGTGTTCTGCAAGTAGAACAGGGGCACGATTTCGACGATGCCGCCGATGGTAACCGCGAGGAAGGACAGGACCAGCAGCAGGGTCGCGTTGGTCTCGACCTTCTCGTGTCTGTTGAGGATCGACATCATTTCCTCCGATCAGGCGGGTTGAACCGAGACGGTGGCGATCGGCTGTTCGCTGCGCTCGCGTCCCTTCATGGTCATGGCGATGTTGAAGACCATCACCAGGCCGCCGGCGAGATAGAGCACTCCGGCGAAGACGCGGGCGACGTAGAACGGGTGCATGGCATCGACCGATTCCGCGAACGAGTAGACCAGGAAACCCTCGGGGTCGTACTCGCGCCACATCAGGCCCTGCATGATGCCGCTGACCCACATGACACCGGCGTAGACGGCGATGCCCAGGGTGGCGAGCCAGAAGTGCCAGTTCACCATCCTAAGGGAGTACAGCCGGTCGCGGCCGAACATGCGCGGCGTCAGGAAGTAGATCGCACCGAACGAGATCATCCCGACCCAGCCGAGTGCGCCCGAGTGAACGTGGCCGATGGTCCAGTCGGTGTAGTGGCTGAGCCCGTTCACGCTCTTCACCGACATCATCGGACCCTCGAAGGTCGACATGCCGTAGAAGGCGAGCGCCATGACCATCATGCGGATGATCGGATCGGTGCGGATCTTGTCCCATGCCCCTGAAAGGGTCATCAGGCCGTTGATCATTCCGCCCCAGGACGGCATCCACAGCATGATCGAGAACACCATGCCCAGGGTCTGCGCCCAGTCGGGAAGGGCCGTGTAGTGCAGGTGATGCGGGCCGGCCCAGATGTAGAGGAAGATCAGCGACCAGAAATGCACGATCGACAGCCGGTAGGAATAGACCGGCCGCTCCGCCTGCTTCGGCACGAAGTAGTACATCATGCCGAGGAAACCCGCGGTGAGGAAGAAACCGACCGCGTTATGGCCGTACCACCACTGGGTCAGCGCGTCCTGCACGCCGGAAAACAGCGAGTAGCTCTTCGAGCCGGTCAGCGATACCGGGATCGCCAGCGCGTTCACCACGTGCAGCATGGCCACCGTCACGATGAAGGACAGGTAGAACCAGTTCGCGACGTAGATATGCGGTTCCTTGCGTTTCAGGATCGAGCCGAGGAAAACGAGCAGATAGGCGACCCACACGATGGTCAGCCACAGGTCGATGTACCATTCCGGTTCGGCGTATTCTTTCGACTGGCTGTTCCCCAGCAGGTAGCCGGTCGCCGCCAGCACGATGAAGAGCTGGTAACCCCAGAACACGAACCACGCGAGATCGCCGCCGAACAGGCGGGCGCGGCAGGTCCGCTGCACCACGTAGAAACTGGTGCAGAGCAGCGCGTTCCCGCCGAAGGCGAAGATCACCGCCGAGGTGTGCAGCGGTCGGATCCGGCCGAAATTGAACCAGGGCTCGATGTTCAGGTCCGGCCAGGCGAGCTGGGCCGCGGCGACGACTCCGACAAGGAAGCCGACCACTCCCCAGAACACGGTAGCGAGCACGCCGAGGCGCACCGGCCCGTCCATGTAGCCGTCCGGATCGTCGTTGCTGGTGTCGCGGCCGATCAGCCAGAAGGCGACCAGTACCGCGACGATGAGGAAGAGGTATGAGTGGAACTCGAAAACCGCGTCCTGCGCTCCCGCCGCCATGAACAAGGCGAGGAGGGCGACGAGGGACGCGAGGGAAAGTTCGATCGCTTTAGTCATGATCCGGATTCCCGCAGCGTGTGGTTGACACGGCGCGGAAGGTGTCCGTTAAGCGGCCCGCTTTCCTTGATCTCGATCAACGACCCGGGCGGTGTCGCCAAGTATTCGTAGCGCCGTACAAGGCCGCACCGAGCGGCCACGGAAAACGGGATCGTGGCGATGCGGGGTGTCGACGGGCTGCATTCGGAGCGGGCGCGAAGACGCGATCGCCAGTCGGACGGGACGACGGTCATGATTGGAAACGCCTGTGGACCCTGCCTGCGAGAAGCAATCCGGAAATTCGAATCCGGTCACGCCCGTCTTCTGACGATCTGCGAAGAACTGGAGGTGATGGCCGACGGCCTCCCCGCACTGCCGAACAACGGCAGCCATCTGCGGTTGGCCCGGCGTATGGGGATGGTGCTGCGCGAGGTACACGCTCGGGAGGAGGCGGAGATCCTGCCGGTGCTCGTTGCCGCCTTGGGGGCGAACATTGGCCGCGACAGCGTCGGGACGCTGGTCGAGGAGCATCGGGCCGACGAGGCCGCCGCTGAGGAACTGGCCGAGGTGATCATCGAATGGGCGGCGGGCGAGCGGAATCACGACGCCGCCACCCTCGGCTACATGCTGCGCGGTCTTTTCGACAACATCAGACGGCACAGCGATCGCGAACGCGATCAGTTGATCGCCCCCGCTCAGCGGCGGCTGGCTCCGGATTGAGGCAGGTTCAGGTGGAGCCCGTCGCGTCCTTCAGGGCCTCTCGGTCGGGCACGACGATGTGCCGGTTGCCCTCGATCTCGATGATTCCGTCCTTGCGGAGCGCCGTGAACTGTCGGCTGACGGTTTCGATGGTCAGCCCCAGATAGTCGGCGATCTCCGCCCGGGACAGCGGCAGTTCAAAGGTCACGCTGCCGTCGTCATGCTCTGGGTCGATGTGATTGGCGATCAGGCTCAGGAAGCTCGCGACCTTCTCCTTTGCCGTCATACGCCCGAGCACCAGCATCCACTGCCGCGCCTCGTCCAGTTCCTTCAGCACCTGGCGGAGCAGACGGTTTTCGAGTTCGGGGTTCTCGACCAGCATGGTTTCGAGAACATCCTTGGGGAAGCTGCAGAGCTTGACGTCCGCCGCCACTTCGGCGCCGAAACTGCTTTCGCTGACGAATGGCCGTCCGAGAAAATCCGGCGCGAACTGGAGCCCGACGATCTGCTGGCGTCCGTCCGGCATCAGCTTGGTCAGCTTCACCGCCCCCGAGAGTATGTTCGAATAGGTATGAACTTCATCCTCCTCGTGGATGAGCTCCTGCTTGCGGGCCGCCGTCCGCTTTACTGTATGCTTGCTCAGGCGCAGCAGTTCATCGCCCGAGAGCGCGCCGCAGATTCCCTTGTGCCGTGCCTCGCAGGCCCTGCACACGATGGGAACGTCGGAATTGTGAATGTCCTTGCGTTCCGTCACGGAACACCTCGCCGCCTGTGCCGTCGCACCATGGGCCCGGTCGCGATTTGGGTCCGGTCACGATCCGCCACATCCTAGCAAAACTCGGGGCCGACGAAACCCTAAGCGTCTGTTCGTCGCGACGAAGCATGTTGTTGATCGACTATGGACGCGCGTTCCGGGCCGCGGCCGCGGATGGGTGATCAGAACCCGAAGCGTCCTTTGAATCGGTGTCCGGTGAGAAGAGAGATAAGGTGCGCCGCCAAAGCGAGAGTCACTGCGATGCAGAGGATCTGCAGGAACGTCCATGGGATCGGCAGCGGCGGATCCAGGGTCTCGCGCGGCCGCCTCTGCATGTGCCACGCTAGCCCGGCGCCAGCCAGACTGGCCGCCATGATTATCAGAGTTGTGGACAAGGGCATGAGGCGAACCGGGTGAGAGGAGAGGTGGGAGATGAATGAGTCATCGGGGAGCGACAAGTCCGTTCCGTACGATCCGGCAACGTTCCGGCCGCTCACCTATGTGGGGAGCAGCGACGCTTTCGCCAACGGCGCGGACAGTCCGAGCGCCTATCTGGAACGCTGTCTCGATGTCATTTCGGCCCGCGAGGGAGCGGTCAAGGCGTGGGTCACCCTGAACGAGAGCGGCGCCAGGCGGCAGGCCGAGGCCTCGACCGCCCGCTGGAGAACGGGGAAGCCGCTTTCGCCGATCGACGGTATGCCGATCGGAATCAAAGACCTCTACATGACCAAGGACATGCCGACCCAGATGGGCTCGCCGCTCTACGCCGGGCGAACGACCGGTGAGGATTCCGCTCCGGTTCAGGCGCTGCGGCTCGCCGGCGCCGTCGTCCTGGGCAAGACCGTGACTACGGAGCTCGGCTTCTCCCATCCGGGGCCGACTACGAATCCGTTCGACCCGTCGCGCACCCCCGGCGGTTCCTCCTCTGGTTCTGCCGCGGTGATCGGCGCGCGGATGGTGCCGGCGGCGCTGGGTAGTCAGGTCGTAGGCTCGATCATCCGTCCCGCCGGGTTCTGCGCCAATACCGCGATCAAGCCGACCCTCGGCGCCCTGCATCGTGGCGAGCGCCAGGGTATGAGCCACAGCCATCTCGGGGTCCATGCGGGCGGAATCGCCGACATGTGGGCGGTCGCCCATGCGATCTCCCATTTCGTCGGCGGCGATCCGGGGTGTCCGGGTCTGTACGGTCCGCAGTCGACCCCGGTGGCCAGCAAGCCGCAGCGGCTGATCGTTGTGGAGAGCGAGGGGTGGCACCAGACAGACGACGTCACCAAGACCGCCTTCGAGACCTTGATCGACCGGATTGCCTCGTCCGGAGTCGACATTGTCCGCAGGGCCGGTCACGGCGATATCGACGCCTTCGAGGCGGAGATCGCCGAGAGCCTGCTGCTGTGCCGCGACATCTGCGGTTGGGAGATGCTCTGGACCCTCCGCAATCTGGCCGAGAAGGACGTCACCAAGCTCAGCGAGAGCATGCGCCAGCGCCTGTCGATGGCGTCGGAGATGTCGATCGACGACTACCGCGCGGCCCTGGCCAAGCGCGATGCGATGCGGGCCAGATTCAGAGCGGTGGCGGCGACGGCGGATGCGATGATCTCGCCGTCCTCAACGGGCCCGGCGCCGAAGTTCGTGGACTCTGCGACCCAGGAGGGGGAGCCGGGCCTGATCCACACCACCGGCCTGCCTGCCTACAACGCCTGGACGTCGGCGGTGGGATGTCCCTGCGTGACGGTGCCGATGCTAGCAGTCGATGGGATGCCGGTCGGAGTGCAGGTGATCGGGCGCCACGACGAGGATTGGCGCCTCGCCGGCATCGCCCGATGGGTTCAGGAGAGCATCGAGCCCGTGGTGCGGTGACGCCGGGTCTGCAGGTATGCGAAAGGCGCCGGAGTTGCCCCCGGCGCCTTGATTGTCTGCAAGCCGGTCGCGGCTATTCGAGCGACTGGACGATTTCCTCGCACATCTTCTTGGCGTCGCCGAACAGCATCATCGTGTTGTCGCGGAAGAACACCTCGTTCTCCACACCGGCATAGCCCGAAGCGAGCGAGCGCTTCACGAACAGCACGGTCTTGGCGTTCTCGACGTCCAGGATCGGCATGCCGTAGATCGGGCTCTGCGGATCGGTCTTCGCCGCCGGGTTGGTGACATCGTTGGCGCCAATGACGAAGGCCACGTCGGTCTGGGAGAAGTCGCGGTTGATCTCTTCCAGTTCGAGCACTTCGTCGTAGGGTACGTTGGCCTCTGCCAGCAGAACGTTCATGTGGCCCGGCATCCGGCCCGCTACCGGGTGGATGGCGTAGCGCACCTTCACGCCCTTGGCCTTCAGCGTGTCGGCCATCTCGCGAAGCGCGTGCTGCGCCTGGGCGACCGCCATGCCGTAGCCGGGAACAATGATGACCGACGACGCGCTCTCCATGATGAAGGCGGCGTCTTCCGCGCTGCCCGACTTGACGGTCTTGTCGCCGCCGGGACCGCCGGCCGCCGCGGCGTCGCTCTCGCCGCCGAAGCCGCCGAGAATGACGCTGATGAACGACCGGTTCATGCCCTTACACATGATGTAGGACAGGATCGCGCCCGACGAGCCGACCAACGCGCCGGTGATGATCAGCAGGTGGTTGCCCAGCGTGAAGCCGATGCCGGCAGCTGCCCATCCCGAGTAGGAGTTCAGCATCGAGACCACGACCGGCATGTCGGCGCCGCCGATCGGCAGGATCAGGAGGAAGCCCAGCGCCAGGGCGACCAGGAAGATCAGCCAGAAGGCTGTCGGGTCCTGGGTGCTGCACAGCCAGATGATCAAGACGACCACGGCGATGCCCAGCGCCGCATTCAGCGGGTGCTGGCCCTTGAAGACCAAAGGACGGCCGGTGACCAGACCCTGCAGTTTGCCGAAGGCGATGATCGAGCCGGTGAAGGTGATCGCGCCGATCGCAAGACCGAGCGCCATTTCGATCAGCGACCCGGTCCTGATCGCGCCGATCTCGCCGATGCCGTAGGCGTCCGGCCGGTAGAAGGCGGCGGCGGCCACGAAACACGCGGCGAGGCCGACGAGGCTGTGGAATCCGGCCACGAGCTGCGGCAGGGCGGTCATCTCGATCTTACGGGCGATCACCGCGCCGATCGTGCCGCCGATCAGCAGCCCCAGGATGATCACCTCGTAGGACTGCACGACCGGCAGGGTCAGGGTGGTAATGATGGCGATGGCCATGCCGGCCATGCCGTAGTAGTTGCCGGCCCGCGAGGTGGACGGGTGCGACAGGCCGCGCAGCGCCATGATGAAACACACGCCGGAAACCAAGTACATAAGCGAGGAGATGGTGCCACTCATTGCTTGGGTCCTTCCCTCACTTCTTCTTCTTGAACATTGCGAGCATGCGCTCCGTCACCAGGAAGCCGCCGGCGATATTCACGCTGGCCAGCACCACGGCGAGGAAGCCCATGACGGAGGAGAAGTTCATGCTGTCCGGTCCGGCCGCGATCAGCGCGCCGACGATGATCACCGACGAGATCGCGTTGGTGACCGCCATCAGCGGAGAATGCAGGGCCGGCGTAACCCGCCACACGACGTAATAGCCCACGAAGCAGGCCAGCACGAAGACGGTTAGGCCGACCACGGTCGGATCCAGAGCGCCGCTCTGGGCCGCGGGCGCCATGGGGGCGGTCGCGGCGACGGTCTTGTCTAGCGCCGCGGAGCCCGCCTGCGACGCGAGGCCGGCGGCCTCGGCTGCCAGCTCCCTGGCCTCTTCGGCGAGGTCCCGGAGCTTGTCGGCGAGAGATGAAGTGTCGGACATCGGCGTCTCTCCCTTATGCCTTCGCGTCGCCGTCGGAGCTTTCGGCTCCCGGCGCCGCGTCCGGCTTGGTTTCGGATGCTTTCGGAGCGGCGGCCTTCGAACCGTCGGATTTCGCAGCGACGGTCTTGCTGGCAGCCGGCTTCTTTGCCGGTGACTTCCTGGCGGCGGGTTTCGCCTTTTCCGCCTTGGCCGGCGCCGGTTTGGTCGCGGTCGGCTGCTTTGCGGTGGGCTCGTCCTTCAACGCCTTGATCTGCTCGTTTGTGATCTCGCCGCCCTTGGTGATGGTCGACGCCTTGATGATTTCATCGTCCTCGTCGATCTTGAGGGTCTTGCTCTCCTTATCGACAAGCGGCGTGAGGAAGTTCAGCAGGTTCTTGGCGTAGAGCGCGCTCGCATCGACAGCGAGACGGCTCGGGACGTTGGTATGGCCGACTATGGCGACGCCATGTGCCTCGACGATCTCGCCCGGCTTCGAGAGCGGGCAGTTCCCGCCCATCTCGACCGCCAGGTCGACGATCACCGAACCGGGCTTCATGGTCTTCACCATGTCCTCGGTGACCAGCACCGGGGCCGGACGTCCCGGGATCAGGGCGGTGGTGATGACGATGTCCTGCTTGGCGATGGTTTCGGCGATAAGCGCGGCCTGCTTCTTCTTGTAGGCGTCGCTCATCTCCTTCGCGTAGCCGCCCGCGGTTTCGGCTTGTTTGAATTCCTCGTCCTCGACGGCGACGAACGTGCCGCCCAGGCTCTCCACCTGCTCCTTGGCGGCCGGTCGAACGTCGGTCGCCGAGACGATGGCGCCGAGGCGGCGGGCCGTGGCGATCGCCTGCAGACCGGCGACGCCGGCACCCATCACCAGGCAGCGTGCCGGCGGGACGGTCCCGGCGGCGGTCATCATCATCGGGAAGGCTCGTCCAAACACGGCGGCCGCGTCCAGAACGGCCTTATATCCGGCGAGGTTCGATTGGGATGACAGAACGTCCATGGACTGGGCGCGGGTGATCCTGGGGACCAGCTCCAGCGCGAAGGTGCGAACGCCTTTCTTCGCCAGGGCCTCGACGATTGCTTTATCCTTGTGAGGCTCTATCAACGAGATCAGCAGCGCACCGGTCTTGAGCAGCGCGATCTCGTCTTCGAGCGGCTTGCGGACCTTCAAGACCACATCGGCGTTGCCGATCGCTTCCTTTGCGGTCTTCACGATCTTGGCGCCTGCCGCGCTGTACGCGTCATCGGTAACGGCGGCGGAGACACCCGCGCCGGACTCGATCACGACTTCAGCGCCGAGCTGTAAGTATTTTTTAACTGTGTCCGCAGAGGCTGCGACGCGTTTCTCGCCCTCTCGGCGTTCCTTGACGATGCCGATCTTCATTGTTGGGTCCCCGCTGGATTCCCTTATATGTGGATTGGTTATGCCGTGAGCTCCCCATCCGGCGCAAGCCGGCAACCACTCTTTTCCCGCAGGCAGGGAGATGTGTCCGACTGTCGCAGCGACAAGGTTTGAATGGAAAATGGATGTTTCCAGGCCTGCATCTCTTCACCAGGAACAAGACGAAGAACGCTAACCGATAGCATTCGCCCCTATCTGAAAGACGCTCGGCGGCGATCGATTTCCAGCCGTTGAAGGTCTGCATCGCGTTGCTCGCGAAGCCGGTTGTAGGCCCGGCGACAGATTTCCGGCGGTGACGTCGAGCTGGCGCCGGCGCGGGACGTCTGTGGGCGGGCGCAGTCCCCGGCGGCCCTGTGCTGCAACGCGGTCCACCGTGCGTCGCGAGCCTGCCTCAAACCCTCATAGAACGCGTTGCGGTCCGTTGGCGTATCGAACAGCCGGGCGCGCAGAATCACCGTGACGCGGAACGGAACCACGCTGTCCATCGGCGCGCCGGCCGCGGGCTCCAGGTCGGCCATGGGTGACACCTGCCGGCGATCCGCCAGTGCCGTCAGGAGATCCGGGAGCGGCCGAGGATGGAGAATCTCGGTTGTCGGAAAATAGCCCGGCGCCTCGCAGGTAACCTCAACCGGGAAGCCGAGCCGGCGAGGATCGATCGTCAATGGCGCAAGCTGGGCGTCGCGCCGCCGCTCCTGGCCTACCGCTCGGCAGCGGGCATCGGTCGGTACTGCCTCGACGATCGTGAGTTGGGGCGGCGGCGGTGCCGGCTTCTGCTCGGCAACCGGCGGCGAGGCGCACGCGGATAACAGGATCGCCAGGGCGGACGGGATTAGACGGAGGATCATAGCTAAGTGTACCGCGAACCGACCGTGTCGTGCCATAACCCGCTCCCACGAACGGAACCAACGGCCGGACGCGTATCCGCAGGCGCGCGGCGGTCAGACCCTCACCCGGGAGATCCCCATGTCCGACACGATCCCGACAGTCCGGCTGAACAAGGGGGGTGGCTCCCGGCTCCTGCGAGGCCACCCTTGGGGGTTCTCGAACGAGATCGCGATGACGCCGGAAGCCAAATCCGTGGCGCCCGGCTCCGTCGTCACCGTTGAGACCCATGCCGGGGAGACGGTCGGTCTCGCCCATCTCAACCCGCACAGTCTGATTGCGCTGCGCATGTTGGACCGCGCGGCGGAGGGGACGATCGACGCCGCCTGGGTGGCCGGGCGGCTGTCCCAGGCGCTTGCCTGGCGCCAGCGGCTGTTCGATACGCCCTACTATCGCGTGGCCCACGCCGAAGCGGACGGGCTTCCCGGTCTGATCGTGGACCGGTACGGCGATGTGGTGGTGATCCAGGCGAACTCCGCCGGCATGGATCGGATGCTGCCCATGGTCGTCGAGGCCGTCCGCGACGTCTTGGCCCCGGCGGCCGTCGTTCTGCGCAACGACAGCCCGGTTCGAAAACTGGAAGGATTGGGCGAGGAGGTTCGGTTGCTCGAAGGAACCGTGCCGGATCCGGCGCTCGTCTCCGAAGGTGGGGCGCTCTTCCCCCTCGATCCTATGGGCGGGCAGAAGACCGGCTGGTTCTACGATCACCGGGATAACCGAGCCTTCATCGCCCGTCTCGCTCCGGGCATGCGAGTGCTCGATCTCTATGCTCATACCGGCGGCTTCGGGGTGCAGGCCGCCGTTGCCGGTGCCGCCGAGGTCGATCTGATTGATCGGGCTGGACCTGCGTTGGCGCAGGCCGCCAAGGCGGCGGAGCTGAGCGGAGTCGCAGAGCGCGTCTCGACCCGAAAGGCGGACGCTTTCGCCGCGCTGGAGCACTTGGTGAAGACCGGCGCGCAATACGACATCGTCGTTTGCGATCCGCCTGCCTTTGCCCGCTCGAAGAAGGATATCGGCCCGGCCGCGAAGGCTTATCGGAAAATGGCGCGGATGACGGCGCAGATCACCGCGCCCAACGGCGTGCTGTTGTTGGCGTCGTGCTCGCATCACATGGATCCCGTCTCCTTCGCCCAGCAGAACGCCCGCGGACTCGGCGATGCCGGGCGCGAGGGTCGACTTCTGAGATCGGCGGGCGCCGGACCCGATCATCCTGTCCACGCCCATTTGCCGGAGAGTGCCTATTTGAAGGCGATGGTCTTCGCGCTGGACTGAGGCCGGAGACGTCGGCGCTCCAATCGGGGGGACTCGCATGGCCGATATCGTTCTGTATGGGATGCCGCACTCCAACTTCGTGCGGGCCTGCGCCATGACGGCGCTCGAAAAGGGGGTCGACTACGAGTCGGCCTTGACGGGGTTCCGAGACATGCGGTCGCCCGGGATGCTGGCGCTATCCCCTTTCGGCAAGGTTCCGGTGATGCGCCACGGCGATCTTGTGTTATTCGAAAGCCTGGCGATCATGCGCTACATCGACCTCGCCTTCGGTACGCCCGATGCCCTGCAACCGGCCGACCCGCTCGAGCGGATCCGCATGGATCAGTGGTTCAACGCGGTGATGGGGACAGTGGACAGGCACATCGTACGCGAGTGGGCGCTGGAGGTGATCTTTCCGTCGGGTCCGGATCGCACGCCGGACGCGAAGCGCATCGGCCGCGCGCGAAAGGCGGCGGTCCGCGATCTTGCGGTTCTGGACCGGGAGTATGCCGGTCGGACCTGGCTGGTCGGGGACGCCATCTCGCTCGCCGATATCGTCCTCGTCTGCACCCTCGACGTTCTCGATCTCCTGGACGGCGGCGACTCGCTTATGCGGGACGCCCCGGCCCTATCCCGCGCCATGGCGGTCCTGAGAGAGCGGGAGAGTTGGCAGCGAGCCTGCGCGGAGACGCGCGTACCGAACTGGTCGGTTTGAGAGGTCAGGCGGCAGGCTGATCGGAGGGCTGCTCCGTCGGATCCGGTCGCCAGTCGCGCCAGTTTCCGGAGTCGAACATCAGACAATCGAACAGCCCGCTGAAACCGTTCTCGATCCAGCGGCGGTCGCGGGCATTGAGATCGCCTTTCTCGAAAAACATCATCAGGCCGCAGAGCATATCCACCGGACCTGCCGGTTCGCGGTGAAGCGGCAGCAGCAGCCGGCAGTAGCCGATATAGCGATCCATCGGCTTGCTGAAGGCGCCGCGATAGAAGACCGACCGGCTGTTCCGAAGGCAGACATCGAACATGTCGCGCCGGGACGCGTAGATTTCCGGCGGCATGAGCTCGTCGATGAACCTGCCTTTCGGCTCGAAGCCGAGGCTTTCGGCGACCCGTGTACTGGCAATCAGACTGCGATAGCGGTGTCCGACGCACTCATGCAGAAAGAACCAGGGCAGGACCCGAACCGGCAGCGTGAGCATATCGATCTGGTGCCGGACGGGAATGCCGTCGGCAGCGGGCGACTGGTCTGACAGCTCGCGCCAATGATCGAACAGTTCGGCGCAAAATCCCTCCGGCTCTCGACCCGACGCGGAAACCAGCTCCATACTGCTCGCAAGTGGCACCGATCCGCTCCGTATCCGCTTGGTCTTTATGAGGACTGCTCCCGGCGCCGCGTCGCGGCGGCCGGCTAAGGGATTTGACTCTACTTGAACAAGGATGCTGAGGCCGAATGGTTAACGGATCGTTAACAAATCCAGACCCCTCCGCCATCGAATTTTTAGTGCGCATAACAGATAAGATCTAAAATTATCGGTGGTTCATGGGCGGCTTGGCGACAGAATGCTGTGGATCTGCCGGCTGAATGGCGCTGCGCCGATCTGCTTTTCGGGAGCTGCCGCGCCATGGGCGACGACTCGCAGGCTTGATCGGGACGCCGGCGCGCAACGGTACGAGTCCGCCGTCGTTCTGGCGGTGAGACCCGATGTCGGTCCGTCCGCATCTACGGGGAGAGTGTCGGCGGCCGCTGTCGTCGGATGAAACCATCAGAGGCACTTCGCGTGTGCCTCCCGAAGTCGGAATGGTGTCCCCGACAGGATTCGAACCTGTGACCCCCAGATTAGGAATCTGGTGCTCTATCCAGCTGAGCTACGAGGACAGCCGTAGACCCGTGTACGAGGCTCTTCTACCGCAGGCCGTCGGCGCGATCCACCGTCACGGTGCTTGCCAGACCGGATGAACGGGCCGATCATGGGCGATAACGGCCCGACCCAAGGGCACCTGCGACGGGTGCGGGCCGTTCTAGCCGCCTCGGAACGGGCGCGGCCGAGGATTGGAGTTGGACGCACCGACGTTCCGTTGGGCTGCGAAGAACGGCCCGTCCGCTCGCCAAGCGGGAGGAAGAGATGCTTGTTTCCGACATCCTGAAGACCAAAGGCACCAACGTCGTCACCGTCGCGCCGGACACGCCGGTCGGCGCCGCCGTGGCCACCCTCGCCGAGAAGCGGATCGGCTGCATCGTCGTCACCACCGATGGCGGTGCGCTCGCCGGAATTCTGTCCGAGCGCGATGTGGTGCGGACGCTGGCTGAACAGGGCGGCGACGTGCTGGACGAGCCGGTCAGTGCGCTGATGACCGCCAAGGTTGTCACCTGCACGCCGTCCCAGACCATCGCCGACGTGATGGAGATGATGACAAGCGGCCGGTTCCGGCATGTACCGGTGCTGCAGGACGGACGGCTGGCCGGCATGATTTCAATCGGGGACGTGGTCAAGTTCCGTCTGGAGGAAACCGAGGAGGAGGTGCGCCAGCTCGCGGCCTACGTGGCCGGCGGATAGAGGCGCCTGATGCGGATTTCGTCCGGCTTTGCCGATCGCTGCGCCTGTCCGGCATGGACGGGTCTCTGGAACGGATGACGCCGATCGGCGAGACTCAGCCGGCGTCGGTCAACACCGTCTCGCCATAGGCGAACAGCGCCGGCTGGCCGCCGGTATGGACAAAGAGGGCCGTTTCGCCCGGTCCGACGAGCCCCTCTCTCAGCTCGGCGATCATCCCGGCGAGCACCTTGCCGGTATAGACCGGGTCGACGAACAGGCCCTCCCTGGAGCCGGCCAGCGCGATGGCCTCGCGGATCGCGTCGGTGACCCGGCCGTAGCCGGGACCGAGGGAGACGTCCGTCACCACCACGTCCTCTTCGGTGAAGCCCGGATCATGCTCAAGCAGTGCCGAGAGCCGGTCGAGGTTGGCGCGGACGCGGGGCCCCTGCTGCGCCGCCGGCCGGCGCACGCAGACGCCGGTGACCGGGATCGAGGAGCCGAACGCACGCAGGCCCCAGAGCAGGCCGGTATGGGTGGCGGCGGATCCGGAGCCGACATAGATCCGATCCACCCGATCCCCCCGGGCGTCGAGCTGGGCTAGAAGCTCCCGGGCCGCATCCACGTAGCCGACGGCGCCGACCGGCGGGTGGCCGGGGCTCAGATGGATGACGTAGGGCTTGCGACCTTCGCTCCGCAGCCGCTCGGCGAGTTCCTCGATGGCGCGGTCGGCACCGGCTTCGTCCTCGCCGTCCGGGTAGCCGTGCAGATGGGCGCCGGTGATCTTGTCCAGAAGAACGTTGCCGTTTGTGCGGTAGAGCGGATCGTTCTTCGGGACCCGCTCTTCCTTCTGGAGATGGCATTCCAGACCGAGCCGGGCGGCCATGGCGGCACAGGTGCGCATGTAGTTCGACTGCACGGCGCTGGTGATGAGTACCGTGTCGGCGCCCTGCGCGACGGCCTCGCCGAGGTAGTACTCAAGCTGACGGACCTTGTTTCCGCCCATGGCGACGCCGGTGTTGTCGTCGCGCTTGACCAGCAGGCGAGGCCCGCCGCCGTCCGGAAACAGGGCGGCGCGCAGGTTCGCCATTTCGTCGATTCCCGTCGGCAGATGCGCCATGCGCACCCTGGGCAGGGCGTCCAGATGGGGAACGGTGGCCACCTCTGCGTCCGCCGTCACGTGCGGTACTCCCGGACCGCGTCCCGGATCCGCACCAATGCCTGATCGAGGGTGCTGCGTGGGCAAGCCAGATTGATCCGCTCGAAGCCCGCGCCTTCGTCGCCGAAGATGTAGCCTTCGTCGAAATACACCTTGGCCTTGTTTAGCATCAGATCCTCCAATGCGTCCTTGTCGAGGCCGAGCGCGCGGCAATCGAACCATTGCAGATACGTTCCCTCCGGCCGGATCGCCCGAATCTCCGGGACCTCTTGGCCGAAGAAGCTGATCAACCGGTCGGCGTTGCCGGCGATATAGGCCATCGCCGCGTCGAGCCAGGCCGCCCCGCCGCGATAGGCGGCGATGGTGGCGGCGATGCCGAACGGGTTCATGCCCGGCAGCGAGTGCGCCGCGAAGGTCTCGGCGAACCGGGCGCGCAGATCCGGGTTCGGGATGAAGATGTTCGAGGTGTGCAGGCCGGCGAGGTTGAAGGTCTTCGACGGCGCGGTGCAGACGATGGTGTTCTGCGCCGCCGTGTCGCCAAGGCTGGCGAAAGGGGTGAAGGTCACGCCGGGGAACATCAGGTCGCCGTGGATCTCGTCGGCGACGACGATGACGCCGTGACGGGCGCAGATCTCGGCGACGGCGATCAGGTCTGTTCTGCTCCAGACCTTTCCGATCGGATTGTGCGGCGAGCACAGGATCAGCAGTTTCGCTTTCGGGTCCCGGGCCTTCTTCTCAAGGTCGTCGAGGTCCATCCGGTAGGTGCCGTCCTCCAGGATCAGCGTATTGGAGACGACCTCGCAGCCGTTGTTGTGGGTGACCCGGAAGAACGGGTAATAGACTGGCCGCTGCACGATCACCCGGTCTCCGGGCTCGGTGAAGGCGCGGACGATCACGTTCAGGGTCGGCACCACGCCCGGCGCGGTGATCAGCCAGTCGCCCTGGACGCCCCAGCCCTGGCGCTCTCGGAACCAGCCGCAGACCGCGTCGACATAGTCGTCGGTCTTGGCCGAGTAGCCGAAGATCCCGTGGGCGGCCAGCTTGCCGAGCGCCTCGGTGACCACCGGCGGACAGCGGAAATCCATATCCGCCACCCACATGGGCAGCACCCTGTCGGCGCCGTGGTGGCCGTAGGTCTTGTCCCAGACCGCGAAGCCCCCGTGGTTGTGATAGTCCCATTTGACCGAATGGGTGTTCTCGCGGTCGATGATCTCGTCGAAGTCGAACGGCATGGTGGCTCCCCGGCGCCTCGGTTCGATCCTTACTACCGCGCCGCGCGGGCGGAAACCAGATGCGGTCTCCGCCGCCGCTCAGGGCCCGAGCGGGCGCCCGAGACCGCGGCAGACCGCCAGGACGCCGTCGATCCACCAGCCCTCCAGCAGGTCCTCCTGCAGTTCCCAGCGCTGCTTGGTGGCGCGCCAGCGGGCGGCGTAGGGGCACCAGTAGCCGTAGTCCGGCGGCATCCAGGACAGGGGATCCCCGTCGCCCTTGGAACGGTTGGCGCTGCGGTCGACCGCGATCAGGCTGTCGGGATGGGAGAGGTCGTTGGCGTAGGCCGCGCGCCGGGCGGCGTTCCAGCGGTGGGCGCCGGAGCGGTGCGCCTCCGACAGCGGGACGCGATGATCGACGTCGAGCGCCGAAGGGTTGGTGAAGGTCGCGCCGGTGAACGGGTCGTACCAGCGGCCGGAGACCACCCTGCAGCCGTCAGGACTGAGTTTCGGCGGATCCAGGCTCTCCGAGATCAGTACTTCCTGGCGGGTGTTTCGACAGTCGCCGTCGTCGTCGGTCCAGTGCCGGTAGAGGTCGCGCTCGAAGGGGACGTCGACCGGGTAGAAGACCTCGGATTGGCGCAATCCGGCGATGGCGGCGACAAGGGCGGCGACAAGGACCGCCCATCGGGACAGCCGACCGGTCCGGCGTTTCCAATGGCCGATGCGCGCCCGATTGTGCGCCTTCTGTCCGCGCCGCCGCCCCATGGTCAGACCCCGATCGGCGGATAGAGGAGTAGCAGGCCCGTGACGGTCAGCAGCGACAGGCCCGTGGCCACCAGAATTCCGGCGGACGCGGCGGTCACCGAGATTCCGTAGTGCTGGGCGAACACGTACACGTTCGCGCCGATCGGGCAGGCTGCGAAGATCACGGCCGCCTGGACCCAGAACGGGTCGGCGCCGACCACGTAGGCGAGGATGACGAAGGTGACCGCCGGGTGGACGAACAGCTTGAAGATCACCATGGCCGCCGCCGGCCCGACACTGCCGGTCACTCGTCGGTAGGCCAGGGTGGCGCCCAGCGCGAACAGGGCCGCCGGCGGCCCCGCCTGGCCGATGAAGCCGAAGGTTCGATCGATCAGTGCCGGCACTGGCAATCCGGCGATCCCCCAAAGCATTCCGATGAGTGTGGACATCAGGATCGGGTTCCTCAGCATCGCCTGCAGCGATGTCCGCACCGCCCGCCAGCCGCCGCCGGGCCGATCCCCGCCCCGGGCGATCTCCAGCAACATCGTCACGATACTGAAGAGCAGCACGTCGAGGGTGAAGAGCAGGACCGCCGGCGTGGCGCCGCGCTCGCCGAACAGGCCGATCAGCAGCGGCAGGGCGAGCAGAACGCCGTTGGAGAAGCAGGATCCGAAACCCTGCATCGTCATCTCGGCGAAACGCTGGCGGAAGAGCAGGCCGCCGAGCACGGCGCCTGCCGTGAACACCAGCAGCTCGCTGTAGAAGAAGCCGAGAAGAAACGACCATTCGCCGATCGCCGTCACGTCGGTGTTCGCCATCAGCAGGAACAGCATCGGCGGCATGGCGAAGGTGAAGACGAAGGCGTTGAGGCCGCGGACCCAATCCTCTGTCAGCAAGCGTGCCTTGCCGGCAATGAAGCCGGTGAAGATCACCGCGAACAGAGGAACCACGGCATTGAGGATGGCATCCAAGCGTCGGCTCCCGGGAAGACGCGCCATGTAGCGATGGTGGTGGCGGCGCGTCAACGCGTAGACTGGGGTCATGCCGAGTGTGATTCCGCGCCGTCGTCTGCTCGCCGCCCTGGCCGCCATGTCGGCCGTCGGATGCTCCGGCGGTCCCGGGCCCGAGCTTTGGAGCCGACATGATCCGCAGTCGACCAGGGTGGTGGACCATCGGGTCTGGCAGGTATTTCTCGATCGCAACTCCCGAGACTGGCCGGATGGCATCACGCGGGTCGACTACGCCCGGGTGTCGACAGCCGACCGGGAGCTTCTGGCGGCTTACATCCGCGAGCAGGCCGTGGTTCAGGTGATCTATCTCTCCCGCCGGGAGCAACTCGCCTTCTGGCTCAACCTCTACAACGCGCTGGTGGTCGGGCTGGTCCTCGACGGGTATCCGGTCCGCAGCCCCGACGATATCGATAGCTCCGGCCTGTTCTCGATCGGCCCGTGGCGAAGGCCCGTGGTCGCGGTGTCGGGACGCTCTCTCTCGCTTGACGCGATCCGCGGCGAGACGCTGGCAGCGGTCTTCCAGGACCCGCGCTGGCATTACGGACTGTGCGACGGCACGTTGGGATCGCCCAGCCTGCCGCGCCGGGCTTTCCTCGGGAGCGACGTGGATCGCAGGCTCGAGGATGCGGCGATCGATTTCATCGGCCACCCGCGCGCCGTCGATCTCCCCGCCGATCGGCCGGGCGTCGTTCGGCTGAATGCCCTCTGGCGGCGAAATATGGCGGATTTCGGCGGCGGGCTCGCGGGCGTCTTCGCCAGCATCGACCTTTATGCCGATCCGGAGCGGCGCGCCGCCCTGGGAGCGAGACGGGACGTGGTCTGGATGGACGACCGGCGACTGAACGATTTTCGCGCCTAGCGGGCAACCGACCTCGACACCCGCCTACCGTTTCACATATAAACACACTATATTTATGGATATAAGGTCGCGGCGTCTCAACCGGAGCCGTTGCGGACGACGGTCGAACATGGGGCCGAGCGTAGGGCCGGAGGAAAATGCGCGTTCGAGAGGATTATCGAAGCATCAACGGGCCGGAGAAGGCGGCTATATTGCTGATGTCGCTGGGCGAGCAGCAGGCCGCCGCCCTGTTCGGCCAGATGGACGATGAGGAGATCAAGGAAATCTCCCAGGTGATGGCCGGCCTCGGGACGGTCTCTTCCAATATCGTCGAGCGCCTCTTCGTGGAATTCGCCGAACAGGTGTCGTCCACCGGCTCGCTCGTCGGCTCGCTCGACAGTACGGAACGGTTGCTCAACAAGGTGCTTGGGGAGGATCGGGTCGAGGACATCATGGAGGAGATCCGCGGTCCCGCGGGTCGCACCATGTGGGACAAGCTGGCGAATGTCAGCGAGCAGGTCCTGGCGAACTACCTGAAGAACGAGTATCCGCAGACGGTCGCCGTCATCCTCGGCAAGGTCCAGCAGGGCCACGCGGCCAAGGTGCTGGCAATCCTGCCCGAGAACTTCGCCATGGAAGTGGTCATGCGCATGCTGCGCATGGAGGCGGTGAACAAGGAGATCGAGAAGGATGTCGAACGGGTTCTGCGCACCGAGTTCATGTCGAACCTCGCGCGGACCAACCGGCGCGACAGCCACGAGATGATGGCCGAGATCTTCAACAGCCTCGACCGCGCGACGGAGAACCGGTTCCTGTCGGCCCTGGAAGAGCGCAACAAGGACAGCGCCGAGAAGATCCGATCGCTGATGTTTACCTTCGACGATCTGAACCGGCTGGATCCCGCCGGCGTCCAGACTCTTCTCCGTGTCGTCGACAAGGACAGGATGACCGTCGCTCTAAAAGGCGCCTCCGAGGAATTGCGCGACCTGTTCTTCTCCAACATGTCGGAGCGCGCGGCCAAACTTCTACGCGAGGACATGCAGGCTCTGGGGCCGGTGCGCCTGAAGGATGTCGAAGACGCGCAGAACACGATGATCGAGACCGCCAAGGACTTGGCCGACCGGGGCGAGATCGTTCTCGGCGGCGCCAGCGGGGAAGACCAGTTGGTGTATTGAGCGGCAAGTCTGGACGCCCCTGGTATCACCCGTCGACATGGGCCGGGTCTGTCTCGGAGGAGGCCGCGCCGCACGGGTCGTCTCTGCGACCGATCTCTGGCCGTGCGGATGGCTGACGCCTCGGCCCCGGCGCAATACCGACACGCTCAAGGATATAGGCAGAGGATACGTGACTCCCCCGGCCAGGGGGCGCATGCTGGGGCGATGACAGATGTGACATTCGATACGGACGACGACGAGGCGGTACGCCGCGTCCTGACGCAGCGGCAAGCGGAGATCGAGGCGCTGGTCGCCGGATCGAAGGCGGCACGGGACGCGGTCGAGCTTGATCAGTCCCGGGTCGGTCGGTTGTCGCGCATCGACGCGATTCAGGACCAGGAGATGGCGCTGGAGACCGACCGGCGGCGGACGCTCGAGCTTCAGCGGATCGGCTCGGCCCTGAAGCGGCTGGACGTCGGCGAGTACGGGAGCTGCGTGCGCTGCGGCGAGGAGATCGATCCCGCCCGACTCACCCTCGATCCGGCGGCGACGATCTGCATGGACTGCGCCGAGAGCTGACCCGCGGTCTCGTAACGACGCATCCCCGTTGCCACCGTTACAGCCCGGTGGCAGTGTCCGGCTCATGACAATCGACGCAAACGATTTCCTGCGCGACATCTGGTACTTCGCGATGCCTTCGGCGTCGCTGAAGCCGGGCGACATGCGGGACAAGACGCTGCTGGGCGAACCGCTGGTCTTCGCGCGGACCAGCGAGGGTACGGTCTTCGCTCTGCGCGATATCTGCCCGCACCGAGGCATTCCGTTGTCGGACGGCTGGTTCGACGGCAAGGAGGTGGAGTGCTGCTATCACGGCTGGCGTTTCGCCCCGAGCGGCCAATGCACCTGCATTCCCTCGCTGACCGAAGACCAGGAGATGGATGTCGGCGCGATCCGCGTGCGGCCCTATCCGGTCGAGGAGAGGGGAGGCGGCATCTGGGTCTACATGTCCTCCGATCCACGCGGTCGGGGCGATCCCAAATGCGCCCCGCCCGACCTGCCGGACGTGACCGCGTCGGGCCCCGGCCTGACCGAGCGGATGATCTTCCCGAGCCATATCGACCACGCGGTGATCGGCCTGATGGACCCGGCCCACGGCCCCTTCGTTCACCAGAGCTGGTGGTGGCGGAGCAAGCGGTCGATCCACGAGAAGGCGAAGCGGTTCGGCCCGGCCGATCTCGGCTTCGCCATGCTGCGCCACCAGCCGTCGAGCAACTCGGCCGCGTACAAGCTCCTTGGCGGTACGCCGACGACCGAGATTCGGTTCCGCCTGCCGGGTATCCGGATCGAGGACATCGAGGTCGGCGACAAACGGGTCTGCAACCTGACGACGGTCACCCCGATCGACGCCGAGACGACCGAAATTCACCACATGATCTATTGGAACGTTGGCTGGGCCGGGGCCCTCAGGCCGGTATTGCGGATCTTCGCGCGGAAGTTCCTCGGTCAGGAC
This sequence comes from Alphaproteobacteria bacterium, assembly GCA_024742275.1. Lineage (GTDB taxonomy): Bacteria > Pseudomonadota > Alphaproteobacteria > Thalassobaculales > Thalassobaculaceae > Thalassobaculum. The sequence continues at coordinate 111,656 of JANSYS010000007.1, read as the reverse complement.
CGCGATGTCGTCGTGAAGCAGCAGCGCGGTCTGAAACATCAGCCGAATCTCATGCTGATCAACGACGCGGACGTGCAAGCGAAGTGGTACTTCCGACTGAAGAAATCCTACGGCGCCTGGACCGAGGGGCCCTTCGAGAACCCGGTGCGCGAGACCACCCTGCGCTGGCGGAGCTGATCCCGCCGTGCGGAAGACCGCCGACGTCCTGCGCGATCGGGAGGCGAAGGGTGTAGCACTCTTCATCGTTCTGGAGATCGTCGGACTTCTCGCCCTGGCGACCGGCATTCTGCTGTTCGTCACCCGGTCGGCGCCGCTGCCCGTCCTGGCGATCGTCCTGCCGGCTGTTCTCGCCCTGGGCGGGCTCTTGATCCTGGTTCGCCGTCGAAGGTGGGTCGGCCTGGCCGGCCACGTCGCGATCGTCCTGTCGATCCTGGTTACGGGGCCTTTTCTTTTCCTGGAGTGGCAGGGCACGGGCATGGCGGCGGCCTATCTGCCCAAAACAGGCTATCCCATGGGCCTGGTCCTGCTGGTGCTCACCGCCACCACACTGCAGCCGCACTACCCGGCGGTTGTGACGCTTCTGCTGACGGTGTTCCACGGCATCCTCGTCTTCATCGCCCTGGACGATCCGGCAACGGTCCTGGCGCAACTGCCGACGTGGCAGGAGCACGTGATGGGACCGGCGCTGCATCTGGGCCGAGTGGCCAACGAGATGGCGTTCCTCGCCGCAACCGGCGGTATCGTGACCTTCTCGACCTGGATCGCCCGGCGAACCGTCCTCAACGCTGCCCGGCTGGAGCAGGCGACGGCTCAGCTCAGCCGGTACTTCTCCCCGGACGTCGCCGAGCGGGTGGCGACGGCAGACCCTGATTTCCTGAAGCCGGGAGGCAGCCGTCGATTCGTTGCGGTGGTGGTGTCCGACATCGCCGGCTTCACCGCCCTCTCCGGCACGCTCGGCCCGGACGCGACGTTGCGTTTCCTGGCGGACTATCAGAAGCGTATGACGGCGGTGATCTTCGACAACGGCGGATCGGTCGACAAGTATGTCGGCGACGGCATCCTGGCGACCTTCGGAGCGACGGGAACAGTCTCGTCTCCCTGCACCCAGGCGGTTCGGGCCGCCCACGAGATGATGCGGGCGCTGGCCGCGATCAACGCGGACCGCGCTGCGGCCGGAGAGTCGGCGATCGCCCACCGCATCGGCGTTCATGCCGGCGAGGCAATGGTGGGCAATGTCGGCACCGAGGAGCGGCTCGAGTTCACCGTCATCGGCGATGTCGTCAACCTGGCTCATCGGATCGAGCAGGCTTGCAAGATCACCGGCGACGGGGTGTTGTTGTCCCGCGCGGTGGTCGACGCCTGTCCGGAACGCCCGGTCGTATCCAGGGGGCGCCCTGATCTGCCAGGTGTCGCTCTGCCGCCGGAACTCTTCGCGCCGGTCGATCCGACGGATGGCGCTGCGCCCCCGCGGGAAGGCGGATGACGCTTTTTCGGCAGGCTGACCTTGACGGGCGCCTGCTCGTCTTCGGTTTCCTCATGGCCTTCGCCTCCAGCTTCGGCCAAACCTACTTCATCTCGCTGTTCTCGGCGGAGTTCCGGGCCGCCTTCGGCCTGAGCCACGGCGGTTTCGGCGCCCTCTACTCGGCCGCGACCCTCACGAGCGGATTGCTGCTGCTCTGGGTCGGCGGCATGATCGACCGGATGGACCTGCGGCTGTTCGGCGGTCTCGTCCTGGCCGGGATCGCCGCAGCCTCCGCGCTCGCCGCGACGACGTCCGGGCCTGTCATGCTGGTCGCGACGCTTTTCTGTCTCCGTTTCTTCGGACAGGGGCTGGCGAGCCATACCGCCGTCACCGCCGTCGCGCGCTACGCCGACCCGACGGTCCGCGGCCGGTCAGTGAGTCTGGCGGCACTCGGCTTCCCGGCGGGCGAAGCGGTCTGGCCGGCGGTGGCGGTAGCGCTGATCGCGCTGATCGGCTGGCGCTGGACCTATGGCGGTGCGGCCCTGCTGGCCCTCGGCGTGTATCTGCCGCTGGCCATGATCCTGCTCGCGAGTCACGGGCAGCGCCACGCCGCGCTGCTTGCCCGAACGGAAGACGGCGCGGCCGACGCAATGCGCCAGTGGACCCGGCGGGAGGTGATCGGCGACCCTACATTCCTATGGTCGATGGCGGCAGTGCTGGCACCCTCCTTCATCGTCACCGGCATCCTGTTCCACCAGGTCCATCTGACCGAGACCAAAGGGTGGGACCTGACCGTCTTCGCAGCCGGCTATGTGGCCTATGCCGCCTGCCAGATCGCCGTCGCCCTGGTGACCGGCCCAGCGATCGACCGTGTCGGCGCCCGCCGGGTGGCGCGTTTCTATCTGGCGCCTCTTGCGGCCGGTCTCGTCTTGCTTGCCGTCTCTGATGCGGTCTGGGCCGGTCTGGCTTTCCTCGCCATGTGCGGGGCCACCTCCGGCGCGTCCTCTACCCTGCTCGGCACGTTGTGGGCGGAGATCTATGGCGTACGCCATCTCGGCGCCATCCGGGCGCTGGTCTCGGCCTGCTCCGTGGTTTCCAGCGCCCTGTCGCCGGCGCTGATGGGATGGGGGTTGGATGCATCCCTCTCGATCGAGGTGATCGCGCTCGCCTGCGCCGTCTACGTCGCCGTCGGTATCGGTGTGCTGGCGACCCTGTTCCGCCCGGCCGCGGCGTAGCGATCAGGCCGCCGATCGGCTGCCGCCATTGACGCGCCGGTTCGGCTCGGCTATCCGGCCCGGGTGACGTCTCAAGCACCCATACTCTTTGTCGGCGGCCTCGGCGGCTCCGGAACCCGGGCGGTCGCAGGCGCCCTGATGGCGCTCGGCTATTACGCTGGCGGCTGCCTGAACGGCGCCAACGACAACCTGATCTTCACGGAATTGTTCAAGCGACCGGACTGGGTGCGCGGCGGCGCGACTCCGGGCGCGATCGACCGGCGGCTGGCGCTGTTCGAGCGGGTCATGCGCCACGGTGTCGGCGCGTTCGAGCTGCTGCGCTGGCCGGGCCTGCGCCGGTTCCGGCGGGAGCAGGGGAGCGGTCTCGCCGGGCAGGGATCCGCCATCGGCTGGATGACGAAGGAGCCGAACTGCCACATCTTCGTCGAGCCTATCCTGGAACGGTGGCCGGACGCGCAGTTCGTTTACGTTACGCGTCATCCCTTGGACATGGCCTACAGCGACAACAAGGGACAACTCGGGAACTGGAGCTGGATGTTCGATCTGGATCCCGGTGGGTTCGCAGCGCCCGAGGCGGCTCAGCTCGAGTACTGGATCCGGACCCAGCGCCGTCTCGACGATCTCCTACGGCGCTTTCCGGGGCGGCTGCATCCGCTCAATTTCGACGCCTTCGCCTCGGATCCTAAAGCCCATTCCAGCAGTTTGGCACAGCGGATCGGCATCGCGGTCGACGACGCGACGCTCGGCCGGGCGGTCGAGCATGTGATCCGGCCGGACTCGATGGGGCGCTGGCGGGAGCGCGACCTGTCGGTCTTCGCGGCCGACCAGCTCCGGTTTTGCCGCGAGACCGGGTGGCCGGTGGATACGGACAGCCCGGACCGACAAGACTAGGCGCGGGAGGCGGCCGAGTGGTGTCGGGCCGCCTCCGCTCGGAGATGGACTATCGGTCAGTCGACCGCGAACTGGTAGCTCGCCGGAACGTAGCGGAAGCCGTCGCCATAGGTCTCCACATAGCCGACATTCGGGAACGGCATGTGGTAGCCGGAGAAGGCGATCTTGTCGGCGGCGATCATCCCGAAGACCTTGCGACGCGCCTCGGCGGCCTTGGCCTTATCCATATCGAAGCGGACATGCCAATCCGGCTTCTGAAGCGACACGACGTAGTGGTTGGCGATGTCGCCGGTAATCATCATCCGCTTACCGGCGCTCTCGATATGGAACACCATGTGGCCCGGCGTGTGGCCGAAGGAGGCCATCCCCGTGATGCCGGAGACCACGTCCTGGTTGTCGCCCAGGAAGGACATCTTGTCGGCGAAGGGCACGACGTTGGACTGTACCAGCTTGCCGACCCGTTCGGTCGGGCCGCTGGCCTTCTCCGCCGGCGACCAGAAGTCGTACTCCACCTGGCCGGTCACGTAGCGCGCGTTCGGGAAGGCAGGGGCGCCGTCCTCCATCAGCCCGCCGATATGGTCCGGGTGGAAGTGGGTCAGGACGACGATGTCGATCTGCTCGGGCGTGTAGCCGGCATTGGCAAGGAGGGAGCGCAGATGGCCGGCATTCGGTCGGCGGCCCGCGCCATTTCCGGTGTCGAACAGAACAAGTTCGGATCCGGTGTTCACGATCACCGGCGAGAACCCGATCGTCATCCGCTTCGGCGGCAGAAAGTTCTCGACCGCCAGCGCTTCAACAGCCGCCGGTTCCTGATCCTGGCCGAAGATCGGGTGCGGTCCGTCGAGTGCGATGAAGCCGTCATGGATGACCGTGACCTCGAACTCGCCGAGCTTGATGCGCTGGTGGGTCGGACCGTGTGCGCCGAGCATCGGCGCGGCGGCCGAGACCGGGGTCGTGCCGGCGACGCCGGTGGCAAGCGCGGCGGTCGCGCCGACTGCGCCCAGCATGGCGGTGCGGCGGGATACGAGGGTCGGTGTGTCGCTCATTCGGTTAATCCTCCCGAACGATATGGATGAGTGTTCGATTGGCAGGCGCCCGTGACATGGCGCGGACGGGTCCAAGGTCAATCACGTCACGGTTTTTTCGCAGGCACTCCATCCAGCCGAAAGAGCGGGCGCAGGCGAATCCCGATCACCGAGCCGAGGAGAGCCATTGCGATCCACGCCCAGCCGTGAAGGCTTGTCGACGCGATGCCGGAGAAGAAGGCGCCGATGTTGCACCCGTATGCAAGACGGGCGCCGTAACCCATCATCAGGCCGCCGATCACCGCGGCGGCGAAGGGCCGGAAACCGATCCGCCAGGTCGGACCGACCTTTCCGGCAAGCGATCCCGCCGCCAGGGCGCCGATGAGGATCCCGATATTCGAGACCGAGACGGTCGATGACAGGAGGGGTCGGGCGAGAGCCGCTGCGGTCCAGTCCTGATTCCAGTACGCGCTGGCTGTCGGGTCCCAGCCGAAGACGGCCATCGTCTTCGCTCCCCAGAGGGTGAAGCCCCAGGTCACGCCCCAGGGCCGGCCGGTCACCGCCAGCATCGCCGCGTTCAGCACCGCCAGCGCCAGCGCGCCCCAGATCAGCGGCCAGGGCCCGCGCAGAAGGCGACCGAAGTCGGGCGACGTGTGCCAGCCGAGCGGCTGGCGAAACCGGGCGCCGAGCCGATGGAGGCCCCACAGAATAAAGACAAGGAGTCCGGCCTGCAGGGCCACCGCCGGACCGTAGCCCAGTTCCTTGCCGAGCGAGACCGGGGGGAGGCCCGGCAAGGCGCGCCACCAGGCGAGGTCGAGCGTTCCCCACCAGGACCCGAGGCAGAAGAATGCCAGGGTCACCATCATTCGGCTGTTGCCGCCGCCGACCGTGAACAGGGTCCCGGACGCGCAGGCGCCGCCAAGATGCATACCGATTCCGAAAATGAAGGCCCCGGTCAGCATGGCCACGCTTACGGGCGCGACCGCTCCGCCGGCGGCATGGCCGAAGATCTCGCCGGCCGCCAGCACAGGCGCGAACAGCCCCATCGCCACAATCAGCATTACTGCCTGGGCGGCGATGCCGGACAGATCCCGGTCGACGATGGCCCGGCGATAGGCGGCGGTGAAGCCGAATGCTGCGTGGTACAGCGCGATACCCAGGCCGACGCCGATCAGCAGGACCCAGCTCCGGGTTTGACTCTCGCTCCAGATATGAATGAACAGGACGGCGGCGGTTATCCCAGCGACCAGGAGAAGGGGGCGTTGAACGGGCCGGGGCGATGATGGCAAGGCGATCGACATGCGTGCGCCCTCAGGGCTTTGAGGCTGCCGTGTCCAGGATCGCCGCCACATGGTCGTCCAGTTCTTTCCCCATGGCGGTCAGCTCGGCGACACCGTAGGCGCCGAAGATGTGGCTCGGGAGCCGATAGGTGACGACGGCGCTGCTATCCGACGCTTCGGTGACATAGAGCCGGATCGGCGCTTCGATCCCGGCGGCAAGGCTGGCTTTCAGCATCCGGCGCGCGTAGTCGGGTCGGAAGAACAGGAAAACCCGGTTCCCCGGCACGGTCTCCTGGAACGCGCCCTTGATCGCGCAGTTGGCGCAGGCGATCCCGACGATGTTGAAACCGTTTTCCCGGATCGCCTCCCGCAGGGCGTCGACATAGGTCGCGAACGGCTTGTTCGTCTCGACGGTCACGTCGCCGGCACGTGGACCGGCCGTGTTTCCGGAAACCGGAGCGATGGTGACGAGCACAACGGCTAGAGCCAGTATCAAAGCACGCATGACATCCTCCGTGACCGGGTTCGCTTGTCTTAGGCCAAGGGCCCGGGGGCCGGAAAACACCTGTGCGTGAGCGGATTGCTCGCCCGCGATCGGGACGGGAGCGGGCACCGATGTTAGGCGGGCCGTGCGGGCCTTGACCGCGCCGTGTCGCGGGGGCGACCATCCCGCTTCACCGCTGAGACTGTCCTAGTTGGGAGGCACTCATGGCTCTGTCGATCATCCCGCTCACGCCGGTTCTGGGGGCGGAGATCAGCGGCGTCGACATCGGCGCCCTCAGCGACGCCGAGTTCGCGGCGATCGAAACCGCCTTCGAGGACTGCTCGGTCCTCGTGATCCGCGGCCAGCACGGAATCGACGACGCGAAGCAGGCTGCCTTCTCGCGCCGCTTCGGCGATCTGGAGACGACGATATCCGCGAACCCGGGCGGCGAGGGAACGACCATCGCCGTCTTCTCGAACCTGGATTCCGACGGCGCTCTCATACCGCCCAAGGACAAGCGCATGGTCTTCAATTCCGGCAATCAGATGTGGCACACGGACAGCTCCTACAAGCCGGTGCCCGCGAAGGCGTCGATGCTGTCCGGCCGCGTCGTGCCGCCGGAGGGCGGGGAGACGGAATTCGCGTCGGGCCGGGCCGCCTGGGACGCCCTGACCGCCGCCGACCGCAGCGAGTACGAGCCGCTGATCGCCGTCCACGATTTCCTGTACAGCCGGGGGCTGATCGACAAGACCTTGCTCACCGAGAAGGATCGCAGGGAGCTGCCCGCGGTGCGGCAGAAACTGGTCCGTACGAACCCCGTGAACGGCCGCAAGGCGATCTATGCGGGCGCCCATGCGAGCCATATCGAAGGCAGGCCGGTTGCGGAGGGACGCGCTCTGTTGCGCCGCCTGACCGATCTCGTCACCCAACCGGAGCACTGCTACACGCACAAATGGGAGGATGGCGACCTGGTCATGTGGGACAACAGGGCGGTGTTGCACCGCGGCCGTCCCTGGGACGATGGCCGATACCCGCGCGTCATGCACCGCACCACCGTCGCCGGCGCCGGTCCCAGCGTCGAAGATGGCCGGCCGTTGGCCGCTTGACCCGCCTCGCCAGGAACCGCGCCTATGACGATCCCCGTTTCGGAGGGTGAGGAATGGACGGAGGAGCGGCACAGTCCGCTCTCGTCTCTGCACGACTGGGTGTATCTCGCCCGCGAATTCGACCACGCCTATCGACGCGGATCGGCCGGCGGAAGCGGCAAGGTGCGCTCCCATATGAAGCAGGTGCGCGACCGGTTGGCCAAGATATTGACCGGCAAGACCCTGGTCCGATTTCCGGATCCGGCGGAAAAGCCGGTGACAGCCCATCTGCGCCGAGCGATTGACAATGGCCTCGATGGTTCGATGCGCTCGATGGTGCGCTCGATGGTGCGCGCGATCGGCAACGTGCGGTCGCAACTCGCGTGGGAGTACGGTTACGAGCGTATGCCGCGCCACCTTCAGGAGCGCTACGCCTATGCCGATATCATGGGGCCGAAGGGCCCGATCATTTCGCCGACCCTGACACTCGGCTTGGTTCTCTTCGCGCCGCGCACGACCTATCCTGCCCATAGCCATCAAGGAAAAACGGAGAGCTACCTATCGCTCTCGGGTCACTGGAGCGAGAATGACAACGGCGTGTATGCTCCGGGCTCTATCGTCCTCAACCTCCCACAACACACGCACACCATCACCACGGCGGACCGCGAACCGGTCCTTCTCGCCTACGCGTGGTGTGGGGACTCCGACGTGCTCTCTGCACCCGGCATGCGGTTTAGCCGCAGGCCCAAGACACCGCCGGCCTGATCCGTGACTGCCGTCGCCGAGACACTGGAACGCTACGACGGCGCGCTAAGGCTCGCCGTCGCCGACGGACGACTGACCGATCTGCATTTCACGCCGCCGATGCGGCTGTTTCGACCGTACCGCGAGGGCGGCGAACCCCGGACGGTCGTGATCGCCAACGTGGCTGGCGGCGTCGTCGGCGGCGACCGGCTGGGGGTCTCCATCGACGTCGGTGCCGACGAGGCCCTGCTGGCAACCACCCAGGCGGCGGAGAAGGTCTACCGCAGCGCCGGGGCGGCGGCGGAGCTGGTCAACGCTTTCCGGGTCGCCGGCGGCGGGGTACTGGAGATGCTGTCGTCCGGCACGATCCTGTTTGACGGGTCCCGCCTTTCCAGAACGACGGAGATCGATGTCGCCGACGGCGGTCGGTTCGCTTATGCCGAAACCGTCGTCTTCGGGCGGATCGCCCGAGGCGAGGTCTTCGCCGACGGCTCGCTGCGGGATCGTATCCGCCTGCGCCGCGCCGGACGGTTGGCCTGGGCGGACGATTTCGCGCTGTTGGGAGATATCGCGGGTGCTATGGCCGCGACGGCGGGTCTGGGCGGCGCGCAAGCGCTGGCCACGCTGCTCCTGGTCGGCGACGGTGCCAAGCTGGCTGTGGAGATCGTTCGGGGGCAACCTGCAGGGGGGGCGGAGCGGGACGGGCTGCGTGTCGGCGTCAGCGCGTTGGCGGAGGATCTCGTCGTGATCCGCGTGTTGGCGCGGGATCCCGCTCTTGGACGCACGGTCCTGGCCGATATCTGGAGTGCCAGTCGGGCCGCCTGGCTCGGCCGCCCGGCACGGATGCCGGTCATCTGGTCGGTATAGGCGCGCTTTCGCACATGCGAAAAAGGATCGACGCCGAGGAAAAGCGGCGGCAACCTATCGAATTGAGACGAGCGGGAGGGTCGAATGCAACTTAGTCCACGCGAAAAGGACAAGCTGCTGATTGCCATGGCGGCCATGGTTGCGCGCCGGCGGCTGGAGCGCGGGGTGAAGCTGAACTATCCCGAGGCCATCGCCCTGATCACCGACTTCGTCGTCGAAGGCGCGCGGGATGGCCGGTCCGTCGCCGATCTGATGGCGGCCGGTGCCCAGGTCATCTCCAAGGACCAGGTCATGGAGGGTATCGCCGACATGCTGCACGAGGTGCAGGTGGAGGCGACCTTTCCGGATGGGACCAAGCTCGTCACCGTCCACGATCCCATCCGCTGAGCGAGGAGAGAGTCCATGATTCCAGGTGAACTCATCCCCGCCGAAGGCGAGATCGAGCTAAACGCGGGCGCCGACCGGGTCACCATCACGGTCGCAAACACCGGCGACCGGCCGGTGCAGGTCGGTTCGCACTATCACTTCGCCGAGACCAATCCCGGGCTGGAGTTCGACCGTAAGGCGGCGCTCGGCCGCCGGCTCGACATTCCGGCCGGAACGGCGGTGCGCTTCGAGCCGGGGCAGACCCGTGAGGTGACGCTGGTTCCCTATGGCGGCGCGCGCAGCGTGTTCGGCTTCAACGGGCAGGTCATGGGCGCGCTGCCAGAGGCGACCCAGGGGCAGGGCAACGTGCCGCCGCGCAGGATGCCGCGCGCCTCCTACGCCGGCATGTTCGGCCCCACCAAGGGCGACCGGTTGCGGCTCGCCGACACCGACATCGTCATCGAGGTGGAGAAGGACTTCACGACCTACGGCGACGAGGTGAAGTTCGGCGGCGGCAAGGTGATCCGCGACGGCATGGGCCAGAGTCAGGCGACGCGGGCCGAGGGTGCGGTGGATCTGGTGATCACCAACGCCACGGTCCTGGACGTGACGGGCGTGTTCAAGGCGGATATCGGCGTACGCGACGGGCGGATCGTCGGGATCGGAAAGGCCGGCAATCCGGACGTCCAGAGCGGCGTCGACATCGTGATCGGCCCCGGTACGGAGGCGATCGCGGGAGAAGGAAAGGTCCTCACCGCCGGCGGCCTGGACGTCCACATCCATTTCATCTGCCCGCAGCAGGTCGAGGAAGCGCTGTCGTCGGGGGTGACGACGATGATGGGCGGTGGCACCGGCCCGGCGACCGGCACCAACGCCACCACCTGCACGCCGGGTCCTTGGAACATCATGCGGATGATGCAGGCGGCCGACGCGCTGCCGATCAATTTCGGATTCTTCGGCAAGGGCAACGCAGCCCTGCCGCGGGCTCTGGAGGAGCAGATCCGGGCTGGCGCCTGCGGTCTGAAGCTCCACGAGGACTGGGGCACGACGCCGGCGGCGATCGACTGCTGCCTGTCGGTCGCGGACGAGTTCGACATCCAGGTGATGATCCACACCGATACCCTGAACGAGTCCGGCTTCGTCGAGAACTCGATCGCCGCGTTCAAGGGCCGCACGATCCACGCGTTCCACACCGAGGGAGCTGGCGGCGGCCACGCGCCGGACATCATCAAGGTCTGCGGCGAGGCCAACGTGCTGCCGTCCTCCACCAATCCGACGCGGCCGTTCACGGTCAACACGGTGGACGAGCATCTCGACATGCTCATGGTCTGCCATCACCTCGACCCGCGCATCCCCGAAGATGTGGCCTTCGCCGAGAGCCGGATCCGCAAGGAGACGATCGCCGCCGAGGATATCCTGCACGATCTGGGCGCCTTCTCGATCATGGCCTCGGACAGTCAGGCGATGGGCCGTGTCGGGGAAGTCGTGATCCGCACCTGGCAGACCGCCGACAAGATGAAGAAGCAGTTCGGTCGCCTGGAAGGCGAAACGGGCGACAACGACAACCTGCGGGCCCGCCGCTACGTCGCCAAGTACACGATCAACCCGGCTATCGCCCAGGGCGTGGCCCACGAGGTCGGTTCGATCGAGGTCGGCAAGCGGGCCGATCTGGTGCTTTGGTCGCCGGCCTTCTTCGGTGTCAAACCGGACATGGTTCTGGTCGGGGGGCTTATCGCCAGCGCGCAGATGGGCGATCCGAACGCGTCTATTCCGACGCCGCAGCCGGTGCATTCGCGACCGATGTTCGGCGCGCTCGGCGGAGCGCAGGCGGCGGGTTCCGTCACCTTCATCAGTCAGGCGGCGATCGAGCGGGACGTGCGGCACCAGTACGGCCTCGCCAAGCAGACCGTCGCCGTCGAGAACACCCGCGGCGGCATTTCAAAGCAGGCCATGCGCATGAACGACTACCTGCCGAAGATCACGGTCGACCCGGAGACCTATGAGGTCACCGCTGACGGTCGCCTGCTGACCTGCGCGCCTGCGGAGGTCGTATCTATGGCGCAGCGGTACTTCCTGTTTTGACGCACGTTCGCGGCACGCGCGCTCAAGGTTATCCGCTCCCCGCCTGGGGTCGAGATCCGGAAGATGTTCTGAGAGAAGGAATGAGACTGTCATGACCCGCGCCATCGAACACGTCCGGGCCGGGCACTGGCCGGAGCAAGAGGCGAAGGCCGTCGTCACCCTCGATTTCGACGCCCGGTTCCGGCGACGCATGATGCTCACCACCGATGGCGGCGACGAGGTCCTGCTCGATCTCCCGAAACCTGTGGCCATGGCCGGGGGCGACGGCCTGAGGCTGGACGGCGGCGGTTGGTTGAAGGTCGAGGCGGCGCCGGAGGACCTGATCGAGGTGCGGGCCGACACGGCCCATGCCCTGCTTCGGCTTGCCTGGCATCTGGGAAACCGGCACCTGCCGGCGGAAATCCGGGCGGATGCGATCCTGATCCGGCCGGACCATGTGATCGAGGAAATGCTGGCGGGTCTCGGCGCAGGTCTCGCCCGGGTGACCGGGCCGTTCCAACCGGAGGGCGGCGCCTATGGCGATCCGGTGACGCCGGGCGGCCACCATCACCATGACCATGGTCACGGGCATGACCATGGTCATGACCACAGTCACTCTCACACTCACGCTCACGGGCATGACCATGGGCACAGCCATGACCACCACCCGCATTCCCACGCCCATGGCCATTGAGGCCGAAGCCGACGGCCTGCTGAAACTCGCCGCCTGGACCTCTCCGTCCTTTCCGGTGGGCGCTTTCGCGTACAGCCACGGCCTGGAATGGGCGGTCGAGACAGGATTGGTGACGGATGCCGACAGCCTGTTCGCCTGGGCCGCGCACCTGATCGCCGCCGGTGCGCCGCGCCAGGACGCGGTGCTGCTGGCCCGCGCATACCGACAGTTCGGCGACGAGACGGCACTCCTGGAAACGGCGGAACTGGCGGCCGCGCTCAAGGGAACGGCGGAACTCGCCCAGGAAACGGTTGTCCAGGGTGCTGCCTTCCTGCGCACGGTCCGGGCCGCCTGGCCCGATCCTCGCCTGGACGCATTGTCGAACCGGTTGGCCGCTGAGAAGGTCGAACTCGCCCTGCCTGTGGCGGTCGGCGTCTCGGCGGCGGCGCACGGCATCGCTCTGGCCGCGACGCTGCGATTCTTCCTGCATGGGGTGGCGGCCAACACCGTCTCCGCCGCGATCCGGCTGTCGATGATCGGACAGACCGACGGCCAGCGGGTGACGGCGGGGCTCGAACCGATCATTCTCTCGACCGCGTCGGACGCTGCCGCCGCCGATCCGGACGCACTCTGGTCGACCGCGCCCATGGTCGACTGGTGTTCCATGCGGCACGAAACCCAGCACACGAGGTTATTCCGGTCATGAGTACGGCATTGAACACATCCCCCCATGGCCCGTTCCGCGTCGGTATCGGCGGACCGGTCGGGTCCGGCAAGACCGCGCTGGTCGAGGTGCTGTGCAAGGCCATGCGGGCGGAGAACGACCTGGTGGTGGTCACAAACGACATCTACACCGACGAGGACCGCCGCATTCTGGTCCGCGCCCAGGCGCTGGAGGAGGAGCGGATCATGGGGGTCGAGACGGGCGGCTGCCCGCATACCGCGATCCGCGAGGACGCTTCGATCAACCTCGCCGCGGTCGAGCGTATGGCCGGCCTGTTTCCCTCCGCGCAGATCTGCTTCATCGAAAGCGGCGGCGACAATCTTGCCGCCACCTTCAGTCCGGAACTTGCCGATATCACCATCTACGTCATCGACGTCGCCGCCGGGGAGAAGATCCCGCGCAAGGGAGGACCCGGTATCACCCGCTCCGACCTGCTGATCATCAACAAGATCGATCTGGCTCCGTTGGTGGGCGCCGACCTCAAGGTGATGGAGGAGGACAGCAAACGGATGCGCGGAGACCGGCCTTTCCTGTTCACCAACCTGAAGGACGGGACCGGCGTGTCGGAAATCGTCGCTTTCATCCGACGGCACGGCGGCCTGGCCTGAGAGCGATCGTAGACCGGTCGCGACCCTGTAGCGCGGCCGGGTTCTGAAACCGGGATGCCGGCGTTGAACTACACTTCGACGACTCCACCATCAATTGCATGTTTGTAAAAATTCCATCGATTTTATTTTTATTCACTGATTGTTAAGGGCCGGCGGGTATCACGGCGCTCCTATCCTCAACCAGGGGCGTTTTTGTCATGACTAGCTCGAACGGTCTGTCCAATCTCAAGATCGGCACGCGCCTCTTTGGAGGATTCGGTGTCGTTCTCGGTCTGCTGGTTCTTCTGGCGGGTATCGTCAGCATTAATCTTATGCAAACGCGCGACGACGTCGTGTCCTATCGCTCGACCGCGGTCAACACCAACCAGATCGGCCGGGTCCAGGCGAACGTCCTGATGACCCGCATGGGGGTGAAGGATTTCATCATCAACGCCTCGCCCGAGGCGATCGCGACGGTCAAGGAGCGGCACGCTCAGGCGATGGCGCTGTTCGGCGAGGCGGAAAAGACCGTCCTCAAGGACGACGAGCGCGCGATCCTCGACAACATGCGAGGCAAGATGGAGACTTACGGCTCGACCTTCGATGCGGTCACCAAGTTGCAGGACAAGCGCAACGAGGTGGTCGAGAGCGTGCTGAACGCCAACGGCCCGAAGATCCGCAAAAACCTCAGCGACGTTATGGCGACTGCCTATAGCGACAATGATGCGATTGCAGCGTTCTACGCTGGGCGCGCGCAGGAGTCCCTGATGCTGGGCCGGCTCTACGCCCAAAAGTTCCTGCTGACCAACGAAGCCGAAGCGTTCGAGCGCGCCGTGGCCGAGCTATCGGAACTCGATGAGAGTTACGCAGAGCTGCTTTCAGAGTTGCAGAACCCCGAGCGTCGCGAACTGGTGCAGGGCGCACGCGAGATGACACAGGCGTATGTCGCTGGCGTCAAGAATGTCGCGGCCATCATCGACGAGCGCAACGGCCTGATCAGAGGCACGCTGGACGTGATCGGTCCGGAGGTCGCCGCTTTGGTCGAGGAGATGAAGCTCGGCTACAAGGACACCCAGGACACGCTCGGCCCGCGGATGCAGGCCACCGCCGAGAATTCGGTCGTCATTTCCCTGGCGGTTGCAGCCGTTGCCGTCGTCATCGGCGTGCTCGCGGCGTTCTTCATCGGCCGGAGCATCACGGGCCCGGTCAATGGACTGACCACCGCCATGGGCCGGCTGTCCGACGGCGATGTCGGTACCGAGGTACCGTCGACCGGCCAGAAGGACGAGATCGGCGTGATGGCCCGGGCCGTTCAGGTCTTCAAGGACAACATGATCCGGGCACGCGAGCTGGAGGAGCAGGAGAAGCTCCAGCAGGCGGAGCGCAACCGTCGGGCCGAGGCGATGGAAAAGGCGATCAACGAGTTCCAGACGCTCAGCGCCGAACGCCTGCAGGCTCTGCGCGGCGTCTCCGAGGAACTCGGCCGCTCTGCCGACACGCTTGTCGGCGTGGCGAACGAGACCAAGGAGCAGAGCACTGGTGCCGCGGTGGCGTCCGATCAGACGGCGGCCAACGTCCAGAGCGTCTCGGCCGCTGCCGAGGAGATGGACTCGTCCTTCGGTGAGATCGTGTCCCAGGTGACACGGGCGAGCTCGTCGGTGGAAAGCACGTCCGGCCGAGCCCGACAGACCCTGGCCTCGATCGAGGACCTTCAGGCTCAGTCCGAAGGCATCGCCCAGGTGATCGAACTGATCACCGGCATCGCCGAGCAGACCAATCTGCTGGCGCTGAACGCCACCATCGAGGCCGCGCGTGCTGGAGAGGCCGGTAAGGGCTTCGCGGTCGTCGCTTCGGAAGTGAAGTCGCTGGCGACCCAGACCGGCAAGGCCACGGAGGAGATCTCAGAGAAGATCCGTCGGGTGCAGGAATCCTGCGGTACGTCGGTCTCGGCGGTCCGTGAGATTGTCACCAGCATCGAGGAGGTCAACGAGATCTCCGCGGCTATCTCCGCGGCGGTCGAGGAGCAGAAGGCTGCGACGTCCGAGATTACCCGGAACATGCAGGAGGCCGCCCGCGGCACCGAGCAGCTCTCCACCAACATCGGTCGGGTGAACGAGGCGACGGATCGCACCTCCGAAACCGTCGGCGGCGTGACCAATGCGGCGCGCCGGACCGAGACGGAAGCGGCGGCCATGAAAGAGGCGATCGACGGTTTCATCAACCGCGTCAAGGCCGCCTAGGCCGTCACACACCCTCTCATCCGGATATCAGCCCCGGCGGCCGAGCATCGGCCGCCGGGGTTTTTTGTGTCCGATGCAAATAGATAAAACTTTTGCGAGAAACTATCAAAAATGTGACCCTTTTTTCTTTCAGGGAATTTTAATTTTTCCATTACAACGTGGGGGAGTTGGAGGAATGCTTAACCAATAAAGGTGCTGGAAATGACAGCCCATTCTTACCTGTCGAACTTCAGGATAGGCACCAGGCTTTCAGCCGGGTTCGGTATTGTCATCCTGCTGCTTGTGGCCCTGGCCGGTCAGGCGGGCTACAGCCTCTGGCAATCGCGGGAAGGCGTGACCGACTACCGGGGGATCGCCACGAACAGCAGTCTGATCGTCCGCATTCAGGCCAATATCCTCAACGCCCAACTCGGTGTTAAGGATTTTGAAGCCGACGGGTCCGCCGATGCGATCACAGCGGTCGAAGACAGCCTCAAGCGGGCTCAGGCACATCTCGACGAGGCGCAGGCGACGATTACCGACGATGAGCAGATCGTACGCCTCAGTCAGCTTCAGCAGTACATGCTGACCTACGGCCAAACCTTCGCTCAGGTCACCGCTTTGCAGGAAAGGCGCGCCAAGATCGTCGCCGACCTTGATGGTGTCGGCGATCGGTTCACCTCGACGATCAAGGAGATGGTCGAGGACGCCAAGGGGTGGGGGGATGTCGAGGCGATGGGCGACTTGACCTTCGCGCTGGAGGGCGCCCTGGAGGTCCGCTTCGCAAGCCAGCGGTTTCTCGTGACGAACGACCCCCAAGCCATCGACTACGTGCGCCGGTTCCTCGGAAACGCTCTGGAGATCATGAACAAGCTCGTGGACTCCGGCGACTTCCGGGCCATCAGTGTCCAGGAGGAACTGACGGCCTATGGCGAGACCTTCGATACCGTCGTCCAGATCACGGGTCAGCGAAACACCCTGATCCGCGATACCCTCGACGTGATCGGCACGCAGTCGTCCGATCTGATCGAGGAAATGAAGGAGAAGTATCAGGAGTTGCAGGACGGGCTTGGCTCCGGGATGCAGTCGTCGGCCGAGTTCTCGTTGCTGGTCGCCGCGGTTGTGACCGTTGCCGCGCTGATCGTCGGCATCCTCTTGTCGATCCTGATTTCGGGCAGTATCGCGCGGCCGATCCGGTCGCTGACGGACAGTATGGGCGATCTCGCCGAAGGACGGCTCGATACGGACGTGCCGTCGACGGGAAGCCGTGACGAGATCGGGCAGATGGCCCGGGCGGTTCAGGTTTTCAGAGAGAACATGATCCGCAACCGCGACCTGGAGGCGGAGCAGGCGAAGCTCGACGAGCGGCGTCAACTGCGTGCGAAAGCCCTCGAGGAGGCGATTTCCGAGTTCCAGACCAGCATCGGCCAGCGCCTCGAGAAGCTCCGCAGTGTCTCCGACGAACTCAGCGGTTCGGCCGATACCCTGCGCGCGGTCGCGGGCGAGACCAAGGATCGCAGCTCCGAGGTCGCGTCGATCTCGGAACAGACCTCCTCCAATGTGCAGAGTGTTTCCGCCGCTGCCGAGGAGATGGATTCCTCGTTCGGCGAGATCGTCGGTCAGGTGACCCGGTCAAGTGATACCGTCCGCATCACCTCGGACAAGGCGCGGGTCACCCTGTCCTCCATGGAGGAACTCGCCGCCCAATCGGAGGCGATTGCCCAGGTGGTCGAACTGATCACCAGCATCTCCGAACAGACCAACCTGCTGGCGTTGAACGCCACGATCGAGGCGGCGCGCGCCGGCGACGCGGGCAAGGGGTTCGCGGTCGTGGCCTCTGAGGTGAAATCGCTGGCCACCCAGACCGGCAAGGCGACCGAGGAGATCGCCGACAAGATCCGCCGGGTTCAGGAAGCCTGCGGAACTTCGGTGGATGCGGTCCGCGAGATCGTCAGCAGCATCGAGCAGGTCGACGAGATTTCGGCGGCCATTTCCGCCGCGGTGGAGCAGCAGAAAGCGGCGACCGCTGAGATCACCCGCAACATGCAGGAGGCGGCGCGCGGCACCGAGCAGCTCTCCGTCAACATCGGCGGGGTCAACGACGCCACGGACCGGACGGTCGAGACCGTCGGGAACGTCGCCGAGGCGGCCGGCCGAACGACGGCCGTGTCCGGTGAACTCAAGGACGTGGTGGATCGCTTCGTCACGAAGGTTCAGTCGGCCTGACCGGGCCGGTTTCTCCCAGACGCCCTTGGCGATCCCTCGGAAGCCTGGGCCGGGCGGCGCTTCGGTTCGACGGTGCGCCGCCCGTCCGGAGTCGGGGAGGGCTCAGTTGACCGCCGCCCAGACCCGATCCATGGCCGCCGTATCGAGCCCGCCCATCAGCATCGCGTTCAGCAGCAGCCGTGCCTTGAGCGGTGGCAAGCGTCCGGCCGAGCGCACGCCGCGGCGCAGCAGGTCCATCTCCGAGCCTTCCCGTTCGTAGGTCTTTGCCAGCAGATATCCCGCCTGTATCCGCCCGGCCATCACGACCGGCAGGCGTGGCGTCAGCACATCCAGATGCGGGGTCAGCCAGGACGGCGTGTGTCCGCCCCCCATCGCGCCGAGCACGATGCCCTGGTAGCCGAGCGTCTCCGGATCGTCTGCGAGTGCCGCCAGCAGGGCACCGCTTTCTCCCATGGCCATGGTCAGCATGGCGACCGAGGGCAGCGGTGGGGCGACGCCGGTCAGCGCCGTGCCGTCCGCCAGTTCCGCGTCTAGCGCCGTCTTGTGGGCACGTACCGGCCGGCCCGTCAGGCGCACCCGGTCCTCGATCACGACTCCGATCGGCCCGGCTTCCGGGCTGGCGAAGGCATCGATCCGGCTCGTGTTCGCTTTGGCGACGTCGACGGCGGCGTGGATGCTGTCCAGCATGACCACCATGACACCGAGGTCGCGCGCCTGGTCCCGCACCGCCTTGTCGGTCACCACCTGCATGGCGGCGTAGACGTTGCCCGGTCCGTCATGGGAGATCGACAGCGGATTGCGCATGGCGCCGGTGACCGCCACCGGGACGTCGACCCGGAGCGCCAAGTCCAGCAGGAAGGCGGACTCCTCCATGGTGTCCGTGCCCTGTGTGACGATCGCGCCGTCGACCCCGTCGGCGACCGCCGCTTCGACGGCGCGCGCGACGTCGAGCACGGCTCCGACCGAGAGGTCCGAACTGCCGATCGTGCTGATTGTCCGGGCCTCGATCTCGGCCAGGGCATCGATCCCCGGTGCGGCGGCGACGAGTTGTTCCGCCGTCAATCCCGGCCTTACGCCGGCCTCTCCCTTCACCATCGAAATCGTCCCGCCGAGCGCGAATACCGCGATCCTGGGTTTGCTCATCGCATCCTCCCCGTTGTCTGGCCGGAAGGTGCAAGGTCGGCGCCGCGTTGTCGAGACTGGAACGGCGGGCCTCCACCGGGGCGTCTTGACCCGATGCGCTCCGCCGTGGGGAAATGCCGGGAAGCAAGAATACCAAAACGAGACCGGGAGGACTGCATGGCGAACCGGGGGTTCGGGCCGCTCCAGGGCATGACGGTGATCGAGCTGTGCCATCACATGGCGGGGCCGACCTGCGGGCTGATGCTCGCGGATATGGGCGCCGACGTGATCAAGGTGGAGAAGATCAAGGGCGGCGACGACACGCGCCGCCAGCTGCCGCCGGAGATCAACGGCGAGGCCGCCGCCTTCATGATGATGAACCGCAACAAGCGCGGTGTGGTCATCGACCTGAAGACGGAGGAGGGCGCCGAGATCCTGCGCCGGCTGGTGGCCAAGGCCGACGTGCTGACAGAGAATTTCCGCCCCGGCGTGCTCGACCGTCTGGGCCTCGGCTACGACGACTTGAAGGCGATCAATCCGGGCCTGATCTACGCGTCCATCTCCGGGTTCGGCCGGACCGGTCCCTATGCCAAACGCGGCGGCTTCGATCTCGTCGCTCAGGGTATGAGCGGGCTGATGAGCATCACCGGCGAGCGGCCGGACGGCCCACCCGTGAAGGTCGGCGCCCCGGTCTGCGACATCACCGCCGGCCTGCTGCTGGCGCTCGGCATCTGCGCCGCCTATGTCCACCGCCTGAAGACGGGGGAGGGGCAGCGGCTCGACACGTCGCTGATGGAGGCGGGGATCACCCACACCTACTGGCAGTCGGCCATCGCCTTCGCCACCGGGACCGCGCCGCGCGCCATGGGATCGGCCCACCCGCTGAGCGCGCCTTATCAGGCGGTGGGCACGGCCGACGGCTATATCAACATCGCCGCCAATACCGGCCCCTTCTGGGCCGGTATGCTAGACATGATCGGCGCCCCGGAACTCGCCGACGATCCGCGGTTCCGCACCAACGGCGACCGGATGGCCAATCTGAAGGAGCTGGAAATCGAACTGAATGCCCGGTTCGAGACCCGGACCAGCGCGGAATGGCTGGCGGAATTCGAGGCCCGGGGCATTCCGGCCGGGCCGATCTTCGACGTGCTGGAGATGCATCGGGATCCTCAGACCATCGCCCGGGAGATGGTGCCGACGGTCGAGCATCCGGTCGCCGGCCAGGTCCAGACCATCGGCCTGCCGATCAAGTTCGAGAGCACGCCGGGGAAGGTCGCGGCCCCCTCGCCGCTGTTCGGCCAGCACACCGCCGACGTTCTGTCGGAGCTGGGCTACGGAGACGGCGATATCGCTCAGTTGGCGGAAAAGGGGGCGGTCCTTCTGGGCGAGCTCCCGAACAAGGAGGCGGCGGAATGAGCGAGGTCAGGGGAACCGGCGACCTGAGCGGTACCGAGGACGTACTGGTCCATATCGAGGACCGCATCGCGACGGTCACCATCAACCGGGCGGCCAAGCACAACGCGATGAACCTCGAGGTCTTCGGGGCGCTCGGCAAGGTGTTCGCGGCCCTCGACGCCGATACGGAGCTGCGCTGCGTGGTGGTCCGCGGCGCCGGCGGCAAGGCGTTCTCCGCCGGCGCCGACATTTCCGAGTTCGAGAGCGTACGCAAGGACAAGACGGCGGCCATCGAGTACGCCAAGACCTCCAACCCCTCGGGCCACGCGGTCGTGACCTGCCGGCACCCGACCATCGCCCTGATCGAGGGCCTCTGTGTCGGCGGCGGCTTCGGTCTCGCCGCCCTGTGCGACCTGCGGATCTGCGGCGAAAGCAGCCGCTTCGGCGTGCCGGTCAAGCGCCTCGGGCTGGTGGAGTCGCCGGAGGAACTGGAGTTTCAGGTAAAGAAGTACGGCGCCACGGCGATGCTGGAGGTGCTGCTGGTCGGCGACCTGCTGAACGCGGACAAGGCGTATCACTACGGCATCGTCAACAAGGTGGTGCCGGACGCCGAGGTCGAGGCGGCCGCCTACGAATGGGCGGCGAAGATCGCGGAGGGCGCGCCGCTCACCGCGCGGTGGCACAAGAAGTTCGTCTACCGCCTTATCGACCCGGCCCCGCTCACCGCCGCTGAGATCGACGAGGGCTACGACGCCTTCGATACCGAGGACTTCCAGCGCGGCTACAAGGCCTTCCTGGCGAAGGAGAAACCGAGCTTCGTGGGGCGGTAGGGGCGTTCCCCGATCCAACTCCAACCGCTTTCCCGGTCTAAACCGGGCCGACCGAGCGGTCGGCGCGAGCCGCGAGGCGGCTATTCCCCCGCCTGGGCCTCCGAGCGGTGCCACTCCGGCCATATTTTTTCGACCACCGAGCCTGTGTCCGAGAACGCGTGGCAGGTGTTGAGGAGGCGGGGCGGCTTGCCGCTTCCCCCCGTCTCCTGCTGGACCTCTCCCCGATCCTCCGCCTCGCGCTTCATGCGGGACTTTTCGCCGAAGATCGTCTGGTAGGCCACGGTGGCGAGGGGGCCCAGGAGCTCGACCAGATGGGTGCAGCCCTCTACCCCGCCGAGGCGCTCGCGCACCGCCTTGCGCCAGCCGGCGCCGATCGTCAGGCCCTCCAGACGCTTGAAGTTCGGGGTGATCGACGGGCAGACCGGGAACGGGCTCGCGTCGGTCGACGCCTCCGCTCCGTGGACCTTCATCGTCTCGTCGATGGTCAGTCGCAGCCACATGTCGTGGATCGCCTGGCCGGGCTCCACGGTGCCGCGGAACTCGTTCGGGAAGGCGTAGCTCTTGGTGTCGACCAGATGTCCCTCGATGTCCCACATACCGTCGCTCCGCCGCCAGCCCTTGCAGACGATGGTGCGGTCATGAACGGGTTCGCGCTCTACGGGAGGGCTCAAGGGCATGGGGATCTCTCGTCGCGGCGGAAGGAAGGGGCGGAGGATATCGGGCGGGCTCGGTCAGGCCGCGGGGTCATCCGTGATCGGGGTCATGCGCAGCAGGGTCATCTGATTGCGATGGCGTCGCAGAATCCGGAACCGGAAGCCGTGGAAGGCGAATTCCTGCCCGACCTCGGGAATCTTGCGCGCTTCGTATAGCACAAGCCCGGCGATGGTGGAGGCCTCCTCGTCCGGCAGGTCCCACTCGAACTCCCGGTTCAGGTCGCGGATCGTCACCGCCCCCTCGACCACGTAGGAGCCGTCGGGCTGCGGCCGGACGCCGGCCACCGCCACGTCGTGCTCGTCCAGGATGTCGCCGACGATCTCCTCGAGGATGTCCTCCAGGGTGACAACGCCCATGAAGCTGCCGTATTCGTCGACCACCACCGCAAAATGCTCGCGCCGCTCCCGGAACGCCTGGAGCTGGTCGAGCAGGGTTGTGGTGTCCGGGATGAACCAGGGCTCGGAGGCGATCGCCATCACGTCGAAGGATTCCGGCGTCTCCCCCTTCGCGGCGCGGATCGCCCGGAGCAGCGCCTTGACGTGAAGGACGCCGACGATGTTGTCCTGCTCGGCCCGGTAGAGCGGCAGACGGGTGAACGGGCTCTCCAACACCTGCTCCAGCAGCTCGTCGATCGGTGCCTCGGCGTCGATCATCCGGACCGAGCCCCGGTGCGTCATGATCTCCTCGACCTCGACATCCGCCAGATCCAGGATGCTGCGGAGCATGGCGCGTTCGTGCTCGTGCTCAACCTCCCGTCCGCCCTCCGCGTGCATCTCGATCAATCCGCGGAGTTCCTCCTCCCGCTCGTCATGGCCGAGGCCGGCGGCGACCGACACGCCGAACAGCTTCAGGGTGCCGCCGACGATCACCCGCGTCGCCCAGGTGAACGGCGTGAGTACGAGCACGAGCACGCGGATGATCGGGCCGACGAACAGCGCCATCTTGTCGGCGTTGTTGATCGCGTAGGTCTTCGGCAGCACTTCGGCAAAGATCACCACCAGGACGGTCATCGTCACCGTGGCGATGGCGACGCCGTTCTCGCCGACCAGCGCGATCATCGCGCTGGTCGCCAGCGCCGAGGCGAGGATGTTGGCAATGTTGTTGCCGATCAGGATGGCGCCGATCAGGCTGTCGCTCTTGTCCCGCAGGGCGACGACGGTCGCCGCACGGGTACTGCCTTTGCGGGCGAGCTGGGTGAGGCGGGCCTTGCTCGCTGCCGTCAGTGCCGTCTCCGAGCCGGAGAAGAAGCCGGATAGGAGGATCAGAAGGAAGATCACGCCGAGGGTGATCGCCGTTCCTGCGTCTATAGTGAATTCCGAGGGCAGATCCATGGTCGGCTCTCCGGCTCAGGCCGCTCGCGGCCGGCTGAGGAGGGCGCGGGCCAGGGCCGGGTCGATATCGTCGCGCACTCTGGCCGCGCCGAGTTCGTCAAGCAGCACGAACACGATGCGCCCGTCGCGCGCTTTCTTGTCCTTTGTCATGTGCGACAGCAGATCCTCCGCCGCCCAGCCGCGCGCTGGGTCCACCGCATCGAGACCGGTCGGCAGACCCATGGCGGTCAGGTGCCGCGTCAGACGCTCGGCGTCCTGGCCCGAACACGGACCGGCCTCGACCGAGAGCCGGGCCGCCAGCACCATGCCGATCGCGACCGCCTCGCCGTGCAGCAGCGAGCCGTCGTACCCGGCCATCGCCTCCAGTGCATGGGCGAAGGTGTGCCCGAAATTCAGAAGAGCGCGCCTACCACCGGCCTGCTCTCGCTCGTCGCCGGCCACCACCTCCGCCTTGGCTCGGCAGGAGGCGACGATGGCCCGGCGACGCGCCGCGGCATCGCCCGCGATCACCGCCGCTCCGTGCTGTTCCAGCCACTCGAAGAAGTCCCGGTCGCCGATGGCTCCGTATTTCGCCACCTCGGCGTAGCCCGCGAGCAGTTCGCGCCTTGGCAGGCTGTCGAGAACGCCGGTGTCGATCAGTACCCGGCGCGGCTGGTGGAACGCGCCGACCAGGTTCTTCCCGGAGCGTGTGTTGATTCCGGTCTTGCCGCCGACCGAGCTGTCGACCTGGGCGAGCAGGGTCGTCGGGATCTGCACGAAGTCGAGACCGCGCAGCAGACTGGCCGCGACGAAGCCCGCGAGATCGCCGACCACGCCGCCGCCGAAGGCGATCAGCAGCGTCCGCCGGTCGATGCCGAGCGCCAGCGTCCGCTCGCACAGATCCTGATAGCGCTCGAAGGTCTTCCCGGCCTCGCCGGCCGGCGTTGTCAGGACGTCCAGACGGCGTGCCGCCGAACGTCCGAGCGACGCTGCCAGGGCGTCGAGAGGGGCGCCCGACAGCCCTTGGTCTGCGATCACGACCACATGGCGTCGGTCCACGAGGTCGGCGAGTTCCCGGCCAGCGTCGGCGATCAGACCGGCGCCGACGCGGATCGCGTACCGCCTGTCCGCGAGATCGACCTCCACGGTCTCGATATCGCCTGATGCGGTGTCGGTCATGGATGTTCCGTCTTGCCGGGGGTCAACGTGCAGAAGACCGTCATGGAGAAGGCGTCGCCTCGCGATCGAAGTGGTCTAGGACCGCGTGATAGACCTTATCGACCGTCTCCTCAATCGGTACCCGTCGGGTTTCCACGACGATGTCGGCCTCGGCGTAGACCGGATAGCGTTTCGCCATCAGATCCCGGAGTGTCGCTTTCGGGTCAGCGGTCTTCAGCAACGGCCGGTTCGACCGCTTAGAGACCCGTTCGAACAGCGTCTCGAAATCGGCTTTCAGCCACAGCGAGGTAGCCCGCTCCCTGATCAGCGCACGGGTGTCGTCGGCCATGAAGGCGCCGCCGCCGGTCGCAAGCACACTCGGTCCGCCGCCCTCGATCAGTCGTCGGATCACCCGGCGTTCGCCGTTGCGGAATTCCTCTTCGCCGAAGGCTTCGAAGATTTCCGGAATGGTTCGGCCGGCCGCCTCTTCGATTTCGGTGTCGGCATCGGCGAACGCCACACCGAGCCGCTGCGCCAAGCGGCGTCCTATGCTGCTTTTGCCGGCCCCCATCAGGCCGACCAGCACAAGCGGCCGCCGAAGCGGGGACTCGGTGACCCTTCCCGGCGTTGTGTCCCGGGTCGATTCGGTTGCCGCTGCCGGCGTGGTCGGGCAAGCCGCCATGATCAATGTCCCGGACATGGCCGGATCCCGTGGGTTCATTTGCGCGCGCGGTACGCCACCGGTTAAAGTGCCTCTGTCGCGCCTTAGTTGGGACCGTAGCATATGCGCCGCGGCGCTCGCCAGCCGACTGACGGTGCATATGCGGAGTCGGTCGGTATGGCGGGAAGCGACTTGAACCGATTCCGGCGACCGGGCCTTGGCCATGCGTTTTACACTGTTTCTGTTCGTCCTCGTTCTCTTGATCGTCGCCGGTGGCGCCTTGTTCCTGTTGACCTGGGACATACCGGCCCCGACGTCGTCCGTCGAGAAGGTGATTCCCAATGACAGGTTCCCGCGTTAGCCACCTGCAAGCAGCGGGGATGCGGTTCGGCGCAGGACTGCTTGTCGGCCTGTGCCTCGGGGGCCTGTGCCTCGTCGGCTATGGCCTCGCGGTTCTCGGGTCGACGCCGGCTATGGCGCAGGTCGGCGCACCGATCCAGATCGGTCCACCGCCCACGGATCCTGGGCGCGATGCGGCAGCGCCCCTCGTCCCGGCCCCCTCGCGGGAGACTGCTCCAGGCGCTGCCCCCGGAGCCTCCGTCTTCCAGCCGGTACCGGCGCAACCGGTGCGGCCGCCGCAAAGGACCACGGTTGACGGCGCGATCACCATCAACCCTGTGCAACGTCTGACGGTCGACGCAACCGGGACTCTGACGCCCACGACCGGCGGATTGCCGGCGGAGTATTGGTCCGGCACGCCAGGCGATGTTGCGCTCAGACTGGTCGCGCTGATGCCGGCGGCGCCCGAGAGCCGCACGCTGCGCGAACTCGCCCGCCGTATGCTGCTAAGCGCCGGACCGGCCCCAGCGGATCTGGCCAAGGAAGGCGATCTGCTGGCACGTCGGGCCGAGCAGCTCCTGGCGATGGGTGCCGTCGACGACCTGACCCGGCTCGGGGAGCGGGTTCCCAGCGCGGCCTTGTCGATCGACTTGAGCCGTCCTCTGGTCGAAGCCGCCTTCGTCCGGGGCGACGACGAGCGTGCCTGTGCGCTCTACGATCGGCTGACCAATGCATCGACGGATATCTTCTGGATCAAGGTGGCGATGGTTTGCGATGCTCGCGCCGGGCTCGACGCCAAGGTCGATTTCGGGGCGCGGCTTCTGTCTGAACTCGGCGAGGAGGACCAGTTGATCCAGGCGCTGGCCCAGGCAGCCACGACCGGACAGGGTGGCGCCCAGTTCCGAATGGTCGGCGCCGGTCCGGTGCATCTGGCGCTTGCCAGGATAGCCGATCTGAAGGTGGATCCCGAGGTTTCCGCCATTGCGTCGCTTCCGGTCCTGGTCGGACTCGCGCGGGGCTCCGCGTCGCCGCCCTTCGCCGCCTGGCTGGAGGCTGCGGAACGCGCGGAGCGCGCCGGCGCCATCGCCCCGTGGGAACTGACAGACCTCTACGACGAAGTGTCCGTATCGACCGCCTCGGTGGAGGCGGCGTTGGCCGCTGCCGAAGCGGATCCCGGCCCGTTGGGACGTGCAATCCTGTGGCGGGTCGCGGAGGCCCAGACGGACCCGTCGGCCCGCGCCCGCGCGATCGCCAAGGCCATGGACCTGGCCGAGGACGATGCTGCCTGGCGCCAGACCGCACGGCTCTTCGCGCCGTTTCTGCTGTCGCTCGATCCCGGCCCGGACCTTGACGCGTTCGCCGCAACTGCGGTGCGCGGGTTGATGGCCACCGGGGATGTCGGGGCGGCTCGACCGTGGCTGCAGCGCCTTCTCCGGCAATCCGCCAACGGCTCGGACGGAGCGGCCGGTACCTGGCTTGGCCTCTGGGCGTTGAGCCGGATCGCCGGCGGCGACGACGTCACGCCCTTCGATCTGCAGGCGGTCGGCCGATGGTGGCAGCATCTGCGAACGATCGATCCGCAGCAGGCGTCCGTCAGAGCGTCGGCGGCCCTGGCGCTGATGGCGGCTCTTGGCGATCCGGTCGGCGACGATGCCTGGCGTGGCCTGGTCGCGGCCCCGCCGGTCGAGGTTCAAGCCGTGCCCGGCGCGGCCTATGCCTATGCGATCCGGGCCGCCGGCCAGAACCGCCGACTGGGCGAGACCGTGGCCCTCGGAGCGGCGGCTCTGGGTGAGGTGGCGCTCGCGGAGATCGCGGTTCCGGCACTCGCCGATGTCGTGTCGGCGCTGGGTTCCGTCGGTCTCGAGGGCGAGGCCCGGCGTCTCGCCGTGGAGGTCGCTCTGGCCCACGGCCTTTGAGATGCGCCGTACCGGGACTAAGCAGCTGTCGACCGCCGAACCGCCAAGGGATTTCACGGTCGAGGCTTTTCTGGAGATGCTGGTGGCCGAGCGCGGCGTGTCGAGGAACACCCTGGACGCGTACCGTCGAGATCTGGCCGATGCGGGTGGCTGGCTGACCGGCCGCGAGCGCGCGTTGGCAACGGCGGACAGCGACGACCTGCGGGGCTATCTGGACGCGATGGAGAAAGCCGGCATGGCGCCGAGGACCGCCGCCCGCCGACTCTCGGCGCTGCGCCAGTTCTACCGGTTCCTATACACCGACGGCCTCCGGAGCGACGATCCGACAACGGTGCTCGACGCTCCGCGTCAGGGGCGGCCGCTGCCGAAGATCCTGTCCGAGGCCGAGGTCGATGCGCTGTTGGACACGGCCCGAGACGTCGATGGTCCCGAGGGGCGGCGGCTCGTCTGTCTGCTGGAGGTGCTGTACGCCACCGGATTGCGGGTCTCGGAACTGGTGAGTCTCCCCTTCGCCGCTGTTGCCCGGGACCCCAGGGTGCTCTTGGTGCGCGGCAAGGGGGGCAAGGAGCGGATGGTGCCGCTGACCGACGCCGCGATGGCCGCGGTCTCCGACTACAAGACGGTGCGCGGCGTGTTCATCATCGGCCGGTCCTCGCCGTACCTTTTCCCCTCGCGCTCGGCCGAGGGGCACTTGACGCGGCGACGGTTCGGTCAGCTCCTGGACGAGGTGGCGGTGCAGGCGGGTATCGATCGAAAGCGGGTTTCGCCTCACGTGCTGCGCCACGCCTTCGCGACGCATCTCCTCGACAATGGCGCAGACCTTCGCAGCGTGCAGCAGATGCTCGGCCACGCGGATATTTCTACTACGCAGATCTATACTCATGTATTGGCTGAGCGCCTTCGCGCCCTTGTCGAGAGCCATCATCCGCTGGCTCGGCGGTGAACGGGGCGGGGCACCCCGCCGGTGTCCCCTTGCTGGCGCCTTGAGGCGGTTCCGCTGGCTCTGTATGGTGCGGCGCCGCAAACGGAGTGACGGTCCCGCATGCATCAGTTCCTCGATTTCGAAAAACCGATTGCCGATCTGGAAGGCAAGATCGAAGAGCTTCGCCACCTGTCGAGCGACGGCGACATCAACATCGCCGACGAAGTCGCCAAGCTTGAGACCAAGGTCGAGCGTCAGCTCCGGGCCACCTATCAGAAGCTCTCCCCCTGGCAGAAGGTGCAGGTCGCCCGGCATCCGGAGCGTCCTCA
The DNA here is from genome assembly GCA_024742275.1 of Alphaproteobacteria bacterium. Lineage (GTDB taxonomy): Bacteria > Pseudomonadota > Alphaproteobacteria > Thalassobaculales > Thalassobaculaceae > Thalassobaculum. Next base: position 83,031 of record JANSYS010000007.1, on the reverse strand, counting down.
TGCCCAGGCGGCGATCGATCACCTGATAGACGAATACGTCCCGTTGGCCGGCGATCGGTCTTTCGCCGACGATCCCGCCATCGTCGGCGGCGTCGGCCGTTTCAGGGGCCGTTCGGTCGTGGTGATCGGGACGGAGAAGGGGGCAACGACCGAGGAGCGCGTGAAGCGCAATTTCGGTATGGCGCGCCCTGAAGGCTATCGCAAGGCGCGGCGGCTGATGCAGTTTGCCGACCGCTTCAAGATGCCGATCCTGACGTTCGTCGATACGGCGGGCGCCTATCCCGGGGTGGACGCAGAGGCACGCGGGCAGGCCGAGGCGATCGCGCGCGCCATCGAAACATGCCTGGACGTGCGCGTGCCGCTGATCGCCTCCATCCTGGGCGAAGGCGGTTCCGGCGGTGCCGTGGCGCTGGCCGCGGGCAATCGGGTCCTGATGCTTGAGCACGCGATCTACTCGGTGATCTCGCCCGAGGGCTGCGCCTCAATCCTTTGGCGCTCGGCAGAGCATGCCAAGGACGCGGCCGAGGCTCTGAAGATGACCGCTCAGGACCTGGAGAAGCTCGGTGTGATCGACGGTATCGTCAAAGAGCCGCTGGGCGGCGCCCACCGCGAACCCGCCGTGGCACTGGACGGTCTGGGCTCGGCGATCGACGCGGCGCTCGGAGACCTGCTTGGCACGGATGGCGGCCACCTCCGGGCCGACCGCCGGGACAAGTTCCTGGCCATCGGCGCGGTGGACTAGGGCCAATTCCAATCATCTTGAAACACTCCATGCCTCAAGATGGTCGGCGAATTGTCTTTAAAACACTAAGATAGAGCAGATTCACGAACGCTGACGCGATCACCAAGTGATCCCGTCGCCACACGGTCTGCTCCAGCGTCCGGCCCGGGGTCGTCGCGCTGCAGAGCAACGAGGGACTAGACCGCGCCCTGATGTGGAGGGGCGGGATCGTACTCCATGTTGCGTTGGACCAGACGGGCGAAGGCCGGTTCCCAGATTTCACCGATCAGCCAGAGCGCCATGTCGATTCCGGCGGACACTCCGGCCGACGTGACGACGTTGCCGTCCCGGACATAGCGGACGTCGTCCAGAACCTCGCCGGCTTCGCCGCGCCCGCGTACCAGGTCGACCGCCCGCCAGTGGGTGGTGATCCTCTTGCCCCGCCCCGGACCGGCCGCGGCCAGCAGCATCGAGCCCGTGCAGACCGAGGTGACCCAGGTGCAGGTCTCCGCCGTCCCGGCGATCCAGGCCAGCAGATCGGGATTGTTCACTTCCCGCCGCGTACCCTGGCCGCCCGGTACCACGAGCACGTCGAGCGGCGGGCAGGCGTCCATCGTATGGTCGGGACAAACCCGCAGGCCCTTGGCGCAGCGTATCGGCGTTTCATCGGGGCCGATGGTGACGCATTCGATCTCTGGTTTCAGATGACCGGCCATGGACCAGACTTCCCACGGGCCGACCATGTCCAGCTCTTCCAGGTCGTCGAACATCAGGAAACCGACGCGCATCTCTCATTCTCCTTCGGTCAAGAGGGGCAGGTGGGTGACGTACCGGCGACCGGCGGTGCGCCGAACTGCCGGCGGTACTCAGCGGGGGAGATGCCGAACGCGCGCTGGAAGCTGCGCCGCATGCGCTCCGCGTTCGTGAAGCCGGTCTCCAGCGCCACCCGTTCGACACCGACTCCGGGATGTTCGAGCCGCCTTCGGGCGGCGTCCAACCGGGCCCGTTCGACGAAAGCCGCCGGTGTCTCGCCGACGGCCTCGCGGAATCGGCGGGCGAAGGTGCGCGGCGACATCCCGACCCGCGCCGCCAGATCCTCAACCGACAGCCGTCCATCCAAGTGGTCGAACAGCCACGCCTGAAGCTCGGCGAGACGCGAGTCTGCAGCGGATTGCAGGGCCAATTCGGCGCTGTACTGGCGCTGGCCGCCGCTACGCTGCATTGCCATCACTTTCGAGCGGGCGATCCTCAGCGCCTCGTCGCGGCCGAGATCGCGGGCGATCATCGCCAACGACAGGTCCATGCCCGCCGTCACGCCAGCCGAACTCCAGAATCGCCCATCCTCGACGTAGATCCGATCCGGTTCCACCGCGACCGCCGGATGGTCGGCGGCCAGCGTGTCGGCGTGCTGCCAGTGGGTGGTCACCGTGCGTCCGTCGAGCAAGCCGGTTCGGGCCAGCAGGAACGCTCCGGTGCAGACAGCGGCAACCCGTCGACAGGTTTGGGCGGCGATCGTCATCCAGTCCCCGAGCGGTCCGGCGAGGTGCGCTTGACGGGGCCCCGGACCGCCGGCGACGACCAGGGTGTCGACCGATGTCGGCGTCAGGTCGGCGATGGTCGCCTGAGATTCCAGATTGAGTCCCGCCTCGGTGATCACGGGGGCCGCGGTCGCGGTGACCAGCAACACACGATAGGCCCGGACCGTCGAGCCGGGCCGGCGGGCCGATGCGAAAAGCTCGTACGGACCGGTGACGTCAAGCAGTTGGCAACCGGGAACCGCCAGAATTGCAACGCAGGGCGGAGAGGGGGCGATTGGGGGCGGGGAACGGTCGAGCATGACAGAAGCCTGCGCCCCGGCGACGATGGCTGCAATGTCAAAGACCCCTCGTTTTCCGCCATCGCCGTTCGCCGATCGGAAAACCCGTTTCGCCTTTCCATAGGGCGGATGGCGGCGGCGGCCGTCGAACTTCATGGACCGAGGAGGCGGGCATGTTCCTATGCGAGGACGGAACGGATGAGGAACGCTGGGCGCTGTCCGGGCCGGAATGGTTCGACGACCTGCGCCGTTATTGGGACGATCAGCGGGCGGATGCCGATCTGCCTGACGCGGACGAGCTGTTTCTAGCGGACCTGTGCGAGATCATGCCGAACCTGATGCTCGCTCATTTCGATCCGCTGCACCGGGCGTACCGGGTCGAGTTTGCCGGCGCAACCGTCCGCTCGCTGCTGGAAGACGACCTTCTGGGTCGATACCCAGAGCGGGCGGATCCGGGTACGCCGCTCTCCTGGATCGGCGCCGGCTACGCCGGAGCGGGACGGCTGGTACCCGTGGGCATCGTCCAGATCCGCTACCGGGACCTGATGGCAACGCATCTGCCGTATCGCGACGCCCGGGGCGCGGTGTCGCTCATCCTGACTGCGCTGGCGCGGCGCCCGATCCCACCGACGCATGGGCGCGGAGGAAATGTCGTTCGGTTCCCGGATCCGGACGAGAGCTAGACGAAGGCGAGTGTGCCGTCGACCTCGGGCGAACCGGCTGGACTCAGAGCGTCTCCACCTCCACCCGCGCGTCGTTGAAGCAGGCGCCGTCGCAGAGATCCGCCTTGTGGGTCGGCAGAAGGGCGTTGACCGTCAAGCCGGTCTCGCTAGTCCGCATCCATGTTCCCTTCGGCGAGAAGACCGTGCCGGGGCGCACCGTATCCGTGATCACAGCTCGCAACCGCGTCTCGCCGAGGTCGTTATGAACCCGCAGGAGATCGCCCGCCTCGATGCCGCGTTCGGCCGCGTCCGCGGGGTTCATCTCGAGGGGCTGCACCCCGTCGCTCGCCGAGTGACCGCCGAACGTCGCGTTGGTGCGGTGCGCCGAGGAGGGCGTGATCAGGGCGAGCGGATAAGCGCTCTTGACCGGACGGTAGGCCGGGACGCGGAATCCGCGGGCCGCCTCCATCCAGTCCGAGGCGAGCTCCGCCTTGCCACCGGCGGTTGTCGGGAACACCGTCGCGAAGGGCACGATCTCCTTCTCTCCGTCCGCCGTCATGTTCAGGGCCCGGTCCAGCGGCAGGGCGCTTGGCTTCAGACCGCCGAGACGGGGATCGTCGCCGTCGACCGCATCGTCCATCAGCTCTGAGTCGCTGGCCTTGAAGCAGGGGTCGTCATAGCCGAACCGGGCCGCCAGCCGGCGGAAGATCTCGGTGTTCGGCAACGCCTCGCCGACCGGCGCGATCACGGGCTCCGCCCGCTGCAGATAGGTCTGGCCATAGGCGGGAAACAGGTCCGCATGCTCGAAGTGGCTGCAGGCCGGCAGGACAACATCGGCATAGCGCATGCTGTCGGTCATCTGGACATCGCAGCCGACGACGAAGACGTCCTCGCGGCCGAACGCCTTGAGGACCTGGGCCTGGTCCGGAAAGACGGCGATCGGGTTGTGGTTGTAGACGAAGACCGCCGCCACCTTCGGGTTCAGATCGTCGCGCAGCATATTGGCCGGCACGTCCATGATGTTCATGCGCCGGGTGCCCTCCGGAATCAGATCGGTCCGCTGCAGTCGGGCCAAGGTTTTCGGCACAGCGGCGCCGACCTTCGCGATCACACCGCCGCCCCTTACGCCCCATTTGCCGCACAGGACGGGAAGCGCGGCGACCGCGCGCACGGAGTTGCCGCCGTTCTGACTGCGCTCCATCCCGTTGCCCATACCGATCAGCGCCGGGTTGGCCGCCCCGTACCAGGCTGCCAGCGTCCGGATCTGTTCTTCCGGCACGCCACATATCTGGGCCGCACGCTCGACGCTCCACTCCCGGGCCGCCTGCATGAACTCCTCGGCACCGGACGCCCAGCGATCGATGAACGCCCGATCGAGGGCGCCGATCCGCTCCAATTCGGTGGCGAGCGCGAAGGCCAGCACCACATCGGTACCCGGTCGGATCGCTACATGCATATCGGCTTGCTCAGCCGCTTTGATGCGCTTTGGGTCGACGACGACGATCTTCGCCCCCGCCGCCTTGGCTCGTTTGATGGTGCGGATGAAATGCAGGTTTGAGACGGTCACGTTGTTCGACCAGACGACGATCAGCTCCGCGTCGACCCCCTGCTCGGGTGGGGTGCCGGGCATCGCACCGTAGACGGAGACGAAGGCCTCACCCTTCACCCCGCCGCACATCGGTCCGCGGTCGAGCAGGGTCGCGCCCATCTTGTGGAAGAAGCGCATATCCATGGAACCGCCAGCGAGCATGCCGTGAGGCCCGGCATAGGCCAGCGGCACGACGGATTGCGGGCCGTGGGTCTCGATCGCCCTCGACAGACCGGCATGGACGAGATCCAGCGCCTCGTCCCAACCGATCCGCTCGAACCGGTCCTCGCCCCGCTTGCCGACACGCTTCAGCGGATGGGTCAGTCGCCCCTCGCCATGGACGAAGTGGGGGTAGTATCGAGAGACCTTGTTGCAGACCACGCCTTCCGTGAGCGGGTTCGCGGTCGAGCCGCGGACGCTGGTGACCCGGCCGCTTTCGACCGTGACGTCGAGGCTGCAAGTATCGGGGCAGTCGAGCGGGCAGACGCTCGGTTTCGTGATCGATGCTTGGCCGTCGGGCATGGCACGCCTCCATTATTTCATTTGCGAAGACCCTGCGCGCACTTTGGCTCCGTTGATAGCGCCATTCAGGTAGTATTGATGGAACCAATGCTCCGAGGCGGCCCCGACATACACGGATCGCTCACGTCCTGTTGACTGGCGCCCGCGGCGTCAACGCGCATGTTGGGCGGATCGGGGGCGTTCACCATGGGTTAACAAGACCCGTGCAGTGTGATGAGGGAACTGGCTCGACGGCGCGATGCGGCGCCGCCCGGTCGAACGGAGGAAACGTGCGGAACGACGGCGATAGCGAAGACCGGGATACCGATGGCGGCCGGCGTGGTCTGGTAAGGCGCTTGCTGCCGGTCGGTGTGCTGGCGTGCGGACTGGTGGCGTTCTTCGCCTTCGACCTGGGTCGGTTCGTGTCGTTCCAGGCTCTGGCGGACAACCGCGATCTGCTTCAGGAATGGGTGGCGGCGTATCCGTTGGCGACCCGTGCCGGCTACGCACTGACATATGCGCTGTCGATCGCCTTCTCTCTTCCGGTCGGTCTGGTCCTGACGGTGACCGGCGGCCTGCTCTTCGGCCTGGTGGAGGGTACGGCGATCACCGTGGTCGCCGCGACGGCCGGGGCGCTCGCCGTGTTCCTTGCCGCACGAACGGCGATAGGCGACAGCCTGCGCGCGAAGGCGGGTCCGTTCGTCGCTCGGCTCGAGGCCGGGTTCCGGGAGAACGCTCTGAGCTATCTGCTGGTGTTGCGCCTGGTCCCGCTCTTCCCGTTTTGGCTGGTCAATATAGTCCCGGCCCTCCTCGGCGTTTCGACCCGCATCTTTCTCGTTGGTACGCTGTTCGGGATCATCCCCGGAACCTTTGTCTTCGTCTCCGTGGGCAACGGGCTCGACACGGTGTTTTCCCAGGGCGAGGTCCCGGGCGTCGGCATCTTCCTGGAACCTGGCGTTCTGCTTCCCATCGCCGGTCTCGCTCTGCTGTCGCTGATCCCGGTCGTCTACAGACGGTTCCGGCGCGGAACGCCCTCCTCCGCGTAAGGGCGTCAGGGCCTGCGAGCGGATTTCCCAGTCAGCGACAAATCGGCGAGTATCACGGCATGACTTGGTCCCTCACTGAACGAGCAGGGCGATGAACGAGACGGTGCAAGCAGATATCTGCGTGATCGGTGCCGGGGCCGGTGGCCTCTCCGTCGCGGCCGGAGCGTCGCAGATGGGCGCGAGCGTCGTCCTGTTTGAAAAGGGCGACATGGGGGGCGACTGCCTGAACGTCGGCTGCGTCCCGTCGAAAGCCATGCTCGCGGCTGGGCACGCCGCCCATGGAGCGTCGCACGCCACACGCTATGGTCTCGACGCGATGGTTCAGGAGGCCGACTGGACCCGCGTTCGCGCGCATGTCCAGGGGGTGATCGATGAGATCGCTCCGATGGATTCGGTCGAGCGCTACACCGGCTTCGGGGTGCGTGTGGTCGAGGCGGAGGCCCGCTTCACGGGCCCCCGAACGGTTGAAGGGGGCGGGGTAGCCGTAGAGGCGAAGTACGTCGTCATCGCCACCGGTTCGACTCCGGCCGTCCCCCCGATCCCGGGTCTGGATACGGTGCCATTCCTCACGAACGAGACCGTCTTCGAGTTGGCGGAGCGTCCGCGCCGGCTGCTGGTGCTCGGCGGCGGACCGATCGGCTGCGAACTGGCCCAGGCCCATGCCCGACTGGGCTGCGCGGTCGATCTGATCGAGGCCAAGACCTTGCTGGGGAACGAAGACCCGGAAGCGGCAGACGTGGTCCGCTTGGCGTTGCGCCGTGACGCTGTCGAGCTGCACGAAGGGGCGTCGGCAGTGCATGTCGGCCCGGCGGCCGACGGTGTCGAGCTTACGCTCCGGAGCGAGGCGGGAGAGACCGTCCTGGAAGGGAGCCATCTCCTGGTCGCGGTCGGCCGGCGGGTGGGCTTCGAGGGGTTGGATCTTGGCCGCGCCGGGGTCGAGACCGATGCGCGCGGCCGGCTGATCCTAGACTCCAGACTCCGCACCACGAACCGACGCGTCTTTGCCGTCGGGGACGCGGCCGGCGGGGCCCAGTTCACCCATCTTGCCGGGTTCCATGCGGGCATCGTCATCCGCAACGCCCTGTTCCGGCTGCCGGCGAAGTCGGGAACCGTGCTGCCCCGGGTCACCTATACCGCTCCGGAACTGGCCAGCGTCGGTGAGGACGAAGCGGCGCTGAGGGAGCGCGGAGCGTCGTTCGAGGTTCTGCGGTGGCCGTTCGCCGAGAACGACCGGGCGATCGCCGAGCGCGACGTGGACGGCTTCATCAAGCTTTACGTCTCGCCGAAGGGTCGTATCCTTGGGGCGGTCGTGGTCGGCACCGGTGCCGGCGATATCGTCTCGCTCTGCACGCTGGCGATTACGAAGAAGCTCAAGGTTTCGGATCTCGCCGGTCTGGTCGTGCCCTATCCGACCCGGAGCGAGGTGGTGAAACGGGCTGCGGGGAGCTGGTACATGCCGAAGCTTTTCTCGACGCGGACCCGCCGGATAGTGCGCTTCTTGATGCGGTTCTCCTGACCGTCGGGCCGCTGCGTCGATGCGCTCTCTTTCCTTTCGGCTGCTATGCCTGACGATCTTCTTCGTCATGCTGTCCGAAGTGTTGATCTACACGCCGTCGATCGCGCGATTCCGCCTAACCTACCTGACCGAGAAGCTCGACAAGGCGCATTTGGCGGCCCTTGCGATCGACGGGTCACCCGACCGGGTCATCAGCAAGGAACTGACCTTCGAACTACTCGACCATGTGGGCGCCTACGAGATCGTCGTCACGGGGCCGGACGGCGACGTCCGTTCGCTGAGCCGACCGATGCGACCGCCGGGTGAAGTCCACGTGTCCCTGCACGCGCCGATGCCGTTGGAGCTTGTCTACGATGCCTTCGACGCTCTGTTCCAGACCGGCAACCGGATTCTTCGGGTGACCGGTCCGGCGCCGATGGACCCGTCGGCGACCGTGGCGGTCACCTTGGACGAGTTCCCGTTGCGCGCGGTGATGTACGATTTCTCCTGGCGCATTCTGACCCTCTCGGTGCTGATCTCCGTCTTCACCGCCGCCCTTGTCTTCGTCAGTCTGCGTTGGTTGCTGGTCCGTCCGCTGCAACGGATCACCGGCAGTCTGGTCGCGTTTCGTCAGCGGCCGGAGGACCGGTCGACAGATCTCGACGACAGGGGGCGTAGGGACGAGATTGGTGTTGCCTTGCGAGAGCTGGGCTTGATGAAGGAAGAGATGCGGGCGGCGCTGCGCCAGCGCACCCGGCTCGCCGCGCTGGGCACCGCAGTCAGTAAGATCAGCCACGATCTGCGCAACATGCTGGCGACGGCGACCTTGATCTCCGACCGACTGTCCATGAGTCAGGATCCGGACGTCCAGAAAGTGACCCCGACCCTGGTCAAGGCGATCGACCGGGCGGCCGCATTGTGTTCGACAACGCTCAACTTCGCCCGGGAAACGCCGCCGTTGCGTCTCTCCCCGGTTCGGCTTGCCGATCTGGTCGATGACCTGCGGCAAGAATTGGAAGCGCCGCGCGGCGGTTCGGTTCGTGTTCTGGCGTCTGGCGCGGAGACTATCGAGCTCCAGGCCGACCGGGACCAAATGTATCGGGTCTTCGCCAATATCGCCTCCAACGCCGTCAATGCCGGCGCCGACCTTCTCCGCATTGTCGCCCATGAGGATGGTGGGCGGGCGGTGATAGATGTGATCGACAATGGACCCGGCATTCCTGAGGAGGGGCGGGGGCGCCTTTTCCAGCCGTTTCAGTTTTCAAGCCGACGGGATGGTACGGGCCTCGGACTGACCATCGCCCGGGACATCGCCCAGGCACATGGGGGCACCCTGGCGCTTGAGCGAACCGGCGCCGACGGTTCGACGTTCAGGCTGAATCTGCCTCGATACACGGATGCTTGATCCGGCTGCTGGGACCACGCGGGAGACATAGGGAGCCGGCAGATTTTATTTTGCGGGTGCCGACATCTGCGTTGTAGCCTTTTCATACGCTGGCCGTGTGTGCGGCTCGACGCGGGCGCGGATGGGGCGGCGACAGGCAGTCATTTGTCGCCGGGGTCGGTAGATCCCCGATCTCATTCTTAAGCCGGCAAACCGGTCGTTCGGGATGAGCGGTGCGGTCCCCGGTGCCCCGCGATCATCGAGTGCATGGTCGGAACGCCAGGACCATTGGTGAATGCCTATGCCGAAGACGACCGAAAATTCGGGTGACGACCGGGCCGGTCCGTATGACCCGGCGCTGTCGCTGAACCTGGACGGCGATGAAGAGTTGGAGGTCGATATTGTCTGCGATCTCGGGGGACTAGCCGAGCCCCTCGCCGACTGGCGCGAGGATGGCTGTTCCGTAGGGCTGGTGCCGGTCCTGGGTGAGGCGCATGTCGGCCATTTGATGCTGTTGGCCCTCGCGGCGCGGGAGTGCGACCGGGTGATCGTGGCGTCCGGTCCGCGTGCCGACGTGCTGACCGATCCGGTTGGCCGAACACTGCTGTCGCGCAACGGTGCGGATATTCTCTACGCGGCGCAGACCGACATTGCTCCGGTCCCGATAGGAAGTCTTCCGGCACTGGCAGAGAGCATGGAGGGGGAGTTCGATCGGAGCGCTCTGACCGATGCGGTCGGGAAACTAGAAAGCCTGATCGCCCTGATCGAGCCGGACCGCCTCTACCAGAGCGGGGCCGTGTTTCAGCGGGCCTGCGTCCTCGCGTCCCGGCTCTCGGGCCGGTCGGGCGCGCCGTTGGTCCGTGTTGTCGACGCGGCGCGAGGTCCGGGCGGAATCACTCCGGTGGCGGAGATCGACCGGCTCGACGAGGCCGGGCGCGAGCGCGTCGTCAGTCTCAGCCGCATTCTTAGCCGCATCGCCGGTAGACTCGCCGACGGCGTCAGCACACCGGCCGGCGAGATCGCTTGGGGACTGGACGCTTTGAATTCCGCAGGGTTCGACGCGGTCGACTATCTGGAGGTCCGTCATCCGCGCACGTTGGCTCTCGTCGACCGCGCCGGCACCCCGGCCAGGGTGTTCGTCGCCGTGCGGATCGGCGAGCTCCGTTTCGTCGACAGCGTACCGGTCAGGTCGTCGGACGCAGACCAATGATCGGATCGACCGGTCGTGGCTCGGTATCCCAAGGGAAATAGATCCAGGTGTCCTGACTGACCTCGGTGATGAAGGTGTCGACCAGGGGGCGTCCTGCCGGCTTGGCGTAGATCGTCGCGAAATGCGCTTTGGGAAGCATGGCGCGAACGACCTTGGCGGTCTCGCCGGTATCGACCAAATCGTCGACGATCAACCAGCCTTCTCCATCCGCCGTCAGGGACGGCGGTTTCACCACCTGCAGATTGCCGCGAGGCCCGTCGTAGCCGGTATAGCTGGAGACGCCGATCGTATCGATCAGCCGCAGTTCCAACTCGCGGGCCACGATTGCCGCCGGAACCAGCCCGCCCCGAGTAATGCCGATGATGCCCTTGAACGGGCCGGCATCGAGCAGTCGCCATGCCAGCGCGCGCCCGGTGCGGTGCAGCTCCTCCCACGAAACCGGAAATGACCGCCGGGGCCCGTCGTTGGTGTTTGCATCCATTTCCGGTCGCCTCCGCGCTGTCTGAACGCAGCGGCTATAGCGGCCCTGCGCGCCCATGGCAATCGGTGGCCGAACTGATCCGCAGTGTCGAACGGTCGGCGGCGTGCCGTCGCAGCGGTTCAGGTGGTCCTATCGGAGAGTGCTTCGAGCACAACACCGTCGATCTTCCAGGTCCCATCCGGTTGCCGTTCCATGAAATAGAGCGCCCTGCGGGCGATCCCGTCAGGCCCGATGACGAAGACCGGCTGTGTCGGTCGGCCGTTCACCGTGGTCGGCTCCTCGAACTCGAAGACCCTTGGTCGCGCGACCGCCTCGTAGCCATTCATCACCATCGAGCGGAACCGCTCGCTATCTCCGAAGATCGAGCGAATGGACGGGGAAGCGAATGAAAAGGCGCGATCCCACGCGTCGGCACGGAAGGCTTCCATCTGCTGAGAGATCACGCCACGAAAAGCGGCTGCGTCGTCCGCCGACTGGGCGGCGGCGGGCACGGTAAATGTCAGGCAGAGAAGCAGGGCAAGCGCCGCCGCGTATGGTCTGGACGCTTGGCTCGAAACCGGACTGCCGACGACGCCCCGAGAGACTCCCGGGCGTCCGTCGGCAGTGGACAGGGCGGAAACAAAACGGATCATCTGGAACCTCCGTCGCTGTCTACGACGTGGGAGACCGATCCGGATCACCCGGCACGTGACGGATCGCCGCGTGCCGGATGGTGATCAGCGAACGTAGATCCGCACCTCGTTGGTCCGGGCGTCCGGCGCTGACTGCGCCGACAGTGCGACCCGACCGGGGGGCAGCCCAAGTTCCTGCAGGCTGCGGAAAACGTTCTGGGCGTTGCGCTTTGCCTGATTGGCGTCGAGTGCGGCGCGCCCCTGATTGGCAGATTGCGGGCTCACCGCGACCACATCGAAGATCGCCTCCGGTCGGCGCTCAAGGGCACGGCGGATCGCGCTATACAGCGGCTGCTCGTAGTCGACGCCCGGGCGATCGAAGCGAATGACCACCAGCGGGCGACGTCCGGCGAGACCTGCGCTCGACGGAGCCGGAATGCTGTTGGCGCCTGGGCTGGCGGCCAAAGAGGTGCCACCGCCGAACGAGCGGTTGGCCAGACTGGTTCCGAACAGTTCGCCGTTCTTAATCGCGACGGCCATGGTGTTCAGGTCGTTACGCTCGTTCGCGGCATAGGAACTCTGGCGCCGGATGTCGTCGCTCAACTCGGTAAGCAGTCGATCGATCAGGACCACGGTCTGGTTGGTCTCGTCTTCCAAGACCGAGAGATTTTCGTGGTCGGCTTCCACGGCGCCGGACAGGCCGTAGGCGGCGCGAACACTCTCCAGGAGATAGGTCGATAGCGCGGCGTCGGCCGAGACCCTGTTGGCGAGCGCGTTCATGTTCGAGATGTCGGTGTTGACCTGCTCGAGCTGGCGCTGGGCACTGTTCCACTGGTCGACGAGCTGCGGATTGCCCGGGGTGGTGCCGACCTGGAGGCGCGATTCGATCGAGGCGACGCTCTGGTGGTAGTTCTGCGCGTTCTGAACGGTCTGCTGCCGCAGCGATTGGAGCGTGCCGTTGTGACCGCGGATGCTGTCTTGCAGTCGGATCAGATCGCCGCGCAGCTGGATGACCTTCTCGCCGACGAATGTCCCGGTCTGTTGGGCCGGCGCGGGGGCGCTGATCTCGAAATTGGTGTTGCCGAGCGGCGGGGGGCCTCCGATCAGTGGAGACCCGGACCGTTCGCCGGACGACGCCGGGATGGCGACCGATGTGGTCGGCGCCTCGGCGCTCGGCGGTTCTCCGGTGAGAGACGGCCACAGCGAATCGCTGCTGAACGAGCACCCCGCCAGGGCGAGTACGCCGGCACTGACTACAGCCAGGCGGCGCATGGAGTCGAACGATCCGATCACCGCGTCATCCCTTTTTATTCCCAACCCGGACCCCCGAAGGACGCGTGCCGCTCCCCTCGCGACCGGGCGCGTCCATGATGCGATACGCGGTGTCGGGACCCGGGCAATTTCTCCGAGGAGATTTCGCCAGCGATTATCCTTCGACCTCGCTCACAATTCAGTGCTGAGATACTACTTAAACCACGGAATCCGAACAAGTTCTTTTGCCCGAAGGATTTTGATATCAGCCCCCTTGCCAAGGCGGGGGTGTTTGAGTAGGTTGCGCGGCCTCCGGGGGGTCACCCCCGGCAAGCGCCCGTAGCTCAACTGGATAGAGCACCTGACTACGGATCAGGAGGTTGGGAGTTCGAATCTTCCCGGGCGCGCCATTTTCAGAATGCTTCCTTAGGATTTTATGGTCGGTTGGGTCATCTGACCCTTCCTCGTCGCGGCGAATCGGCGGTTGTGCCTAAGCCGTTGGAGGATGCCGGAACCACGCTTGACCCTCTCGGAACCACCCGCCATGCTTTCCCTGACGGCGGACCATTGCACTCAAAAAGCGGTGGCCGACCATCCATATAGGGAGGAATTCATGGCTGTTACCCGCAGGACGGCATTTGCCGCCACAATCGGTCTTGCTCTGGCGTGGTCCGCCGGTGCAGAGGCCGCAGATCCGATCAAAATCGCTTTCATCGACCCGTTGTCGGGACCGTTCGCGACCACGGGCGAGTCCGGCCTGCGTTCGTTCGAGTTCGCGGCCGAAACCTTGGTGAACGCCAAGGGAGGGGTGCTTGACGGGCGGATGTTCGAGATCGTTCCGCTCGACAACAAGATCAGCCCGAAAGAGAGCCTCATCCAGCTCAAGCGGGCGATCAGCGACGGGATCAATTACGTGGTCCAGGGCAACTCGTCCGGTGTGGCCAACGCGCTGACCGACGCGATCGAGAAGCACAACAAGCGGAACCCGGACCAACGCGTGCTGTTTCTGAACTATTCGGCCGTGGATCCGGCGCTGACCAACGACAAGTGCAATTTCTGGCACTTCCGGTTCGACGCCAACGCCGACATCAAGATGGATGCGTTGACCGATGCCATCGGCGAGAGATCGGAGATCAAGAAGGTCTACATCATCGGTCAGGACTACAGCTTCGGAAAGGCGGTCGCCGCGGCCGCTGTGAGGATGCTCGCCGAAAAGCGGCCCGACATCGAAATCGTCGGCAACGAACTGCATCCGATCGGCAAGGTGAAGGACTTCACCCCGTATGCCACGAAGATCAAGGCGTCCGGTGCCCAGGCGGTGATCACCGGCAACTGGGGTGCCGATATGGTCGGCCTCGGCAAGGCGATCATCGAGGCCGGCGTGGATTCGCCGATCTATACATACTATGGCGCGCATGACGGTATTACCGCCACCTTCGGCCCCTTGGGCGAAGGCATCATCCGGTCGGTGCGCGAGGGAACGCTCAATCCGCCGACACCCGAGTTCAAGGCGTTGGATGACGCGTTCAAGGCGAAGTACCCCGACAACGACATCAACCAGCCCCGGATCTTCAACACGATTGCGATGCTGGCAAAGGCCATCGAAGCCGCCGGCACGACCGACCCGGTGAAAGTGGCCTACGCCCTGGAAGGGATGGAATACGACACCATCATGGGCGGTAAGGTCTGGATGCGGCCCTCGGACCACCAGGCCATTCAGGACGTCCATATCTCGGTTCACACCAACAAGAACATCGTCGTCGACGCCGACAATTCCGGGTACGGCCTGGCGAACGAGAAGACCGTGCCGATGGCGGGCAAGGACAGCCCGACGAGTTGCCAGATGGAGCGGCCGAACGCCGCCTGATCCGAACGATTGCGCGCGGCGCCGTTGCCCGGACCCGGGAGACGGCGCCGCTCTCGTTCGCGACTCTGACGGGATGACTCCATGACCGAACTGGTGATTTTCTCGCTGCTGAACGGCTTGGTCACGGGACTGCTGCTGTTCATGCTGTCGAGCGGCCTGACTCTGATCTTCAGCATGATGGGCGTGCTCAACTTCGCGCATGCAAGCTTCTACATGCTGGGGGCCTATTTCGCGTACACGATCTCCACCTATGTCGGGTTCTGGCCGGGACTGGTGATCGCCCCGCTGCTGGTGGGTGTCGCCGGCGCCCTTGTCGAGCGCTACGGGCTGCGACACGTCCATCGGCACGGCCATGTCGCCGAGCTGATCTTCACCTTCGGGTTGGCATTCCTGATCGAGGAGATCGTCCAGTTCTTCTGGGGCAAGGCGACCAAGGATTACAGCGCGCCGGAAATCCTTCAGTTTCCGCTGTTCACTCTCTACGGGCAGAATTTCCCGGCCTACAAGGCGTTCATGATTCTGATCTCGGTTGGAATCTTTATCGGCCTCTTTACCGTCCTCAGCCGGTCGCGGGTGGGACTGATCATCCAGGCGGCGATCACCCATCCGCACACCGTGTCCAACCTGGGACACAACGTCCCGCTGGTCTTCATGGGGGTCTTCGGCGTCGGATCGGCGCTCGCCGGGCTGGCCGGCGTGATCGCGGGTCCGGCACTCGGAACCTTTCCGGGCATGGCATTCGTGCTCGGATCCATCGTGTTCGTGGTCATCGTGGTCGGCGGACTGGGTTCGCTGGCCGGCGCGTTCGTCGCGTCGCTGTTGATCGGCTGGCTTCAGACCTTCGCCATCGCCCTCGACTGGTCGGTCAACGACCTGCTCGCTCTGCTCGGTGTCAGTTTCGACGCGGATCACGCCCTGCGCGATCTGTGGACCCTGTCGCTGCCGCAGGTGGCGCCGATCCTCCCGTACATTCTGCTGATCCTGATCCTGATCTTCCGCCCCACCGGACTCATGGGGAAACGAGAGACATGAGCGTGAACCAGAGCACCACCACCGGCGCCACCGCTGACGGTGTCGAGCCGGCTTGGAAGCGCGTGGCGGACGAGCAGATGCGGCGCGGCGCGTTTTCCCGGACGCTGCCCGTCTGGGGGGCGGCCGTTGTCATTCTGATGATCATGCCGTTGGTCTTTCCCTCGGCTGTAGCCGTCACGATCATGAACCAGATGGGCATCTCCATCGTCTTCGCGCTCAGCTACAACATGCTGCTGGGCCAGGGCGGGATGCTGTCGTTCGGCCACGCTGTCTATTTCGGCCTCGGAGGGTTCCTGTCGGTCCATGTCATGAACTCCGTGGAGTACGACGGCTGGTGGCTGCCGCTGCCGCTCCTGCCCCTGGTCGGCGGACTGTTCGGCCTCGCCTTCGCCATCCCGATCGGCGGATTCTCGACCCGGCGCGCGGGGACGGTCTTCGCCATGATCTCTCTTGGAGTCGGCGAGCTGGTCGCCGCCTGCTCGATCATCTTCGTCGCCTTCTTCGGCGGCGAGGAGGGGGTCAGCGGCGATCGCACCATGGGACCGCCGGTCTTCGGCTTCGAGTTCCTGAGCGAGGTCGAGGTCTACTACCTGACCGCCGGTGTGGTCCTGGTCGCCGCTTTGTTCATGTATCTGTTCTCGCGCACGCCCGCCGGCCGCATGGCGAATGCCGTTCGCGACAACGAGGAGCGGGCCGAGTTCGTCGGCTACAGCCAGCGCTACGTCCGTTTCGTCTCGTTCTGCGCCTCCGGGTTCTTCGCCGGCATGGCCGGCGGGCTGTTCGCCATCAACTACGAGATCCTCACCGAGGAGAACCTGAACCTGGTCACTTCCGGCTGGGTGCTGCTGATGGCCTTTATCGGCGGTGTCGGGTTCTTCGTCGGTCCGATCGTCGGAGCGATCGTGCTGACATTGCTGCAGACGGTGCTCTCCAACCACACCGAGCTTTGGCAGCTCTATGTCGGCATTCTGTTCGTGCTGACCGTCATGTATGCGCCGCGTGGGCTGACCGGACTGGTTGCGATGCACGGTCCGGCCCTTCGCTCGGGACGTCTGGGACCGCTGGTTGCCGCCTACGGAGTGGCCCTGGTGCCGCTGGTCGCCTTCCTGGCAGGGGCGATCCTGCTGCTCGAGATGGGGAACGTCGCCAACCAGAGCGTCGTCGGCGAAAGCGAGGCCCATGTCTTCGGCCTGAGCCTGGATGTCTCCACGGCGCCGCCCTGGCTCGTGGCGGCCGTTCTGGCCGTCGGCGGCGCCTACGCACTCGCCCGTCTCGCGCCGCGCCTCCGGGACGCCTTCGGCAGGGCGACCGGCGCCGCGGGAGGTGCGCCATGAGCGCGGCGCTGCAGATGCAGGGTGTGCGGAAAAACTTCGGGCCGACCGAGATCATCCGCGGCATCGACCTGGAGATCCGCTCTGGCGAACGTCACGCCATCATCGGTCCCAACGGCGCCGGCAAGTCGACCCTGTTCCACCTGGTCAGCGGCAAGTATTCGAAGACCGCCGGACGCATCCTGCTCAACGGTGAGGACGTGACCGGCCTCGAGCCCTACCAGATCAATCGCAAGGGGCTCAGCCGCTCGTTCCAGATCACCAATATCTTTCCCCGGCTCAGCGTCTTCGAGAACGTCCGCTGTGGCCTGCTCTGGGCGATGGAGTACCGGAACAGCTTCTGGCGTCTCGTGGACACCGAGCGCGAGTTGAACGAACGCGCGGCGCAAATCCTCGATGAAATCGGCCTCCTCGACCGCTGCGACCTGCCGGCCGGAGTCCTGGCCTATGCCGAACAGCGGGCCTTGGAGATCGGCATCACCATCGCCGGGGGCGCGGAAGTGATCATGCTGGACGAACCGACGGCGGGCATGAGCCACAGCGAGACCGAGGGCGTGGTCGCTCTGATCCGTCGGGTCACAGAGGGCCGCACGTTGGTCATGGTCGAGCACGACATGGGCGTGGTCTTCGATCTCGCCGACCGGATTTCGGTTCTGGTCTATGGCGAGATCATCGCCACCGGAACGCCCGAAGAGGTCCGAGCGAGCCGCGCGGTGCAGGAGGCGTATCTCGGTGCCGTGGACTCCGCCGGCCAGGAGGTCAACTGATGCTTCAGGTCACCGACCTCCACGCCTATTACGGCAAGAGCCATATCCTGCAGGGCGTGTCCTTCCAGGTTGGTGAAGGCGAAATCGTCAGTCTGCTCGGCCGCAACGGCGTCGGGCGCAGCACCACCTGCAAGGCGATCATGGGCGAGGTTCCGCCGGTTGGATCGGTCCGTCTGCGCGGCGAGGAGATCGCGGGGCGGAAGCCGCATGAAGTCGCCCATCTCGGGATTGGATACGTGCCCGAGAACCGGGATATCTTTCCGACGCTGACGGTCCGCCAGAATCTGGTTCTCGGCATGAAGTCCAGCAGACCGGGCCCGGACGACCGCTGGTCTATGGAGGATATGTTCGCGCTGTTCCCGAATCTTCGGGAGCGGGCGGATGTGGTGGCCGGGGCATTGTCCGGCGGCGAACAGCAGATGCTCACCATGTGCCGGACCCTGATGGGCGACCCGGATCTGGTGATGGTGGACGAGCCGACCGAGGGGTTAAGTCCGCAGATGGTCGAGCGGGTCGCCGGTTTGCTCGAAGAGATCGCCCGGCGCGGCGTATCGATCCTGCTGGTGGAGCAGAAGCTGACCATCGCCCTGAAAATCTCACATCGACTTCTTGTGATGGGACACGGGCGGCTGGTCTTCGACGGGACACCGGCTGACTTCGCCGCCGACGACCAGGTTCGACGGGAGTGGTTGGAGGTCTAGCAGCCGTTTCGGGACGATCACTCAGCCTTGTCGTCGCGATAGACCGTAACGTACCCGGCCTGGATCGCGCGGTAGTAGCCGGCGGCGCAGAGAGCCGTCATCGCCGTCTCTCCCCGTCCCATGGCCCCGCGCAGGTCCCGCAACGCCGCGCGCTTGCTGGCCAAGCCTGTTCTGGAAACGCTTTCCGGATCGCCGCCGATCCGCTCCGCCAGTCCGCCTTTATAGCAGTAGTGGAGAAGTGCCTCGTAGTAGCCGGGACCATTGCCGGAACTGGCTTTGGCCTGTGGAGCGGCGAGGGCCCCCAGGGCGAAGGAGGCAAGGATGGTGAAAGCGGCTAGCGCGGAACGGCGCATGGTCAGGAACACATGATCTGGTGGCTGGTGACGAATCGGAGACACCACTATTGCCATTGTCCGTTAATTTTTAAATAAAATTTTTCGAAGCTTTGAGGCGATTTGAATGAGTCTGACTCAGGTAAACCCCATTCCGCTACGTGGGCATGCCGCTGCGACCATAGACGTCGTCCAGCCGGACGATGTCGTCCTCCGACAGCAATGCCCCCGACTGCACTTCGATGATCGCCGCCGGGGTATCTGTGACGTTCTCCAGCCGATGCACCCAGCCCCTCGGGATATCGATCGATTGATGCTCCGACAGATCGACGACCGTGAGTTCGTCGGCATCGGGGCCAAGTGTGACCCTGGCGCGCCCCTCGATCACGACCCAGTGCTCCGCCCTGTGCGCGTGGGTCTGGAGCGACAGGCGTCCGCCCGGTTTGATGCGGATCTGTTTCACCAGGAACCCGTCGCCGATATCGAGATTGCGGTAGGAACCCCAGGGTCGATGAACGTCGGCGTGGCCGTCGGCCTCGTCGTGTCCGCCTTCCCTTAACTGCGCGACGACGGCACGAACATCCTGGATCCGATCGGCTGCGGCCACGAGAACGGCATCGGGTGTTGCGACGACGACCACCTTTTCCAGGCCGAGGGTCGCGATCAACGGGCCTGTGGAAATCGCCGACGTGCTGCGGCTGCCGACATGGAGACCCGGTCCGGATGTCGCGTTTCCCTCGACATCCCGGCCGAGCGCATCGGCCAGGGCATCGAAGGAGCCGATATCGCTCCAGCCCGGGTCGCAGGCGATGACGGATGCGGAGTCGGTGCGCTCCATGATCGCGTAGTCGATCGAAACGGACGGCGCGCTGCCGAAGGACGGCGGATCCAGGCGAAGGAAGTCGAGATCGACACGCGCATCGGTCAATGCGGACCGGCAGGCGGATAGGAGATCCGGGACATGACGTTCCGCTTCCCGGCACAGCGTTGCGGCGGTGGCGAGAAAATTGCCCGAGTTCCAAAGATAGCGGCCGTCCCGGAGATAGTTGCTTGCCGCCTCGGCGTTCGGTTTCTCGACGAACCGCTCGACCGGCGCGACGCCGGCGGCGTCCGGCGGGCCCGCCAGAATATAGCCGTAGGACGTGTCCGGCCGGTCCGGCGCGATGCCGAAGGTGACGATCCGTCCGGCCTGGGCGGCCGATGTCGCTGCAGTGACGGCTTCCAGGAAGGCGTCGGGACGGGTCATCACGTGGTCCGCGGCCAGCAGTAGAAGCACCGCGTCGGGATCCGCTGCCTGAAGCCAAAGCGCCGCCGCCATTGCGGCTGGAGCGGAATTGCGACCTTCCGATTCCAGAAGAATCGCCGCGGGTTCAATTCCGGCGGTGCGGAGCTGTTCGGCGACGATGAACCGGTGGTCGGCGTTCGTGACCACGACGGGCGGTGCGAACAGCGCCGGATCGGAGACCCGCAGCACCGATGTTTGCAACAGCGAGCGCTCGCCTAGAAGACAGAGAAACTGCTTCGGGTAGGCCGTACGCGAAAGCGGCCAGAGCCTGGTTCCGGCGCCGCCCGACAGCAGGACGGGATGAATCTTCATCACAGGATCAGTCCGCCTCCCGATCGTCCAGAATGGCCGCGACAAACGCTTCGAGGTTCCCGCCGGCGAACAGGTGACCGGCAATTCCCGCCGCCTGGGCCGCCTCGATGTCCGACGACCGGTCGCCAATCAGGAACGAGCGGTCGCGATCGACCGGCCAGTGCCGCATGAGGTCCAGAAGCATGCCCGGTGCGGGTTTGCGCCAGGACGCCTTGTCGGCGAACCGTTCGGCCTGATGGTCGGGGTGGTAGGGGCAGTATCTCCAGTCGTCGATCCGCGCGCCTCGTCGACGGAGGATCTCGGCCATCCACCAGTGCAGGGAGTCGACGGCCTCGCTGGAATAGAGACCGCGGGCGATTCCGGACTGGTTGGTGACGACGAAGACCCGGAAACCTGTCGCATTGAGACGCCGGACGGCTTCGGCGGCACCTTCGACCCAGTCGATCTGATCTGCACGATGGGCGTAACCGATATCCTTATTCAGAACCCCGTCTCGGTCGAGAAACGCTGCTGGCGCCGGGACTGATTCGGTCGGAGACAAGACATCGGAATGGGGGTGGTCCTGCATCGGGGAAGTCCGATTCGTTGCGACGTTGCCTCTATAGGCCCTCCGCAGAGCCTATGCGACTCGCGATCGCCCAATGGGTTGCCCGGAGAGGGATGAAATCTACACGCAAAAGGTGTACAAATACAATCGTACTCGTACAATCGGAGTGGGGCGAGAATGAGTGCGATTCAGTATCAGAGCCGGATTCTGAACCGCGTTGGGCGCATCGTGGCGCCCGAGAAGGAACTCTTCGGAGAATACTTTATCCTCCTGACCGCCCGGCTGCGTGAGGCGGGTCTGGAAATAGCTGTTGACCACGACATGGCCGCTTTTGGCCGAGTATGTGCGGCAACCGGAAAATTCTTCCCGAACGTTCTGAACCCGGATGCCAGCTTTTTTCCTCGAGACGCGGCCTTGTGGATGAACCTTCAGAGTGCGGCGGGTGAGCGGGTGGCGACCATCGCAATACGACTATTCGATCTCGGCAAAAACACGCTTGGCGACTGGCTTTCGACGCTGTCCTTCTTCTACGCCGCGCCGGCGCAGGACATGGCGAGCGGGGAGCGTTTCGTTCTTGGCGACGAAGCGGACGCCTATGCCAACACGATCCGGCATCGATGTACCTATATCGGAGGACTCTGGATCGATCCGACTTGGCGAGGGCGGACTGCGCTGGCCGAGATTTTGACGACGGCCGGCTGCGCGCTTGCTCTGGCGCGCTGGGATTCGGCGCCCGTCGTCGCGATCGTAGAGGACGAGGTCTACGCCAAGAACGCCTCGAAGTATCGTTTCGACCGCGCCTTTTCCGGCGTTCGATGGCTCCGGCCGCGTAAGCCGGAACGAAGCCGCATGTGGCTCCTCGGTCGAACACGGCAGGCGGTCGTTTCCGATGTCGCCCGGTTCGTGGTCCAGCCCTCTCCTTGTCGTTTGGCCGCACTGAATCTTGGTTCTGGGAAGGTGTCCGGCAACGTGGACGGCTGATCGGCGTACCAGACCGGAACGTGGTCGCGGCTTCGTCCGGGTTCAGATCGTCGTCGACAGCTCCAGGTCACACGTCGACAGCAGAGCCTTCATGGATCGGCCTCTATCGGTCGTGTGGGGTATCGGAACGGTAAGGCGTGACCATTGCGCCATCTGCAGGCTCTCGCTGGCAAACACGATGCCGGTGCAGTGGTGCAGGACAGGTTCGCCGCGACGCTGCACGGACCGCAGGTCACGCTGGACACGAAGACCAAGACCACGGTCGGGGATGTCGACAAGTCTGCTCCCTTCCATGGCGCGCTCTGTTCGTTCGTTCCAGAGTCGAACCCGACCGGCGGCGTAGCGCGCGATCCGCAGGTCGTCGTTCTCGTCGACGACGAGCAACTTGGTGCGCCGCTGGAAGAGGCCCAACCGTTCCAGGTCGCGCAAGATGCCGTCCCCCTCGGCGCCCTTTGCGGTGTCATCTAGCCAGCGCCTGAACACTGCGGCAAATGGATGGTCTGCGCTCGGTCCTCCGCTGGAGGAGAGAAACTGAGCGATGGGGACTTCGACGCTGTCGACCAGCGACATCGGCTCGTCGTTTGCTGCGATCCGGCAGAGGCCGCGCAGCCGATCGGCGAGGTCGGATGGCCTGCCACGCTCGCGGATCCAGACCACCCCATCCCACCATGCGAAGGTGACGGTGCCGGGTAACTGCGCCCATTCCGCACAGAGCGCGATAAGCTGACTCATCGGCTGTCGCCCGACGGCGGCAGGATCTAGAGCGACTATCTCCGGCACGGTTTGCCGAAACGACTGGCCGTGCAGCTTCCAACTCCGTTTGACGGCGATCCAGCCGAGGGAGCGTAGGGCGAAGCTGACCAT
This sequence comes from Alphaproteobacteria bacterium, assembly GCA_024742275.1. GTDB lineage: Bacteria > Pseudomonadota > Alphaproteobacteria > Thalassobaculales > Thalassobaculaceae > Thalassobaculum. The sequence goes on along the minus strand of JANSYS010000007.1, from coordinate 60,246 downwards.
CTCAGGGGTGGAATCGACCAAGCGGCGATCCTGGAGGGACCCGGCCGTGTTGAGCGGCGCAAGCCACTCGGTCATCGCAAGGCCGCGCATGAAACGTTCTTCGTCGACGTGGCACCCGTACTCGCCTTCCCGCTGTAGCGGTAAGACGGACGTGTAGTGCCTCGCATCCGCCAGATCGCTCGGAGCCGGCATCGGAAAGGCGTCGGCGCCCCATATGGAGCCGCCGCCGGCATGGTCCGGGTCTTCATCGCCGGCCTGATCGGCCAAGCGCCGGTTGTGAAGCAGAGTCTGGAGATGGGCGCACGCGCTCTGGGCGTCGGCAAAATCAATGATGACCGGCCGAGCATCCGGGTCGATGAGAACGAGTTCGATGCGATGGTTCGGCGTCCGACTCTCCAGTGCTTCAGGGAGACTGGCCGCGATCTCGGCTTTGACCGTTCCCGGGTTCAACCGGACGACGAAGGAAGTCTCGGAAATACCGACATCGATCCAGCCGAGATCGTGCAACATGATGGCGAGCATCGGCGCCTCGCCGCCAGTGCCATCGGAATGGCGTTGCTGGCGGCCTAGCTGGTTCAGCCAGAACCCGGGTTTCACAACGCTCTCTTCGTCATCCTCCATGTCCACTCGCCCCTGAGCAGATTGCTTCGAGCAAACTGTCGCATGGCACCCCAAAAACTCACAAGGTCGTTTGACGTGATATTGGCCACATCTTCTATAAGTTGAAAAGATTTATTACATACTAGACGTAATATTGTAGTTAAAGACAGTTTCTCGGGTGGTTGAGATAAAAGCGGCGCCGCAAGAAGACTTGCGGCGCCGGTACCGGGGTTGAATTGCATTCAGTTGTAGTCGGCCGAGCGCCGAAGACTATTCCATATCTCAGACGCGTGCCCGGCGTTCGCTTCTACGAGGCGTCGCCGAAGATCTCGGCCACGCGCTCCCAGTTGACCAGATCGTTGACGAACGCTTTGACGTAGTCCGGGCGGGCGTTGCGGTAGTCGATGTAGTAGGAGTGCTCCCACACGTCGCAGCCGAGAAGGGCGGTGCCTTCGCCGGTGGCCAGCGGGTTGACGCCGTTCGCCGTCTTGGTGACGGCGAGCTTGCCGTCATTGCCCAGGATCAGCCAGCACCAGCCGGATCCGAACTGGGTCACGCCGGCCTGAACGAAAGCCTCTTTCATGGCGTCGACACTGCCGAAGTCCTCGACGATCTTCTTCTCCAGCTCGCCCGGAATGGCGCCGCCGCCATTCGGCTTCATCCACTTCCAGAACTCGACATGGTTCCAGTGCTGGGAGGCGTTGTTGAACAGTCCGCCGCCCTGGCCGCCGTTGTAGGAGGCCTTGACGATCTCCTCCAGCGACTTGCCTTCCAGGCCACTGTCCTTCAGCAGATTGTTGCCGTTCACGACATAGGCGTTGTGGTGCTTGTCGTGATGATACTCCAGGGTCTCCTTGGACATCACCGGGGCCAGGGCGTCATGGGCGTACGGAAGATCGGGAAGTTCAAAGGCCATTGCGGCTCTCCTCTCGTGAAACTCGTCGCCGTGGAGGGATCTCCACGGGGGCCGGTGCGCGGTGTTTCGGTACGCGGTGTCCAGATATGCGATGTCCAAACACGCGATGTCTGGGCGTGCGTTCCGCGTCGTCCCGGCCGCCCGTCACCATGTAATGCCAAGAGATTTCTTGTCTAGTGGGAAGCGGGGTTTCCGCTCTTCTCCGCCACGGCCCTGAGGAATTCCTCCAGCGTTTCCGGGCCGCCGCCGATGAAGCGGTCGCGCAGGCCGAGATCGGCGACCCACATCTGCCGGTCGCGGGTGCCGAGCGCCGTCGAGGGCTCCAACCCGAGGTCTCGCAAGGTGTCGGCGACGCTGTCCATCTCGATCGCCCGGCGCCTCCCGTGAACTGCCATGCGGCCCATGTGGTAGGTCGCCAGCGCCCGCCAGTCGGTGTCGGGGAAGGTCGCCTGGATCGACGATAGGACCCGGTCGGCCACGCCGGCGCGGTCGGCGGCGACCAGGCTCTCGCACAGGATCGCCTCGATGCCCTTCATGAAGACCGAGCGGGCCATCTTGATGGTCGAGGCCTGACCGACCGTGTCGCCGACCGCCTCGACGGTCATACCGAAGCCGCGCAGGGTCTCGGCCGCCGCCTCCGCCGCCGCGCCAGCCAGAAGCATCGGCACCGTGTGGCCGCGTCCCGGCACCGTGTCCATCACCGCCACATCCACGTACCGCACGGCCGACCCGTCCTCGACCGCCTTCGCCGCCTTCACCTTCTTGCCCGGCGAGCAGGAGTTGAGGTCGAGATAGAGCTGGCCCTGGCGCAGATGGGGCGCCGCGCTCTCCGCCGCTTCCAGAGCGCGCTCGGAGGTCACGGTGGACAGGATCAGGTCGGCCTCGGCCACGGCCTCGGCCGGGGTGTCGCAAGCCCTGGCGCCGACGCTCTCGGTCTTGGCGACCCAGGCGTCGCGGGTGGCCGGATCGGCCGCCAGGATGTCGTAGGCGCCGACGGATTTTGCCCCGGCACCGAGTAGGCCCCTGGCGAGTTCCGGGCCGGCCTCGCCGAAGCCAATGAAGGCCAGTCGGATCGATCCCTTGGCGCTCATCCGACCGCTCCCGATTGTCGGAGCGCCGCTATCTGATCCTCGTCGTAGCCTAATTCGCCGAGCAGTGCGTCGGTATCGCCGCCGAGTTCTGGCCCTGGGCGTTTCGGCGGGGCGGAGCCGGCATTGCGGATCGGATGGGCGACCATGCGAAAAGCCTCCTCGAGCCCGAGTGCCGGCCCGTTCGGCGGCGGCGGGAAATGATGGATGCCGTCGCGCTCGGCGACGAACGGGTTGTCCATGGCGTCGGCGATGTCGAGGATCGGCGATGCGGGAACGGAGCCACCAAACGCTGCCATCCATTCCGCCGTAGTCTTGGCGCTCAGGGCCTCGTCCAGGATTTCCTGGATCGCCGGGCGTTCGGCCAGCCGGGCTTTGAAGGTGGCAAAACGGGGATCGGCCGCCAGCTCCGGTCGACCGATCTCCCGGCAAAGCGCCGGCCAGAATTTCTCCTTGTTACACATCAGATAGATCCAGCCGTCCTGGGTCTTGTAGGTCTGGCACGGGGTCAGGGACGGGTGGGCCGAACGTGGCAGGCGGTCCTGCACGTGGCCGGCGTTGATGTACCAGGTCGAGAGATAGGTCACCGTGTGAAGCGCCAGGTCGAACAGGCTGACATCCACGTCGTGACCCTCGCCGGTGGCGCGGGCCTGGAGGATCGCGGAGGTGACGCCGAAGGCCATGGTCACGCCGGTCATCAGATCGACCACCGACAGACCGAAGCGGCTCGGCGGCGATCCCGGCTCGCCGGTCACCGAGAACCAGCCGGCTTCGGCCTGCATCAGGTAGTCGTAGCCGGGCCAGGTCTTCCGCGAGCCATCGCGTCCGTAGGCCGACAGGTGGGCGCAGACGACGGCCGGATTCACGTCCTTCAGGCTGGCGTAGTCGAGCCCGAGCTTCTCCGGCACGTCGCCGCGCAGGTTGTTGGTGACGGCGTCGGCGGTGGCGGCGAGTTCGCGGAAGATCCGACGCCCGGCCTCGGTGCGCAGATCGAGGGCGACGCTGCGTTTGTTCAGGTTGAACGAGTGGAAGAACTGGCTCTGCTTGCCGTCGTCGTCGAAGAAATAGGGGCCGACGGCGCGCGCCATGTCGCCGCCGTCGCCCGGATTCTCGATCTTGATGACCTCCGCCCCCTGGTTCGCGAGATACATGGTTCCGAACGGGCCGGCGCCGTATTGCTCGACCGCCAGGATACGGACGCCCTCAAGCGGCTGCTCCGCCATGGCCTTCTCCTCCCCGTTTCAATCCCCAGCGGCCCGCCTTCTTGTCGGACGGTGCCTCCGTGGGGTCCGAGTGCTATGCCTTCGGACCCTTGAGCCGGGTCGCGTTCATCTTTTCCAGATACTCGATCGTCGCCTCGTGGTTGGTCTCGGGCATGACCTCGTTGTACTTGGTCCAGATCTCGTTCAGCTCGTGCAGCAGCGGCGCGAACATGTCCTGGTCTCCGGCGAGCCCGGCTGCGATACCCACATCCTTGGCCATCAACGCGGTGGCGAAGCCAGAGTTGTAGGTCCGCGGCAGCACCGATTGGTGGTACTTGCGTTCGGTGGAGGAATTGCGTCCGGTTGAGACGTTTATGATGTCGACCATCGTTGACGGATCAAGCCCGAACTTCTGACCGATCAGCAGCGCCTCGTTCGCGGCCGTCAGACCGACGGCGGAAAGATAGTTGTTGAGACATTTCATCGCATGGCCGGATCCGAGCGATCCGCAGCGGAAGATGTTCTTGCCCGTCGCCTCGAAGGTCGGCATCACCTTGGCCAGAGCCGCTTCGTCGGAGCAGCCGACCATGATCGATAGGGTCGCCTTGTCGGCCCCGGCCACACCGCCGGAGACCGGAGCGTCGATTAGGGTCACGCCTTTGGCATGCAGTTCGTCGCCGAGCGCCCGCGTGCCCATCGGCGCCGAAGAGCTCATGTCGACGAGGATTTTCCCCTCGGCGAAGCCGGCTGCGAGGTTGTCGCCGTCGCCGAAGCAGATCTTGCGAACGACCTTGCCGTCCGGAACGATCGTGACGATGACGTCCGACATCTCGGAAAGGGCGGAGAGGCTTGGGGCCCGCTTGGCGTCGAACTCGTCGGCGAACCGGCCGAGCTTTTCCTGATCCAGATCGAAGACGGCGATGTCGACGCCGGCCTGCTTCGCGTTTCGGGCCATCGGCCACCCCATATTGCCGATGCCGATCCACCCGACGGTGATGTCGGACATGTCTGTTTCTCCGTTGCTCTTAGGCGTTCAGATCGAAGGACTGATGGCGATCAGTCGATCCCCATTTCCTTGAAGACTTCGCGGGCGTTGCGGAAGGCGTCGATTGCCGCCGGCACGCCGCAATAGATCGCGGTCTGCAGGAAGACCTCTCTGATATCGTCCTTGGTGAGGCCGTTGTTGATAGCGCCGCGGATGTGAAGGCGCAGCTCGTGGCTGCGGCCGAGCGCCACCAGCATGCCGAGGTTCAGCATGGACCGCTGCTGTCGGGTCAGGCCGGGACGGCCCCAGACCTCGCCCCAGCAGTACTCGGTCACCAGTTCCTGCATCGGCATGTTGAAGTCGTCCGCGGACGCGATCGACTTGTCGACATACTCGGCGCCCAGGACCTCGCGACGGTTCTTCAGCCCCGCCTCGAACATCGCCTTGTCGCTCATGGAATTTCCTCCCGTTTGTATACAAGATTGGCGCTGACCGTAGCCTCGACTGGGCGCCTCGCCAAGATAGGAAGGATGCGAGACGGGTTTCGCCCTTTGAATGGCGGGTTTGGGACGACAAACGCACCATCCTGCGTCTAGGGTGCGCAGCGCTCGACGACACGCAGCCCCGATTTCGCGGGGGCGACAACTGGCTGAGATGGGACCATGGCGCCCGAGGGACCGATGAGCTTCACGATCGATGAACCGCGCGCGGTGGACGCGACAGAGGTGGTGGACGCCCTGTACACCGTGCGGATCAACAGCCTCGTAGTGGATTTCCAAATCGGCATCCACGCCCACGAGCAGGGTGTTCGCCAGCGGGTGCGGGTCGATATCGCGGTCGACGTGGTGCGCCCAGACGACGGTTTTCGCGAGGACTACGCCCGAGTCTATTGCTACGAACGGATCGTCAAGGCGGTCCGCGCGCTCGCCGGCGGTGGTCATGTGAAGCTGGTGGAGACCCTGGCCGACCGTGTGGCCGAGATTTGTCTCGCCGACGAAAGGGCGATGCGAGCCGAGGTTACGATCTCGAAGCTCGATGTGTTCCACGACGCCGAGAGTGTCGGCGTGACGGTGGTGCGCCGCCGGGTCGGATAGCCTTCGCGCCCGATCGGGTTAGATTTGGCGTACTCTCAATGCAACAGGAGAGGGACGCCATGAGCACCCTGCAGGAACTCGACCCTGACAACTACGGCGAAGAGAACCCGGACGCGGTAGACCTGACCATCGTCCCCCGCGCCCGCGACATCGGCGGATTCGAGGTGCGCCGCGCGCTGCCATCGGCCAAGCGGCAGATGATCGGCCCCTTCATCTTCTGGGACCAGATGGGCCCCGCGGCCTTCCCGGTCGGTGAGGGGATCAACGTTCGCCCGCATCCGCATATCGGTCTCGCGACCCTGACCTATCTGTTCGACGGCGAGATGTACCACCGCGACAGTCTCGGAACGGCACAGCCGATCCGGCCGGGCGAAGTGAACCTGATGACCGCCGGCAAGGGCATCGTGCATTCCGAGCGCATGGATGATGCGGTCAAGGCGATGGGGCCGCATTTGTTTGGCATCCAGTCCTGGATCGCGCTGCCCAAGGCGAGCGAGGAAACCATGCCCGCGTTCGAGCATCGCACCCAGGAGGCCTTGCCGACCCTCGAGGCGGAGGGCAAGGCCGTGCGGGTGATCGCCGGCTCCCTGTGGGGCGCGACGTCGCCCGTCACCACCTTCTCGGAGATGATCTACGCCGACGTGGCGTTGGAGACCGGCGCCAAGTTGCCGATCCCGGCGGAGCACGAGGAGCGGGCGATCTACGTCTCCGAGGGCACGATCATCGTCGCCGGCGACCGGTTCGAGTGCGGCCAGCTCCTGGTTCTGCATCCGGGCGATCCGGTGACCGTCGAGGCGGCCAGCCGGGCGCGGATCCAGGTGCTCGGCGGCGAGCCGATGGACGGCCCGCGCTACATCTGGTGGAACTTCGTCCACTCCTCTAAGGACCGGATCGAAGCGGCCAAGGCCGACTGGAAGGCTGGGAAATTCGACGTCGTTCCCGGTGACTCTGAGGAGTTCATTCCGCTTCCGGACGCTTGAGACTTTCCCGGATCCGGTCAACCGATCCGCAGCATGGCGCCATCGACCGGGATCGCCGCGCCGCTGATGTAGCGGGCGAGCGGCGACGCCAGGAACACCATTAGGATGGCGAGATCTTCCGGCTCGCCGAAATAGCCTGCGGGGATGAACCGGTCGATGAAGGCCTGCCGGCTCTCGTCGCTGGGATGGAGCTTGTTTCGGATCTGTTCGGTGTTGATTCGGCCGGGCGCGATCGTATTGACCGTGATGCCGAACGGCGCCAACTCGATAGACAGCGTGCGCGACCAAGATTGCAGTGCTGCCTTCGCCGGCGCCGCAGCATTCATCGACGGCCCGACCATCGCACCCGTGACGTTGACGATCCGGCCCCAGCTGCGTTCCTTCATGCCTGGAACGATCGCCGCGGATACCTGACGCGCGGCGGCGAAGTTCAATTGATGCGCCCTGATCCAGTGCGCCTCGTCCCAGGGGTCCGACATCGGCGCTGAAGCGCCGGCGTTGTTGAGGAGGATGTCGATTTTTCCTCCGGCGGCTTCCAGTGCCTTGGACGTCACGCTGGCGCAGGCGTCCTCGTCGTCCAGATCACCGACGATGGCAACAGGTTCCGGCGCGCCTGTGGCGGCGATTTCGTCGACAAGAGCCTCGAGCGCGTCGGCCCGCCGACCGGTGACGATGACCTTCGAGCCCTCTTTCGCCAGCAGCAACGCGGCCGATCGTCCGATACCGGCGGAGGCACCGGATATGAAGGCGGTCTTGTCGGAGAGCAGAAGATCCATGCGCGCATCCTCGGTTTCGGAAGGTTCGGCATCATGACAGGGTATCCCCAGGTAACAAGACACCGTGGCCAGACACCGCTCCGCCATCTCCGCGGACTAGGGGCCAGCGAAGATGGCCGTCTTTTCGCCCGGCGGGTGCGGCGCTACAGTCCGGCGTCATGGATTTCAACATCGCCCCCGACGCCATAGCGTTTTTCGGCACCGGCCTGAGCCGCCCGGAATGCGTCGCCTGCACTGAAGCCGGCGCGATTTGGGTCAGCCATGCCCTGCCGTCCGGCGGCGGCGGGGTGGCGCGGCTCGCTGCTGACGGCACACCACACCCGGTTCTCGCCGGTGCCGGCGCTCCCGCCGATTTCATGCCGAACGGTTGGTCGATGGCTTCGGACGGTTCGTTCCTGATCGCCAATCTGGGCGACAGCGGCGGTGCGTGGCGGCTCGGCACCGAAGGCGACTGCTCGCCCCTTCTCTTGAAGGTAGGGGGCTATGACGTTCCGCCGGTCAATTTCGTGCATCTCGACGAGCAGGGGCGAGTCTGGATCTCTGTCAGCACGTGGCGGGTGCCGCGCGACCGAGCGATGCATCGTGGCGTGGCAGACGGTTTCGTGATTCTCATGGATGGGGTGGACCGGCCGGAGACCGCACGGATCGTGGCCGATGGGCTGGGCTACACCAACGAGGTGAAGGTCGATCCGTCCGGGCGCTGGCTGTACGTGAACGAGACGATGGCCCGCCGGTTGTCGCGTTTCGAGGTGAAGGGCGGTGCCCTGGGTTCGAGACAGACAGTGGTCGACTATATCGACGGCGTGATTCCCGACGGCTTCGACTTCGACGAAGAGGGCGGCGTCTGGTGCGCCAGCGTGATGAGCAACCGGATCGTTCGCGTCGGTCCCGACACCCGTCAGCATGTGGTTTTGGAGGACTGTGATCCGGAAGAGATCGCCGCCTCCATGAAACGCTGGCGCGATGGCGGGTACAGCCGCGAGGATCTGATGATCGGCGCGACGCGGCCGCTGAAGAACATCGCCAGCATCACGTTCGGCGGAGCTGACCTGAAGACGGTTTATTGCGGATCGCTCGCCGGCTCGGCGCTGGCGACGTTCCGCTCCCCGGTGGCCGGCGCGAGGCCGCCCCACTGGACATACTGACAAACGGAGGAAACGAGATGACCAAGGTGCGCAAGGTTGAGGTGACCGAAGTCGGCCCCCGTGACGGCTTGCAGGCGGAGCGGCGGATGATCCCCGCCGCCGAGAAGATCGCTCTGATCAACCGGCTGATCGATGCCGGCGTGCCGCGGATCGAGGCGACCTCTTTCGTTTCCCCGAAAGCGGTGCCGCAGCTTGCCGATGCTGCCGAAGTGATGGCCGGGATCGACCGAAGCAAAGGCGCCATTATCGCCGCCCTGGTGCCGAACGCCCGCGGCGCCATTCGCGCCGCCGAATGCGAGGTCGACGAGATGGTGGTTTTCGTCTCGGCCTCGGAAAGCCACAACAGGAAGAACGTCAACCGCAGTGTGGAAGAGTCGTTGAAGGGTTTCGAGGATGTGGCGAAGATCGCCGACGACGCCAAGATTCCCGTTCACGGCGCCATCGCGACCGCTTTCGGCTGCCCCTTCGAAGGCAATGTTCCGCCAAGCCAGCTGGCGATGATCGCGAAGCGGTTCCAGGAGATGGGCTTCGTCGGCATGACCTTTGGGGATACGACCGGGATGGCGACGCCGCCGACTGTACGCGCCGGTGTGGCGGCGGTGCGGGAGGCGGCACCGAAACTGACCATGGGGCTACACTTCCACAACACGCGCGGTATCGGTCTCGCCAATGTCATGACCGGCTTGGACGAGGGTATCGACAAGTACGAAAGCTCGTTCGGCGGCACCGGTGGCTGCCCTTTCGCGCCGGGAGCGACTGGCAACATCTGTACCGAGGACCTGCTCTATCTGCTGCACGAGATGGGCATCGAGACGGGGATCGACCTGCGCAAGCTGATGGCGATCGCCTGCGATGTGGAGAAGGTGGTCGGCCACGACCTGCCGGGACAGGTGATGAAGGCGGGACAGCGCCTCGACCTGCACGCGATGGACGCCGTCCGCACTGCCGAAGGTTAGTCGCTCGTGTCGTACAGTGACGGTGCGGGCGCCCCGGCCGGGGCGCTCGACGGTATCCGCGTCGTTGACCTGACGCGGATTCTGGCGGGACCCTTCTGCACCCAGATGCTGGCGGATATGGGCGCGGAGGTGATCAAGATCGAGCCGCCTGCTGGCGATCCCGTGCGCGCCCAGGGCGCGATGGTGGACGGCTACAGTTGGTACTTCGCCCAGTTCAATCGCAACAAGAAGTCGGTGGTTCTTGATCTCTACACCGACGAAGGAAAAGCGGACCTCGTCCGGCTACTGGAGACCGCCGATATCGTCGTCGAGAATTATCGACCCGGCGTGTTCGCGAAGATGGGCTTCTCACCGGAACGACTGAGCGAGATCAATTCCCGCCTGATCTGCGCAAGCGTCAACGGCTACGGCTCCACCGGTCCGTATGTCGATCGGCCCGCCTTCGACTTCATCGCCCAGGCGATGAGCGGGTTCATGGCGGTGAACGGAGACCCGGACGGTCCGCCCCGCCGGGCCGCCCCGCCGGTTTCCGATCTGATCGCCGGCCTTTACTGCGCTTTCGGCGTGGTCTCGGCGCTGGAGGCGCGGCACCGTACCGGGCGCGGCCAACGGGTGGAGAGCAGTCTGACCGGTGGGCTGATGTCGATGATGGCCTATCTGTCCGCGGAGTATTTCGCCACGGGCCGAAATCCCAGCCGCACCGGCAACAACCATCCGATCGTCGCCCCCTACGGCCTGTTTCAGGCGTCCGACGGAGAGATCGCGGTGGCGCCCTCGAACGACACATTCGTCGAGCGGTTCCTGAACGTGCTGAGCCTCGGCGATCTGCTTCAGAAACCCGAGTTCGCCACCAACGCCGACCGTATGGCAAACCGCGAGGGGCTCAATGCGCGGATCAACGCGGTCACGAGGGAGCGACCGGTCGAGCACTGGATCGAGGCGATCAACAAGGCGGGCTGCCCAGCCGGCCGAGTGATGGGGCTGGACGAGGTGTTCACCGACCCGCAGGTCCTCGCCCAGGAGATGGTCATCCAGTCACAGCGGCCGGGGCGCACCCCGATCAGGATGACCGGGTTTCCGGTGAAACTGACTGAGACCCCCGCGGCACTGCGGCAGCCGCCTCCGGAGCTCGGCGAACACACGACCGAAATCCTCGATACTGTGAGAAAACTCACAAAGTCGCATTGACGGTGGGGATTTCTGTCTTACGATCGACAGTCGCTCTCCCCAACGGAACCTTCCATGGTCCTTCCCGACCCCGCTGACCGGCATCCGGATCTCGATACCAGTTCGGTCGAGTACGCGCCGGATTTCAGTACGGCGGGGGTTCTATCCTGGCTGCGAAGCGCGAAAATGCGCGACGTCCTCGATTTCTGGAACGACGTTCGTCAGTTTCGGCGGTGCCCGGAGTTCTCGACTATCGACTTCGCGTCGGTGCCGGAACTCGCAGACTGGATGATCCTGCTGGAACGTCCGGTGCCGGGCGGGGAGTGCGTGTTCCGCACGGTCGGCAGGAAGATCGTCGAACTGTCGTCGCTCGACATCACCGGTCAGCCGTTGAGCGCATTGCCGGATCCGGAATACCGGCGCATGTTTCAGGCGAACTGCGATGCGGTGACCCGGGCGGCTATGCCGTTGGCGTCCCGCTATTGCAGGGTGCTCCAGGGACGGCGCGTCGCTTTCGAGCGTCTTGACCTGCCTCTGATGCTGGAATCGGGGCGCGTCGGAGGCGTTCTGGTTGGCATGCACGCCGTGGACGGGGACTGATCGGACGGCTGTCGTCGGGTGCGGACAATCAACCGTTTCCGGTCGGTGCCGGCGTTAAATCGGGCGCTGGAGCCCCCCGCCTTTGACATTCCGGGAGTGCCCGACAATCCTCCCGGTCCAAAGCGATGCGGGAGGGGAGCATGGACAAGACCGGCAACACGTTTAACTCGGCGGCCTATGGCGGTCCCGGCTGGCAGGGCCGCACGCGCACTCACCGCCAGGAGATCGGCGATCTCTGGACCGCCAGCGGCATCGACAGCGAGTACGCGCCGCTGCGTTCGGTGCTGCTGCACCGGCCCGGCGGCGAGCTGGCGGCCGCGCTTGAGGACCCGAACTCGGTGCAGATGCTGGAACCGCTCGACCTGGGTCTGGCCGGTGCCCAGCACGACGCCATGGCCGAGGCCTACCGCGCCAACGGCGTCGACGTGCAGTATGTCGACCCGGCCGGCCAGCCGACCCCGAACCAGATGTTCTGCGCCGACCTGTTCGTGATGTCGCCCGAGGGGGCGATCCTGGCGCGGCCGGCCTCGACCGTGCGGGCCGGGGAGGAGCGCTGGGTCGCCCGCCGCCTCGCCGATGCCGGGGTGCCGATCCTGCGCACGCTGACCGGCAACGCGGTGTTCGAGGGCGCCGACCTGATGTGGCTGGACCCGGAGACGGTGATGGTCGGGCTGGGGCTGCGCACCAACGAGGACGCGGCCGCGCAGATCGCGGCGTCGATGGAGGAGATCGGCGTCGAGACCCTGGCCGTCGACATGCCGTTCGGCACCATGCACTTCATGGGCATGCTGCGGATCGTCGACCGGGACCTGGCGATCTGCTGGCCCCGGCGCACGCCGTTCTCCGCCGTGCGGGCGCTGGAGGAGCGCGGCTACGAGATCCTGTGGCTGCCGGACGGGGAGAGCGACGGAACCCTGAACCGGGCGCTGAACATCGTCACCCTCGCTCCTCGGAAAGTTCTGATGCTCGGCGGCTACGATAGCGTCCAGAGGGTCTACGAAAAGGCCGGGATCGAGTGCGTGACGGTCGACGGCTCGGAACTGGTCAAGGCGGCGGGCGCGATCGGGTGTCTCACCGGCGTGGTGCGACGGGATATGGTGGGCTGAGGAGCCGGCTAGAGGGCGATTGACTCGGTCTTTGGGGCAGGGCCGAAGAGCGTTCTGGACGGGTTTGGTTCGACAATGAGACCGATCTTCATCGAAGGATGTTTTCCGTCTCTCGCAGTCCTCACCGAACCACCCGCTCCATGCCCGTGTATGCCCGCCAGCGCTCGATCTCGGCGTCGATCTTCGCGTCGCGCGCCTTCGACGCCCGTACGCCCGGCTCCATCCACAGGCCGCGCACTTCCAGGTCGCCGCGGTCGCGGTGGGTCTTTAGCTCGATGCGGCCGATCAGCCGGTCCCGTTCCAGCATCGGCAGGACGTAGTAGCCGTAGACCCGCTTTGCCGCCGGCACGAACGCCTCGAAGCGGTAGTCGAAACCGAAAAGCCTCTGGGTGCGCTCGCGCTCGCGGATCATCGGATCGAAGGGGGAGAGGAAGCGCACGCGGGCCGGCGGCTCCGGCGCGTCCTTCGCCAGTGCCAGCACGTCCGGCCGGGCCCAGACGTCGCGGACCGACCCGTCGGCCTGTTCGATCTCGATCCGGCGCAGGGTGTTCCCGCCGGCGTTCTCGCACCAGGCCTGCGCCTCCGCCGGGGAGATCGAGTCGAAGAACCGGGCGATCTCGCCATGGGTGGCGACCGCCAGCCGCGCGATTGCCTCGCGTCCGCACCAGTCGACGAAGGCCGCATGGTCGGGCTCCGGGTCGTGGTGCTCCGCCGGGATCACCCGGTGGGACAGGTCGTAGACCTTGGCGAAGCCCCGCCGCCCGGCGACCGCCAGTTCGCCGGAGCGCCACAGGTATTCGAGTGCGGTCTTCGACGGGGTCCAGCCCCACCAGGCGCCGCGCTCCTCGGTATCGTCGGGCGTGACGTCGCGCGAAGTGGTCGCACCTTCCGTCTCGACCCGCCGGCGCATCTCCTCCAGCACCGCGTCGCGCCGTCCGGCAAAGCGCTGATCCCAATGGGGGGCGGCGTCCATTCGCGCCTTGTAGCGCCGGAAACGCGGCTTCCAATACGGATAGAAGCGGGTCGGGATGATCGAGGCGTCGTGCGTCCAGTGCTCGAACAGCGAGCGCCGCTTCTCCAGCAGGTGCTTCAGCAGCGACTTCCGGTAACCGTTGGCCCGGGTGAACAGGATATGGTGATGCGCCTGTTCCAGCGTGGAAATGGTGTCGACCTGAACGAACCCGAGCCGACCGATCAGATCGTCCAGGCCGTCGCGGGTCAGCGGGCCGCCGGGCGATCCGGACAGCGCGTGCTGGTGGATGAACAGGCGGCGCAGGTCGGCGTTGGAGAGGCGGTCGGTCATGGCGTCGCGTCGGTGCCTGGGTCTATGCTGCGGAAAAACGAACACGGGAGGACGCCATGCCAATCGGTCGGCTCGATCATGTCAATCTCCGCACGACGGACGTGCCGCGTCTGGTCGCCTTCTACGAACGCGTGCTCGGCCTGGAGAAAGGCAAACGCCCGGATTTCGGGTTCGACGGCGCCTGGATGTATTCCGGCCCGGACGCGGTGGTCCACATCGTCGGGACCGGCGCGACCGCCGACTACCGCGGCGACCAGCAGCTCGAGCACTTCGCCCTGCGGGCCACCGGTCTCGGGGACTTCCTGGCCCATCTCCGCGCCGAGAACGTGCCCTACCAGTGCGGCGTCCTGCCGGGCGACGGGTTCGGACATACCCAGGTGAACATTTTCGACGCCGACGGCAACCACATCCATATCGATTTCCCGCCGGAGGAAAGCGCCGACATTACCGAGTTCACAGGAACCTGAAGGAGGCCGACCGTGACCGTCACCTCGATGCAGACTGCCGCCCGCCGATCGGTCGAAGAACAGCAGGTGCGCGAGGATCTCGCCGCCGTCTACCGGATCTTCGCCGCCCGTCAGATGGACGACCTGATCTACACTCACATTTCCGCCAGGGTGCCGGGCGAGGAAAACCACTTCCTGATCAATCCGTTCGGTCTGATGTACGAGGAGGTGACCGCCTCCAACCTGGTGAAGATCGACCTCCAGGGAAACATCGTCGAGGAGAGCGAGTACCCGATCAACTACGCGGGGTTCATCATCCACGGCGCGGTTCACGAGGCGGTGCCGGGCGCGCATTGCGTGATCCACCTGCACACGGACAGCGGTGTCGCGGTTTCCTGCCAGCGCCAGGGGCTGATCGACGCCTCGCAGTTCGCGATGTTCCTGCCGGGTGGCGTGGCCTACCACGACTACGAGGGCCTCGCGTTGGACGATGCCGAGAAGCCGCGACTCGTCGCCGACATCGGCGACTGCAAGGCGCTGATTCTGCGCAACCACGGCACGCTGACCGTCGGCGAGACCGTCGCCGAGGCGTTCTTCCATATGTACAACCTGGAGCGCGCCTGCCGGGTGCAGGTCCTGGCGCAGGCAGGCGGTCAGGCGGAGCTTCTTCCGATCCCGCCGGAGATCGTCGACCACACCCGCGCCCAGAAGCCCGAAGGCGCGCGTCTCGCCGGCATCGGCACACTCGAACTCGCGGCCTGGAAGCGTAAGCTCGAGCGTATGGGCCAAGGCGACTACCGCAACTGAACCCGCTTTCCGAGCGACACCTGAGGGGAATGGAAGAATGAGCACTCCGATCGGCATCGTCGGTCTCGGCAACGCCGGGGCGTCGGTCTGCAAGGCGCTGCTGGACAAGGGCCAGACCGTGGTCGGCTTCGACCTCAGCGATCAGCGCCGCCAGACGGCCGACGGGATGGGCGTCGTCCTGGCCGCGAGCGCCGCAGACGTGGCCGCCCGATGCGGCCGGATCATTCTGTCCCTGCCGAAACCGGAGGCGTCCATCGCCGTGGTCGAGGAGATCCTCGGCGCCGGACATCGGCCCGCCGTCATCATCGAGACCAGCACCGTCACTCCCGCCACGGCCATCGCCTGTCACGCGCGCTGCCGGGCCGACGGCGTCGGGTTCGTCGATGCCGCCATCGCCGGCGGCGTGGCCAGCATGGCGGCGGCCCGGATCACCTTCTTCCTCGGCGGCTCGCCGGAGGAGATTGCCCTCGCCCGCCCGGTGCTCGACCTGCTGGCCGAGCGGATCTTCGAACTCGGCCCGATCGGCGCCGGCATGGGAACGAAGGTGGTCAACAACGGGGTGATGCATGCCGTCATGGTCGTGCTGATCGAGGCGTTCGCCATGTCGACCAAACTCGGCGTGCCGGTGCAGACGATGGTCGACATCCTGAACCGGGACGAGGGGTTGCTGCGCCCGCTGGTCCATCGGGTCCAGGAGCGCATGGCGGACGGCGACTACGCGGGCGGCATGTCGGTCTCGAACGCTCGGAAGGATTCGGTCCTGGCGCTGGAGACCGCGCAGAATCTCGGCGTGCCGCTGTTCGCCACGCTCGCCTCCCACACGCCCTACGAGATCGCCGAGGCCAAGGGTATGGGCGACATGGATTATGCCGCTCTCGCCACCCTCTGGGAGGAGTGGGCGTCGGTGTCGTTCCAGAAGGAGTGAGCCAACTGGCGTTCCCGGCCGGTTCGCGGTACTGAATCGGGGACGGTCCGCGGGACCTTTCCGGGTGGGGGAAAGCCGGCATGGCTCAGGTCGTGGCCTATGAGATCGAGGTTCAGTCGGAGGGCGGCTGGCGCACGCTGCTGTCCTTCGATCCGAGCGACCTCGGTCAGGCCCGCTCCGAGATCCAGCGCCTGGAGAGGGATCCGCCGGGCAGCGGCCTGAAGCTGGTCGAGGAGACGCTGGGGGAGGACGGCCTCTTCAAGCGCCGGACGCTGGTCTTCAAGCGGTTCGAGGACAAGGCGGCCACCGCGCCTGCGGCGCCGGCATCGCCCCGGGCAGGCCGGGGCCAGAGGAACGCGCGCCAGGACGGCGCCCGCGCCCAGACCGCCGGTTCCGGCAGCCCGGCGACCCGCAAGAAATCCGCACGCCCTGCGGCGAAGGGCCCATCCGGCGGCCAGGCTAAATCCGCCGGCCAGACCGAGCGCTCGAAGGCGGCGAGTGCTGCCGCCGGTCGCCGGCTCGGTTTCGGCGGGTCGCTCTCCGAGCTGCTGTCCTTTCTCTTCGTGCCGACCCGCACGCGTCAGCCCGACGGCAGCGACGGGCCGGAGCGCCTTGTCCCGCCGCCGGTCGCCGGCCCGACGCGGATGCGCGGGCAGGTACCGGTCTTCGAAGACGAGCTGGAGGTCGCTCAGGAAGACCTCGTGGTCGCCGACACCACCTACCGGCAGTTTCGCAGCTTCTTCGATGCGCTGAACGACGGCGGCGTCCTGGAGGCCGCCCGCCGCGACCTCGACTTCTCGCGCCGGATCAGTCTGTTCGCCATCGGGGTCCTGTTCTCGATCGAGCACGACATCAACATCTTCTCCGAGCGCGGGCGGTCGGTGGTCGGCCAGGTGCTGCGTTTCTTCATCCAGAGCCACGACGCCATCGGCCATTTCGTGGAGACGATGGAGCGCTACCTGACCGAGGACGATGCGCCCCAGGCGATCCGCGTCGGCTCCAAGTGCTTCCGCCACTATCAGAACGCGGACCTGGACGCGCTGAAGCGCACCTTCGAGGAGGCGTTCGGCATTTCCGACGCTCTCAAGGTCGGGCTCGGCGGCAAGGTCCAGGTCGGAATCCTCTTCACCGACATCGTCGACAGCACGCGGCTGACCAGCGAGATCGGCGACGCGGCGGCCCAGTCGGTGATCGATCACCACGAGGAGGTGGTCCTCGACATGTGCCGGCGCTTCGGCGGGCGCAAGGTGAAGCATCTGGGCGACGGCCTCATGCTCAGCTTCGCCAACAAGGAGCGGATGGTCGCCTGCGCGGTGGCGGTGATCGACATGATGAAGGGGCTGGCCAACCGGCCGGAGGTGCCGTCCTACAAGATCCGCTGCGGCGGGCATTTCGGCGAGGCGATCCACAAGGAGGACGACTTCTTCGGCTCCACGGTGCAGCTCGCCGCCCGCATCTCCGCCAAGGCCGGCGATAACGAGGCCTGCTTCTCCACCATGCTGTTCGACCGCGACCTGCCCACCTACGCCCTGTTCGCCGACCGCGGCGCGGTGGACCTGAAGGGCGTCAGCCAGCAGGTCGCGCTGGCGGTGTACGGGTAGGGGCGACGGGTCGGGTGATCCGCTTGGCTTCGTCGCCGGTAGCCATGTGATCGTAACCCTGAGAAAATCACTCGAACGTTCCTGGCAACTTCAGTGACCTGACATCGCCAGTCCGGACGTTCACAAGAACTATTCTCTGTTCATAATAATCGTTCCCTGAATTCAGAACCTGCATCGCAGCAACACTAGAACCTTCTGAATAACTCAAATTAGACAGAGGGAGGTCAAGGTCTGTTATTTGCTCTGCACTCAGACCATCTGATATGAAAATTTCGTAAATATAACTTTCATTTTTTCGCGGATCTTTATTTTTTTGATGGGTCAAAAATAAAAACTTTTCATCGGATATTAAGTATAAGCTCCCTGTGACACGGCGAACACTTCCACTTTCGATTGGAATTTTGGAAATTTGACCACCGTTGATATCGAAGACCCAAGGGTATTCATGACCATCTATATGGCGCTCGCCAGTCGTCTCATTCTTCTCGGCTCCACCAAGAAGAAGCAAAACATCATCATTGATGAATTCTGGTGCAGATAAGATGCCAAAGCTGAGGGGAACCGATTCAGTCGGTAGAACTCTTTCCAAGCGACCTGTCGAGGTATCGATGACCGAGACCCCCATAGCCGTTGTGTCCGGGGAGACACGAATCTGATCTTCGGGAAAGGGGCTTTCCAGAATGTCATAGGAAAGGGATGCGATCTTCGTCGCATCTGCGTTGTAGGTCGAGGCGCCGACCGCGAGCTCCCACTTCCCTCGTTCGAACGCGGGGGTCAATGGGCGCGCTTCGGCAGTAGATAGTCGGACGTCATACAAACGAACGCCAATATCACTGTCAGGGCAAACACTCCGCTCTGTACATCTCGCCGTGAGGAGAACCCGATCCGGATCGAGAGGGTGGAAACTTGGGTTTGACCAGCTGATATGGGCTGGCAAGGGCACGCGCCGCTGGCTGCCGGATGCAATGTCGAGAATGTATACCCGGTGACCTTGGCGCCGCTGCCGGTCGATATAGACGATCAAAACCTCTCCCCCGTCGGGAGAGATGGCGCTTTGTAGGAGTTGCCAGCTAGATTTATAGCTCTTGGCATATGGCGCGCCAAATACGCACCCTCCCAACACGGCCACACCCAAAAGGGCAGCGCACAGAGCCATTTTTCTTGTTCTGTGAACCGCCGAGCGCCAGAGCACTTGGCCTAAGCCGTGAAGGAAAACCATCAACGTTCCCATAACTCTCCAGCCGCGTCAGGGCCCCGATAATCTGTCGGATGACGGCAATCTGCGCTATCAAAAACCCAGCAACTTCCCTGCATCCGGTGCGGAGCCTGTCCTGTCTAACGGGCCTGCCTGCCGGTCTTCCGCCTACGCCACCCGGTTGCCCTTCAGGGTGATCCGGTGCATCTCGCGGCGGTGGCCGTGGTAGTCGTTCACCGGATAGTGCATGGCCGCCCGGTTGTCCCACATCACCAGCGTGCCCTCGCGCCAGCGCACCCGGCACTGGAATTCCTCGCGGGTCTGGTGGGCGTGCAGGTAGGCGAGCAGCGGCGCGCTCTCCTCCTCGCTGAAGCCGTCGAGCCGCACCGTGTGGCCGACATTGGTGTAGAGCGCCTTGCGGCCGGTCTCGGGATGGGTGCGGACGAGCGGGTGGCAGGAGGTGAACTCCTTCTTCGCGTCGTCGCCCTTCACCCGGTCCTCGCGGGTCTTGGTGGCGTTGGCCTTGGCCGAGCTGTTGATCGTCCTGAGCGGCGCCAGCATCGCCTTCATGCCGTCGGACAGGGCCTCGTAGGCGGCCACCTGGCTGGCGAACAGGGTGTCGCCGCCGACCGGCGGGATCTCGCGGGCCAGCAGCATGGTCGCCATCGGCGGCGTCTCCATGTAGGTCGTGTCGCTGTGCCAGAGGCCGCCGAAATTGTTGGTCTCGTGCGGTTCCTTGACGATGGGCGTGATCATCGGGAACCCGTCGATGCCGCCGAGCAGCGGGTAGATGTCGGGTTCGCCGATGCGCTCGGCGAAACGGACCTGCTGCGCCGGGGTCATGTCCTGGTCTCTGAACACCAGGACGTGGCGGTCGTTGAACGCCTGCCGCAGGGCGGCGGTGGTGTCGTCGTCCAGCGCGTTGAGGTCGAGGCCGGTGATCTCCAGGCCGATATGCGGCGAGAGCGGCTCGTGCGCGAAGGGCAGGTTGCTCATGTCAGGAAGGCTCCTCCGTTCACGTGGATGGTCTGGCCGGTGATGAACCGGCCCTGCGGTCCGACCAGATGGTGGACCATGGCGGCGATCTCCCCGACCGTGCCCTTGCGCCCGGCCGGGACGCCGGCGGCGCGCAGGGTGCTCGGCAGCTGGCCGGCGGCGGCGCCGCGCACCGTGTCGATCGCGCCGGGCGCGACGCAGTTCGCGGTGATGCCGTGCGGGCCGAGTTCGACCGCCAGCGCCCGCATCAGTCCCTCCAGCCCGGATTTCGAGGCGGACACGTGGCAGCGCTCGGGCGTGCCCACATGGGTCGACACGCCGGACAGGCCGACGATGGCGCCGCCCGCTCCACCCTGCTGCCCGCCCTGCCCGCTGCGGGCGATCATGTGCGGGACGCAGGCGCGGGTCAGGATGAAGGCGCCGTCGAGGGCGACCGACAGGATCTCCCGCCATTCCGCGAATCCCATCTCCAGGAACGGCGTCTGGCGGCGCAGGCCGGCATTGCTGACGACGATGTCGATGCCGCCGAACGTCTCGACGGTCCGCCCGACCATCGCCGCGACCGCCGCTTCGTCGGAAACATCCGCCAAGTGTCCGAAGGCGCGGCCGCCGAAATCCCTGATTTCCCCGGCGACGGCATCCACCGCGCTCTGGTCGCCCCGGCCGTTGACCACGACCGCCGCCCCGTCGCGGGCGAGGGTGAGGGCGATCTCGCGGCCTATGTTCTTCCCGGCGCCGGTGACGACGGCGATTTTCCCGTCCAGCGACCCCATGGCGTCCTCCCGTTAGGGCTCCTTGGCGGAGCCGTTTCCGCGTCAACGGTAGGCGCCTTGCGTCCGGACGCACAGGGTGAAATCGTGCAGATCGGTTCGGCGAGGCGTGCCGACGCCCGCAAAGATGCCCGGAGGGCAGATGACGACGGTGATGCAGATCCTATCCCCGCTGGACGTGCTGGCCCTGGTCGTCTTCCTCTCGGCGTGGCTCGGATACGAGCTGTTCGGCGAGCGGGCGGCGGAGCGGGGCGACAACCTGTCCGGCCTGATGCAGGGATGGCGCGGCGAATGGACGGCGGCGGCGATCCACCGCGACAACCGGATCATCGATATCCAGATCCTGCGCTCGCTGGCCGGCAATTCCGCTTTTCTGGCCTCGACCTCGATCTTCGTCATCGGGGGGCTCGCGGCGATGATCGGCGGCACCGAGCATGCGGTCGCGGTGCTGAACGGTTTCGACTATCTGCTCGAGACCACGCGGGATCGGTTCGGCGTGATGGTGGGCGCGTTGATTGTGGTGTTCATCAACGCCTTTTTCCGGCTCGCCTGGTCGCTGCGGCTGCACAACAACGCCGCCGTCGTGCTCGGATCGGTGCCGCAGCCGGGCGCGTCCGACGATCCGGCGGTCGCGGAGGAGCGCGCGCGCGTGGTGGCTCGGCTCGCCACGCTGGCGGCCCGGCACTACAACGGCGGCATGCACGCCTATTATTTCGGTCTGGCCGCCTCCGCCTGGTTCCTGCACCCGGTCGCTCTGATCGCGGCCTCCCTGTGGGTCGTGGCGATCCTCTACCGCCGGGAGTTCAAGTCCCGGGCGCACAAGGCCCTGGGAGGGAAATAGTCTTCGGTGTCCGCGCGCCCGGATCGCGTGATAGCGTGACGCCATGACGACCGAGTCGACGCCGCCGGCCTCTCCGTTGGATCCGCCTTTCGCCCGGGTCAGCGAGGACGACATCGCCCTCGTGGTGGAGACTTTCTACAGCCGCGCTCGCGAGGACGATGTCCTCGGACCGGTGTTCATGCGGCACGTCGACGACTGGCCGGCCCATTTCGAGCGGCTGAAGGCGTTCTGGTCGTCGGTCCTGAACCTTACGGGGCGGTACGACGGCATGCCCATGCGCGTCCATGCCGGGATCGGGGAGCTGAACGCGTCCCATTTCGACCGCTGGCTGGCGCTGTTCGAGGAGACCCTGACCGACACGGTCGATCCGCGCGCGGCCGCCGAGTTCCTGGTCCGCGCCCGAAACATGGCCGATGCCCACAAGCGCTTCCTGTTCCGCTAGCTACTTGTCCTGAGCCCGCTCCGCGAGGTCCGGTGGCGTGACGTTGTGGCGGCGCCGCCAGAAGGGTGCGCCGGCGAAGCGCCGCTCCATCGCGTACATGCGCCGCCGCTGGTCGAGGAAGGCCTGGACGCCGTCGGAGACCGACCGGGCATAGGCGTCGAGGGCATCGTCGTCGCCGTCGAGCGCGGCCGACAGGACGGGCCCCGCGCGCGCCCCGGCCCAAAGGGCCGTGGTCATGCCGTGGGACGACAGCGGGTCGAAGGCCGCGGCGCTGTCGCCGACCGCCATCCAGGGTGCGCCCTCGACCCGGCCCGCCGGCGGGGCGAGCCAGGTGGTCCCGGCGCTCGACAGCGTCGGCGCTGTATCGGGATCGAAGCCGGCGTCGTCGATCCAGCGTCCGACATAGCGCGTGCCGTCGATCAACGCCTTCCAGACTCCGACGTCTCGGGTCGGCGTCTCCACCAGCAGGTCCGGATCCGTGAAATAGGCGACCGACAGGCTGCCGTCCGGCCGCAGGGCGGCGTACCACCAGCCGGTCTCGACCGCTTCGATCAACACCGCCGGGGTCGGCTCCACGTCGGCATCGCGCTGGTCGAGGAAGGCGTGGACCGCCATCAGTCGGTCGGCGCGGTTTCTTTCCCCGTGGCGGCGGGCGATCGCGGTGCCGCGGCCGGAGGCATCGATCAAAGCGTCGGCGTCCAGGGTTTCGCCGGTCGCGGCCGACAGATGCCATGCTCCCTGGGCGGGATGCGCTTCGGCGAGCCTGGCGTCGACCACCCGTTCTGCGACCTTCTCGGCCGCCCGGCGTAGATCCGCCTCGAACCGGCGGCGGTCGAGCACAAGCCCCGGTCCTTCGAGATGCAGGATCGCGTTTCGGTCCAGCAGCTGAGGGCTTCCCCATGACGAGAGAGTGGTGTGCGACGGTCGATGGCCGGCGGCGGTGATCGCGTCCGCCAGACCGAGTTCCGCCAACATGGGATTGGCGGCGGGCGACAGGGTCTCGCCCACCGGATCGTGGGTCGGCGCGGGCGGCGGCGCGAACCAGCGCACCTTCAGTCCGGCGGCGGCGAGGGAGAGCACCGCGGCCGGTCCAGCGACGCCCGCGCCAATGACGGCGACCGTGCGGATCACGCGGCCCTCAATTCGGCAGTTGTCCGTCCGACGGCGTCCACTTGAAGCGGAACTCCATGGTGTCTCCGCGTCCGACCTCGGCATAAACCTCGCGCGGAATGTCGAGATCGGCCGCAACCTGCTCAGGCACTTCGCGCTTGACCACGAAGCCCATCCGTTCCCAGAGCTGGATCATGTTTGTGATCCCGTCCCAGTAGCTGGCATTGGCGTGGTAGCCGATGCCGGCAACGCCGCGTTTCCAGTCGGCGCGCTGGTTGAAGAACTTGATCCTCTCCTCCCGGCTCAGCCTCTGGCCGTCCCGTGTCTCGCCCTTGATCACCTGATTCTCGAGGAAATCGACCGGGAGAACATCGATCGGCAGCAGTGCAGGCCACCAGACCGCCGTCGGGAAGTCGCTCTGCATGAGGACCTGCTGGCAACTGAAAGCATCGCATTGCCAGGGCAGGCCCATCCACCGGGTCAGATCGCCGGGCATGGCGGGGCCGACGGCCGGGGCGATTCCCTCGGCGGGGCGGCCGACCAGCGTCAGTTCCGGAGTCAGGAGACGGCCCACATCCTGGAGCAGCGTCGGCCGATCGCCGAGAGCGATCCGGAACGGCTCCGGCAGCGGCCTGTCCGGCTGCGGATTGGCACGGGCGTACATCGCCTTGTGGCGCAGGTAGTAGGTGAGTTCCACGCCCGGATGGAAGGCGCCGCCGCTGAGCGGCATGAGCGCGGCCTCCGTAAGCGCGAAGGGCTGCTGGTCCAGCGGAATCTGGTCGAAGCTGGTGATGCCCTCCTCGTCCGGTTTCCAGTCGTCGACGTAGTTGCCGTCCTTCCAGTCCATCAGGAACCGGTATTGCAGGTGGGCCATCTGGAACCACTGATAGGGACTGCCGTCGTAGTTGATGCCGTCGCCCAGCATGTACGGCACCTTGAGCTGCTGCTCGGTGAAGTAGTCCGCCTCGGTGTTGCCGGAGAATTGGAAGGGGGGGCGGATCTGGTCGAACGCCTGTTGCCGCAGTTCCGCGTTCTCCTGCCTCGCCAGCCGCTCGATCAACGCCGGGTCGGCAAAGTCGAAGTACTGACCCATCCAGGCTTCCCGCAGGTTCGCCGCATCCGTCAGCCACTGCATCTGACCGAGGCGCTGCAGCGTCGGATAGATGTCCTTCGTGAAGGACGGCCGCTCCGGCGCGCTTTGCCAGTTCAGGCGCACGTTCATGTCGTAGATCACGTCGTACATGGTCGAGACCGGGGCGATCTCCGGGGCGAAGTTGGGGCCGACGCAGGCAACCCAGGCCGGGTCCGCGTTGGTGTCGAGGTCGGCGTCGGCCAGACTGCCGTCCTTCAGGGTCACCGTTGCCGTGACCGGCCCGTCGCACCAGTCGTCGTGCCACCCGTCGTTGTCGGCGAAGCTGGTGATGGCCGCCCCGGTCGGGCTGTTCGACATCCCGTCCGGTGGGACGACGAGCAGATGCCCGGCCGAGTCGGTGCGGAGCTGGCCGAGACCCACGGCCTCGCTGCCCCAGAACGTGCCGCCCATGGCAAAATCCGGGTTCGTGCCGTCGCGATTGGTGTCGGTGCCGGAAATCGTCTTCGCGCCACCGTCGATCACCAGATTGTCCAGGCGCTTCTGCGCACCGACAAAATACTGGTTGCGCCGTTGACCCGGAATGCCCGGCGCAAGATCGCCGTTGTCCATCGGGTTGTTGAATCCGTACCAGGCCGCCTTGGTGTTGGCGACATGGACCGTCCACTGAATCTGGGCATCGGCGGCGGTGATCTCGCGGATCACCCTGCCTTCCCGGTCGAAGGCATAGACGCGGAAGCGCTGCACCTGCTTTTTGATCTTCTCCGTTCCATCCTTGAAGGACCCGTCGGCCGGCTCCGGCGGCAGGCCGGGGACCTCCGGCGCGTAGAACCATTGGCTGCTACCGCCGACCCGGCAGATCCCGATCGCCGGGTAGATGCCGAGGCGGGCGATCTTGGCGCCCTCCGGCGCAATGCCCGGCCCGGTCCCCTGGGCGATCGCCGCCCTGGCGAAGGTCGGCAGCGACAAGGCCATCGCCCCCGCGCCCGCCAGGAAGTCACGTCGCTTCATGCCGCTGGGGCTGTTGGATCCCGTGTCGCTCATTCTGTCTGCCTCCCATGATCTGATCGGCAGGATAACGGGGTATTCGAAAACAATCAATAGTTGTTTTGCGTGGTTGATCCAGGGCGATCATAGATCGGCGGCCAGTTCGCGGATCTCCTTGGCCAAGGCTTGGGGGTTTTCGAGGGCCGCGAAATGTCCGCCCTTCCTCAGTGTGTTCCACCGTCGAATATCGGAGTAGACCCGGGCGGCGGCGGATCTCGGTGGCCGTAGAATTTCTCGCGGAGATTGTAGATATCCCATGGGTACGGTGATCTTGCCGCCGAGGGGAATTGGCCAGGGGCTGTGCGCCCTGGCGTAGTAGGGCCAGAAGGACGACCCGACCGCGCCGGTGAACCAGTACAGCGATATGTCGGCCAGCATGCGGTCGCGGCTGACCGCCGTCTCGATCCGGCCATCGTTGTCGGTCCAGACGTGGAACTTCTCGGCGATCCAGGCGGCGAGCCCGGCCGGTGAGTCCACCAGGGCGGAGGCCAGGGTCTGGGGTCGTGTGCCCTGGATCGCCTGATAGCCGGTCTCTTCCTTCAGAAACGTGGCGAGTTCCTCCAGATAGGCGGTCTCTTCGGGGCTCGGGTTCTCGGCCACCGCCGCGTCGCGGCGCAGCGGCAGAAAGTTGAGATGCAGCGCCCGCACCCGATCCGGATGGTCGAAGGCGATGCGCGACCCGACGAAAGCACCCCAGTCGCCGCCCTGGACCATGTACCGGTCGATCCCGAGCACGTCTGCCATCAACCGGGACAAGGTGGCGGCCATGTCCTCGCAGGAGAACCGCTTCTGGTCCGGCCTGAACGACAGCGTGAAGCCGGGCAGCGACGGGGCGATCACCGTGAAGCTCGGCGCGTCGGGGGCACCATGGGCAGCCGGGTCCGTCAGCAGCGGAATGATGTCCAGAAACTCCAGAACCGATCCGGGCCATCCATGCAGCAGCAGCAGCGGGATCGGCTCCGGCCCTGCGCCCGGCACGTGCAGGTAGTGCAGCGGAATGCCGTCGATCTCGACACGGAACTGCGGGAATGCGTTGAGAGCGGCCTCCTCCCGGCGCCAGTCGAAGCCGTCGCGCCAATAGGTCACCAACTCGCGCAGGTAGTCCGGATCCGTCCCGAAGGCCCAGGCCTCCCCAGGCGTGCGGTCGGGAAACCGCGTGCGGGCGAGACGGTCCCTCAGGTCGTCGAGTTCGGCCTGCGGAATGTCGAGGGTAAAGGGGATCGGTGTGGGGGACATCGGCTCCTCCGTCAGCGCTTGAACCGTTCGGCGATGGCGATGCCGCCCAGCACCAGAGCGAGAGCGAGGGCGTGGTACAGGTGGAAAGCTTCGCCCAGAATGCCAACGCTGAGAACGGCTGCGAAGATCGGGACGAGGTTCACGAAGACTCCGGCCCGGCCCGGTCCGACCTGATCGACGGCGAGCAGGAAGGATATCTGCGCCAGGAAGGATGGGAAGACGACGACGAATGCGACGATCGCCCAGCCTTTCGCGGTCGGCGCCTGAAAGTCGCCCGCGAGGTATTCGTAGCCCGCGATCGGGAGGGAGGTCAGAAAGGCGGCGGTCGCGAGACCGGCGAACATTGCCATGCCCGAGAGCGGTGGTCGTTGGCGCAGCGACACCGTGTATCCGGCATACAGGAGGCAGGCGGCGATGATCAGCACGTCGCCGCGATTGAGTTCGAGCGTCGCCAGCCGTCCGATATCGCCCTTCGACGCCACGAGCGCGACGCCGATCATGGTGATGGCGACACCGATGGTCTGCACGCCGCGCACCGGCGTCCGGTAGGCGGCGAACGCGCCCAGCAGGACGAAGATCGGGATCGCGCCCTGCAGGATTCCGATGTTGACGGCCTGGGTGTGTTGGGCGGCCACGTACATCAGCGTGTTGAACCCGCTGAAGCCGAGCGCGCCCATGGCGAAGACCTTCACCCAGTGCTGCTTCAAAATCGGCCATTCGGAGACGACCCGGCCGCGGGCGAAGATCACCAGCAGAAGGAAGACGCCGGCCCAGCGCAGGAGCGTGAGCAGCATGGGCGACAACTCGCCCACGGACATCCTGGCGGCGACCGCGTTGGCGCCCCAGCATAGCGTGGCCATCACCAGCAGAAGATAAGCGTTGGCGGGCGGTCGAAGGGACGAGTCGGACAAAGGGGCTCCGCGAATTTGGTGGGGTGACGGCGGGCGCCGGCCCATGGTGACATAGTGGTCAAGGACCGCAGCGATCAGACGGTCCAATCGGGAGGAAAGGCGATGCAGCGGTACGAGACCATAACCGTAAAGCCCATCGGCGGAACACTGGGCGCTGAGATTTCCGGTGTCGACCTGTCGAAGGAGCTCGGCAACGAGACCTTCTCGGAGATCCACCGGGCCTTTCTCGAGAACCAGCTTCTCGTGTTCCACGACCAGGACCTCACGATCGAGCAGAACAAGGCCTTCGCCCGGCGCTTCGGGCCGCTGGTGCCCTACCCCTTCGTCAAGGGCCTGGAGGACCATCCCGAGGTCTTCGAGATCCGAAAGGAGCCCGACGAGGAAAAGAATTTCGGCGGCGCCTGGCATACCGACATGTCGTTCGACGAGCGGCCGCCGATCGCGACCATGCTCTACGCGCACGAGGTTCCGTCGCGTGGGGGGGACACGGTGCTGGCCAACCTCTACCGCGCCTACGAGACCCTGAGCCCGACCATGCAGGCCTTCGTCGATGGCCTGACCGGCGTCTATAGCGGCGACTTGAAGGGCCGGCGCGGCGGCAGGGCGGCGTTGATGAACAGCACCCGCTTCAATACCACCAACGTCGAGAACGCGCCGAAGATGGAAAGCGAGCACCCGCTGGTCCGCACCCACGCGGAAACCGGCCGCAAGGCCCTCTACGTCAGCGGCAGCCACCTGTATCGGATCAAGGAACTCGCGGAGAAGGAGAGCGACGCGTTGGTCGCCTTCCTCAAGGAGCATGCCGGCACGCTCGACTTCACCGCCCGCGCCTCCTACCGGAAGGGAACCCTGGTGATCTGGGACAACCGCTGCACCCAGCACATGGCACTGAACGACTATCCCGGCGAGCGCCGCGTGATGCATCGCCTGACCATCGGCGGCGGCGACCGGCCGTACTGACAAGAGGACGAGGAAGAACACGATGAATGAGCGGATCGCGATCGTCGGTGCCGGTGCCGTGGGTGCCTATGTCGGCGGCTATTTCTCCCGCGCCGGCGAGGATGTCACCTTGATCGACCCGTGGCCGGAGAATGTGAACGCCATCAATGCAGGTGGGCTGAACCTCTACGGCCTGACCGAGGCTGAGTGTTTCAATACCCCGGCCAAGGCGATCCATCTGACCGACGTCCAGGCGCTGAAGAAGACCGGAGCTATCGATATCGCCTTCGTCTGCACCAAGTCGTTCGATACTGCCTGGGCCACGATGATGATCCAGGACTACCTGTCGCCGAACGGCTACGTCGTCTCGCTGCAGAACTGCATCAACGAGGAGACCATCGCCAAGGTGGTCGGCTGGGGTCGGGTGATCGGCACCATCGCCGCGAAGATCGCCGTCGAGATGACCGGACCGGGCGAGGTCAAGCGCGGCGTGCCGCTGGGCGGCAACAGTCACACCGTGTTCCGTGTCGGCGAGATCCATGGCCGGGTCACCGAGCGGGTGGAGCGCATCTGCGGCATGCTGGCCGGCATCGACAGTGCCAAGACCACGACCAACCTGTGGGGCGAGCGCTGGTCGAAGCTCTGCGCCAACGCCCACCAGAACGGGGTGAGTGCCGCCAGCGGACTGGCCAACAACGGATGCGCTCGAGATCCGGACGTGCGCTGGCTGCAGATCCGCATCTGCGGCGAGGCGGCGGCCATCGGCAAGGCGCTGGGCTATGATCTGGAGAAGATCGGCAAGTTCACCGGCGACGAGTGGATCGCCGCCTGGAAGGGCGACGTCAGGCAGCGCGAGGCGATCGAGACCGAGATGCTCGCCGCCTGCGAGGGCCGCAGCGAGGAGAGCCGCCCGTCCATGGCCCAGGATATCGCCAAGGGACGACGCACGGAGATCGACTACATCAACGGCTTCATCGCCGAGAAGGGCGCGGAGATCGGCATCGATGCCCCGGCGAACCGGGGGTTGGTCAAGGCGGTCCACGCCGTCGAACGCGGCGAATTGCCGGCCGCACCGGAGCGGGTAACGACGATCTGATGTGGGCTGGGAGAGGGTGCGGCGGCGAGCGGCGACAGGCCACATTCCCCTGTCTCTACATTTGCCTCTCTCGACGCACTCCCCTCCTTCAAACCGCTCCCCGGATTTATTCCGGGGAGTGAAGAGAGCGGGCTACCCCAGCCGGAACCCTTCGTACCCGTTGGCGGCGATCTCCTGGCATTTCTTCACATAGGCCGGGAAGCCCGGATAGGGCATGAACACCCGCGGCTTGCCGGGCACGTTGGCGCCCAGGTACCAGGAATTGCAGCTCGGATAGAGCGTGCCGCCGGCGATCGCGTTCACGTGGTCGACCCAGGCGTCCTCGGCCTCCTGTTCAGGCTCGATGGTCTTTTGGCCGTGGGCGCGCAGGTGCTCGATGATGTCGCTGACATAGTCCACATGCTGCTCGATGGTCGGCAGCATGTTGGTCAGCACCGACGGGCTGCCCGGCCCGGTGATCAGGAACAGGTTGGGGAAACCCACCGTCGTCAGGCCGAGATAGGTGCGCGGCCCCGCCTCCCACTTCTCCACCAGCGGCAACCCGTTTCGGCCGCGGATGTCGATCCGGTTCAGCGAGCCGGTCATGGCGTCGAAGCCGGTGGCGAAGACGATGGCGTCGAAGGTGTATTCCTTGCCGCCGGTGATCAGGCCTTTCTTGGTCAGCCGCTCGATCGGTGCCTTCGATATGTCGACCAGTGAGACGTTGTCCCGGTTATAGGTCTCGAAATAGCCGATATCGACGCAGAGCCGCTTGCAGCCGATCACGCTGGTCGGGCAGAGCAGCTCGGCCGTCTCCGGATCCTTCACGGTCTCGCGGATCTTCTCGCGCACGAACTCGGCGGCGACGTCGTTGCCTTCCTTGTTCACCAGCAGGTCCACATAGGCGCCGAGATAGGAGAAGCCGCCGAGGTCCCAGCGGCGTGCGAATTCGGCCTTCGCCGTCTCGAGCGGCTCGCTGCCCCATTTCAGGTCGCGCACAGAGTACAGCTGACCCGAGCGGCCCTGCTTCGCCTTTTCGCGGAGCTCCTTGTAATTCGCCTTGAACCAGGTCTCGCGCTCCGGGTCGACCGGATGGTTGTGGGCGGGGACGGCGTAGTTCGGGGTGCGCTGGAACACGGTCAGGTGCTCGGCCTGGCGGGCGATCACCGGGATCGATTGGATGGCGGACGAGCCGGTGCCGATCACCGCGACCCGCTTGCCGGTGAAGTCGACGCCTTCCTTCGGCCAGCGCCCGGTGTGGTACCAGTCACCCTCGAAGTCCTCGATCCCCTCGAAATGCGGCACGTTGGCGGAGGAGAGGCACCCGGTCGCCATCACCAGATGGGTCGCGGCGACGGTGTCGACCGCACCATTCCTACCTTCGGTCGCCACATGCCAAAGCCCGTCCGCATCGTCGAAATGGGCGGACGTCACCTTGGTCTCGAACCGGATGTCGCGCTTCAGGTCGAAGCGGTCGGCCACGTGGTTGGCGTAGCGCAGGATCTCCGGCTGGGCGGCGTAGCGCTCGGACCAGGACCATTCCTGCTGCAGGTCGTCGTCGAACTGGTAGGAGTACTCCATGCTCTCGACGTCGCAGCGCGCGCCCGGGTAGCGGTTCCAGTACCAGGTGCCGCCGACCCCGTCGCCGGTCTCAAAGACGACCGCCCGCAAACCCATGCCCCGTGCCCGATGCAGCATGTACATGCCGGCGAACCCGGCGCCGACGATGGCGATGTCGACCTGTTCCGCGGCCATGAACTCCTCCCGATCTCGGTTCTTCTTGTTATCCGCTCAAGCGGAGCGCAATCGCCGCATGGCTGTCAAACACGGACTCGGCCCCGGCGGCGGCGAGGCGGTCGGCCAGCCCCGGATCGGCGTGCCCGGCGCCCGTGAAGCCCCAGGCGGTCATCCCGGCGGCGACGGCCGCGCGGACACCGTTGACGCTGTCCTCGATCACGGCGCAGGCGGAGGGTGCGACGCCGAGGCGCTCGGCGGCGTAGAGGAAGATGTCGGGCGCCGGCTTGCCGTTCGCCACCAGCTTGGTGGAGTAGATGTGCGGGGCGAAGCGATCATGCAGCCCGGTCTTGGTCAGCTTCATGACCAGCGACTCCGGAAAGGAAGAGGAGGCCACGGCGGTCGGCACCGTGACGATCTCCACCAGGTCGGCGATGCCCGGAACGGCCTCCAACTCGCGCTCCATGGCGGCGACACTGTCGTCCTTGATCCGCTCGTACAGGCTACGCGCCAGCGGCCTGCCGAAGCGGGCGCGGTGTTCCGCGTCCAGGATGGCGAAGAAATCGTCATAGGACAGGCCGGTGAATCGGGTGGCGTAGTCCTGCGGCGAATAGCTCAGTCCGGCCTCGGCGATCGCTGCCTGCTCGATACGCATCACGATGGCCTCGGAATCGACCAGCACCCCGTCGCAGTCGAAGATGATGGCGCCGGGATTGATGGCGCCGGCATTGACGGTGACGGTCACGGGAACTCCTGGGCGATCCGGAAGGGAAGCGGAAGCGTATCGGGATCATGCTGAGCGAGAAAGATGTCGAAACCGTGTTCCGCCGATTGGCGGAGCGGGCGCCGCCGGGGCCGCGCGAGCCCCATGTCAAGGAGGACCCGGAACCGTTCAAGGCGCTGGTGTCCTGCCTCCTGTCGGCCCAGAGCCGGGACGCGAACACCGCAAAGGCGCGTGATGCGCTTTTCGCGATTGCCGACACACCTCAAGGTATTCTGGCACTGGACGATGCGGACATCGCGGCGGCGATCAAACCCTGCGGTCTCTACAACACCAAGACCCGGAACCTGCGTCGGCTCTGCGCCCATCTCGTCGAGGTCGCCGGCGGTGTGGTGCCGCGCACCCGTGAGGGACTTATGGCGCTGCCGGGCATCGGCCGGAAATGCGCCGACATCATGCTGCTCTTTACCTTCGGCGAGCCCGCGATCGCCGTGGATACCCACGTTCACCGCGTCTGCAACCGGCTCGGCCTGGCGCGGGGCAAGACGGAGGCAGAGACCGCCCGATCGCTCGACGCACGCGCGCCCGCCTGGGCGAAGCTCGACGGGCATCTCTGGCTGCTGGATTTCGGCAAGCAGACGTGCCGGTCGCGGGCTCCGCGATGCGCCTCCTGCTTGCTGCGCGATCTCTGCGCGTGGCCGGAACGAACCGACTAGGCCGTTCTTGCGTCCCGGATTCGGATCTTCTCGCGGTTGCACAATTTTCTTCGCGGTTGCACAAGCATTCGTGCCGTCGCGGCACAGTGAAAATCGCCCGCTTCTCTCTCCCTTGTCCCCCGTTCTCTGTGCTACGACTGAAGTCACCCGATGTTTCGGGACCTGTTGCCAAGATCCGGATCGTACCCCATGCACAGCTTCGATTACGTCATCGTGGGCGCCGGCTCCGCCGGTTCGGTGCTCGCCAATCGTCTGAGCGAGGATCCAGGAACCTCCGTCTGCGTTCTGGAAGCTGGTCCGAGCGACTGGCATCCTTTCATCCATATTCCTGCCGGCTTCATGAAGACGATCCTCGATCCGTCGGTGAACTGGCTGTACGACCAGGAACCCAGTCACTGGACCGCGGGCCGCCGGATCAAGGCGCCGCGCGGCAAGACGCTGGGCGGGTCCAGTTCGATCAACGGTCACATCTACAACCGCGGCCAGCGGCTGGACTTCAACACCTGGTCGCAGATGGGCAATCGGGGCTGGGGCTATGCCGACGTGTTGCCCTACTTCAAGCGCTGCGAGAGTCGTCAGGGCGCGGCGGACGAGACCTTCCGCGGCCGCGACGGCAACATGACCGTCACCGATATCGACTGGTCGCATCCGCTCACCGAGGCGTTCATCCAGAGCTGCGTCGAGCAGGGTATTCCGAGAAATCCAGACTACAACGGCGAGAAGCAGGAGGGTGTGAACTACGCCCAGCGCACGATCAAGGACGGCCGGCGGCTCAGCGCCGCGCGCGGCTACCTCCATCCGGCGATGAAGCGACCGAACCTGACCGTCATCACCCATGCTCACGCGACGGAACTGGCGCTGGAGGGCAAGCGGGTGACTGGCGTTCGCTACAACAAGGGCGGCCGCCACGGCATACCGATGGAGGTGTCGGCGAACCGGGAGGTGATCCTTTCCGGCGGCACCTACAATTCTCCGCAACTGCTGCAACTGTCCGGCATCGGCGCGCCGGAGCATCTCGGCCAGCACGGGATAGAAGTGAAGCACGCCCTGCCCGGCGTGGGCGAGAACCTCCGGGACCATTACGCCCCGCGCTTCGCCTACCGGGTCAGGAATACGGACAGCATCAACGAACGTGCGCGCGGTTTGAAATTGGCGGGCGAGGTGATGAAGTACCTGACCACCCGAAAGGGAATCCTGGCGATCAGCCCGACCCTGGTCTACGGGTTCTGGCGGTCCGATCCGGCACTACAATTCGGTGACATCCAGTTCACCTTCACGCCGGCCTCTTATGCCGAGGGCGTTCAGTCAGCGCTGGAGCGTGAGCCGGGCATGACCATCGCGTCCTGGCAGCAGCGTCCGGAAAGCCAGGGCTATGTCCGCCTGCGCAACGCCGATCCCTTCGAGGCCCCGGTGATCCAGCCGAACTATCTCGACCACGAGGAGGACCGCCGTGTTCTGCTGGCGGCGATGAAGCTGGCGCGTCAGATCATGGCCTCCAAGGCGATGGAGCCCTATAACGCCGGGGAGACATATCCGGGTCCGAGCGTGGCGACCGAAGAAGAGCTTCTGGAGTCTGCGCGGCATCGGGGGACGACGACCTTCCATCCGATGGGCACCTGCCGGATGGGGCCGCGCGACGATAGGCTGGCGGTGGTCGACGACAGTCTGCGCCTGCACGGGTTGGAAGGCCTTCGGGTCGTGGATGCCTCGGTGATGCCAACCATGCCGTCCGCCAATCTGAACGCCTCGACCATGATGATCGCCGAAAAAGCCTCCGACATGATCCGTGGCGTGGCAGCGCCGGAACCGGTCAGACTGTCCGACGAGGCCGGGAGCAACGCAGCATGAAGACCATCGACTACTACTACTCCACCCGCTCGAATTTCACCTATATCGGCGCGGCGCGGCTGAACGCCCTGGCGGCGAAGTACGGCCGGACGATCGTCCACCGGCCGATCCTGCTGTCGAAGACCATGCCGGCGATCGGCGGCCTCCAATTCGGAGAGCGGCCGACGATGCTGCGGCACTACGCGATGGTCGACGCCCTGCGCTGCGCCGCCGCCCACGGCGTCGAAGTCCTGCGCGAACCGATCCACCACATGGGGCCGGTCGAGTTGCCGAGCGGGATCGTGATAGCCGGACAGCGGGCCGTCGGGCGGGGAGAGGCCGGGGACGTGAACACCCTCAGCATGCTCGTGCTCGAAGCGCTGTGGCGCTACGACCGCGACATCGCCAACGAGGATGTGGTGGCCGATCTGGTCGCAAAGGCCGGATACGGCGATCCGAGGTCATTGATCGAGGAGGCCATGACCGATGCGGTTCAGGCCGAACTCGAACGCAACTGCGGGGAGGCGATCATTCGCGGCGTGATCGGCGCGCCGACCTACTTCGTGGACGACGAGAATTTCTACGGTCAGGACCGCCTGGACTACGTCGAACGGGCACTCGCCAAGGCGGCGGGATGACACGGCCCGCGGTCGGCGCGCCGGGTCCGGGATACGACACCGACGCGCCGGGAGATATAGACGGCCCCTACGCCTGGGGCCGGCTCGCCATGTGCCTGCTGATCAGCATGATCGGCGGCGCCGGCCTATGGTCGGTGGTGGTCGTCCTGCCGGCGGTCGAGGCGGATTTCGGCGTCAGCCGGGCCGACGCGTCCTTGCCCTACACGTTCACCCTGATCGGCGTCGCCATCGGCACTGTGCTTATGGGAAAGCTGGCCGACCGCGTCGGGATCGTTCCGGCGCTGTGCCTGGGCGGCGTCGCGCTCGGCGCCGGGTACGGCGTGACGAGTATCGCCCCGACCATCTGGATGTTCTCGGCGGGTCACGCGTTGCTGATCGGCATGTTGGGCGGGGCGGTGACGTTCGGCCCGCTGCTGGCCGACATCTCCCACTGGTTCGTCCGCCGGCGGGGCATCGCCGTTGCCATCGCCGCCAGCGGCAATTACCTCGCCGGGACGGTCTGGCCGCCGATCATCGACTATCTGATTCAAGACGTCGGTTGGCGCGAGACGCACCAGATCATAGGGATTTTCTGCGTCGTCACCGTGGTGCCGATGGCGATGACCCTGCGTCGGCGCTCGCCGATCGGTCATGCGCCGGCCCCGGCCGCGGCGCGGGGACGGAACGGCCGGGCGCCGCTGCCCGGCCCTGTGCTGCAGGCGCTCCTGATTGTCGCGGGCCTGGCCTGCTGCATCGCCATGGCCATGCCCCAGGTGCATATCGTGGCCTATTGCCTGGAGCTCGGGTACGACAGCCAGCGCGGCGCGGAAATGCTGTCGCTGATGCTGGCGACCGGCATCGTCAGCCGTCTGGTCTGCGGCGCCCTGGCCGATCGGATCGGGGCGCTACCGACCCTGCTGCTCAGTTCCACGCTCCAGATGCTGGCACTGCTTCTGTTCCTGCCGTTCGACGGGCTCGTGCCGCTCTATGTCGTTTCGGCTCTGTTCGGCCTGTCGCAAGGCGGGATCGTGCCGACCTATGCGCTGATCGTGCGCCAGTTCTTCCCGGCCTCACAGGCGGGGGTCCGGGTCGGTATGGTACTGTCGGCGACGCTTATCGGCATGGGCGTCGGAGGCTGGATGTCGGGTGCGATCTTCGATCTCACGCTGAGCTACACGGCGGCGTTCCTGAACGGTGTCGCCTGGAATGTGCTCCACATTGCGATCGCCGGCTTTCTGCTGTTCATGCTGGGTCGCCAGGGCGGCGACAGCGCTCCGCAGGCGACCGACCACGATGGATCCGGAATGCGACTTCGCCCGGCGTGACGTCTTGGTGCGGCGCAGCATATGGGTTAGAACGCGCCGCAACCTGAAACCGCAACGGACCCAGCCAGATGGCAAAGGGACTGTCCCGCCCGAAGAACCAGATCCGGATCCTGCTGCTCGAGGGGATCTCCCCGACGGCCAAGGACGTGCTGCTAAACGCCGGCTACACGAACCTGCAGGAGATGTCCGGCGCCATGGACCAGGCCTCGCTGATCGAGGCACTGCAGGGAGTCCACATGCTGGGCATCCGCTCGCGCTCGCAGCTCAGCGCCGAGGTTCTGAAATCCGCCAACACGCTGGTCGCGGTCGGCTGCTTCTCTGTCGGCACCAACCAGGTCGACCTGCCCGCGGCGGCGGCTCTCGGCATTCCCGTCTTCAACGCGCCGTTCTCGAACACGCGCTCCGTGGCCGAGCTGACCATCGCTGAGATCGTCATGCTGATGCGCGGCGCGTTCCAGAAGTCGATGGCCGCCCATGACGGGCGTTGGGCGAAGACCGCGGCGGGTTCCAGGGAGGTGCGCGGCAAGACGCTCGGCATCGTCGGATACGGCAATATCGGCACCCAACTCGCCGCCTTGGCCGAATCGATGGGCATGCGGGTGATCTATTTCGACCGCACGGACAAGCTCAGCCACGGCAACGTCGAGCCGACCGCCGATCTGAGCGCGCTGCTCGCGCAATCGGATGTGGTCTCCCTGCATCTGCCGGAGACGCCGGAAACCAAGGGACTGTTCGGCGCCGGGCAAATCCGCGCGATGAAGAAAGGGGCCTTCCTCATCAACAACGCACGGGGAAGCCTGGTCGACATCGATGCGCTGGCTGGGGCGTTGAAGGACGGTCACCTCTCCGGTGCCGCCGTCGACGTCTTCCCGACCGAGCCGAAATCGAACAAGGACGCCTTCGAAAGCCCCCTGCGCGGTCTCGACAACGTAATCCTCACGCCGCATGTCGGAGGCTCCACCGAAGAGGCGCAGGAACGTATCGGCGACGAGGTGGCGCGCAAGTTCGTCGAGTATTCCGACGTCGGTTCGACCATGGGTGCGGTGAACTTCCCGGAAGTGCAGCTTCCGAAAGGAACCCTGGTCACCCGTTTCATCCAGGTTCAGCGTAACGAACCGGGCGAACTCGGCCGCCTCAACGATCTGATTGCCCGCCAGGGTCTGAACATCGTCGCTCAGCACTACCAGACCGATGGGCAGATCGGATATGTGGTGCTTGACGTCGGTGGTGAGGTCGCGAACGGCGTCGAGATCCTGGAGCAAATCCGAGAACTTCCGGGCACCATCCGCGCGCGTCTGCTGAACCGGGTCTGAGGCAGTCAGGCCTGAGACCTAACGCCCCTGCGGACCGGAATAGGCGCGTTCGACCCTCGCTACCCGGACTTCGTAGTGCGTGTACCAACGCTCCCTGCCGAGTCTCTGGGCGCCGATATGATTGGCATGCGCCTTCCATGCTCGGATCGACTCCTCGTCGGTGAAGTAGGACACCGTGATGCCAATCCCGTCCGGCGTACGGGCGCTCTCCGAGCCGAGACAGCCGGGCTGGGCGTGAGCGAGTTCGACCATCGTCTCGGCCATGGCGTCGTAGCCTTGTCGGTCTTCAGTCTGGGTCGAGGTGAAGATCACCGCGTAATACGGCGGTTCCGGTGTACCGGCGAAACCTTCGGGCATGGTTGGTTCCCCTAAGAACTCTGGCTTGGGTGGTCGACGCTTATCGCTCTCTCGGGAACCCCGCAAGTCGGACCGCCCCACCCTGATTTCCATGGCTTCTCCATGCCCATCCCGCGTGGCACGCTCGCGGGAAAACAAAGGGGAGGAATCATGGAGTTTCAGCACGCACAAGCCGTGCTCGATCTGCGCGCGCGGATCGAAGCCTTCATGGCGGAGTACGTCTATCCCAACGAAGACCGCTACTTCGCGGAGACCGCAGAGCTCGGACCCTGGAAGGTCCAGCCGGTGGTCGAGGAGCTGAAGCCGAAGGCGAAGGCGGCGGGACTCTGGAACCTGTTCCTGCCGGACAGCGATCTCGGCGCCGGCCTGTCCAACACGGATTACGCGCCGCTCTGCGAGGTGATGGGACGATCGCCTCTGGCCCCGGAGGTGTTTAACTGCTCGGCTCCGGATACCGGCAACATGGAGGTGCTCGTCCGCTACGGGACCGAGGAGCAGAAGAAGCGATGGCTTGAGCCGCTGCTCGCCGGGGAGATCCGTTCGTCCTTCGCCATGACCGAACCGGCTGTTGCTTCCTCCGATGCCACGAACATCGAAAGCTCGATCCGCCGCGACGGCGACGACTACGTCATCAACGGGCGCAAGTGGTACACGACCGGCGCCACCGACCCGCGCTGCAAGATCATCATCTTCATGGGCAAGTCGGACCCGGACAATCCTGATCGGCACCGGCAGCAGTCGATGATCCTGGTGCCCAAGGACACGCCTGGCGTTACGGTGATCCGGCCAATTCCGGTCTTCGGATTCTATGCAGTGCCCGACCGCGCGTCCGAGGTCGACTTCAAGGACGTTCGGGTGCCCGCCTCCAACATGCTTCTGGGAGAGGGGCGCGGCTTCGAGATCGCCCAGGGACGCCTCGGTCCGGGCAGGATCCATCACTGCATGCGGTTGATCGGACTGGCGGAACGGACGCTGGAGAAGATGTGCCGCCGGGCCGAACAGCGGGTGACCTTCGGCACCCCGGTATCGCAGCAGACCGTCACGCTGGAGCGGATCGCGGAGGCCCGCATCCTGATCGAGCAGGCCCGCCTGCTGACCCTGAAGGCCGCCTGGATGATGGACACGGTCGGGAACAAGGAGGCGCGGGCGGAGATCGCCATGATCAAGGTCGCCGTCCCGAACATGGCCTGTCAGGTGATCGACTGGGCAATTCAGGTATTCGGCGGTGCCGGGACCAGCAACGACTACGGCCTGGCCTCGGCTTACGCTACCGCCCGGCTGCTGCGGCTTGCCGACGGGCCGGACGAGGTCCATCGCAACCAGATCGGCCGTTTGGAACTGCGGAAGCATCGGGAGGAGGGCAACCTGGATCGAGGATCGAGAGATGTTGGCCCCCGCCTCGCCGAGCCGGGAGAGGGCCCTTGGCCGGCGCCGTAGACGACACGCTGCAGGACCGATTCTGGTCAGGCTGCGTCGGCGAAACCGCCGTCGAAACCCACTACGACGGACGCCGGGTCCGCTGTTATGCCGACCGACCGGCTAATCTGGCGGCTATGTTCCGCGACCTTGCCGCCCAGTTCTCCGAGCGCGACGCGGTCGTCTCTGACGATCTGCGCCTGTCCTTCGGTGAGTTGGACGGTCGGAGCGCCCGGATCGCAGGCGGGCTTTCCGCGTTTGGTGTCGGTTCCGGCGACCGTGTGGCGCTCTTGCTCGACAACGGTTGGGAGTTCGTCGCCGCGCTTCTGGCATGCAACAGGCTCGGTGCGATCTGCGTGCCCATCGGTATCCGCCAGCGCCGCGCCGAGCTGGAATTCCTGCTGAACGACTGCGGCGCCGCCGTGCTCATCCATGAAGCCGCGCTGGCTGAGAACGTCCCCCCCTCCGACGCCATCCCGGGCCTTCGGCGGCGGATCGCCGTCGGCGGTGTCGTGGCGGGGGCGACGACGCTCGACGACCTGCTGGGCTGCGATCCGATGTACGGAGGGGCCGAGATCGGAGAGGAAGACGTCGCCGTCATTCTCTACACCTCCGGCACCACCGGACGGCCGAAGGGGGCGATGCTGACCCATTTCGGCATTGTCCAATCGTCGCTCGCCTTTTCCCGCTGTCTGTCCTTCACGGAGGAGGAGCGGGCGCTTGCGGCGATTCCGCTGAGCCATGTGAGCGGTTTGGTCGGGATCTTCTACTCCGCACTGATCGCCGGCGGGGCGCTGGTCGCCATGCGATCGGGTTACAGGGTTCCGGATCTGCTGGAGACGGCCGCTCGGGAGCGGATTAGCTACACGATCATGGTTCCGGCGCTATATACGCTCGCCACCATGCAGCCCGATCTGGCGGCCTATGACCTGTCCGCCTGGCGGATCGGCTGCTTCGGGGGGGCGCCCATGCCGGAGGCGACCATCGCGACGCTCGCCCGCATGCTGCCCGACCTCGTGCTGGTGAACGCTTACGGCTCGACCGAGACGACGTCTCCGACAACGATCATGCCGCCCGGACTGAACCCGTCCCACCCGGACAGCGTGGGCCAGGTCGTGCCCTGCGGCCGGGTCGAGATCCGCAGCGAGGACGGTGCGCTTCTCCAACCAGGAGAGACTGGAGAACTCTGGATTTCGGGTCCGATGGTGGTGCCCGGTTACTGGAACCGTCCGGAGGCCGATCGCGAGGCTTTTGTCGATGGCGCCTGGCGCTCCGGCGATATCGGCACGGTCGACGCCGACGGTTTCGTTAAGGTGTTCGATCGGCTCAAGGACATGATCAACCGCGCCGGCTTCAAAGTCTTCAGCGCGGAGGTGGAGAACGTGCTGAACCACCACCCGGCGATCGTCGAGGCGGCAGTGGTCGGCCGACCGGATCCGGTTCTGGGCGAACGCGTCCACGCCGTCGTTCGGCCGGTGGAGGGATCGGCCCTCGACGAGGCGTCGGTGCGGGCGTTCTGCGCCGAGCGCATGGCGGACTACAAGGTACCCGAGACCGTGGTCCTGACCTCCGATCCGCTGCCTCGCAACGCCAATGGTAAGTTGCAGAAACCGGCGCTGCGCGCCCGATTGACGGAGTCCGACCGATGACCGCTTCTCCCGCCGCCCGTCTGCGCGCCCTGATCGCGTCCGGCGAGATCGTGATGGCCCCTGGTGCGCCCGACAGCATCTCCGCCCGGATTGTGGAACAGTCGGGTTTCCCGGCGGTCTACATGACGGGATTGGGGGCGACGGCCAGCCGGCTCGGCACGCCGGATATAGGCCTGCTGAGCCAGACCGAGATGACCGAGCACGCCCGCAACATGGTCCGCGCCACGGGTATCCCGGTCATTGCCGACGCCGACACCGGCTATGGCGGACCGTCGAACATTCACCGCACGGTCCGCGAATACGTCCAGGCCGGGGTCGCGGCGATCCATCTGGAGGATCAGGTGGCGCCGAAACGCTGCGGCCAACTCGCCGGTATCCGGCTGATCGATGCTGAGGAGAACGCGCGGCGTCTCGCCTGCGCCGTCGCGGCGCGCGGGGACGACGATCTGCTGATCATCGGCCGGACAGACGCGATCGGCACGCTTGGGCCTGACGAGGCGATCCGCCGCGCCGCGCTGTACCGGCAGGCTGGGGTCGATCTGGTTTTCGTCGACGGTATCAAGACCATCGCCGAAGTGGAGGCGGTCGCGGCGGGTGTCGAGGGACCGAAAGTGGTTTCCATCGTCGACGGAAACGAAACGGTCAAACTGACCGCCGCCGATCTTCAGGCGATGGGATTTTCGGTTGTTCTCTACGCGGTGACCGCCCTGTTCTCCGCGACGCGGGCCGTTGCCGACGCCATGGCGGCGCTGAAGCGTGATGGCTCGCCCGCCGACGCGGGACGGCGCCATTCCTATGCGGAATATTGCGCGCTTGTCGATCTGCCGTCACACCAGGAACTCGACGATCGGTTCGGCGGCTGACTCACTCAATTATTGCATACAATCTGGGAAATCCGCGTGCTAGCGTGGATGGCTGCTGAATCAAGAAAACAGGAAACGCACGGAGATGTCGGACCAATCGGTATGGGGCGCCGAGCTCTACGACACGCTGGTCGAGGGCGGTGTGTCGATCTTCGCCTACGTGCCCGATGGCGGCCACAAGGTGATGATACAGAAGTCGCTGGAGGACGACCGCGTCCACTCTATCCCGTTGACGACCGAGGAGGAGGGCGTCGCGCTGACCGCCGGGGCGGATCTTGGTGGCAAGAGGGCGGTGCTGTTGATGCAGTCGAGCGGTACGGGGAACTGCATCAACATGCTCTCCCTGCAGGCCAACGGCCGATTTCCGTTCCTCGCGATCATCACCATGCGCGGTACATACGGGGAGCAGAACCCCTGGCAGGTTCCCATGGGCAAAGCTGTCAAGCCCTGCCTCGAGGCGATCGGGGTGCATGTGATCGAAGTCGAGCGCGAGGATGAGTTGAAGGATGCGACCGTCGCCGCCATGGGTATGGCCTTCAAGTCGGAGCAGGCGGTGGCGCTGCTGCTGACCCAGAAGTTCATCGGCGCCAAGGCGTTCTGAGGGGAGCCGGATATGGCCGAAGAGATCAAGATCACCGGTTCGAACCAACGGATGGACCGCGCCCAGGCGGTGCCGGCGATCATCGGAAATCACCGCGACTTCCTGATCGTTTCCGGGCTCGCGGGCACGGCGCAGGACATGTACGCGATAGAGCCCGACGCCGATAACTGCTTTCTGCTCGGTGGCGCCATGGGCGCGTCGGTCTCCATGGGCCTGGGCCTCGCGCTGGCGCGACCGGACAAGCGCGTCCTGGTGATGTGCGGCGACGGCGAACTGTTGATGAATGTGGGTGCCCTGGCGACCGTCATGGGATCGGGCGTGACCAACATGTCGATCCTCTGCGTCGACAACGAGCGATATGGCGAGACCGGCAACCAGATCACCCATACCTCCATGGGTACGGACCTGGCGCTGACCGCGAAGGGGCTCGGAATCCGGAACGTGATGACCGTGACCGCACCGGACCAGATAGAGGCGGGACGCAGGGAGCTTCGCCGGTCCGACGGTCCGACTTTCGTCTATCTGAAGATCAGCGACGCCAAACCGCCGAAGCAGAGCTCGCGCAACTTCAATGCAGCCGACCGACGGATCGCCTTCCGCCGCGCCCAACTCGGCCACCTCTGAGCAGGCCCGGCCAGGACCGGGGCGAGACCCATCGCCGTTGCCGGGGAGTCGTACGGCTCCGGGGTGATCGTCGATATCGTCTCTTCTCGGAACCCTC
The DNA here is from genome assembly GCA_024742275.1 of Alphaproteobacteria bacterium. Lineage (GTDB taxonomy): Bacteria > Pseudomonadota > Alphaproteobacteria > Thalassobaculales > Thalassobaculaceae > Thalassobaculum. Next base: position 17,037 of record JANSYS010000007.1, on the reverse strand, counting down.
TCGCCCGCCGTTCCGCTTCGCGCTACCTTCCGCCCCATGACGCTGAGCAACAGACGCATCCTCCTGATCGTCGGCGGCGGTATCGCCGCCTACAAGGCGCTCGACCTGACGCGCCGCTTGCGCGAGCGTGGCGCGGCGGTTCGCGGAGTTCTGACCAAGGCGGGCGAGCAGTTCGTCACCCCGCTCTCGTTGTCGGCCCTGACCGAAGACAAGGTCTATACAGACCTTTTCGACCTCACCGATGAGGCGGAGATGGGGCATATCCAGCTCTCGCGCTCCGCCGACCTGATCGTCGTGGCCCCCGCCACCGCCGATCTGATGGCGAAGATGGCGAACGGGCTTTGCGGCGACCTCGCCTCCACCCTGCTGTTGGCCACCGATACCGACGTGATGATCGCGCCGGCGATGAACGTCCGCATGTGGGAGCATCCGGCCACCAAGGCGAACCTGGAGACGCTGACCGGACGCGGTGTGCGCGTTGTCGGGCCGAATGAGGGCAACATGGCCTGCGGCGAATTCGGCTTCGGGCGCATGGCCGAGCCGTTGGAGATCGTCGCCGCTGCGGAAACCTATTTCGCCGAGAGCAGCGGGCCGCTCGCCGGCAGGCGGGCCATCGTCACCAGCGGCCCGACCCACGAGCCGATCGACCCGGTGCGCTATATCGCCAACCGGTCGTCGGGCAAGCAGGGACACGCCATCGCCGCCGCGCTTCGGGCTCTGGGCGCCGAGGTTACGCTGGTTGCCGGTCCGACCCGCGAACCCGATCCGGTCGGAGTGAAGACCGTTCCGATCGAGAACGCACGGCAGATGCTGGCAGCCTGCGAGGCGGCGTTGCCCGCCGATATCGTGGTCTGTGCCGCCGCCGTCGCCGACTGGCGGGTCGCCGCCGAGGCCGACCAGAAGCTGAAGAAGGAGAACGGCGGTATTCCGATCCTGCAGATGACCGAGAATCCGGACATCCTGAAAACCCTGGCGCAGAAGAGCGAGAAGCGCCCGGCCCTGGTCGTCGGCTTTGCCGCCGAGACCGAGACGGTGGTGGAACACGCCACCGCCAAACGGGCTCGCAAGGGGTGCGACTGGATTCTGGCGAACGATGTGTCGCCTGCCACCGGCACCTTCGGCGGCGACAGCAACACAATTCATCTGATCACCGCGGACGGCGCCGAGGATTGGCCGCCCATGTCGAAGGCGGAAGTCGGAAAACGCCTCGCCGCCCGAATCGCGGAGCATTTTTCATGACGGTTCCGGTGCGGGTCACTCGGCTGGCGAACGCCGCCGATCTGCCGCTGCCAGCCTACGAGACCGATGGCGCCGCGGGTATGGACCTGCGGGCCGCGATCGACGCGCCGATCACCCTCGACCCGTTGCAGCGTCACGCGATTCCGACTGGCCTGTCGATCGCTTTGCCGTCCGGCTACGAGGCTCAAGTGCGGGCCCGTTCGGGGCTCGCCTTCCGCTCCGGTATCGCCTGCGTCAACGCTCCGGGCACCGTGGACAGCGACTATCGCGGTTCCTTTGGTGCCAACAATAACCCGCTTCATAAGCGAGCGCCTGCTGACAAAATATGATACATAGGTAGTTGTTTTTGGCGAAATCGACTGCTGGCTGCTTGATGACGTTCATGATCATGCCCGATCGGGCGAGATGCGATGAGCTAGGAATCCCCGAGCTTGCCCACATCCCGAGCCTGTGGTCGGCGAAGTGGAAGCTGCTCGATGAAGCAGTCGACTATTTAATTGCGCGCGGTATGGGACGGTGGGCGGCGGGGCTAGGAGCTCGGAGTGAACACTCTCGGGCTAAACGTCCGGCTGAAACCTCTATGAAATCGTACGGCCGCGATCTGGAAAATTTCTTCACCTACTGCGAGCGTTTTCATCTCGATTGGAGAAAGGTTCGATACGACCAACTTCTTGAAACATATCAATTATCGATGCAGACAGGGAGCTACTCGTCGGAGAGGCGGCCTCTATCTGCCTCGACCATCAACCGACGAATGTTAACGGTTGGAGACTTTTTGACCTTCGCTGCGCATTACGACCTTCGGGATCGGTTTGAAGTCGCCCAGGACGGGGTTCCAAGCCACCTTCTGGGTCGCCTGCAGGCCAAAGCTGGCAAGAGATCTCGGATAACATCTCGCCGGGTTGGCCGGGTGCGGGAAAATCCCGATGATCTGCAACTCCCGACGCGCCGGGAGATTGAGAACTGGCTCGACGGAATTCTGGCGCAGCATAGTGGCGACCACGCCGTTACCAACTATCTGATGTGCCGTACGATCATCGAGACTGGTCTTCGTGCGGAAGAGCTTTTGATGCTGCATGCGGGCCAGATCCCGAATCCGCACGACTACCGACAAGTGAAGCCCGACGCGTTCACCGTCGACGTTGAAATCTGCTATGGCACTAAAGGTGGGCGCCGAATTGGCGACCCTGACAAGTCTGGAAATAAGCGCAAGATCTCAATCAGTCGAGACTTCCTATTCCTTCTGAATGACTACCGATATAGGGAACGCGAGCGCGCCATCAGGACTTTCAAGCTTAAGAACACGGGGTTGCCATCCCCGAAGCAACTCTTCATCTCTCCTGAAAGTGGAGCGCACTATTCATACAACCGGTTGCATGAAATCTGGACACTGCGACGTGCGAAAAATCGCGCTGAGTTGATCCCTTTTCCAGGTTGGTCACCTCATCTGGGTCGCCATGCTTGGGCATGCTACGAGCTTCTTGAGCGGCTTCACGCCGAATTGGCGCAGATTGCGGACGATTACCGCATCGTCAATGTGGATGACCACATGCCGTCGTTCTCGCTGATCGACACGATGGGCCGCGATCTGATCGACCAGTTTATACGTCCGACCATGGGGCACGTGTCATCGGAAACAACCGAACGCTATCTCCGATGGCTACAAGGACAGGTCGGCCGAAATATCCATACTCGCAACTGGTCAGCATTTCTCGATGGAGATGCCAAATGAGCCGGGTCAAGAAGGCGCTTGACGACGAGCGGTTTGAAGTCGAAACGGCACCGATGGCTCATGCCGTATCCGTCGCGCAACCGCCCATGAACCCACTTGTCTGGGATCATTGGCATGAGCTGGACGGCTACAGACAAATCGATCTGATGCGCTATAAAGATGGGGACTCAGGACTCGGCATCACCGGGCGACCGCAACTGATCCGAGAGATTGCGCCGGAACTCCGCTCCACGCTTTACGGCAAGTCACATGCTACGGTCGCAAGGGCGCTCCTAGACTTTACCAAGTTTTTCCGCTACTTGGATGAGGTAAAGCGAAACCTTGGGCGGAACATCCAAAGCTGCGCCGACCTCACCGTCGCCGATGGCGAGGGCTTCAAGCGGTTCCTGCTGGCACAAATTGGCCGCGATCTGAGAGCAAAACATAATTCTCTAAATTTTATCAACAAGATCGCAGTGCAAGTCTGCAAGAGCGAGCCTGGTGCCGACGAGTGGGACAACGCCAGGTTGCTTTGGCCGACGATTGAATACCACAAAGCGCCGCTCGTGCACGAAGATGTCGATCCAAAAGCTCTCAAGCTCGTCTACAACGCAGCAAAGCGCAACTTTGATGAGGGCCTGAAGCAAATGCATCGCGCCGAACGAGCTTTTGAGGTGGGCGTCGATCCGCGAACTACAGGGCAAGTCGGTCGTAGGGGACGACCTGGTGGACGACGTGGGAGCGTCAGAAACATGGCTTGGTACAAATGGCGAAATTTGGCAGTGATGTTCCGCAGCCGAATCCGGCATCGTTTGTTGTACGGCTCGGACGTCGAACGCGCTGACATTACTCGAATTAATAACACACTCGGCAATATCAAAAAACGAGCTGAAAGCGTGGGCTGTCCAGCTGCCTCCGCCAATATACTGTATCGTCTAAGCGCACCTTCGAGTTCTGACTGCATGGCGGCATATGCGCTTGTCTCATTCCATACTGGTTGGATGGACACGGCACGAGCGATCAATGTGGTCGATAATAATTTCCAAGAGTGCAGCGATTGGTTTTCCGATCGAACAGGTCAGTTGAATCATGGACAAGACAAGAGAGGTACGGTGGTGATCCTTTCGGTTAGGGAAGGAAAATCAAACGCGGATGACGATGTTGAGGACGAGCTTTCAGTTGAGATAAACGCGCAACGTCCAAAGACTGGGCGACTGCATTCAGCGCTAAGCCTCAAAGAATCCCGCTATCAACCGTATTCTGTCATCAAGACACAGATCGAACGCACCCGCTATCTTCGCGGTATTCTAAGAGAACTCCGGGCGGGGCTTCTTGCCGAGTCGCAAACTGTAGAGATTCGTTCACAGGTGGCGACAATTGAACGCAAGCTGCGGAGCCCATGGATCTATTTCAATCCCAAGGGTGTCGGTCATGAGGCCGTCGGTCTGTTGGGCGTTTCGAAGGCTGTCTCAGTAGCTTTCGACATGAACTTGAAATCGCAGGCAAAGGACTTGGCTGAGAAGTTGGGAAGAGTATCGTTGATCAACGCCATCGACGCATTTTCGCCCGGCGACATCCGCGACGGCTTTGCGACTTTCGTCTACGCATCCAGTGGCGCCAACATCTTCGCCGTCCAGCAGGCGTTGAATCATTACTCGATCTCGACCACGCGTCACTATCTGCGGCAGAAGCGCCAAATCGCGGAACGATTCAAACAATTCAGGCGCATGAGCCAAGCCCTATTTGAGGAACTAGAGGCCGGACATGCCGTCGATCCGACGGTGCTGCGGCTTGCAACGTCGCGTACCGGCTTTACGTGTGAGGATCGCAAAACACTGGAAACAAACCGGGTGGCTTCCGTCTTCAGAAGTCGGTACGGAATGGGGTGCACAGATCCATTTAACCCACCGAAAGATGTTGCCCCGAACCATGTGATGGACACCTTGTGCGGCGTCCAACGGTGTCTACTATGTCCCTTAGCAATACTCACGCCGGAAGCGTTGGGCCCCCTCGCAGTTCGGTTGGCCGAGTTGCTAGAATTGCGCCGTGTGATCCCAATCGGGCGTTTCTTGACGAGTAGTCTTACTCTTGAACTCCGCGGTATTGAGATCATCCGGGATCAGGCATCCGGATATCTGGCGACGTGGTTCGATCATGCCGTCACATCCCATCGAGAAATGCTTCGATCAGGCGAATCGCAGATCTTCGACGCAGTCCAGCTTGGCGCGCTTGAGATGGAAATCGCAGCTAACCCGTCTTTCCTCTGATCACGCAGACAACTGATGGGAAGATCAGATGACATCGTCCAATCAGTCAGCCCTTGCCGAACACCGTGGCTCCCTTTCGGCCAACCTATCGTCGATCGATTCGATTTGGACGTCGCCGTGGGGGGAACTCGCAGACTTTAAGGTATTCGAGGGATGTATCGTCGCCGATGACGTGTGGGTAATTCCAACATCCATGGTGAGTGAAGCGAACCATGTTGCTAATCGTCGAACCGTTGACTTCAAGAAGGCCTTGCCCAGCGAATGGCGGCGGGATGATTCGCGCGCGGAGAACCTGATCCGGCGCCTCAAGCGAATTGCGTTCCTGGATTTTACACAGACTGTTCCGGGAACGAGGTGGAGGTTGAAGCCACCCCAAGCGAAGGTTTGGGTCCAGCACACTGACCTGCTTATCAGAGCCGCGCGGGATGCGTCAGTCTTGACGGGTCGATCACTGATTAAGAGTTCGACTTGCCCAGATGGGTTGCCGATCTTCTCGTCACTTTCTGCAGAAGCGTTCGACCAACTTCGGGAAGCCCATCCAACTTTTTTCGGTTCATGCATTCAAAGGCTTAATGGCTTGTTCAACGCTGGACTCTTTGACGACTGGCCAGCGGGTGACATAGAACCGCGGAAATACGAGGGCGTACCCATTCGACCGTTCTCGGATGAAGCCTTTACAGAGATTCTTCGTGCCGCGTTTTTCATGTCCCAAATCCAGCAGGATCTGGAAGCTTGCTATGCTGAGATTTCGGCAATTGAAGTCGATGAGAAAGGCAGAAAAACTATAGGTAGATTTGTTCGGCCTTATAGAAATCAATGTATTGCTAAATGGTCGGGTGAATATCTTTATCCAGGTCTAGTTTTTCCTTATCAATTTGAAGTGGATGGAGAGAGAAAGCTAACTCAACGTTTCTCTTCTTGGCCGCTCCAAACATTGTCTGGCGTTAAATCCCTTCTATCGCTGTGTCAGGCGGCCAACGCGATCATCCTTAACACGGCAACCGCCGGGCGCGTCTCGGAAATGCAGACCTTGAGCCGGGACCCACTCATACAATTCGACGGCATGGAGGGATTGATAGGATCAACGTTCAAGGAATCCGAGGACCCCAAGGGGTCGACGAGGCATTGGCCGTTGCCCCACCAAGCGGTGGAAGCCATTTGGCGGCAGCAACGGATGCTCAAAGTCTTTGGACATAAGGGAAAATTTCTTTGGGTGCCCGGAAACAGAACGACAACCGGTGTGGTGGCGCTTGAATATCTCATCCCGCGCTTCGGAGTTGCTGTCCACACCCTCGACGGCACGCCGCTGTGCGATCTCGATGGCACCGTCAGTTCACACCGATTTAGAAAAACTATGTCGAGGCTTGCGGGCCTCGCCCTCGAAGGAGCCAGCGAAGTTCTCTACACAGTGCTGGGGCACTCGGATATCGATATCACACTTGGCTACATGCTATCTGATCGGGAGTTTCGTCTGGACGCAGACAAGGTCCGCCGCGAAGTTCAGGATGTTCGCCGCAAGCAGATTATCGCGAAAAGCGAGGAATGCGGCGGCCCGGCTGCCGAAACCCTTCGGGCTGCTAAGTCGGAACTGTTACGAAAAACCCATCGGCTCGGCGTGAGCGCTGATAATCCGGAAGTCTTCCGGACGATCCTGCCGTATGTCGAGAAAGTTCGCGACGGCGTTTTCTGCACCTCGGATAGCAAGCAAAAAGGTCTCTGCTCGAAGGTGACGGGCAACCGCGACCTGGGTGCCTGTTCGGCAAGCTGTATTTTCCGTCTGGAAACGGCCGCCGCAGCGCAAGACCGAAAACGGGCCGTCGAGCAGGCGATCAAAATGCTTTGCATCGACCGCCTCTACGCTGGTGCCCGGCCCTTTTACCAGAGCCAAATCCTCGCCAATCTTGCTCCCTTCCCGAAAACCATCGACGCGTTTGCGAACGACAATCGCCTGCGGTTAGCCCTCAAAGACTGCGACCCGCGGCACTTCGATCCGCTGCCGCAGCAGGTCCGAGACAAGCTGATCGCGTACATTGGAGCTATTACATGAGCGAGCGGAAGGCCGGTGACGCGCTCGCCCAATACCACAAGGATCGCAGTAACAAGGCACGCAACTCGATCATCGCGACGTTGCGCATGATCGAGGCGGAGATCGTCGAACGCGGGTACTACTGTGACCCAGACGATCCCGACAAGCCCCGCAGACTGTCCCTCGAGGAAGTTCAGCGGCGGGCGGGTGTGAGCACCGCGTATCTTCGCAACTCGCGCCATGCGGACTTACGCGAGATCGTCCAGGACTGGCTTCACGTCCAGAAGGAGCGGTTTGCGACCGCCAAACCCGATGCAGCCGAGGCCCGCCGTGACACGATCCGCTTCTACGAGAAGGCACTAGCCGAGGTAGCGGCGGAAGCATTGCATTGGCGGGCTACGAAGGCGGCCCAGGAGAAGCGCATAGCAGACCTGGAAGCCCAGATCGAGGCGATGTCCGACAACGGCGATAGAATTGTATCCCTCGGGTCGAAGAGGCAGAAATGAATGTGTTGAAGTTCAAGCGTCTCCCGGAAAATGCCGACCTGCCCCTACCGTCCTACGCGACCGCGGGGGCAGCGGGGATGGACCTTCGAGCATGCATTCCGAACGGTGCAGTGACAATCGAGCCTGGTCGTATCGCGCTCATCCCGATCGGGTTCTCCGTTGAGCTTCCCTCAGGAACGGAGATGCAGATCCGGCCCCGGTCCGGCCTCGCGACAAAGCACGGCCTCCTGGTGCCAAACAGCCCCGGTACCGTGGACGAGGATTATCGCGGTCCGGTCCAGGTCGCGTTGCTCAACGCCGGACGGGAGGCCTTCACCATCAGCCACGGCGACCGGATAGCCCAGGCCGTCATCGCGCCCGTCCTGAAACCAGAGATCGTCGAAACTGAAACGCTGAGCGACACCGAACGCGGCGCTGGCGGCTTTGGTTCGACTGGAACAGATTAGATCATGCCGAAGAGCAGAGGGGAAAACCGCAGCCGAGAATCTTGAACAGCTCGAAGAAGTTAAACAGGTCCATGAGAACGCGGGGGAAATCTGAACAAGGTGCAGTCATGTCGCCGCCCCCAAATGCTGAGACCATCAACGACCGCGCCAAGCTGCTTACCCATCGTATCATCGCCCGCCAGATTGCCACTGACCCTGATCTCATCGACCGCGCACGCCGGGTCCTCTCCGAATGGCGCTCTATGGGCCACCAGTACGCCGTCTTCGACGAATGGGACCGTCTACTCAATCTCGATCCGGTTCAGCTTCGGCGCCAGATCACTGAGCGATCAGAGAACATGACGCGCTTGCGGATTAGCTCACCGCTGGGGATCGCGAGCGGCCTCTTCGTCAACGATGAAGCCTTGCGTCGCCGTATCCGCCGGAAAGCGATGAACGGGTTGCTGCTCATCGCCAAACGGCGCGCAGAGGCCGACCCTTCTTGCTCCCGATCATTCAATTCTCTTGTTGAACGCACTACGAAACCGCTCACTGAGTCCGATCGCTAAACCCCACTCTGTCGCTTTCTCATCTGGTCCCGCGACATGGCTTGGCAGCCATAGCTGATCCATCGCCGCTCCCTCGACCGGTTCCGACCGGAGCCGCTCTCGAAGATTCGCAACGAGATCCAGAAGTTTCCTCTCGGGACCCCGCTCCGGCGACATCGTCAGCACGATCTCAGCGAGGTATCCAAGCCGTCGCTGACCGGCCACACTCAGCTGATCTGGCGCCGGGACCGTTCCGGCCATCAAGGCAGCAAACAGGCGATTCACTGCCAAGCCATCGCCGCAGCCCCACCAAACCGCGCCATCAAGGAACGGGATGAACTGACTGCCTGCAGTAAGTTCGCCGTCCAGATATACGTGGAGAGGCTCGTAAGAAGCGTCGTCGAGCCCTACGCCAGCAAGCCGTATGTACGACGGCCCGCCATCGACGGCGATGTTGCCGCAGGTACAGGAGACGTAGTCGTGCGTATGCCTGCTATCGATGATGTCGCTGCATAGCAGGCATCGAGCGGCATTTCGCAAAAGCTCCGACATCCATGCTTCGTCCGGTCTTTTCTGCCCACAATGGCTTGGCGAGCGGCGGTGCCGTTTGTGCCGCGTGTACCGATTGGAAATCGAAAGGTCAGTGAACCTTGTGTGCTAAGAGCTCTTCGGGCCGGGCGCTCTCATCCATCGGCTCACCCAGCCGGTAGTACCTGGACATGGTCCGAACCCAACCATGGTCCGGCGCCACCACCCACAGATCCGACGTCCGACCCGGGCCATCAGCAATCCCGGGATGCCCATGGATGTACCCGGTTAAGCAAGGGACCGGCATATACACCTTGCTGAATTGATCGATCAAAGGTGCTGCCGCCAGTTCAGCCTCGGTGGGCCCGGCGCCCTCCCGGATTGCCTTGAGGTCCGACAGCAACCGGTCGCAGCGATCGATGTACAATTCGATGTATGGCGACAGGCCTTGGGCGGTCAGGAAGATCATCGGATGCTCCGTCAGATTGAGTGAAGCCGGTTCATATGGAGGCCGCTGGCACTCCAAGCCGGAAATACCCTGAGCGCGTTCTCACCCAACCGAGCTTGGATGCGTACAGGATGAGCAGAGACGCTTCGCTGTTGTCTGAGGGACCAAACGGTTGGCCCTCAATCTGACCGGCTATGGCGGGCAGCGAACGCGTCGTTACCTCATAGAAGTCAACAATGGGCGGGGCTCCCAGGTCAGCCTCTGTCGGTCCCTTACCTGCGGCGATGGATTTGAGGTCGGCACGCAGTCGCTGGAACACGTCGATCTCGGTGCGAAACCGGTTTGGATTAATCGAGCTCATTGCTAGGCCCTCCCGTCATTTTCGGCGTGCATCGAATGGCGAGGACCATGTTTTCGATCTCGGAGTGCCGCGGCGGCGTCAGCGAGGAAGTGGAATGCCAAGTCATTGCTGCTACCCGTTCTTCGCGGCTTCGTCCGCGGCATAGAAGCCAAAGTGGCTCCGTGTGACCGAGAACTGGCGAGCCCGCACTTGAAAAGAGTCGACAAAGTTGTTGAACACGTTCTCGCTGATTGCCCCGCGAAGGCTGAACGCGTTGGCAGCGAGCAGCAGCAGGCCGGATGCCGTCAGTTCCAGGCGTGCGAGGCCCCGGATCGTTGGGTCACGCTGAAACCCGATCTCACACAGGGCTTGGTCGAGTGACATCGAGAGCGTCTGAAATCGGAGATACCGACAGAGGTCCACGTGGCCCGTGGTGAAAAGGTCTTCGGTGTCCGGCTGAGACGCTGTCAGCAACCATTTCGCGGGCGTGTTAGCGGCCAACGCTCGAAATTGCAGGAACGGAATGTCGAACTCAGCGCCTTTCCAGGTCAGGAGCAGTGGTGACGGTAGGTCTTCAAACCAACGAGTTACGACACGCAGTAGGTCGATTTCCCTGTCGAGAGAAATGGCTTCCTCGTGCGGCGCGAAGAAGCCGTTAGCGCTCAATCCGAAGATTTCGCTGAAATCAAGTTTCGCATCTCCTTGACCCAACCGGAGATTCGCTGTGGCAAGAGCGATGGCGCCGAGGTAACCGGTCTCACCAACCATGGGATGCAAATGGGTGGGAGAATCCTGATCTCGGGCGATCACGACAGTGACCATCGTTCTCACGACTTCGCTGGGCTGCCTGCCCTTAGGTGCTGACCTCGGCGTCTCTCTGTTTGATCTCGATTGCTGCATCATTGGCCCCTGCTTATCGGGAATGGGTTCGTCGGTAGTGCAGTTCGATCTCAATGGCAGGGCTGTAGCCGCTCCCGCACATTCATCCCTCCCTCCACTAGGCGCCGGAGAACCCATACGGATCCGGCCTTCCACACCTGGGCGATCGCATCGAGCTCCTGGCCCGACAATGGGCTCGCCCAGCTGGCATCGAGGCCGCGCTCAGTCATGAGATCGTCCAGCACTTGAGCGGCCAGTTGTGGCAGGTGCGTGAGATCCGGTGCCGGAGATCGGAGAATGTGGCATCGATCCCGAAGTGGCGGCGGCAGGTCCGCAACAGTGTTGGCCGTGCCGAAGTGGCGCTTTTCCTTCGGGGCGAACCACCGACGAAGGAATGTGAGAGCGCGGCGCTCGCGTGCTGTCGTTGCAGTGACGGGCACGGCTAGAATTCCCGCTCATTATGAGTTTGTTGAGCAGGGTTGGCCGATATCAACCGCTCCTCTGTGAGGGTGGTATCAACTTGGATACAGTCAGATCTGATCGTGGTTGCGAGAAGGATTTTTTCCTTTGCACTGAGCATTATCCTTGCCTTCACGACATTGATTATCTGTATGCGCCTGAACGCGGCTCGCATCGAGAATCGGGAAACTTGGCCCCCTTCACTAGGAAAACCGCTGCGAAGAGAAGGCGGTTCGTTAACTAGTATTGGGTTTTTTATCACCATAAATGGGCTTTATCAACCCAATTTAAGGATTTCGGCGTCATGTGTATGGACCGAGAATCCATGAGGCGTGAGCATGCGCCATGCCGAGTGGTGAAATCATTAGGGCGGCTCGCAGTGCGCTTGGTTGGTCACGACCCGAGTTGGCATCGCGCGCCAAAATCGGACTGAACACCGTTGTGCGGATTGAAGCGAACCAGAGCTCGCGAACTGCCAGTAAGGACGCCGTCGTGCGGGTTCTTCAAGAGAACGGGATAAAATTCCTCCCCGCCATTGATGGTGAGGGCGAAGGAATCCGTCTACGCCCTGATAGAAATCTTTTGGTCCCCGCTAAAGCTTCTGAGTGACCTGGACCAATTCTGGCCATGGCCCTATCACCTCGACGAACAGAGAGCCGCTGGGGCATCAGGAGATGAGCAATCCCACTGACTACGAATCTTTAGCTGCGGCCTTAGAAACCAGCCCGGATTATCGGGTTCTGCGCCGAGTTGTCAGTCGGGACGAGTTCGCCACGCCAGTCGGCGAAACCAAATTTGGCATCATCCTGGACACGGAAACGACCGGCCTGGATCCGCGCATCGATCAGATCATCGAGTTGGCGATGCTGGCGTTCGAATACGACGAGCGCGACCAGGTTTGCCAAGTCATAGAGCGGTACCAGTCGTTCAACGACCCTGGCCGACCAATCCCTCCCGAAGTGACGCAGTTGACCGGCATCACCGACGAAATGGTTGCCGGTCACTCGATCGATTTGGCTACGGTCGAGCGATTGGCTGAAACGGCTGTCATAGTTATTGCCCACAACGCGGCCTTCGACAGGCGGTTTGCTGAGCGGCTTCATCCGATCTTCGCCAAGCGTGCATGGGGCTGCTCGCTATCCGAAGTCCCATGGGGTGATGCCGGGATCCGAAGTGCCAAGCTTGAGTATCTCGGCATGTGCTTTGGCCTGTTCCACGACGGCCACCGGGCGATCGCGGATTGCGAGATGCTGCTCGAGATCCTCGCCAGACCATTCCCGGCGACTGACAAGCCGACGCTCGGAATGCTCCTGGATGCGGCGAGACAGCCGAGCGTTAGGATCTGGGCGCTGAATAGCCCCTACGACCTGAAGGATCTCCTGAAGGCTCGTGGATATCGTTGGAACGATGGGAGCGATGGTGATCCAAAGGCTTGGTACCGAGATGTTCTAGAGGCTGATCTGGAGACCGAGAAGCACTACCTCCAGACAGAGATCTATTCGGGTCCGTTTGAACCCCACTATGTGCGGCTAACGGCTCTCACACGGTTCTCGGACAGGACCGGAGAAGCCGACCGATCAGAGTCAGCCCTCTCCTGATCAATGCCAGCCGGTTCCTGGCAACCGATATTCGACCCCTACGGTCTGGCCTCGATAGACGGCGCTTGCCCGGACCTGACACCCCGAGGGGTGCTTCATATTTAACGACCGCTAGGCGCTCGAGCGGTCGGCGGGAGCCGAAGCTCCGTGAGCAGAGTATCCCTTTCCCGAGCGAGTTCAACTACTCCTGCAGGGCGTCCCTGCATGGCACAATCATGATCGCTAGGAGATCGCGAAACCCCATGCGGGTCGGCCGCTATCCAACTAGGTCGTAAGGCCGGGCAACGCCAATCGCTGAGGCATTCACTGGCGATGCGAAGGACCTGAGTATCAGTGCAGACAGGGGAACGAAGGGGGAGCCGGAATGCAAATCGTTGACGCGCAGATACACCTCTGGAGTACCGGGCTACCTAGCAATATGGCCCATTGGCAGGTCACCTCGTTCAGCGCCGCCGAAGCAATTTCCATGATGGATGAAGCCGGTGTCGATGCCGCGGTGATCCACCCACCTTCCTGGGATCCAGGTTCAACTGAGCTCGCAATAAACGCGGTTCAGGACTATCCGGGCCGCTTTGCGATCATCGGATCCATTGATCTTGGGCAGCCGCAAGAAAGTACGGCCGCGATGGAACGTTGGCGCGAGCAACCGGGCATGCTTGGCCTGCGATGCATGTTTCTAGACAGCGAGAACCGCCGACGCCTACACGATGGTGGACTGGGTTGGTTCTGGGACGCGGCCGAGCGGTTCGACATTCCCGTGACCACTCTGGCGACGGGATCGTTTGAAATCCTGGGAGAAATCGCCACCGTGCATCCTGGCCTGAGGTTGAGCATCGATCATCTCGGCGGCAAAGGGGGCAACACGTCACTCAAGGACGATGCAGCGATGACGCATATGCCCGACCTGTTGAAGCTCGCCAGACTGCCGAACGTCGCCGTGAAGGCCACCGGTATTCCGGGATACTCCAGCGAGAGCTATCCCTTCCCGATCATGAGTTCCTATGTCCGACAGGTCTTCGACGCATTCGGTCCCGACCGGATGTTCTGGGGCACCGATATCTCCAAGATGCCATGTACCTGGCGGCAGTGCGTGACCATGTTCACCGAGGAGATGCCTTGGCTCAGTGGCGATGACTTGTCCCGGGTGATGGGAGGCGCAGTGCGAGATTGGTGGGGATGGCACTAGCCGACTCGATTGAAAGTTCGATTTGGTGAGCCAGGGTGCGCGGATAGCGGTCCCGTTGTCTCAGCGGGCGGCATCCGGCTCTGGCCGCTTTGAGGGCGGCGCGGCCATCGGCGAACGCGGAAAATCTGAACAAAGACCCGCGGCCCAGCGTCGATCTGACCTGGGTATCGTCTTTCATGGAGTGCGCTGATCGCGGCAGATGACCATGCCGAGCCCGCTCCCATTGCTAGCGTCTTCCGACCGTGCATAGAAACAGGACTCAAAAACTTCCCGAGTTCTCCTCGATGACGACATGGCAGTCGTGCGAGCTAGCGCGTCTTTTAGTATCCGGGTTCAGGTGCGGCGGTTGGATTTCGGCATTGAGCCGTCCTAGCAACGCGAATCCATCGAGACAGACCTGAGAGTCGCCGACAGGGTAAGAAAATTCTTCGCTCTGCATCAAGAAACGCTGCTAGGGAACGAAGCCGATCAGCACTCATAACCTCAACGGCCGCAGCAAACGTTGATCATAAATTTACAACCAATTGTAACATTCACGTGCTATTTTTTCCCGATCGTAGATTGATTGGTCATCGGTGACTGAATTCCGGAGGAGGATACGCGATGCGTACGATACTGACGGCTCTGGCGTTTACTGTGTTGTTGATCGGGACAGCCAGCGCCGAACGTGTTCGGATCGCGACATGGAACATCGAACACCTGAGAGCCGAGAACGGCACGGGTAGCGTGGCGCGCGAGGATGTTGACTACGAGGCGCTTTCCGCACTTGCAACGGAGTTGGACGCGGACGTCATCGCGCTCCAGGAGGTCGACGGCCCCGAAGCCGCTGCAAGGGTGTTTGACCCATCAGTCTATGCGTTCTTCTTTTCCGACCGACGCCATCCTCAGCGAACAGGCTTCGCGGTACGGCGTGGCATCACGGTTACGTCGGATCTGGATTACGTCGCACTTGAACTCGACGGGTCTGTTCGCCGCGGCACCGATATCACCATCGAAGTTGGCGGACAGGCGCTACGCCTCTTATCGGTTCACCTGAAAAGCAGCTGCTTTCAAGGAGATCTGGATAGAAACCGCCATTGTCGAACCCTGAGGCAGCAAGTCCCGGTGGTGGAGACCTGGATCGATCAGCGCTCTACCGAGACTGTGCCTTTCGTTGTGCTCGGCGATTTCAATTGGCGCTTTGATTCCGATGGCGACGTCATTATGCCGGACTGGAACGACGGTGATCCTGCTGGCTTGGTCCTGTCCCGGGTGACCCAGGGACTTCGAAGTGGCTGCCTGGGAGGACGCTACCCAGACTATATCGACCACATCATTTTGGACGAACAAGCTGCCGCTTGGTTGGTCCCGGACAGCTTCCGCCAAGTTGATATAACCGAAGCTGACGAGGACCGCTTCAAGCTCTCGGACCACTGCCCGATCGCCATTGACCTAGAGATCGGATCTTCAAGCGAGGATCCAGCGGCTCAGGCTCGCGACCTGTTCGAAGAAATCCGCCGACTTGTGAGAGAGACCAACGAAAAGATGACTGAGCTCGAGGGTCTGATCCCGCTACTGCAGCGCTGACCCGTCTGCACTAGACGGGGCCCTGGCAAATCCCGAATTGAGCCCTGGACGCAGCTATCAACTAGACTTGAAGACCCATACGAGGGAAGAACGTACAGGCCACCTTCAAGAGACCGCCAGGGAGTCGGGTCCCCAAAGACCCATACTCAGATAGGTCAATAGAGGGCGGCTTTATTGTCCCGGAGACCCCGCGCAAAAGTCGGGGCCACAAGTCCGAACGCAGCCGAGGGGCTCCGGGACATCGCTCGCCGATAGTGACCTGTTGCTTGCAAGGTATGGTCCCATGGGCAGCTACATCGGCATCGATGTCTCTAAAGCCCGCCTTGACGTTTGCGTTTGGCCTGCAAATGAGCTCAGGACCTTCGATAACAGCCCTTCAGGCGTCGCCACATTCATCAGGTTCGCAAGAAAAGTATCTCCTGAACTTATCGTCTTCGAGCACACAGGCCGATTGAGTCGAGATCTGATCGAGCATCTGGCCGACTATGAAATTCCAACCGCCCTCGTTGATCCCCGAAAGGTCCGAGCACTCGCGACTGTCATTGGCCGAGAGGCAAAGACGGATGCTCTCGACGCTCAGCTTATTGCGCGGTTTGCCTCGCTAATCCGTCCAGCCAGTTCGAGGTCCACAACCGCGGCGGAATACGAGCTAAGAGACTTGGTCACCAGGCGCATGCAATTGGTGGGCGAGCGCCGAAGAGAGGCCATTCGGCGTACCCAGCTTCAAGGCGACTTCTGTTTGCAGGGAATCGAGCGCCACCTTAGATGGTTGGAGGCAGAGATAGCGTTAACTGATGGAGAGATCGACAACAGGATATCCGACCATGATGAATGGCGACGCCTCCGAGAGATCGTCACATCAATGCCGGGCTTCGGCAACACCGCTGCACATACCCTGATCGCTCATCTTCCAGAGCTCGGACACCACAATAGCAAACGTATTTCAGGCCTTCTGGGTCTAGCCCCCAGGGATCGAGAGAGCGGCAAAATCTCACGATACAAGAAGACAGGATACGGCCGGGTTCAGGTTCGGGCAGTTTTGTTCATGTGCTCAGTGGTCGCCACACAGCACAACCCGGTCATCCGGCGGTTTCACAAACGACTTATCGAAGCGGGCAAGCCGCGGCTCGTGGCGAGAGTGGCAGTCATGCGGAAGATGCTGACGATCCTGAACTGAACCGCGCCGGGTTTGCCGGAGGCTGATTTCGGTTAGTTACGCGGCCATGGGTTCAGCGTCCAGAGCGGCGTAGAAGTTGGCCTCGGCTTCGGCGGGCGGGATGTTCCCGATGGGCTCCAGCAGGCGGCGGTTGT